>NZ_RKLN01000001.1 GCF_004011835.1 Rhodococcus spongiicola
CACACCAAAACCAGAAACCCGCAAGGTCCCTCGCTCCGGGGCAACCGCTCCATTCTAGCCCACCCGAGAACCGGACACAAACCCCAACCCTCGAAGCAAACCACCCCGGCACGCCACCACCACCCCCACACAAGCGAGGGCGATCCAACCAACCGGGAAAATCAGGCGCTCCCCGTCCAACCTCGTTTACCCACGCCGATCAACCAACGATCGCGTCCGGGTCGGTGTCCGAGCCGCTCTGACCCGAACCAAGTTACGCCAGCGTTTCCCCACCGTCAAACCACCAGGTGGCCAACCACATTGACCACAAACACGCAGGTCACCAGGTGGAAGCCGGCCGATGACAGGCAGAACACAATTTTGTGACGCCGGGCACAGAATCTCGTGCGCCCCTCAGGATCTCGCGCACCCCTCAGGAACTGTCGACTCGGCGAATGTCGCCTCCGAGATCCGAGAGGTCCTCGACGAACCGCGGGTATCCCCGATCGATGTGATAGACGTCGTGCACCTCGGTCACGCCGTCGGCAACCAGACCTGCCAGCACAAGGCCGGCTCCCGCGCGAATATCGGAGGACCAGACCGGTGCGCTCGACAACTCCGGAACGCCACGCACAACCGCGTGATGTCCGTCCGTTCGCGCGTCGGCGCCGAGCCGAATCATCTCCTCTACGAACCGGAACCGTGCCTCGAAGACGTTCTCGGTGATCATCGAAGTGCCCTCGGCGATAGCTGCCAGACCGATGGCCATCGGCTGTAGGTCCGTCGGAAACCCCGGGTACGGAAGCGTCGCGAAGTTCACCGCCTGGGGGCGGTTCGCCTGAACGACTCGGAAGCCGCTTGCCTCAATGCTGATCTGAGAGCCTGCCGCCCGGAGTTTGTCGAGGACCAGCGCCACGTGGTTGGGGTTCACACCCCGGACGAAGACATCGCCGCGCGACATGGCTGCCGCGATTCCCCATGTGGCCGCGACAATCCGGTCTCCAATCACGCGATGCGACGTCGGATGGAGTCGATCGACCCCCCGAATCGTGAGAGTGGTCGAACCCGCGCCGCTGATCTTGGCGCCCATGCGCGTCAACATGTTGCACAGATCCACGATCTCCGGTTCGCGTGCAGCGTTGTCGATGACCGTGTCGCCCTTCGCCAGGACCGACGCCATGAGAATGTTCTCGGTCGCACCGACGGACGGGAATGCCAACCTGATGTTGGCGCCGTGAAGATCGTCGGCCTCGGCGACGACACACCCGTGCTCGATCTCGCTGTGCGCACCGAGCAGACGCAGGCCGGACTGGTGCATGTCGAGGGGACGTGAGCCAATGGCGTCACCACCGGGCAGTGCCACCACGGCCCTACGGCACCGTGCGACGAGGGGGCCGAGCACACAGACCGATGCCCGGAACTGCCGCACCGCGGCGAAGTCCGCGTGATACTTCGGCTGCGCCGGCGTGGTGATCGTTGCAACGTCGTCGTCGAGGACGACCTCGCACCCCAGACCGCGAAGGACGTCTGCCATCAACGGGACGTCGAGGATGGCCGGGCAGTTGCTGATCACGGTCGTGCCCTCGGCCAGCAGTGCCGCAGCCATCAACTTCAGGACGCTGTTCTTCGCCCCACCCACTGAAACCTCACCGACGAGTCGGTTTCCGCCGGTGACAAGAAAGCGTTCACTCACAGTCGCACAGCCTAGCCAGGGAAATACGATTCATGCTGAGCGGTACCGTTAGCCCATGGCTGTGCATCTGACACGGATCTATACCCGTACCGGCGACGATGGGACGACCGGCTTGAGCGACTTCTCCCGCGTGTCGAAGAACGATCCACGCCTGGTCGCGTACGCAGACTGCGACGAGACCAATGCGAGCATCGGTGTCGCGCTGGCACTGGGCGAGCCGCCCGAGGAGATCGTCGAAGTTCTCCGACAGATCCAGAACGATCTGTTCGATGCCGGCGCGGACCTCTCCACACCGATCGTCGCCGAACCGAAATACCCGCCGCTGCGAGTGACACAGTCCTACATCGACCGCGTCGAGGAATGGTGCGACAAGTTCAACGAACGACTCGAGCCTCTGAACTCCTTCATCCTTCCGGGCGGGACTCCGCTGGGCGCCCTCCTGCACGTCGCACGCACCGTTGCACGACGGGCAGAGCGTTCGGCCTGGGCGGCAGTCGAGGCGAGCCCGGACGATACGAGCGTGCTTCCGGCGAAGTACCTGAACCGGCTTTCGGACCTCTTGTTCATCGTCAGCCGGCTCGCGAATCCCGGTGGCGACGTCCTCTGGAAACCTGGTGGCGGCAGCAACGCCTGAACCGTCGACCTACCCATAAACGACACAAGGAAGGCCCGACGGCCTCCCTCGACACAACCCCGAGGCTGGGGCAGCCTCGCGACTACCGACGGCCGCGCATCGAACGCCCCGACGGCCTTGATTCCACCCAGGACAAGAACGCAGTCAAAGCACCACGGTCAAGAGCGATCTCGTAGGTGCGGTCACCGTCGACGACCTCGAGAATCACGATCTCGTCGGTCATGATGTCGTACTCGTCTCCGACCGGACCGCGCCGGGCCCCGATCTCGATGCCCTGGCGGGACATTCGGGAATCCGGACCGGGACGCAGGCTCGACAGCTTGTAGAACACGAGAACGCCGTCGCCGTACCGCACCACCCCGTGCCGCCAGCCGCTCCCACCCACGGCGGGGGTGACCCGCAGAATCGCCGCAGTACCGCCGCGACGCAACACCGTCAGCCGGTACACGAAAGCCGCGACGAACGCCGCGAGCAGTACTACCAGAATGATGAGAACAACCATCCCGATTGTCACTGCTCGTCGGCTCCGTCGCGGCTCTTCGTGAAGTGATCAGGCGCGTTCGACCGCACGCAGCTGGCCCTTGGCGGCAGCAAGCGCCTCCTGGTCATCCTGCGTCTCCGCCAGGACAGCCCTGGCCGCCTCGACGTCGATGTCCTCCGCCAAGTCGGCCGCCTCCGCGAGGATCGTCACCGTCGTGGCGGTCACCGAGAGGAAGCCTCCATGCACGGCCGCGACCACACGATCGCCGTCAATGGTCGTGATCGCGACCACGCCGCCCTCGACGAGCTGACCGAGGACCGGCTCGTGTCCGGGCATGACGCCGATCTCGCCCTCTGTCGTCTGAGCGCTGACCAGCTTCGCCGATCCGGACCAGAGTCGCTGCTCGACGGCAACGAGTTCAACGGTCATCTCAGCCATGTCGGTCTACTTTCCGGTGATCTTCTTGGCAGCGGCTTCGACGTCGTCGAGTCCACCGCAGCTGTTGAACGCCTGCTCCGGCAGGTGGTCGAACTCGCCCTTGCAGACGCGGTCGAACGCCTCGATGGTGTCGCGGAGCGGCACAACCGAACCGACCTCACCGGTGAACTTCTCGGCGACGATGAAGTTCTGGCCGAGGAACTTCTGGATGCGACGGGCGCGACCGACGAGGACCTTGTCCTCCTCCGAGAGCTCGTCCATACCGAGGATGGCGATGATGTCCTGCAGTTCCTTGTACTTCTGCAGGATTCGCTTTACCTCGTTCGCGACGCGGAAGTGCTCGGCACCGACGATGCCGGGCTCGAGGATGCGCGAGGTCGACGTCAGCGGGTCGACAGCGGGGTAGATACCCATCTGCGAGATCGGACGCGAGAGCTCGGTGGTCGCATCGAGGTGCGCGAAGGTCGTGGCCGGCGCCGGGTCGGTGTAGTCGTCGGCGGGAACGTAGATCGCCTGCAGCGAGGTGATCGAACGGCCACGGGTCGAGGTGATGCGCTCCTGAAGCTCACCCATCTCGTCAGCCAGCGTCGGCTGGTAACCCACGGCGGACGGCATACGACCCAGCAGGGTCGAGACCTCGGAGCCGGCCTGGGTGAACCGGAAGATGTTGTCGATGAACAGCAGAACGTCCTGTCCCTGGACATCGCGGAAGTACTCCGCCATGGTCAGCGCGGACAGTGCGACGCGCATACGCGTTCCCGGCGGCTCGTCCATCTGACCGAAGACGAGAGCGGTGTCCTGGAGGACGCCCATCTCCTCCATCTCCAGCTTCAGGTCGGTGCCCTCACGGGTGCGCTCACCGACGCCGGCGAACACCGACGTACCGGAGAACTCGCGCGCGATACGGGTGATCATCTCCTGGATCAGAACGGTCTTGCCGACACCGGCGCCACCGAACAGACCGATCTTGCCGCCCTTCACGTACGGGGTCAGCAGGTCGATGACCTTGATACCGGTCTCGAGAATCTCGGTCTTGCCCTCGAGCTGGTCGAACGCTGGGGGCTTGCGGTGGATACCCCACTGCTCACCGTCGCGACCGGTGCCCGGGGCGTCGAGGCAGTCGCCGAGGGCGTTGAACACGTGGCCCTTGACGACGTCGCCGACCGGAACCGAGATCGGCTTGCCGGTGTCGTGCACGGCGGCACCACGGACCAGACCGTCGGTCGGCTGCATCGAGATGGTGCGGACCAGGTTGTCACCCAGGTGCTGCGCAACCTCGAAGGTCAGCGTCTTCGCCACCGACGGGAGGGTGACCTCCGAGCGCAGGGCGTTGAACAGATCGGGCACGGCACCTCGCGGGAACTCGACGTCCACGACGGGGCCGATGACGCGCACGACGCGGCCGGCAAGTGCCGACGCCGCGCTGGCGTTGGTATCGGTAACTGCTGCGGTCATGTGCTTCTAGTCACTTCCTGCACTCGAGGCGAGTGCGTCAACGCCGCCGACGATCTCGCTGATTTCCTGGGTGATCTGGGCCTGTCGAGCCTGGTTCGCCTGACGGCTCAGGGTGTTGGCCAACTCCGTCGCGTTGTCGGTGGCCGCCTTCATCGCGGTCCGACGGGCGGCGGACTCCGAGGCCGCGGAGTCCAGCAGCGCCGCGAAGATGCGCGTGCTGATGTACTTCGGCAGCAGGGCCGCGAGCAGCGTCGAGGCCTCCGGCTCGAAGTTGTACACCGCGGTCGGACCATCGCTGCCATCGTGCTGACCGTTGGACAGCATGTCCTCGCCCAGCTCGATGTGGTCCTCGGTGTAGGCGACCTCGAGCGGCGCCATGCGGCGAACCTCGGGGGTCTGGGTCAGCATCGACACGAAGCGGGTGTAGACGATGTGGAGCTCGTCGACGCCCTCGATCGTGCCTTCGCCGCTCGGCGCCTCGACATCCGAGCCGGAGCCCGCCATGAACAAGTCGACGAGGTGACGGCTCGCCCTCGCGGCGTCCGCGTAGCCCGGCTCTTGTGAGAAACCGGTCCACGCGCCCCCGGTCGTGCGGCCTCGGAAGGTGTAGTAGGCGAGGCCCTTGGCGCCGAGCACGTACACGATCGGCTCCTTGCCCTCGGATCGCAGGAGCTGAAGCAGCTCCTCGGCTTCCCGGAGGACGTTGGCGTTGTAGCCACCGCACATTCCGCGGTCACTGGTCACGACCAGGACGGCGGCACGCTTCGGATTGGGGCGTTCGTTGAGCAGCGGGTGGTCGAGCGAAGCCGACGCACTCGCAAGCTCGGTCAGGACCTTGGTGATCTCCTCGGCGTACGGCTTCGAGGCCGCGACACGCGCCTGCGCCTTGGTGATGCGAGACGTCGCGATCAGTTCCTGGGCCTTGGTGATCTTCTTGGTCGAGTTGACCGACTTGATGCGAGAACGCAGTTCGCGAATGCTTGCCATCTAGCGGTCACTCTCCCTTCAGATGTCGCTGGATCATGGGGATCACGCTCACTTGCTGACAGTGGTGCGCTTGACGGTCACCGTCTCCTGGCCGACCTCGGACGCGTCGAGCGCCTCAGCCTCAGCCTCGTTGACGACACGCTTTCCGTCGGTGGTGAGGAAGCCGGCCTTGAACTTCTCCGTCGCGACCTTCAGCGCCGCGATCGAATCCTCGTCGAGGGCCTTGCCACCCTTGATCTGCTCGTAGACGCTGCTGGCGTTGCGGCGCAAGTCCTCGAGCAGTTCAGCCTCGAAGCGACGAACGTCGCCGACCGGAACGGAGTCGAAGACACCCTCACCGGCGAGGTAGATCGAGATGATCTGGTCCTCGACGGGGATCGGCGAGTACTGGTCCTGCTTGAGCAGCTCGACCAGACGTTGGCCGCGCTCGAGCTGAGCCTTCGAGGCGGCGTCGAGGTCGGAGGCGAAGGCCGAGAAGGCCTCGAGCTCGCGGAACTGAGCCAGTTCCAGACGCAGAGAACCGGAGACCTTCTTCATGCCCTTGGTCTGCGCGGCACCACCGACTCGGGAAACCGAGATACCGACGTTGATCGCCGGACGGATGCCCTTGTTGAACAGGTCGGACTCGAGGAAGACCTGGCCGTCGGTGATGGAGATGACGTTGGTCGGGATGTACGCCGAGACGTCGTTGGCCTTGGTCTCGATGATCGGCAGGGCCGTCAGCGAACCGCCACCGAGCTCGTCGGACAGCTTCGCCGAACGCTCGAGCAGACGCGAGTGCAGGTAGAACACGTCGCCGGGGTAGGCCTCGCGACCCGGCGGACGACGCAGCAGCAGCGAGATGGCGCGGTACGCCTCGGCCTGCTTGGTCAGGTCGTCGAACACGATCAGGACGTGCTTGCCCTGGTACATCCAGTGCTGGCCGATGGCCGAACCGGTGTACGGCGCGAGCCACTTGAAACCGGCGGAGTCGGAGGCCGGCGCGGCGACGATGGTGGTGTACTCCATCGCACCCTGCTCCTCGAGGGCAGCCTTGACGCCCGCGATGGTGGAGCCCTTCTGGCCGATCGCGACGTAGATGCAGCGGACCTGCTGCTTCGGGTCGCCGGTCGCCCAGTTGGCCTTCTGGTTCAGGATCGCGTCGACGCAGACCGCGGTCTTACCGGTCTTGCGGTCGCCGATGACGAGCTGACGCTGGCCGCGGCCGATCGGGGTCATGGCGTCGATTGCCTTGATGCCGGTCTGCAGCGGCTCCTCGACGGGCTGACGCTCGAGCACGGTAGCGGCCTGCAGCTCGAGCGCGCGGCTCTCGTTGGTCACGATGTCGCCGAGCCCGTCGATCGGGCGGCCCAGCGGGTCCACGACGCGGCCCAGGAAGCTGTCGCCGACCGGAACCGACAGAACGTCGCCCGTCCGCCGGACTTCCTGGCCCTCTTCGATGTGCTCGTAGTCACCCAGGATGACGGCACCGATCTCGGTCGCATCCAGGTTCAGGGCCACACCGAGCACGCCGCCCGGGAACTCCAGCAGCTCGTTGGCCATCGCCGACGGCAGGCCGGTGATGTGAGCGATGCCGTCGCTGGTGTCGGACACCACGCCGACCTCCTCACGGGAGGCCTCCGGTGAGTAGCTCGCGGTGTAGGTCTCAATCGCGCTACGGATCTCGTCGGAGGAGATCGTCAGCTCCGCCATGTTTTTCCTGCTCTCGGTATCTGGTCTTCGAAAAGATCGGGAGTATGTGTTCGGCCGTCGGCTACTTGAAGGTCTTCCGCAGGGCAGCGAGGCGACCGGCCGCGCTCCCATCGATGACCTCGTGATCGACCCGGACGACCATGCCGGCGAGAAGGTCCGGATCGACCTCCACGTGCACGGTGACGGGCTTGCCGTAGGTGCGGGTCAGCGTCGCCGCAAGCCGGTCGACCTGTGCACTCGACAACGCCGAGGCGCTGCGCACGTGCGCGACGGCCCTGTTCCGCTGGGCTGCAGCCAGCGCCGACAACTCGTCGAACGCCTCCGCGGGAGCGGATCGCAGCCGACTGACGGCCTGGATGGCGAGGGCCTCCGTGATCGCGGTGACCTTGCCGTACAGCAGCCTCGACAGCAGTTCGCGCTTGCTGGCGACCGGCTTCGAGAGATCCGAAAGGACCTGCTCGAGCTGCGGGTTGCCGGCAACGATGCGGCCGAGGCGGAAGAGCTCGTCCTCGACGGCATCGCTCTGATCCTGGTCGGCCGCGGCCCGAAGCAGGGACTCACGCCCGAGCGTGACCAGGGAGTTCAGTAGATCTGCCGAGGACGACCAGTCCTGGCCCACGGCGGTCTCGAGGGCTGTCAGCGCCTCGGCGCCGACCTTCCCGGAGAACACCTGGCGGGCCAGGCCTTGCCGACCCGCAGCAGGCGCGGAGGCATCGGCCAGCGCGCTCCTGAGACCGCGCTGGCCGTCGAGAACCTCGACCACCGAGAACAGCTCGGATCCGGCCTGCGCCGCGGCCGCAGTGGCCGCGCCGGGAGAAACGGAATCCAACGCCGCGGTGAGCGCAGAACGGGTCTGCGTCAGGGCTTCACGGCTCGCTGCGTACATGGTGCTCACTTTCCTGCTGCGGAATCGGCGCCGACAGCGTCCAGCTCGTCGAGGAAACGATCGACCGTTTGAGTACGCCGGACGTCGTCGGCGAGGGACTCCCCGATGACCTTCTCGGCCAGGTCGACCGCGGTCTTGCCGAGCTCGGCCCGCAGTTCGGTCACGATCTGCTGGCGCTGCGCGACCAACTGGTTGTGACCGGCCGCGACGATGCGGTCGCTCTCCTCCTGAGCCTGTGCCTTCATCTCGGCGATGATCTGCTGGCCCTGGGTACGTGCATCCTCACGGATCTGGGCAGCGACGCTCCGAGCCTCGGCGAGCTGGGCATGGTACTGCTCCAGTGCGGCCTTGGCCTCGGCCTGAGCCGCTTCGGCACGCTTGATGCCGCCGTCGATCTGCTCGGTGCGCTCGGCGAGAACCTTCTGGAACATCGGAAGGACAAACTTCCAGAAGACGAACCCGACGACCACCAGGGCAACGATCGACCAAGTGATGTCATACGTCGCGGGCAGGAGGGGGTTGTAGTCCCCCGGGGCCGCGAGCAATGCAATGGTGGTTGACATGGTGTGTTCTTAGAAGATGAAGCCGGCGACGAGGCCGATCAGTGCCAGGGCCTCGGTGAAGGCGATACCGAGGAACATGGTGGTACGCACCTGGCCGGCCATCTCGGGCTGGCGGACCATGCCCTCGATTGCCTTACCAACGACAATACCGACGCCGATGCCGGGGCCGATGGCGGCGAGGCCGTAGCCGACTGCACCGAGACCGCTGAACGTGGTCTCTTCCTGCGCGAGGACCTCAACTGCCTGAAGCGCAACGCTCATGTGGTGTTCCGTTCCCTTTCTGTTTCCCACCGCCGGTCGGCGGGTGGGTCAGGTCTGTCGATATGTATGAGTGGTCAGTGCGAGTCGGCGTGCAGGGCCAGGTCGATGTACACCGCGGTGAGCAGTGCGAAGACGTAGGCCTGCAGGGCGATAACCAGGAGTTCGAAGAACGTCATGGCGACGCCGGCGATGATCGACGGGATACCGAAGATCGCCTCGAACCCTCCGGCGGTGAAGAAGAAGTACTGGGTGGCGCTGAAGAACAGCACCAGCAGGATGTGCCCGGCAAGCATGTTGGCCATGAGTCGGACCGTCAGCGTGAACGGCCGGAGCACGAACGTCGAGAGGAACTCGATCGGGATCAGCAGGACGTGCAGCATCTTCGGGACATCCGGCACCACGACGCTCGATTTGACGTACTTGAAGAAGCCGTACTTCTTGATACCGACGTAGTTGAATGTGACGTAGGCCACTACCGCGAGCACCAGCGGCATACCGATTCTCGCGTTTGGCGAGATATTCAGGAATGGGGTGATACTCGCGAGGTTACTTGCCAGCACAATGAAGAAGATCGTCGTGATGATCGGCAGGAAGCGCTTGCCCTGCTCCTTGCCGAGGATCTCTTCGGCGATGTTGATCCGAACGAAATCGAGGAAGAACTCGGCGACGTTCTGGACGCCACGCGGAACGATCTTCGGGCTCCGCATCGCGATGATGAAGAACAGCGCGACCACTGCCGACATCAGCAGACGGATCAACATCAGTCGGTCGAGCTCGAAGGGAGTACCCTCGAACAACAACGCTGGCGGGTAGAAATCATCGAGTGACGGCGGCGTATATTCACTCGCGGCCATGAAGGTGACGCTCAGCGGTCTCTCCCGTAGTCGGCCGCAGGCATTGCTGTCTGCGGTTCGATCGGACATTGACGATCTAACAAGTCGACCAGGTCGGCTCGCGTATTCGTCAGCAGCTCGAGACTCGGGCGAACCGGTCCTGGCGTCTGTCGGTGTCGGCGACTGTCGTCGACTCGGCAACGAGAAGGCGGTTCCATCCGAACCTTTGCTTCGGACAATTCCGACGACCCCTGTCGCCAGCAAACACCGAGACGCCGGGCTTTATGGACTTTCCCGTCGTCAGCGCGCTTGCCTGGCCCAGAGACTACCAAGACATCTACGACATTGTGTAGACGGGGTCCCCTAGGACTCTGGAACACGTTCCGCGAACCGATTGCCTGGACCTACTGCGCAGTTCCCGAGTCCTGCACAGTCCCCGAGTCCTCCACAGGTCCGGCGTCCCTGTCGGACTCGGGAGGCGTCACGTACGGCACCTTCGTCTTCAGCACACCGTAAGTCTCCGCGCCCAGCACGATCACGAGCGAAAGGACGATCACGATCACCATCGCCTGACGGTTGTAGAAGTCGAGCGGATCGAGGATCGCGAGCACCGTGATCGCCAGGACCATCTTCAACAGCCAGCTTCCGAGCAGGACCGCACCCGCTGTCACCGCCGGCATTCTGGCCGTCAACAGCACGGCGAGCGCCGTACACAGGATGAACCCCCCGCCGACCGCGGCACCGAGCAAGGCACCCCACAGCCCGGCCACACCGGCGGCAAGACCCGCGACCGCCGCACCCCCGGCGGCGAGAGCGAGGAGCCCGAGGACTCCGTAGCGGAGTCCACGGCGGAGTGCTGCGGTCGGGTCGGCAGAATACGGCGCGGGGGTCGAAGTCACGGGACCAAGGGTAGAGGACGCCCCCGGGTCCCGCCCCTACCGGCGACGAGCCAGCTGCAGCCCGCGCCAGGACGGAACGGCCGTCACCACAAGCGCGAACACCAGACCGCCGGCGACCAGCAGGACCACCACGCGTCGGTCGATCAGCGCGGACCCGACCGCACCGAACGCGAGTATCGCGACCCACAGGTAGATCAGTAGGACGACCCGGCGATGCGAGTGACCGATCTGCAGCAGGCGGTGGTGCAGGTGCATCTTGTCGGGACTGAACGGACTCACACCGGCGCGGGTCCGTCGGACGATCGCGAGCAACAGATCCAGGATCGGGATGAACATGACGGCACCCACGAGCAGAAGCGGCGACAGCAGACCGAGCAGATCACGTGATCCGTACGCGTTCAAGCTGATCCGGCCGGAAGCACTGGTCGACACCGCCGCCAACGTCAGACCGATCAGCATCGATCCCGAGTCACCCATGAAGATTCGCGCCGGCTGGAAATTGTGCGGCAGGAAGCCGAGGCAGGCGCCGGCGAGCGCCGCGGCGATCATCGCCGGTGGGTACGCGCTCGCTGCGCCGCCCTGGTCGTGCAACAACCCCACCGAGAACGCGCAGATCGCGAGCGACGCGATCAGGCCGAGTCCCGCCGCGAGCCCGTCGAGACCGTCCACGAAATTCATCGCGTTGATCATCACGACCGTCACCGCGACCGTGACGAGCCCCGCCTGGAGTTGATCGAGGATTATCGTGGTGTCGCCGAACGGCTGGTAGATGATGTACCAGCTGACCCCCATGACCGCCAGGATTCCGGCGGCGGTCACCTGACCGACGAACTTGGTCAGTGCATCGAGACCCCAACGGTCGTCGATCACCCCGACCAGCACGATCACAAACCCGGCTACCAGTACCGCACTGATGTCGCTCGAGAACTCGAATCCACGGGTCAGCGCCGGTAGCTGGCTCGCGAAGAGCAGCGCGACGAGCATTCCGACGTACATCCCGACCCCGCCGAGTCGGGGTATCGGCTGCACATGCACGTCCCGGTCACGCGGAATCGCAACGGCGCCGAACCGGGTGGCCAACACTCGGACGGCTCCGGTCCCGAGGAAGGTGACGACGGCCGCCGTGAACAGCACCAGCAGCAGTTCGCGCGCCGGCACGCCCGCCCCGTTTCCTGCCTGGGCAAGCGCCAGCACGGCCGTATCCGCAGAACTCACTTCGACGACGCTACCGGCACGCCGGCGTGGGGACGGGATTGAGCACGACGGGTCCGATCACGGGTCACTTTCCTTCCGGCAGCAACGTTTCGACGGCAACCCCGAGCACGTCGGCGACGTCGGCGGTGGACACGGCACCCTCGCGGAGGATGCGCGGCTCGTCCGAGGTGATGTCGACGATCGTGGACGCGAGGGCGTGTGTCGCGGTGCCGCCGTCCAGGTAGACGCTCGCGGCCCCACCCAATTGGTCGCGCGCCTCTCCGACGGTGGTGGCCGGCGGCCGTCCGGAGATGTTCGCGCTCGATACCGCCATGGGCCCGACATCGCGCAACAGTTCGAGTGCCACCGGGTGCAGCGGCATCCTGAGCATCACGGTGCCGCGATTGTCACCGAGGTCCCAAGCCAGCGAAGGAGCCTGCTGCACAACGACACTCAGTCCACCGGGCCAAAACGCCTTGATCAGGTCGCGAGCTTGCGGACGCACAGAGTAGACGAGACCATCGATCGTGTTCCACGAGCCGACCAGGACTGGAACCGGCATGTCCCGACCGCGGCCCTTCGCCCGCAGAAGACTGGCGACCGCGTCACCGTCGAACGCGTCGGCACCGAGACCGTAGACGGTGTCGGTCGGAAGGACGACAAGCCGGCCGGCCTTGAGCGCGTTCTTCGCCGCGGTCAGTCCGGCTTCACGATTGTCGGGATCCTTGCAGTCGTAGACAGTGCTCACGCTCCCATCCTTCCATTCACCGCAGGTTCCCATTCACTGCAGGTTCACTGTCATCGCGCTGCCTCGAGGTCAGTGGCGATTCGCTGCGCGACAACGAATCGGGGCCGGCCCGCGAGATCCGGGTACTCCTCGACATGGTCGAACACGCGGCGGACCCGGAACAACTCTGCGACCTGTGCACCATTGGTGTCGTCGTGCTCGACACCGACGACGCCTCCGATGCGCAACCATCTGGCGATGTTGTTGATCATCGGCTTGATGACGGAAAGCCCGTCGGATCCGCCGAACAGTGCGGAGTGTGGGTCGTGGTCGGCAACCTCGGGATCGAGTGTTGCGTTCTCGGGAATGTACGGAGGGTTGGACACGATCAGATCGACTCCGCCCTCCAGTCCGGTGAGCAACCCACGGTCGGTCACGTCGCCCTGAACGAGACGGATTGGCGTGTCTCCAGCCTCGCGTCGACGATCCGCATTGCGACGTGCCCAAACGAGGGCATCGGTGTCGAGTTCGACCGCGTGCACGATGGCGTCCGGGCGCTCGTGTGCGATCGCCAGCGCGAGCGCACCCGATCCGGTGCACAGGTCCAACACAACGGGCGCACGTCGGCCAGACGCCTCGAGACGCGCGAGCGCCCACTCGAGAAGCAGTTCGGTTTCGGGTCGCGGCACGAAGACACCGGGTCCCACCTCGAGCGTGATGTTGCCCATCGCCGTCGCCCCGGTGACGTGCTGGAGCGGTATCCGTTGGGCACGACGGGCAACCAAGTCCCGGTACTTGTCGACGACGGCGTTGTCCACCAACGGCACCAACCCGAGTCGGGTGCGTTCTATCCCCAGCACGTGCGCGGCGAGCAGTTCAGCGTCCACCCGGGCTGACGGAACTCCCGCCCGTTCCAACTCGGCGGCTGCCTCGATGATGACCATGCGGATAGGTTGTCGACTCACGGGTACAGCCTGCCATGTCGGTCACAGGCCCAGCACGGATAGGTGGCGGTCAGCTTGCGTCGGTTTTGAGGGGTCCGCACGGCGATAGAATGCGACCGGTCTGAATATCGTCAGACGGGGGCCGGATGAAGTAAGGACCGTTCCTATGTTCTCCGCCAGCGCGGGCCGCATACTCGCGACCGCAGTTCTCACCACAGCCACCATGTACGTCGGATCGGCGGTCGCGCTCGCTGCGCCGTTCAACGTGCAACCGACACCGACGATCTGCCCGGGCGGCATGGGCCCGGTCGACGTCACAGCTCTGCCGGGAGGCCGCCTCGCGGTCAGCGTCCCCGAACCTCCGCCGGCTGGCGGAGGCAGGGTGGTCTGGGTCAACACCAGCACCGGTGCCACCGGGATCACCACCCTCACCAACAATGGCGACCGTGCCGAGGTCATCGCCGACACCGGGCCGGGCACGGTCATCACGACGATCGACGGCGTCTACACCAACGGCGCCGGTCAACCGTGCGTTTTGGCGCAGGGGGGCGTCGGGACGACGGTCGTGCCCTGACTCTTACTCGGCGGCCAGCCGAGCCTCACGGTCCGCCTGCCCGAGGGCGTCGAGCAGAGCGCCCATGTCGCCCTCGAGCACGGCGTCGAGGTTGTGCGCCTTGAACCCGATGCGGTGGTCGGTGATGCGGTTCTCCGGAAAGTTGTAGGTGCGGATGCGCTCCGAGCGGTCGACTGTACGGATCTGGCTCTGTCGGCCCGCGGATGCTTCCGCGTCCGCGGCTTCCTCGGCCGCCGCCTGTAGGCGAGCAGCGAGAACCTGCATGGCACGGGCCTTGTTCTGAAGTTGGGAACGCTCGTTCTGACACGTCACGACGATGCCGGTCGGCAAGTGGGTGATACGGACCGCAGAGTCGGTGGTATTGACGCCCTGGCCTCCCTTGCCCGACGACCGGTACACGTCGATACGCAGGTCCGACTCGTCGATCTGGACCTCTTCGACCTCCTCCGGCTCGGGGTAGACCAGGACTCCCGCCGCGGACGTGTGGACGCGACCCTGCGACTCCGTCACAGGTATGCGCTGCACGCGGTGCACGCCGCCCTCGAACTTCAGGCGCGACCAGACACCGTCACGGACGTCGCCCTTCGACTTGATCGAGATCGTGGCGTCCTTGTATCCGCCCAGGTCGGACACCGTGGCGTCGAGGATCTCAACGCGCCACCCAGCCCGCTCGGCGTACCGGAGGTACATGCGGGCGAGGTCCGACGCGAACAGGGCGGATTCCTCACCGCCCTCACCGGACTTGAGCTCGATCACGACGTCGTCGCCGTCGTGGGGGTCACGCGGGGCTAGCAGGTCGGTGAGTGTCTCGTCGAGCTTTGCCACCGTCTCCTCGAGGACGGGAACCTCGGCGGCGAAGGCCGAATCGTCGGCGGCCAGTTCACGGGCCGCTTCGAGATCCTCCTGCGCTGCCTTGAGCCTCGTGTAGGTCGCCATGACGGGAGCGAGCTCGGCGAAGCGCTTGCCCACTTTTCGTGCCACTGCCGGGTCGTTGTGCAACGCAGGATCAGCGAGCTGCTGCTCGAGGGCTGCGTGCTCGGCCAGGATGTCGTCGATCGCCGACGGCTGCGTGGTCCCTGCCATGGTTGGCTCCTGCTTCACGTTTCGGCGCACTTGTCGGTGCTTGTCGGTCGAATGTTTTTCGAGACCGCTCCCAACCGCGGCAAGTGCGTCAACGGGGTGGGAGGACGATACAAAAACGCCGACGCCCGGCCTGCAGGAGTCGCAGGACGGGCGTCGGCGGGGCAGCTACTTGTCGGCAGCCTTCTTGGGAGCACGCTTGCCGTAGCGCGCCTCGAAGCGAGCGACGCGTCCACCGGTGTCGAGGATCTTCTGCTTGCCGGTGTAGAACGGGTGGCACTGCGAGCAGACTTCGACGTTGATGCGTCCGCTCTGCGCGGTGCTGCGGGTCTCGAACGTGTTGCCACAACCGCACACGACGGTCGTCGCAACGTATTCGGGGTGAATTCCAGCCTTCATGGTGTCCCTTTCAATGGCCGCCGGGTCGACCTCGCCGTTCGAGGCCGTGAACCGGAACCGGACATAGTTGTCACGCGGGCGATCATTCTGCCAGATCTCCGGCGTCTGCTCCTAAACGCGAGCGTGATCTTCAACGCAACACCGGGCAGGATATTCCCGCCCGGTGACTCGGACGTCAATCCTCCAGCGCACTCGGTGCAGTCTTCGAGACGTTCATGAGGAACTCGACGTTGCTCTTGCTCTTCTTGAGTCGGTCGATCAGCAGGTCGATCGCCTGGTGTGAATCCAGACCGGACAGCACGCGCCGCAGCTTGTGCACGACGGCGAACTCGTCGGGGCTCATGAGAAGCTCGTCCTTGCGAGTACCCGATGGGTTGACGTCGACCGCTGGGAACACACGACGCTCGGCGATCTTACGATCGAGCTTGAGCTCGGCGTTGCCCGTGCCCTTGAACTCTTCGAAAATCACGGTGTCACCGGTGGAGCCGGTCTCGACCATCGCGGTCGCGATGATCGTCAGTGATCCACCGTTCTCGATGTTGCGAGCCGCGCCGAGGAAACGCTTCGGCGGGTAGAGCGCCGTCGAGTCGACACCACCGGACAGGATGCGCCCGGACGCCGGTGACGAGTTGTTGTACGCGCGGCCCAGGCGAGTGATCGAGTCGAGCAGCACCACGACGTCGCGGCCCTGCTCGACGAGCCGCTTGGCGCGCTCGATGGCGAGCTCGGCCACCGAAGTGTGGTCTGACGGCGGGCGGTCGAAGGTCGAGGCGATGACCTCGCCGTTGACCGACCGCTGCATGTCGGTGACCTCTTCCGGACGCTCATCGACAAGGACGACCATCAGGTAGCACTCGGGATTGTTGACCGAGATCGCGTTCGCGATGTCCTGGAGGACTGTGGTCTTACCGGCCTTCGGCGGCGACACGATAAGCGCGCGCTGTCCCTTGCCGATCGGCATGACCAGATCGATCACGCGGGTCGTGAGGATGTTCGGCGTGGTCTCGAGACGCAGGCGCTGGTTCGGGTACAGCGGCGTGAGCTTGTTGAATTCCGGCCGCTTGCGTGCCGCCTCGGGATCGTGCCCGTTGACGGTGTCCAGGCGCACCAACGGGTTGAACTTCTGTCGCTGGTTGCCCTGCTCACCCTCGCGCGGGGCACGGACCGCGCCGGTGATGGCATCGCCCCGGCGCAAGCCGTTCTTGCGAACGAGGTTCATCGAGACATACACGTCGTTCGGGCCGGCCAGGTAACCCGACGTCCGCACGAACGCGTAGTTGTCGAGGACATCGAGAATGCCGGCCACGGGCTGGAGTACGTCGTCCTCGCGGATCTCGGGCTCGCGACCCTCGCCGGCCTCACCGCGGTCACGTCCACGACGACGCTCCCGGAAACGACGACCGCGACGTCCGCGGCCTCCCTCCTCGTCATCTCCGTCACGGCGTTCACCGCGGCCCTCACCACGTGGGCCGCTGCCGCCCTGGTTGCGGTCACCGCGTTCGCCACGGTCACCGCGCTCGCGACGGCCACCACGTTCGCCACCCTGCTGGCCCTTGCCCTGCTCACGCGCGCCCTGCTCGCGTGTCTCGCCCTTGGCGTCGGATTCCTTGGCGCCCTCCTTGCTCTCGGAGGGGCGGGCCTCGGATGTGCGGGCCTCGGCAGGGGGCGTCGTGACAGTGGCGCCGCTCTCACCGTCGGCACCCGACTGCTCGGCGGCACCGGCCCGGCGGGTTGCCCCGCGACGTTGACGACCACGACGCGGCGCCTGCTCGGCGTCGGAGTCCCGGGTGTCGGTAGAGGAGGTGGGCGCCGACGGTGTCTGCTCGCCAGGCGAGTCCGTCTTGTCCGCGGCAGGCTTGTCCGCGGCAGGCTTGTCCGCGGCAGGCGCCGCGACCGCCGCACCAGACGAAGTGTTCGCTGACTTGGAGGCGACTTCTCCCTGCCGCTCCTTGATGGCGGCTATCAAGTCGCCCTTTCGCATTCCCGAAGTGCCCTTGATACCGAGTTCGCCCGCAAGCGAACGAAGCTCGGTCAGCACCATTCCGGAAAGCCCGGCGCCCCGTCGGGCCTCGGCGCGTTTGGGCGACGCAGCAACCGCACCCTCGTGCGGTGCAGCCTCGGATATCTTCGGAGGATTACCTGCCCCAGCACCCGCGGCCTCTGCCAGGGATTCTCGAACGGGCGTCGCAATCAGGTCCGTATCGGTCACGGAGGTCCTTTCCTTCCCTCACTCGCGCTGCGCTGAGCTGAGGGTTCGTCCCGCAGTTCAGCCGACAACTGAACTCGGATATGCCGTATCCGGTGGATGGAAATTCGGCCTGTCCCCCATCACATCACCCGAGAAGGCGGGTGCTGTCGATCGATCAACGCATAAGGAATCGCGTGAAGATCATGCCAGGTATCCCCCGGGGAAATGGAGTAATTGCCCTGGTGAAGCACCGGCGTCTGAAGCGCACGATGTACGGACACGCTCAGAATAGCGGCGAATGCTTCGTTCGGCAAGAACTGATCCTGAGCGCGTCCGGCTAATTCACTTGCACGCCATCCGCGATCTCGAGTTCGAGAACCCGAATGCCGTCCCGCTCGGCTTCGCTGCGAAGTGCATGCGGGAAAGGCCGATCGGACAGAGCCAGCACGGTAGGGCCGGCTCCCGACACTGTGGCCGCGATCCCGGCCGCCCGTAGCTTTGCGATCCACCGGGTCGTCAGCGGTAGCGCCGGCGCGCGCTGCGTCTGGTGCAGCTTGTCCTCGGTGGCAACCATCAACAGGTCCGGACGCTGGGTGAGCGCGACCACCGCGAGCGCACCGCGGCTGACGTTGAACGCTGCGTCGCGGTGCGGCACTATCTCCGGCAGCAGACCGCGAGTCAGCGCAGTCGACGACCGCTCGGAGGGAACGAGGGCCACGACCCGGATGTCTGGGTGCACGGGGAGTCGCACCGCGGAGTAGAGGCGTTGCGACTCGTCGTCCGCATCAGATTCGCTCCACGAGACGACAGCCCCGCCGAGGACGCTCGCCGCCGCGTTGTCGGGGTGCCCCTCGAATTCCGACGACAACTGCACCATCTGCGCATCGGTCAATGCCAACTCGGGCGCCGCCTTGCGGGCCAGACCGTTGGCGGCAGCGAGACCACCGACCGCGGCCGATGCAGACGAACCGAGTCCCCGCGAGTGAGGAATGGTGTTCCGGCACAGCACGTCCAAACCATCGGCCCACAGTCCGACTGCCTCGAGGCCGCGCTCGATCGCACGGACGACGAGGTGGGACGGACCCCACGGCACATCGTCCGCGCCCTCGCCGTCCACCCGGATCGTCAGTCCCGAACCCGTGGTTGTGACGGTGATCTCGTCGTACAGCCCGAGCGCGAGACCCAGTGTGTCGAATCCCGGACCGAGGTTTGCGCTCGACGCGGGTACGCGCGCCGTCACCGTGAGTCCGGCGGGAAGGGTCCTTGTCATCTCCTGCTTCACTGCCGTGTCCGGAGCCGCGGTCACTACGCGAGCTCGAGGGCGGATGCCACGGCGACGGGATCGACCGGAATCGGCTGCACCGCAGGCATACCCGCGAGCGCGGCGTCCGGGTCCTTGAGTCCGTTGCCGGTGACGGTGCAGACGACGGTCAAACCAGGGTCCAGCCAGTTCTCCTTGCGCGCTGCGAGCAACCCCGCGACGCTCGCGGCCGATGCGGGCTCGACGAACACTCCCTCGGTCGCGGCGATCAGCCGGTACGCCTCGAGAATCTCTTCGTCGGTCGCGGCACGGAACGCACCGTTCGACTCCTCCTTGGCGGCGACGGCGCCATCCCACGACGCCGGCGCGCCGATGCGGATCGCGGTCGCGATGGTCTCCGGATTCTTGACCGGAGCGCCCTGAACCAGCGGTGCCGCGCCCGCAGCCTGGACACCGAGCATGCGTGGGCGTACCGAGGTGATGCCATCGGCGAAGTACTCGGAGTAGCCGCGCCAGTAGGCGGTGATGTTGCCCGCGTTGCCAACCGGCAGCGCGTGCACGTCGGGCGCCCTGCCGAGCGCGTCGCAGATCTCGAACGCAGCCGTCTTCTGGCCCTCGATGCGCACCGGGTTCACCGAGTTGACCAGACCGATCGTCGAGAACTCCGCTGTTGTCTTGCGGGCCAATTCGAGGCAGTCGTCGAAGTTACCCTGCACCTGGATGATTCGTGCACCGTGCATGACGGCCTGCGCAAGCTTGCCCATCGCGATCTTGCCCTGCGGAACCAGCACCGCGCAGCCCATACCGGCCTTCGCGGCGTATGCGGCCGCGGAGGCCGAGGTGTTGCCAGTCGATGCGCACAGCACCGCACGCTGCCCCCGAGCGAGCGCATCGGTCACGGCCATCGTCATGCCGCGGTCCTTGAACGAGCCAGTGGGGTTGAGGCCCTCGACCTTGAGGTAGACGTCGCACCCGGTCAGCTCCGACAGATGCCCGGCCGGCAACAGCGGCGTTCCACCCTCACGTAGCGTGACGGTCTTCCAGTCCGCTCCGATCGCAAGCCGGTCGCGGTAGGCCTCGATCAGTCCCGGCCACGGCCTGTGGACGGGGGTGGCCTTCTCCTCGGCCTTGGGGTGGACGCCGGTCATTCGGAGGTACCTTCCAGTCGGAGCACGCTGGTCACAGCGGTTACGGATTCGAGTTCGGCAAGAGCGGCAACCGTTTCCGCCAATGCTGCGTCGCTCGCGAGGTGGGTCACGACCACCAGGCGCGCACCGTCGCCGGCACCCTCCTGACGGACCGTTGAGATGCTGATCTCGCGCTTGGCGAACTCGGCGGCGACCGCGGAGAGCACACCGGCCCGATCGGCCACCTGCATGTTGACGTAGTAGCGGGTCGGGATGTCGCCCATCGGCGCGATACGCAGGTCAGCGTATTTCGACTCGCGCGGACCACGGCCGCCATGGACTCGGTTGCGCGCGGCCATGACCAAGTCACCCATGACCGCGGACGCGGTGGGAGCCCCGCCCGCGCCCTGGCCGTAGAACATCAGCCGACCGGCATTGGCCGATTCGACGACGACGGCGTTGTACGCGCCGTTCACGCCGGCGAGCGGGTGCTCGCGCGGGACGAGGGCCGGGTACACCCGTGCCGAGACGCGCTCGCTGCCGTCCGCGTCGACGATGCGCTCGCAGATCGACAGCAGCTTGATCGTGCAGTCGAGGGACCTGGCGGCGTCGAGATCCGCAGCCGAAATTTGCGAGATGCCCTCGCGATACACATCGGCGGCGGTGACGCGGGTGTGGAAGGCGATCGACGCGAGGATCGCAGCCTTCGCCGCCGCGTCGAACCCCTCGACGTCGGCGGTGGGATCGGCCTCGGCATAGCCCAGGCGCCCGGCCTCGGCGAGCGTATCGGCGTAGTCGGCACCGGTCTCGTCCATCGCGGACAGGATGAAGTTAGTGGTGCCGTTCACGATGCCGAGCACACGGTCGACCCGGTCACCGGCGAGCGACTGCGTCAGCGGACGGATCACGGGAATCGCACCGGCCACCGCGGCCTCGAAGTACAGGTCCACGCTCTGCCGCTCGGCGGCCTCGGCGAGCTCACCGGTGTACTCGGCGAGCAGAGCCTTGTTGGCCGTGACGACCGACTTACCGGCGTTGAGTGCGGCGAGCACCAGCTTGCGCGGTAGCTCGATGCCGCCGATGACCTCGACGACGACGTCGACGTCGTCCTGCGTCACCAACGACTCGGCGTCCGTTGTCAGCAGCTCCTCCGGCACGCCGCGATCGCCGTCGATGCGGCGCACCGCGACGCCCCGCAGTTCCAGCCGCGCGCCGACTCGGGCCTCGAGGTCCGCTGAATGGTCCCGGATGATTCGGGCCACCTCGCTGCCAACGGTCCCGAGGCCTAGAACAGCTACCCCGATGGCGCGCTGCGCCGATTCGTTGGTCACTCCGCAACCTCCAAGCTGAGCAGATCTTCCACAGTTTCCCTACGCAAGATTAGGCGTGCGGTACCACCCCGCACCGCGACCACTGCCGGGCGCGGGAGCAGGTTGTACCGGCTCGACATCGAGTAGCAGTATGCGCCGGTCGCCGCCACGGCGAGCAAGTCTCCCGGACCGAGGTCGTCCGGCAGCCACGTGTCCCGGATGACGATGTCACCACTCTCACAGTGTTTGCCCACCACACGCGCGACCACCGGCTCGCCCACGCTGTCACGCGAGACCAGACGAGCATCGTAGTCCGCCTGGTACAGCGACGTACGGATATTGTCGCTCATCCCGCCGTCGACGCTGACGTAGCGGCGGGTCGCCCCACCGTCGAGCGTGACGTCCTTGATGGTTCCGACCTCGTAGAGCGTGACGGTGCCCGGGCCGGCGATGGCCCGGCCCGGCTCGACCGTGAGGGTCGGCACCGGCAGCCCGGCGGCCCTCGACTCGGTAGCGACGATGTGAGCGAGCTTGCCGGCGAGCACGTCGACCGGTGGCGGGTCGTCGCTCGGCACGTACGAGATGCCGAGCCCTCCGCCGAGGTCGACGATCGACAGCTGAGACGTCTTCTCGACACCGAACCGGTCGACGATCTCACGCATGAGGCCGATCACGCGGTGCGCGGCCAGCTCGAATCCGTCGACCTCGAAGATCTGCGAGCCGATGTGACTGTGCAAACCGACCAGACGCAGATTGTCGGATGCGAAGACTCGCTCGACGGCGTCCATCGCCTTGCCGCCGGACAGCGAGAATCCGAACTTCTGATCCTCGTGCGCGGTCGCGATGAACTCGTGGGTGTGGGCCTCGACACCGACGGTGACGCGGACCAGGACGTCCTGCACGACACCTTGGCGTGCCGCCAGCGCGTCGAGGCGTTCGATCTCGACCAGCGAGTCGAGCACGATGTGGCCGACGCCGGCTGTGACTGCGGTCTCGAGTTCGGCGACTGACTTGTTGTTGCCGTGCATGGTGATTCGCTCCGCCGGGAAGCCTGCATGCAACGCCACCGCGAGTTCGCCCCCCGACGCGACGTCCATCGACAGGCCCTCGTCGCGCACCCATCGGGCGATCTCCGTCGACAGGAAAGCCTTGGACGCGTAGTGCACTCGCTCGGCGCCACCGAAAGCGGTGGCCATGTCCCGGCACCGGGAGCGGAAGTCGTCCTCGTCGACGACGAACAGCGGGGTTCCGTACTTCTCCGCAAGCTCGGTGACCGGGACTCCGGCGAGCCGGACCTCACCGTCGTCGCCGCGCTCGGCCCCGCGGGGCCACACGTGCGGCGGCAACGTCGTCATCTTCGACGGTGTCGCCGGACGCGGGGGCAGCCCAGGGGCGTGCTGGATCTCGGCGTGCCGGGGTCCGGCGGGGTGCGCGTTCACATCCGCTCCGGTGCGCTGACGCCGAGCAGCTCGAGGCCGTTCGCGAGGACCTGACGTGACGCGTCGCACAGTGCCAGGCGTGCGATGTGCAACTCGGTGACCTCTTCGTCGCCCTGCGGGAGGACCCGGCACACGTCGTAGAAGCGGTGGTACGTCCCCGCGAGTTCCTCGAGATACCGGGCGACGCGGTGCGGCTCACGCAGTTCGGCGGCCTTGGCGACGACACGAAGGTATTCGCCGATGGTGCGGATCAGGTCACCTTCGCGGTCATGGGTGAGCAGACTCAAGTTCGGGTTCTGCGAACTCAGACCCATCTCGGCCGCATTGCGCCCGATCGAGCACAGGCGCGCGTGCGCGTACTGCACGTAGTACACCGGATTTTCGTTGGTGGCGGCGGCCCACAGCTCGAGATCGATGTCGAGGCTCTGGTCCACCGACGACCGCACCAGTGAGTAGCGGGCCGCGTCGATACCGATCGCCTCGACGAGGTCGTCGAGCGTGATGACCGTGCCGGCTCGCTTGCTCATCTTCACGGCCTCGCCCCCGCGAACGAGGTTGACCATCTGACCGATCATGACCTCGACGGTGTCGGGATCGTCGCCGAACGCGGCCGCGGCGGCCTTGAGCCTGCCGATGTAGCCGTGGTGATCGGCGCCGAGCATGTAGATGCACAGGTCGAAGCCGCGGGCGCGCTTGTCCTGGAAGTACGCGATGTCACCGGCGATGTACGCGGCGTTGCCGTCGGACTTGATGACCACGCGGTCCTTGTCGTCCCCGAAATCGGTGCTCCTGAGCCACCACGCGCCGTCCTCGTGGTACAGGCTGCCCGAGTCCTTGAGAGTCTCGACAGCCTTGGTGACGGCACCCGATTCGAACAGCGAATACTCGTGGAAGTAGACATCGAAATCGACACCGAATTCGTGCAGCGTGCGCTTGATGTGCGCGAACATCAGCTCGACACCGATGGATCGGAAGGTCTCGTGACGCTCGGCGTCGGGCAGCTCGAGCGCGCCAGGAGCCTGCTTCTGCACCTCGGTGGCGATGTCGACGATGTAGGCACCCGCGTAGCCGTCCTCAGGCGCGGCCTCGCCCTTGGCCGCAGCGATGAGCGAGCGTGTGAACCGGTCGATCTGGGCGCCGTGGTCGTTGAAGTAGTACTCGCGGGTGACGTCGGCACCCTGCGTGGCCAGAATCCGGCCGAGGGCGTCGCCAACTGCGGCCCAGCGGGTGCCGCCGAGGTGGATCGGGCCGGTGGGGTTCGCGGAGACGAACTCGAGATTGATGCGCTTGCCGGTGAGCGCATCGCCCGAGCCGTAGGCTGCGCCCGCCTCGAGCACCTTGGCGACGATCACACCCTGGGCATCGGCGCCGAGGCGAATGTTGAGGAAGCCTGGCCCGGCGACCTCGGCCGACGTGACGCCGTCGGCCGCGCTCAGCGCCTCGGCGAGCCAGGTGGCGAGATCACGCGGATTGGTGCCGGCCTTCTTGGCGACTTGCATCGCCACATTGGTGGCATAGTCGCCGTGCTCGGGGTTGCGGGGGCGCTCGACCGTGAGAGTCGCAGGCAGTACGGACACGTCGAGTCCACGCTCTGCGAGCACCTTCGCGGCGGTCCCTCGGAGCAGTTCGGCAAGGTCGGCTGGAGTCACAGGAGTCCATCTTATTGCGTGTATCGCAGGGGCGGATAACCAGTGTCAATAACTGGTATGGCCCTCTCAAAGGTTCCGCTCAGGGTCGATACGTACAGTGTGATGGATCCCGAGGGAGCTTGGAGGCTCGTTATCCCCTCGGGGACGCCCTGTCCAATCACCGAAAGAGCACTCATCGATGCCTAGCGGTTCGGAAAATCGTGGTTCCGGCTCCAAGAAAACCGGGGCCAAGTCAGCGAAGGCGATCAAGGCAGCCCGGAAGCAAGGCGGCGTACCCAACACCAAGCGTGGAGGTGGCGCAACCCGTCAGGTTCCATGGCTGACGGTCGGCGCCGTCGGCGCCGTCGTTGCACTCATCGCCGTCCTCGCCGTCGGCCTGTGGCCGAAGTACCTGGCCAAGAAGGAGGCCGACAAGTTCGCACCGACGGCGTCCAACCAGGATCCGTCGATGGCGATCGACGGTGTGGTCAAGATCGACTACCCCGCCGGCCAGCACGTCGGGTCCATCCAGCGAGTCGCGTACGACCAGTCGCCTCCGTTCGGCGGCCCGCACGATGCCGTCTGGGCCACCTGCACCGGCAATGTCTACCCCGACGCGCTTCGGTCCGAGAACGCCGTTCATTCACTCGAGCACGGTGCAGTCTGGATCACCTACAACCCCGACAACATCGGTGACGAACAGCGCGAGAAGCTCGCCGACCGCGTCGAAAGCGGGAGTGGCTATTTGCTGATGTCGCCATACCCGGGCCTGGACACGCCCATCTCGCTGCAGTCGTGGGGCCACCAGCTCAAGCTCGACGACGCCGACGACCCGCGCATCGACCAGTTCATCACCGCGCTGCGCCTGAACCGGTACATGTATCCCGAGCCCGGAGCGACCTGCGCGACCATTCCGGATTCGTTCGATCCCAACAACCCGCCGCCGTTCGATCCGAGTGCACCCGGACCCGATGCCGTCCCGATGAGCGACAGCGGCATCGCGCCCGACAACAGCACCGACATGCAGGTCCCGGCGGGGACCGACCAGCCCGGCGTCGGCGCAAACGAGTGACCGGCGCTATGGCGGACATCGAGCCGGAAACCGACGGCAAGGAGACGTCGCACAAGCGCAGCCAGCGCACGGCCCTCATGATCACCGGGCTCGTCGGGGTCCTGGCCATCGGTTTCGCGCTGGGGTTCCTCGTGCGTCTTCCGTTCGATGACACCTCGACGCCGACGCCGGCCGCGGACTCGGTGGATGTCGGGTTCTCGCAGGACATGACCGTTCACCACGTGCAGGCTGTCGAGATGGCGACGATCGCCCTGACCAAGTCGGACGACGCGGCCGTGAAGACCCTCGCCTACGACATCCTGACCAGTCAGTCCGACCAAATCGGACAGATGCAGGGTTGGCTGGCGTTGTGGGACAAGGCGCCGCGGCCGACCAGTGAATACATGACCTGGATGTCGGAAGGTGGCGCCGAGAGCATGCATGGTGGTCACGGTCAGGCGGCATCGGACAGTACCGCCGAGCCAGCGACGAACGGCGACCGTGCGATGCCGGGCATGGCGACCCCAGCCGAGATGACCGCGCTGGGTCAGGCGTCCGGCCCGGAACTGGACGTGATGTTCCTCCAGCTCATGCTGCGTCACCATCAGGGCGGACTGCCGATGGGCGAGTATGCCGAGCAGTATGCCAACGCTCCAGTCGTCCGCAATCTGGCGAAGAAGATGGTGGACATGCAAACCGGTGAGGCAAATCTGATGACGGACATGCTCGCGGAGCGGAATGCGGAACCGCTGCCGCTGAACTGATCGTTCCGTTCGCGAAGTCCAAACCGGGCGGCACACCCTCGAGGTGGGCCGCCCGGTCTCGTCTCCTCGCTGTTATGGGGCCGACCTGGAAAGCCCTATCTACCAACAGATGTGGATGTTCGCCGGCGCCGTGCTGAACCCTCTCCCGCCACGGCACGGAAGGCGGTTGTGAACTGAGTAGATGGCCGCCGCTGTCCAGGCGCCGTGCGGTGATGGGTGGCAAAGGTCCCCGCGCACGTGTGTTACTGTTTTCTCCGCCCCGCCCTCGTAGCTCAGGGGATAGAGCGCTTGCCTCCGGAGCAAGAAGTCGCAGGTTCGAATCCTGCCGAGGGCACACGGAAGGCCCCCTCCCTCGGGAGTGGGGCCTTCGCCCGTTTCAGCGCCGTGCCGAGTCGACCTCAGCGCAACCCTGAGCGCAGATCCAGTCCCCACGCCCCCACACCGCACACGACGACGACCGCGACGGAGACCACCGCGGCTCCTGTCGGAACGGCCTCGGGCCAGTGGAAAAGGGGTGCGGGCGCGTAGTCCCCGTACCTCGATCCCGTCACCCAGGCGGCGGACACGGCCGCCGGGATCGCGATCGTGAACGGCAGCGACAGCCCGACGGTCGAGGCCGGCGCCGACGTCGGCAGACACGAACTCACGACGAAAGCCGCCGCAGCCGGCAGCACGAATATGAATCCGACCACGGGAACGGCGTCCCAAGGCTCCTGCGTGAGGAGAACTGCCGCGGCGACAAGAGCCAGCAGACCGAACCCGAGCATTGGCATCGGAAATCGAAGACCCAGTGCGGTTCCCGCGGCTATCAATGCCGCTGAGATGGCCAGGATCCACGGCTCGGTGGTGGACGACGGCGCCCCGCCAAGTGCAGCGGCGAGAACCGCGGTGCCAGCGAACAGGATTCGGCCGTCAGGGCCGGGCAGCCTCCACGCGCTCCACGCGACGACGGCGACGACCACCGCGGCATAGACGAACCACGCCGTCGGGGGTGCGCCCCCGTCGACGAGGAGCCAGTTCACTGCGAAGGCCACGACGGGCAGCGCCGCGACCAAAAGGAGAAGGCGCCGGTCGAGTCTCGTCGTCCACGACGTCCGACGATCGAGGAGCGATCCAACTATCACCAGCACGGCGGTCGTGATCGGGATCCACGACGGTAGGACGGCCCCAGGATCCCACTCCGTCAACGAGGCGTAGGCGGTCCATCCCCTGGCCTCAGACCAGTACCGCTGTCCTTCGACAGCCTCGGCCAGCATGAAGGCGCCGATCATTCCCGCAGCAAGGGACGCCTGCGCGCTCAGCTGCCGGGAGGCCAGCGGTGCCGCCGCACCGAGAACCAGCCCGGCAGCAACGGCATTGGAGTACATGAACACCGCAGAATCGGCCGGGTAGCGAATCAGTTCGGGCAGTGCCAGCAGCATCGGTCCCGCGGCCCCGACCACGGTGGTCAGGGCGATCGACCGTCGGCGAGCCAGCGCGCTCGTCACGGCGACGGCTATCACCGCGGCGCACGCGACACCGGCGCCGTCGGCAGCGAGGATCGCCGGCAAGTTACTGGTGGCGTCCCGAGCGTCCGACCCCAACGGCGACCACAGCACCCAGCCGGCGAGCACACCGCTGAGCAGCGCGACGACGGCTCCCACGGCACGAGCGAGACGGACCACGCTTCGTTCCTCTCTTTGTTCGGTCTACCTCTTCTTTTTCTTTGTTCTACGAGGCCTGCAACTCCGCGACGACGTCGGCCATCCTCCGGTCCAACTCGGGATTCTCGGGCAACGCCAACGTGACCGTCCTCGCAACGCCGTCGAGCCGACGCCGAACCGCGTCTGCGAGGGTGTCGTAGCGCGCCGTCGGGACGATCTCGCCGAGCACCTCGTCGGTGACGACGTCGCGCAAACGATCCCACTCGTCGCGGCGGACCAGCTCGGCCAACTGCTCCTGCAGTCCCGTGAATCCGTTCCGTTCCAACGCCCCTCGGTAGGCCGGGGTCGAATACAGGAAACCGAAGAGTCGGCGGCGACGTTCACGCTCCGCGGCGACGTCCGCGTCGGTCGCTCCGGTGATCACCTGCAGTCCCGCGACGATGTCGAAGTGCTCGAGCGAGCGCCCCCTCGTCGAAGCTCCCTCGGCCAGTGCGGGTAGGCATTCGTCGACGAGGTAGCGCGGATCGGAGTTGGTGGGGTGTGTGATCAGACCGTCGGCCACCTCCCCGGCAACGCGGAGCATGCGCTGTCCCACCCCGCCGAGGTAGATCGGCGGGATCGCGGTGTCGGCATCGGGTCCGGGGTTGAAGTACGGCTGCATCCGGGTGAACCGGTATCGATTCCCCTCGTACGCGACGAGTTCACCGGTGCGGAAGGTTGCGAACGCCGAGCGGACCACGCCGACGTACTCGCGCATGCGGGCTGCGGGCGCGGACCACTCCATGGCATACCGCTCCTCGATGTTCTGTCGGATCTGACTGCCGAGCCCGAGGTGGAACCGCCCGCCCGACATCTTCGACAGGTCCCATGCCGCGTAGGCGGTCAGCAAGGGGCTGCGGACGAATGCCAATGCCACCGAGGTGCGTACGACGATCCGGTCGGTCGACTGCAGCGCAAGCAAGGCGAGAAGGAACGGATCATGGACGGTTTCGGACACATGCAACCCGTCGTATCCGGCGGCCTCAGCCCGGCGCGCGAAATCAGCGACCGCGGAGGGATCGATGGCGGGATCGGTTCCGGTGTAGACCTGCATCCGTCCGTTCTACCCGGCGAATCGCCAGATCGCGTGGCGGCACGGGGGGTACGGCCGTACGACATGTGACTGTCGATACCATCGCTTCTCGTGGTCGACAGCATGGTGGGGACGGAGCAAGTATCCGCGAAGGTGCCGCCGAGACGCCCGAGAACCCCACGCACCACATGGTGGGGGCTTCGTCAGGCACGCCTGATCGCGATAGTCGCGGCACTGATCGGTGTCATTTCGGCGCTGGCTATCCCATTACTGCCGGTCAACCAGCAGCAGGCGTCCCTGTCGTGGCCGCAGAACGGCGTCACGACGAGTGTCGAGGCGCCGTTGGTGTCGTATGCACCGCTGACGTTCGATGCCCGTATCCCCTGCGCGACGGCGCGAGGGCTCGAGGCGGGTGGTTCTGTCGCCGCCACCATGCCTTCGGGCGCACCGGGTGCCGAGCGGTACGGGTTCGTCGCGAAGACCTTGGCGGCGTCCGGGGATTCGCCCGCTCGCCTCGACGTGATCCTCCGCGACACCGCGCTGCTGTCTGTTCCGCTGTCGGAGCTGACAGGGCCGGAGTGCGCAGTGACGATCGCATCCGACGCGACGCGCACCACCGCGGCCGTCACCGGCTCTGCGATGGCCGAGTCGATTCCGACGAAAACACTGGACGGCGACTTCCGTCCGCAGATGGTCGGTGTCTTCAGCGACCTTGGCGGTGCGGCCCCATCCGGCCTGCAAGTGGCCGCCGAGTTGGATTCGCGGTTCTCGTCCTCGCCGACGCTCGTCAAAGTGGTCGCGATGATCACCGCGGTGCTGGCGACGCTCGCGAGTCTCGTTGCTCTGCACCGTCTCGACTGCACCGACGGCCGCCGCGCCCGACGGTTCTTGCCGGCCCGCTGGTGGCGTTTCGGGGTCACCGACGCCGTCGTCATCGGCACGCTCGTACTGTGGCACTTCATCGGTGCGACCACCGCCGACGACGGGTATCAATACACGATGGCGCGGTCGGCACAGTCGTCCGGCTACATGTCGAACTACTTCCGCTACTTCGGGGTCCCCGAGACCCCGTTCGGCACGCCGTACTACTACATCTTCGGTCTGCTCGACGACATCTGGAACGCCAGCCCTTGGGTACGCCTTCCGTCCCTACTCGCGGGTGTCGTGACGTGGATGGTGCTCAGCCGGGAGGTAGTCCCTCGCCTGGGGATCGCGGCGCGAACGAGTCGTGTGGCGCTGTGGACGGGCGCCTTCGGGTTCCTCGCCGTGTGGCTGCCGTACAACAACGGCCTGCGTCCTGAACCGATTGTCGCCGCGGGCGTGTTGCTCACGTGGTGCTCGATCGAACGGGCGATCGCAACCCGGCGCCTTCTTCCAGCCGCCGTCGCCATCCTCGTCGCCGCCGCGACGCTCTCGGTGGGCCCGTCCGGCATCATCTGTTTCGCGGCTTTGCTCGCCGGAGCGCGGCCCCTGTTGCGCATCGTCGTCGCTCGCGCGAAAACCATGGGCTACGCAGCACTGTTGCTACCGCTCGTCGCGTCCGGGACCGTGATTCTCGTCGCGGTGTTCGCCGATCAACCACTCGCGGTCGTCCCGGTCATGCAGGAAGCGCATGCCGTCGCGCTGCCGAACGAGAAGTGGTTCACCGAGTTTCTGAGATATCAGTGGCTGCTCAACTACTCACCCGACGGCTCCCTCGCTCGACGCTTCGGCATATTCACGATGTTCCTCGGCATCGCGGTCGCGACGCTCGCGATCCTGCGCAAGGGCGGAAGGATCCCCGGAACCGCAGCCGGTCCGTCGCGGCGGATCGTCGGCATCACGCTCGGCGCCGTCGCCCTGATGATGTTCACGCCGACCAAGTGGACGCATCATCTGGGCGTCTTCGCCGGGCTCGCCGGTGCACTCGCGGTGCTCACCGCGCTTGCCGTGGGCACCGCCGTCCTGCGTTCCCCGCGCAACCGCGCACTGTTCGCGGCGGCCGTGTCGTTCGTCCTGGCCATGTCGTTCACCGGGACCAACGGCTGGTGGTACGTGTCGTATTTCAGCGTGCCGTGGTGGGACAAGCCGCCGTCGATCGCCGGCACAGGGGTGGGCACCATGTTCTTCGGTGCCACCCTGGCGATGCTCGCGGTCGCGGCGTGGTGCCATCTCCGCGAGTCCGCGGTTCCCCGAACGGGTTCGCGTGCCCGGTGGATCTGGGCCATGCCACCCCTCACGATCGCCGCCGCCGCGATGGTGCTGTTTCAAGTGCTTTCACTCGCGAAGGGCGCGATCACGCAGTATCCAGCGTTCTCGCTGGCACGATCGAACATCGACGCACTGCGCGGCCAGAACTGCGGACTCGCCAACGACGTTCTGCTCGAGGTGGATCCCAATCTGTCCATGCTGCGACCGATTTCGGGGAACGCCGCGGCGGCACTCGCAGGAGAAACATCGACGGGCTTCACACCGAACGGTGTCGCCACCGATCTCAGTGCCGACGCGGACACGGCCACGACCGGCGCGGCGAATCTCGTCGACTCCGACGCTGAAGCAACCCCGGCCGACGCCTCCGCCGGTACGGGTGGCGGGGAAGGTGCGATCGGTGTCAACGGCAGCACGGTCGCGCTGCCGTACGGGCTCGATCCGGCGACCACCCCGGTGCTCGGCTCCTACCGTCGGGGTGAACAGGTCGCATCGACGTTGACGAGCGGGTGGTACGGCCTGCCCGCTGTCGGTTCCGACGGCACACGGGGTGACCTCATCTCGATCGCGGTGGCCGGCCGGATCCGGTCGGTCGATTCCGACGGCGTCGTCACGCCCGGACAGAACCTCGACATCGAATACGGGCACCGGCAGCCGGACGGATCGGTGACGGTGCTCGGCCGGGCGGCCCCGCTCGACATCGGCCCGGCGCCGTCATGGCGCAATCTGCGGGTGCCGCTCGACCAGTTGCCGGTCGAGGCCGACGCTGTCCGTCTGGTGGCCTCCGACGACGACCGCGACCCCGACCAGTGGCTGGCTGTCACTCCCCCACGGGTCCCGCGCACACAGACGTTGAACGACGTCGTCGGGTCGGACACCCCGGTGCTCGCGGACTGGGCAGTGGGACTCCAGTTCCCGTGTCAGCAACCGTTCTCCCACCTCGACGGTGTCGCGGAGGTGCCGCAGTACCGCATCCTCCCTGACCGTGGCGGCGCCGTCTCGACGAACAAGTGGCAGGACCATTTCGGCGGTGGCCCGCTCGGGTGGACCGACCAACTGCTGACCGCACGAACGATCCCGTCGTATCTGAATCACGACTGGCGACGCGACTGGGGACAGATCGAACAGTTCACCCAGCGAGACGAGACCGCGGCGCCGGCGCAGATCGCCACCGTGACCGAGCGTCGCTCGGGCCTGTGGAATCCAGGCCCGATGGCGCTGAACTTCTGACAGGTCCCGAAGTGCGCTCGTCCCCTACGGGCGCGGCTCGATGATCGCCGTGATCGCATCGATCTCGGCGCTGGGGATCGAGAAGTGTTCGGTGATCGCGACGGTGATGGTCTCGCGCCCACTGGTCATGTCGAGCAGGAATCGGGCGACGACGTCGGCACCCCACTCGCGGAACTCGAGGTCCCGGATGCCGCTGATCGGCCGGTACTGTTCGCCCGTTTCGAGCAGCGAACGGATCTCGTCGCCGGAATCGCCTGTACGCTTTCCGTTCTCGTAACGATGACAATGTCGCGCGAGGCGGACCTTGCTCGCGTCGTGGGTGACGAGCGAGTCGATGTACTCTCGCGCCATCGCCACGCGCGGGCTGTCCTGCGGGGCCGCGTCGGTCAGGTCGGCGATGCCGGCCAGCATGGAAACTGCCAGGTCACGCCGACAGATCAGGAGGTCCGGCAGGTACGGGTGCTCCTCGTTGTAGCGCAGCGGGGTGCCGTCGATCCGCGAGCAGTGCAGACCCGCCGCGAGTGCCACCCCGACCGGGGCGGCCGAGTCCCACTCCCACTGTCCGCCGGCGTGCACATAGGCGTCGGCGTCACCGCGGACGACGGCCATCGCCTTCGCGCCGGCGGACCCCATGGGCGCGACGTCGCCGCCGACCCGCTGCGCGAGGGCGTCGACGAACGCCGGAGGCCTGCTGTCGCTGACCAGGATTCGAGGACGCGGCCGGTCCGATGCCACCGCCCGAGTGCGTCCGCTGACGTACACCTCGCCGAGCGCGGGCTGCGCGACAGCGGCGGCGGTGATGCCGCGGTCGCGTTCCCACAGCGCGACGTGCACGGCCCAGTCGACACGCCGGGCGAGACCGTACTCTCGGGAACCATCGAGCGGGTCGATGATCCACACGCGGCGGTTGTCCAGGCGTGCACGGTCGTCGGCGGACTCCTCGGACAGCACCGCGTCGCCGGGGCGGATGGCAGCCAGCCCCTCGAGCAGAAGGGTGTTGGCCGCCTTGTCACCGCGGCGGCCCAGTTCCTTCGCGGCGGCCTTGTCCAGCGGGGTCTCCCCCAGTTCACGGGACCGCAGCTCGAGTAGCAGGTTCCCCGCGCGGGCGGCGAGATCGGCGGCGAGTTCTGCGTCGGTGGTCACAGCTCCAGATACTCCATGATCTTGGCTGCCTGCGCGACGGGGTCGCCGTCCTCGGGCCGCAAAACGATCTCGGCGTTCCGGGGTACCTCGTACGGGTCATCGACACCGGTAAACCCGGTGATCTCCCCGGCACGGGCCTTGGTATACATGCCCTTGGGGTCCCGGGCCTCGCACTGCTCGATCGGGGTATCGACGAACACCTCGACGAACGGCAGGCCCGCCTCCCGGTGCAGACGGCGCACGCGTTCGCGGTCCTCTCGATACGGGCTGATGAGCGAGGCGACCGCGACGAGGCCGGCGTCCGCCAACAGTTGCGCCACGGCGCCGACACGCCGGACGTTCTCCGCGCGATCGGCCGCACTGAACCCCAGGTCCGCGTTGAGCCCGTGTCGCAGGTTGTCGCCGTCGAGCCGGTAGGCCGGTACTCCCGCCGCGACCAGTCGCCGCTCCAATTCGACGGCGACGGTGGACTTTCCAGAAGCCGACAGGCCTGTGAGCCACACCGTCGCTCCACGCGTGGCGCGCTCGTCGCGGGACAGCGCGGCCGAGTGCCACACCACCTTCGATTCCTTGAGGGTGGGGCCGGTGATCATGCCGGCGGCAACGGTGTTGCCCGTGGTGTCGTCGACCAGAATGAAGCTGCCGGTGACACGGTTGCGCCGGTACGGGTCGAACAGCAGCGGCTGTTGGGTGCGCAGCTGAATACGTCCGATCTCGTTGAGATTCAACGACTGTGCGGACTCGTCGCGGTGCAGGGTATTGACGTCGAGGCGGTAGTCGAGCCGGACCACCCGTGCCTTGGTGGCCCTCGTGGTGTGCAGCACTGTGTAGCGCGCGTCCTCGCTCAGACTCGACTGCTCGGCAAGCCAGCAGATCATCGCGTCGACCTCTTGGCCGACGAGCGGTCGATTGTTAGGCCGGCACAGCGTGTCACCGCGTCCGACGTCGAGATCGTCGGCGAGTTGCAGGCACACCGCCGACGGTGCGAATGCCTCCCCGATCGGCTCGCCGCCCGGCCCCCAGATCGCGGAGATCGTCGAGGTGAACCCCGACGGCAGCGCGACGACCTCGTCACCGGGCTTGAAGACACCACTGGCGACGGTGCCCGCGTAGCCACGGAAATCGTGGAGGTCGGCGTCGGTCTGCTGCTGCGGGCGGACGACGTACTGGACCGGAAGCCGCGCATCGATGAGATTGCGATCGGAGGCGATGTGTACCTCCTCGAGGTGGTGCAGCAGCGACGACCCCTCGTACCAGGGCATGTTCTCGGTACGGCTGACGATGTTGTCGCCCTCGAGCGCCGACACCGGAATGAACGTCAGGTCGTGCACGTCCAGCTTGGTCGCGAACTGACCGAACTCGTCCTTGATCTGCTCGAAGCGTTCCTGCGACCAGTCGACGAGGTCCATCTTGTTGACACACAGCACGAGGTGTGGAATCCCGAGGAGGGTGGACAGGAACGCGTGCCTCCGGGTCTGCTCGAGCACCCCCTTGCGGGCGTCGACCAGGATCAGCGCAAGATCCGCGGTGGAGGCGCCGGTGACCATGTTGCGCGTGTACTGCTCGTGGCCGGGGGTGTCGGCGATGATGAACTTCCGTTGCGGGGTCGCGAAGTAGCGGTGCGCCACGTCGATCGTGATTCCCTGCTCCCGCTCGGCCCGGAGCCCGTCGGTGAGGAGCGCAAGATCGGTGTGCTCGGCTCCGCGTTCGCGGCTGCTGCGTTCGACGGCCTCGAGCTGGTCCTCGAAGATCGACTTCGAGTCGTACAGCAAGCGCCCGATCAGCGTGGACTTGCCGTCGTCGACGCTGCCCGCGGTCGCGACGCGGAGGAGTTGCCGGGTGTGCACCATCAGAAGTACCCCTCCTTCTTGCGGTCTTCCATGCCGGCCTCGGAGATCCGGTCGTCCGCGCGGGTCGCGCCGCGCTCGGTGATGCGGCTGGCCGCGACCTCGGTCACGACCTGCGCAGGGGTGGAGGCCGACGACTCGACACAGCCCGTGCACGTCGCGTCTCCGACAGTGCGGAAACGGACGAGCTCGTCGCGCGGTTCCTCACCCGGTAGCAGCGTCAGGAACCTCGTGTGCGCCAGTAGCATTCCGTCGCGTTCTACGACCGGGCGGCGGTGTGCGTAATAGATCGGCGGCAGGTCGATGTCCTCCTCGAGGATGTACTGCCAGATGTCGAGTTCGGTCCAGTTCGACAGCGGGAACACTCGGATGTGCTCCCCCTTGCGATGCCGGCCGTTGTAGAGATTCCACAGTTCGGGGCGCTGCGCGCGGGGGTCCCACTGACCGAACTCGTCACGGAAACTGAAGACCCGCTCCTTTGCGCGAGCCTTCTCCTCGTCGCGACGGGCTCCGCCGAACACGGCGTCGAACCGATTTTCACGGATTCCACGGAGCAGCGCATGGGTCTGCAGACGGTTGCGACTCGCTCGTGGTCCGGTCTCGTCGACCACGCGTCCGGCGGCGATGTCGTCCTCGACGCTCGCCACGACCAGCCGCAGGCCGAGGCGCCCCACGGTCCGGTCGCGAAACTCGATCACCTCGTCGAAGTTGTGTCCCGTGTCGACGTGCATCACTGGGAACGGCAGCGGTGCCGGCCAGAAGGCCTTCGCCGCGACGTGCAGCATCACCACCGAATCCTTGCCGCCCGAGAACAGCAGGACGGGGCGCTCGAAGGTCGCAGCGACCTCTCGGAAGATGTGGACCGCCTCGGCCTCGAGTGCCTGCAGATGGGACAACTCGTAGCCCGGCGGGGATGTCAACGGGGTCACTCGCGGCTCCTCGCGGATATGCCGGTACATTTTTGTACCGGTCCGGTTCACAGACCAGCTATGGGCCGAGAATAGAGCCGGGTCCTCCCTCCGGTCAATGGGCTACCTGTCGGGTCTGCTGCCGTGCGGGCTGGGCACCGTTCGGTCTAGTAGCGGACGGGCCGTCGCCCTCCGACCTCCGCGGTCACCGCATCCGCGGCCGCCACGAGCGCCTCACCGCGCCGGGCGATCTCGGTGCCGCTGATCGATGAGCCGACGTCGAGTGTCAGCACCAGCGATTGATGACCGTCGGCGTCGTAGCACGGGGCGGCGATCAGGCTCACCGGGTACTCGACATCGGCCTCCGTCTCACTGCCGAGGTAGACGCGGTCGCCTAGGCTCGAGACCATCTCGCCGATCAGTTCGCGTAGTTCCTCCGGCAGCTCCCGCCCGGCGACTCCTGCCATGAGAGAGAAGAGCTTGCGCCCGACAGGCGTGAGCCGCTCGACGAGGTACCCGACGCGGCGGCAATCGTCGACGACGCGCCCGAGCAGTTCCCGATCGAGCACGACCGGTAGGGCCGGCTCGCGGCGCAACCACGCCTCGAGGTCGTCGTCGCCGTCCCAGATCACGTACATCAGCCCCACCGGTGGAGCGAACGGGTACGCCTGCCCGACGCGGGCCGTGGTGCGACCCACCCTCATCCCTTGCGGGGCAACGGTCTCGAGAATCATGACCTGGTCACCCACGACCGCCGACGCTGTGCAGACCGCGTCGAACTCGGCCGCGAGCCGATCTAGTTGGCCGCGGGCGATCGGCCCGACGGCGAACCCGCGCTGCGCGGCCCGACCCGCCGCGATGAGCGCGGGCCCGAGTCCGTAGGTCTTCGAGGCCGGGTCTCGGGTGAGGTATCCGCCGGACACCAACTCGGACAGGATGCCCAGACAGGTCGGCTTGCTGATCGACAGTGCCCGCGCCAGTTCCGACAGTCCGAACCGTTGGACCTCACGCGCGACGAGGAAGTCGAGGACCTGCACCACTCGCTCGGTCGGCGGAGATCGACGCCCGCTCGGCTCAGCAGGCTCGGCAACCCCTGAAGTCATTGACCACTCCTTGAAACACGTTCTATCGTCGGACAACACCAGATCTACCACTCAGGTACATATTTGTACCTCTGGACCGAAGGAGCAAGGTGTGCTGACGGATCCACTCGCCGAGGCCATCGCCGAGGCCGAGACCCTCGTCAAAGAGGCCCCCCACATCCGGTCGGAGCAGGATCTCCTCGAGGGAATGCAGTACCTCGCGGGCGGCATTCTCGCGACCGTCCACGCGGCCTGGGCTACAGAGAAGACCCATCCGAGCTTCATCCAGGGCACCGGCCCGTTCATGAAGATGGGCCTCGACAACCCCGACACCCTGTACTTCGGCGCACGGATCAACGACGACGCGGAGTACATCGTGACCGGCACCCGGGGCACCACGGCCGACCTGAGCTTCCAGGTACTCAGCGGCAACTACACGAACGCGAACGTGCCCGGCAGCGAGATCGCCTTCGACGACCGGGAACTCCACATCGAGGACGACGGCACGTTCGTCGCGACGTTCGGCCCCGGGCCGGCGGAGGGACGCCGGAACCACTTCACGCTCGCGCCGGGGTCGAGCCAACTCGTGGTTCGCGAGGTCTACAGCGACTGGAGCCAGAAACGCGGCACCATCCGGATCGAGCGTGCCGACAGGATCGGCATCCCGGTGCCACCGCTCACGCAGGAGGAGACGGAGAAGCGATTCGCCCGAGCCGGCAAGGCGCTGGTCAGTCGCGTGAAGACGTGGCTGCAGTTCCCGCGGTGGTTCTACGACAACCTGCCGGTCAACACGATGACCGCGCCGCGGCTGACCCCGGGCGGCCTGGCGACGCAGTACTCGTCCGTGGGCCACTACGACCTCGCCGACGACGAGGCGATGATCATCACCGTCCCGAAATCCGATGCGCCGTATCAGGGTTTCCAACTCGGCAGCCTGTGGTACATCTCGCTCGACTACATCAACCACCAGACGTCGCTGAACAACGCGCAGGCTCAGGTCGATCCCGACGGGATGATCCGGATGGTCCTCAGCGAGCGGAACCCGGGCGTCACCAACTGGCTCGAAGCGCTCGGCCACCCGCGTGGTTACCTGCAGTTCCGGTGGCAGCGGACGTCCCGCGAATTCACCCCGGAGGACGGCCCGCGCGTCGAGGTGGTGAAGTTCGACGAGATCCCCGGGAAACTCCCGTTCCACGAACACAACAAGATCACGCCGGAGGACTTCGCTGCCCGCATCGCGCAGCGCCAGGCCGCCGTCGCCGACCGGATGATGGGGTAGAGCCATGACAAACCTGCTGCAGGACAAGGTGATCGTCGTCTCGGGCGTAGGTCCGGCGCTCGGCCGGACCCTGGCGCTGCGCTGCGCTGAGGCGGGCGCCGACCTGGTGCTGGCGGCACGCACCCAGGCCCGCCTGGACGAGGTCGCCAAGGAGGTCACCGACCTGGGCCGGCGCGCGGTGACGGTGTCGACCGACATCACCGACGATGCCTCGGCCGCGCATCTGCTGGCCGCCACCACGGACGCCTACGGCCGGGTCGACGGGCTGATCAACAACGCGTTCACGGTGCCATCCATGAAGCCGTTCGCCCGCACCGACTTCCAGCACATCCGGGACGCGATCGAGCTGACCGTGCTCGGGGCGCTGCGGCTGACCCAACTGTTCACCCCGGTCCTCGCGGAATCCAAGGGTGCGGTGGTGAACGTCAACTCGATGGTGCTGCGGCACTCCCAGGAACGCTACGGCAGCTACAAACTGGCCAAGTCGGCCCTGCTCGCGATGTCGCAGTCCCTGGCCACCGAACTCGGGCCGCAGGGCATCCGCGTCAACTCCGTTGCTCCCGGATACATCTGGGGTGAGACGTTGAAGAAGTACTTCGAGCACCAGGCGGAGAAGTACGGCATCACCGTCGAACAGATCTACGAGCACACCGCCGCGAACAGCGACCTGAAGCGACTGCCGACCACCGAGGAGATCGCCGACGCAGTGATCTTCCTCGCCTCGCCGATGGCGAGCGCGATCACCGGCCAGTGCCTCGATGTCAACTGCGGCGAGTTCCACCACTAGAGCGAGGAGCAAAGGGCCACCATGACCGAAAGCACCAGTTCCGATCGCACGACGGTCGGCACCATCGAGGACCTGCACGCGTCCGCTACCCGGATGACCGGGCTCACCGACTTCGGAGTCGACGACTACACCGAGGCGCTCGGAGTCCTGCTCGAATCCTACGCACGGGACGAGGATCTGACCCCGTTCGGCAGCAAGATCTCCCGGGTCTTCCTGCGCGGCGCCCTCGTCGCCCGTCTCCTCAGCGAGTCTGCTTGGGCGCAGTTTCCCGAGCACGCCGACGTGCGCATCGAGCGACCGATCTTCGTCACGGGCCTGCCCCGGACCGGCACGACCGCCCTGCACCGTTTGCTCACGGTGGACCCGGCGCACCAGGGCCTCGAGATGTGGCTGACGGAGATGCCGCAGCCGCGCCCACCCCGGGACACGTGGGAATCCAACCCGGTATTCCAGGCACTCGAACAGCAGTTCAGCCAACATCACGTGGAGCATCCCGAGTTCATGGGCGTGCACTACATGTCCGCCGGCGAGGTCGAGGAGTGCTGGCAACTGCTGCGGCAGACGTTCAAGTCGCTGTCTTACGAGTGCCTCGCAAACCTGCCCACGTACTCGAAGTGGCTCGAAGGGCAGGACTGGACGAACGCGTACGCGCGGCACAAGAAGAACCTCCAGCTGATCGGCCTGCACGATCAGAACCAGCGCTGGGTGCTCAAGAACCCGAGCCACCTGTTCGCGCTGGACGAATTGATGTCGGTGTATCCCGACGCACTGGTCGTCCAGACCCATCGCCCGCCACGGACGATCGTGCCGTCGATGTGCAGCCTCACCGAACAGGCCACCGAGGGGTGGTCGAACAAATTCCGTGGCGAGGTGATCGGCCGCAGCCAACTCGACCTGTGGGCGCGCGGTCTCGAAACCTTCACGTCCGCGCGGACCAAGTACGACCCCGCCCAGTTCGTCGATGTCGACTACAGCGACTTCGTCGCGGACCCGCTGGGCACCGTCGAGGGGATTTACTCGCACTTCTCGATCCCCCTGTCGGAGCAGGCACACAGCGCGATGGAGGACATGCATGCCGAGAGTCGCTCCGGCAACCGCAAACCGGCCCATCGCTACACGCTCGAGGACTACGGGCTGACCCCAGAAGAGGTCGACGAACGGTTCGGGGACTACGCCGGCGCGTGACGCCTACCGGAGGTGAGCGCCCAGTAGGGCGTCGAGGGCCTTGGGCGCTTCCTCCGGGATCCAGTGACTGACCCCGGGCAGGACCTCGAACATGTAGGGGCCGTCCACGTACCGGCCGGCAAGCCGTGCGCCGGCTTCGCCGAGCATCGCGTCCGCGTCGCTCCACACATACAGGGTGGGCACGCGGACGCGGTTCGGAAGGGAGTGAGGTGCGGTCATCATCAACGCGCGGTACCAGTTCAGCCCACCACGGGCGCGGCTCCGGTCCCGCATCGCACCGAGGTCGCGATCAGCGGCGGCGTCGCTCATTCCGCTGGCGATCAGGTACCGCCGGACGGATCCGCTTGCCGCGAGAAGCTTCTCGGGAATCACCGGCAGCTGGAAGGCGAGGATGTACCACGACATTCGGATCTGCCGGCTGGTGAGCAAGGCCCGTACGAAGGCCGTGGGGTGCGGCACCGAGAGCGCGGTGAGTGTCCGCACGAGATCGGGTCGCCGTGCGCCGAGCCACCACGCGACCGCCGCTCCCCAATCGTGGCCGATCACGTGCACCGGTCCGCGCCCTATCCGGTCGATCAGCGCCACTACGTCCGCGACCAACTCCGATGACCGGTACGCCCACCGGGAGCGCGGCCGTGCGCCCGCCGAGCATCCTCGTTGGTCGACCGCGAAGGTACGAAATCCCCGGGCGTGCAGAAGCGGAGCAACGCGGCTCCAGCAGCGGGAGTCCTGCGGAAATCCATGCAGCAGGACGACCGGAGCGCCATCAGCGGGTCCCTCGTCGCGCACGTCGAACGTCAAACCGTTCCGGGTGTACGAGGTGATCCGATCGTCGAGGTCCATTCGATCTCCTGCCCGTTGCGAGACAACGTCACGCTAGGAATCGACACAGCGGGTCAGCCTCCGGGCGCCGGGATAGACCCATACCAAATCGACACAGTTCAGACAAACCACTCGGTTACTGATAACTTCTACCGCGAGTGGCGTCACGCCACCAACACAAAAGCATCTCAAAGGAGTGACGAATGAATGTCAACACGATCTCTGCCGTGATCGAACTTGTCTACCTGGGCAACGCGCTGGTCGACACCCTGGGCGACCTGGGAATGACCACGGGGAGCTGACCTCCACCCACGCGTGCGGGCCGGGTCCACTGTGGATCCGGCCCGCACGCGTGTTTGCGGTGGGTCCGCGAACCGCGAACTCGCACGTGGGAGGATCGGGACATGCCGACACCGTCACCGTTGCCCCTGGACCCGATCGAGGAAGCGCATCGACAGTGGACCGAGCACGGTTGGGGGGCCGTGGCCGACGGCATGGCCGCAGTGACGTCGGTGGTGCGCGTCCAGCAGATCATGATGGCCCGGGTCGAGGAGGTCCTCAAGCCCTTCGGGCTGACGTTCTCACGCTACGAACTGCTGACACTGCTGACCTTCACCCGCAACGGGGCGCTGCCGATGGCCAAGGCAAGCGCCCGACTCCAGGTACACCCGACGAGCGTGACCAACGCGGTCGACCGACTCGAGGCCGCCGGCCTGGTGCGCCGTGTACCGCATCCGACTGATAGGCGTGCAACCCTCGTCGAGATCACCGACGAGGGACGTGAACTGTCGGTCCGCGCGACCAGGGCACTCAACGAACAGGTATTCGCCGAGCCCGGCCTGGCACCCGACAAGCTGGACGCGCTGATCCGCATTCTCACCGAACTGCGTCATCAGGCAGGGGATTTCGACACCGGCGACAGACCCGGAAAGTGGCACTAGCAAGGGGCATCAGCAAAAGGCACTGACAAAGTGGCACTACCGCAGCCCGGCCCCGCACCGTCCTGAGACGTGGGACCGGGCTGGGCCGCTGCTAGTGGTGGCCGAAGTTCGGATCACGCTTCTCGGTGAACGCGGCCATGCCTTCCTTCTGGTCCTGGGTCGCAAACGCGGAGTGGAACACTCGCCGTTCGAACCGCACACCCTCGGTCAGCGTTGACTCGAACGCCCGGTTGACCGACTCCTTGACCATCATCGCGATCGGCAGGGACATGTCGGCGATCCTCGACGCGGTCGCGATGGCGTCGTCGATCAGGTCGATGGCCGGTACGACCCGGGAGACCAGCCCCGCGCGCTCGGCTTCCTGGGCGTCCATGGTGCGGCCGGTCAGACACAGGTCCATCGCCTTGGCCTTGCCGACTGCCCGGGTCAGCCGCTGCGAACCACCGATGCCGGGCAGCACGCCGAGCTTGATCTCGGGCTGACCGAACTTGGCCGAGTCTGCGGCGATCAACACGTCACACATCATCGCGAGTTCACATCCACCCCCGAGCGCGTAGCCGGCGACGGCGGCGACGATCGGCTTTCGGGCCGCGGCGAGGCGATCCCACGCCGAGAACCAGTCGTCGAGGTACATGTCCATGAACGACTTGCTCTGCATCTCCTTGATGTCCGCGCCCGCCGCGAACGCGCGCTCGCTGCCGGTGAGCAGGATCGCGCCGATGCTCCGGTCCTTCTCGAAGTCCTCGACGGCAGCGACCACCTCCGACATCAGCTGCGCGTTGAGCGCGTTGAGGGCGTCCGGCCGGTCGAGCGTGATCATGCCCACGCGGCCGGTCCGTCCGACCCGAATGGTCTCGTAGTCCGTCATCGAGTGTCTCCGTTCGACCTGTCCCTGATGTCCCTGATGATCGCCGAGAAGTCCTCGCCGCCGTGCCCGGTCTCGTGGAACCTCCGATACAGCTCGGCGGCCCGAATTCCGAGTTCGCCGTCGACACCGTTGTCACGCAACGCGTTCGCAGCCAGACCGAGGTCCTTGTCCATGAGCGCGGCCGCGAAGCCCGGCTCGTAGTCGTTGTTCGCCGGGCTCCCAGGAACCGGCCCCGGCACCGGGCAGTTGGTGGTCAGTGCCCAGCACTGACCTGACGCGTTGGAGGCGACGTCGAACAGGGCCTGGTTGCTCAGTCCCAGCTTCTCCCCGAGCACGAACGCCTCGCTTATCGCGATCATCGACACCCCGAGGATCATGTTGTTGCAGATCTTCGCGGCCTGTCCGACGCCCGCCCCACCGCAGTGCACGACCTTGCGTCCCATCGCCTCGAGCAGCGGACTCACTGTCTCGAAGTCCTCGTCGGCACCCCCGACCATGAACGCCAGCGTGCCCGCGGACGCACCCATCACACCACCTGAGACCGGCGCGTCGACACCACGATGACCCGCTTGCTCGACGAGGTCGTGGGCGGTGCGGGCATCGGCGACGTCGATCGTCGAGCAGTCGACGAACAGCGTGCCCGGACGCGCCGCGGCGAGGAGACCACCGCGGTAGAGGTCGAGCACATGCTTGCCGCCGGGCAGCATCGTGATGACCACATCGGCGTCGGCGGCCGCCTCAGCGGCCGAGCCGACCACGGTGACGCCGGCCCGCGCGGCCACTTCCAACGCGGCCGGGACGAGATCGAATCCACGCACTCGGTGCCCGGCCTTCACCAGGTTCGCCGCCATCGGTCCACCCATGTGACCGAGGCCGACGAATCCGATGGTGGTGCCTTTGTCAGTCATTGCTTCTCCTCCCCATTCGCGAGCGCCGCGGCCAAACCGAGTTCGGACTCACCGAGAGGCTCGAAGAATCGATCCACGTGTTCGTCGGTGACCGCCTCGAGGGTCGACGGCGACCATGCGGGTTTCCGGTCTTTCTCTACCACCTGCGCGCGAATGCCCTCCACCAGATCATGAGAATCCAGGCACGCCGACGACACCCGGTACTCCTGATCGAGCGCCTCCTCGAGGCTGCCGAATTCACGTGCCTGTCGCAGCGCCCGCAACGTCACCTTCACGGCAGTAGGGGATTTCGCGAGGATTTGCTCTGCGGCCGCCGTCGCCTCAGGCACGCCGCTCGCGCGGAGGTTGGCGACGATCTCCTCGACCGTGTCGGCGGCGTAGGCCGCGTCGATCCAGCCACGCTGCTCGGCCAGCTCCGATGCTGGGGGCGGCTCCGCGAACAATGCCAGCGCGTCCTCGACCGAGCCGGTCGAGAGCACGCGTTCGAATTCCGCGAGCCGACCCGACGGGACGAAATGATCGGCGAATCCGCAGTAGATGGCGTCGCCGGCCCCCAGTCGGGACGTCGTCAGCGCGATGTGGGTGCCGAGCTCCCCGGGCGCCCGCGACAACAGGTAGGTTCCGCCGACATCAGGGACGAATCCGATCCCGACCTCGGGCATTGCGATCGTCGATCGCTCGGTGACGACCCGTACGTTGCCGTGGGCCGAGATCCCGACACCTCCACCCATGACGATGCCGTCCATGATCGCGACGTACGGCTTGCCGGAGCGGGCGATCGCGGCGTTGAGCACGTACTCGTCCCGCCAGAAGTCCTTCGACCCACTGCCACCCTCGCGGGCGTCGTGGTAGATCGAGACGATGTCGCCTCCCGCGCACAGACCGCGCTCGCCGGCGCCGATGACCAGCACCGCGTGGACCCAGTCGTCGGCGGCCCATTCGAGCAACGTCGACGTCAGCGCCTGCACCATGGTGTGGGTGAGCGCGTTGATCGCCTTGGGTCTGTTGAGGGTGATGCGACCGAGACCGCCGACCCGCTCGACGATCACCTCGGCCTGGTTCGACGCCGTACCGGCGGCGGCGCGTCGATCGTCGCCGCTCGCCGTGCTCACGCCGGCCCGACCAACGCGCGGGCGACTACTACTCGCATGATCTCGTTGGTGCCCTCGAGGATCTGGTGCACCCGCAGGTCCCGCACGATCTTCTCCAATCCGTATTCCGCCAGATAGCCGTAGCCGCCGTGCATCTGCAGTGCCTCGTTCGCGACCTTGAATCCGGTGTCAGTGGCGAAACGCTTGGCCATCGCGCACAACTCCACCTTGTCCGCGGTGTCGGCGTCGAGAGCGGCCGCCGCCCGCCACAGCAGGGTGCGCGCGGCTTCGAGTTCGATCCGCATGTCGGCGAGCCGGAACTGCAGCGCTTGCGACTCGACGAGCGCCGACCCGAACGCTTTGCGCTCCGCGAGGTAGGCGACGGCCTTGTCGAAGGCGACCTGCGCACCGCCGACCGAGCACGCGGCGATGCCCAGACGTCCACCGTTGAGGCCCTTCATCGCGATGGGGAAGCCCTCACCTTCACCACCGAGCAAGTTCGCGGCCGGCACCCGCACGTCATCGAGGATCACCTGTCGAGTGGGCTGGGCGTTCCAGCCCATCTTCTTCTCGTTGGCGCCGAACGACAGTCCGGGCGAGTCCTTGGGCACGATGAATGCCGAGATGCCGCGGGCGCCTGCTTCACCCGTACGGGCCATGACGATGTAGACGTCGGACGTTCCCGCGCCGGAGATGAACTGCTTGACCCCGTTGAGCAGATAGTCGTCTCCGTCACGAATGGCCTTGGTGGACAGGGCTGCCGCATCCGATCCCGCGCCCGGCTCGGTGAGGCAGTAGCTGCCGAGGTGTTCCATCGCCGCCAGCGGGGGCACCCAGAGCCGGCGCTGCTCCTCGGTACCGAACTCGTCGATCATCCATGTGACCATGTTGTGGATCGAGATGTATGCGGCGATCGACGGGCATCCCGTGGCGAGTTGCTCGAAGATGCGGACGCCGTCGAGTCGGCTGAGGCCGGAGCCGCCCACGTCCTCCCGGATGTAGATGCCACCCATGCCGAGTGCCCCGGCCTTGCGCAGCACGTCCACCGGGAAGTGCTTGGTCTGGTCCCACTCGATCGCGTTGGGACCCAAGTACTCCGCGGCGAACTCACGCGCGGTGTCGCTGATCGCGCGTTCGTCGTCGGACAGGATGAACACTGGCCGCTCCCCTACTTCATCGTCGGGATGACGAAGTGATCTACATGCTCTTTGACGCCGGAAGGCCAGCGCTGCGTGACCGTCTTGGTCTTGGTGTAGAAGCGGATCGAGTCGGGGCCGTGTTGGCCCAGATCACCGAACCCGGAGCGCTTCCAGCCCCCGAACGTGTGGTAGGCGATCGGGACCGGGATCGGCACGTTCACGCCGACCATGCCGGTGTCGACGCGGGCGCAGAAGTCGCGGGCGGTGTCGCCGTCGCGGGTGAAGATCGCGACACCGTTGCCGTACTCGTGCTCGGACGGCAGCCGCAAGGCCTCCTCGTAGTCGTGCGCGCGGACGACCTGTAGGACGGGACCGAAGATCTCCTCCTTGTATATCCGCATGTCCGAGGTCACGCGGTCGAACAGTGTTGCTCCGGTGAAGAATCCGTCCTCGTGCCCGTCGAGTTCGAAGCCGCGGCCGTCCACGACTAGTTCGGCACCCTCGTCGACTCCGATCTGAACGTAGCCGTTGACCCGGTCGAGAGCGTCGGCTCCGACGAGCGGGCCGAAGTCGGCGGCTTCGTCGTCGGAGCGTCCGATCTTCAGCTTCGCTACTCGTTCGGCAAGCTTCGCGACGAGCGCATCCGCAGTCTGCTCCCCGACCGGCACCGCCACCGAAATGGCCATGCAGCGCTCGCCCGCCGAGCCGTACCCGGCGCCGACCAGCGCGTCGGCGACCTGCTCGAGATCCGCGTCGGGCATGACGATCGCGTGGTTCTTCGCCCCACCGAAGCACTGGGCGCGCTTGCCGTGCGCGGTAGCGGTCTCGTAGATGTACTGCGCGATGGGGGTGGAGCCGACGAACCCGACAGCTTTGATCCGCGGATCGGTCAACAGCACATCGACCGCATCCTTGTCGCCGTTGACGACGTTGAACACGCCCGGTGGCAGACCGGCCTCGAGGAACAGCTCCGCCAGACGCAGCGGCACCGACGGATCCCGCTCGGACGGCTTGAGTACGAACGCATTCCCGCACGCGAGGGCGGGCGCGGCCTTCCACAACGGAATCATTGCCGGGAAGTTGAACGGGGTGATGCCGGTGACCACGCCGAGCGGTTGGCGCATCGAGAACACGTCGATTCCGGGGCCCGCCGACTCCGTGTACTCACCCTTGAGCAGGTGCGGGATGCCGGTGGCGAACTCGACGACCTCGAGCCCGCGCTGGATGTCGCCCTTCGCGTCCGGAATGGTCTTGCCGTGTTCGGACGAGAGCAGCCGTGCGAGCGGTTCCATCTCGTCCTGGATCAGCTGCAGGAATCGCATCAGCACGCGGGCGCGACGCTGCGGATTCCACGACGCCCACTCCTGCTGCGCCTCCGCAGCGCTCGCGATTGCCGCCTCGGTCTCGGGCCGGCCGGCCAACGGAACCCGAGCCTGCACCTCACCGGTGTTGGGGTCGAAGACGTCGGCGAATCGACCGGAGGCTCCGGGGATGCGCTTGCCTCCGATGAAGTGGGAGAGTTCTCGAACACCCATGTGCGAATCCACCCTTCTGTCGGGTCGGTACCTGCTAGGTCAGCGCCTGCGTCGATCCCAAACGACACAATGGAGACGCATCACCCTATATTCATCGTTCATCCTATAGTTGGACGTCCAGGCACGTCTAGGGGTGTGAACCCGACAATCGCCCGAAGCCCAGATCAGCGCCCATGTCGTCCGGAAGAATGACCATCCGAACGCCTGGTTCTCAGCGGCACTTCTGGACGGAGATCAGCGATGGACGACCTGGGCGAACCCATTCTGGACTCGATCGACCACCCCTTCTCGCGGCGCGGCCTCCTCGGTAGCGCGGGTGCAATGCTGATCGCGGGCATGGCCGGCGGGGCCACCCACGCAGCGGCGGCCTCCGGACCCGCGCGCTCGCAGTCGGGCGGCCTCCCCCACCGTCCCAACATCGTCGTCCTGGTCACCGATCAGGAACGTGACCCCATGTACTGGCCGCAGGGGTGGTCCGAGGACAACCTGCCCAACCGTAAACGCCTCGCCGACACTGGCCTGTCCTTCGACAACGCGTTCTGCAACAGTGCGATGTGCTCGCCCAGTCGGAGCACGTTCTTCACCGGCCTCTACCCGGCGCAGCACGGCGTCACCGCGACCCTGACCGAGGGCGGGACTCTCTCTCCGACCGAACCGACACTGCCGCTGGACATCCAGAACATGGCCAAACTGCTCGACTCCGCCGGCTACAACGTGCAGTACCGCGGCAAGTGGCACATGAGCAAGGGCGCCGACGGCGGCGACCCGTCGACCGAGGACCTCGCCGCGTACGGCTTCCACGGCTGGGTTCCGCCCGAAGGAGGCCAGGACACCAACCCCGACCACTTCGGTGGCGGATGCGCCGACCTCGACAGCGGCTACGCGGCACAGGCCGTCGACTTCCTACGAGGCGTCGACCCCGCCGACGACCGCCCGTTCGCGCTCATCGTCTCGTTGGTCAACCCGCACGACGTGCTCGCGTACCCACGGACGTGGGACGCGATCAACGGCGACTGCGACAACTACGGGTCGGCTCCCGGCGTCTTCGCGCAGGGCATCGACCTACCGCCTACATACGGCGAGACCCTCGCACTGAACTTCAAACCCACCCCGCAGATGCAGTCGCAGGTGCTGCTCGCCGCCGGGCTGGGTCCGCTGGCCGGAGAGCAGGCGGCCCGCAACTACGTCAACTTCTACGCGTACATGCACAAGGTGGTCGACGACCACATCGGCGCGGTACTCGACGCCCTCGAATCCCGGCCCGGGATGCGGGATTCGACGGTCGTGGTCCGGATGTCCGACCACGGCGAACTGGGCCTGTCACACGGTGGGCTGCGGCAGAAGATATTCAACGCGTACGAGGAGACGCTGCGGGTACCGCTGGTGATCAGCAACCCGGCGCTGTTCCCGCAGCCCGTGCGTACCGGCGCCCTCGCTTCGCTGATCGACGTGATGCCGACACTCGCCACGCTCGCGGACGTACCGGACCTCTCTGCGTGGGACTTCCGCGGCGTCGACCTCATGCCGATCGTCGCCGACGCAGCCGCAAACCCGAACTCCCCGAGCACCCATGTACAGGACGTCGTGCACTTCACCTACGACGACCAGAACTGCGGCGTCCCTGACGGACAGAACATCGTCACCCAGCCCAACCACATGCGCACCATCCGGGACCACCGCTGGAAGTACTCGGTGTACTTCGATCCGGCGGGCGTGACGCCGCCCCAGTTCGAGATGTACGACCTGGAGACAGATCCGCTCGAACTGCACAACCGTGCCAACCCTCTGAACGTCGCCTACTTCGATCCGGCCCAGGCGGAACGGATGCACGCCAAGCTGTTCGAGGTCATGGAGCGGTGCGGGACGACGCCCGCCGTTGGTCTCGCGACGGTACCGGTGGGGTCGTAGATGTCCGACACAGTCACCACCGGCACCACGCCACCGAGGTGATCGCGAAGGAAGCCAGAATGGCTACAGGCCGAGCATGATCAGGTACGAGATGTCGACGAAGAAGTTCCATACATCGACCAGAGGCTCGGAGAGCGCGACTACGAGAGCACGCAACGGCTCCGGCCACCCAGCAAGGGGATCCGGCGACGGCGGGTTGGCCTGCGCAACTCCGCCGCCAACGAACAGGCCGCCGACGAAGAGAAGTACACCCAAGGACGCGACAGCTGCAGCGGCTCTGATCTTGTTCATGCCGGGTACATCTGGCCGGAAGATCTGCGCGTTACTACCAACGCCACGTGCCGAATTCGACTCGAGTTGCGGGCGGGAGACTCCCAGCGCCGTATACAGTTCGGCCATGTACACCCAGACGACGGACAGTGTGGTCGACACAGAACCAAACGTCGAGTCCTGTGCACTGATCACGATCGATGTGCAAACAGACTTCTCCCGCGCCGGGGGCGCGACCTATGTCGAAGGAACGGAACCGCTACTTCCGACCATGGCGAAGATCGCGACGGCCTTCCGTCGCGCGGGAAAGCCGATCGTGCACGTAGTACGTCTGTACGAGCGGGACGGTAGCAACGCTGAACTGTGCCGACGCAACATCGTCGCCGACAGTTCGGGGATCGCCGCTCCCGGATCCGAGGGGAGCCAACTGGACGTTGCACTCCGACCCAGCCCGGACGTCGAACTGGATCCGGAGTGGCTGCTCGGCGGCGAATTCCAGAAGATCGCACACAACGAGTGGCTGATGTTCAAGCCGCGGTGGGGGGCGTTCTACGAGACGAACCTTCGCGCACATCTCCATCAGTTGGGCGTGGACTCGCTGGTGTTCATCGGCGCGAACTTTCCGAACTGCCCGCGCACGAGCATCTATGAGGCAACAGAGCGCGATTTTCGAGTGGCGATGGCGAGTGACGGCATTTCCCGGACCTACGACCGGGGTCTGGAAGAGTGTCGGGGAATCGGCGTTCGCGTGATGTCCAGCGACGAAATCTGTCGGTGGGTCGAACCGAGACTGGTCGCCGAATCTCCCTGAGAGAATAGACATCACGCTCATGTCGGTAACATTCGAGGAGCCGATCGGCAGCCGGGCGCGCGACGCCTGTCAATGTCGGGGCTGATCGCGAAGCTGTGGATACCTGCGAAGTGCTCGTTCCTGCTCGCTGCTTCCGGCCGGGTGGAAGCCCGAGATCAACTGGTCGAAATGTGCGCCGGCGTCGTGGAGGACATGCACGATGCGATCGGCGAGGAGATTGTTGTCGCCCTGACCGCGCAGGCCGATGAAGACCTCCCACAGCCGACTCCCCGACGGTGGTGGCTCCGGTCGATGCTTGGCATTGAACGCCGCAACACCGTCGGATGCCGGCACCGGCCCGCGGATCTGCCACCGCCCGATCGCAGTGAGCGTGTCCGCGAGGGCGGACCGGAGCCGCGCAACGTACTCGGCAACGCCGGCATCCGTGGCGTAGAAGTGCAGCACATTCTCAACCAGGTCGCTGTCCTGGAACGGGTCCGGCGGATCCGGCTCCGCATCCCATACGCTGCCGCGATCCACGTCAACGCCACCGACCCGGTCCAGGTCTGTGGCGGTGGTTTCCTCGCCCGAAGCGGGCGCGCCGCGTTTCTTGTCGGCGAACAGGCACTGAAGGTGATCCGAGGCACATCGGCCGTGTGTAACGCCGTCGATCCCTACCCCGACAACTCGGACGTCTACGACATGTTTTGGGGGATGATCAAAATGAAGCGTTCGGGGTTCGTTGTCGCTGGTGTGCTGCTGGCTGTCGGATTGGGCGGTGTCGCCGCGCCGACAGCAACCGCTCTGGGTTCCAATACCGGGTCGGAGGAGCGGCCCTGCAGTGACGAGTTCCGCCTCCCATGGGAGCCGGCCACACCCACGACTACTCCCGTACTCAGTCCGTACGGCACAGCCGACATCTACTGCTGGTACGCGGGCGGCTTCTCCGGGGTTTATCAGCTTGACCCGTGGGGTAACAAGCACCGCCTCGCGGGTGGCATGGGCTACTTGGGGAGCGCTGCTGCCAGCGTGAACAGCGTGCCCCTGCTGGCCCTGCTGCCCCTGCCCTTCTACGTGTGGGATCTCACAACTCTCTGACCGGGGTTTCACGCGGACAACCCTGCCGCGGACCACACGTCCAACTACTCGATCTGCCCAGCAACAACCCACATGGGAGGTTCACCTTGCGAAAGCGACTCACTACGATAACCGCCGGGCTGACCTGTGCAACAGTGGTATTCACTGCCACTGGATGCGGGAGCACCGATGCCCAGTCGGCTGAGATCACCGCGAGTGCGCCGGTAACCTCGACCACGACCGCAGCGCCGCAGAGTTCGACCACCACCTCTGTAGCCGCCGCTACCGCACCAATTCCCGCAGACGCAACTGAACCAGCGCCGAATTCGAACCCGGCAATCCCTACCGATACGGCCCCGCAATCGTCGCAAGCCTCAGCATCGGCAGACCTGATGCTGACCGACGTGCGGGTCGGTCAGCATCCGGGCTTCGATCGCGTGGTCTACGAGTTCGCCGGTACCGGCACTCCGGGTTGGCGTGCACGCTACGTCGATGGCGCCTTCCAGGACAACAGTGGCAAGCCGATCTCTGTGGCAGGAGACGGAATTCTGCAAATCTACATCAACCGAATTGCGTTTCCCTCCGACGACACCGAAACCGGTTCGTTTCCCTTGGTCCCAGGAGCATCGGGGGGCGTCGTGACCGAGGTGCGGGAAGGAGTCAGCTGGTCCGAGGGTGACATGCAGTCGTTCATAGGTACTGCTCGTCCCCAACGCCCGTTCACGGTCTTCACTCTCAGCGAGCCCACCCGGGTCGTCGTCGACATCGCCACGTGAACCAGTCGGGATTCACTGGTGTCGGCGCCTTACGGACGCTGCTGTGCACGGTTCGGCGACAGTCTCGATGACCGACGCCGGACCGCACTCCCCAACGCTCGGTAGCACTCGTCGAGGTCGCGAAGGGCCGCAGCCACGCCCACCTCGTCCTCGGCACCCTCACGAAGCACCTTGCGCAGCAGCATCGCATCGAGATCATCTGGGGCCGCAGCAAACTCGACCTCCGGCAGGTCCAGGTAGCTGACCTCGTCTCCGAAGTGGTCGTCGCCGAAGTGGTCGGTCCCGCCAGTCGGTGACTCCTCCTCGCCGCCGACGGCACGGATGAGTGTGTCGAGGTCGAGTCCACGCACCGTGAGCATCGTGATCGGATCGCGGTCGACGCGTTCGGCCAGCAGGTATGCGACCGCGGCGACGTGTTTGCAGGGCCACTCGAGGTCGGGGCAGGTGCAGTCGAAGTCGAGCTCACGCCCGCCGTCCGGCACCAGCATGGGTGCGAGTTCCTGCGGCACCGCCCCGGCGGCGAGCGCGGCGAGCAGTCCGGGTGTCGACCGGACCGTGTCGACCAACTCGGCGGTGTGCTCGTCGTCGAGGGTCCGCAGCGTCAACACCGCAGTGAACGGGGCGATCTGGCTACCCTGCACCTCGCCGGTGGCCCGTCCGGCCGCGATGTCCAGGGCGACCACTTGGCCGCCGCGAGCGTAGGTGCGTCCGCGGCTGAGCCGGCCGCTGTCAGCGACCTGCTCGAGCACGTCGATCAGGGCACGCCCCCACCACCCGCGGGCGAACGCGCCGCGCTTGGAGGCGGCCTCGACGCCGCCGACCACTGGCCGTCGTTTGCCGAATTCCGAGAAATCCGGGCGCCCACGCTGCGCGTTCATTCGCCGACCGCCTCTTCGCCGAGAGTCAACAGGTCGTGGAGCTGATCGGTGCTCATCTCGGTGATCCACCGCTCACCGGTCCCGATGGCGAGATCCGCGAGCTCCTGCTTGTTCGAAATCATCGCGTCGATCCGCTCCTCGAGTGTGCCGACGCACACCAGCTTGCGAACCTGGACGTCACGGCGCTGGCCGATCCTGAATGCACGGTCGGTGGCCTGGTTCTCCACCGCCGGATTCCACCAGCGATCCAGATGCACAACGTGATTGGCTGCAGTCAGATTGAGGCCTGTCCCGCCGGCCTTGAGTGAGAGCAGCATGATCGGTGGTCCACCCGTGCCCTGGAACTGCTCGACCATCCGGTCGCGGCGCGCCTTGGGGACGCCGCCATGCAGGAACGGTACGTCGACACCGAACCGCTCCGACAGGTAGGGCACCACGAGATCTCCGAATTCCCGGAACTGGGTGAACAGCAGGGCGCGCTCACCGTCGGCGGTCACCGCGTCGAGAATGTCCTCGACGAGGCCGAGTTTGCCGGACCGGTGCCGACCTCGGCGCAGCACCCCGGACCCGTCACCCAGGAAATGCGCCGGATGGTTGCACACCTGCTTGAGGCGGGTGAGCGCTGAGAGAACCGCACCCTTGCGCTGCATGCCCTCGGTGTCCTTGATCTTCTTCAGCATGTCGTCGACCACCGCCCGGTATAGCGCAGCCTGCTCGACGGTGAGGTTCGCCCGCACCGTCATCTCCTGCTTGTCCGGAAGATCGGAGATGACGGCGGGATCGGTCTTGACGCGCCGCAGGATGAACGGCGCCGTCACCGCCCGCAGCCGGGTAATGGCGGGCTCATTCTGCTCGCGTTCGATCGGTACAGCGAACCGGGCCCGGAATGCCTGTGGGCTGCCGAGCATCCCGCGATTGACGAAGTCGAGGATCGACCGCAGCTCGTCGAGCCGGTTCTCGACCGGGGTGCCGGTAAGCGCGACACGATGTTCGGCCGGGATCGCCCGGGCGGCGCGGGCTTGCGCGGTCGCCGAGTTCTTGATGTGCTGCGCCTCGTCCAGCACCACCCGGCGCCACGTCTGCTCCGCCAGCGTGGTGACGTCGCGGGCGAGTAGCGAGTACGTCGTGATCACCAGGTCGCTGGAGCGGACCGCGGCGGCCAAGTCCTCACCGCGGCTGCGGTCGGCACCGTGGTGCACCTGCACGCGTAGGTCTGGGACGAACCGGGCGGCCTCGCGTTGCCAGTTGCCGACTACCGACATCGGGCACACCAGCAGAGTCGGCTTACCGGACCGCTCGTGGGCGAGCAGGGCCAGCAACTGCAGCGTCTTGCCGAGGCCCATGTCGTCGGCGAGGACGGCGCCGAGCCCGAACTCGCTCATGAACGCCAGCCAATCCAGGCCTCGCTGCTGGTAGGGGCGCAAGTCGGCCTCGAGTCCGTGTGGTTTCGGGACCGGCGACGGCTCGAGGGTGCCATCAAGCAGGGTGCCCACCCACCCGGTGGCTTGTAGGTCCTGCACTGGGACCGGAGGCCGATCCGCCTCGATCAGCTGCCCCAGCAACTCGCCCAGCGTGCCCTCGCCACCCGAATTCCGTTGGGTCACGTAGCGGGCCGCCTGCGCGAGCACGGCTGCGTCCGCCTGCACCCACTGACCGCGCAGCCGCACCAGGTCGCTCTGGGTGTTCGCGAGCCGGGCCAGCTCGTCCGCGGTGAGAACCATGTCGCCCAGCGCGAGTTCCCAGTCGTACCCGACGATCTCGTTCATGCCGACCGCGCGTTCCTCAGCGGCGGGCGCCGGTGGCGACGACACCCGAACACGCAGCGACGGCGAGACCACCGCCCACGCCCGGGGCAACAGCAGCGTGATGCCGGCGTGCTGCAGCGCCCGCGCTCCGTGCAGCACCAGGTCGGTGACGACGGCGGTGGGCAGCAGCAGGTCGAGGCTGTCCGGATCGGACGGCAGATCCCGCAGTCTCGGATAGGCCGCGGAGACGGCGCCGAGCTTGCGGACCCCGACCTCGAGCAGCCGGGCCTCGGTGCGGTGCAGCAGGATCGGCGACGGCGCCTCTCCCTCGGGTCGCAGGCAGACCTGAAGCCGCCACAGGGCGCCGTCGCCGAGGTCAGGCTCAGGCTCGAGTAGCCGTAGCACCAGTTCGGGCTCGTCGACGGTGAGGCTCTCGCGCCAGGCGTCGAGCCCGGTCGCCATCCGGTGGTTGCCACCGTCGTACGGTTCGCCGCGCAACAGTGCCCGCAGTAGCGGGTGCTCGGAGTCCCGGTCCCCCAGTAGGTGCCGCACCACCGCGTCGGCGAGTTCGCCGACGAAGTCGTCGAGTATCTCGCGGGGAGTACCTTCGAGCCGCTGCACCGGCGGCATGGCTGCCGTCATCTCGGCCAGCCAAGCACGCTGGCGCTCGCCACCGAGCAGTCGCCACCGGGGCCACCAGTGCCCCTCCGTCCGGCACAGTTCGGGTACCACGCGTCCGGCCCGCGCCCAGCGCTCGACGCCGCGCGCTACATGCGCGAGGTAACGCAGATCCCCCGAGACGTCGGGGGCGTCGTCGGGGACCGCGAACAGGACATCGGCGGCCTCGGCCGGGGCGAGCGCAAGTACGGGTATCCGCTCCGCGCGCACCCCGTTTGCACCAGGTATGTGGATCGTGTGGTGTCGGCGGAATCGCCGGCGCAGGACTCGTCCGAGAGGTTCGGGCAGTTCGAGTAGATCGGACCCCTGATCCCGCCACAGCAGGAGACCCGCCCCCGGCGACCAGAGCCCGTGCAGCATGCGGTCCATCCAACCAGCCGCCGCCGACGTTCCTGGAGTTCACCCCGCCACGAAGGCCATACTGGGCGCAGGTGGAAGGCGGGTACGACATGGCGATCATGCTTCAGGTCTTCGAACAGGTGTACTCGCCCACGACACCCTGGCAGCACCGCAAGGTTGCGTTCATCGACGTCGACCACATCGTCGCGATGCGACTCGACGGCCAGTCCGGGGTGTGGCTCGACGTCACCAAACAGGGCGAATCGCACCGGTTGGCCACCACACGGTCCCCGGCGGAGGCCATCTACTTCCTGCTGAGCATCTTCGGCAAGATCGCCGAATGCCAACAGAATGGCGGATCGTGGGTCATCGGGCACGACGGCTTCGACGCCGCCACGATCCACGCCGCGAAGTTCCCGCATTCCTGACAGGCACTGTCGGTGCTGTTCCGACAGGCACTGTCGGTGCTGTTCCGACAGGCACTGTCGGTGCTGTTCCGACAGGCACTGTCGGTGCTGTTCCGACAGGCGCTGTCGGTGCTGTCCGGCACACTGCCACCGACTGGTGTGATCGGGAGGGGCAGTCGAGGGGGGATTCTGTCGATGGGGGTACTCAGGGTCGCGCTGTGCGCCGCGACGGCCGCGCTCGCATTCGGGTCTTCTTCGTGTGCCCTTGATCCGGGGGCGCCCGGGCCGGCCCCAGGTAGCCCCTCACGCGCGGCCGTCGACGACCTCCTCTCCCGGGTCGAGGTCGTGCCGGCGCGGCCCGATGTCCCGGGTTACGAACGTGGTTGCCGGGCCGGTCAGGCATGCGTGTTCGGGCCGTCGTGGTCCGACGACCACTCGGGCCGCGGCGGCCACGACGGCTGCGACACCCGCAACAACGTGCTCTCCGTCGACCTCACCGACGTCGTATTCCGCCAGGGCACCCACGACTGCGTTGTGGTGTCCGGAACGCTTGCCGACCCGTACTCGGGCCAGCGCATCGATTTCACCAAGCAAGACGCGAACGCCGTGCAGATCGACCACGTGTACCCGCTCGCCGCGGCGTGGGACCTAGGAGCCGCCGCGTGGTCACCGGAGCTACGCCGCGACTTCGCGAACGACATCACCTACAACCTGCTCGCGGTCGACGGGCCCGAGAACCAGGCCAAAAGCGACAGCACGCCGTCGCAGTGGCTGCCACCCGAGCCCGCTAGCCACTGCTTCTACGTCGGCAAGTACCTGAGCGTCGCGGTGCGCTACGGGCTGCCGATCACCGCCGCGGACCGCGACACGATCGAGACCATTGCGGCGAGGTGCCCGTGACGAGTCACCCACATGACCGGGAACCGCCGATTAGCGTGGACGAGGTGAGCCGCACGATTACCGAAGCCGTCACCAAGGACACCCGGCTGTGCATGTCGCTGTCGGGTCGGCCGAGCAACATTGGGACCCGCTTCCACAACTATCTGTACGAGGAGCTCGGCCTCGACTTCGTCTACAAGGCGATGACGACCACCGATCTCGCGGCCGCGATCGCCGGCATCCGCGCCCTCGGGATCCGCGGGTGTGGGGTGTCGATGCCGTTCAAGGAGGCTTGCATCGAGCACGTCGACGTGGTTCACCCGTCGGCGGCCGCGATCGACTCGGTGAACACGATCGTCAACGAGGACGGCGAACTGCACGCGTACAACACCGACTACCAGGCCGTCACCGATCTCCTTCGACGGGCGGAGCTGAGTCCCGACCTGTCGGTCGCCGTCGCCGGCAGCGGCGGCATGGCGAAGGCCGTCGTAGCAGCGTTGCGGGACTTCGGATTCCACACGGTCACCGTGGTCGCACGCAACGAGCAGTCCGGTTCCGCGTTGGCCCAGACGTACGGTTTCGAGTGGCGACCCGACCTCGGCGGGGCGCACCCCCAACTGCTCATCAACGCCACCCCGATCGGCATGGCCGGCGGACCAGACCGCGACACCGCTCGAGCGCTGCCGTTCCCAGAGGCGGCAGTCCTCGCGGCGGAGGCGGTCTTCGACGTGGTCGCGATGCCGCCGGACACCCCGCTGGTCAAGATGGCCACCGCGCACCACAAGGCCGTGATCACGGGCGCCGAGGTGATCGCGCTGCAAGCCGCCGAACAGTTCGCGCTCTACACCGGGGTGCGGCCGTCCTCCGACCAGATCCGGCGGGCGTCGGAGTTCTCGAGGTCGTAAATGTCGGAGCTACCGAGTGGCCCGGGCGAGTCGCCGAGCGCCCGTCTGGCGCGCAACTTCAGTGAGTTGTTGCAGGGACTCCGCGTTCAGCAGGCCGGCGTACAAATTCTCTTCGCGTTCCTGCTGGCGATCGTGTTCACCGAGCAGTACCCGGAGCAGTCTCTCTACGTGCGGGGCCTGCACCTGGTGACGATGCTGTGCGCGGCAGCGTCCTCGGTGCTGCTGATTGCCCCCGCGGTGTGGCATCGCATCCTGTTCCGGCAACAACGACGCGAGGACATCCTGCGGCAAGCGAACCGGTTCACGCTCGCCGGTTCGATCTTCCTCGCCGCGACGATGATCGGGACCGTGCTCATCGTCGCCGAGGTCGCGGTCGGCGGCTGGGCCGCCAAGCTCATCGGGGCGATCACGGCGGTCGTGTTCGCCGGGTTGTGGTTCGTCGTGCCGGCATTCCTCCGGCACGACGACGAGCTCCGGTAGACGGCGATCGCCTGCTACTGGAAGGCCGCGCGGACGAATTCTGTGGTGTCGGGCAGGGCGGCCCGCATCGTCCCGAGGTGACCCTCCGGGTAGGTGCGGAATACGAAGTTCTGGCCCGCAGCCGTCAACTCCGAGACCAGCGCGAAAGTGAATCCTGCGGGGACGACATCGTCGAAGAGCCCCTGCCCGATGAAGAGCGGTCGATCGTAGCCGGTGACGGGCACGGCCAGCGAGTGCTGCAGTGCCGCCTGCATCGCGGGCCCGGTCAACGGCCGCGACAACAACTGGCCGATGGTCAGGTTCCCGAACTCCGCCTGTGCATCCTCGTAGCAGAGCGACTCGAGCTGGTCGAGAACGTCGCGACCGAGTGGGCTCAGGTAGCTGTCGACGTCCAACTCGGGATGCGCAGCACGGAGGCCGACGAGCCCGTATCCGATGAACACCGTGCTCCCGGTGAGCGGCAGAGCCGGAAAGTCCGGGCCGGTCAGGGGCGCCAGCTTCTCGAGGTTGGACGGCACCCCGGTTGCGACGGTGCCACGAAAGTCGAGTTCGGGCGCATACCGCGTCGCGATCGATGCGGCGAACATGACCGCGTGACCACCCTGCGACTGCCCGAGCGCCACCCACCGGTCCGACAGGGACGGCGTCACCGCCCGGCCGGCGCGAACCATGTCGATCACGCTGTGCGCCTCCGACGGTCCGTCGAGGTACGGATGGATCCCCGGCGTCCCGAGCCCGACGTAGTCCGTCGCGACGATGGCATACCCCTCCCGGAGCCAGGATTCCAGGTACGGGCCGGAGATCTGCCCGGTAACGGTCGGCGCGCAGGCGTCTGCGACGCCCACGACACCGTGCGCCCACGAGACCACCGGCCAACCGCCGGGTGGGGGATCACCCGGCGGCAGCAGGACTGCCCCCGTGCTCAGCGCCGGCTGATCCCGCGGGCCGGTGGTCCAGTAGGTCACGTATGAGCCGGCGGCGACACCCTCGGGCAATGCGCCGGATGGCATTGGAGAGGAGTCGACGACCGTGCCCGGGGTCTCGAGTGCGGTCTGCGCACTGGCCCGGACCGGGCCGCCGAGCAGCGACAGGCCGAGCACGAGCGCGATGGTGATGCCTGCCAACCGGCCGAGCAGTGCTCTCATCGCACAGTCCCTGGGGCCACCACGACCGCCCTCCGACCGATTGGCCGACACGGCGTGGGTCCCCCCATTGTGCCTGCTAGGCGGTGAACATTGCGCCTACCAGGCGGTGCGGCCGACTGCCCGGAAGGACACGAGGCGCTATCGTCTGAACCCATGGCAGCTCCCGTCGAGCCCGAGCCTCGCGCCGAGGCCTATCCCGCGTTGTGGCCGGTGCCGACACGCTGGGCCGACAACGACCACTACGGTCACGTCGACAACATCGCCTACTACTCGTACTTCGACACCGCAGTCAACGGGTGGCTGATGGCCAGCACAGGCCTCGACATCCGAGAACTGTCAGCGATCGGGATCGTCGCAGAGACGTCGTGCCGGTTCATAAGCGAACTCTCGTTCCCCGATCAGCTGCACGTGGGACTCTCCGTCGAGCACCTCGGGACGAGCAGTATCGTGTTTGCGCTCGCGATCTTCCGGGAAGATTCCGGTGGAATCCTCGAACTGGCCGCCACCGCGCGGTTCGTTTACGTCTACGTCGATCCCGACACTCGTCGACCAGTCCCGATTCCTCCTGAGATTCGGAGCGCCGCAAGCCTGCTCGTGGTGTCGGAAGAGTAGAACGATCCCGCTCAGGCGAGCCCGACCGCGTCGGCGGTGGCAACCGCCCGACGGACGATGCTGTCGATCATCTCGACCGTCGGCCCACCGCTTTCGGCCCGGTTCCGTGGGTCGTCGATGGCACGGCGCAGCGCTCCTTCTGCGATGATCGCGAGCTTCCACAGCGCGAGGACCTGCCAGAAGCCCACAGTGGACACGTCCCGCTCGGTTTCGTGAACGTAGGCGTCGACCAATTCGTCCCGCGTCGGGAAGCCTTCGACGGTCGAAACGGTGAACGGTCCCGGTGACTGATCGCCGCGTTGTGGCCAAAACGCGAGGAGGCTGCCGAGGTCGGCGAGCGGGTCACCCAGGGTGCACAACTCCCAGTCGAGTACGGCCATGACATGGCAGTCCTCAGGCGAGATGATGACGTTATTGAGGTGGAAATCACCGTGTACCAGCGTGGTTTCCACTTGCTCCGGGATGTTGCGTGACAGCAACTCGGCGAGCGCGTCGACATCGGGCAAATCTCGCGTCTTGGACTGCTCCCACTGTGTGGACCACCGTCGGAGCTGGCGCGCAGCATAGGGTTTGGTGCTGGCGAGGTCGAGCAGGCCGGCGAGTTCGAGATCTACGCGGTGGATCCTCGCAAGCGCTGCGGGCATCGACAGTCCTACCGCACGGCGCTGTTCGGGCGTGAGCTTTTGCGCCGCTGCTTCGTCGTCGATCACGATTCCGTAGACATAGCTCATCAGGACCAACGGCGTATCCGTGATCGCCGGATCCGTTGTGAGACTGATCATTTTCGGGACGGGCACATCGGTTCCCTGTACCGCTGACACAATTCGGTACTCGCGTTCGACATCATGCGCCGAAACAAGCAGCCGCCCGAACGGCGGCCTGCGCAGTACCCAGCGACCACCTCCCGAATCACGCACCGCGAAAGTGAGATTCGACTGGCCGCTCCCGATCCTCTCGAACGACAACGGCATGAGCGCGCCGACACCGAGTCCGGCGATCCACATCGAGACGGCATCCTCGTCCAGGCCGACAATGCCCATTCCGCATCACTCCCCTGCCGCGTCTCGTGCGTTCGTCCGGACAGCGAAAACCGACCACTTGGCGAATCTTTCGATGGACGCGCCTCAGCGCTTGTCCGCCGATGCTACCGTCCGCGTGCCATCAGACAGGTATCGCGGATGCTGCGGAGCGATCACTGACGCGCAGTACGCTCGAGCAACGGTGCGGTCCGCGCCACCACCAACTCCCGCATCACCAGGGCCATATTGGTCCGTTCGACACCGGGAATCTTGAGGATCTGTCCCGCCAGCCGATACAGATCGTCCGCGTCGGTCGCCACCACCTTCACCGACAGGTCGGTCAATCCGGTCATCCCGTACACCTCGACGACCTCGGGGATGTCGGCGAGAGCATCGACGACCTCGTCGAGTCGGTGCTGGTCCAGCCGGGTGGCGACGAAGGCGGCAAGCGGGTAGCCCAACGCCCGCGGATCGACGAGTCGATCGAAGCCCGCCAGCACGCCCGACCCCTCCCATCGGGAGAGCCGCGCCTGCACGGTATTGCGGGAGAGGCCGAGTCGATGAGCAAGATCCACCCCGGTCGCACGCGGATTGCGGGACAGTTCCAGCAGAAGTCGGGCATCAGTCGCATCGAGAGTGGTCATAGTACGCAGTGTGTCAGGCCAAGTGTACCCCGGTCTGGGCATTGTGCTGAATCGTGACCGTGCCACTTGCGCAGATCGCGGAATCAAGGATGCTGTGAGGTAGAGCACAAACACCCGGTCGCCGCCCACGAAGCGGTCGCCGGGCCGGAGCCGCCGAGGTGACCCAATGGCCGACAAGATCGACCTCCCGGTGCAACTTGTCCAACCCGACGGACGACGCGTGCACTGCCCCGAATACGCGGCGGTCGTGTCCGACGTGGGCCCGGAAGAGCTGCGGCACCTGTACGAGGACATGGTGGTCGCGCGGCGCATCGACACCGAGGCGACCGCCTTGCAGCGGCAGGGCCAACTCGGTATCTGGGCATCGCTCCTCGGGCAGGAGGCCGCGCAGGTCGGCTCGGTACGAGCGCTCGATCCCGAGGACTACATCTTCCTCAGCTACCGCGAACATGCGGTGGCCTACTGTCGCGGCGTCGACCCGGCGGTCATGACCCGCATGTGGCGGGGGTGCGCCCATTCGGGCTGGGATCCGGAAGCGGTGAACATGACCAATCCGGAGCTCGTGGTGGGGGCACATGGTCTGCACGCGACGGGTTACGCGATGGGCGTGCAGTTCGACGGCGCAGAGATTGCCACCGTCGTGTATTTCGGCGACGGCGCCATCAGCGAGGGCGACCTGTCCGAGGCGCTCGGCTTCGCATCGAGTTTCAACGCGCCGGTGGTGTTCTTCTGCGAGAACAACCAACGCGCCATCAGCGAACCAGTGGAACTGCAGAGCCCCACCCCGATCGTGTCTCGGCCCGCCGGGTACGGCATGCCCGCCGTCCAGGTGGACGGCAACGACGTGCTCGCGGTGCTGGCGGTTACCCGACAGGCCGCCCGCCGTGCCCGCGAGGGCGGCGGACCGTCCTTCGTCGAGGCCATCACCTACCGGATGGGCGCGCACACCACCGCCGACGACCCCACCCGCTACAGGACGGAAGCCGAGCTCGAGCTGTGGAAGGCACGCGACCCGATCGACCGCATACGCCGACTGCTCGAGCGCGAGGGTCTGTTCGACGACGCCCTGGACGACCGGGTGCAGGCTCACGCCGACGAGGTCGCAGCGCGCGTGCGCAGCGGCACCCTCGAGACACCTGATCCTGAGCCGGACGACCTGTTCGCGCACGTCTACGCCACCGATCACCCCCTGATCAACGAAGAACGTGCGGCTTACCGGGCGTACCTAAACACCCTCGATGCCGACACCCTGGATGCCGACACCCAGAATGTGCCCGAGGAGGCCTTGTCATGACCGCCGTCGTCAATTCCGCGAACACGATGACGCTCGGCGGCGCCCTCAACACCGGCCTGCGCAAGGCCCTCGAGGACGACCCGAAGGTGGTGCTGATGGGCGAGGACATCGGCAAGCTCGGCGGCGTCTTCCGCATCACCGACGGCCTGCAGAAGGACTTCGGCCCGGACCGCGTGATCGACACCCCACTCGCCGAATCCGGAATAGTGGGAACGGCGATCGGGCTGGCGCTGCGCGGCTACCGGCCCGTGTGCGAGATCCAGTTCGACGGATTCGTCTACCCCGCTTTCGACCAGATCGTGTCCCAGGTCGCCAAGATCCACTACCGGACGCGCGGACATGTGAAGGTCCCGTTGACGATTCGGATCCCGTACGGCGGCGGGATCGGTGCGGCCGAGCACCACTCGGAGTCACCGGAGGCATACTTCGTGCACACCGCCGGACTGCGCGTGGTTACGCCAAGCAACCCGGCCGATGCGTACAGCATGATCGGGCAGGCGATCGCCCTCGACGATCCGGTCGTGTTCTTCGAGCCCAAGCGGCGGTACTGGGATCGCGGCGAGGTAGAGCTCGAGGTCGGGGGGAGCACCCCAACGGCGCTGCCTCTCGACCAGGCCCGCATCGCCCGCCCCGGTACCGATGTCACCCTCGTCGCCTACGGGTCCATGGTGCCCACTGCCCTCGAGGCCGCCCAGATCGGCGACGCGGAGGGCACGTCCGTCGAGGTGGTGGACCTGCGCTCGCTGTCCCCGATCGACTTCGCGACCGTGGAGGAGTCGGTGCGACGCACCGGACGCCTGGTAGTAGCGCAGGAGGCGCCGGTCTTCGCCGGTGTCGGCGCCGAGATCGCCGCCCGCATCTCCCAGCGCTGCTTCTACCAACTCGAAGCGCCCGTCCAACGGGTCGGCGGGTTCGACATCCCCTACCCGCCGTCGCGGCTCGAACGCCACCATGTCCCCGACGCCGACCGCATTCTCGGGGCTGTCGACGAGGTGCTGGCGGCGTGACCGGCGAGGAACCCGCACAAATGACCCGGGTCGAGGAGTATCGACTTCCCGACCTCGGCGAGGGTCTGACAGAGGCAGAAGTGGTGTCGTGGGCGGTCGCGGTCGGCGACACCGTCGAACTCAACCAGGTGATCGGCGAGGTCGAGACGGCGAAAGCCGTAGTGGAACTGCCGTCCCCGTTCGCCGGTGTGGTCCGGGAGTTGCTGGCGCAGCCCGGCGACACATTGCCCGTCGGCGCCGGGCTGATCCGGATCGAGGCCACCGAAGCGGCCGGCGAGAACAAGAGCACCGCAGCCGCCGGCGAGGTCAAAGACACCAAAGCCGACCGCGAGAGCAAGGGCACCGAAGCCGCCGGCGAGGTCGAGAGCGCCGAGGCCGACGGCGAGCAGAAGACCGGTGCGGTTCTCGTCGGATACGGCCCGTCCGGTCCCCCGACCAGCCGACGTCGCCGTCGAGCGCAGAGCCCCCCGCAGCAGAGCCCCCCCAAGCAGAGCAGGCAGCAGCCGTCGAGAGCGCGACCAGGCCTGGCCGTCCCCGCCGCTCGCCGTGTCGCCCGGGAACTAGGCATCGATCTGTCGACGGTCACCGGCACGGGCCGCGACGGCGCGATCACCGTCGACGATGTCACCCATGCGCGGCGCGGTCCCGAACCCGAACCGGCCGCGGCCCCCGCAGATGGCGAACGCGAGACCCGCACACCGGTCCGCAGTGTGCGCCGGCAGACCGCGTCGGCGATGGTCTCGAGCGCCTTCACCGCTCCGCACGTTTCCGAGTTCCTGACCGTGGATGTCACCGAGACAGTGCAAGTGCTGCACCGCCTGCGGGCTTCCAAGTTGTTCGAGGGGTTACGCCTGACACCCCTGACGCTGGTTGCCAAGGCGCTGCTACTCACGCTGCGCGAACATCCCACTCTGAACTCGACGTGGGCGGAGGACACCCAGGAGATCGTCACCAAGCATTACGTCAATCTCGGCATTGCGACCGCCACCGACCGCGGCCTGATGGTGCCGAACATCAAGGACGCCAACCAGTTGACGCTGCCCGACCTGTGCCGGGCTATCGGCGAACTCACCGACACCGCCCGGGCCGGCAAGGCGACACCCGCGGATCTGACCGGCGGGACGATCACGATCACGAACGTCGGGGTTTACGGCATCGACACCGGCACCCCGATCCTGAACCCGGGCGAGGCGGCGATCCTCGCGCTCGGCGCGATCAACCGGCGACCGTGGGTGGTGGGCGACGAGATCGTTGCGCGAGACGTGACGACGCTCAGCGTGACGGTCGACCACCGCCTGGTCGACGGCGAGCAGGCGTCGAAATTCCTATCCGACCTCGGCGCGATGCTCGCCGACCCGGTACCCGCTCTGCTCGCCCAACTCTGACCTACGGGGCCCAACCCCGACCTACAGGGCCCAACTGTGATCTAAAGGGCTTTGAGCTCCTCGGTGACCTCGGAAACCATCTTCTTGGCGTCGCCGAACAGCATCGACGTCTGATCCGCGGTGAACAGCGGATTGTCGATGCCGGCGTACCCGGACGACATCGACCGCTTGAGCACGATGACGGACTTGGACTGGTCGACGTTGAGGATCGGCATGCCGTAGATCGGCGAGCCCGCGTCCTCGCGCGCGGCCGGGTTGGTGACGTCGTTGGCGCCGATGACGACGGTGACGTCGGTGCGTCCGAATTCGCCGTTGATGTCGTCCATCTCCTTCATCGCGTCGTATTCGACGTCGGCCTCGGCGAGCAGGACGTTCATGTGACCGGGCATGCGTCCGGCCACCGGGTGGATCGCGTACTTGACCTCGACGCCACGCTCGTCGAGGAGGTCGGCCATCTCCTTGACGGCATGCTGGGCCTGCGCCACCGCGAGACCGTAGCCGGGGACGACGATGACCTGGTTGGCGTACGCCATCTGGATCGCCGCATCGGATGCGGACGTGGCCTTGACGGTTCCGCCAGTGGCTGAGATGGCCGCGCCGCCGACGTCGCCGCCACCGAACGCACCAAAGATGATCGCGGGGATCGAGCGGTTCATGGCCTTGGCCATGAGGTTGGTCAGGATCGAGCCCGAGGCGCCGACGATCATGCCGGCCACGATCATCGCCTGATTGTTCAGCGCCAGACCCATCGCGGCGGCGGACAGGCCGGTCATTGCATTGAGCAGCGAAATGACGACGGGCATGTCGGCGCCGCCGATCGGCAGCACCACGAACAGACCCATCACACCGGCGGCGACGAGCAGTGCGCCGATCCAGATCGTCGAGGTCGGCGCGTTGGCCGGATTGGCATTGACGCCGATGTAGACCGCGACACCGATCGCAGCAAGCACGAGCACGATGTTCGCCAGCTGGAATCCCTTCGCCGCCGCCACGACCCTCTTCTCGAGGTTCTTGTTCAACAGCTCCTGCAGTTTCGCGAACGCGACCAGCGAACCCCAGAACGAGACCGAACCGACGATCGCGGCGAACAACGAGCCAACGACGAACGGCGCCGACGGGACCGTGTCCAGGTTGGTGAACCCGTCCGAGCCGAGGAATTCGGCCCAGGCGATCAGCGCGACGGTGCCGCCGCCGACACCGTTGAACAGCGCGACGAGCTGCGGCATCGCCGTCATCCTCGTTCGCAGCGCCGGGGGGACACCGAGCACGATGCCGACCAGCAGACCGGCGATGATCAGCAGCCAGTTGTCGGTGTCGCGGATGTCGATCAGGACCGCGACGACGGCCACGAACATGCCCGCCGCCGCAATGTAGTTGCCGCGCACCGCGGTGCGCGGTCCGGTCAGACCCATCAGGCCGTAGATGAACATCGCGAAGGCCGCGATGTAGAGGGTGGAGACGAGGTAGCTCATCAGGCTTCAGTCCCCTTCTTCGCGGCCGCGCGGTTACCGGCTGTGGCGTCCTTCCTGGACTTGAACATCCCCAGCATGCGGTCGGTGACGACGAAACCGCCGACGACGTTCAGGGTCCCGAACACCAGCGCGACGAACAGGATGATCTTGATCGACCACGGCGCATCGGACGGCAGATGGCCGAGCACGACCAGCGCACCGAGCACGACGATGCCGTGGATGGCGTTGGTGCCCGACATCAGCGGCGTGTGCAGCGTGTTCGGCACCTTGGAGATGACGGCGAAGCCCACGAACCCGGCGAGAACGAGGATCGCGATGTTCGCCAACAGTTCTGTGTACATCTAGTTCTCCTTCGAGCGAGTCACGCACGCGCCGCTGAGGATCTCGTCCGTGAAGTCCGGCTCCAGTGCGCCGTTCTCGTCGAGCATCAACTCGATCAGCGCTGCCACGTTCTTGGAATACAGCTCGGACGCGTGCTCAGGCATCGTGGCCGGCAGGTTGAGCGGGCTGCAGATCGTCACGCCGTGCTCGACGATCGTCTGACCGGGTTTGGTCAGCTCGCAGTTGCCACCGGTCTCACCGGCCAGATCGACAATGACGCTGCCCGGTTTCATGCCTTCCACGGCGGCCGCTGTCACCAGTCGCGGCGCGGGACGGCCCGGCACCAGCGCGGTGGTGATGACCACGTCGAAACCCTTGATGGCGTCTTCAAGGGCCTGCTGCTGCTCGGCCCGCTCGGCCTCGGTCAGCTCTCGGGCGTAGCCACCTTCACCGGCGGCGTCGATGCCCAGGTCGAGCCACTGCGCACCGACCGACCGCACCTGTTCGGCGACCTCGGGGCGCACGTCGTAGCCGGTGGTGCGGCCGCCGAGTCGCTTCGCGGTCGCGAGTGCCTGCAGACCGGCCACTCCCACCCCGAGAACGAGCACCGTAGCGGGTTTCACCGTTCCGGCCGCGGTAGTGAGCATGGGAAAGAAGCGGGTGGACTCGGACGCGGCGACCAGCACAGCCTTGTAGCCGGCGACGTTCGCCTGCGACGACAACGCGTCCATCACCTGCGCACGCGAGATCCGGGGGATCGCCTCGACGGCGAAAGCGGTGACGCCGGCCGCGGCGAGCGCACCGATCTGGTTGTCGGCGTTGCGCGGAGCGAGGAACCCGATCAGCGTCTGCCCCGCGCGGAGCTTGCCGACTTCCGCATCCGACGGCGGCGCGACCTTGACGACAACGTCGCATTCCCACGCGTCACCGACCGTGGCGCCGGCCTCCTTGTACAACTCGTCGGGAATCAGCGCGCCCAGCCCAGCCCCGGCCTCGACAATGACGCCGACACCCTTGTTGGACAGGGACGCCACAACCTTGGGCACCAACGCGACCCGTCGCTCGTCGGTACCCGTCTCCCGAACGACACCGACCGACGGGTGCACCTGTTCCGCGCTCTTCGATGTTTCCAATGTTCTCGACTTCCTGCGCTAGATGGTGTGCCTGCCGCGACCGGCAGCAATTGTCGAGCGATCGGCGGATGACGACCGACCTGTGCAAGTGGTCCACGATGGTAGCCAGAACTAACTTAGGCCAGAACTACCGTGGGCGGGGGAACGCTGCATGTCGTCGAAGGTGTCGGAATCGAGTCCGAACCGAGGTATATCACCCCCACCGTGAGCCACACTTGTTTAACGGTTCCCCACGGCTGCGGCCGGGGGGATTTCCAGGCGGCGTTCGACGAACCGGTTCACGATCTCGTATAGACGCAACCTGGAGCCCGAGCCGGCCCATGACGCGGAGGTGGGGAGATGCCCTCGAGAGTCGTCGATGTCGAACGTGTGTACGACCACCCTGGGGCTGAGCCGGGGTTTCGGGTGTTCGTCGACAGGCTGTGGCCGCGTGGCCTGCGCAAGGATTCGTTCCACTACGACGAGTGGGCGAAGGACCTGGCGCCGTCGACTGAACTGCGCCGGTGGTACAGCCACGACGTGGCCGAGTTCGCCGAGTTTCGCTCCCGCTACCTCGCCGAGCTGGAGTCCGCGGACGGACGCAGCGCCGTCGAGCGGGTGCTGACGCTCGCCCGGGACCGTCCACTCGTCTTGCTCACCGCGACCCAGGACGTCGAACACAGCCATGCGGTTGTGCTCCGCGAGTTCCTCGAGGAGTCGGCCTGACCACGTCTTCGGTGAGATTGCCGGGCACCGGCCGTTGACGCCGCCGGGCACCGGCCGTCGCACTGCTGTGGTGATGGTCATAGAGTGACGGTGTGACCACAGATACATCGCGCGAAGAAGCGATCACATCAGTCGAGTTCCACTTCGACCCGATGTGCCCGTTCGCGTTCCACGCGTCGCGATGGATCCGGCACGTGCGCGCGGAGACCGCGATCGACATCGCGTGGCGCTTCTTCAGCCTCGAGGAGATCAACCGCCGCGACGACCAGAAGCATCCGTGGGAGCGCGAGTGGTCATACGGGTGGTCGCTGATGCGGATCGGGGCGCTCCTGCGACGCGAGAGCATGGACCTACTCGATCGCTGGTATGCGGCAACCGGACACCTGCTGCACATCGACGGCGGTAAACCGCACGATCCCAACGTCGCCCGCGGACTGCTCGATCGACTCGGACTCGACCCGGCGATACTCGACGCCGCGCTCGCCGATCCCACCACGCACGACGATGTTCGCGCGGACCACGACCGTGTGGTCGCGGCCGGTGGGTTCGGGGTCCCGACGCTGTTCGTCCAGGGCACCCCGTTCTTCGGCCCGGTGTTGGTCGATCCACCCGAGGGCGAATCCGCTGTGCGCTTGTGGAACACACTGACCGAACTGCTCGAGTTCCCCCACGTATACGAGATCCAACGAGTCAAGGGGGCCGCGGATACCGCGGCGATCGGGCAGGCACTCGAGCCCTACGTGCGGGGCCGGGACTGGGTTAGCGTCAACCGAGGAGAGGTCGTGGACCTCTCGATACTGGAAACGGAGAGCGATAGATGAGCGAGTTCCCCCGCGATGTGCTGGTCGAGGCCCTGTCCGAACAGTGGGCCGCGCTCGACGAGGTGCTGTCGACGGTCGAAGGCGACGCCTGGCTCACCCCGACCGCGCTCCCGGGCTGGACGGTGCGTGACATCGTCTCGCACATCGTCGGGACCGAAACGCTGCTGTCGGGCGAGAACCCTCCGGAGACGGCGATCGACGTTCACACACTCCCCCACGTGCGCAACGAGATCGGCGCCCTGAACGAGCGGTGGGTCGAGGGTCTGCGCGCACACACCGGAGAACAGATCCTGGCAATGTTCCGCGAGATCACTCGGATCCGGCTCGAGGCTCTCAGCACGATGACGCAGGAAGATTTCGACGCTCCGGCCGCCACTCCGGTCGGGCCCTCCACCTACGGCCGCTTCATGCGTATTCGAATGTTCGACTGCTGGATGCACGAGCACGACATCCGCGATGCACTCGGCGCTCCCGCTGGTGACGAGGGCGGCAAGCGAGGAAACGTCGCGATCGGCGAGATCGAGGGGGCACTCGGCTTCATCGTCGGTAAGCTCGGCCGCGCGCCGGAGGGTGCACGGGTGACGCTCGAGCTCTCGGGGCCGCTGGCCCGCACGATCCACGTCGAGGTGGACGGCCGGGCGGCGGTGGTACCGCAACTGTCCGGGCCGGCGACGGTGAAGATCGCAATGGACTCACGCCTGTTCGCACGTCTGGCGGGCGGGCGCACCACGGCCGCCGAGCACGTATCGGAGTTCGAACTCGACGGGGACGTCGAGGTGGGGCGGCGGATCGTCGACAATCTCGCGTTCACGATCTGAGCGCGTGCGACTGTTCCTGTCGTCGTACCGGTTCGGTGCGCATGTGGATCGCTTCGTGGATCTGGCGGGCGGTCGCGGTCCGATAGCGGTGATCGCGAACGCCGCCGATGCGTGGCCGCCGCGGGCGCGAGAGTCCGCGGTGGTCAGTGATGTCGGGCCGCTGCGCCGGCTCGGGTTCACGCCGTCCGAGGTGGATCTACGTGACTACGTGGGGCGGCCGGATCGGCTGGCCGACGCGTTGTCGGAGTTCTCGTCGGTGTGGGTACGCGGCGGTAACACGTTCGTGCTGCGGGCCCAGTTTTCGCGCAGTGGTGCCGACGAGGTGTTGGGGGAACTGATTAGAGGCGACGCGCTGATGTACGCCGGCTACAGCGCCGGCGCCTGCGTGATGGCGCCGTCCCTGACCGGGCTGGACGCTGCGGACGACCCAGGCGAGGTCGAGCCGACGTGCGGGATCGACCCGCGATGGGACGGCCTGGGATTCGTCGACTTCGCGCTCGTGCCGCACTGCTCACCGGCAGCTGACGGTACGCCGGATGCGGCGAACCCCGGCATGGAGGCGGCCCGGATGATCGAGGCCTGTCGCTCGACAGGTGTCCCGTATCGGATGCTGACCGACGATCAGGCGATCGTTGTGGCGAGCGACGCGACGACGTTGCTGTAGCCGCCCACGGTGACGAGGTCCTGCGGCCGGCCCTCGACGCGGTCCAGTTCGGACCAGATCAACTCGCAGCGTTTGGCGGTCATCTCGTCGGCCTCGGAGAGCAAGGCGTCGAGCAGGGACTTCGGGTCGTGCCGCCACGTGGCCTCGGCGCGCGCGACCTGACCGCTCATGAACAGCCCCGAGCGGGCGACCGAGTCGACCCAGTCCTGCACGTCGCCACGGTGGAGGCGTTCGATCGAGTCGTGGTCGACCCCGTCCATGAATTCGTCCGCGAACATGGCCGCGACATAGTTCTCGATGCAGTTCGACGAAGCACTCACGACTCCGCGCCCCTTTCTGCCCGACTACTACCCGACGCCCTTTCCTCGTAAGGGTGACATCACGGTGCGGGCAACAAGGTTGTTGATGGTGGTGGTGTCGCGTAACGCTTCGATTGCGATTAGACGACTGAGTTCGACGCTAGACCTGTCAAATCGCTGGGAGTTACTTTTTGATCATAACGATTCGGTAACGAAACTTGCTGTTAACGCGTTGGTGTGGTTGGTAACAACTCGTTCAGACGAATCGGACAAACGTACACCTGGCGAACGGAGTAAACGGGCGCCCCTTCTTTCCGGGCGGTGCCCGAACCTCGTCGAGTGCTCGATCACGGCGTGTCCGCGTTGTCCGACCCGGTGAAGCGCCGAATTCCATGACGCGCTCGATCGCGCAGGTCCACACTTGAGGCAACACCCGGACACATGGTTGCGAGGAGTGTGCGAATGCCCGACGGCCAGCCGTTCATCCCGCCGAGCGCGGTGGACGTCGACCTGTCCGCGGTCGGTTGGAGTATGAGCCGGACGATGTCGGACTTCGAGACGATGCTGTGGCGGATGGAGGAGACCCGGCCCGAACTCCGGACTCCGATCGTCGCGGTCGACGTTCTCGACCGAACTCCCGACTGGGAGCGGTTGGTCCGCGCCCACGAGTGGGCGTCGCACATCGTCCCGCGGATCCGGATGCGCGCGGTGCAACCGGCATTCGGACTCGGCGACCCGATCTGGTCGGTGGATCCGGAGTTCGATCTGGACTACCACTTGCGGCGGGTGCGCCTGCCCGAGGCGGCAGGCCTCGATCATGCGCTGCGGGTGTGCCGGCACCTGGCTACCGAGCCGTTCGACAAGGCCCGTCCCCCGTGGATGGCGATGCTGATCGAGGGCCTCGACGACGGCCGCGCCGTGTACGTCGTCAAGACGCACCACAGCATGACCGACGGCATGGGCGGCATCCAGATGATGACCCTGCTGCACAGCAGGCGTCCCGAGCCGACACCCGACAAGCCGGATCACGAGCCCGCACCACCCGAGCACCTGAACGACCTCGAGGCCCTCGGCCAGGAGGTGGTCGCGGAGGCCCGCCGGACACCGAGCCGGATCGCAGGTCTGGTGTCCGGGTCGGCACGCGCGACGCTGACCGCGCTCACCCGCCCCTTCGACGCGGCCGGTCAGGTGCTCAACTACGTGAACTCGCTGCTCCGGGTGATCCAACCGCCATCGGCGGCAGGCTCTCCCCTGCTCCGCGACCGTGGCCTCGGGCGCTGGTTCGGGGTCCTCGAAGTGGGATTGCACGAGTTACGGACCGCGGCCCACGCGGCCGGCGGCTCGGTCAACGACGCCTACGTCGCCGCCCTCCTCGGCGGGTACCGGCGCTACCACGAGGAGTTGGGGGTCGAGGTCGGCAAGGTTCCCATGGGCATGCCGATCAACATGAGAGCGGCGTCGGATCCGTCCGGCGGCAACCGGTTTGCCGCGGTGCGCTTCGCCGGTCCGGCCACCGAGGCGAACCCGGCGATGCGCATCCGGAAGGTGCGCGCGATGGTGCTCGCCTTGCGCGAGGAACCCGCAGTCGACATCGTCGAGGCCGCGTCCCCTGTGTTGGTCCGGCTGCCGACACGGGTGCTGGCCGAGTGGTACCTGTCGCAGTCGAAGGGTCTGGATCTGCAGGCGTCGAACGTCGCCGGGGTTCCGATCCCCATCTATCTTGCCGGGGCACGAATCGAGCGGGTGTTCCCGTTCGCGCCCACTGCGGGGTGCGCGGTCATGGCGACGATGGTCTCGCACGCTGGGACCTGTTGCATCGGGATCAATCTCGACACCGCAGCCGTGACGGAGCCGACACTGTTCATGCGGTGTCTGCAGGAGGGGTTGGACGAGGTGGTGGCGCTCGGCGACGCCGGCACCGGATCCGCGGGGTCGGAGGGAGCACGACGATGACCGATTCGACGACCCAGTCACAGGGTGTCTATCTGACAGAGCGGATGAGCGAGACCGAGGACCGGGTGTTGCGGAGCTGGCTGGAGCGGCGCGAGGCCGAGTCCGGGCAGCGCACCGTCACCGTCACGACAAGCGATCAGGAACTGGCCGCGCTCACCCGCCGTGAGGACGATCCGGTGGTGACCCCGGTACGAGTGGTGTGGCTGCCGGACACCACGAACGGACACCGGGGGCAGCGCCTGCGTGAGATCCTGTCCGCGCGCGACCCGCTGCATCTGAGTCGCAAGTCGCAGCGCCGGGTCCTGCGCAACGATCCCGCCCGTTGCCTTGTCCTCGAAGGAGACGGCGCCCCGCTCAGCGAGTTGCGTGATCGCCTGGCCGAGCGGGGCGGCGGCTCGCTTCCCGAGTTCATCAGGCGCCAGGCCGCACTCGCGCTCGAACGCGCCGAGCGCAAGCTCCTCGGCACCCAGTACAAGGTGTCGCGGTTCGTAGTCGAGGAGATCACCGACACCAGCCGGTTCACGGCCGGCGTCAAGCAGTTGGCCGCCAAGCTGAACCTGACCGTGGCCGAGGTCGACCGACGCGCCCGCTCGGATCTCGACGAGATGGTCGCCGCGCAGAGCCGACGAGCGATTGCGCTGTGGGACCAATTGGGCCGCTTCTTCTCCCGCGCCTACCGGCTCGACGTCGACACCACCCGCTTCGAGGAGTTGCGGGAGCTCAACCGGGAGCACTCGCTGGTGTTCCTGCCCAGTCACCGTTCGTACCTGGACCCGCTCGTGCTGCGCCCGGCGCTGCTCACGAACGACCTGCCGCTCAACCACGTGATGGGTGGCCTCAACGTCAGTTTCTGGCCGATCGGCCCGATCAGCAAACGGTCGGGCGCGGTGTTCATCCGCCGCAAGTTCGGCGGGGACGAGATCTACAAGTGGACGCTGCGCGAGTACATGCGATTCCTGTTGAACAAGCGGTTCAACCTCGAGTGGTACATAGAGGGTGGGCGGTCGCGCACCGGGAAACTACGCCCGCCGCGGTACGGGCTGCTGACCTACCTGGCGAAAGCGTTCCAGGACAGCGACGCCTCCGACGTCTACCTCGTTCCCGTGTCACTGGTGTACGACCAACTGTACGAGGTCAGTGCGATGGCCGCGGAAGCGCACGGCGCCGAAAAGCGCAAGGAGAGCTTCAGCTGGATGGTCGGCTACGTCCGGGCGCAGGGGCAGCGCCGCGGCGTCGCGCACGTCACCGTCGGTCGGCCGCTGTCACTGCGGGATTCGCTCGAGCAGGAGGAGGATCCGCGGCTGGCGATCCAGAAGACCGGCATCGAGGTCTGTCACCGGATCAACGAGGTCACCCCGATCACCGCGTCGTCGCTCGTGATGCTCGCGTTCCTCGGGATCGAGGACCGGGCGCTGACCGTTCCCGACATCGGGTTCATCCTGGGGCCGCTGGTCGAGTACATCACCGCACGCAAGCTCCCGACCGCAGGTGACGTCGACCTGACGAACCCGCAGGTGATTCGCAAGGCCTTGTTCACCCACCTGGATTCGGGTGTGCTCGAGCGCTTCGACGAGGGCGACGAACGCGTCTACTACCTCGGCAAGGATCAGGACCTGGTGGCGGCCTTCTTCCGCAACAACACGATTCACTTCCTGGTGGTTCGTGCGATCGCGGAGATGGTGCTGTTGGCCGCGGTCGACGAGAAGTTCACCGATCCGCTGACGGACGGATGGGAGGAGGCGTTGCGTCTGCGGGACCTGCTGAAGTTCGAGTTCTTCTTCAGTGACAAGGACACCTTCCGAGAGGAGCTGCGGTCGGAGCTGAGCATGATCGATCCGGGGTGGCAGCACGAACTGTCCAATCCCGAGCATGCCGCGCACGTCCTGTCCGGGGTGCGTCCCTATCTGGCCCACCGGGTCCTCCAGCCGTTCCTCGAGGCCTACCAGGTGGTGGCCGATCATCTGTGCGACGCCCCGTTGTCGCGGTCCTTCGACGAGAAGGCCTTTCTCACCGAGTGCCTCGCCCTGGCCCGGCAGCGCCGGTTGCGCCAGCAGATCGCATGCACCGAGTCGATCTCATCGGAGTTGTTCGCAACAGCGCTGCAGCTGGCGCGCAATCGGAACCTGGTCGAGACGGAAGACGAGTCGGTCGTAGAGCGGCGGCGCGAGTTCGCCGCCGAAGTCGGGGCGCTGGTCCGCAGGGTCCGAGAGATCCGGGCGAGGTCCCATGCCCAGCTCGACCGGATGCAGAGCTTGAGTCCGCCGACCGGCCTGGTTGACGTGCCTGCAACGGAGTCGGAGCAATGAACCGCCTCGAGGACCTGTACGCGGCGATCGCGGCTGCCCCGCCAGGCCCGACGACGCTGGCCGCGTTCGATCTGGACGGCACTCTCATCACCGGCTACACCGCCAGCGTGTTGTATCGGGATCGGCTGCGACGCTTGGACATCAGCATCGCCGAACTGCTGAGGACCACCGGGGCGGCGTTCGACACCCAGTTCCGGGGCGCCGACGTCGGGCGGTTGATGGAGATCGCGATCGGAGGCCTTGCGGGCCGCAGCGAGGACGAACTGCGGGAATGGAGCCAGCGGCTGTTCCGCCAAGAGGTCGGCTCGATGATCTACCCCGAGGTGCGGGGGCTGATCGAAGCGCATCGCCGGGCCGGACATCGGGTCCTTATGGCCACGTCGGCGACGACATATCAGGCGCAGTGCGTGTCGGACGATCTCGGTATCGGCGACGTGCTGTGCAGCCGCCCGGAGGTGATCGACGGAATACTCACCGGTGGGATGACCGCTCCGGCGCTGTGGGGCCCGGAGAAGGCGAAGGCGCTGCGGGAGTTCGCCGACGAGGTCGAGGCTCCGCTGTCGGAGGCGTTCGCGTACTCCAATGGCGTCGAGGATGTTCCGATGCTCGACTCGGTGGGCCGTCCGGTGGCGCTCAATCCGGACCGGAGGCTGGCGGAGATCGCGCGCACGGAGGGCTGGCTGTCGGTGAATCTGCCGAAGCCGGAGCGGGGGGCGACGCCGGTCGCGACAGCCCGCACCGGGATCGCGTTGGGGGCGTTGACGGCGACGGCGGCGGCGGGTGTGACGGCGGGGGTACTGGCCCGCAATCGACGGCTCGCGGCGAACCTGGTGGGCACGTTCGGCCCGGACCTGGCGCTCGCGATCTGCGGGATCGACGTGAAGATCACCGGGGAGGACAACGCGTGGAAGCACCGGCCGGCGGTGTTCATGTTCAACCACCAGAGCTCGTTGGATGTGGTAATCGCGGGCAAGGTGATTCGCCGGAACGTGACGGGGGTGGCGAAGAAGGAGGCGGCTCACGATCCGCGGTTCGCGGCGGTTGGGTCGCTGCTGGACGTGGCCTACGTCGATAGGGCGGACAGCACTCAGGCCCGCGCCGCCCTGAGGCCCGCGGTCGACAAGCTGATGGGTGGAACGTCGATCGCGATCGCCCCCGAAGGCACCCGCTCCCCCACACCGCGGATGGGCCGATTCAAGAAGGGCGGTTTCCACCTGGCGATGCAGGCGAAGGTGCCGATCGTGCCGATCGTCATCCACGACGCCGGAGATCTGATGTGGCGCAACTCGTTCGTCGCCCACCCCGGCACCGTTCACGTCGACGTTTTGGAGCCCATCGACACCAAGGGCTGGAAGGTGAAGAATCTCGACAACCACATCGCCGAAGTTCGGTCGGAGTTCGAGGACGTGCTGGCCGCCGGTCCGCGGAAGGCGTAGCGGGCTACATGCCGAGAACGGGGGGTGCGGCCAACGGAAGTTGCCCGATCAGCTCGTTGCCGTTGTCGACATCCACCAGATAGCCGGGGGTCTTGTGTTCGTTGTCGTCATCGCCGCGGCCGCGGGCACCGGCTCCTGGAACCATGCCCGCAGCACCGGGGGCCGCGGGTCGCGCACTCGCTGACCCTGTACCCGCAGTTCCCGCCGTTGCCCCCGCCGCGGCCGGGTTCGCGCCAGCGCCCGGGCTTGCTGCGCTGCCGCCGAGTCCACCGCCCACGAAACCGCCGGAGACAGCCCCGCCGAATCCTCCACTCGCCCCCTGGCCGCCCGCGGAGCTTCCGATGCCGGCGACCCCGATCCCTGGCTGGCCGAGTCGCGCACCGTCGACGGCGGACGCTGCGGCCGGTGCCGTCCACGCCGAGGCCGGGCTTGTTTGTGCAGCAGGCATCTCGGAGCCGGCACTGTTGGAGGTGTCGCCGAAGGGTGAAGGTTCCTGATCGCTCGGGTAGCCCTCCGTCATGGGGCCGGTGGTGTCGACACCTGGTGTGTTCGTCGGGGATCCGGCGTTCGGCGCCTGATATGGGGACTGCGGCGACGTGACGGCCGAAGGTGCGCCGCCGCTCGTCGGTGATAGTGGCCCGGCCTCGTTCGTGACCTTGGGCGGCTCAGGAAGTCTTGGCACCCTGGTACCGGCCTGCTCCATGACCGGGGCGTAGACGGTCCGCATGATCTGGATGGCTTCCTGGTGTGCCTCGTCGCGCTCGTGGAGCAGACTCTTGATGAATCCGACGTTGGGGAGAACTGAGTCGAAGACAGTCCCGAGAACGGAAAACTGCTCGACGGGCGGCACTGTTGCCTTCACCTGGTTGACGCCGGTGGCGGCCTCTTCGATCTTGCTGCCTACGAGCTTGCCGGCCTCCGCGAGTTTCTCCGACTCCCTCACGTAGTCGGCCGTTGCCAGCCTCGCGCTGTCGGCGGAGATGCCGCCCCAGTTCGCGCCGATCGTGTTGGTGATGAAGTCGCGGAAGTCGACCAGGGCCTCCTCGAGCGACTCGCCGATCTTCTTCCAACCCTCCGCGCTGGCACTTAGACTCTCACCGTTCATCGCGTCGACGGCCGCTTTGATCTGCTCGTGCGACATCGCTTCGAACGCCTCGGGCGGTGAGACGACGGGGTCGTCGAAGGCGACAGTATTGGCGTACATGTCGGCTTGGCGCGCGTAGATGTCGTCACGCGCGGCGTTGCCGGCAGCCTGTTCGTCGCGGACGCGCTGGCCCTCCTTGATGTCGTAGCCGGTGACCATGTCTACGATGGTGTTCCCCGGATCCCTGGCGAGCTCAGCGACGTCCCGACTGATGCCCTCGACGAATTCGTCAAAGCTCGGCAGTCCCATCCTCAATTCCCTCCGTATCTTGTGGCCCGTATGTCAATGGGCCCGCCCCGGCTTGCTGTCGTTGGCCGCGGCCGGATCCGAGGCCGCGGCATCCCCTCAGTACCACGGCCCCGGAAGCTTTGGTCGCCTCACATTAAATAGACGCTCGCTCACCTGATTCGGTTCCGCTCAACTTCCGGCCACCAAGGCCTGGCCGGATTGCACAGCACAGGCAGCGTCAGACGAGATTCGCGGGCGGCACGTCCGGAAGGTGAATCCAGCCCTCACGAGCAGCCACGTCCCGATCCGCCGTTTCCGGCAGCCGCGTCCGCCCGAGCGCCGCCGCCCGCGCAACGACGGCCGCCACGACGGCGTCGAATGCGTCGTCCGACGCTTCGCACGCCGCGCGGAGATCGCCCAGCTGCAACCGCGGAATCCGCTCACAGAATGTTTCGAGCACACTTGCTCGAGTCGTTCTGTTCGCCGAACCCTTGTACCCGCGAAATGGCAGGCCCCACTGTTGAAGGGCACCGGCCGGGTACACCTCCACTACCGTGCCGTCGATGCGGCTGACATCGGCACCCGCCACGTCGAGCCGAGCCAACAGCCCTGCGCACCGCAGCGCGACGTGCGCGATCAGATCCGCGGACACGCTGAGCGGCACGATGCCCGTCACCTCATGGACAACACGATCGGTCCGTCGCCGCACCAGCGGCAATCGACCGGACCGACTGCCCAATTCGAGCTCCACGAGCCCCTGCCGGGAACGGTGCGCGAGCACGAAGTCGACGAACGCGTCCGGCCACCCGAAGGGTGCGTCGATCCCGCACTTGTCGGCACCGAACACAACCTCGACCAGGTCGTCGTCCGTGGCACCGAGCCGGAAGTCGAGGACCCGCGCCGATCCGTCGTCCCAACCGATGATCGCAACAGCCGTTCTCGCCGGTTCGGCCGCGAGATCGATGCCGACTGTTCTCACGCCTCGACGCTATAGGTCTCGCGATCACACTGGAACCGCGTGTTACCCGGACCGCGCGGGTATCTGTTCGCCTCACCCGCGAATCCAGCACCCCGGGGCATGATGGACACATGACCAAGGTGGATCCCGCTGCTCTGGACCGGCTCGTCGACGCGCTGCCCGACGGCGCGGTCCTCACCGATCCAGACATGATCGCCGGCTACCGGCAGGACTGGGCCGCCGACCCGAGCGCCGGTACCCCGATCGCGGTGGTCCGCGCTACCTGCACCGAGGACGTGCAAGCAGTGATGCGATGGGCGTCGCAGCATCGGGTTCCGGTCGTTCCGCGCGGTGCAGGTTCGGGGCTCTCGGGAGGGTCGAGCGCCGTTGACGGCGGGATCGTGCTGAGCACCGAACGGATGCGCGCGATCACCGTCGACCCGGTCGCCCGGGTCGCCGTCACCGAACCCGGGCTACTCAACGTGGAGGTCAAGAAGGCCGCCGCCGAGCACGGCCTCTGGTATCCGCCGGACCCGTCGTCGTACGAGATCTGCTCGATCGGCGGCAACGCCGCCACCAACGCGGGCGGGCTGTGCTGCGTCAAGTACGGGGTGACCACCGACTACGTCCTCGGTATGCAGGTCGTCCTCGCCGACGGCACCGCCATCCACCTGGGTGGCCCGCTACTCAAGGACGTCGCCGGGCTGTCGTTGACGAAGCTGTTCGTCGGCAGCGAAGGCACCCTGGGCATCATCACCGAACTCACACTGCGGCTGATCCCCGCACAACTACCCGCATCGACGGTGGTCGCATCGTTCCCGTCGGTGGAGTCGGCCGCCGAAGCCGTTCTTGCGATCACCGGTCAGATCCGTCCCGCCATGCTCGAGTTCATGGACCACGCGAGTATCAACGCCGTCGAAGACGCCATCCACATGGGCTTGGACCGCAACGCCCGAGCTCTGTTGCTCGCCCAGTCCGACACCCCCGGTGAAGCCGGGGCGAAGGAGGTCGAGACCATCGTCGACGCCTGCGAAAAGAAAGGCGCGAAAGAGGTGTTCGCCACCGACGACCCCGCCGAGGGGGAAGCCTTCACCGTCGCCCGCCGCGCGGTCTTCCCCGCTGTGCAGGCGATCGGCAACCTGCTCCTCGAGGACGTCGGCGTCCCGATGCAACAGCTGCCCGCGCTGATCACCGGTGTCGAGTCGATCGCCGAGGACTGCGACGTCCAGATCTGCACCGTCGCCCACGCCGGCGACGGCAACACCCACCCTCTGATCGTCTTCGACCCCACCGATCCCGACATGACCGAACGCGCACACACCGCATTCAGTCGTGTCATCGACCTCGCAATCACGTTGGGCGGCACCATCACCGGTGAACACGGGGTCGGGCGACTGAAGCGCGACTTTCTTCCGGGGCAACTCGGCGAGGACGTGATGGAGCTGAATCGGCGGATCAAGACGGCACTGGACCCGTTGGGCATCCTGAATCCGGGGGCTGTAATCGACTAGGGCGTCTACGATCTGTGGGCTGAGCCCGCACCCCGTTGACCCTCGATAGCCACCATCCTGGGTCTTGCCCTGCGTCACGTCGAGGTGACAGTCCTCATGCTCCAGATCGGCCTAAGGGCCAGGCTGATCTCCGCTCAAGTTCCCGCTGGGAAGGATCACCCTCACCGGCGGGGGCATTCCCTCTGTGCCGTGCAGAACCTCATCTTCCAACTCCGCGAGCCGGGCTAGGGCAAACTCGCTGAGGCGCCCAGGCGCAACCGGTACATGTGCATCGACGGCCGAAGTGAATGAGACCGGTGTTCCGCTTCTACGGAACCATGCGGCAAAATTCGCTACCGGATTCGACCAGTTCATCGTTGGACCCGCGGCGACGTTCTGAATCGTTGAGCGCATCGTCGTCCGATCGAGTTGGGGGTCGATGATCGCCGCACCTAGTGCCTCGTTGTGCGACTCGAATCGGTCGTACCACCTTTCAAGCTTGAATCCCGGCCAGGATCGTTGCGCGAGGTGCTCTATGTCCTCGCTCGATGTCATTGCGTCCCAAACCGACACAGTCTGTCGGTCAAAGTCGACGTGAATACCGCCCGACGGGTCGTCGGCGACCATCGGTTCTAGTGGGCCAGGAACATGGGACGCGAACCTCTCCGGGCCAACGGAAAGGTGCTCGTCGACAAAATCCACGGTCGTCCACACATGTCCGACGGCGCCGCAAGTGGTGGATAGCACGACTCCCTCTTTGCTTCCGTCGTCCTCCTTCCAGAATGCGGTCATCGTGTCGCGGTCAGGGGCTGGCACCCGCTCGCCCGGTACATCTGGTCGGTCCATGCGGAGGTAGTCGAGAACCGAGCGTAAACCGTCCACAGCCCAAACAATTTCCCAGCCGGGCCACGTGCACCGGTACACCAGATGCCGAAACCGGCGATAGAGCCCGGGCTCGGCGTCTCCGATCGCAAGCACCCGTCTCCCGACGTCGATCAATGCCACGCCCTCGCACCAGTCGGGGTCAAGCCACTCCCGCGGGTTGGAGGCGTCGCGTGGATCCTGGCTGCGGACGTAGCGCAGTCCATGCTCCGGCCCCCACACAAGGTCGTCCAGCAGTGTGATCGCTGCCCAGTGCGAGTAGTACAGCTCGACGTCACGGTCGATGACTACCAGGTTCGCTCGATGACCCACGACTGCCTCCAACAGGTGCGTGTGCGCTCGACGAGATTCGAGTCGCCGGGCGCGATCATCACATTCGGCACCGACAACATCGCAATCCCCCTGGGCGGCAACATCACCGGTGAACACGGGGCGTGCGACTGAAGCGCGACTTTCTGCCGGGACAGCTCGGCGAGGACGTGATGGAGCTGAATCGGCGGATCAAGACGGCGCTGGACCCGTTGGGCATCCTGAATCCAGGGGCTGTGTTGCCCTGATCCTGCGGATGCCCAACGGTCCTGCGAGTCAGCTCGAGATCAGCCCACCGAGCACGTCGCCGAGGATTCTCGCGATGGACTCCTCGAGGGAGCCTGTGGCGCTGAGCTGGCCTTCCGAGGAGCCCAGACCGGTCTCGTCCAGGCTGCCGTCGACAACCTCACCGGGATTCGGTTGGCGGACAGTGAAACACGCTGTCAGGTTGGGCAGAGTGTTTGCGATGCCGACTGTGCCCTTCGTCTTGATGCCGCCGCTCGTGACAGTACTACCCGCAGGGAGATCCTCGGGAACCATGTAGGTCATCTCCACCGTGACCGGGTTGGCGGCGTTGATGAACCACCCGGTGGTGGTCACCTGGTAGCCGGAGCCGTTCGGAACCGGGGTGAACTCCGCGGTTTCCTGGCCGCCGGGGAAGGTATACCTCTTGACTGTCGCCTTGACCGGCGCCCCGAATCCGGCTGGCGGGTAGTCGATGAAGGTGTTGAGATACGGGTTTCCGATGGAAGTGGTGCCGACGACGGACTTGTAGGTGACCAGTGTTCCGGCGGCAACCTCTGTGGCGGTGACGGACTTGTCGTAGGTGTGGGTGATCCACACGGTGGACCAGTCCCTCTTCGTGGCGTGGCTCGTCGGCGAGCACTCGGCGGCGCCGGCCACACCTGCGCCGACTCCGATCGTCAGACCGGTTGCCACGAGCATCGCAGAGAAGGCCACGACAGCGGCGCGGCGCATCGGGGAATGAGACATCGCAAATCTCCCGTTCGACTTGAGGGCGAACCGCGCTACCCCGACGTTTTGCGGCCTATGCCCGTGATTCTTAGAGAGCGGCCACAGAATTGTCAAGGCTTCGCATCGATTTCGTAGAGATGTCGTTACCGCAGGAAGGCCCTCGACGCGGTGACTCACTCAAACTGCCAAGGTCAACTGGGTGAATCGCCCGGGTTGGAGTCGCCTGAACGCTCGTCGATGCTTGGAAAACCCGGCCCAAAAACATTCATCTTGGCTTGCAAATGCGGCGGTAAAAAAAGTCGTCTCAGCTTGGAAAAACTGCGTTATCGTCTTCGCCATTCCCCGATTGGGACGGGTGTATCAGATTCCCCGATTGGGACGGTTGTTCCAGATCACTATCGAGAGGAAGTTCATGTCCAACAGGAGCATTCGTCGTGTGATCGGCGGCGCCAGCGTCGTAGCGATGGCTGCGGGGTTAACGGTAGCGGCCGCTACCGGCACCGCGTGAGCGGCCCCCGAATCGACGACGTGGGAGACCACCAACAAGACCAAGATCACCCGGACGATCAGCAACACCACCCCAGTCGAGGGGGAGACGGTCACCGTGACCAACAAGCTCTATCAGCAGTTCGGTGGCGTAGTGACCTACATCTACTGGGTCAAGGACATACACCCGCCCTGCCTGAAATTCCAGTCGGCAAAGGTGGACGGGAAGAGCTACGGCGCCAGCACGGGAGCCGACTACGCGCAGGTCGACGGCAGCATCATCCAGTGGCCGATCAGACCCATCGCGAATCCAAGATCGCGTACCTTCGAGTTCACCTACAAGGTAGGTTCCGACTGTGAGCGCGACATCGCCATGAACACGGGAATGGGCTATAACGCCTCGATCGGCGGCAAGACCTGGAGCACCAAGGGCCCGAAGATCAACGTCCCCTACAACAGCACCACCACCACCCTCACCGCGCCGGCCAACATGCAGGTCGGGGAATCGGCGGTGCTGGAGGCTACTGTGACCGGTGGCGCCCGGGGAGACAACGTCGATTTCTATGACGGCGGCGTGAAGATCGGGACGGCCCAGCTCAACGACAAGGGTGTCGCGAAGTTCCACTGGACACCCGGCGCGTTCGGGAGGTACAGCATGAACGCGAGATTCCCTGCGACCCCAAGGGCTTTGGCTTCGTTCTCGACCGTGGTGGACGTTACCGTTTCGCCGGCCGATACCGTGTCGTCGACCGTGCTCGCCCCCGTCGTCGGTGCACAGGTCGGTCAGGCCAGCGTTCTCAGGGCGACCGTCGCGCCGACCGGTAGCGGTGGCACGGTCGAGTTCACGGACGGGGGTGAGGCGCTCGCCAATGTACCGGTCGGCGCCGACGGTGTAGCCACCTACACGTGGGTGCCGTCCACCGCGGGCGATCACACGATCGCCGCGACGTTCTCCGGGAGCGCCGGTGTCACCGGGTCGTCGGACAGCGCCACCGTGAATGTGGCGGCGGCGCCCGTCGACAACATCGACTCGAGGACAGTCCTCACCATCGGTCCCATCCCCACAGTCGGTGTGGCACAGACCATCACAGCCGACGTGACGCCCGGCGATGCGGGCGGCACCGTCACCTTCAAGGACGGCGACACCGTGATCGGGATTTCCTCGGTCGATTCGAGCGGTCGGGCCACCCTCGAGTGGACGCCCGCTCATGAAGGCCAACGGAACATCACCGCCCAGTACTCCGGCGCAGGCAATGTGAACGGGTCCGCCGACGAGATCACCGTGGTCGTCGGGACTGTCCCAGGCGGCGGTGACAACGGCGGCGGAACCGGAAGCGCCGGTTCCCTGTTCGGATCATCCGGTAGCAGCGGCTCCTAATTCGGATCCTGAAATGGCCGACGCTGTGTGACCCGTGCAGATCTTCGCAGGGGTCACACAGCGTCGTCGGGGCTTACGAGAAGTCGTGAGATTCGAACCGGGCGCGTGCCGCATCGGTGCCCAGCTCGGCCCGCATTGCGGGATTGCTCGCGTAGAGGCTCACGAAGTGGAGCAGAAGCACATCGTCCATCGCGAACTTGCGGCAGTCGAGCTCGATCATCGGGACCGGCGGTAGCTTGTCGATCCGCCAGATCGGCGTGGTGTATCGGCGTGTCCAGTTCGCGTTCGCGAATCCGATCAACAGGATCATCCGATGCCCGTTGTAGGCCGGCTTGACCCCCGCGACCGCCTCCCACGGAAGGAAGGACTCGAAGCTCCAACCACGGTGCCGAATGCCGTCGGGCGTGAACTGCACAGAGCCCGCCCGAACCAATCCAGAAACGACGAGCACAAGGAAGGACGCGAACACGGCACCGAGCACACCGAAGACGACTGACGCCCCGGGGATGCCGGAAGTCGGTGCGTTGAGGTAGATCTCAATGGCCGGGCCCGCGGTGACTGCGGTACAACACACTGTCAACGCAACCAGCACCGACCAGAGACGTCTCGACTGGCGGATCTCGGTTGCGGATCCTTGACCCGACTTTATGGGAACGCTTCGAACCGTTTCATGGGCGCCCGAGCGTTTGAGCAGCACCCCGAACGCTGCGACGAGAAGGACAAGGAGCCCGTAGGCGAGACCATATCGAAGTGCGGCGGGCTGGCCGCCGAGCCCGCCGGCGATTCCGACAAGCACCGCACCACAACCGATCGCCGAGAGCAATACCGTCGACATCTTCTCCCGCAAGGAGAATCCGCTACCCGGCCACTCCACCGGTAGTTGGAACTGCTCAGAAGACCGCATCCCACGCATCCTTCGCCAGTCCGCCGACTGCCGTACCGGCATCTCCGACGGCATCGAACCCCGCGCCAATGGCGTCGCTGACGTCGCCACCATTCTGATAGAGCGAGTCGACCGCTCCCGAGGCGAACAACCCAGCGCCCAGACCGACAACGGCTCCCACTGCTGTGCCGAGACCCGGGACAGCCGATCCGACCACCGCCCCGGCTGCCGCACCGGCCGCGAGGGATGCCCCGAACCCTGCCGCACCCGAAACGACCGCCTGTTCGACAGGCTTGCCGTCGTAGATGTCGTACGCGACACTTGCAACGCTGAGCGCTCCGCCCACCCTCAGGCCGATCCGACCCGAAGTCGCCTCAGACTTCAACGCCGAGGCAGCAGCCTCTTCAGCGCCTTCCTTCAAAGCGCGGGACAGGTCGAGATCTCGATAGACCAACGATGCAGGCGATCCCTCCGGCGCCGTGCGCGCAAGCTCGAGAAACTTGTCAGCCTCTTGGGACAGGAACTTCGCTTGTTCCGTGAGGGCGGCGACATGACGTCCAGCCAGGTAGCCAGCTGCACCGTTGACGAGATCGGCCGCGACGAAGAACCATTTTCCCGTGACGGTAGACCAGACATTGGTCAGCGTCTGCAGCGCGAAAGCCCAGTCCTCTCGCTCGGCTTCTGCATCTCGCTGGGCGGCTTCGTAGGCCCTCACGAGTTCCGCATATCGATCAAACGCGATTACTGCCAGGTTGTACGACTCGATTGCCACCGCAGTTGCGGCCGTTCCGGCCGGTGGCGCTCCAGGATCAGCCGGTGCAGGTCCAGGTTCTTCGATCACGTCGCCTGAGATGCGCAGTCCCGCTTCCGACGCGGTTTCGCGGATCTCGCGCATACGGTCGTGTGTCTGCTGCAGTTCTGCCGCGGTGTCCTCGAATTCCTGCGCGTAGCTGGTTACTGCGTCGACCAGATCTTCGGCCTTCGCGGCCGAAGAGCCGGCGCGGGAGGCAAAGCCGTCTCCCGCTGCGCCCTCCCACCCGGATTGGGCGGTGTTTCGGGCTCGGTACAGCTCGTCGACACCCTCGGATAGTGCGGGAGCGAGGGTGTCGCGCAGCCACGATGCGACAGTACGGATGCTGTCCGGGTTACCTTCCACGCGTGTGTCGATCGACATCGCTACTCCGCCCACGTGGAGATCGTCGCGTCCGCGGATGCGACGTCTTGCTCGCGGTAGCTGGCATTGGCCTGTGCGACCGCAGCACTCGCAGCCATGAGTGCCTCGACCAACTCCGCCGCATTCTCGGTCAGTCGCGCAAGAATCCCAAGGACGGCAGGCGTGGCGTCACCCGCCTCGACGGTTACCGGAACCGACGCGGCGACGCTATCGATCCTCGATCCGACCCCAGCCAAATCGCTGGCAATGCCATCGAGGGCATCGTTGTCAACGAAAAGAGTCACAGCACGGACCCTCTTCTCTCCGCTTCCGGAATGACAACATCAAGCAGCAGCAGATCGAAAGGCTGCGACTTCATGACGAGATCGAGTGCCGGTGTCCCGACCACGATCCATGGTTGGTGGGCTCCGCAGCACGCATGGAGCCGGTCGAGCGCCGAGTATGCGAGCAGCGCCATTCGGCCGTCCCGTGTGCGCCGCAACTCGATCTCGGCATGCTCCGGATCTGCTACATCCTTCGCACACGGCAGATATACAACGGGCGGAAACTCCGCCGGAATCGGGCTTGTCACCACGATCTACCCCCTCTGAGCACCGAATCGTCTCGACGCCCCCTCGTTCAGCCGCCCGAGGTTACCCCAGACGCGCTACGCCACCAGAATCCCGAGGTAGCGCAAAGCAACCCATCGACTCTCGTTGAGTACGGGCCCAACTATGTCGACGTTGCGGCGACCCGACGGAACCTCCACAGATCCTTCTCTCAGGATCAAGTGGTAGAGATATCCGGAACAGTCGTCGCGATCCGGGGGAACCACCAATGCCGAAGCTCGCCATCGCGAAGGGGTGCCTGCAGCAGTTCGGCGAGTTGGACAGGCCACTCCGGGAGAAGATCACCGAAACCCTAGTAGCGAAGTTCGAGGCCGCGACGCACACCGGCATCCACATGGAGAAGATCGCCGACGCCCGTACTCCGCGCTACCGTTCGATCCGCATCGACCAGTTCTATCGGGGAATCGTGCTCGCCCCGGAGACCGGCGACGTCTACACCCTCTTGACCGTCCTGCCTCACGACGACGCGTACGCGTGGGCCCGTCGCCGGGACCTGACCGTCAACCGCGCTACGGGCGCCATCGAGGTCAGGGATGTCACCACCATCGACGAGACCCTGCCTCAGCTCGTCAAGGCTGCCGAAGCCACCCCTGAGCGCCTGTTCGCCCGCGTCAACGACGCCGACCTCACCCGCCTGGGCATCGACGAGTCGACCCTCCCGATCGCCCGCACTCTCACCGACACTGCCCAACTGGATGCGTTGAAGCCCGTCCTGCCCGAGACGCAGTGGGATGCTCTGGCGGGACTCGCGTCCGGCCTGTCTCCGGAACAAGTGTGGTCCGAGCTAGGCGCGGAGATTGTCGACGAGCCCTACGACACAGACGATCTCGATGCCGCGGTTGCGCGCAGCACCGATCGGATCGTCCTGGTCGACGGCCCGGACGACCTGATGGCGATCTTCGCGCACCCGTTCGCGCTGTGGCGGATCTACCTGCACCCGACGCAGCAGGCGGTGGTCGACGCCACCTTCCGCGGCCCTGCCCGAGTCACCGGAGGGCCGGGTACCGGCAAGACCGTCGTCGCCCTTCACCGCGCCCACCGTTTGGCGCAGCAGACGACGGAGTCGGTGTTGGTGACCACCTTCACCTCCACACTCACGGACTCGCTACACGCCGGCATCAAACTGCTCGCGACCTCCCCTGAGGTGCTCGACCGGATCGATGTTCAGCACGTCGACAAGCTGGCACATCAAATCTTCCGGGAGCGGCACGGTGCCCCACAGCTACTCAGCTCCGCAGACGAGACGCAGCTGTGGTCCTCGATCATCGAGCGGCTCGAACTGCCCTTCACCGAGGCCTTTCTGGCAGCGGAGTGGCGCCACGTGGCACTTGCCCAACGGGTGTCGACGGCCGCCGACTACCTGTCGGCGAAACGCACCGGTCGTGGCCGCCGCCTCGGCGCCAACCAGAAGGCGCAAGTGTGGCAGGCACTGTGGGAGTTCGAGGACACGCTGCGTGAGCGCAACCTCTGGACGCACGAGACGGTGTGCCGGGAAGCCACTCGGCTACTCGAGGAACGCGACGACAAACCGTACCGGCACATCGTCGTGGACGAGGCGCAGGATCTCAGCCCCGAACGGTGGCGGCTTCTCCGTGCCGCCGTGTCCGACGGCCCCGACGACTTGTTCATCGCCGGCGACACTCACCAGCGCATCTACCAAAGCCATGTCAGCCTTCGTGAGGTCGGGATCAGGGTCACCGGCCGGTCCAGCCGGTTGAACCTGAACTACCGCACCACCGCCGAGATCCTCGGCTGGAGTCTGCAGCTGCTGCGTGGCGAACGCATCGACGACATGGACGGCCAGCTCGACTCCATCGCCGGATACCGCTCCGACGTGCACGGGATGCCGCCGACCACCAAGGGCTTCGGAACGCAGAGCGACGAGGTCGGGTACGTCGCCGACACCGTGCAGGCATGGCTCGACAGCGGAATCGCACCGGGCGAGATCGGGATTGCTACCCGCGCGAAGCGGCTCGGCACCAAGGTGCAGGATGAGCTCTTCAAGCGCGGTGTGCCGGTTCGCTCGCTGGGGAAGGCCAAGGACGCCGCTGATTCGGTATCGATCGGTTCGATGCATGCGATGAAGGGACTGGAGTTCCGATGCATGGCGGTCGCAGGTGTAGGCGCCAAGCAGGTTCCGCCGACAGCGGCGATCACACCGGTCGAGGAGGACGTCCAGACGCATGATCGCGACATACAACGCGAGCGGTGCGTACTCTTCGTAGCGTGCACTCGCGCCCGCGAGGACCTGCTCGTCACGTGGAGTGAGGAACCGAGCCCGTTCCTTGTCCCCCTCGTCTGATAGACATCATCCCGCAACGCCACTGCTCGACCCGGAAGGTCCACCATGCCGAAGCTCTCCACACTGCTCGACGAGATCGATTCGGGGACGGTACTGCTGCCCGAGTTCCAGCGCGGGTATGTGTGGAACCGCGACCAGGTCCGCGGACTGATGCGGTCGCTGTACCTCGGGTACCCGGTCGGTGGTTTGCTGATGTGGGAGACCTCGTCCGACGGAGTGTCCGTGCGCGGTTCCGTCGAGTCCGCCGGCGTGCGGCAGCTACTGCTGGACGGACAACAGCGCGTCACCTCGATGTACGGTGTGGTGCGCGGCACCCCGCCTCCGTTCTTCGAGGGTGACGCATCCGCCTTCACCGGCTTGCACTTCAACGTCAAGGACGAGGTCTTCGAGTTCTACACGCCGGCGAAGATGTCCGGAGATCCCACCTGGGTCAGCGTCACCGAACTGTTCGACAACGGGCCGATGGCCTACCTGACTCGGTTCGCAGACAGCAAGGACGACGCCACCGCGTACCTCAACCGACTCAACCAACTCGCCCAGGTTCGGGAGCGGGAGTTCAACCAGGAGAAGATCACCGGCGCCAGCAAGTCGGTCGACGAGGTCGTCGACATCTTCAACAAGGTCAACTCCGGTGGCACCAAACTCTCCAAGGGCGACCTGGCGCTGGCGAAGCTGTGCGCGCAGTGGCCGGAAGCCCGCTCGGAGATGCGCGATGACCTGGACCGGTGGAAGCAGGCCGGCTACGACTTCAGCCTCGACTGGCTGCTGCGCAACGCCACCGCCGTCGCTACTGGGCGTGCATTGTTCTCGGCACTGGACAAGGTTTCTGCACCGGAGTTCAAGCAGGCCCTGGAGTCCTCGGTCCAGCACGTCGGTGCCTTCCTCGATGCGGCGTCGGGTCGACTCGGGCTTGACCACGACCGGGTCCTGATGGGTCGCTATGCGGTTCCGGTTGTCTCGCTTCTGCTCTCGCAGCACGACGGACGGTTCGACGATGCCGCACATCGCGACAAAGTGCTGTACTGGTACGTGCACTCGGCCCTGTGGGGTCGCTTTGGCGGCTCCACCGAGACCTACCTGCAACAGGACTACGAGACGGCCAAGCGTGCCGGAGTCGACGGCCTCATCGCGGCGCTCGAACGCAGCCGCGGCGGCAGACTCGAGGTTCACGCCCACGACTTCGAGGGCTCGACCCGAGGATCCCGCTTCTACCCGCTGCTGTATCTGCTCACCCGCGTCAGCGGCGCCCGTGACTTCGGCAGCGGTCTCGAACTCAAGGCGGAACTGCTCGGCAAGCTCTCGTCGTTGCAGATCCACCACATCTTCCCGAAGGCCCTGCTGCGCGAGAAATACGATCGCGGCGACGTCAATGCCCTCGCGAACTTCTGCTTCCTGACGCAGGACACGAACATCCAGATCGGGAAGCGGGCGCCGGAGGAGTACCTGGCCGAGATCGAGTCAAAGCACCCCGGCGTTCTCGCATCACAGTGGATCCCGACCGATCCGGAGTTGTGGAAGGTGGAGAACTACCTCGACTTCCTCGCCGCCCGGCGCGAACTCCTTGCCGGCGCTGCGCAGTCCTTCCTCGAGGGACTTCGATCCGGCACTGGCGTATCCGACGAGCCGGCACTCGGACGGGCCACCGTCGTCGCAAACGAGCCCGACGATCCCCGCACTATCCAGATCCGGGACATGGTCTCGGAGCTGCGCCGCCTCGGATACGCCGAACCCAGCACCGATGCCGAGATCACCGATCCTGTCACCGGCCGCGCTCTCGCCGTGGCGGAAGCGTTCTGGCCTGGTGGCCTGCAGGTGGGCCAGGGCAATCCCGTCGTCCTCGAACTCGATCCGGACGATGCAGATCTGCCACGGCTCGAGGAACTCGGGTACGAGGTCTTCACCTCCGTCGACGCACTACTCGGGTATGTGACCCGGCGGAACGAGGCGGCCTCCGGCGAGGAGGCCTCCTCCCCGGAGCCCACAGTCGAAGCGACAAACGATGACGCGCTCGTCCTCGATCTGGGCCGCGAGTTGGCCGCTTGCTACAACCGCGCCCGCCGCGAAGCGGGCTACACCTCGCCCCAACTCCGCAGCATGCTCGCCGAGCTAGGACCACTCGCAACGGCGCGCAAACTCCTGTCCTCCCCCACCGTCTCCGACGGATTCGCCGACCTGTGGGAGCGTAACCGCCTCGACCTGACCGTCGAAGCGAAGGTCCTCGATCCTCGGTTCATTTCAGTGTTCACCGAGGACGAAATCGGTGTGGCGCGGCGACGGTTGGAGCAGTTCGGCTACGCGGCCTGACAATCACGAGTAAACCGCGGAGCCGACGTCTGTCCCCACAAGTCGTCGGCTGCCGCGGCTGCCACTCCAGGTGGCGTGAACCGTGAACGCCCAGGTGGCATTGAATCCGGGCGGCACCAGCTAGCGAGACTCGTCAACGTACGCCTCACTCGAGCCGAGACGTCGGGCCAGGAGGCTGCCAGATGCGGGCGGAAACAGTTGGTAGTTCTGCAGCTTCAAGACCACGACCACCTGTGCAGGCCAAGTCGAGTTCCCTAGCAGAGATCGCACCGGCGCGCTCGACCCGGCCAACAGATACTCGGCACTGCCATTGGCCGGACCTGTTGGTGTCTCGTTCCTGCACCGTCTACCCGTCTGACCAGCTATGGCCTCCAACAACCACTGTGCCGCAGCGCGACCCACGGATCGGCGGCATTAGGCGGTGAATCGGTAACCCGCGAACGGATCCAACAACTCCGCCAATTCCTTCCGAACCACTGGGCACGGCGGAGCCACCGGCTGGCGCCCCCAACGCATCGAAGCTGGCTATGGTGGCCACGAAAAAAGTAGTACTGCGGAGAGGTCGAAGCTGAGAGTCACAGCGGGGACCGTAGCCCGAGCCGCTAGGTCTCGTCTCCAGAGTCACGTCGGCTCCGCTCGATTCGAACACCTACAGTCCTCTGCCAGCCGCTACCGACCATGCCGATACCGGCAGACCCCACGTCGATTGCTTTGCCACCGATCGCCTTCGCCGCGCCTCCAACAAACATGCCGACTGCCTTTGCGCGACTTCCGAGTTCGGCGAGCGCGTCCTCGATGGTTGGATCCTCGTGCTCCACCCATTCCGTCACCTGTGCTCGTCGCGCTAGCGCGAACTCGTCGAGATCGTCACGTAACCGCACCATATCCTGCTTGACCTTCGATGCCGACATCCATCGAAGCACTTCCAGTGGCCTGAGCGCGGCGTAGGCTGCAAGTTCAGCTCGGGCATGCGCGAGCAGTTCGCCGTCACGCTCGAGATCACGAGCAAGGAGTGCGCGAGCCGAGTTGACAACGGTCTCGAGATGTTCCGGCTCCGTGCGTCTTGCCCGTTCGATCCGGAGACTTTGCCACAGGTAGTGCGACTCTTCCGCTACCACAAGCAACTTGAGTGTCTCGCCGAGTCGGTCGTCCTCCACAGCCCGTCCGATGTGGGCGGCGCGGTCCTGCACCGACTGGCTGCTGTCGAAACCCTCGATCGTTCGCTTGGCGTGGTTTCGGAGCCGCTCGATACCAACTTCCAGTTGAGGTCCGAGGCTTGCAACAGATTCCCAGTCCACCGCGGGAAGCGAGCCGGTTTCCTCGAATGTGGAGACGATGTGCTCGAGAGAGCTGTAGTGCCCAAGGACGTCTCCGATACGCGAGGCCTCTGCCAGGGCAAGAATCTTGTCCACACTGCCTTGAACGTGTTCGATGGCTTGTTCGACTGATGCCACCGCGGTGCGGAGTGCGGCGGTAGCCATTGCCACCTGTACTCCGAGAAGCTGCGTGGGTTCGAGCGGAACTGTCTGCCATCGGAGTTGGCCGCGGAAGATTCCGCTGTCATCGATTACCGACATCAGATTGAACCCGTCAGACCCGGGCAGGATGTTGTACTCCCGGAGCAGCTTCATGCTATCGGGCGACAAGCGGACGAAATCCCCCGCCTGGGCGGCGATCGCGGCCACGCCCGCAGCAAGAGCACCAATATCGGCCAGAGACCGCCGATCCGCTCCGGCGACACTGACTGCCCCCTTGACGGCGGCCCGCATCCTGTCGACATAGCCGGAAACATGGTCCGGATCGCCGGAGACGAGCACACCGTCGGAACTCACGACAACTGCGAGGTCACCTGCGCCTTCGGCCCCGCCGGACGACTGGTGGACCGGTTCGCGCGACGGGTCCTTGTGATTGTCGATCTCGTTCACGTAGGAGATGATGCCCCATACTCCCGACACTGTTCGCGAAACTTCAACACTCGGTTACGACGAAGGCCGGGACTGCCGAGCCGCTCAACCAATCCACAACCCGGTGCTGAAAATCAAAACACCGACCGTAGGATCCAGTCCTGTCAGCCCTGTCTCGGGTGGCCGAGTGCATCGCATCGCGGCAGTAGCCGCGCGAACATGGGGAGGACAGATGAGCGAGACCGGCCCACTCGAGCGAAAGTCTGTCCTGAACCCTGTTGGAGTCCAGGTGATTCTGGACATTCAGCATGCAACCAATCCCGCAATACGACGTTCACTTGGTCACGTTGCTCGCAGTCTCGATTACCCCGGGCGAAGCGGTAATCGACGGCTGAGAGCCTGTGTCGCCAACACACCTCAGAAATGAAAGGAAGGAAACGAAGTGACCTTCAAACCGAACCTGTCGGTCAAAGAGTGCCTCGACCATCTCGCGACCCGACTGGATCCAATCATCGCCTCGCGGCTCACGGACGATCTCGGTAATCACCCATGGACAGTCGTGCTGGAGATCCTCGACGAGAAGAAGGGCTTCACCAAGGGGTACAAGTACTGGACCCACGATCTCCAGGCCCAGCTTCGGATGATCACCGAGCGCCTCGGGGACTTTGGCTATCCCTTCGACGATAGGCAGCGCACCGTCAGCACCCTCGGCAATGAGTTGCGCATCGCCCGTAAGCAGATGGCACACATGCACGCCTTCTCCGTCGAGGAGGCCTTCCGCGCGAACGACTTCTGCGTCCGGCTTCTGGAGCACTTCGAGGACGGCGACGGCCTCGAGGAAGCAAAGCGCATCCGGTACGAGGCGCTCGTGGCACTTGCCGCAAAGGAAGGCGTCACCGAGCAGGTGGCCGCGGCAGCAACTGTCGTTCAGCCAACTGTGCGTGTTGAGACAACAGAAGAACCCTCCGAGAAGGCCGTCGGCGCAGCCGAAGACGAGTCCGAAGTGGTCACGCCTGATCCCGCTGTGCTGGTCCGTGAACCGAGCGTCATCGGTGATAAGCGGCTCGAGTTCGAGCCCTGGACCGTCGTTCCGATTGGGGGTGTCGAGATCCTCGACGATCTTCCCAAGAAGGCCGCTAAGGAGAAGGTCCGTGCCGCCGCGGTCGAAATTGCTACATACGAGGGTCCGATCCACCTTGATCGACTCGTGCAGATGACAGCCCAATCCTTCGGCCTGCAGCGTGTCCGAGCCTTGAGGGAAAGGAAGCTGGCCTACCAGATCCAGCAGGCGGGCCTCCTCGTGGATGCTGACAAATTCGTGTGGCCCCGTGAGATCGACCCTGGCGCTTGGAGCGAATTCCGCCCGAACGACAGCACCGCGGATCGCCCGTTCATACACATCAGCCCCGTCGAGATCGCGAACGCCGCACAATTCATCCAGACGAAGCGGCTGGGGATCGGCGCCGAAGAGCTCGCCGTCGCGGTACTTCGCACCTTCGGTCGGCAACGGCGGACCAAGCAGGTCGCGGCCCACCTTGTGAGGGCCATGTCCCGACTGGCCGAAGCCTCGTAACCGCGGCGGTCTTCGACATTCCCAGCGCAACCGCAGTGGCGCTACCGGTCCATTTCTCGGCGACCTCCCACCAGAATGCCCGCTCGCCCCCGAAGCGACGGCGATGTCAGCCGCCTACATCATGGGCGCCTTTCCTCAAGCGTCGCTTCGGGTGGGTGAGGGCCTCTTCACCAGTCGATGGCCCTTTAGTGCGACACCGCAGCGCTCCAATTCGGCGGCCCATCCTGCCTCAAGGCCAATACGAGTGGGATTGCTATAGAGCCCGGCACGTACTTCCGCTGCCGTGAGTCGTCGATACTTCGGTACTGCAGGGTCGTCTGCAGCCAGAAACTCTTCCTTACGATGCAACAGCGGTTTGTTCGTCCTGTCAGCGAAGGATTGGTATTGACTCTCGAGAGTCGTCATATCCACGCCATAGGTCCAATTCAGAGTGGGATGTGGATCCGAGTCGAATTTCGGGTATGACGACCACGAGACCCGCCGACCACGATGATCCAATTTGAGTATGTTCCATCCTTCAGGCCTGCCAGCCGCGACGAAGCCGCAATGCTCGTAGAGACGGAGCACCACGGGCATGGAGGAAATCGCCCGTTCGTGCACATAGAGTGCCGTCGCAGTCAGTTTTCCGACGGAGTTCCGCATCGCGCCTCGAATGTATGTATCGTCGCGAATTTTCAGCAATAGCCTATCAGCCCGCGCGCATGCTTCATGATAGCTACGAAAGCAATTTCTTATGTCTGCTCGAATCGAAATCGGCAAATCCGATAATTGCGCGCGCCCATTGAAGATTGACGTACCAAGGTAGAGAAGCGTGTCGAGAGTTGTTCGCTTAGCACCCTCGGCGACCTTGTCTGGATCTGCACCCTTCTTGATCAGACGAACTAGCGCAGACTGAGATACTCTTCCAAGCAATGGAATCACACCTGCAGGAATTTCCTCGAACATTGGAACTCGTCCGCGCTTCTCTGTAAATGCAATGACTTCAGCGAGCGCCGATACGTAATCGGCGCTGTCCGTCCAATCGAACTCCGAAATAGTCCCGCGAGCCAAATATGCTAGGCGGTCCTCCTCGCGGCGGAATGCATAAACTACCCCAGGTACGGGGGACACACAGTAGCCACCGGTTACATCTTCGACCAAGGCTCGCAGTTCGCGTGCGCCGTAGAAGTGCTGGAATGTGCCACGACTCGTGACTAGTCCGTCTCCGGTAGCGTGACCTCGTGCCGGTTGCTGTTCCCAGTCCATGCGGCAGCTGACGACCAGCGCCTTTCCCGCGAGCTGCCAAGCTGTTGACAGAGCCTGTCGCCGCTCGTTCTGATCTTCAATGACGTTCAACACGTAGGTGAGCATGACGACGTCTTGCTCATGCAACGGACTATCTGGCAAGAAAAAAGGGTCCCACCCGTGTGCCTCGATACCCATCTGCTCGAGCCGCCGAACATCCTGACCGCGCCCGCAGCCGTAGTCGAAAACGCTGTTGCTCTCTGACAACACCCCATCCAACAGAGCCTGCCGAAGCGGCATCGACAAGCCTGAGCGGCCAATAGCCGTTCGGTGCCGTTGGGTAGTCCATCCTGTTGGTGTCGCCATCGCCAATTCCTTCCGCCCCATACGTCTTCGCGACTACAAGATTGAGCGCATGCGAATCAAGTCAACGGAGGGCTCCTCTAAGGAGTGTATATCGTTGTTTGCGCAGCGCTGTGATATTGGCATCATGCCGCTAATTTGACGGATTCGTCCAATGTGGCGTGGATGGCTATTGACCGAGTGCGAGATGATGAGGTATGCAGTTGGCTCCGTTGATCCGGCTCGAGGGCTGTCCTGACGTTCGGGCAGCGGGTACGTTCATGACCGGCCAAAGTCGGCCAGTACCGGCCCAGTTGACGTGGCAGTCGTCGACCTGTACCGCCCGCAACGGACAGCGGATTGAGCGATTCGAGACCAAGTCCGCAAGTTCATGACTTCATCAACGATGAAACCCGCCTTCACAAGTATTCCGGGCCTAATTTCGCAGGCGATTTGTATCTGGCTCTAGAACGTGAATGATCTCCGAGTAGTTTCCGCGAGTGAACCCGAATTTTTCTGGTAAGAATTTTTTTAGCCAGCGATACAACGTCTGTGTCTGGCGAACCGGGTCGACAATATCCGGACACCGCCGAGCGATCCAGTCTCTCATTGCACCGAAACGCTTTGGTTCCTTGGCGAACTCTAAAACCTCGATGACGATGGGCTCATAGGAAAGCATCGCGGCTACATTGGTCTCGAAGGCGTTCCTGTCTTCGACACTTAGTATCCCAAGGTGCCGCAGGTCGATCAACGCATCTCGAGTGAGTGTTGTAGTGAGGTCATCGTGACGTCCTGCTTGAACATCAAATAGCGCACCTGGATCGCGGCAGCGCGGTAGCCATATATCGTGCCCCACACCAGCCCGATCCTGATACCCAAGGTCAGGCATCTCTGAGCTCGGAGCCACAATACTCTGAAGCTCGAGCGCTCTTGACGCTTGTTCCATCAGATCCTGCATCTGGTCTGTCGCGATCACCGAACAGGCGGCGACATCGTCTTCGAAGTCTTGGAGCGGTACGGAGTCGACAAGAAGTTCGAGGTTGCTTGGCTCACGCCACCCAAGTCCCGAAGCGGTCAGGTTCGCTGATCCGACGAATGCGCGATTGTCGAACCGAAAGTACTTCGCGTGAAGTCGGGAACACAGCATGAACTCCGCTGAGCGCCGCTCAAGTGCGGCTTGCCTACAAGCCAGATCACTTACCCCCGTCGCGACTTCCACGGGATGCCACCGTGTAACAACTCTAAGGTCTACCCGGGTGTCGGTCACCGCTAGAAGTCGCCGCAGCACAGCTTCCTTCATGAATGGCGCGACCAGGACGATCTCCTCCTGCGCCGATGCTGCAACGACTTCTAGCCGCGAACCTAAAGATGGTGCCATCTAGCCACGGAGGAATCGTGATGCGACCCGGCCCCAGTCGGTGCGGATATCCTGGAGGGCTTCGCGGCGCGCGGGTAGCGCTTCCTCGTCCTCATAACGCGCCCACGCCATCAGGAGCAGTTTGAGTCCACGGTTTGCGCGACGGAGCCGCTCGGCGAGTTCGTCTCGACTGTCCCCATCAGATATTTGATTTTCGAGAACTTCGACAAGACCCTCATACGCGGGGTGATCAACGTTAATCTTGATGACGATCTCACCCGCGACCGGCCGAACGTTGAAGAAAGCACCTCCATCGAGTGTTCCCTGCGAAAATACGTACTTCATTCCTTCTTGGACAACATCGAGCGACTTGTTGCGCGCCTGAGCTTGTGTCAATCCATCACCTTCAAAAACCTGCGCAAGAGCATTTACGCGTTCAGACTCAGGCATGCTTTCTTCTTTGTCACTCTGGCCCTTCCGACCTTCTGCCTGAAATTTCTTCGTAATTTCGGTCGCTTCAGCCTCTGGGGAGGCGACGCCATATCGCCTTTCTTGACTCTTTTGCCCCTGTGTCTGTATTTTTAGCGCCTTCCTGATCGTGCTCAGGCGGCGTTGTATGTCTTGCGCGACCTCAACGAGATCAGCAGCAGGATCACCGTTCTCCTCCATCTCCCCCTTGATGTCCGCGGTGCTACGCGAATCGTCCTTGATTATGGAGTCAATCGAAGCTGTTACTTCACTGAAGTATCGCGCCGACTGCTTGTTGTTGGTAACACCGAACACCTCGTCCAGCGCGGGCGGGAAGTCGACTTCGACACCCCACCATCGTTCCCTCGGGTCGTAGCCGATTACCAAGGACTGATCGAGATCCAGCTCGCGCCCAGCGCGCATGAGACTCACCCCAACGTTCCGCCCAGCGTGCTTGCCGTAGGGCAGCGCTCCTGCGTTGTTGGGCCTTCTCGCCCCACTCTTCGCGACGGTGAAACGCGTCGTCACGGTGTGCATCCCACCGTCCGGCCCCTCGATCTTCCGCTCGATTTCCCAGGTCTCTTCATCACCATCGGGCTCGAACATCGGGTCGTTGTCGTAGGGGGCGGGAGTGCTCGACGGAGCCATAAGGTACAGGGGGTCATTGACCCGAGCAGGCCTTGCCTTCGTGGCCTGCGACCTATCCCCAATATCGAACTCGGCGAGACGGATAGTTACCTCACCTTCGTGAAGGTAGCGCCTGTACATGCGCCCGATGATGTCTTCGGACCGATCGATGATTGTCGACGCCCTCCGCCACTGCATTCGGTCGAGTTTCGACCAGACGACCAGCGTGCCCGAAGATCCGACGGACTCGGCCAAATCACGCCAACCCTGCGGGACCGGATCAACCACGGGCAACGGAACTGTAGAGCTGGACCCCTTTTCGATCTCGTCGAGATCGATGAAGGTGTAGTTCGCACGGTCAGGAGAGTCGGTCCAAGACCAGACTTCAACGCGACGAGCCTGGGAGATGGACGCGCTCGGCAGGCCCATTCCGAAGCGGCCGATGCCGGAACGATCGTCGAGACGGGTCCCGTTGCCGAACTGCAGCGCCATCCGCAAGGTTTCGGCGTCCATGCCAGAGCCGTCATCAAGCACTCCGACTTCCTTGATGCGCGGCACATGCCGCTTTTGAACAAGCTCAAGTTCTTCACCTGCGAGGAGCTGCACGTGGCGGGCGCCCGCTTGTATAGCGTTGTCAATCAACTCGGCGACTGCATACGCCGTGTTCTTGTACCCGTTGTCTCGCATGGCTGCAATTGCGAGACTTGTTGGCACCAGATCGAAATCGGATTTTTTAGGCATCCCACACATCTTCCCAGTTCGTAAAGGCTTCGGACATACCGCCGAAACCCGGCAGCGAGGTGTCGACGATTGTAACCACAAGGGCCTCTTTATTACCCCCAGCTTGCACCCCGCGTGTCGCCCGACCAACCATCTGGCTGTACAGCACGAGAGACTTTGTTGGTCGCGCAATGATCGCAGCGCTGGTTCGAGGAGCATCGAATCCCGTTGTGAGCACACCGTAGTTGCAAAGAACCTGCGGCTCCTCGGCGTCGGACCGGAAGGCTGCTATCAGACGTTGTCGTTCGGAAGGCGACGTTTTGCTCGTCACTGACGACGCCCGTATCCCACGGGCAGCCAGCACGGTAGCCAGGATATTCGAATGCTGCGCGGTGGTGGCGAAGACAATGACACGGCTATGGGTCCGGATCAAGCTCTCCACGCGAGTAACGATCAACAGGTTTCGGGTGTCGTCCCCAGCTAGTTGTTCGAGAACCTCTGTGGGAATATCAGTTGCCTGCTCAATCTGTCGGAAGTCTTTGGGGCCGACATTCACATCACCTGAATAGGTAAGGGATTCGTACTCGGTTCTGGCGAGGTAGCCCTCGTCGATCAGGTAATCGACCGGATTGGCGTAGTCCGCTACCTTCAGGGTCACCTTCTTGTTAGCGAAGAAGTTCGACAGCTTTCGATCTTCGTCCAGATCGTTCCACGTTCGACCCGGCGTGGCTGTGAGCCCGAGTAGGCACGTTTCAGCATGTCTATCCACAAGCAGTTCGAGAACGTCCTTGTAGGTCGGCGCCAGAGCTTGGTGTGCCTCATCAATGATCACAAGGCGAGACCTGTCCGCTAGTCGGGACCACGTCTGGTAGTTCGATCGAATCGAGTTGTACATCTTGTCTAGACCGCACACGACGAGACCATCTCGAGCGTTATCGATCTCAATAGGGTTGGAACCCCAGAACCGGAAGACCTTCAACGTGCGATTCCCAAGCGCACCCCAGGCGCGCTCGAACTCCGAAGCTGCCTGCTCACAGAGTTCTTCGCTGTAGGCCAACCACACGGCCATGCGTGGTTCGCCTGCCCGCAAGTAGTCGCAAACGACGTTCATAGCTGTTCGAGTCTTGCCAGAACCCGTGGGCATATGAAGTATGGCGCGGCCGGGCCCATCACGCAGGGCGTCGACCACCTCAGACGTCGCTACTCTTTGGTGATGGAACAGGGGGTATCGCGGTTCTGCCGGCTTGTCGGGAAGTATCTCGTTCCGGCTGACTTCCTCATCGACGGAGACGCCAAGCAAGCGGTGGAGCTTCGCTTCTTGAGTAGATCCCTTGCGAAGCTTCAAGGATGTAAGGAGTTCGTACGGATCCCTGGAACCATTTCTCGAGCCGAGACCCAGCCCCTTGACCAGCGCCTCCGCCTGATTCGGTGAGAGCATTCGGAACAGGGCAGTCCGGGCTTTCGGGTCTCTGATGAGGTCACTCGGGGTCCGCTGCAATTTCAACAGCTCACGGAGCTTGCTCGGTTTGGCAAGATCAGGGTCCAAACGAATGAGCAACCGAGTAACATCTGGCCCCACTAGGTCGCGTAGCGTCTCTTCGTCCGCACGAGCCATGAGCGTGTTGAAGTTCAGCCGTTCATCGAGCACTTGCTGCCCCTTGGCTGCCCATCGAGTACGAGCACCCTAAGTGCGACAACAGGTTTGTGACTTTGCCAGTCACAGGCATTCCCCCCTCTGTTGAGATGAAAAGTCAATTGGTCGGGACTGGGATCCAAACTAGAGAGCGCACACCGAGCATTGCGCTGAATCGTCGTCATCGTCGAGGGCATCGCCCAGGACATCCCACACCGGCTTGTTCTTCTTCCGCTTGGACGCGCTATCCATTGCTTTGGCGTGCCGTTCGAGGATCTCTTCACGCCGCGCGATCAAGTCGGGCAGCGACTCCCCGCCCGACCACGTGTACTGCCTCCCCTTCATCGCATACTGACCGAATGATGCGTCACCATCGGCGCCGGCGTCCTGCCTGACCTTCGATTCGATAGCGATCGCCCTGTTGAATAGCTCTGGATGCTTCTCGGCCAGGCCAACCCATTCTGCTTTCCGTTGGTAGAAGCAGAAATAGCATCCTGAACGTGTCCGCCACTCGTAGTACTTCGGAAGACCGATTCCGGCCTCATCGAGAAGCCGAAGGACCCCGTCATGATCGATATCGTCTTCTACGAACGGAAAGACCGTACGAATGTTCGGCTTTGTGCTCACATACCCCTTGCGAGTGGCCTCATCAGCCCGTATCGCTACATAAGAGACGGCGGCGTCCTCGCCGATCCACTCCTCGAGTGGTTCGATCTTCATCTTTGCTGTGCACCAGCGCATCTGGGGTGACGGCAGCGTTCCGCGGTACACGTCGAACCAGTGATCAAATCCCTTCTTGGGGTTCAGTCGGGCGATCGGCTTGCCCAGCGCCGTTTCGAGGCGGTCGAGGTACGCATAGGTCTCGGGAAGTTCAGCACCGGTGTCGCAGAAGAAGTACTCCATCTCCGGGACCCGGTCACGCATGTATACAGCGAGGGCACTCGAGTCCTTTCCTCCGCTGATACCACAGATGTGTCGTACCGAATCAGCCATGGTGGATGTCCTTCCTGTGCTCGCCGTGCAATGCAGAAGATGTGTCTGTCTCTTCCAACGCCAACCTTGCCATGAGCATCCGACAAGCTTTCGTCCGTGAACCCCACACCTCACCGAGTTGCGCGAGGAGCGGCTCGAAGTGAGCGTCAATCGATTCCCTCTGCCGCTCAGTGATGGAGAGCAGCTCGGTGCGCTCGGTACCGTCTGGATGGGTAAGGGTCATCCGGCTGATGGCGAAGCCGTCGGGCTCAGCATCAGCCGCACGGCGGTCGTACAACACTGCCTGGACTCTGCGCATCGTTCCGCCAACTTCAGAAATCCTGAGAGAGAAACGGTTGGCCATATCGTCGTTCCAGACCCGTGGAGCGTGGCCTTCCGAGACGACCATTGCCACGTTTTCCAGCCAAGCCCGATCCTCCAGGGGCCTTGCGAGGGCACCGACAAACGCCTTGAGCCGGGGCTCGAGTATTCCACCGTCCAGGTTGGCTGCCTGCCCCGCGAGGAGCTTGCGAGTTTCGGACAGGGTCAATTCGGATACAGTCCCGGTGAGCGCCGTCGCGTCGATCAGGTGAGACTTGATGTCGTCGAGAAGTGCGTCATACGCGCCCTTCAGCTCGAGGATGACCTCCGCGAGCCGGTCTGCGTATTTGCCGGCGTCGACCTGGTTGCCGTTCCCGATGGCCGGAAACGGCTTCATCCCCAAGACCTGTGGGAGCGTCTCGAAGACAAGTACATCCGGCTCGGAAGCTGCGTGAAACGCACTACGTACTTCGAGTGCGTCCGCCGAAATCGCACTCTTCGTCTTCTGCGCGTACGGGGGCAACAGCCGTAGCTCCCGGAAGAGCGCAGTTGCGACATTGAGAAAGGTTGGCTGTTGCGAGCCCGCCTTGATCTTGAGCCGGGCGATGAGTGCATTCACGACGATTCGGCGACTTCCACTGTCGGTTCCGGTGTTTCGGACCGTGAAGTGGACAGGGTTGCGGGTAAGCCTCTCGGCGACGGCATCGTCGAGCGACAGGACGAGGCTTCCGTGCTCGTACAGGGCGATCTCGTTAGCGTTGACGACGAGGTTTGTCGCGACGAGGAGCGGGATCACGCCTTCCTTCAAGCCGATAGGGGGCTCAGTGAGGCGCCTCGTGACTTCAAGCAGATTCGTTCTGGTGGTCCTGGCATCCTTGAACACGGAATCGATCGTCTGCCACACTGCCTTCCACTGTGTGTCCGATGGGGCCTGAATTTCCCAGACACCTTCTGAGCTTTCACGGTGCATCCCCGTCGAACGGAATAGTGCGTCATAGATAGCCCGTTCGGGCCCATACCCCTCGATGCCGAAGGACTGCTCGCCCCCCTTAGCCAGCATCGCTTCCATGAGCACCCTACGAGCCTTGGCTCCCTGGCTTGTGAGTTCGCGCCTGGCGATCATCTCGTTGGATACACGGGGAGTATCGGTGTAGGCGCGATCTGAGACTTCTGACAACACGGCGGACAGACCGGTCTTGGGTGCCAACTCTCCGTCGTAGCCCGCGAGTACCCAACTCGCACGTGAATTCCAGGCACTACCGACCAAGCTGCGCAGCTGTTGCTGCGCGGCCGCCGTTCGCTCAGCAAGCTCGCGCTTCGCCACCCAATCGACATTCTCGTCCTCCGCGGAGTGGAGCGCGAGCTGCAATGCGGCCGCCTCCAGCGCTGCCTCCTCAACGGCAGCAAGATCGTTCGGAGTAATCACCACGATCGGCTTCCCACCAGAAGCGAGCTCCAGAAGCTCCTCCGAAGGGTGGGCGGTCGCGTATAGAACCGCACCGTCCCAGGCCGCGTCCGGCGCTTGAAAGTCCGCCGGCGTTAGGTTGCTGAACTTTTGTTCGAATATTCGCAGTACGCCGTTCCGTTGGCTGTGACGGCCAGCCACAGCCGGTTCCAACGGTGTCACCTCATTCAGCAGCGTTGCGAGATCCTTCGTTGCACATTGCCTCTTGGCGCCGGCAATAGCGCGCCGAAGGTCGTAGTCAGATCCTTGCCAAACTCGGTACTCGTCAGAGAAGGTCCGGTAGACGATCAGCCCCCTGTCCTCGAGTGAGGTCAGCACAGTGCCGACCTCATCGAGGGTGCTTGAGCCGTCTTGTCCTGTAAGAAGCGCGAATTCGAGCATGGGGCGTGACGCTCGTACGCTCCCACCGCTCGAAACTAGATTCAGGACCCCGATAGATTTGAGGGCGCGAAGCTCCGCAGAAGTGAGGCCGACGGTGTCCCTGATGCGTGTTTCGATCTCCATCCAGCGACTCGCGGTCTCGGAGACCCCGATCATGCTTCCGGCGGAATCGAGAAAGTAGTCATAGACCCGGTCAAGCCCGAGAAGCGGTACCGGTTGTGACGGATTCCATTCGGAACTGTCGAGAAATGCCGGCACGGCGAGGGGTTCCGTACCCGCCATGAAGGAGAACAATGTTCGTTCGTTCTGGCCGTAGCGCGTGCAGAGATCGGGAAGAACCGCAAGTGTGAGAGGGTGCAGCGGAATGGCATCCCGCGCGTCCTCTACGAGATCACGCAGACCAAGGTGCTCGAATGTCGTCGAGTTGGCTGTGATCCATTTGTCCGCGGCTTTATCGAGTTTCGGCGTCGTACGCTCTAAACTACCAACGATCAAACGGCGAGACTGAGAAGGTGTTTCGACGTAAGGGATGTCCTGGAAACGCCCTTGCACCTTTGACCATTCGCGTCTGCGCGCTGCAGATGTCTCCTGGACGTACTCGTCAAATGACAAGTGTTGCATGGTGATTATCACCAATGGAAGCGCATCGTCGCCCTGAGTTAGTTCTGCTAGTTCTTGCAAGAGATACGGATCACCTAGGTGACCGGATTCGGCGAAAGCTTCGAGATTCTTTCCGAACTCGTCGATGATCAGAATCATCGGACGAGTTGCACACATCCGTTTGATGGTGTCCCGAATGTTGTCCGTCGTCAGTGTTCGACTAGCTTCACTGTCACCGAAAGTGTTGGGGACGATGGTCTGCGTAGGTCCGAAGGTGCGCGCAGCACCGGAATGTAGCGCGCGCGCAATCGTGGACGAAACAGGTTCAGTCTTCGCTGTTGCGAAGGCCCGAATCATTCCTTCTCCCTGAATTCCCAGACTTCGCAATCCCTGGAGAATCAGAGTGTCTATGCTCTCGTCGACCATGCGCAGAATTGCGTGAGATTCAGCGAACTCGGGCGCGCTGTCTGGAGACAGCAGCGCGTCAAGAAACACGGCCAGGGATGACTTGCCTCCACCGTGCGGTCCTGTGATCGAAAATGTGCGTCCAGCAGCAGAATCGGCAAGCCCACGCCCGATTCTCCCGACGACGTCGATTGCACGCCCAGTCGGAACATACCCTTCGACTGCGTGTGCACCATGGTCGCGTTCCACGTTTGCTGACCGACTGAACCGCGGACGGGGATGTACGTATCGTGAGAGTGCACTCATGCTGCGGTTCCCTTCGCGGAACTTCTTCGGGTCTTCTTTGTCTGCGCCTTCTTGACTGCCCGTTCCGGTGAATCGTCGGGGTAGGCCTGTCTTGCGGCCGGCCCCGCAACTACGATGTTCTCGGCTCCCCAGAGGTCCGAGCGTCGTTTTCTGTGATGTTCAAACATCACCTCACGAGCAACCTCGATTGGATGCGGGTCGACAGTCAACTGTTGCGCTCCGGCTGGTCGCGCAATCTTGATCCCGGACACTTCCTGTTCCGACTGCTCGATCGCGCCGACGATGTCCTCCGCAGTCAGTTTCATGATCCGACCGGGCGAACCGGGATCGACGGCAAGTCGATCAATCGAGATGGTGTTACTTCCACCAGCGTCACGGCTCATGTAGTCGAGGCATGCGTATGTGATCGCGGCCGCCGGCAGGCTCCGCTTCTCGCCGCGAACGAATCGGTAGCTGTTTCTGGAGCCGGGAGATGGCTGAATAATCTGCAATTCGCGGAATGGCGAATCCAGTACGTCGTCCAGGGTTTGCCGCCCGCGCGTTTCTCGTCGTGTGTACATACGGAGAAGGCAGTCAACATCCTTTCGGATGCTTGATTCCTTGGGCTGTTGCCACGTCGTGGCCGCTATTTCGTCAACACAGTACTGCAGCAACTCATCCTCAGTGAACTCGACTGCACTGAAGTCGTTGAATGTCAATCGCCATATCGGCAGCATGGTTTCGGCAGCTATGGCCTGCCAGTGTAGAATCCACAGCGTGCTCGGATCTTCCATGTATGGGTCTAGCCCACATTCTTCGTCCAGGAAGGCCCGACCGAATTGTGTGGGCACTGAGACGGACACACGCGATCTTTCTGGATGAGGCTTCCGTGTGACGACCCTGGTCGCCGTGGACCAAAACCGTATTGCATCGACCATGTTCTTTCCGACACCAAGTTGGACTGGAGCCTCAGGCAGATTGAAGGCGTTGGGATTTCCAACGGCTGCGTCGTAGCCCTTCTTGATCCATCCAAAGCGTGGATGGAATGTTTGATGGTTCGCGAACGTCGGAACTGCGGATTGTTCGAGTGTCATGGATCAGCCTTCCGATCGCGTTGTCAGCTCGCGAACACGCACAACCGCTGATGCAATCTCATCAGTCGCATGCTCAATTTCGTCGAGCGTTGTTGGGCGTCCAAGCGAGATCCTCAGGGTCTCGGAGGCCGCCTGGTGAGTCAGACCCATTGCGAGCAGCACATGGGACTGCGTGGGTGTTGCGGACTGGCATGCGCTGCCGGAAGAAACGGCAACACCTGGCATCGAGGTCATCACGGCTTCAGCGTCTGCGCCGCGAAACCGCAGGCTCAAGGTGTTAGTTAGCCGTTCGGCTTCAATCCCGTTCACTTCCACATCACTGAGACGTAAACGCAGTCCGGTCAACAACTCGTCCGTAAGGTGTGCCAGCCTCTGGGCGTCAGCGGGCTGTTCTTTCGCTGCCAACTGAGCCGCTCGACCGAACCCCGCTAGCGCCGGCGTATTCTGCGTGCCGCCCCGCAGTTCAAACTCTTGTCCACCGCCGGGAAAGATTGGGACTAGTCGTCGCTGGATGTGTCGGGATGCGATCAGGGCGCCCGCACCTTTGGGCCCGTAAATCTTGTGGCTACTACAGACCAGAAGGTCCGAGCAATCGACGACATTCGCCATGTCGCCCTTGCCAGCAAGCTGGGTTACGTCCGTGAAGAGAAGTGCGCCGCGATGTCGAGCCAGCTCGGCGGCCGCTCTCGAGGGCGCCAGAACCCCGGTCTCGTTGTTCGCGGCCATCAGGGCAACAACTGAGACCGTGTCGTCTATCAGCTCTGCGAGGTGCGAGAGGTCCACCAACCCGGACCGCTCGACGCGAGCGCGCCTTACTTCCCCGCCGGTCAGTTTGGCGGCCACATCCGCAGCTGAAAGAATGGCCTTGTGCTCAGTGGCCGCTACCACAATGTTCGGCCTCACTGGAGCGCCTCCCAGTGCCGCGCCGATAATTCCAAGGTTTGCTGCCTCGCTCGCACCGCTGGTCAGCACGACATCCCGTGCAGGCCTACCGGCTAGATCCGCAACATGGTTCCGCGCCTCTTCGACTACCTCGGCGGCAGCCTGACCGCTCCTGTGCTGGACGCTCGCCGGGTTCGCGAACTCCGACGAAGCTTCGACAATGGTCGTCGCCACCCGCGGGTCGACCGGCGTTGATGCATTGTGGTCGAGGTAAATCATCATGGCGGCACCGATCCTATAGGCCTGGTTCTCTATCCCCATTGAGGCGCGCGGCGCCTTGGCTGTCGGCAACCATTGCAGATGCCACCGACAGAATCCACCGGCGTCGTGGTGAGCCACCTCGGCGGGTCCGCAGCCGACCGACTCGAGGAGTCGACAACGGGATGAGCCCTGGGGCGACAAGTAGAGCGCCTCGCACTCCGTTGGCACGACGCCGCAGTGCTCGTGCGGCGGCGTGTGATTGAGCGAGTCGACCATACGTGGGTCGCGGCTTCACCTAGTGAGCAGTCCGCCACAGCCTTCGCTTCGTTGATCGGTGGGCTGCCATCGTCCCTGCCGTACCTGTCTGGTAGACACCCGGTGGGCGTCACTGGCCCTCCATGCTCGTCGAAAGGCTGACCACATGAGCAGCTACCCGTCCCGGCTCGTAGGTGCCCTCAAGACGATCTTCTCGGACGGGCCGATCGACAGTTCGGCCCTTCGCGCTCGGCTCGAGCAAGCGGGGTTGCGCAGAATCGATGACACCGACATCTACTTCGCGTGCCACGAACACGCACTCGCCGTTCTCGATTCGACGCAAACCAGGTGGGTACCCACTGGGTGGGCATCTCCGCGGTCCGGCGCCGAGCCCGACGGCAACCCGGCGCGGGTACACGAAGCGGGAAAGGGATCGAGGTCACTGACACGCAGCGACCAGCGCGAACTCGCCCGACTTCGCGCATCCGCCAATCTCAACGACGAGCGTGCAGACGAGTGGACCGCCCCCCTCGACCCCGAATGGCAGAAAATGGCCACCGAGGCGGCCAAGGCTCTCGCGTCGGAGCACAACGAGGTGACCCGAACCAGGTCTACTCACGACGTCGCCTTGACTCGGGGAACGTCCGTCGTCGTGACAGAGGCCCGCAAGGTGATGCGATTCGAGATGCAAGGCGATGCACCTACAAGCGAAGGCCAGACTGCAACGCTGATCACCCAGTTCGATAAGTACGAGGTCGAGGTCGTGGCCGTCTATGGCACGGAAATCAGCCTGTCGGTGTCGAACAGCTGTCCAGACCTCGAATCTGCGACGCTGCGCTGCGACCTGTCATGGCTCCTCGGCCGTCAGCTAGAACGCCTCAGACAGTTGCTCGTCGACGTGGGCCAGTTCGACACAATCGCTGCACTCGACGTGGTATTGCCCGGGCGGGGAGCCGGCGCGCCTGTCTCCGACCCACCCGCGCTGCCTGAACTGAACAGGGCCCAACGCAATGCTGTGTGTCAGGGCCTCGGCGACGGCCTCACCTGGCTGTGGGGACCACCCGGCACAGGCAAGACCACCACCCTGTCGGTCCTGATCCGCGAACTCCTGGCCAAGGGAAAACGCGTGCTCCTCACCGCCCCGACGAACGCAGCTGTGGACGTTGCCCTTGCCGGCTTCCTCAACCACGCCAGCGGCTTCGAAATCGGTGACGTGGTTCGGGTCGGAGAGCCGGCCACCGACGCGCTCACCGGACGTCCGGTCCCGGTACTGACGGACGAGGTCACTGCCATGCGTGGCGAATCCGTCGCCGCACGACGCGTCGAACTCGAGAACGAAACCCGCGAGCTACGACAGGAACTCCGCAAATTCACCGCGGCCAAGGACGCAGTTGCGCCCACCGACGACAACCGAGTGCGGGCTATCGAGGCCCAGATCGCGCGAAACCGTGAGATGTCGAAGAGGCTCGGCGAGATCTTGTCCGACGTACGCCGGAAGGTCTGTCGTGAGGCCCAGCTCGTCGCCGCCACCACCCACCAGGCGGTACTCGACACCCTCGCCGACGCGGTCTTCGACGTCGTCATCATCGACGAGGCAAGCATGGTCTCCACGGCGATGACGATGCTCGTCGCGGGCCTCGGCAGAGGACACACCGTCATCGCGGGCGACTTCCGCCAGCTCCCGCCGGTCTCGAGATCCGATGAGCCACACACCAGGCTGTGGCTGCGCCGCAGCTCGTTCGAGAGTGCCGAAATCGACGCAGCAGTGCGAGCCGGGAGTCCGCTGCCCAACCTTGCGGTCCTCGACGTCCAACATCGGATGCACCTGAGGATTGCGGAGTCCGTCAGTGACGGCTTTTATCCCGAGCGCCGGCTCGCAACCGCCGAATCGGTGCTCCGACGGCACCGCGCCACATCCGCGCTCAGCGACGCGCCGATCGTGGTGCTCGACAGCTCCGCGCTCTCCCCCAGGGCGGCGCGAAAACACGGACTGCACTCCCGCTACAACCCCATGCACGCGCAGCTCGTTGCAGCCCTGGTGACGACGTTCCATGAAGATGCCACAGCAGCCCTCATCAGCCCCTTCGGAAGCCAAGCCACGCTACTCGACTCACTTCTGGACCCGTCCAATACAAGGCATGCAGCGTCGACAGTGCACCGCTTCCAAGGCGGTGAGGCCAACGTCGTCTTGTTCGACGCCGTCGACACCACTGGAGGCGGGATGAAGCTCCACCAGTGGTTCGAGCGCGGCCACTCAGGCAGTGACGGCGCCCGGCTGATCAACGTGGCTGCCAGCCGCGCCCGCGATCAGCTAATTCTCGTCGCTGATCTCGGCCGTATCCACCGCGCCAGGACCACAGTCGACGCCGTGCACAAGTTCACAGCGGCAGCGCTAGCCGAAGCGGAGTTCTTGCGATGGAAAGACGTTGTTGCTCTACCCGGCTCGCCGACCACTCAGGAGCCAGGCCTGGAGCGGCTGATTTCCGACATCGGGGCAGCGAGAGAAGCGATAGACATCTGGTCCGGTGACCTCGACCCGAGGACCGCACGTCCCATCGTTGCCGCGCTCGCCGACGTTGCAGGCGAGGTTCCGGTGTCGATCTGGTACCCCCCGTCCGGAGGCGGTGATCTGCCTGACGTCTTGGCCCCGCTGCGGTACTCGTCGGTGTGCCTCCGGCCGTGTAGCCCAGTCCGCGAATCGACGGCAGTTGTCGGCGACGCACTGTGGACAGCCTCTAGCCCGCTTCTCTCCGAGGACCCGGGTAGGGTGCTGCGCACCGCAAATTCCCAGCTCGCTAGAGCCGTCCGTCGTGCGCTGCTGCGCCGGAAGACTGCTCACTCACCCGGCAGTGGCGACTTCGCCGAAACGTGTGCCTGCGGACGCCTGCTTGTCCGGGAAGAGGCAACGGGCGGACCTCGCGCCGGAGTCTGGTCGGCCTGCAGGAAGTGCGACGGCCCTGGAATGGGCAAGCGAAAGAGCCCGCGTCGCTAGTCGATCACGTTGACGCACAAGCGTCCGAACCTATAGGTGGGACTCCCAGGAATCGAACTATCCCACGGATCGGAACTCGCGATAACTGATATCCAGCAACTCTTGATCAGGCCGCTCCGATGACTTCTGAGGCACGACCATCAGTCGCTGGCCATGCCGCTCCTTGAGCCCATGTTCGAGCATCGGGCCATCGATCTCGACGAGTAGATCCTCGCGGATCTCGACCACATAGTCCGGCCTGATCCCGAGGATCCTCACGTCGTACGCAGCGTGGTGAATCTTGCACAGCGCCAGACCGTTCCGTACCGACGCGATACCCGCTTCGTGCCCGTCGGAGACGATGTGTGCAGCATCGAGGAGCGAGCCATGTCCAAGCGCGCAGACCGCGCAGCGGGTGTCGTATGCTCTCATCACCGTCGCGCGGAAGACGGGCTGATGGAGGCGGCGTTTGGTCTCGGCGACGACATACCGTCGCAGTGTCTCTTCGACCGGCGAATCTGGGCGGTGCAGGTCGCGTGCTTCGTCAATCGCGACGACGAACTGGTGCTTGTCGGGTTCCTCGTCGACTAGGTAGACCGGGTAGATCGGCTGATAGCGGCCGACGCCCACCCCCACCCCGTAAAACCAGATCAACGGGACCTGTCGAAGCATTGCGGCCCGCAATCCGCGGTTGTCCATGTTGTCGGGGTCCGTCCCGGACCACTTTTACCGCAGGAATCCGTCGCCCCCGACCTCATCCTCGTACGGTCGCTCCGAGCCCTCCGCACGGTAAGTCGTCATGATCGACAGGGCGGAGCTCAACTCCTTGGGTTTACGGATCCCGCGCGTCGGATCGACCAAGCGGAACATCTCGCCGTCAAAAGTGAAATCGAGCAACTCCTCGCGGGTAATCGAGTCGACCCCGTCGTTGGTGCGGATGGTGAGAAACCGCATCGCTTCCTGCCTCAGTCGAGCGTCTTCGCTCGCCCCCATCACTACGGCCACAAACTGTCCTCTCGCCTCGCAAAAGCGCACCGAAGGACCCTTCCTGCAGGCTGCCAATGCCGGATCCGCGCCGGACCTTGAATCGAACCGTCTCTTGCCGTCGAGGCTAGACAGCCGCGTTGCAGGATTGCTCGATGACGTCCGGGCGGCGGCATCGCGATCACGATCCACGGGTTCGGTCTCTACGTCACGGTCGCCTACAACGGTCCGCGGCTGCAGGTGTGGACGTCGGTCCTCTCCGAGCTAGCTGAGGGTCCGGTCACTGGGCGGCACCTGCTGGAGCTCGTCACCGGCTGACCGTGGCTGCGGTTCACACCTGGGCGCGGCAATTCCATTAGGACACTGTTGAACTGAACAGACCTGGTGGACTACTACACCTGCGCGGACCTCGAGTCACCCGTGTTCGATAACCCCGAACTTCGACGCAGTGTCGTCGTCGGTGGCGGAGTACCGGGCTTCGATCTTCTCGAACAGGGCTTGCATTCCCTCCACTTCGTCAATGTGATCCGAGAGAGCTTGCACCAGCGAATACTCGCCGCCCACAGCCTTCTTCCCGAACTTCTCGGCAAGCGCCTGCCCGCTCTGCAGAATCCCGAACCCGTCGACCACTCCCAGTTCGGCTGCGCGATCACGGAGCGAACGGAGCTCTGCGATGAGCGCAGAACAGCGTTCCGCACACGCACGGGCCGTCCCCGGCTCGAGGTACAGCTCGCCCGCTTCGACACTGCGGCCCAGCCGACTCCATGTACCGATACTTCCGCTCGCCATGCTTCCCCCTGGTTCCTCGCCTACTGCGGAAGGTGCGGCAACAGTGTGCGCGTCGCCTCGAGCACGACACGCGCCGGAGCTTGTTTCGCCGGATCCTCGTCCCAGTCGGTAACTACCACCATCACCATCCCCTCCGCGGATCGCAACGCGAGGTAGCTCCGTTGCGAGGCGGGGTAAGCCGTGCTCCGGAACGCAAGGGCATCACGGTCGCCCGCCTGAATGGCTTCGAAGTCCTCGTACTCACTGTTGTTCCTCAAGTCGTCGAACGTGTAGACGGTCGAGAACACGCTGAGCGAGTATTGATCACTGTTCCAGCCGCAGATGTTCCAGCCGGGCTGATGCACATCGAGAATGTCCCGCGACTTGGTCGCCGGATCCATCCCGACCTCCCGGATGGCGTCATCCGGAATGTCGTCACACGGACTGAACACCGGATCCCCCGGCGCCGGACCCGCGGGAGCGGACTCCCCCGACACCGCCCCGCCGCACCCGGCCAACAGCACCACCGAACAAACGGCACCCAGCACAGCTCGCACCTGAAGTCTCCCCCTCACGACGCCCACACTAGTTCGACGCACCGAACCGGACGCCGGTTCCCCCGCCGGGCAGCCGTTGCCTGTCGTCCGCTGGGCCGCAGCTCCAGCGTCGTGGGGTTGCGGCTGATCACGTCCGCCGCCTCGGCGAGCCGCGCCGACGCCTGGAACTCGGCCTCCGCGTTAATGATCGCGGCGCGACGCTCCCGCTCGTCCTCCGCCTGCCGGGCGATGGCCCGCTACATGTCCCGCGGGATCTCAACGTCTGTGATATCGACTGTGGACACCTTCACACCCCGCCGCTCGGTCTGGTGGTCGATAACCTTCTGCAGCTCCTCGCCGCGGAGAACATTTCGCAGTCAAGTTCGGTAGCGCGCTCGACTGCGACACTGACGACGACTCCTTTGCGAGCGGACGCGGAGCTGCGGTGACAACATCGCGTGTGCGGCCACGACACCGCCAACCTCGGCTCGACGATCCCCGTCGGACGGTCGTCGAACTAGGCAGAGTGGGTGAACCGCACACCTGCGCGGACCCCACGTCATCCGTGCTCGATGACCCCGAACTTCGACGCGGTGCCGTCGTCGGTGGCGGAGTAGCGGGCGTCGATCTTCTCGAACAGAGCTTGCATTTGCTCTACCTCGTCGATGTGATCGGATAGCGCTTGGACGAGGGAATACTCACCGCCATCGGCTTTGCCCTCGAACTTCGCCTTGAGAGCCAGCCCACTCGGCAACGCTCCGAAACCATCGACTCGGCGCAACCGGTATGCACTTTCTCGCAACCCCCGGAGTTCTGAAGCAAGATCAGCGCAACGCTGCGCACAGCGCCGAGCCACGCCAGGTTCGAGGTAGAGATCCCCCGCATCGACCGCCACCCCCAGAGCACCCCACCCTTGACCTTCCACCAGAAGCCTCTCTTCACCTGTCACTCGGGGATGTAATCGGCGAGGGTTCGCGCGATGCGCAGCGCGGCATCGCACGGCTCTTCATTGGCAGGTTCGGGACCTGACTCCGAGATCGACACCATCACCGCGAACCCACCCGATGTCATCGCCACATCGCAGCGTGTCCGTTCCCGGTCCGCCACGTCACGAAATGAGACGGCTTCCCTTCCTGCGAGATCGACCGGGGCGAAGTCTTCGAAGTCATCGTTCCGTCGTACCTCGTCCATCGTTTGGGTCGACGAGAAGATGGACAGGAAGTGCGTGGAGTTGTTCCACCCGCAGATGTTCCATCCCGGCTGAGGAACGCCCATGATGTCGCGTTCCTCGGTCGCCGGATCCATCCCGACCTCCCGGATGGCGTCGTCGGGAATGTCGTCACACGGACTGAACACCGGATCAGCCGGCGCCGGACCCACGGGAGCGGACTCCCCCGACACCGCCCCGCCGCACCCGGCCAACAGCACCACCGAACACATCGCACCCAGCGCAGCTCGCACCTGAAGTCTCCCCCTCATGACGCCCACACTAGTTCGACGCACCGAACCGGACGCCGGTTCCCCCGCCGGGCAGCCGTTACTTGTCGGCGCGCTGAGCCTCGGCCTGCGCCGACATCCAGCTGGCGATGAGCGACTGCATATCATTCCGCCCCGGCAGCGCGGGCGTGTCCGAGGCCTCCGCGTCCTCGCCCGAAGCGGTGGCCGACTCCGAAACGGCACCACCGGCCAGGAACGGGCGCATCAAGTCGATCGGGACCGGGAAGACCACCGTCGACGTGCTTTCCCCGCCCAGGTCCCCCAGCGTCTGCAGGTATCGCAGCTGCAGCGTCGTGGGGTTGCGGCTGATCACGTCCGCCGCCTCGGCGAGCCGCGCCGAGGCCTGGAACTCGGCCTCCGCGTTGATGATCTTGGCGCGACGCTCCCGCTCGGCTTCCGCCTGCCGTGCGATGGCCCGCTGCATGTCCCGCGGGATCTCCACGTCCTTGATCTCGACAGTGGAAACCTTCACGCCCCACGGCTCGGTCTGCTGGTCGATCACCTTCTGCAGGTCCTCGTTGAGGCGCTCCCTCTCGGCAAGCAGCGAATCCAACTCGGCCTTGCCGAGGACCGACCGCAGCGTCGTCTGTGCGATCTGCGACGTCGCCGCGTAGTAGTCCTCGACGCTGACGATTGCGCGGTTCGCGTCCACCACCCGGAAGTATGCGACGGCGGTGACCTTCACCGGCACGTTGTCCCGGGTGATCACCTCTTGTACCGGGACATTCAACGTCACGGTTCGTAGGCTCACCCGGACCATGCGGTCGATCGCCGGGATCATCAGTACCAGGCCGGGACCCTTCAGGTCGATCAGCCGCCCGAGCCGGAACAGCACTCCCCGCTCGTACTCGCGCAGCACCCGGATCGCGGACGATCCCACGACGACCGCGAGCAGCGCGACGACGATGACGGCGAGAACGATGGTGGTCAGCATGGCAGCTCCCACGGTTCGCGACGACGCACGCTCAATGTGAGTCCTCGAACGTGCTCGACGACGACGGCGTCCCCCGCTCCCGGAGTATCGGTGTAGCCGAATTCCATTTGAGCTCGCCACAATTCGCCGTCCAGTTCGACCTGACCTTCGTCACCGTTCCACTGGCGGACGGTGGCCTCGGATCCGACCAACGACTGAAGTCCGGTCTGTACGGGCTCTCGGTGCGCGCTCAGTACCTTCCGGCCAGTCACCGCGACCACACCCAGCCCGACCGCGCCGACACCCAGCGCCACCGGAAGCGCGACCTCGACCCCCAGTCCACCGGAGGTGAATAGCAGCCACGTCCCGGTCCCGGCGAGCAGGGTCCCCACCACGCCGAGCGCACCGTAGGTCGGCACGTGCGCCTCGATCACGATCAGCAGCACGCCCGTTACCAGCGCCAATACGCCCAATGCGGTCATCTTGCACTCACCTGCGGCGAGGGCCCGGTCGCTTCGCGTAGCCACCCGCGATCGAGCCCTCACTTCAAAGGTAATGGCCGCGCCATCGCGATGCCACCGCCCCTGGTCTTCGCTCGACACCCTGGTTGCCACGAACAGATCAGAGCGTTCGATTCCGAGATCCGCGAGGGCACGACCCAGGGTGAGTGCCGCCGCTCAGCCGGACTCCGGGATGAGCGCCGCGGCGCTCACGTGATCGAGTACCCCCCATCGACAGGCAGCACAACACCGGTCACATAGCGGGCAGCGTCAGAGACAAGGAAAAGCACGACATCGGCTACGTCGTCGCCGTCTGCAAAGCGTTGCAGCGGGATTCGGCTCAGCTTCTCGGCTCGGATGCCTGGTTGGCTGAGGAGTTCAGCGGTCATCGGCGTTTCGACGTAGCCCGGGGCAATTGTGTTCACTCGGACCCCTTGCGGCCCGAGCTCAACGGCAAGCCCCTTACCCAGCTGGGTCAGCGCGGCCTTGGTTGCACCGTAGGGGACGATGCCTGGCACCGCTCGATCCGCCGAAAGCGAGGCGATGTTGACGACGCTGCCCCGTGTTGCGATGAGTGACTTCATCGCCTGCCGGGTCAGCCGGTACACAGCCGACAGATTCACATCCACCAACCGCTGCCATCCATCGTCCTCGACATCGACAGCTGCCGTGCGCAGTTGAATTCCCGCGGCATTGACCAGGATGTCCAGGCGACCGGCGGTCTCGAGCGCGAGGTCGACCGCGGAGGCACTCAGGTCCGGATCGGTCAGGTCCCCGCACAGTCCCGCACCCCCGAGCCGACTCATCACCTCGGTCACCTTCGGATCTGCATCGACACCGATGACGGTCGCACCGTGTGCAGCGAGCGTTCGAGCGATCGATGACCCGATCCCGCCGGCCCCACCCGTAACCAGTGCGACCCGCTCTGCCAACTGGCCGGACACCGAGGCCTGTGCTGTGGCACTCACTGGACCCCCTTCGGCCTCGCACGAGCCAACTCATGACTGCCTGTGAAAGTGCTTTCCCGTAGAGGTGGGTCCCCGACATGGGCATAGCTTCACTGCTCGTCAGAGTATAGGCTGAAGAACCACGGAGCAAGAAAGCGCTTACAGGAAGTCTTATGCCATCCGTATCTCTTCCCGCCGCGGACCGTACGGTCACACGCCTCGTTCTCGGCGAGCCGGCGAAGCTCGACGTCCGGGCAACCCCGCCGACCAGTCGCCAGGTCTACGCGGCCTCCCATGTCGTGGCCGACCCACTGCGGGCCTCGGGCGAGAACGTCTCGGATCAGATCGACTGGGAGGGAACGCTGCGGTTGCGCCGCGATCTGTGGTCACTCGGACTTGGTGTCGCTGAATCCATGGACACCGCCCAGCGAGGCATGGGCCTGGACTGGACCGCCGCCAAGGAACTCGCCGTCCGCACCCTCGCCGAAGCCAAGTCCGTCGGTGGCACGGTCGTCGTCGGTGTCGGCACGGATCAGCTCAAAACCGAACGGGCGTCTCTCGCAGAGATCCGCGATGCATACATCGAGCAGATCGATGCGATCGAATCCAGCGGGGGTGATGTCGTCATGATGGCCAGCCGGCACCTCGCCCGAGCTGCGGCAGGACCAGACGACTATCGAACGGTGTATGACGCGGTCCTGTCGGCTGCGCGACGTCCGGTGATTCTGCACTGGCTGGGCACCGTGTTCGATTCCGCCCTCGACGGATATTGGGGTGCCGAAGATCCCTCTGCCGCAATGGACACCGTGGTGGAGATCCTCGACGCTCATCGCGACAAGGTCCGCGGAATCAAAGTATCCCTTCTCGATCAGTCTCTCGAGATTGCGCTACGGGAGCGCATGCCGGCCGGAGTCCGCGTATTCACAGGTGACGACTACAACTACGTCGACCTCATCGCCGGAGACGGAACCCACAGCAGCGATGCCCTCCTGGGTGCATTCGCCGCGATCGGACCGTTCGCATCCGCGGCCTTCGCCCGCCTCGACGCCGGCGACATTGGTGGGTTCAAGACGGTCTTGGGACCCACCGAGTCCCTGAGTCGTCTGATCTTCACCTCACCCACCCAGTACTACAAGGTCGGTGTCGCGTGGCTCGCCTACCTCACAGGCAAGCAGAACCACTTTCGAATGATCGGCGGCTTCGAAACCGGACGAAGCCTGCTTCATCTTGCGGATCTAGTCCGAGCAGCCGATGCACTCGGCCTGTTCCCCAACCCTGACCTCGCCGCCGATCGCGCGTCGGCGTACTTTGCGGTGCACGGCATCGACTGACATGGATCTCACGAGGTGCAGCCTCAATTCCGCCACTGTGAAAGGAACGGGCTTCAACGAACTGGCCGACCTCGCCCAGAAGTGGGGATTCCGCGGCGTCGGTCTGTGGCGCGACGTCCTCGAAGACCTGGATCTGGCTGCGGCGAGCCGCCGTTTGAAGCACTCGGGTCTACGTGTGAGCAGCGTATGCCGTGGGGGAATGTTCCCTCAGCCCGACGATCAGTCTCGTCGCCGACGTTTCGACGACAATCGCGCCGCCGTCGACCAGGCGCATTTCCTCGATGCGGACTGTCTCTACCTTGTGTGCGGGCCCCCGAACGCGGATCTGACCGGCGCCCGGCAACAGATCCACGACGGCATCCTCGAGCTAGAGCCGTACGCCCGACAAGCAGGAGTCCGCCTCGCCGTCGAGCCCTTCCATCCGATGATGGCGTCAACCCGCTCGGCGATCACCTCGATAGGCGAGGCGAACGATCTCGTCGAGAAGATCGCGTCTGACATGGTTGGAGTCGGCATCGATTCATACCATGTCTGGTGGGATGTACGGATGCACGAAGAGATCAGACGTGCAGCGCGCCATCTGTTCTCGGTTCAACTCGCCGATTGGGTCACCCCCATCCAGGGCGAGTTGAGCACCCGCGGCATGCCCGGGGAAGGCTGCATCGATCTACAGGGATTCGTCACCGTCTGTACCGAGGTTGGCTATCGCGGCCTGGTGGAGGTCGAGGTGCTCAGCAGTAGGTGGTGGTCCGAGACTCCGGACGACGCGATCCGCGGCGCAGTCAAGGGCCTGCTTTCGATTTGAACGGAATCAGTCAGTCCCTGTCGAGACGCCGGTCGAGACAGGGCCCGTCGAATCCCGGATGACGACCTTCGCGTCAAGCATCGGCGCGGAAGCACCGGGTTCATTCCGCAGCGCCTCCTGCAGCAGCCGCCACGCTTGATCGCCGAGCTGAGCCTTCGGACTCTGCACGGTGGTCAAGGGTGGGGCGATGTGGCGTGCGATCTCGACGTCGTCGAATCCAGTCACCGAGACATCCGCGGGCACCCGTACCCCGAGTTCGCGCAGCTTCGAGATCGCTCCGACTGCGGTCAGATCGTTGAAGCAGATCAGGGCGGTCGGCTCCTGAGCGAGCGCGCTCTCGGCAACGTTGAAGCCGCCCTCGATCGTCCCATCCGAATCAACCCTGAACGATTCGATGCCAAGCACTTTGGACATCTCGACGGCTCGCCATCGCTCGCGGTTCTGCCACGACAGGTCCGAGCCTGCGACGTACACAACCCGACGATGCCCCAGTTGCGCCAGATGGCCACACAATTCCATCATCGCCGTGAAGTTGTCGACCGCGACCATCGGCAGATCGACTCCGAGCTCAACCCTGTTCACCAGGACGACCGGAGTCGACTGCGCCGCTAAATCCTTCAGACCGGAGACCGGAATCCGTGAGGACAGCAGTATCAACCCGTCGACCTGACCGAGTAGGTCGACGGCGGTCGAGTACTCGTCATCCGCAGTCCCGGAGTAGTCGGCAACGAGCATCCGGTAACCGTCGGTGCGTGCAGCATGGTGCATCTGCTTCACCGTGTCGAAGAAGTAGGCGTTCGCAAGGTCGGGAAGTATGACTCCCACGTTTCGGAGGGATCCCAGAGCCAGACCTCGCGCGGCCCCGCTTGGCCGGTACGCCATCTCCTCGGCAACCGCATGTACCCGTGCAGCCAAGTCCGGGCTCACGGCGGGATTCCCGCTCATCACGCGGGACACAGTTGCGGTCGACACACCGGCCGCCTTGGCAACCATGGAAATCGTCGGCCGACGAGTACCGGAGGTTGTTCGCGCTTCGTCCAACCTCACGCCTCCTTGTCGACCCCACTTAAGCCCTGATCCTGAAACTCCAAGATCACGATGCAACCGCTTACAGCGTATCGCTCTGCTTCCCCTTCGGCGGGTCAGCCACCTGGAAGGTGCTCACGGAAGGTTCCGGCGCCCTTCTTCGTCAGGCCTTCGATGCGGTGACCGCATCTCGCGGATCATCGAGGCTCCTGTCGATCGGATCCGGCGTGATGTAGGTGGTTCCGATCGTGATCAAGGTGAGGATGCACAGGTAGCCGGCGATGAAGACCCATGCGCCGAGGCCCGCACCCGGAACGCTGGCGCCGCCGTCTGCGGCGACTACCAATGCGATGATCCATGCCCCGATCAGTGGGGCGAGGCCGCCGGACAGGACGGCAGATACCTCCCTGGCCACAGACACGCCGAGATAGCGTTGCTGGGATCCGAAGAGTTCACTGAGGAAAGCGCTTTGGGCGCCGAACATTCCCCATGTCCCGATTCCGAGGGCGAGTGAGATCACGACAATTGTCAGCACGACACTGCCCTGCGAGAGCGCCCACCAGATCGGGAACGCTGACACGAGCTGGAAGTACGCGAAGGCGCGGTATGTCTTGACTCGTCCGTACCGGTCGGAGAGTCTGCCTGCGATCGGAACGACGACGGCTCCCAGCGTGGCGGCGAAGACTAAGGACAGTGCGCCGATGGGGCCTGTCACACCGACAGCGGCGCTGGTGACGTAGGCAACCGCGAGTGCCTGATACATCGACGAGGAGCCGTTCTCGGCGAGCCGTAGGCCGATTCCTCGCAGCAGCGAGGGGCGTGAATGCTCGAGCAAGTTCTGCAAGGGATGCTCGTCGATCTGATGCTTTGCTTTCAGCTTTCTGAACGTGGGCGAGTCCTTCAGATTGACGCGCAGGTACATCGCCACGCCAAGGATGACGACGCTGGCAAGGAAGGGAATCCGCCAGAGCCAGGTGTCGGTGACCTGGCCGTCCCCGAAGTAGACGAGGAAGTAGACCAAGGCCGCAACGACGGTTCCGACCTGCACTCCGAGGAAAGGCAGCGAGGCGAAGAACCCACGCCTGTTCTTCGGGGCGTATTCGGTCATCAGGATCGAAGCTCCAGCCATCTCGGCGCCGGCGCCCAGGCCCTGGCAGATGCGCAATGCGATCAACAAGAGCGGCGCCAGCATGCCCACTCCGCCGGAGTACCAGTCGCCTTCGCTGCCGTGGTACGTGGGCAGAAGACCGATTCCGGTGCTGGCAACACCCATCAGGATGATGGTCGCCAAGAGCACGAACTTGCGACCCATCCGGTCACCGAGGCGGCCGAAGAAGATGCCACCCAAGGGGCGGACCGCGAAGCCGATGAAGTAGGTGGCGAAGCTGAGGATCAAGCCGGTTGACGGGTTGTCGCTCGGGAAGAACAGCGGGCCGAATACCAACGCCGACGCGAGGCTGTAGAGCGCGAAGTCGTAATACTCGAGGGCGCTGCCGGCAGAGGCACCCCATGCGGCCCTACGAAGATCTGCGGTCGTTACTTCGGGATGGTCGGAGGCCGTCGCCCGAGTGTCATTGACGCCGTCGCCCAGATGGGGAGAGTCGAGAGTCATGGTCTGCCAATCCTGGAGTTCAGGAGCCGGTAAATGTCGGCGTGGTCTTGTTACGGAAGGCGGTGACGCCGGCGGCGAAATCGTCTGTTCCAGCTGCGAATCCGCTGCCGAGTGCCTCGAGGATGGCCGAGGGGGCGCCAGCGGCTGCAGCGTCGACGAGTTGTTTGCTGACCTGTACTGCGGCGGGGGCGCCCTCGAGAATCCGATCGATGAACTCTGTGACCGTGTCGGCGAGCGCGCTGCGCTCGGAAACGGCGTTCAGTAGCCCCCAGTCCAGCGCCGTGGCGGAAGGCACCTGGCGGCGCGTGAATATCATCTCCTTGGCGCGGGCTGCCCCGACAACTTGTGTGAGGCGTTCGGTGCCTCCCCAGCCCGGGACCGTGCCTAGGCCGGTTTCCGGCAGCCCCAGCCGAGCGGTATTCGCGCCGATCCGCAGGTCACAGGCCAGCGCGAGTTCGAGGCCGCCACCGACCGCGATGCCGTCGACGACTGCGATCGTAGGCTGCCGCAGTTGCGCGAGGTAGCTGAAGACCCTGTGCCCCTCCCTGATCCAGCGTCTCCACATTTGCGCGGGCCTGAAACACGAGAACTGGGCGATGTCCGCGCCGACACAGAACGCCTTCTCCCCTGCTGTGGTGATCAGGACGACCTGAGCATCGGAGTGATCGATGGTCCGCAGCTCGGAGTAGAGATCGTTGAGCAGTTCGAGTGTCAGTGCATTCAGTTTTCGGGGGCGATCGATCAGCACGGTCGCGACGCGGCCGTCACGGCTATGAGTGACGGTGATCCGTCCGGCATCACTGGATGGTTCAGAGAAGTTCATATGAGGGCTCTCGGTCCTGGCGAGGTTCGTCATGGTTGAAGTGCCTGCACCCGTGGATGCTCGGGCAGCGGCGAGAGTTGCAAATTCTGCAGCTTCGGCGAAAACAGCTTGCCGCACATCGTTTTCAGGTTCGGGTCAACGCGTAGCTCGAACTCCGACCTATCCAGGACGTCGCGCTGCAAGTCGACGCCCGGGGCGATCTCGGTGACCGTCAAGCCTTCCGGCCGTAGCTCGAGCACCGCGCGTTCGGTGACGTAGAGGACCCTCTGACCGTTGGCAAGAGCACGCTGGCCGGAGAACGTCGGGGAGTCGACTTCCTTCACGAACTTGGTGTGAGGGCCGTCGGCACGGATGTCGAGGCGGCCGTTCTCGATCGCGATGTCGCGGCGCCCCGCTGTGAAAGACCCGACGAACACGATCGAAGGTGCCGACGACGTTATGTCGACGAAGCCACCGACTCCTGCGGTTACGTGCCGACGCTTGGGCAAGCTGTGCACGTTCACGTTGCCGTGTTGGTCGATCTCGAGGAACGAGAGCAACGAGTGCTCGAACCCTCCGCCCTGGAGCAGGGTGAACTGATCCGAGCTCTGCATGATCGCGTCGGGATTCTGCGCCACTCCGAAGACGAAATCGAGCAATGGGACACCACCCACCGGGCCCTGCTCGATCACCCAGGACACGGCATCGGCTAGCCCCTCTTCGACGAGGACGTGCGGCACCAACGCCGATACACCGAAGCCGAGATTCGCGATTTCGCCTGCCTGCAGTTCGGCTGCCGCGCGGCGCGCCATGATCTTCTCGAGCGTGAACGGTACCGGCTCGATGGTGCTCAGCGGTCGCCGCAGTTCACCGGACAGGGCGGGGTCGTACTGCGTGTGCGTGGTCTGCAGCTGCTCCGGGGCGAGGACGAGGGCATCGACGAGGACGCCTGGGACACGGACTGCTCTCGGGTCCAGGCTTCCGCCCTCGGCGAGATACTTCACCTGCGCGATGACCACACCACCGTTGTTGTGAGCGGCATAAGCGAGATCGAGTGCGCCGAGCGGAGACGCCTCCTCTTCAAAGGTGAGATTGCCGTGGGTGTCGGCGGTGGTGGCTCGGATGATCGCGACGTTCGGTACCAGCGCCTCGTAGAACAGCCACTCCTGACCATCGAGCTCGTGAACTCGAACAATGGCATCGGGTGTGATCGCGTTCATCCGACCAGCCCCGATCCGTGGGTCGACGAAGGTGTCCAGCCCGACCTTGGACAGGACACCGGGCTGCTTTGCGGCTGCGGCGCGGTGCAGTTGGTAGAGGACGCCGGATGGGAAGTTGTAGGCCTCGACCTCGTTGTTCTCGATCATCTGCCAGATCCTGGGCGGCTCCGCGGACGACGGGCCGGACGGATACGAGCCGGCGACGACACGGGCGAGCAGACCCGGTCGGGCGATGTGATCGATGCCCTTGATGCCCCACATGTCACCCGCAGCGATTGGGTGCACGCTCGTCAGACCGGCGGGCGAGCTCGATTCCTCGTACCGCTGCCCGAGCCCGGCGAGAACCGCATCGGGGCATCCCAGCCCTGAGGAAGAACTGACGGTGATGATGTCGCCGTCATGCACGAGATCGGCCGCCTGTCGCGGAGAAAGAACTCGGGGGGTATGCACCTCTACTCCAAACTGTAAGCGCTTACTCTATTGGCGCGGTTAACCTTTCGTGACATCAGCCGAACGGACGAACGTCAGCGACGAGGCCGCCACGCGGCTGTGGAGCCACGGACCCGCAGCGCGGGCGCGACGAGATCGTGGGTGTACGGATGCGAGTCGCGGGCAGGACCGCCATTGCTGTCCAGCGACTGACCGATGCGCTCGAGAATTAGTTCCCCGCACTTCTCCCCGATTGCCGTCGGGAAGGTGGCCACTGTGGTCAGCGGTGGCGTCCGGTGGGCGGAACCCGCTATGTCGTCGAATCCACCGACCGCGATGTCTCGGCCCGGCTCGAGCCCTCGACGGTTCAACTCCGCATAGACCCCCACCGCGACGATGTCGCTGTAGGCCACGATCGCGTCCGGAACGGTTCCTCGATCGAGTAGCCGCCGTGTGGCTTCGGCACCGCCGTCGGGAGTCGCCTCCCCGAACAGGCCGTCCGCACGAATCATGGACATCTCCCCGCCGGCGATCGCGGCACGGAACCCTTCTTCGCGTTCGCGGCGGGCCGACGTGTGCTGCGGCCCGCCGACCATCGCAACCGTCCGAACACCCATCGCTCGAAGATGCCCGCCCAGCAGGCGACCCGCCTCGACATTGTCGGCACCGACGTAGTCGTGACCGAGGTTGAAGTGCCGCGCCAGAAGCACCAAGGGAATACCCGATGTGGCGAGCAGCTTGTCGATCTCGACGGCTTGGGTATCGCCTGCCGGCAGGAGAATCAGCCCGTCGATGCTTCGCTCCACGAACCGGTCGAGCAGTCGACGTTGCCGCGCGGGATCGTCGCGACTGTAGCCGACGAACACCGCGTAGTTACTGCGGTCGGCGACGTCCTCGAGCGTCATCGCCAGTTCCGCGAAATAGGGGTTCTGCACTTCGGTGACGACCAAGCCCAGAGTCATCGACCTCGGATTGCGGAGCATTGCCGCATGGCGGTTGTAGACGTAGCCGAGCGCCTTCATCGACTCACGGACGCGCCGAGTGGTTTCCCGGGCGACACTGGGACTGCCGTTGAGCACGAGTGAGGCTGTCGAGCGGGACACACCGGCATGCCGACTGACATCACTCAGGGTGACTCGCTTCATGACGTGTGCCCGCTTCCGATGACGACGTGAGCTGCGACACACACGATAACCCAGAAGTTGGATCGATCCAACCCCCGAAATGCCTGCTTGCTGTACTACATGATGAGCACTCGCAGGTCCGGCGGACCTGACCGTTAGTTCCTGCTGGATCGATCCAAATCGTTGCTACCCGCGCCGCAGCCCACTCGCTCGCGAGACCTGTCGTTCCACACCTTCCCGCACGGCGTCCTCCGTTCCGACGATTCGCACGTGCGTGCGTGCCCGGGTAATGGCGGTGTACAGCAACTCGCGGGTGAGCAGCGACGACCCGGCGTCCGGCAAAATCACCGAGACCCGGTGGTACTGGCTGCCCTGGCTGCGGTGAATCGTCATCGCGTACACGGTCTGCACCAACGCCAGATGGCCCAGGCGCAGCAGGTACGGTTCCTTGCCCCGGGCAAAGGCGGCGATCAGCTCGCCGTCCCCGCCGGAGACGACAACTCCGGTGTCACCGTTGTAGATCCGGGTCTCGTGATCGTTCGCCGTCACCAGCAGCGGCTGCCCCGCGTACCAGCGGTCGGGGTCGAGGCGGCTGCCGGCGGCCTCGCCGATCCAGTCCATCGCGTTGCGCGCCCACCACGACGCCCCGAACGGGCCGTCCCGGTGCGCGCACAGCAATCGGTGCTTCTCCGAAGCTCGCAGCGCACCGACCGCGTCACCGGCAAGAGCGGCCGCCGTTACCTCCGTCGATGTCGACACCACGTCGGCGCGCACCCCGGCCACGTCCTCGATGTCGACGAAGGACACATCCGGCGCCCCGCTGCGGAGGATGTCGAGCACGCGATCCGGGTCGCTGTCGCGCACCGCAATCGCCAACTGAGCAATCTGCCCACCGAAACGCCGACCGCGGCTGAGGCGAATCATGCCCTTTCGCAACCGGTCCCGCTCGGCGGCACTCAACGCCGCCTCGGCCGGATCGTCCGTCGCCGACAGATCCGCACCCACCACCTTCGCCAGCATCGGGTTCTCGGCACCGGCCGCCGGGCGGGCGACGAGATCAGCTAGGACCGCACCGGCATCCACCGACGCCAACTGATCGGGGTCGCCGACGAGGATCAGCCGCGCCTCGGGGCGCACGGCCTCGAGCAGTCGGCACATCATCGTCAGCGACACCATCGATGTCTCGTCGACCACGATCACGTCGTACGGCAGATGGTTGGTCTCGTTGTAGCGGAACCGGCTGGTCCCACGCTGCCAGCCGAGCATCCGGTGCAACGTCATGGCCGACAGCTGAGACTGCAGCCCGACGACGCCGACCTGCTCGTTCACCGATTCCTCGAGGCGGGCGGCCGCCTTGCCGGTCGGTGCTGCCAACCCGATCCGCAGTCCCGGATGCTGACGCTCGAGCAAGGCCAGCACCCGCGCGACGGTGTGAGTCTTGCCGGTGCCGGGCCCGCCCGCGATCACCGACGTCCAGTGCGCAGCGGCAACGGCTGCCGCGATGCGCTGCCGGTCCGGGGCCGCAGACGGCCGGGACGGGTCCTGGTGGTCACGGAACAACTCGTCCAGCCCCGCCAGCAGCAAACCTTCGTCGACGGCCGGATGGCCGGTCGCGCGTGCGTCGAGGATCCGCCGGACCGTCTGCTCCTGCCGGTAGTACCGATCCAGATACAGCTGGTTGTCCACCAGCCGCAGGGGCCGCAACGGCCCCTTGTCGCCGCCGACCACGAGCGGGCTCGACTGCAGCGCCTCGGTGACGGCGGAGTCGTCGGGCCACGGCAGCGTCGCCGGATCTACTGCAGGACCGTCGGGCCTCTCGTCGACATGGACCTCACGAATCCGGTTCAGATCCAGGCACACCGAGCCCAACCGCACGGCCCGCACCGCGAGCGCGGTCGCCAGGTGCACCGGCTCGCGGGTTTCTCCGCCGAGCGTCGCGAGCCGCAGTGCGACGTGCACGTCGGCGGCCTCGAGCACCCCGGCCTCGTTGAACTCGCGCAGCACGCCCTTGCCACGCTGCGCGACGCGTGCCTCGATCACTGGTCCTCCTCGAGGTCGCCGGGCGCCGCCAGCAGATCCGACAGCTCCACCACCAGCTGCGGGGGCGGGTCCCAGTCGAACACTCCGGCGCCGTCGGGTGTCTCGGGGCCGGCCATGCCGCGCACGAACAGGTACTGCACCCCGCCGAGGTGCGTCGCCGGGTGGTAACCCGGCAGCCGCCATCGCAGGTACCGATGTAGTGCAACGGCGTACAGCATCGCCTGCAGCGGATAGTGCGACCGCATCATCTCTTTCGCCATCGCGTCACGGGTGAAGTCGGCGGTGGTCAGTTCGCCGGGCGCGAGCCGGTTGGTCTTGTAGTCGACGACCACGAACCGCGGACCGTTCGGCCCGGGAACGCGTAGCACCGCGTCGATGCTGCCGGTGAGATAGCCCCGCAGCGGCGTCGGATCCAGAGCCTCGAGCTTGTCCGCGTACGACGCGAGGACGTCGTCGGCCGGCAGATGCCTGCGCAGCAACTCCACTATCCGGTGCAGCGTCACCTCGAGCGCGGCGGGATCGTCTCCCCCGGCGAGCGGAAACTCGAAATCCAACTCCGGTAACCGGTCTCGCGGCATGACGCTAGCGAGGGTGCCACCGCCCGCAAGCGGGGTGCGCAGCACCGGCAGCAACGCCTTCGCGAGTGTCTCCGGGTCCACCTGCGCCATCCGCGCCTCGACGGACTCGCGACAGTGCCGCAGCAGCTCGGCCTCCAGATCGTCGGCGGCTGTATCGACGTGCTCGAGGATCTCGTGGACGAGGGTGCCGAACACCGCGCCGTAGGGCATGCCGTTCATCGTCGAGGGAATCCCGTCGGCGTCCGCCGGCGAGATCAATGCGGGCTCCTCCGGTTCGTCGTCCTTTCCCGGATCCTCCGCCTCGCTGGCAGAGCCGGGATGCTCGTGCGCCGACGCGGTGAGCGCCGTGTACGACGTGCGCCGCCATCCGTCGTCGAGCGCCCGGTCGAACACCGCCGCGGCGAGTTCCCCGGACCCATGTTGCGGCGCCGTCCACGACAGCTGCGGAGTGGGGTCGGCGCCGACGGCCTCGGCCGTGACGGGGATCGGCGCGGCGTCGGCCCACTGAGTCAGATGCTGCGCGACATTGGGATCCTCCGGCACGCCCGCCTTCTGTGGCACCTCGGCCTCGCCGGGGCTGCGGCCGAACAGGATCCGGTGCAGCGGTCCCTCGGTGGTCCCGTAGGCGGGCGCCCACCACAACACCAGCTGGCACTGGGCCCGGGTGAGGGCCACGTACAGCAGCCGCAGGTCCTCGCCCGCGGCCTCGGTGTCGCGGCGACGGCGCCGGTCGCCGTAGCCGGGGCTGCCCTCACCGCCGATGTCGAGGATCCTCCGACCGCTCTCGTCGTGCAGCAGCAGCCGGTTCTTGTCGGAGTAGCGGCCGGTGCTCCATGCGAACGGCACATAGACGATGGGGTACTCGAGGCCCTTGCTCGCGTGCACCGTGGCCAGCTGGACGGCAGCAGCGTCACTGTCCAGGCGGCGGCTGCGGTCACCTCCACCGGACTTTGGGTCCTCGATGCGGTCGCTGAGCCAGCCGGTGAGCGCGGTCAGGCCGAGGGATTCGTCCACCGCGACGGCCCCGAGCAGCTGTGCGATGTGGCGCAGGTCGGTGAGGATCCGCTCACCGGAGACAGCAGCGAGCAGACGCTTCTCGAGTTCGGTTTGCGTGGAGAGTTGTTCGAACAGTGCCGCGAACCCGGACTGCGCGAACAGCGCCGACAGGTCCCGCAGCCGTCCGCCCACCGTGGCGACCAGGTCGTCTCTGGAGGAGTCGATCCGCTCCGCCGTCCACCCGAACAGTGGTGTGAGCGCGGCGAGCCGTACCCGGTCGGGCCGGTGCGGCTGTTCTAGCGCCTGCAGTACCCGTAACCAGTGGTGAGCGGCGGGCGTCTCGAACACGCTGCTGCCGCCGGCCAGCACCGAGGGGACGCCGGCGCCGTCGAGGGACTCCTGGACCAGAGCGATCTGCGCGTTGGTTCCGGCGAGGATTGCGATGTCCCCGGGTTCCACCGGGCGGCGGGTGCCGTCCAACTCGAGGGTTGCTCCACTGTCGAGCAGCCCGACGATGTCGGCGGCGACGTCGTCGGCGACGCGTTCCCGCAGCCGACCGACGGCGGGGAAGCCGGAGTTGTTCAGCCTTCCCGCCCCGGCACGGGGCAGATACCGCACCCGCAGCGGCGGCGCGCCGTGCAGCCGCGAACCGGAGTTGGCGGCCTCGACTGCGTGCACGACAATCTCGCGGTGTCCGAGCGTGGCACCGCCGTGCAGATAGTGCAGTGCCGCAACCAGATCCGCATCACTACGCCAGTTGCACGCCAGTTCCTGGCGGTGGTCCGCGGCGTCGACCGCGTCGAGGTAGCTGAGCACCTCGGCGCCGCGGAACGCGTAGATGGCCTGTTTGGGGTCGCCGACGAGCACGAGCGTCGAGTGCCCGTGGAACGCCGCACGCAGGATGCCCCACTGCTGCGGATCGGTGTCCTGGAACTCGTCGACGAGCACCACACGGTAGCGTTCGCGGACACGGCGACAGGCGGCCTCGCCGTGCTCAGCATCGGTGAGCACGCCGTGCAGCAGGGCGGGCAGGTCGTCGAAGTCGCGGATCCCGGCCAGCCGCTTGCGCCGCTGGGTCTCCTCGCGCACGGCGCTAGCGAACGCGACCGCGTCGCCCGCGCGACCGCCGTCAGCCTTCTCGGGTGCGAGCACGGCCTGGGGATCGAAGATCGCGGCCCGGGCCGCGGCCCGAGCGTCGGTGGGACGGAGGGTGCGGGTGTCGGCGCGCCCGAAGTGCCGAACGTACAGGTCGGCGATCACGTCCTCGACCAGATCCTCAGCCTCCTCCACTAGGACCGCGTCGGGGTCGCGTTCCCCCGCGATGCCGAGTCCGTCGAGCATTCGCTGGCAGAAACTGTGGGTGGTGACGATGGTGCCGGCGTCGAAGTCCGACAGCGCCTGCATCAGCCGCCGACGCCGACGCGTCACCTCGTCGTCGTCCGTGTTCGCCAGGTGCGCGATCAGCGGATCGCTACTGCTACGTGCCACAGCCGGGTCCGCCAATCCCGCTGCTGCCGTGGTGAACCGCTCGCGCGTGCGCTCGCGCAGCTCCTTCGTCGCGGCTCGACTGAACGTCACGAGCAGCAGTTGCGACAGGTCGATGTCCTCCTCCGCGACGAACCGGGCCGCGAGGCCGACGATCGCGTAGGTCTTGCCGGTACCGGCACTGGCCTCTAGGACGGTCGTGCCCGTCGGGAGTGGGGCGAACAGGCCGAAGGCGTTGTCACTTTTCGCCGGAACGGTTTCGGCGGTCACGGTTCTCCCAAGGTCTCGGCCGCGAGAAGCGGGCCCCACAGAATGTCAGCCTCGAAGCCGAACAGCGTCGGCTCGTGAGCTCCGGGCGGCGCCTGCTCGGCCGTGAGCACCGACAGGCTCGCGCCAACGCCGTGCACGTACTCGATGTGCCGGTCCTTGCCATCCCCGAAGTCGCCGTCCCACTCCTTCTCGGCGGCGACCAACGCGAGTTCGACGGAGCGCCCGCGGAACCGCAGGTCCGTGTAGACGGCGGAAGCCTTCGGCGCCATCGGAAGCGGGCGCTGCAGTCCTCGCTCACGGAGGTCCACGAGCCGCCGCAGGATCTCGGCCGGATTCTCGGGGGCGGCGAGCGCCGACCGCGCGACAGGCGACCGGCCCCGGCCCCGGCCGGTGGTGACCGCTGTGGGGCCGTCGAACCGACCCGTGGCAGCGATGGCGAGCAGACGCACCCAGGCCGCGATCCGATGCTTGGGGGCGAGCCGCGAGAACGTGGTGCGTGCGACGACAGCGTGTCCCGGGGGGCCGCCGTGCACCCCGTCGACCGTGCCGGACAGCCGACGACCGCCACCGAGGTCGACGTCGATGTCGACGGTCTCGGGGCGTCCCGCATGCACCGGTGCGGCGGCACGCGCCAGCGAGTCGACGGCCCATTCGATCTCGCCGAGCGCGGTCTCGCCGAGTTTCGCCGGCGGTAGGGTGCCTCGGCGCCACTCGGCCGCACGGAACGCGGCCTGATCGGTGCCGGCAAGCCGGGCAGTGAGCATGCGGTCACCGATCCCCCACCGTGCGAGGGGATCGAGTTCCAGGTCGAGCGCGTCGGCGGCCTCCTCGTCCAGCTCCGGCACCCGGAACCCGAGGCGCTGCCGGAGGAAACCCTGGATGGGATGCTCGAGGAAGGAGATCAAGTCCGCGAGGTCCACGACGCCGTCCCCCAGTTCGACGGCGGGCAACGGTTCCGGCAAGAACGCCGGCTGGGCGGCCGGTGGCTGCTGCGCTGACTGTGCTCCCGCCAGGGCCGCTCTGTCGAAGCTGAGCGGGTTGTCGGGATCGAAGTTGCGGGGGTCGAAGGGCTGCAACGGATGTCGGGTCACCACTGCACCCGGTCCCGTCATCGTCTCGAGAACGTCGCGCACCTCGCTGAGCGGTACCGCAGGCGGCCGCACCGTGCCGTTGGTCGGGTCGGCACCGGTGTAGAACAGCAGGAGCCGTTCGGTGGCGGACATGATGGCGTCGAGCAGCAGTTGCCGGTCCTCGCTGCGCGGATCACGTTCCCCGAGGAACGGATCGCGGGCGAGGACGTCATCGCCGTCGACGTTGGTGCCGCGGGGGAAGACGTCGTCGTCGAGCCCGAGAAGCGCGACCACACGGTGCGGGACCGAGCGCATCGGAACCATCGTGCACACGGTGAGTTCGCCGGTGCGGAAGTTGGCGCGGGTGGGTCGGCCGGCGAGCCGGGACCGGAGCATCGCGCGGATGTCGGCCAGGCGCAGCTGGGTGTCACCGCCGTGGTCGACGGCGACGGCCAGTTCGCGACGTGCCTGCCCGAGTTGCCACGCATCGGCCTCGGCCACGTCCACGAGCAGGTCCAGGGCGCGGGACAACGCGGCCGACCACTGCTCGGCAGTCTGCAGTCCGGTCAGCCCGCGCAGGGAGACGTCGAGCCGGTCGACGTACTCCGCGAGCCTTCCGGTGAGTTCGATGTCGTTGCTCTCCACGTCGTCGAGTGGCAGTGCGAGCGAGAGCCATTCGCCGTCCGCGTCGTCGGCGGCAGCGCCGAGCAGGATCCGGTCGAGCGCCGTCTTGAGGGTGTTCTGCTCGAAGCCGTCCAGTCCGAAGGCCCGCCGCTCACGAGCTCCGATGCCCCAGCGTGCTCCCGCCGCCGTGGTCCACTCTCGGATGCGTTCGAGGGCGTCGTCGTCGAATCCGAAGCGGCGCCGCACCGGGCCGGTGGCCGCCAGATCGAGCACCTGGCTGATCGTGATGCGCGAGTCGGCGAGATCCAGCAACGTGGCGACGACGCCGAGAACCGGATTGGTCTGGTGCAGTGCGCGATCCGCCAACCGCACCCGCAGCCGGTGTCCGGGGTGACTCCGCTCCCCCTGGATGCCCTGGCCGAACGCGGCCCGAACCAGCGGTGCGTACGTCTCGACGTCGGGACACATGATGATCACGTCGCGTGGCTCGAGGGTCGGGTCGTCCTGGAACAGGTGCAGCAGCCTCTCGCGCAGCGTCTCGACCTGCCGGGCCGGACCGTGACACGCGTGGATCTCGACGGTGTCGTCAGCCCGGCAGGCGGCCGGCGCACGGTCGGCCGCAATGTCGGACTGAAGACGACCCAGCAGTGTCGTCGGCCGCGACTTGCGTGGATGGTGCACGTCGACCATCTCGACGGCCTTCAGCCGAGACTGCAGTTCGCGCACGTCTCGGGCGAGGCTGGCGAGCAACGGGTGCGCGACGTCGAGGGCCCGCAGGTCCTCGGCTCGCCGCCGCGGCGGGGCGGTGTCGGACATCGCGCCCCACATCTCGATACTGGGATGCGGAATCCACAGGTGCACATCACGATTGGCACCGATGGCGGCCAGCACCTGAATCTGGTCGGTCCCCAGCCGGGTGGGTCCGAACAAAGAGAGCCGCTCCGGCAGGTCGAGGAGGCAGGGCTCGTCTCGCAGGCGCGCACAGGCACCCTCGAGCCGTTCGGCGGGGCTCGGACCACCGATTCGTTCCCGAAGGCGGCGCCACAGCTGGGCCTGCCACTGCAGATCTGCGTCGAGCGGTTCGGCGCCGTCGGTGTCGCGACCGCCCGCCCAGTCGACGAGCATGGCGGGCCGCTGCGAGGCGTAGGAGCGGAACAGTTCGGCCAGGTGCGCGGCAGTGCCGTACCGCCGCCCCGAGCGGTGGTCGTCGGCGCCGCACCCGAGGTGGCGGGCCAGCACGCTGCACCACGGCTCATCCACACAGTCGTCGATGACCTGCAGCAGGGTCCACAGCACCCGCGACGGATGCCACGGGTCGTCGTCGACGTCGTATCCGGTGGCGGACGCGAGCGCCTGGTCGACCAGTCGCGTCGGCGAGGGGAAGTCGATGTTGGCTGCAACACCATCACCGTGACCGCCATTGCCCGCGCCCAGCACATGCGACAGACGCTGTGTCAGCCATCGCTCGACGCCTTTGGCGGGGACGGCGACCACTTCGCGTTGCAACGGGTCGGCGAGCGGTTTGACCAGCACATCAGCGAGCGCGGACGCCAGCGTGCCGGCGCTCTCGGCGCGGTGCAGAGTCAGCAAGTCCGTACCCCTCCATGGTTCTCGTCCGCGTGCCGTCCGGAGTATCACATCTCTCGGACATCGGAGGCTATCCAATCGGGCGAAGCGGCAGGTCGACAGAACTCGTTCGACCGCGATGACCATCGCTGACGTTCAATGGAGTCTGCGCAGCGGCGGTCGGTGGCCGCCTGCACGTGCCACGCCGACCGGCGCCGATGGTCCACGCACCGACGGGCGACGTTCCGACCGATTCCGCCGAGATGCTCAGCGCCAGGCAGCGAGGACATAGCGGGTTCGTTCGCCCGCCTGCGCCCCGGTCGTCAGTCTTGACCAGCGGGCATACGGGCCACCGAGTGGGCCGTAGGCCAAGGGCGTTGCGTTCTTCCGATCGCCGATTCGCAGACAGAATCGAACATCGACCCTCGTGTAACGTGGGCGGGCTGCTACCAAGGGGTACGTACCGACGGACGGAAACACCATGACCACCTGGAACACCCGCCCCGAGACCAGCGACGACATCACTGCCATCCACGGCGTCAACCTCGCCGCCTTCGACACCGCGGACGAGGCCAACCTCGTCGACGCCCTGCGCGCCGACTCTTCCTGGATCGAGGGCCTGTCCCTCGTCACCACCGACCAGAACGGCACCATCGTCGCCCACGCACTGCTGACCCGCTGCCACATCGGCGACACCCCGGCCCTGTGCCTGGCCCCTTGCGCGGTCCTGCCCGACCACCAGCGCAGCGGCGCCGGCTCGGCCGCCATCCGCGCCGCCCTGGCGGCCGCCAAGGATATGGGTGAGGACTACGTCACCGTAATCGGACACCCCACCTACTACGCCAGGTTCGGGTTCACCCGCGCCTCCACTCAGGGCATCGGACTAAGTATCGACGTCCCCGACGAGGCACTCATGGCCATGACCCTGAACGACAACGACCCTCTCCCGACCGGCACCATCCGCTACGCCGCCCCGTTCGGCATCTAAACCGCCTTTGAGGGCTGCAGGTTCCCACGACGTTGCGGGCCCACCCGCACTGGACGCCGCCGCGGGGCTATCTGGCCGCAGGACGGCGCGGGAAGACAGACCAGAGACGGTCAGTCGATCATGACCGCGAGAGACCAGCACCCTGCCAGCTCACGAACGGTCGCCACAATCGCCACGGTGCGCCGTTGCGCCGCGCAAGGAAACCAACCCACCGTCGGTGCGAACGCTGGTTGCGTACAGGGGTTGCGGCATCCTCGCGAACGTGGAGATTCCGCTTCCGCTCTGATGTAAACGGTTGAGCGCGTTGCCCTGTGATATCGCGGAGTGTCGGGCTAGCGAGCCGTCCCACCCCGGTGGCGCCGCGCATCCTCCGCAGTGAAGTTGGCGGTCAGCCGCAGGTCCGACAGCGGGACCTCCCGGTTCGGGCTGCGCACCTCCACGCGGACGGGTTCACCCGACGCGTCGTCGGACATCCCGATCGGCCCGCCCCGCCCGCCCTGCAGGTACTTGTCGCCCCACTGCATGAGGGCCAGCACCGCGGGCAGCAGGTCGCGACCCTTCTCGGTGAGCACGTACTCGTAGCGCGTCCGCTGACCGGGCTCCTTGTACGGCTGCCGCTCGAACAGTCCCTCGGTGGTCAACTCCCGCAGCCTGGAGGCCGCGACTGCCTCGGTGATGCCGACCCGTCGCGCGAAGTCGTCGAAACGGGTGGTCCCGTAGTAGGCCTCCCGCAGGACCAGCATCGCGGATCGCGTTCCGACGACGTCCATCGCCTTGGCGATCGAGCAGTGGGTGGGGCTCCAGGCGTCCCGGTCTGCCAGGAGGCCGTCGAATCGTGCCGCGTTCATGGCACCAGGCTACCTGACTTGCAAAATGCATAGCCAGCTTCTACGGTCCTGACTATGGTCATACATAGTCAGGTGGGTCGCCCAGTTCGGCTCGCTCCCCTCCTCGCCGTCCTGTGCGGCGCACCATTCGTCGCGAGCCTCGACCTCTTCATCGTCAACGTCGCGCTCGGCGACATCGCCGAGAGCTACCCCGGCAGCTCACTCGGCGACCTCAGCTGGATACTCAACGGCTACGCGATCGTCTATGCGGCACTGCTGGTTCCACTCGGACGGTGGGCCGACCGGATCGGACGTCGGCGCGGGTTCGCGCTGGGACTGGCCCTGTTCACAGCCGCGAGCGCCGCCTGCGCGCTGAGTCCGTCACTGTGGTTCCTCGTCGCATTCCGGGTACTGCAGGCGGTGGGTGCCGCTGCCCTGACTCCGGCAAGCCTCGGACTGTTGATCGAGGTTCTCCCCGAGGACCGGCGCGCCGTCGCCGTCCGGATCTGGGCGGCGACGGGCGCGGCAGCGGCAGCACTCGGCCCCGTCGTCGGCGGAATTCTCGTAGAGGCTTCCTGGCAGTGGGCGTTCCTCATCAATATCCCGATCGGAATCGCACTGTTGATCGCTGCGACCCGCGCCGTGCCCAGCGGCCGGCCCGCCGACACCGACACCGGACTCGACCTCGCCGGTGCGGCGCTGCTGATCGCCGGTATCGGCGCGCTGTCGCTCGGGCTGGTCCAGGGCCCGGAGTGGGGTTGGGGCGATCCCCGGGTCACCGTCGCCTTCGTGGTCGCCGGTGCGGCTCTGGTTCTGTTCTGGTGGAGCAACAGCCGTCACCGGTCACCTCTCATCGAACCCGCCCTGTTGAGGGTGCCCACGTTCGCGTGGTCGAACGTCACCGCGGTGGTATTCAGTGCGGCATTCGCCGCTGGACTTCTGGCCAATATCCTCTGGCTGCAGGAGGTTTGGGGGTACTCGGCTCTCGGGACCGGACTAGCGATTGCTCCTGGGCCGATGCTCGTGCCGCTCTTCGCCATCGTCGGACAGCTCCTGGCCCGGCGGTTCTCCGCCGGCGCCATCGCCGCCGCCGGAAGCCTCCTGTGGGCGGTGGGCACGCTGCTCATTCTGGCCGCGGTGGGAGAGCAACCGGACTACGTCATCGAGTTCCTCCCCGGCTTGTTGGTCGCCGGTGTCGGCGTCGGCTTCGCGCTCCCAACCATCCTCTCGACCGCCACCGCAGACATTCCACAGGCGCGATCGGCCACCGGCAGTGCCATCGTCAACATGAATCGGCAGATCGGCACCGTGATCGGTGTCAGCGCGCTCGTCGCGGTGGTCGGCACCGCCGTGGGCTACGAGGACACCCATTCCGCCTTCGTCCTCGCCTGGTGGCTGATCGTCGCAGTAGCAGTCGGTGCGGCCGTCACATCCCTGGGAATGAGTTCCCGCAACCAACAAGACCCGGAGGTGTCTCTGTGATTCCCTACGACATGATCCCCTCGACCACAACCACCTTCCCTTCCGAGTTCGATTCCAGCTGGCTCGGTTTCGGCGGCCTGCACGGTGGGCTCGTCGTGGCCTCGATGTTGCACGCCGCCTCGGCCGAGACCACCGCGACACCGGTCGCCGTGACGGCCCACTTCACCAGGCCTGTCGAGCCGGGCCCATTGGACGTTCGGGTCGACGTCGAGCACGGTGGGAAGACGCCGAGCGTCCGAGCGTCCCTCGCCGACTCCGCCAGCGCGTTGGTCCGCCTCACCCGCGACACCGGCGGCGACGCACGATCCTGGCCCGTCGGTACGTTCGATATCGGCGGCGCTGATCCGGAACAGCTTCCCCCGCTGGAGATCCCGGTCGACTTCGTGCCGTTCTCCCGCTACCTCGACATCCGCCCGATCAACGCGGCGCGACCCTTCGCAGGTGGCACCGACCCGGAGTTCGAGGTGTGGATCCGCCTTCTCTCGTCGATCGAGTTCAGCGAACAGGGACGGGCGGCAGTGTTGCTCGACGCCCTACCGCCGGGGTTGTTCGCCACACTCGACAGGGTTGTCGCCATTCCCACCGTCGAGTTCAGTGCGTACTTCCCACCAGTGAGCCCGTCCGGCTTGTCCACAGACGACCGGCACGCATCGGTGGACGAGCAGTGGCACCACCTTCGCCACCGCACGGTCTGGGCCACCGATGGCCTCTGTGTTGACGAATCCGAACTTCGCACCTCGACGGGCCGCCTCGTCGGACAAGCGCGCCAGCTCCGCCGAATCCTCGCACCCTGATCTCCACCGCACCGGAAAGGAATCATCATGAGAGACGCAGTAATCGTCGAAGCCGTGCGCACACCCATCGGTCGGGGTAAGTCCAGCGCAGCCAAGCCCGGTGGGGCACTGCACGGAATACACCCTGTCGACCTCCTCGCCCACAGCCTGTCCACTCTCGTCGAACGCACCGGTGTCAATCCGGCGCTCATCGACGACGTCATCGGCGGCACAGTCACCCAGGTGGGCGAGCAGGGCCAGAACATCACCCGGAGCGCACTGCTGGCGGCGGGGTTTCCCGAGTCGGTACCCGGCACCACCGTCGACCGCCAATGCGGCAGCAGCCAGCAGGCTGTCCACTTCGCCGCGCAGGGCGTGATCTCCGGCGCCTACGACATCGTCGCCGCCGTCGGTGTCGAGTCGATGGGCCGAGTACCCATGGGATCCAACATAATCGGACGGGAATCCCTTGGTGAACGGCTCGAGCGTCGGTATCCCGACGGGCTCGTCCCGCAGGGCATCAGCGCCGAACTCATCGCCGCCCGGTGGGAACTCTCGCGGACTCAACTCGACGAGTTCTCCCTGCACAGCCACCAGAAGGCGGCGGCCGCGACGAGCGACGGCCTGTTCACGAAGGAACTGGCGGTACTCCCCGAGTTGGGCGTCGACGAGGCGATCCGCCCCGGAACAACTCTCGACGCGCTGGCGAGCCTGAGACCCGCATTCCGCAGCGACGAGTACGCGCAGCGGTTTCCGCAGATCGACTGGTCGATCACCGCAGGCAACAGCAGTCCGTTGTCGGACGGCAGCGCGGCCCTCCTGATCACCACCAGCGAGATCGCGGCACGTCTCGGGCTGCGACCCCTCGCCCGGCTGCACAGTTTCGCGGTCGCCGGCGATGACCCGCTGTACATGTTGACGGCGGTCATTCCGGCCACCCGCAAGGTGCTCGAGCGCAGCGGCCTCGACATCTCGGACATCGGCCTATTCGAGGTCAACGAGGCGTTCGCACCGGTGGTTCTGGCATGGGCCGTCGACACGGGCGCCGACCTGGACCGCGTGAACGTGCACGGCGGTGCGATCGCACTCGGACATCCGCTGGGTGCGAGCGGCGCCCGGTTGATGACCACCCTGGTCAACGCGATGCAGCAGCGCGGCGCCCAGTTCGGTCTGCAGACGATGTGCGAGGCCGGCGGGCTGGCCAATGCGACGGTGCTCGAGCGGCTGGCTTGACCGCCGACGGTGGGCGACCCGTCATCGGTTGCGGTGTATCATCGCCGCACCGACGGCACGCAACGCGTCCCGCAACGACTGCGGCTCGAGCACCTCCACCTCGGAGCCGAGCGAGGTGAGCTGATCGAGCGCGACGTCCTCCGCCTCGAGCCGAAGGTCGACGGTGAACCATCCGTCGTCGTCGGGCGGCCCGGGTTCGACGCGAGCCGCCTCGACGCCGATGACATGTGGTAATCGCCGCCATGCCGCGGCGGACAGGCGCACGCGGCAGTCGAATCGCAGCAGTGCGCGGTCGAACTCGGCGACCGAGTCCGCCCACCACGTGGGCAGATCGAAGGTGTCGGGCCGCATTGCCGGCGTGTCCAGAACGATGGCCTCCGCGATCCTCGATACCCGGTACGACAGCGTGCGGCCGCGATGCCGCGCGACGAGGTACCACACGCCGGCCTTCGCAACCAGGCCGAGGGGATCGACAGTTCGCGTCGCTGTACGTCGTCCCTTGCGGTAGGACATACGCAGCCGCCGACCCTCCAACACGGCGGCGCCGACGTCAGGGAGGTTTCCGACATCGCGAGGCCGGTCGAACCATCCGGGCGCGTCCACGTACAAGCGGTCACGCCACGCCTGCGCGCCAGCCCGTAGTGGAAGAGGCAAGGCCCTCAACAACTTCGATTGCGCAGCGGTGGCGACTTCGCGAAGCCCGAGGTCCTCGGCAATCGACGGCACCCCGAGCAACATCAGCGCCGACGTCTCGGCTCCGGTCATTGCGCCGAGTTTCGACTGCCAGCCGTCGAGCAGGCGAACCCCGCCGCCGGGGCCGCTCTCGGTCCACACCGGGACGCCCGCCGCCGACAGCGCCGCGACGTCGCGATACACGGTGCGCACCGAGACACCCAGTTCGTCCGCGAGGCGCTGCGCTGTGACACCCAGGCTGCCCTCGAGGCGCAGCATGATCTCCACGAGTCGGCTCGACCGCATACCCGGAGCCTAGTCAGGAATTCCTGCCACACCCTGTCAGGGATGCCTGTGCACACTGGTCGCCATGAGCAACTGGACTACGTTCGCAAACGAAGCCCCGGACCTGGCACGCGCCGTCGCGGCGCGTCTCGAGGCCCACAAACATCACGTCCTCGCGAGCCTGCGCAGGGATGGCTCGCCGCGTGTCAGTGGCACGGAGGTGGAGATCTATGGGGGCTCACTCCTGCTCGGGTCGATGGTGGGGGCTCGGAAAGTGCAAGATCTGCAACGGGATCCGCGGTTCTCGCTCCACAGCAACCCAGGCCATCACTCGATGGATGGCGGTGACGCCAAGATCACCGGTCGCGCTCAGGAAATTCTCGGAGAACGGAAGAAGCGAATCGTCGATCATTGGATCGTCGATCGCCACCCGAGCGACCCTGCCGAGGCTGAGGTAGCTGCTGAATCCGATGCACTTGCCGAGGCGGAGGTATTCGAACTCGACCTCGAGGAAGTGGTCTTGACAAAAGTCGCGGGCGATCACCTGCACATCGACCTATGGCGACCCGGCAAGGGCGTAACCCGGTTCACCAGATGAACAACAGGCCCTCAACCGACCGCGCGACGCAGGAGGTCGGCAACCTCACTGTCGAACGCAACGAACGTCACGACGCGGACATTCGTCCGCACGGCCCGGACGGCGGCGACGGCCTGCGCCACGGCGTCGCCCATCGGCCACCCGAACGCGCCCGACGAGATGAGGGGGAAGGCAACCGTCTCGGCACCGAGCTCGTCGGCGACGGCGAGACTGCGCCGGTAGCACGAATGCAGCACCTCGCTGCGGTCCTCGTGGCGCGAGTACCGTGGCCCGACGGTGTGGATCACCCAGTTCGCAGGCAGTTGTCCCGCCGTCGTCGCAACGGCCGCCCCCTCGGCGAGCCCGTTCGGCAACGTCGTGGCCCGTAGGGCCCGGCACTCCTCGAGGATCGCCGGTCCACCGCGCCGGTGGATCGCGCCGTCGACCCCGCCGCCACCGAGCAGCGACGAGTTGGCGGCGTTGACGATGGCGTCCACCCGCTGCGAGGTGATGTCACCGTGCACGATGTCGATGACGGTCATACGGACTCCTTCGGTGTGGTGGCGCCGCGCGAACGCCGGCCCCTCGGTCGCAATCGCAGCACGGTTCGAGCGGCGGCGTCCAGCACCATCCCGAATTCGCGACCACCCGGAATTCACAACCACCCGGATCACACTGTCGTCGGCGTGCACCGCCCGACTCGCGGTGTCAGAGCACGCCAAATCGACGGGTGGGAGACGACAACCTCCCGTTGGTCTACTCGGGGAGCATTCTCGCCAAGAGCCGAGATGTCGGTGTGTGCTTGGCCGCGACCGGCGCCGCACGCGTGGCGCCCGGTAGCGCGATCAGCCACAGTGCCGACCGCAGTGATTCGTACGTCCGCGCCCAGGACCGCGACTCGTGGTCGCACACGTCGGCTTCCTCCGAATCACCCTCATCGAGAGCTATTTCCGCGTGCTCCAGCCAGACGACCTCTTGTTCCTTGGTGATCTGCAGGTAGTCGAGCACGGCGTCCCGGTCGTGGCCACACACCGACGCGACCTCGTACGCAGTGAGCGATTCGGACCCGTCCTGATCGAGATGCATCAGTGTCAGCAGAGCCGGAGGGGTGCCCGGGTCGTCCTCCTCTTCCTCATCGTCCTCGGTGTCGTCGTCTGTCGGTGCGCGCGATGGCACATCGTCGTTTTTCGGGGGCAGGCCGTCGGCGAACCGGGCGTCGACCGACACGGTGAACGCGCTGAACAGGTCGACCGTGCGACGCAGAAGGTTGGCAGCTTCACGGTCGTACGCAACGAATTTCACGACACGGACATTCGTCCGCGTGGCCCGGACGGCGGCCACGGCCTGCGTTACGGCGTCGCCCATCGGCCACCCGAACGTACCCGACGAGATGAGCGGGAAGGCGACCGTCGCGGCACCGAGCTCGTCGGCGACGGCGAGGCTGCGCCGGTAGCACGACCGCAGCACCTCGCTGCGGTCCTCCTGCCGCGAGTACCCCGGCCCGACGGTATGGATCACCCATTTCGCGGGCAGCTGTCCCGCCGCCGTCGCGACCGCAGCTCCCTCGGCGAGCCCCTTCGGCAACGTCGTGGCCCGCAGAGTCCGGCACTCCTCGACGATCGCCGGTCCCCCGCGCCGTTTGATCGCGCCGTCCACCCCACCGCCGCCGTCGAGCAGCGACGAGTTCGCGGCGTTCACGATCGCGTCCACACGCTGCCGGGTGATGTCGCCCTGCACGATTTCGATGACGGTCATGCGTGCTCCTTTGTGTGGTCGTCTGGCGCGCGGTCTCATGACGCCGGTGATTGCTTGGCCGCGGCCGGCGCCGCCCGCGTGGCATCTGGTAGCGCGATTACCCGCAGTGCCGACCGCAGCGATTCGTACGTCCGCGCCCAGGCCCGCGACTCATAGTCGCGGGCGTCGCCCTTCTTCGAATCACTCTCACCGCGAGCTGTTTTCGCGGACTCTCGCCACTTGATCTCGTGTACCTGCGTGATCCTCAGATAGTCGAGGACCGCGTCGCGGTCGTGACCGCACACCGACGCGACCTCGTGCGCAGTGAGCAATCCGTACCCGCCCGGATCGAGGTGAATCAGTGTCATCAGGGCAGGCGGGAGGCCCGGGTCGTCCTCGTCATCCTCGGTGCCGTCGTCTGTCGGTGTGCTGGATGGCACATCCCCTCTTTCGCGGGGCAGGCTGTCGGTTGACCGGGCGTCGACCGAAGGCGTCAACGTGCTGAACAGGTCCACAGCGCGACGCAGAAGATCGACAACCTCGGGGAAGGCAACGACGAACTTCACGACACGAACGTTCGTCCGCGCGGCCCGGACGGCGGCCACAGCCTGCGTCACGGCGTCGTGCTTCGGCCACATGCCCGGGGAGAGGAGCGGGAAGGCAACCGTCTCGGCACCGAGTTGGTCGGCGACGGCGAGACTGCGCTGGTAGCACGACTGCAGCACCTCGCTGCGGTCCTCCTGCCGCGAGTACCGTGGCCCGACGGTATGGATCACCCATTTCGCGGACAGTTCGCCCGCCGTCGTCGCAACAGCCGCCCCCTCGGCGAGCCCGTTCGGCAACGTCGTGGCCCGCAGAGTCCGGCACTCCTCGGCGATCGCCGGTCCCCCATTCGCGTGAATCTGGCCATCCACCACACCGCTGCTGTCGAGCAGCGACGAGTTCGCGGCGTTCACGATCGCGTCCACCCGCTGCCGGGTGATGGCGCCGAGCACGATCTCGATGACGGTCATGCGTACTCCCTTGTGTGGTCTCGACATTCCACGGTCGCGGGTTCGGGCGAGTCCCGCCGAACCCTTCTAGGCCTTCCGGTATTGCACCCCAACAACATCCAGCACGCACGGGCACCGCTGGGGTTCGACTGCGCCCTCGACCAAGGCGGCGCGACCGTCGGCCCCTGTCGCGCCTAATCGACAGGGAGAGACGACGACCACCCCTCGAGATCGTCGCCTCCCCCCACCGTCCGCACGGCTAGTCGCTCCAGATCAACCGCGCGGTATCCGGGCCAGCCGTGCAGCATCCGAGTCCACCGCGCCGGGATCACGGACGCACCCCACCGCGCCCCGAGCAGTCCCCCGGCGATCGCCGCGGTGGTGTCGGTGTCATGACCGGCACGCACCGCCTGCTCCAACGCCCGCTGCAGATGCTCAGGACCGGTCGCGTCCGTAGTGGTGATCGCCCACCACGCAGTCAGCAGCGCGTCGACGACCCACCCGTTGTTCGGGAAGTCGGCCGGCGTGCCTCGCTCGGCCCGGTCGAGTAGCGGTGTCCAGTAGTCGCGCGCCCCTGTCGAGGCCCCCGCGACGTACTCGCGAACACCGTCGAACGTGCCGTACAGAACGGCGTGGCGGATGGCGTAGGTCCACATCTCGCACGCCTCCACGGCGCGCTCGTCGTCGTGGGTGAGCAGGCTGATCGCACGCGCCGCCCGCAGACATCCGTCGGCGTCACCGAGGTAGGCCAGCGCGACCGGCGCTGTCCGCATCAGCGACCCGTTACCGCCCTTCAGCCCCGGTATCGCCGCCGCGATCGAACGCATCTCCTCGGCCGAGGCCGGCCGCTTCGACAACACCGCCGACGTCTGGACCCCGATGTCGGCCGGTCCGGACTCGTACCACCGGACGAACTGCGCCGCAACGGCATCCAGTCCTGGACCGGTAGAAATGTCGGCCCCAGTCGCAGCGACCTCGGCAATCGCGACGGCCATCGAGGTGTCGTCGGTCCACTCGCCCGGTGCGAACGAGCCGAGCCCGCCGCCGATCATGTCGATCACCGCGTCGGACCCAGGCGCCGTGAACTCGTACCCCGCACCGAGCGCATCACCGGTCGCGGTAGCGAGAAGTACACCGGCGGCGCGGTCGGTTCGTTCGTCGGGCAGCCCCACAAAAACTCCTTAGATCAGCTTCGCGCTAAACATTAGCGCATCATTGCGCTAATCTGCAAGGGTGACCCCGGATGCAGGACGAACCGAGTGGCGCGATGCCGACGGCAAGGCGCTCACCGACTACCCCCGGCCGTCCGTGGCCGTCGACGTGGCGGTCCTCACGGTGCAGACGGGCCAACTCCACGTACTGGTCGTCGAGAGACCCGATGGCGCGCTGGCACTTCCCGGTTCATTCCTGCGGCCCGGCGAACGGCTGGCCGACGCGGCCGAACGCGCTCTGCAAACGAAGGCCGGGCTCGTCGGCGCCGACTTCCATCAGCTCGCGATGTTCGATGCCCCGGACCGCGACGGCCGTGGCTGGGTGCTGTCGATGGCGCACGGTGCGACCCTGCGCCGCGACGAGCTGCCGGCCGAGGCCACGCTTGTCCGTGTGGACGGTCGGACGGTGACCGCGCCATTGGCCTTCGACCACGCCGCAATGGTGTCGCGCGCCGTCGACGACCTGCGTGGCCGCTATGCCCGCCGGGTCGACCCGTCCGGACTCCTCACCAACGTCTTCACAGTGCTCGAACTCCGGCGGCTGTACGAAACAGTATTCGGCCGGTCTCTGCCCAAGGATTCGTTCCGGCGACTGGTCATCGACGCGATCGAGGCAACAGGGCGAACGTCGAGCAGCGGAACTGGGCGTCCGGCCGAGCTGTTCCGCCACAGGAGCGGTGCCGATCTGCCGGCTGGTGCCGCAGGCATGCTGACGGATTGACCGACACGGCCTGGCATGCCCGGAGTTGTCGCTCCGGCAAGCTACGTTGAACGCGACACGGTCGAGCGCTGCAGCAGACCTCGACCGTGACGCAGAGGCCCGACAGACAGGGGGCAGCATGTTCGAGATCGCCAGCTTCGACGAGGCCGTCGACCGCTCGTGGAGCCTGTTCCAGCGCAAACTCGCCGATCACCTTTCCGCGATGCGGAACGACGACATTCTGATCCTCGAATGGATCGAAGAGAACACCGTGGACGGGTTCACGCCGTGGGTCCAGTTCCTGCTCTGGGACGACGAGTACCTGCGTGCCGAGGTGTCGTCGAACTCGTACCTCGCACCCCGGTACACGCTCGCGCCGGAGGCCGAGAATCGACTGTGCGAGTTGGGGTGGAGCCGGCCCACGCGCCTCCCCCGAGGGGAACCCGACGACGGATCACCCGCGTTCTTCCTCGACAAGGAACAGCGTTGGGCCGATCAACTCGCGGCGATGACTGTGAGCACACTGCGCGAAATCTGGAGTGTTCCGCACCCTAGCTTCGTCCTCCCAGAGATCATCGGCACGCTCGAAGGCTCCGACCTCGCTGCCGACACCGTCGAGGTCGAACCAGCACCCGACCCCAGCCATCTCGACGATGACACCGCCGTAACCCCATCCGACCCGGATCAACTCAGAAACCTGGTCGCCTCCACCGTCGAGAAGGCTCTCGGTTTCACCCCCGAGATCGACGACGACGGGGACGTCGTCCTGAAGTTGGACGACCAACCGGTGCTGGTGATCACGCATCCGGATCAACCACTCGTGCGGGTGTGGGTCCCACTGCTCCACGGAGTCGTCGGACGCACCCGCGCCGCCGAGAACGCCTGCGACCTCACCAAGCGGTGGCCCGGCATCCGGTTCACCCTCGACGAGGACCGTCTCAACGCCTCGATCGACGTGTCCGGAAATCCGTTCGTTCCCCGCCACCTGGTCGACGCGCTCGACCAGTTCAGCGCGTTCACCCCCTCGGTCGACGCCCGATTCGCCGCGCGCTTCGGGGGCTCCCGCTTCGCCGACGGACTGCCCCGCGAGAGAGGCGATGTGCCATCGAGCGCACCGACCGACGACGGCACCGACGACGATGGGGACGACCCGGGCCTCCCACCGGCCCTCATGACACTGATCCACCTCGATCCGGGCGGGTCCGGGTCGCTCAGCGCGCATGAAGTCGCGTCGGTGTGCGGCCACGACCGCGACGCCGTCCTCGAGTACCTGAAGATCACGCAGGAACAAGAGATCAGCTGGCGTGAGTCCGCGGAAACGGCCCGCGGTGAGGGTGATTCAGACGAAGCCGACGCATGCGACCACGAATCACGGGCCTGGGCGCGGACGCACGAATCTCTGCGGTCAGCACTGCGAGTGATCGCGCTACCGGACGCCGCGCGTACGGCTCCGGCCAAGCCGGATCAGACGGAATTGTTCGGCGAACCGACCGAACAGGCCACCGAACAGACCGTGTTCGAGGCGAACATCACCGAACCGCCGGACCACACCGCGAAGGGTACGCAGTGACACGCCCAATGGCGACAAAGGCCCGATGACAAGTTCTTGACCACCGACGAAGGCGACCTCGACAAATACGACATCCGCGGCGTCCGAGTCACGCCGCTCGCACCGTGACGTGACCGCGGCAGCGAAGTCCGCACCACGAACCGTTCGGTCGGAGCAAAATGATTTGCACCGACCGTTCGGGATCTCGGTCAGGGATCTCGGGAAATCCCGCGGAGGCGCCAGCGATGACGAACGGCACCGGCAAGGAACCGCTCGGCAACGACGAACGTGCCGAACTCGAGCGGCTGCGCGAAGAGGTGGCGACGCTCCGCGCCGGGCTCGCCGAATCGGGTCCGACCGGTGCAACGACTGTCGGCGCCCCACGACACACACTGCGGTGGATCGGTGTCACGATCTTGCTCGTGCTCGTCGCCGCACTGGCGATCGTGTCGGTGACGTCGCGGTTCGTGCGGAGCCAGATCCTCGACACCGAGCGCTACGTCACGACGGTCGCGCCGCTGGCCGATGATCCGGCGATCCAGGCCGAGGTCACCAACCGCGTCACAGACGAGATCCTCGCCAGGATCGATCTGGACTCACTCACCACCGAGGCGCTCACCGCCCTCACCGACGTCTCGAATCTTGCTGAGGAAGCGCCCCGTGTGAACCAACTCGTGGTCGGACTGTCGCCCGTGCTCGCCGGACAGGCGAAAGGCTTCGTCCGCGACACCGTATCCGCGTTCGTCGAGTCGCAGCAGTTCAAGGACCTATGGATCCAGGCGAACCGCCGCGCCCACAACGCGCTCGTCTCGGTGGTGACAGGCAACTACGGAGTGAGCGCGGTCGAGGTCGATCAGAGCGGCACGGTCAGCATCTCGCTGGAGACGATCATCGACAACGTGCGAACGGCACTGGTCGACCGCGGCTTCACGATCGCCGAGACGATCCCGAGCGTGGACAGACAGTTCGTCCTGTTCCAATCCCCCGGCCTTGTGCAGGCACAGCGCGCGGTCAACGCCCTCGACAAAGTGTCGGCCGTGCTTCCGTGGTTGGCGATCGCTTGTGCGGCCGCCGCGGTCGCGGCGTCCCCTGGTGGTCGTCGCCTGCGGACCCTGTCGCTGGCCGGGTTGTCGGTCGCGGTCGGAATGCTCGTTCTCGCGATCGGAATCCTCGTCGCACGTGCGGTCTACCTCACCGACATCCCACCCGACGTCCTGTCCCCGGATGCCGCGGCAGTGGTCGTCGACACCGTGCTCGTGCCACTGCGTACCAGCCTGCGTGCCGTTGCGGTGGCCGGCGTGGTGGTCGCAGTCGGCGCCTACCTGACAAGTGGCTCGTCGTCGGCGAGGGTCGTTCGCCGCGGATTCGGCCAGGCGCTCGATTTCGTGCGGCGGCCCACCCATGGCCGCCCGCCGAGCACCGCGGAACGGTGGGCCGCGCAGGCGCGAATACCGCTCCGAAGCGCGATCATCGGTGCCGCGGCACTGCTACTGATCTTCTGGCGCTACCCCACCGGAATGGTGGTCCTGTGGATCGTTCTCGGTGCCCTGCTCGCCCTGCTCGCGCTGGAGGTGATCATCCGGCCGGCGGTCGGGACGTCCACGCAGGCGCCGGATAGTGGCGTCGAGCAAGAGTGAACAGCACTAGGAATACTCGTGGCGGGCCCCGATGCTGTACTCGGTAACGTCCCGAACGCATGTACGTCGAAAAGGAGACCCGCCGTGGCGAACAGGATCGAGCACAACACGGACCAGAACCGCTTCGAGGTCTACGTCGACGACACGCTCGCCGGATACGCCGAGTACCTCGAGTCGAACGGCGTCCGGGACTTCGGACACACCGTTACCAACCCGGAATTCCGAGGCCGGGGACTTGCCGGCCAGGTGGTCAAGGCTGCTCTCGACACATCCCGTGAACAGGGCTTCAAGATCGTGCCGTCGTGCTCCTACGTCGCGAAGTACGTCGAGTCCCACCCCGACTACGCCGATCTGGTCGCTTGACCCACTACAACGAATCACACTGGGTACGAGCATGTTCCGCGTTCCGAGGTAGACACAATGCTTGACACACAGGACATCTCAGGTGATTCCCGCGCAAGAAGGTTCACATCACAAGCAGTCGGGTAGACTCGCTGGTGAGCGGCCACCAAGAGTGGTTCCCCGATCCCGCGCACAGCACGCGAGACCCCACCCGTGAACCGGACGATAGGCGTTCGATGGAGCAAACAGGGAAAACCTCGCACAACGGTCACCGGTCCGGCAACGGCCGAGTATCGATCACCGACGGCGCGGTGCGGACCGTATCGGGGATCGCCGATGTAACCACGTCGTCTATTGGAGCCCTCGGCGGCGCGGCTGTAGGAAGCGTCGTCGGTGGGGTCCGAGGAGCAGTGGGCGGAGTCGCCGACGGCACCCGACGGGGTCTCGAGGTGGGTAGCCGCTCCACACCGGCCGCAATCCTCACGATGGCTGCTGCGGGTGCTGCCGGCATTGTCGACTGGCCCGTGGTCGTGACCGTCGGGGGCGCCGCGCTCGTGCTGAGGCAACTCCACGCGCGCGGCGCGAGCCCAGAAGCAACCGTGCAGCCGGCTGAAGAGAAGCCCGCGACGAGGGCGCGGAGCGGCGGATCATCCACGGCGGCGAAGAGGAAAGGCACCGCGAAGAGCACCGGGTCACGCCCACGGGGGCGTACCTCTCGGTGAGGGTCGCGGTAGTCGGGGCATTCTTCGGACAGGCACGCACCCTGTCCGAACGAGGCGTGACCGCTGCCGTGACAACCGCGACCGTGAGCACCGCGGCGACCGCCGGTGTGCTCACCGGACTCCTCACGTCCGGGCGCTCGGCATACGTCAACGCAGCACACGCCGGGACGGCGCTCCTCGAGTCGACGCACCCCGAGTCAGACCGCCCCGAGTCAGGCCACCAAGAGTCGGCCCACACCGAGTCGGCGCAGCCCGAGCGAGCGACCCTCCCACCACCTCCCGGATGGTCGGACGCTGTCCTGGCGGCACGATTGGCGGCCCTCGCCGCACATTCCGCCGGTTTCGGGGTCGCGCTCGCCGGTCGAATCCTGCGACTTCCCAGGCTTCCACTCGTGGCGGCCGCCCCGGTCACGATCATCGACTATCAGCCACGGCTTCGGGGCCTCCTCGAATCGACAATCGGAACTCGACGTACCGATACCGTGCTCTCGCTGGCCAACGCCGCGACGTACGCGGCGGCGCAGGCCCCGACTCCGCTTGCGGTGGAGGCGTTGCTGCGTGCGTCCACCGTAGGTGAGGTGGTCGCCAACCGGGCCGCGTGGCACCGCAGCGCGCATCCGCCCTTCAGTGGAGACGACCTCCGGCCGCAACACGGTCCGATCGAGCGTCATCTCGAGCGGGCCTCATGGGCGCAACTGGGGGCGGCCGGCGTCGTCGGGGTGGCTTCAGGGAGCGTCCGAACCGCGGGAACGGCGGCGCTGGTCGCCGCGCCCAAGGCGGCCCGTACTGCCCGCGAGTCGTTTGCGGCCACGCTCGGGCGCGGGTTCGCTGCGCAAGACATCCTCAGCCGCGGACCACGGACCCTCCGCCGTCTCGACTCGATCACCGCGCTCGTCGTCGAGCCGCGAGCACTCCTGACGGACGAACTGCGGGTGAGCCGGATCCGCGGCGTCTCCGACGAACTCAGGGCCGAGGTGTGGGAGGCGGCACGCAGTGCCGTCGAAGCAGGCGAACTCACCGAAGGCTGGCACGCTCTCGCTGCGCTACCCGGCCCTGCCACATCGGGCCCCGCCACATTCGGCCCCGACACGTCCGGCCCCGACACGTCCGACACAGCGGGGCCGGCCGTGCTGGTCTCCCGTGTACACGACCCGCTCGCGTCAGCCGTCCTCGAGCAGACTCGCCACGCCGATGTGACGGTGCATTCGCTCGATGACGAAGCCCTCGGGTCGCTGCGGTCCGCATTCGATGAGCTTCGAACACCCTCCACCACCACCGATTCCGACCTGTCCGCCATCGTGCGGGAACTACGCAGGGGTGGGGCCACCGTCGCCGTTCTGGCGACACACTGTCCGGACGCCCTCGCCGAGGCCGACCTCGGTATCGGATTCTCGGATGGAGAAACTCCGGTCGAGTGTGACCTCCTGGTACCAGACCTCGAGGCTGCCTGGCGCGTGCTTCGCGCGCTACCGGCGGCCCGGACCGCGAGCAGGCGGGGCATCGAAATCGCTACCGGTGCTTCACTTCTCGGATCGCTGCTGATGCTCCCCGGCACTCACGGGCGCGGCCCCGGACCGATCAGCGCGGGGTCGGGTGCCGCGCTGTGGACCGGGCACAGTCTCGCCAACGGGGTGCTGGGCGCCGAGACCCCGACCCCGATACCCCAGCACGACTGGCATGCGATGCCGGCGGATCGGGTCCAGCGCATGCTGGCTACGCCCATCCCACAGGGGCCGCCGTCCGGACCGGGACGGATCGAGTCGCTGGCGTCGTGGGCGCAGCGTCCGGCGGGGTTCCTGTGGGATTTCGGTCAGTCGCTGCGCACCGAACTGTCGGACCCGCTGACCCCTATTCTCGCGACCGGTTCGGCAGCGAGCGCGGTCCTCGGTTCACCGGTCGACGCGGTGTTGGTCGGGTCGGTGCTGGTCGGAAATGCCGCGTTGTCGGCCGCACAACGCCTGCACGCCGAACGCCTGCTGCGGCGACTCCTCGCAGTTCAGGATCCGCCGGCGCGCATCGTGAGTCCCGACGGCGGGTACCGGTCCGTCCCGTCCGCGCTGTTGCACCCCGGCGAGGTGATCGAGGTGCGGCCAGGCGAAGTGGTGCCCGCCGACGGCCGACTACTCACTGCCGACGGCGTCGAGGTCGATGAGTCGTCACTCACGGGCGAGTCGCTGCCGGTCGACAAACAGACCGCGGCGACGCCGGGTGTCCCCCTCGCCGACCGCACCTGCATGCTCTACGCCGGTACCACCGTTCTGACCGGTACCGCGACCGCGGTGGTGACGACGGTCGGCGCCGCTACCGAGACCGGACGTGCAACGGCGCTGTCGCCGAGACGGGTCGGCCGGGTCGGCCTGCAGGCACAACTGCGCGAAATGACCGGCCAGGTTCTACCGGTCAGCATCGCCAGCGGCGCGCTGGTCACCCTAACCTCGATGCTTCGTGGCGGAGGCCTGCAGGCGGCGATCACCAGCGGCGTCGCGGTCGCGGTCGCCGCAGTGCCGGAGGGACTCCCCCTCGTCGCCACGCTCGCGCAGCAGGCGGCCGCGCGCCGGCTGACCAAGGCTTCCGCGCTGGTCCGTTCGCCCCGCTCGGTGGAGGCGCTCGGCCGTGTCGACGTGGCGTGCTTCGACAAGACCGGCACGCTGAGCGAGGACCGGCTGCGGGTCAGGGCCGTCCGCCCGGCTGCCTCCGTCGATCCCGACACCGTCCTGCGCGCCGCCGCCCGCACGTCCGTCACAGTCGACGGGGTCGCGGCTCCGCACGCCACCGATCGTGCGGTCGTCGAGGCCGCAGAGGCCACGACACCGGACAGCGACCGTCCACCGGAGCCTGACGACGTGGTCCTACCGTTCCGCTCGGGACGGCCGTATGCGGCGGCGCTGAAAGGGACCGAACTCGTGGTCAAGGGCGCTCCCGAGGTGGTGCTCGCGGCCTGCACCGGAGCTGCGCCGTCGAAGCTCGAGGGCATCGTTGCAGAGGTCCCGTCCATGGCGGAGGAGGGTATGCGCGTGATCGCGGTGGCTCGCCGCGTCGTCACGCCTGCGCAGGCCGCCCGCGCCGTCGGTGATCCCGACGAGGTCGAGGTGCTGTGCGGACAGGGGCTCGAACCGTTGGGCCTGCTGGGACTTTCCGACACGATCCGTCCCGAAGCCGTCAACCTGCTTCCGTCGCTCGAGGAGCGTGGCGTATCGGTCCGGCTGATCACCGGCGACCATCCCGTCACCGCTGCGGCAATCGCACGCAACCTCGGACTCGCACTCGACGCTGACGACGTGGTGACCGGCTCGGAGTGGGAGGCACTCTCACACCGCGGGCAGGAGATCGCGGTGCGGGAGAGGTGCTTGTTCGCCCGGATGACGCCCGAGCAGAAGGTGCAGATTGTTCAGACTCTCGAACGCACCGGCCACGTGTGCGCGATGGTCGGGGACGGCGCCAACGATGCCGCTGCGATCCGGGCCGCAAGTATCGGTATCGGTGTCGCGTCACGCGGCAGCCACCCGGCCCGCAGTGCGGCCGACCTTCTGCTCCTCGACGGGCATGTGGACGCGATCCTCGATGCAATCGACGAGGGTCGGCAACTGTGGCAGCGAGTGCAGTCGGCGGTGTCGGTGCTGCTCGGCGGCAACGCCGGCGAGGTGGCGTTCGCACTGATCGGGAGCGCGATCAGTGGGCGGGCCCCACTGGGCGCACGCCAGTTGCTTCTGGTGAACCTGCTGACCGACGCCCTACCGGCTGCCGCACTCGCGGTCAGCCCGCTACGCCAGGACCGCGCCCACCACGGCCGCGGTCCCGATACGGCGGCGCTGTGGCGGACCGTCGCGATCCGTGGAGCCGCCACCGCGGCCGGTGCCAGTGTGGCGTGGGGGCTGGCGAGCGTCACCGGACGCCCGCGGCGCGCGTCGACGGTGGGCCTGGTCGCCCTCGTCGGAACGCAGCTGGGACAGACGTTGATCGATTCGCACAGCCCACTGGTCGTGGCCACCGCCCTCGGGTCCATCGGTGTGCTGGGCGCCGTCGTCACTACGCCCGGGGTGAGCCAGTTCCTGGGTTGCACACCGCTGGGACCACTGGCTTGGGCACAGGCCCTGGGATCCGCGACGGGCGCGACGGCGGTCGCGGCGCTGGCACCTCGAGCGCTCGCATGGTGGGGCGATCGCCGGGCCCAATCCGATCAGTCGACGACCAGAACCCCGGCTCTCAACAGCACCGCGTATGCGTGGCGCAACGGCGGAGCAAGCACCGACGTCACGACACCGGTCAACGGGTCCGGTCCGGGCGAGCGGACGGACGACGTGAACGCGGAGAGCGCTGGGAGCGCCGATAACGAGACGGTCACGAACCACAGGATGGTCACCGTAGGTGTACAGCGGGTGAACAACGGGGATTGACGAGGCGAACGATGACGGAAGTAGGGCTCGATCAAGAGGTTTCCCTGAACTCGCACGGTGCGGACTCCCACAGCGCGGCACTCGCACGGATCACGCAGGGCTCGAGGTTCGCGATACGACTTCCGGTCGTCGGCGACGTCGGCGTTCCGCACCCCGATCAGTTGGCCTACTTCGCGGCACTCGGGCTGCTCGCGGCGTTCGAGGTGATCGACTGGCCCGTCGCGCTCGCGATCGCTGCAGGGCACGTCCTCGCCGAGGACCACCGCCACCGCACACTGCGCGAGGTCGGTCAGGCGCTCGAGAGCGTCTGACCAGAAATCCAAGTGACACCACTCCACCTGCGACGCTAGATTTCGGGCCACTTCATGCAAAGCACGAGAGCGGAGGGGCCATATGCGAAAGCTCGTGTACTACGTCGGCGTCACCTTGGACGGCTGCATCGCCGGGCCAGACGATGAGATCGACTTCTTCCCGTTCACCGACGCGATCGCGGCCTGGATCACCGATCGCTACCCCGAGACCATCCCGACGCATATGCGACCGGCCCTGGGATTGGGCGAGACCCCCAACCGATCGTTCGACACGGTCGTGATGGGCCGCGGGACGTACGCACCGGCCCTCGAGATCGGTGTCACGAACCCGTACGCGCACCTTCGTCAACTCGTGGTGTCCACGACGCTGGGAACCAGCCCGGACCCGGCGATCGAATCGATCGCGGACGATCCTCTCACCGCAGTGCGGAAGCTCAAGTCCGAAGAGGGCCTCGATATCTGGCTGGCCGGCGGCGGAAAGCTCGCGGCCTCGCTCCTCCCGGAGATCGACGAGTTGATCGTCAAGAGCTATCCGATGGTGGCCGGTTCCGGACGACCAATGTTCGATGGCGCCTTTCAGCCGACCGCCTTCACTCGAATCGACCAGACCGCACTCGACGACGGCGCTTCTATCACGAGTTTCCGACGTTCGGCTACCATTTCTTAGTGGCCGGCAGCCAGAGGAAGCGGGTCGATGGCACCGCAATCGGCGGGGTGTCCGCAACGATGATGTGGACACTGCGTAACCGCGCCTTAGAGGCGTCGCGTCCGGACGGGACGTTTGACGATCCGCTGAGCGTGCAGCTCTACGAGACGATCGACTATCCGTACGAGAAATTCGGGAGACCGGATCAGTCGCACGCGCTGCGGGCCCGTGCCTTCGACGCGGAAGTGCGCTCGTTCCTCGCGGAGCACCCCGGCGGAACCGTTGTCGCCCTCGGTGAGGGACTCCAGACCAGTTTCTGGCGCATCGGCGACCCCGACGTGCGGTGGTTGTCGGTCGATCTTCCCGACGTGGCTGCCCTGCGCAAGCGACTCCTGCCGTCCGAGCCGAACGTCACGACGCTGGCGATGTCGGCGCTCGATCGGACGTGGATGGACCACGTGGACCCGGATCGCGGCGTGATGGTCACCGCGGAGGGTCTGCTGATGTACCTGCCGGCGGGGGAATCACTGAGGCTGATCACCGACTGTGTGCGACGGTTCCCGGGCGGCCGGCTCATCTTCGACTCGATCCCGAGGTGGGTGAGTCGGAAGACCATGAAGGGCTTGCGGCTCACGAAGAACTACACCCTTCCGACCATGCCCTTCCACCTGTCGGCCGCCGAGGCGGCGGTACTGCCCGAGCGGATCCCCGAGATCTCCTCTGCCCGTGAGGTTTCCCTACCCTTCGGGCGTGGGCTGTGGGGATCGAGACTACTTCGGAAGCTGGCTGACGCGCCGCCGCTGCGCAACGTGCGGCCCACGATCACGCTGTGCGGATTCGCGGGCTGAAGTCCCCAGCTGAAGTCCCCAGCTGAAGTCCCCAGCAGAGGGCGTCCGACCCGTCAGGATCGCAGGTGCGCGAGAACCGCGAGCACCCGACGGTGCCCGCTGTCCGACGCCGACAGGCCCAGCTTCGCGAAGATGTTGCCGATGTGCTTGCTGACCGCGGTGTCGCTGACCACCAGTCTGCGGGCGATGTCGCCGTTGCCGAGGCCCTCGGCCATCAGCCCTAGTACCTCGGATTCGCGCGGGGTGAGCGTGCGGACCGGATCGTCGGCCCGCCGCCTACTCATCAGCTGCGAGATCACCTCGGGGTCCATCACCGTTCCGCCCTCGACCACCCTGCGCAACGCGTCGACGAACTCCTCGACCTTGCCGACCCGCTCCTTGAGGAGGTAGCCCACCCCGCCCGCTCCGCCGGACAGCAGTTCACTCGCATACCGGTCCTCGACGTATGCGGACAACACGAGCACGGGGAAGCCGGGGCGCCGGCAACGGGCCTCGATCGCCGCCTTCAATCCCTCGTTCGTGAACGTCGGCGGCATCCGGACGTCCAGGACGGCGCCGTCGGGTGGGTCCTGTTCGAACGATTTCAGGAACTTCTCGGCGTCGTCGACGGCGGCCGTCACCTCGATGCCGACGCTGCGGAGCAGGAGCGCGAGCCCCTCCCGCAGCAGCGCGTCGTCCTCCGCGATCAGAATCCGCACGGCAACTCCACCTCGAGTCGTGTCGGCCCGCCGGGCGGGCTGTCGACCGTCAAACTTCCTTCGAATGCCGAGACCCTGCGGCGAATCCCCGCCAAACCGCTCCCCGCGGTCTCGACCGCGCCACCGATGCCGTCGTCGAGGACGTCGATCACCAGCCACGCCGCTTGGTCGCCGTCGCGCGTCGCGATGGTGTCGTCGCGCGTCGCGATGGTCACCCGCACGTGCTCGGCGCCGCTGTGCTTGGCGACGTTGGTCAACGCCTCGGCGACGACGAAGTAGGCCGCGGCCTCGACCGCTGCCGGGGCCCTCCGTAGCCGTTCGACGTCGAGTACGCACGGTACCGGGCTGCGGCCGGCGAGGGCGGAGGCGGCACCGTCGAGTCCGAGTTCGTCGAGCACCGGTGGGTAGATGTCGTGTACGAGGGTCCGCAGTTCGGACAGTGCGTCCGATGCGGCGTCCTGCGCCCGGAGCAGCTGCGGGAGGGCCTGTTCGGGAGCCACTCGGAGGGAACGCTCGGCGAGCCCGAGCATCATCACGACGGCCACCAGTCGGTTCTGGGCGCCGTCGTGGAGGTCGCGTTCGATGCGGCGCAGCTCCGCCGCGTGCGCGTCGAGCGCCGCAGCCCGGCTCGCGGTCAGGGCAGAGACTCGTTCGGACAGTTCGACTTCCCGCCGGGGCGCGAGGAGGCGCGCCGCCAGGGCCGCTGCCCCACGCGCGATGAGCGGGATCGACCACCAGCCCAGGGCGACGTACCCGATCGCAACCAACGGCATCGGTGCCGCGCCCCACCACGACGTCACGGGGTAGATGCTGCTCACCGGCTCGTCCGCAGGCAGCATCCACCAGTAGAACGGGATCGCCAGGGAGTTGAGCGCACCGACCGGCAGGGCAACCAGGAACATTCCGGCAACGGGCAAAACCAACGCGTGACTCGCCAACCACGCGAAGTCGCGACGGGTCGATGGTGCGGTCAACAGCCTGAGCAGGTCGTCGAAGCCGGGGCGCTGCGGAATCGGCGGGTACCGTCCGGCGATGGCCGTACCGGTGAACCTTCCGGCCCGGATCCTCGCCCGCCCCGCCCACCATCTCAGCACCCGGACGTACACGGGCACCGCGAGCCAGCCCACGATGAGGATCAGCAATGACGCGATGACGATCCCGACCACGAACAGACCCAGAGATACGAGACCGGCCACGGACTCGACCGCGAGAAAGCCGAGGGCGCGCCGGCGCACCGCGAGCCGTCCGTTCCGATCCATCGACCCAGCATGCCCCACTATCGGACAGTTGTCGGTACAGCTGACCACACCATCGATCGGGTAGTGCGCCGGATGTTCCCTGCCGCCCGCTCTCCATAACGTTTCGGGCCATGTCCTCCTTCATCTCCGCCCCACCGATCGTGCAGAGTCCGCCGCGCTCGGCGGTCCGGCTCACCGACGTCCGCAAGACGTACCGTTCCGGGCGCACCCGGGTCACCGCACTCGACCACGTCAGCGTCACGCTCGCCGCTGGTAGCTTCACCGCCATCATGGGACCGTCGGGCTGCGGCAAGAGCACCCTCCTGCACTGCGCCGCCGGTCTCGACCAGCCGACACGTGGCTCGGTCTGGCTTGGCGAGACCGAGATCACCGCGTTGAAGCCCAAGGCCCGCAGCGTGTTCCGGCGCGACAATGTCGGGTTCGTCTTCCAGGCCTACAACCTCATGGCGGCGCTGACCGTCGAGCAGAACGTGACCCTCCCCCTCCTGCTGGCCCGACGGCCCACCGACCGCACTCGTCTCGAGTACGTCCTCGCCGCCGTCGGCCTCGCCGACAAGCGGGACCGTCGTCCCGCCGAGTTGTCGGGCGGTCAACAGCAGCGGGTGGCGATCGCGCGGGCGCTCATCACGAAGCCGCACGCGGTGTTCGCCGACGAGCCGACCGGCGCCCTCGACAGCCGCTCCGCGCGCCAGGTCCTCGACTTGCTGCGACGCGCCACCACCGAACTCGGGCAAACCGTCGTCATGGTCACCCACGATCCGGTCGCAGCCGCGCACGCTGACAGGGTCCTGTTCCTCGCGGAGGGGCGTCTCGTCGGCCACATGGATTCCCCCACCGTCGCGGCCGTCACCAACCACATGACCCATCTCGGGGAGTGGTGAGCGTGCGTCGGCCTCGTCTGCGCGTGCTCGCACGTGCCAACATCCGCAGGCGCCCGGGCGGGTTCGTGGCGGTGTTCGTCGCGGTCTTCTGCGCCGCCCTGCTCACCTGCGCGCTCGGTGTGCTGTTCGAGTCAGGTATCCGCGGCGGCGTCCCCCCGCACCGCTATGCGGGAGCCGACGTCGTGGTCGGTGCGGCGCAGTCACTCGACGTCCGCGAGGACATCGACCCCCCGTACGTCGAGCGCGCGTTGCTGCCGGACGCCGTCGTCGGAGAGCTGTCCAGTCTTCCGGGTGTTCGCGCCGCGGTGGGCGACATCAGTGTGCCGTTGAGCACCGACGACGGCACCGTGTTAGACGGGCACGGCTGGGCGTCGGCGGCCCTTGCGCCCTACCGGCTCTTGTCCGGGCGAGCCCCGACGTCGCCCGGCGAGGTCGTCGTGACCGGAACCGGCAGCGTAGGAGATCAAATCACCTTGCGGCACGGCGGGATCGGCAGCGACTACACGGTAGTCGGGATTGCCACGGCTCCTGCGCCCGAGCCGTCGCACCGCCCCGCATCCATCTTTCTGTCCGACCTCGACGCCCGCGAGATGTGGCCGCACGGTGATGCGGTGTCGGTGGTGGGGTTGTTCGCTGACGAAGGATTCGATGCGGCATCGCTGGCCGCCGCGGCCCGCGATGAACTCGCCGGACTCGATGTCCACACCTACACGGGCGACGCCCGCGGCGACGCGGAATACCTCGACGCTGGTGCGGCGCGCAACAACCTGATCCTGCTGTCCGGATCGTTCGCCGGACTGGCAGTGGCGATCGCGATGTTCGTGGTCGCGAGCACGCTGTCGCTGTCAATTCAGCAGCGTCGGCGTGAGTTCGCGTTGTTGCGAGCCACCGGCGCCACTCCCGGTCAGGTGCACCGGCTGATCGGCAGCGAAGTTCTTCGGGTTGCCGGCGCCGCCGCACTTGTCGGGGTGGGCCCCGGGTACGCGCTCGCACAGGTGCTGCGGGCCCAGTTCGCAGCAGCCGGTGTTCTACCGACGGACTTCGCGCTCGCGTACGGACCGTTGCCAGCCCTGGCCGGGGGGCTTCTGGCAGTGGTCACCGCTCGGATCGCCGCGGCTGTTGCAGCTAGACGCCCGGCCCGACTCGATCCCACTGAGGCCCTGCGCGAATCCGCCGTCGAACCCGGGTCGATCGGACCTGTCCGTCTGCTCAGCGGTCTCGTCGTCGCTGCCGGCGGCCTCTTCCTGTCGCTCCTCCCGGCCATGCTGCCGGGGCAGGCGGCGCTCGCGGGTGCGGGATCCTCCGCCGTGCTGCTGGTCATCGCGGCGGCGCTGTTGGGTCCGATCCTGGTGTCCGGCGCGATCCGATGGTTCGGCGGTCCCCTCCGCCGCAGCTCGTCGCCGACGCTCGTCCTCGCGGCCACGAACTCGGGGGCCGGGGCACGGCGTCTCGCGGCGGCGATCACCCCGCTGGCGCTCGTCGTCGCCATCGGTGCCGTGCAGCTCTTCGCGCAGGACACCGTCGCCGCCGCGGCCGACAAGCAGTCCCGCGACGGCACCACCGCGGACCTCGTCGTCACCGCTCCCTCCGGGATGGCGCCCGCACTGGTCGACGCCATCGCAGCCCATCCCGCTGTGCGCGAAGCCAACCCGATCACCCGTACGCAGGTCCTCTACGAGGTTGGTGGAGAGGCTCCGTACACCGAACCGTACTCGGCACAGGGCGTCGACCCCGCGGCGACGGAGTCGACCATGAATCTCGACGTCCGAGACGGCAGCCTCGGGCAGCTTGGCGACGGCACCGTCGCGCTCAGCACGGACGCCGCGTACGCGATGAGCGCCGACCTCGGCGACACGGTCCCGCTCCGGCTCGGGGACGGGACACTCGTCACCCCGACGGTGGTCGCGACATACAGCCGCGGCCTCGGCTTCGGCGAGGTCACGCTGCCGGCATCTCAGGTCCGGGCGCACACCACGACCGGGCTGGCCGACATGGTCCTCGTGTCGGTACAGCCCGGTCGGATCGATGACGCCCGCGCCGCGATCACCGCGATGGGCGGAGTCACGGTCTCGGACCGTACCGAGTTCGCCGTCGCCGGACAGGAGCAGCGCCGCGAGCAGGCTTGGGTGAACGTCGTCGCGCTCGCCGTGCTGCTCGCCTATCTCGCGATCGCGGTGGTGAACACGCTCGTGCTCGCCACCGTCGAACGCAGCCGGGAGTTCGCGCTGCTGCAACTGGTGGGCTCGAACAAAGGTCAGGTTCGTCGCATGATGGGTGCCGAGTCGGCGATCGTCGTCCTCGTCGCAGCGGTCATCGGCTCGGTGGTCGCCCTCCCGCCGCTCGCCGGCGTCGCGGCGGCGGTCTCGGGGCGTCCGATCCCGAGCATCTCGCCCGCGGTCTACGCCCTGATCCTCGGCGTCGCCGCCGCGCTGGGTGCCGGCGCGATCGCGATTGCCACCCGAACCGCGCTGCGCCGAGACCCGGTGGCCGCTGCCGCCGGAGCCGGGCCTAGCTGAACCCCATCGCCTTGTCTCCCCACGCGACACGCATCTCTCGATCCGGGTCGGCGACGAGGCTGTCACGGTGGTCGATCAGGAGCGTCGACCGGGTCTCCTCGGTGTACGGTGCCCAGTGCTTGGAACCGTCGAGCGCGGCCGGGACGGCGTGCCGCGCGAAGGCCAGCCAGCGTCGCTGCATGCGCCGAGCTACCTCGATCGCGCTCCTGCGACCCCCGAGCCAGAAGGTGGGATCCGGATTGAGTGTCCCGAAATTACCGAAAACATAGGGCAATTCGGTTGCGTGTGCGGCCCCGATGCGCGCTGCCTTGAGCATCGGTGTGGCGTGGTCGAAGCGATACATCCACGTCGGCGAGTGCCGACTGTGCGCGTCGGCCACCCACAGGGCCGGCATCCGGAAGGCTGCATCAGTTGTAATCGCCAACGCCCCTCGGGATTTCGTCGAATCCGGGTATGCGGCGGCGATCTCGGCCAGCCGCGCCGGAGACAACTCGGGATTGTCCTCGGCCAGACCGGCGAACATCTGCTGGACGGCCTCGGAACTGACCGGCAGCAGTGACGAGCCGGTGAACTTGAAAATCGACGCCTCATCCTTGTTGGAACCGATGATCAGCGGGATGCGGTGCGAGTATCCCCTCTGGAACGCCGTGACCGGATAGCGCGGGACCAGGTCGCGGTCGACGACCGGGGCCACGGCCACCGTGCCCGGCACCCGTGTCGGCACCTCGTCGACGAGAACGTCGCAGGCCTCGACCAGTTGGCCGACAGGCATGTCGAAGAGGTCGGTCGCGCGACCAACGGATAGGTCCAGGATCTCCAGGAACCGTCGCGCAACGGCCGCAGCCCGTTCGGCGCCGTACACCGACGTTGCCGGCGGGCTCTGCGCGATCGCACGATGGAACAGGCCCTCGGCCCTCGGCACCGTCATCAGTGTGGTGATAGATCCGCCACCGGACGATTCACCGAACAGCGTCACCTCGGCCGGATCACCACCGAACGCGGCGATGTTGTCGCGCACCCACTCGAGGGCCGCGATCTGATCCCGCAGGCCCAGATTCGACTCGAATGTGCGGTCCGCTGTCGAGAACGACGACAAGTCCAGGAAGCCCAGGGCCCCAAGCCGGTAGTTGAAGGTGACCACCACGACGTCACCGCGTTCGGCGAGCAGTCGGCCGTCGTAGACGGCCTGCGCAGAGGAACCCAAGCAGTAGGCGCCGCCGTGGACCCAGACCATGACCGGGCGTGGTTCGCCGTCGGGGAGCGGGGCCCACACGTTGACGGTCAGGCAGTCTTCGTCGATCCGCATCGACGGGTCGAGCGGGATGGAAGTGTCGTGGCCCTGAGGTGCCATCGCGCCGAACGCGCCGGCGTCGAGCACGAGGCTCCACGGCTCGGGCGGTACCGGGCTGCGGAAGCGCAATTCTCCGGTGGGTGGGGCCGCGTACGGGATGCCCCTCCAGAAGAAGACCGAGCCCTCGGGATATCCGCGGACCGGTCCGAGTCGTGTCTCGACCACCAGTGCGTCGGGCTGCCTGAGCGCCCCCACCTCGACAACCTCCACAGCCCGACCCTCCTGACCTCCCGCGCGGGATGGTGCCGACTGCCGGTCGGTCCGTTCCACGACGGACCGTCGCCTCAAACGTACCAATCCTGCAGTGCTAAGGTCGGCACGTTCACTGACACGGGGTGCTCCGCAAGGGCGGGGCTGAGATCACACCCGGGAACCTGCATCAGGTAATGCTGACGAAGGGATGTCATGGCGATGACAACGCCTGTCCAGGACTCGTCTGACCATTCCGCCACCGAAGGCGCTCGATTCACCGATCTGCTGTGGGAGCGCACGGCCGATCTGCGCGCTCTGATCGACGACATGGAGTTCCTGCGTCGACTCGGTGACGGCACACTTCCGCTCGACGTGTTCCGTCATTACATCGAGCAGGACTCGCTGTATTTGGCCGAGTACACGAAGGCCCTCGCACTGTTGGCCACCAAGTCGCCGGATCCCCAGACCGCGGCGTTCTGGGCGACGTCGGCCGCGACGGCCGCCGTCGTCGAAACTCAACTGCACGGAGAACTCCTGGCCGGCGGCTCCCTCCCCGAGAGCACGCAGGCGCCGGAGCACTCACCGGCCTGCCTCGGGTACGTGTCGTACCTGACCGCGACCGCATCCACCGAGCCGTACCCGGTTGGGGCCGCCGCGGTTCTGCCGTGCTTCTGGATCTACGCCGTGGTGGGTCGCCGCCTCGCCGCCACCGCCCACGAAGTGCTCGCGGCCGATCCGTCGCACCCGTACGCGCAGTGGGTGACCACCTACGACGATCCTGCCTTCCAAGAGTCCGTCGAGTCGGCACGTCGCCTCGTCGACGCTGCCGCAGACGCCGCAACCGCCGAGCAGCGCGAGGCCATGATCCGCGCGTTCGTGATCGCGACGCGCTACGAGTTCATGTTCTGGGACACCTCCCTGAACCAGCAGTCCTGGCCGGCGTCGTGAGGACCATGTCGCGGCTGCGCCGCGCTCTGGCGACCTCGGCGATCGTGGTGTCCGTGCTGGGCGTCCTCACCGCATGCGGCAGTTCCGACAACTCGGCCGACACCATCCGGTTCGCCCTGGACTGGACACCGAACACGAACCACACCGGGTTGTACCTCGCGCTCGAGGAGGGCTTCTTCACCGACGCCGGACTGAACGTCGAGGTGCTGCCGTACAACCAGTCGTCGCCGGACACCCTGGTCGACGCCGGGCGGGCCGAGTTCGGCATCAGCTTCCAGGGTGCGGCCACGTTCTCGCGGGCCGCGGGCGCCCGGACCGTCTCGGTGCTCGCGCCGCTGCAGCACTGGGCGACCGGTATCGGCGTCAAGGCGGATCGGGCCGACATCACTCGCCCCAGGGACCTCGACGGCAAGATCTACGCCGGGTTCGGCGATCCCGGCGAGGAGGCGATTCTCCGCCAGGTCATCCGGAATGACGGCGGTACAGGTGATTTCGAGACCGTCGTACTCGGCACGTCCGCCTACGAAGCGGTGTACGACGGGCAGGCCGACTTCACGGTGTCGTTCTTCGCGTGGGAGGGCATCGAGGCGGAACATCGTGGCACCCCGATGCGCTACTTCCATTACACGGACTTCGGTTTCCCGGACGCATACGCAATCGTGGTCAACGGGAACGAGACCTGGCTCGCCGAGCATCCCGAGCAGGCACGCAAGTTCGTGGAGGCCCTGCAGCGCGGCTACCAGGTGGCCGCCGACGATCCGGACCGCGGTGCACGAGCATTGATCGACGCCAACCCGGGTGTCTTCAGCGACGAGGAACTGGTCTACGAGAGCCAGCGGATGCTGGCGGCGGACTACATGAAGGACACCTCGGGCCGCGTCGGCGCGCAGACGCGGGACCGGTGGGCCGGCTACTCGGGGTTCCTGTACGAGAACGCACTGCTCGCCGGGCCCGACGGCAATCCCCTGACCACCGAACCGGACTGGTCTACGTACTTCACCGATGAGTACCTCGCAGCGTCCTAGTCGCGGAACGCTACCGGCACACGGACCGGTGCGCCGGTTCCTTCCGGCCGCGCTCGTCGTGATAATGCTGGTCGCGGCATGGCAGATCTATGTCGTGGTGAGTGGGATCCGACCACAGGTCCTGCCGTCACCCGCCCGGGTGGTCGAGCAGGGATGGATGCACCGTGACGACATCGCTGTCAACGCGTGGGCCACAGTGCAGGTCACGCTCGTAGGGTTCGCGGTCTCCCTCGTCGTAGCTTGGGCGCTCGCGATCCTCGTCGACTTTTCCCCCCGGCTACGACGCGCCTTCGTTCCGCTGTTCGTCGTCTCCCAGACGCTACCGATCATCGCGATCGCGCCGCTGATGATCATCTGGTTCGGCTTCGGCCTGCTGCCGAAGGTCCTCGTGATCGCCCTCGCGACGTTCTTCCCGATGACCATCGGCCTGATCGAGGGCTTCGCGGCAGCCGATCGGGATGCCGGCGCGCTGCTGCGCAGCATGGGCGCGACGCGCTGGCAACAGTTCCGGTACGTGCGACTGCCGTCGGCTCTCCCCCGCTTCTTCACGGCGTTGCGAATCGGCGTGACGTATGCAGTCGTGGGCGCGGTGTTCGCCGAGTACGTCGGCGCGAGTTCCGGACTGGGCATCTACATGAGCGTCCAGAAGAACTCCTTCCGCACCGACCTGGTGCTCGCGGCCGTCCTGGTCACTGCGGTGGTCAGCGTCGCACTGTATCTGTGCACATTCGCGATCGAACGGGTCGTGGCACCCTGGGCCATGCGACCGAGCCGGGACCGACACCATGACTGACATCCAGACCGATACCCCCATCGTCGAACTGTTCTCCGTCACCAAGACGTTCGGTAACCGACGAGTTCTCGACGGTGTCGACCTCGGCGTCCGACCCGGTGAGTTCGTGTCCGTGATCGGGCCGAGTGGTTGCGGCAAGAGCACCATCTTCGGGATCGTTGCGGGTCTCGATGATCCGGACTCCGGCACCGTGTCTGCGCCGACGTGCGCCCACATGCCCCAGAAGGATCTGCTCTTCCCGTGGCGTTCGGTCCTCGACAACACCACCCTCGGACTCGAGGTTCAGCGCGTCCCCCGCAAACAGGCTCGCGCCCGCGCCGCCGAACTCTTCCCACGGTTCGGGCTCGCAGGCTTCGAGAATGCTCGACCCCACCAACTCTCGGGCGGAATGCGCCAGCGGGCAGCCTTGCTCCGCACGGTTGTACAGAACCGCTCGGTTCTGCTGCTCGACGAGCCGTTCGGCGCCCTGGACTCGCTGACCCGCACCGAGATGCAGACCTGGTTGCAGGACGTGTGGCAGCAGTACCGTTGGACGGTACTGATGATCACCCACGACGTCCGCGAGGCCGTGTTCCTGTCCGACCGCGTAGTCGTCCTGTCGGCCAGGCCGGCGACGGTTCGACGCGACGTGGTCGTCGATCTGCCGCGTCCGCGAGAACTCTCGGTGGTCACGTCCCCCGAGTTCGTGGCGATCGAACGCGAACTCATCGAGGTACTGCACGAGGAGTCCCGTCGGGCGCTGGCCGAGCAGGAGTCTGCCCGCTAGCTAAGACCCAGATGGCACAGGTGCTGGCTCGAGACCGCCTGGTTGCTGAGGGAACGCTGCGCCCCGGACGGCCGGTGCGGTGCATGCCGACATGCCCGCCACCGGAACCGTCCAGGGACAACATCATTCGGTCCTACGACCCGATGGATCCTACGAACCCACCGGCACCGGCACCGGCAAACCCGCCGGACCCGGTGGACCCGAAGCCGTTCGGCAGCGGAGCCACCCACTTCCACTCCGCGCAGTCGTTGGTGACGAACTTGGTGTCGGTCTTCTCGATGACCACAGCCGATGCCACCGTCTTATCGGGATCGTTGGCTGGCTTGGTACGGCCTGTGGCGACCTCGCCGCCGGGGGCTTTGCGTTCCCAATCGCATTTCTCGTTCTCGAGGCCGGGGTTCTGGTAGATGCCCGGCTTGACCTTGTTTTCCCCGTCGCCGACCAGGAACTCGCCGGTGCCAGAAATGGTCGGCTTGCCCAGGCTCCCCGACGAGCCGAGCGACCCGGTCGAACCCAGCGACCCGGTACCGTCCTCGAGCGGGGCCACCCACTTCCACTCCGCGCAGTCGTTGGTGACGAACTTGGTGTCGGTCTTCTCGATGACCACAGCGGATGCCACCGTTTTATCGGGATCGTTGGCTGGCTTGGTACGGCCTTTGGCGACCTCGCCGCCGGGGGCTTTGCGTTCCCAATCGCATTTCTCGTTCTCGAGGCCGGGGTTCTCGTAGATGCCCGGCTTGACCTTGTTTTCCCCGTCGCCGACCAGGAACTCGCCGGTGCCAGGAATGGTCGGCCCACCCAAGCTTCCGCTTCCGGACGAACCGAACGAACCCACCGCACCGAACCCACCCGCCGCACCGACCGAACCGGTGCCACCGAACGGATTGGCCTGGGCGATACCGCCCGTTAACATTGCCAACGAAGCTAGTCCTGCGATCCCGATTCTTGCAGCACGCATGCATACCTCCTCGCAATCACGGCCCCCGGAGCGGGCGCCTGGCGAAGATCACGGTATTGCAACAAACCACCGGAGTGGGGGAACCTGAAATCCCGCGTCAAGTTCTCGACCGGCGCGAGCCACCAACGGCGGCACCCGCATCTCGACCCGAAATCGCCTGTACGGAAACGTTCTCACCCTTCCATGTGTCTCCGGGAAGGACGACTCGCGAAGCGGGCTCAGGACCTCAGATTCCCATCGAGCGCGCGATCATCGGCCAGGAGTTGTGCAGGTCGTCCTGCCAGTAGCCCCACGAATGGGTGCCCCCGGGCCGGAAATCGACGACGGCAGGGATGTTCAACTCGGCGAGTCGTCTGGCGAGGTTGTGGGTGCAGTAGTTGGTCGCGGCTTCGATGACGCCGCCGACAATGATCTGGTTGGCAAGTGCCAGAGCCTGGCCGTTGATCCCGGGGCCCTCGAGCGTTTCGTGAGGACCGGGCAGACCGGAGCCGCTCGTGATGTACAGCTCGGTGCCGCGCAGTCGTTCAGCGTTGACGACCGGATCGTTCGCCACCCAACCTGGGCCATCGAGTGGGCCCCACATGTTCGTGACGTCTACACCGCCACGCACACCAAGGACCGTTTGGATCGCGCTCTGACCTGCCCACGTGCTGGTCTCGGCACAGCCACTGTAGGAGCCGACGCTCTCGTAGAAGCCGGGCTTGGCGATTGCGAGATTGAGTACCGACGTCGCGGTCATCGAGATCGCGGCAATGGACTGAATGCCGTTGGTTCCGAACCTCTCGTCGATTACTGGCGGTAGTTCCTCGAGCAGGAAGGTCTGCCACTTCTGGCGGCCGAGCTTCGGATCGTCTTTCTCCCAGTCGGTGTAGTAGCTGAATGCCCCCTCGAGTGGAGTCACGACATTGACGTTCTCGTTCTTGAAGAAGTCCATCACGTCGGACTTGCGCTGCCATGTCGCGGAGTCCTCGCCCCCGCCGGCGCCGTTGAGGAGATACAGCGTCGGTCGTGGCTCACTGGTGTCCGCAGGCAGGATCACCTCGAGAGGGATGTTTCGATCCATCGACGGCGAGTACACCGAGATTTTGACCTTGCGGTCGGAGCTCTGGGTGTATCTCGCCAGGTAAGACCCGGACTCGTTTGGTGCAGCCGCTGCACCGACTTGGGCCAATGCCGTCGTCGGCGCTGCGAGCAGCGACGCGGCGGTCAGAACCGCCGCAGCCGCAAGAGCGCGGGCGCGCCCAACCTTCGAACTCGTCACTTCAACGTCCTCCCCTGAACCTCGAAACATGCTGCGCGCAATGCAGATCCGACGCGTCTATGCGCGACGTCGGAACCCCCGCGACCGACTTCAGAAGAGCACAATACTGACCCGTGGCGGTAGATGTCCAGATCCGTGACACCTAAGCGGGGTTGATCAGCAGTTCACGTTCAGATGTGGAGTGATGCGGACGGATACGCTCTCGTTCACTCAAATCCTTTGCCTCATAACCGCTGCCGAATCGAGTGGCGAGGGCTGCGCGACGGGGCGGTCGAGCCGATCGCCTCGGAGTGTCCTCTTCCAATCAACGGGCTCAACCGATCGTTCGAACGGGATCCGAACCATCCCAGGTACGGGCCTGCTCGATTCCGTAGTCGAGCATCGCCCGCATCCCGGCGCTCTGGATGTACTCGAAGACGATCCCCGGCTGCGCCGGCGAGTGCACGTATGCGACCCGGGTGAAGGGGCTCTCGGCGACGAACAGTTCCTCGAGACCGCGACTGCGAGCGGAAGCGAGCGATTCATCGAGATCATCTGTGATCCAAGCGATGTGGTGGGGACCGAGCAGTGGATTACCCGCATCATCCGTGTACGGGGACGGTGTGGACGACGTGATCTGCATGAGTTCGATCTGGAGGGCGCCGGTGTACCCCATCGCGACGTCCATGGTCACGACGGTGTCGGCTCCGGCGTAGCGCCCGGACAGCCTCACGCCACGGAACACCGTCCACGGGCCGACACCGGCGTGTTTCACCCAGTGGTCGAGGGCATCGTCGAGTTCCGCGACGACATACCCCATCTGCATTGCGGGTTCCGGAACCTGATGGCTCATGCACACCTCCAGCGGCGGTCGACGTGGCTGGGATGGTACCCGCGCCCCGTCATGGTCCCGAGCCGCCGCAACCCCACCCGAGCTCGGCGAGATCCCTGGCACGGCCGATCACGTCGTCGAGCATCTCCTCCGTGAGCTTGCCGGTGAAGGTGTTCTGCTGACTCGGGTGATAGCACCCGATCATGGTGAGCGTCTTACCGGCCGGGGTGTGCAGGACGGCGATCTCCCCGTGCCCGAACTTCGGCTTGGGCACGGGCACGGTCCCCCCTGCGCGGCGAACGACGTTCAGGGTCGCATCCCAGCCGAAGGAGCCCAGAGCGAGGACGGCACGCACCCACGGCAGCAGGTCCGCGAGTTCGGCGTCCAACCAACTCGCGCAGCGGTCCCGTTCCTCGACGGTCGGCTTGTTGTCCGGCGGCGCGCAGCGGACGGCCGAGATCATTCTGGCGCCGAACAGCTTCTGCCCGTCCCCGGCGTGCTCGGCGGTCGCCCTGTTCGCGACGCCGGCGCGGTGCAGTGCCCGGAACAACCAGTCGCCGGACTGATCACCGGTGAACATCCGGCCGGTGCGGTTTCCGCCGTGTGCCGCGGGCGCCAGGCCCACGATCAACAATTTGGGCAGCGTGTCACCGAAGCCCGGGAGCGGACGTCCCCAGTAGGGCTGGTCCGCGAATGCACGTCGTTTGACGTCGGCGACATGCTCGCGCCAGTCCACCAGACGCGGACACGCCCGGCACACGCTCACGCGGGCGTCGAGCTCCTCCAGGTTTGCCGCGGTGGTGGCCTGAGCGGCGACGTCCTCCGCGCAGCGCGCGACAGGCGTGTCCACGGTCGCCGGATCGGCGGGCCAGCCGGTACCGGGGGGTACCGGGGATGCGAACAGCTCACCCGTGCCGGGATGCGGCAGCAGCTCGCCGGTCATCGGGTCCACACAGGCATCGGCATGCGCCAATTCAACCCGATCGGCTCGCCTCGATCGGCTCCGCACCGCCTACCCCGATGCGGGTGCCGGGAGCCGGGCCACCACAATCGACGGCATGAACCAGCACACCGTCGATCCGGCGATCGTCGAGGCAGCCCGCCTCGCTCGCCGGGTGGTCGCGTTCAGTGGCGCCGGCATGTCCGCCGAGAGCGGCATTCCTACCTTCCGGGATGCCCAGACCGGCCTGTGGGAGAAGTTCGAGCCGGAGCAGCTCGCGAGCCCGGACGGGTGGAGGCGCGACAGCGGGCTGGTATGGGCGTGGTACCAGTGGCGGACCGGCCTGGTGCGCCGCGTGCAGCCCAACGACGGCCACCGGGCACTGGCGGCATGGGGGCAGCAGGTCCCGATGAAGATCATCACCCAGAACGTCGACGACCTGCACGAGCGCGCCGGCAGCGAGGTCACTGCACACCTGCACGGCAGCCTGTTCGCCCCACGATGCAGCGGATGCGGCGCGGCGTACCCGTCGGACGGCGGTCTCGACGTCGAACCCACCGGCCCGGTGCCGCCCCCGAAGTGCGCGAGTTGCGGCGGAGAGGTGCGCCCCGGCGCGGTCTGGTTCGGCGAGTCGTTGCCACTGGAGGCCTGGCAGGGGGCCGAGAACGCGATCGACGAATGCGACCTTATGATCGTCGTCGGCACGTCCGGGGTGGTGTACCCAGCCGCGGCCCTGCCGCTGCAGGCAATCGAGTCTGGTGTCACCGTCCTCGAGATCAACCCGCAGACGACCGACCTGAGCCCGCACGTCCACCACTCGTGGCGCACCACGGCCGCCATCGGGCTTCCTGCCCTCGTCGCGGCGATTGGCGAGTACTGGTGAGTAGCGTCACTCGAGGTCCCGTGCAGTGACCTAAACGTGCACTACACCCGTTGGATCGGGCCCCCCGCGCCACTGATCAATAGTTGGCGGATTACACACATTTGTTACGTATCGCCCAAACCTGCGACGAACCGTGAGACAGTGTCACAGTTGGGTCACAGCTGGCCGTGCCCGCTCGAGACTAAAGGAGACGTTGTGTCCGTTGAGACCGATTCGCTCGCCGTCCGTGCCACTGGCTCCTCGGGGGACGTCGACGAGACCACGCTCGACCGCCTCGAGCAGGAGATCGCCGAGCTGGATGCTCTGATCCTGGCTGCCGTGCGTCAGCGCACCGACATCGCGCGCAGCCTGGCAACAGTAGAGGCGGAAGAGCACGATGACGCCGCGTCACGCTTCGAGGATCTCGGGTCCGACGGGCCCGCGCTGGACCGCATGCTGGCGCGGTTGAGCGCACACGACTCCGAGTAGGGCGCGAAGGCCTCAGCGCCGACCGTGTAGGGCGTGTGCGGTGACCGCCTGAACTGCTCGCTGCTCGACGACCTCCAAGGATTCACCCACGTGCGCACGCAGGGACGCGAGTGCACCCGTCAACTCACCGTCGAGGATCTGTTCGACGATGGCGAGGTGTTCGGTCACGGTCGCATCCACCCGTTCCGGGGTCTGGTAGTCGTACATCCTCACGAGCCGGATCTGACTGTTGACGTTCGCCAGCGCACGAGCCAGCGCCGGGTTGCCGGTCGCGGTCGACAGGTCCAGGTGATACTGCTGGTCTAGCTGGACGATGTCGGGGGACGGTTCCGGTGGGGTGGCCTTCAGGTCGAGCCACCGTCGCCGCACTGACTCGAGCAGAGCCCGGTCGAGTTCGAGATCCGGGTTCTCGATATGCCGGGCGATACCCCGCAACTCCAGCGTGATCCGCAGCTCGTACAAATCCCGAATACTGTCGAGGTCGGGAAACATCGGGTAGTACCCGTCGTCGCGCCGGATGACGATGCCGTCCGAGTGCAGCCGCACGAGCGCCTCGCGAAGCGGCGTCCGCGACACCCCGAGCGACTCACACAGTCGTCCCTCCACCAGCCGGGCGTGCGGATCCACCTGACCGGTCATGATCTGCTCTCGCAGTTCCAGATAGACCCGCTCTCGCAGACCGATTCCCGCGCGTGCGCCTGGATTGGTCATCGCATGGTCTCCATCTGTCGCTGTGACGCGGCGCCCGAGAGAGGCGGCATGGGAGTCTCCTGTTCGTGGTTCTGCCGAATGCCCTCGCCTGATGGTTCGACGCTACCCGTCCGTCCCCACGGGGACGCCTGCCAGGAACGCACGCCATCCGCCGAAGCCGGTGATGTCGACGCCGCCCGCAGCCGCCGCCGGTGTGCACGTGAACCCGACAGCGGCGGTGCCGTCCGCTAGCGTCATCGCGGTGAGCGCCATCGGCTCCGGCAATGCCGCCAGGAAGGCGCCCAGGCCCGCTTGCGAGATGCGGTACAACTCCCCCGGCAGCGAACGCCCGCCACCTTCTGGCACCCGCACGAGACCCGGCTTGGGCGGCACGGAGTCCAGACGGACCATGAGGTAGTCGTCGGTCGTCGCCACGGACCGCTCGAACCGGGCCCCCAGCGCCTCCAATTGGTGATGGAGCGGCTGGCCACGCAGGTGCGCCCCGAACACTGCGAGCAGGACCCCCTCGTCTGGTGCGACGGCGGCGGGGTCGGTTCCGGCGACACGAGCCGCGACATCGAGCGCAACCTGGTCGCCGAACGCCGGGGCAACGGTCATGACACCGAACGACTCGCCGGGTTCACCCGCCGCCGGCACGGCGACGGACGCCATGTCGAGCAGGTTGCAGAAGTTCGTGAAGGTGCCGAGCCTGCGGTTGATCTCGAGCGGCTCGACGACTACATCGTCGACAAGGGGATGCTCGGTCGTGGTGGGCAGGAGCAGCACGTCTACGTCAGCGAACAGTTCAGCTGCGTAATGCTTGGCGGCGATGAGAGAGCCTGTGTCACGGACGAATTCGTGGGCCGGCTTGTCGGCCGCGCGGCGAATAATACCGGCGACGGTGGGGTCGAGAGCCGCGGACGGGTTCGCGACGACGAACTCCCCTACCGCGTCGTACCGTTCCGCGACGAGCGCGCCATCGTAGAGGAGTCGCGCAGCCGCGAGGAGCGGCGCGATGTCCACGCGCACGACTTCGACGCCGGCCTGCTCTACGCCCGCCACGGTCGACGCGAAGCTCCGCCGGTAGCTGTCCGAGAGCAATTCGAGCTGTGCGTCGATCGGAATCCCGACACGAGGCCGTTCCGGCGCGGCGAGCACGACGTCCCTGGGCCACGACCGGCTGCGAGGGTCGGCTGCGTCCGGTCCCGTCATGATCGACATCGTGTGCGTGGCCAGGTCGAGAGTCGGCGCCATCACCGTGACGCAGTCGAAGTCGGCACACGCGGGCACGACACCCCTGGTCGGCACCAGGCCGAGCGTCGGCTTGATGCCGACCACGCCGTTGAACGCAGCGGGCACACGCCCGGATCCGGCGGTGTCAGTGCCGAGCGCGAAGTCGACCAGCCCGAGGCTGACGGCCACTGCGGAGCCGGAGCTCGAGCCTCCCGAGACCCGGTCGGGATACTCTGCGGCACGAACGATTCCGTAGGGACTGCGAGTGCCGACAAGCCCTGTGGCGAACTGGTCGAGGTTGGTCTTGCCGAGCAGGACCGCACCCGCGTCCAGCAGTCTCGTCACCGCCGGCGACGTCGCCGTGGCGATGTAGGCGAACTCCGGACAGGCCGCCGTGGTCGGAAGCCCGGCGACGTCGATGTTGTCCTTGACCGCGAACACGGTCCCGGCCAGCGGCAGCTCCTCGCCCGCCGCGACGCGCCTTTCGATCGACACCGCGTCGGCGAGGACGTCGGACTCCGATCGCAGATGAATCCACACTTCTGGGCGAGCACACTCGGCGACACGGGCGAAAGCAGTTCGCACGCGTTCAGTAGGGGTGGCGTCGAGCGTCGTCGTCATCGTTGGCCGCTTTCTCGCACGGGCCGCACCTCGGCCCAACCATGTATACGTCGCCGTATACGCTAGAAGTCCTGGTGTTACGTGCGGGCTACACGACGTGACGATCTCGTGTCGACGGGTGAGAACGGCGAGCCGAGAACGCCGACCCGACCAGCAGCCCGGCGATCGCGCGTGCGGTACTCCACACAATGTACGCCCGGGTGAATCGTGTTCTAGACTCCACACACCCACACAAGATCTCGTTCTACGACGACCCGGCGGATCCCCACCCCGGCAGTATGTGGCCCGGTCCTTCGCGGACACTCGTCGACCCGCGCGCTTCGACCGGCACCGGCGCCAGAATCTGTGGAGGACGCTCAGCATGACCGAAACCGCATTCGTCACCGGGGGCACGGGCGCACTCGGCGTTCATGTCACCAAACATCTTCTGTCCCTCGGATGGCGAGTAGTCACGACGTTCACCGAGCCGTCCAAGGCCGCGCGGCTCGAGAGCCACGATCGGCTGGAGCTTGTCCAGTGCGACGTCGCCGTCCCCACGGAACTCACCGCAGCCGTCTCCGTCGCCGCGGGCGATCCGGATGCTCCGCTGACGGCGCTGGTCAACCTCATCGGCGGTTTCGAGTCCGGGCCGCGCACGCACGAAGCCGACTTGGAAGCCATCGACCGCCAGCTGGATCTGAACGTGCGTACCACGTACACGGTTCTGCGTGCGACACTTCCGCACCTCATCGCGAACGGCGGCGGCTCAGTGGTCTCGATGTCGTCCGGCGCGGCCGTGAAGCCGTTCCCGGGTGGCACCGCATACAGCACCTCGAAGGCCGCGGTCCTCGCCCTGGCCGAGTCGATCGCCGTCGAGTACAAGAAGGACCACATCCGGTCGAATGCCCTGCTGCCCGGGGTGATCGACTCGCCCGCGAACCGGGCCGCCATGCCCAACTCCGACCGGTCGAGCTGGGTCGATCCGACAGATGTCGCCAAGGTGATCGCGTTCTTGCTCTCGGACGACTCGGTACCCATCACGGGTGCCGCTATCCCGCTGGGACTGTGACGACTCCGAGGACGAGTTCGAGACCCTGAGCCGAGACCGGGCTGACGCGCGCCGAGCTACCGTGCCCTGAGCTACGGCGCCCTGAACTACCTCGCGCCGAACTACCGTGCCCCCCGGGCGGTCAGTGCAGCGATGTCACCGCCCAACGTGTGCCGGAAGGTGCGGAGCAGACCCTCGACCTCATCGAGCTGGTCACCCACCTGGTGGGTGTTCTCCACGGACAATTCCCGGATGCCCGAGCGCGCGATCAGCTCGTCGATCCGGCTGTCCAGACTCGTTGCCCAGCGCATGGACGCCACGGCTCGAAGCTGGGTCTCGGCATGCGACAACAAATCTGCGATCCGGGCGAGTGCGGCGACGCGTTCGACCAACTGCTCCCACACCGGTTCGAGGGAGTCACGACGGGAGGCCACGTGATCCCTGGCCTCTGGAGTGGAGACGAGCGCATCGTCGAGCTCGCCGTAGATTCCCTGCAACGCCACGGTGTCGACAGCGATCTGGGTCAGCTCTTCCGCGAGATCGAGTTGGGCGCGTTGCACCGCGAAGTGCTCGGAATGCCATGCCGCCGATCCCTCGATCCGGTCGTACAGCGCGCCGGCGAGGAACAACAGGGTGTCGTATCGGTCCGCGAAGCGGTCATCGTCGGATTCCACCGCGCCTTCGAGCACCTCGGCCGCTCGGCGGCCCACCTCTCGTGCCCTCGTGTTGTCGGACGCGCGCACCACCCGAGCCGCGGTTCCCTCCAGCATCGCGTTGCGTAGATCGTGCAGGTGCCGGCGGTGGACCGGCAGCGGAGCCGGGGTGCGGGTCAGCGCAGTGAACAGCGCGTCGCGCTGGCCGGGGTCGAGGTGTAGCCCGTCGCGACGCTCACGGCGGATCGCCCGCACACCGCCGGCATAGTGCGTGCCGGACATCGTCATCGCAGACTGCAGCCCGTCGAGTCGCTTGCCGAGATCGGCGGCCCGGTAGCGGTAGGCGAGCTGCACGGGGCCGGAGCGCAACGAGGCGACCTTGCGCACCATGTGCCGGTGCTCGTCGACGAGCAGGCGCAGGTCGCCGAATCCGCCGATCGACGGGAGCGCACGCCCGGCACGCCGTCGGGCGGCGAGGATCTGGCGGGTGGATGCGTCGACACGTCCAGCCGCGATCAGCACGCTGGCGGCGTCCGAGAGCGGCGGATGCCGACCGTCGAGACGTGCCCGCTCGCACCAGCATCGAACCTGTTCATTGATGCGCTCGCGACGCTCGGTCGCGCCGTCGGACGGATCGGGTGCGGGCATGGTGCCTCCTCGAGGGGCCTACTGCTCACCACTGTTCCAGAAATCTTGCGCAGTCGTCGCGACCCCGACGGCAGGTTCAGTCGATGACGGCGTCGCCGAACTCAGGCGGGCTACCGAGGAATGGACGGTGCGATGGGGGCTGCTGTCCCTCGACGTCCGTGACGCCGAGTTCTTCGGCGATCTCGGCGCCCACGAGGACCTGACCGCTGCGGGCCATCAGCTCCGGGTCCCGCGCGAGCGCGTCGATGACCCGGCCGGTGAACTCCGGCGACTCGGCGGTCGCGGCCAGGCCGTCGTACGCGCCGGGGTTCGCGGCGAATGCGGCCAGCGTGCGCTCGGTCTTGAGCAGGCCCATCCAGATCGAGACCACCGCGATACCCCACGGGCGAAAATCGACAGCCATGTCGTGCGCCATCTTGTCCACCGCCGCCTTGCCCGCGCCGTAGGCGGGGCCGTGCATGTAGCACGTGCCGCCGAACGAGGACGTGTTCACCACGAGGCCCTCGCCGTTGGCTACGAGCAGCGGAGCGGCGTAGTAGCTCGAGATATAGCTCGAACGCATCCCGACGTCGAACAGGTCGAGCAGCGACAGCGGCTTCTCCCAGAACGGTCCCCTCATGGTCAGTGCATCCGGAACGGTCAGTGCGTTGTTGACCAGGATGTCCAGGCGCCCGTGCTCCTCCCGCAGCTTCGTGAAGAACGTCTCGACCTGGGTGTCGTCGCCGTGATCGAGTACGACGGGCACGCCGACGCCTCCCCGTCGCGTGACCTCTTCGGCGGTCGCGAACACCGTGCCGGGCAGGGGCGCATCACCCTCGGACTTCGTCCGCCCCGTCACGTACACCTTCGCGCCGGTCGCGCCGAGCGCAAGCGCGATGCCCTTGCCCGCGCCACGGCTCGCGCCGGTGACCACGACGATCCGATCCGATCTCAGCCCCACCATTCACTCCATCCGTCGTCGGGAGACCCCACACGGTGTGCGGTCCGTGTCCCACTGAGCACACCGCAAGGGGCGCAGGTGGCACAAGCCATCTCGCGGTGGACCCGAAACAGGATCGGCCGGAAGCTGCTTGAATCTAGGGATGACGCACGACATCCCCACGCGGCCGCTCGAAGGCGTCCGCGTGCTCGAGCTCGGCAACTACATCGCCGCCCCCACCGCCGGCCGACTGCTTGCAGACTTCGGCGCCGAGGTCATCAAGGTCGAACGGCCGCGCACCGGTGACGAACTGCGAAATTGGCGCCTCTATTCGGGCTCCACGTCGATGTTGTACCGCACGATCAATCGGAACAAGAAGTCGATCGTGCTGGATCTGCGTTCCGACGAGGGCCGAGCGCTCGTGCTCGAACTCGTCGCCGAGTGCGACATCCTGCTGGAGAACTTCCGTCCGGGCACGTTGGAGAAGTGGGGCATCGGCCCAGAGCAACTGAACGCGGCCAATCCGGACCTGGTGATCACCCGGGTCTCGGCGTTCGGGCAGACCGGCCCGCTCGCGCAGCGGCCGGGCTTCGCCGCCGTGGCCGAGGCAGTCGGTGGATTCCGGGAGCTCGTCGGGGATCCCGACCGCCCCCCGGTTCGGGTGGGGGTGTCGATCGGCGACTCGATCGCGGGTCTGTACGCCGCATTCGGGTCCGTGATGGCCCTGTATCGGCGTGGCGCCAAGGCCGGTGAGCAGATCCCGTTGCCGCAGAGGATCATCGACGTCGCTCTCAACGAGTCGATCATGTCGATGATGGAATCGCTCGTCCCCGACTACCTCGCATACGGCGTCAAGCGTGAACGGGTGGGGGGCCGCATGGAGGGCATCGCCCCGTCCAACGCGTACCCGTGCAGCGACGGCACGAGCATCATCATCTCCGGTAACGGCGATGCGATCTTCCAGCGCTACATGGAGACCATCGAGCGCCCCGACCTCGCCGCGGACGAGGAACTACAGACCAACGCCGGCCGCTGGGCACGCCGCGACGAACTCGACGCCGCGATCAGCGCATGGACGTCCCGACACACCCGCGACGAGGCGCTGCACCTCCTCGACGAGGCGAACGTTCCGTCCGGTCCGATCTACACCGCCGCCGACATCGTCGAAGACGAGCAATACAACGCGCGCAACATGATTCAGACGTTCCATGTCGACACCGGCGGCAGCGTGCCGCAGCCGGTGGGCTTTCCGGGGATCGTCCCGGTGATCGGTGGGAAGTCACTGCCGATCGGGCACGTCGGACCGGATCTGGGCGAGCACACCCGCGAGGTTCTGGCTTCGGTGCTCGGCAAATCCGACGCCGCGATCGACCGGATCGTCGCCGAGACGGAGGCGCGATGACCACGGACAACACCTACTCCTACACCCCGCAAGCAATCCTGCGGGACGTCACGCTGCGGGACGGGTTGCAGCTGACCGGAAAGCCGCTGTCGACCGACCGTAAGGTCGAGATCGCCCGCGGCCTGCTGGCCCTCGGGATTCCGGAACTCGAGATCGGCTCGATGGCGCGACCGGACCTAGTGCCGCCGATGGCGAACACGCTCGAGGTCATCGCCGAGCTGACCGCCGAGGAACTCGACCGCTGTTGGGTATGGGTGGCGACCCCGCGGCACGTCGAGAAGGCCGTGGCCGCGGGCGCCCGGAACTTCCAGTACTGCTTTTCCGCGTCGGAGTCGCACAACCGGGCCAACATCGGGCGGTCCACCGACGACAGCCTCGCCGCGATGCCGGCCGCAATCGAGCTGACCCGCGACGTGGGTGGGCGAATTCAGCTATGTGTCGCAACGTCGTTCACGTGCCCGTTCGAGGGCGAGGTCCCGGCCGACCGGGTGCTCTCGATCGCGAACGACCCGCGAGCCGACGGCGCCGACGACATCGTTCTCGCCGACACCCTCGGACAGGCCGTCCCCGCCCAGGTGGCCGCCCTCGTCACTCGAGTCAGGGACGAATCCCCGCAGCGTCGCATCGTCTTCCACGGCCACGACACGTGGGGGCTCGGAGTCGCGAACACCCTGGCCGCGATCGGCTCGGGTGCGACCGTCGTCGACGGCTCCCTCGGCGGGCTCGGCGGCTGTCCGTTCGCGCCGGGTGCGAGTGGAAACACCTCGACCGAGGACATCGCGTTCGCGACCCGTCCCCACTGGCTCACACCTGCGACGTTGACGGACCTCGTGGACATCGCGACCCCGATGCTCACCGAACTCGGCGAGCCCAACCGGTCCCGAACTGCCGAGGGAAGCCGTTCCGAGGCACGTGCTTTCGAATGGGTGCGCCCAGTGTCCTAGCGCGGTCCTAGCGAGGTTCGGCCACCGGGCCCTCCACCAATTCGCCGACCAGCCGATCGACCTGCTCACGCGTCAGGTGAGCACCCATCGTGGCGTACTGTTCATACTCCTCGTCGTCGAGTGCGTTGTGGACAGTGGCCGCCTCGATCGGACCGTCCACCACGTCGATCCAGGTCGGCAGGAATCCGGCCTGCGCACCGAGCGCATCCGCCGCGCCCATCAGCACCGCGCCATCCGTGGGACGACCCGCGGACGCCAGTACGGCCGCCGTCGAGTGGACCATCACCAACCACGAGATGACGTCGTCCTCCTCGAGTTCCGCCCGCAGCACCCGCATCGTGGCGAGTGCACCTTCGACGTCACCGGCGTCGGACGCGGCCTTCATCAGCCCCCACGTCGACGCCGTCACCGCCCATCGATGCCCGCAACGCTCGCCGACTCGAATCGCCGCACGCAGTTCGTTTCGGGCCTCCTCGACCGATCCAACCGTGCGCAACAACAGGCCCAGCACGGTCCGCGCCTCGGTCTCCGTCCACTCCGAATGGTGTTCGGCCGCGACCTTCACGGCATTCCGGGCGGGTTCGACCGCCGCCTCCGGCTGCCCCTGCATCGCGACGAACAGTGCTCGCCACGCCTCGTCGCGGGCCATCTCGCCGATGTCGCCGATCGACGACCACAGGTGCGCGGCCCGGCGGGCCGCGTCCTCGGCTATCGCCGCGTCACCGGTCAAGTAGGTCAGCGACGACAGACCGTCGAGGGCACGCGCCATCACGCGCGGCTCGGGCGGCCGCCAGTCCCCCGCGACCATGTCGAGCGCGGTCCGCAGGAACTTCAGGCCCTCACCGACGTTCCCGGTCCGATACCAGAACCACGAGAGGTAACCGGCCAGTTCGAGTGCGTAGTGAGCATCGTCCGCCGCGAACGCCGACTCGAGGGCCGCTCGATGTTCGGCCTGGTCCTCGGTGAGCCGGGTGAGGGCATGCCCGGCGCGGGCACTTCGCAACATGCCGGCGGCACTCTCGACCCGCGACATCACGAACGCGCGGTGAGCAGCGTGGATTGCGACCGACTCGGCATCGTCGGCCTGCTCGCGCGCGAACTGGCGGATTGATGCGAGCATCCGGTAGCGCGTGGGTGACGTTCCCGGCACCACCCGCAGCAAGCCTCGGCGCACGAGCACCGTCAGCAGGGCCGACACGTCGGCCTCCGCGGCGAATTCGTACATCGCGGCCGCGCCCTCGGCATCGAACGAACCCGCGAACACCGAGGTTCGGCGCAGCAGCATCGCCTCCGCGTCCGACAACAGACTGTTGACCCAGTCCACGACGTCCCACATCCGTCCGCGTGGACCGATCTGCGGGTCCGGAACTCCGTGCAGCAGCGCCATGTGTCTCGCGAGACCGTCGGCGATCTCGGCTTCGCTCATGTAGCGCAACTGCGCCGCAGCCAACTCGACGCCGAGGGGAATGCCCACGACCGCGGTACAGACGGCCCGCACCGACCGCTCGTTCTTGTGCTCCAACCGCCATGTGGCGTCGACACCGGCCGCGCGCTCGGCGAACAGTTCGAGCGCGTCGCCGTCCACCGACAAAGACGTGACCTCGTGCACGGCCTCGCCCGCGACCCCGAGCGCTCCCTGGCCGGTGACGATCACGTGGACGCCCTTGCAGCACTCGACGATCGCCCGCACCGTGTCCGCCGTGTAGTCGACGACGTGGTCGCAGTTGTCGAGAACGAGGACGCTCGACTTCGCGGCCATCACTTCGGCCAAGTGTATTGCGGATCCGACGCCCGGCAGAGAGAGGACCGTCGCGATGGTCGACGGGATCAATGCCCCGTCGCTGACCTTTGCGAGATCGACGATCCAAGGCCCGTCCGACATCTCCTTCCGTCGGCATACCTCGACGGCAAGTCGTGTCTTGCCGACCCCCGGTGGACCCACCAGCGTCACCAGTCGACTCTCGTCCAGTAACTCCACGAGACGCGTTACGTCGTCCTCGCGATCGACCAACCCGGTCCCCGGCAGGACCAGGTTCGACCCGGGCAGAATCGGCGGCGGCGACACCTCGGCCGTCTCGAGGTAGGTGCTGTCTTTCTCCAGGATCGCCCGCTCGAGCCGACGAAGACCGACGCCGATCTCGCAACCGAGACCATCGTCGTAGATGGCGCGACAGCGTCGCAGCGCGGCGAGCGCATGCGCATCCTGACCGGATCGGGCGAGCCCCAGCACCAGCAGTTCCCACGCGCGCTCGTCGAGCGGGTGATCCACCACCAGAGCCTCACCTTCGACCGCCGCCGACGCGGGCTCGCCCCCGGCGATTTGCGCCCGGGCCAGCGCGATCCGGGCCTCGAACCGACGTGCGGTCAGCCGCGCCACCGCGGATTCGATGAACTCGGTCTCGATGAACGCCTCCGTCGGAATGCCGGCGAACGCGAAGCCCTTCCACAGGCGCAGCCCCTGACGGTAGGCGTCGGCCGCGGCGTCGGGCGCCCGCTCGAGCATTGCGTCACCGCGGCGCACCTCATCGACGAATCGGGCCGAATCGACGGCGTCACGAGGCACGACGATCTGGTAACGCGTTCCCTCCCGGACCAGGACATCGCCATCTCCGCCCAGGTCGGCGCCGAGTCGGCTTCGGAGTCGCTCGAGGGCCTGCGCCAAGGCGTCCGGGCCGTCCGCACCCTGCCCGTTCCCTTCCGACGCCCCCGTACATCGCACCTGGGCGCGCAGCCGCTCGATGTCCACCGAATGCGGAAACGCCACGAGCAGCGCGGCGAGCAGTGCCCGCTCCTGCTGATCGAGGCCGATCGGGTTACCCCCGCGCCGGGCCGTGACGGGACCCAGCACCGCGAACTCGATTTTGTTCGCCACGACTCGCTCCCTTCACTGCCCGTCACGCCCGCCGTCAGTCCGTAGCGTCCACCGTGCCGTGTCAATCCGTGGCATCCACCATGCCGTGTCAATCCGTGGCATCCACCATGCCGTGCCCCGCGACGTCCGCGACCAGTACCCGCAGGTGATCGTCGGTCGCACCGAGGGTGTGTTCGATCGCCGTCAGCCGTGACACGTAGCGCCCCACGGCGTACTCGGCGGTCATGCCGATTCCGCCGTGCATCTGGATCGCCTCCTGCCCGATATGCCGCGCCGATCGCCCGATCCGCAGCTTGGCGCGCGAGGCCACCACCGGATCTACGACCCCGTCCGCGAGCGACATCATCGCGTACAGGCTCATGCTGCGGGCCAGTTCCAGTGACACGTACATGTCCGCCGCACGGTGCGTGAGAGTCTGGAAGCGGGCCAGTGGCACTCCGAATTGCTTACGGGTACGCAGGTATTCGGTGGTCAGGCGCAGCACCTCCTCCATCGCCCCGACGGCCTCGGCGCACAGCGCCGCCTGTGCCCGCACGTGCGCGGCACGAATCGCGACGACGGCATCGCCGCCGCTACCGAGCGGCTCCGCGTACACGTTCCGGAAGTCGACTTGCGCGGCGCGGAGTCCGTCGTGGGTGGCGTACGGCTTCCGTTCCAGACCCGGCGCGTCCGCGTTCACGAGGAACAATCCGACGCCACCGTCGGGTAGTGCCGCCGAGACGACGAACGTGTCCGCGTTGTCGCCGTGAAGCACCGGGTTCTTCGTCCCCGATACCGTCCACGAATCCGCCTGCCGGACAGCGCTGGTGACGACGTCGACGGCGGGCCAACGGGACCCGGGTTCGGCGTGGGCGAATGCCAGCAGCGTCCCGCCCGCAGTCACGTCGGGCAGGATCTTCCGTCGCTGCGCCTCACTGCCCATATCGGCGATCAGCCCGCCAGGCAACATCACCGCGTCGAGGACCGGCTCCGGTGCCAGTCGTCGCCCCAACTCCGTCATCACGAGCCCGACCTCGACCGCACCGGCGCCCGATCCGCCGTCCTCCTCGGCGAATCCGAGCCCTAGGAGACCGGTATCGGCGAGCCGCCGCCACACGTCCACACTCCACCCTCGCGGTGTCGCCTTGACCGCGTCCAGCGTCTCGGCGTCGTAGCTACGGTCGAGAAGCTCCCTCGTGGTGTCCCTCAGCAGCTTCTGTTCGTCGTCGAGTTCGAAGTCCATGCCCCCGCCTCACAATCCCAGGATCGAGGAGGCGATGATGCTGCGCTGCACCTCGCTCGACCCGCTGTAGATCGACATCTTCCGATAGTTCAGATAGGTCGGGGCCGCGCGCTGGGCCCACATCGGGCTCGCGATGTCGGGCCCGGCGTCGAACGGCAGCGAGTCCGGTCCAGCAACGTCGACGAGAAGTTCGGTCGCCGCCTGCTGGAGCTCCGAGCCCCTCAGCTTCAACAGCGACGACGCGGGATCCGGCTTGCCGTGGGCCGAACTCGCGACCACCCGCAGCTGCGTCAACTCCAGCGCGAGCAGCTCGTTTTCGAGTTCCGCCACCCGGGCCGCGAACAGCGGGTCGTCGAGCAGCGTGCCCGACCCTGTCGGCGTGCGGGCCGCGTGTTCCTTCGCCCGCGCCAGCTTGACCCTGGCGCGGCCCACCCCCGTGACCCCGGTCCGCTCGTTGCCGAGGAGGAACTTCGCGTAACTCCAGCCGGCGTTCTCCTCACCGACCAGGTTTTCGACGGGAACACGGACCTCGTCGAAGAACACCTCGTTGACCTCGTAGCTGCCGTCGATCAACCGGATCGGGCGCACCGTGACCCCAGGCGAGCTGAGGTCGATGAGCAGGAACGAGATGCCGGCCTGCTTCTTCGGGGCATTCGGGTCGGTACGGACCAGGCAGAAGATCCAGTCCGCGTGCTGGGCCAGGGTCGTCCACGTCTTCTGCCCGTTCACGACGTAGTGGTCACCGTCGCGCACCGCCCGCGTCTGCAGCGACGCCAGATCGGACCCGGCACCGGGCTCGGAAAAACCCTGACACCACCAGATGTCGAGGTTCGCGGTCGGTGGGAGGAAGCGGGCCTTCTGTTCCTCGGAACCGAAGTTGGCAATCACCGGTCCGACCATGTTCACGTTGAACGCGAGCGGTTCGGGAACCGCGGCCAGCTGCATCTCGTCGCGCCAGATGTGACGTTGCACCTCCGACCAGTCGCGGCCACCCCACCGGACCGGCCAGTGCGGCACCGCCAGGCCTGCGGCGTTGAGCGTTCGTTGTGTCGTGACGAAGTCGTCGCGACCAATCGGCGCTCCGGACGCCACCCGTTCGCGGATCCCCTCCGGGATCTGGGTTCGGAAGAACGTTCGCATCTCGTCCCGGAACGCTCGTTCTTCGGTGGTCAAGGCCAAATTCATCGACGATTTCCTCCACGCGGATCGGTCGGGTCCTCGATGCGAACGCTACTCCCCTCGGGCAAGAGGAATGGAGGCTTTGCACGGGTGACGTGCATGCCCGGGGCAAGTCCCCCACCAGCAGATCGGCCACCGCGGCGGTACCTTCACGGCCGAACACCGTGGAGGTACCGCCGCCGGTCACACCTACACGTCGGCGATAGCCTCGAGCGGCTTGGTCCGTGCCGCCCGGGCTGCCGGCCACAGTGCCGCGAGGACACCGACCACACCGGACCCGATCAACATGGCGACTACCTGGCCCCACGGGACCGCGATCCGATCGAGCCCCTGGTCGGCGAGCGTCTGCACGAAACCCCAGCCGAACACGACACCGAGGAGCACGCCCACGAGGGCCCCGAACACCGCGATCAGGACCGACTCGATATAGATGGTGCGGCGCACCTGGACCCGCTGCATGCCGACCGCCCGCAGCATCCCGATCTCACGTCGTCGTTCGACGACCGAGAGCGCCAGGGTGTTCACGATGCCCAGGATCGCGATGACCACCGCGAGCGCCAGCAGTCCGTACAGCACCGCGAGGAGGGTGTCGATCTGCTGGGCCTGGCTGCCCTTGAACTGCTCCCGGTCCTGGACCTGCACCGCCCCGAACGGGTCGGTGGCGGTCGCCAGATCGGCAGCCATCGTGGCCAAGTCTGCGCCGGGCGTCGCCTTGATCAGCACACCCACGATGAAGCCCATATTCTGCGGCGTCACCTCGTCGTAGACCTCGCCAGACACGACCCACGAACCGAGCAGCTGGTTGTCGGCGTAGATCCCGGTCACCGTGGTCGTCACCGACTCGCCGTCCCGACTGACCATGGTGACAGGGGTACCCAGCTTCCAGCCGTATTTTGCGGCCTCGGACTCGGCAACGAGCATGTCGTTGCCGGTGACGGAGGCGGAGCCCTCCTTCATCTCGTACTCGAGCACGGCATCGGGTGATTCGCTGAATGCGGTGCCGGTCGCGTCCTCGTCATTGATCGCCACCATCACCGGGTGCATCCGGACCGCTTGCTCGACGCCGTCCACCCCCTCGGACGCTTCGGCAGCCTTGGCTTGAACGCCGAGCCCCCAATGAGGGTCGGACACCTCGAATGGGGTGAGCACGAAGTCGGCCTCGACCCCCGTGTCCACGAGCGCATTGACGCTTGACTTCGCCGACGCGCCGAGCACACCGATCAGCGACACCAGCATCAGGCCGAGCGTCAGCGCGAATGCAGTCGCTGCCGTGCGCTTGGGGTTGCGGATCGCGTTCGTGCGGGCCAACCGCCCCACCGGCCCGAACGGCCTGGCGAACACCGCTCCGAGAGCGCCGACGACCGGGCGAGACAGCGCGGGCGCGGCGAGGAGCACAGCGAGGACGAGGCCGAGGGCGCCCAGCCCGACGGTCGCCGCCGCGCCACCGCCGGTGGACTGGGACCCGGCGAACAGTGCGATCACACCGCCGACGGCGGCTGCGACACCGATCAGGGTGCGCACCTTCAGGGTGTCGCCGGTGGACACGGACTCCTCACGCATCGCAGCAACCGGCGGTACCTTGGAAGCCCGGCGGGCCGGCGCGTAGGCGCTGACCACGGTGACGAGCACACCCAGCACGAGTGCGACGACGATCGTTCGCGGCGCGACCTGCAGCGCCCCGCCGGGCAGACCGAGATCGAACGCGTTGAGCAGGCTGCGTAGGCCGTACGCGAGTCCGACACCGGCGGCGAGACCCAACGCGCTGCCGATCACACCGATGATCAGTGCCTCGAAGGCCACGGACCGGCCGATCTGGGTGCGGCCGGCGCCGATCGCACGCAGGAGCGCGAGCTCGCGCAGGCGCTGCGCCACGATCATCGAGAAGGTGTTGTAGATGATGAAGGTGCCGACCAACAGCGCGATGGCACCGAACGCCAGCAGGAAGTAGTTGATGAAGCTGAGGGCCTGAGTGATCTCGTCCTTGGCCTCCTCGCTCACCTCGGTCCCGGTCTGCACCTTGGTGTCGGGCAGTGCCGCAGCGATGCGGTCTCGGAGCACGTCCGGTGAGACCCCGCTGCCGGCGACGTCGATGTATCCGACATGGTTGCCGTCGGTGAACAGCTGGCGGGCCTGGGCATCGGTGAACAGCGCTTCCACGTAGCCGCCGGCGTCGTTCTCGAGTGCGTAAATGCCCGAGACGGTGACGTCGATCGGCCCGTCCCTCGTCAGCACCTGCGTTTGGTCGCCCACCGCGAGACCTGCACGGTTCGCGGCACTGTCGTTGAGTGCGATCTGCCCGGCCTGCTCGGGCGGTGTACCCGCCACGAACTCCACCGGTTCACCGAGCTGTTGGTCCGGCGGCAGGAACGAGGAACCGAAACTTGGTGCGCCGCCGTTCTGCATCGGCTTGCCCGCCGAGTCGAGGACCACGATCGGGCCACCCGCGTAAGGTGCGACGGCGCGGACCCCGTCGACGCCGCGGATCGTGTCGGCGGCGGCGAGCGGGACACCGCTCGAGTGCTGCTCGACGGCGCTGACACGCACGTCGACGCCCGTGGCCTCACTGTCGACGATGCTGTCGAAGGTTCTCTGCAGGGTGTCGGTGAATACGAAGGATCCAGCGACGAATGCGGTCCCGAGCACCACCGACAAGACGGTAAGCAGGAGCCGCACCTTGTGCGCGGCCAGGTTGCGCAACGACACCTTGCGCATCGGGGACGTGGTCATGGCCATGGCGTCAGACCGTCTCGAGGTTCTTCATGCGGTCCAGGACAGACTCCGCCGTGGGTTCGCGCAGTTCGTCGACGATCTGCCCGTCGGCGAGAAACACGACTCGATCGGCGAAACTCGCGGCCCGGGGATCGTGCGTGACGATCACGACGGTCTGGTCGAACTCGTCGACCGCGGCACGCAGGATCGCCAGTACCTCACCCGACGAGCGCGAGTCGAGATTTCCGGTCGGTTCGTCACCGAAGATGATCTCCGGCCGCCCGGCGAGGGCGCGTGCGCACGCGACGCGCTGTTGTTGCCCGCCGGAGAGCTCCCCCGGACGGTGGCTGAGGCGATCCCGCAGACCCAACCGGTCGATCACGGCGTCGAGCCACTGCTGGTCGGCCTTCCGGCCGGCGATGTCGAGCGGCAACGTGATGTTCTCGAGTGCCGTGAGCGTGGGCACGAGGTTGAACGCCTGGAAGACGAACCCGATCCGGTCCCGACGCAGCTGCGTCATCTTCTTGTCCGACAGTGAAGTCAGATCGGTCGCACCGATCAGCACCGAACCCGACGTCGCCGCGTCCAGACCGGCGAGGCAATGCATGAACGTCGACTTGCCGGAGCCGGATGGCCCCATGATGGCGGTGAACTCCCCCCGCGCGAACTCAGCAGACACACCCGCAAGTGCGTGGACCTGGGTGTCCCCACTGCCGTAGACCTTCGTCAGGTTGACCGCTCGCGCGGCAAGTGTGGTTTCCGTGGGCATCTCGGTTTCCGTTGGCATGCCCAACATCTTCGCCTGCCGGAGCTGGCGGAAACCATCGGGGACTTCCCTGATCTTGAACCCCGAACCCTGATCTCGAGCTACGGGAGCCGAAACGGGTCAGTCGTGGGAGAAGGCGCGTGCGATTTCCCGCTCGATGTCGAGATACGGCTCACCGGAGACGTCGGCTGTGACTCTCGCTACAGTGCCGCCGCCGAACCGGAACGGTGCGCTGTAAAGGCGGGAGACGGACTGACCGGTATCGCGGCCGACCCGGATACCCTCCCCCACGGCGGAGAACGTCGCGGGCTGTATCCGCATCCTCTCCAGCGTCCCCACTGCATGCTCGTCGATGTACAGCGTGGTGTTTCCAACCGGGGTGATGCCGTCGTCGGCGGTACCGGTGCGTTCGAAACGCACGCCGAGGACGTGTCCGCCTCGGGTGATCCGGTCCGCGGAGACGACAAGCTGCTCCTCCTCCCCGAGGAAGTTGTTCACGTACTTCAGTTGGCCGTCCTGCACGAACAGCGTGTGCCCGCCGAGCCTGCCTCCATGCGCGTACAGCACGCCTTCGGCGTCGTCAGACTCGATGGTGACCTCCGCCAGCAACGAGAACGTACGGCCGCGGATCTCGAGCGCTGCGCCCGGGCCCACCTCGGCGGCATCGGGGTAGTAGATCGACGAGGTGCGTTCGCCGGTCAGGTAGGGGCGGTTCCGCATGGCGATCGCCAGCATGCCCAGGTCACTGAGCGGTAGGCCGTCGTACTTGGCGGCTTCGTCGAACCACAGCGCACGCATCTCCTCGAGTTTGTCCGGACGCGCCGCGGCGAGGTCGTGCACCTGGCTACGATCGCGCTCGATGTGGAACAGTTCCCATCGGTCCTCGTCGAAGTGGGACCAGTCCGACGGAGTCGCGGCGTGGACGGTGTTGGCGAACCAGCCCTGGTGCCAGATCCCGCGGGTGCCGAGCATGGAGTAGAACTGCGTCGTCTTGCCGGTCACGGCGTCCGCGTCCTCGAGAATCGTTCGGAAGCTGATCCCCTCGAGCGGTCTTTGCGGGACCCCCTTGACGGTGAGCGGCGGATCGAGGCCGAGCAGCTCATAGACGGTGGGCGTGATATCGCACACGTTGATGTAGTGATCCCGAACCTCGCTGCGCGCGGCGATACCGTCCGGCCACGAGATCAGGCACGGATCGGCGATACCGCCCTCGTGCGAGGCGTACCGCTTGAACAGCTTGTAGGGAGTGTTGAACGCGAACGCCCAGCCGATGCTGTAGTGGTTGTATGTCTCCGGACCGCCCAACTCATCGATCTTCTCGAGATTGTCCTCGATCCGATCCGCATAGCCGTTGAAGAACTTGTGCTCGTTGACCGAACCGTGGGGACCGCCTTCCCCACTGGCACCGTTGTCCGACAACACCACGATGATCGTGTTGTCGAGCTGTCCGGACTCGTCGAGATAGTCGAGCAGACGCCCGATCTGCGCATCCGTGTAGCTCAGGTAGCCGGCGAACACCTCCGCCATCCGGCAGAACAACCGTTTCTCGTCGTCGGCGAGCGAATCCCACGGGCGCACGGTGTCGAGTTCCGGCCACGGCGTGCCGTCCGCGCTCACCTCGCCCACATACGGGTTCATCGGCGACAATTCCGTGTCCTCTGGAACGAGACCGAGACGCTTCTGGTTCGCGAGGACGATTTCTCGATACTTCTCGTACCCCATGTCGAACCGACCTTTGTATCGGTCGGCCCATTCCTTCGCTACGTGGTGCGGCGCATGGCCGCAGCCGGGACACATATAGAGGAACCACGGCTTGTCGGGCGCGATGACCTTCGAGTCCCGAATGAACCCGATCGACTTGTCCGCCAAGTCCTTCGACAGGTGGTAGCCGTCCTCGGGCGCGTACGGCGGTTCGACGGGGTGATTGTCGTAGACGAGATTCGGGTACCACTGGTCGGCCTCGCCGCCCAGGAACCCGTAGAACCTCTCGAATCCGCGCGAGAGCGGCCAATTACGTTTTGTGGCAGCCAAATTCAACTCTTCGAGTGGCGTCATGTGCCACTTGCCGACCGCGTACGTATTCCACCCCCGCTCACCGAGGACCTCAGACACGAGCGCGCAGTCCGCGGGAATCCGCCCACTCGAGTTCGTGAATCCTTCGGTGAACTCCACGATCGTCGCCATGCCCACCGATGTCGCATTGCGTCCCGTCAGCAGTGACGCCCTCGTCGGTGAACAGAGTGCTGTCGTGTGGAACTGGCTCAACGCGATTCCACGATCGGCGATTCGACGCATATTGGGCATGTCGACCAATCCGCCGTACACGTCCCACGTGCCGATACCGATGTCGTCCCAGACCAGATACAGAATGTTGGGCGCCCCCTCCGGCGCCCTGGGTTCGGTGAACGGCGCCCAGTCGGGCGTCGATTCCCGGATGTCGACCGATACCTTGCCGGTGAATTCCTCAGCCATGGCCGGGCCCTCCCCATGCGACTGCAACTCCATCATCACACGCACGGGAAGGGCCCGGGGCGATTCGACGTCGACATCCGCGGCCGTCACCGCGATACCCACCGTTGAACCCACTACTCTGACCCCATGCGGATCGGAGCCCACCTACGGCAGGACGACGACCCCATCGGGATCGGTGAGAGTCTCGGTGCCGACATCGTCCAACTCTTTCTCACCGACCCGCAGAAATGGGACAAGCCGGAACCGCACCCGCAGACCGAGCGCATCCTGCGGAGCCCGATCGACGTCGTCGTGCACTCGTCGTACGTCATCAACGTCGCCAGCCTCAACAACCGACTCCGGATGCCCTCCCGCAAGGCCGTCGCCGACCAGGCCGCGGCCGCTGCCGAAATCGGCGCGATCGGGCTCGTCGTCCACGGCGGACACGTCCGAGACGGCGAGGACCCCGCCGCAGGGGTCACCAACTGGCGCAAGCTCTTCGAACGACAACAGGACAAGGGCGGCTTCGCAGTTCCGATCCTCATCGAGAACACTGCCGGCGGAGACTTCGCGATGGCCCGGCATCTCGACGCGATCGCCCGCCTGTGGGACGCGGTGGGCGAATTCGGTGCCGGGTTCTGCCTCGACACGTGCCATGCGTGGGCCGGAGGGGAGGAACTGCCCGGCATCGTCGAGCGGATCAAGGCGATCACCGGCCGGATCGACCTGGTTCATCTGAACAACTCACGCGACGAGTTCGACTCCGCCCGCGACCGCCACGCGAACCTGGCCACCGGCACGATCGACCCCTGGATGCTCGCAGAAATCGCGTCCGCGGCCGGGGCCCCGTTGATCCTCGAAACACCCGCCGAGGGGATCGCCGCCGACCTCGCCTACCTGCGCGACGCACTCGCGGCCCGCTGACACGCCCAACGCCAGATACCGAATCGGATACGAGGCGCGTCAAATCCGGAACGATGCCCAATCGACACTTACCATCCCGAGATATGACGAATTTCCGGTCCCACCGCAGGCTCGCCATGTCCTCCGTCGCCGCCGCTGCCCTGGCCCTCGCCGGGTGCACGACCACCGAATCCGAGCCGACCGCATCGACCCCGCTCACTTCGTCTGCAGCCGACTCCGAAGGCACGAAGCGCGACGCAACGGCATTCCAGGCGTCCGACGACGCGATGACCGGGGTGCCGACCGGAACAGCACCACAGTCCGCGGACGCATCGCCGGACGCCGCGCTCACCATCACCGACATGCTCGTGACCAGCCACGAAGGGTTCGACCGCGTGACCTACGAACTGAGTGGCACCGGCACTCCGGGGTGGCGAGCCGACATCGTCGAAGCCGCAATTCAGCAGGGCAGCGGCCACACGATCCCAATGCACGGCCAGGGAATTCTCCAGGTCTTGATCGACGGTTCGTCGATTCCGTCCACGATCGGTGTCGAGCCCTACTCCGGCCCGAATCCTCTCGAGGTCGAGAACCCGGGTGTCGTGACCGAGGTGCAGGATGCCGGTGTCTTCGAGGGCACCACCCAGACCCTGATCGGCCTGTCGAAGCCGGAAACGCCGTTCCACGTCTATACCCTCAGCGACCCGACTCGACTCGTCGTCGACGTAGCGCACTGACGACCGACTCCCCTTCCCAAGCCCTCTTCAGCCCTCTTCCCAAGCCTGAGGCGAGGGGAGTGGGTCAGAAGTAGCGACGGATGTTGTGAATCTGGAAATCGGACAGCGTGGCCCGATTCGAGACCCACGGCGATCTATCCGTCGCCGTTCGACCAGGTAGCGATGGCGGTCAGTCGCGCGGACGGCGCCTGGCGAACTTGTCGCTCTTGCGGCCGAACTTTCCGCCGGCCCGGTCGCTGCGACCGCCGCGAGAAGGACGCCCGGATGGCGGACCCTGATCGAGCTGCAGCTGGATCAGCACTCCGGAGATTCGCGTAGCGCGCAGCGCCTCGACCGCCTCTCCGGGCAAATTCGCCGGCAGCTCGACGAGGCTGTGGTCGGGCCGGATGCTGATGTGCCCGAAGTCGCTGCGGCGCAGACCGCCCTCGTTCGCGATGGCCCCTACGATCGCCCCCGGCGCCACCTTGTGCCGCTTGCCGACCGCGATGCGGTATGTGGCGAACTCCTGGCCGTCGCGGCCGAACCGCGGACCGTCGTCGAACCGGCGGGCCGGGCGCTCACGCGGCTCGCGGCGTGGCGGAGCCGGCGGTTCCGGCTCCATGAGGAACGATTCACCGTCACGGGACTGCACCGCCAGCGCCGCGGCGATGTCGGCGAGCGGGACGTCGTGCTCGCGCTCGTAGTCCTCGATCAGCCTGCGGAACAGGGCCAAGTTCGGCGAGGCCAGGCTGGCGGTGATCGAATCACCGAACTTCGCAACCCGCTGCGTGTTGACGTCCTCCACCGTCGGCAATTGGATCTCTGTGAGCGACTGCCGAGTGGTCCGCTCGATCGCTTTGAGCAGGTGGCGCTCGCGCGGTGCGACGAACAGCAACGCGTCACCGGCACGCCCAGCGCGACCGGTGCGACCGATGCGGTGCACGTACGACTCGGTGTCGTGGGGGATGTCGTAGTTGACGACGTGCGAGATGCGGTCGACGTCGAGGCCGCGAGCCGCGACGTCGGTGGCGATGAGGATGTCGAGTGCACCGGATTTGAGCTGGCCGATCGTACGCTCACGCTGCGCCTGCACGATGTCGCCGTTGATCGCAGCCGCAGAGAAGCCGCGCGCCCGCAGGCGCTCGGCGAGGTCCTCGGTGGCCTGCTTCGTCCGGACGAAAATGATCATCGCCTCGAACGACTCGACCTCGAGGATCCGGGTGAGCGCGTCGAGCTTACGCTGGTGCGCCACCTGCACCCACCGTTGAGAGATGTTCGCGGCGGTCTGGGTCTTCGCCTTGACGGTGATCTCGATCGGGTCGTGCAGGTACTGCTTGGAGATCTTCCGGATGGCGGGCGGCATCGTCGCCGAGAACAGGGCGACCTGCTTGTACTCGGGGGTGTCCTCGAGGATGCGCTCGACGTCGTCCTGGAAGCCCATCTTGAGCATCTCGTCGGCCTCGTCCAGAACGAGGTAGTCGAGCTTCGACAGGTCGAGAGTGCCCTTCTCCAGGTGGTCGATCACCCGACCGGGGGTACCGACGATGATCTGCGCCCCGCGGCGCAGACCCGACAGTTGCACCCCATACGCCTGACCGCCGTAGATCGGCAGGACGCGCACGCCCGGCATATGGGCGGAGTACTTCCCGAATGCCTCCGCGACCTGCAGCGCCAACTCGCGCGTCGGCGCCAGGATAAGCGCCTGCGGGACCTTCCGGTCGACGTCGAGGCGGGAGAGGATCGGAATCGCGAACGCGGCGGTCTTACCGGTGCCGGTCTGCGCGAGACCGACGACGTCGTTGCCGGCGAGCAGCGGAGGAATGGTCGCGGCCTGGATCGGTGAGGGCGACTCATATCCGACGTCAGAGAGGGCTTGGAGCACACGTTCGTCGATGTCGAGTTCGGCGAAGGTGGCGGGATTGCTGTCGGACTGCGGGTCACGCTCGGTGTCACTCATTTGACCAGTGAGTTTAGTCGATGCGTGGTATAGGTCTTGCCGCGACCGCCTTCGACGTGCATCAGCGCTACGACCTGCACCGAAGACGCGTCGGGAGGCGTGGAATGTGCGTGTAGTCGAGTCCGCACACGCGTTCGAGTACGGATTCGGCTCCCCTGTCTATTACGGTTCTCGCACGCGCCACCGAGGACGCGGCCGACGAGTTCGCGCCCGAGGATGTGAGCAAGCACGAGGCCGCATCTACGCGTTCCACACTGCGCTCGAGTTGGCTCGGCAGAATCGGCTTCTGAATTTCAGCCAAGACGTCAGATCCCGTCGACAATCTGGGCGGCATCATCTCGGTGATCTTCATCGCCGCCCTCGTTCTGGCGATCAATTTCGCACCTGTGGACGGTGCCGGAGCTACGGCCATCGGGCTGGACGTAATTGCGCTGGCTGCGGGCGCAGCGCTTTTTCTTCAGCAACGCCGGGCGAAGCACCCACTGTTCGACCTACACGCCGCCTCCCGTCCGACGTTCTGGGTGGCCGCGGTTGCCGGTTTGGTGGTGTTCGGCTCGCTCATGGACGCCAGGTTCATCGGGCAGCAGTTCTTCCAGAACGTACTCGGCTATTCGACACTCGCGGCTGGGTCGGCGATCATCCCGGCCGCCGAGGTGGGTCCGGGGGCAGCGCTCGAGATCCGTGGCCGCACTTTCTCGTTGCTGGCGGAGGTCACCGTCTCCCGCCTTTACAACGCACCGTTCCGGTTCGGCGGCGGCACTGTCGCAAGAGTCACAACCGACGGCTCCGGTGGAGCCGTATCTCGACATCGAGCGGGAAATCGCACGCGCCTTCTCCCACGACTGACCCGATCCGGCTTTCGGGGTTCGAGATCAGGTTTCGGGGTTCAAGATCAGGGAAGTCCCCTATGGTTTCCGCCTGCTCCCAGTGGCGAAGATGTTGCGCATGCCTACGGAAAGCGCAGTCAGATCGGTCGCCGGATCCTTCGTGTGCACCGACACCCTGCAGAAGACGAATCGACGACGAACTCTGGCCGCGGTCGCAACCGCGTTGCTGCTGGTTCTCGGGGCGGCGTGCTCGGGCGGCTCGTCTTCGACGGACGGCTCCGCAACCTCCACCGAGGCGCAATCGAGCCCTGACACGGGAACACAGCTTGACTCCGCTATGGTCGACCGCATCGACGCGGCTATCGAGAACACGATGACGATGGCATCGATTCCCGGCGCGATCGTGGGCGTCTGGGGACCGGACGGCAACTACGTCAAGGCGTTGGGTGTAGCCGACAAGACGTCGAGGTTCCCCATGGAGACCGACTTCTACAGCAGAATTGGCAGTGTCACAAAAACATTCACTGTTACCGGCGTATTGCAGCTCGTCGACGAAGGCCTCGTTTCCCTAGATGATCCGATCTCGATGTACGTTGAGGGTGTGCCATCGGGTGATGAGATCACCCTGCGTCAACTCGCCCGGATGCAAAGCGGGCTCGCCAACTACACGGCGATCAACGAGTTCCAACAGGCGCTGTTCGCGAATCCCGAAGCCAACTTCACTCCGCAGCAACTCCTGGACTACGCCCTTGCAGGGCCCGCGGCTTTTCCGCCTGGACAGGGATTGGAGTATTCCAATACGAACACGATTCTTCTCGGGCTTGTCGTCGAGAAGGTCAGTGGAATGTCGTTGCCGGAGTATCTGAGTCAGAAGATCACCCAGCCGATGAACATGGAACACACGCGTCTGCCTGTCACCAATGCGTTTCCGGAACCACATCCAACTGGCTACACCTACCAGACCGCTGACGGTGAGGAAGCGGTATCTACGGACTGGAATCCGTCATGGGGAGGGGCGGCTGGAGCGATGATTTCGACCCTCGACGACCTTCGCATTTGGGCTCCTGCCCTGGCTACCGGAGCTTTGCTGCAGCCGGAGACTCAGGCGCAGCGGCTCGAGATGGTGGCTGTGCAGGGTGTGCCGTTCGAGATCAGCTACGGGCTGGGGATCTTCGACGTTGGGGGCTGGCTCGGGCACAACGGCAGCATCCCCGGCTACCAGACCGTGTCTGTGTATCTCCCGGAGAGGGAGACGACTCTCGTGATCATGATCAACAGCGACATCCCCTACGAGGGAAACGAGCCCAGCGCGATACTCGCCCAGGCGATCACAGAGATCATCTCCCCGGAACACGTCTACCGACTCAGCTCTGACGTCGAGGAGCCGGACCTGTCGATCTCGGAAACACCTGTACCAGTTCCCACCCGGTGACATTCCACAGCCCCTCGGGTTCTTGCCGTTTCGGCAACAGAACTATCGGGTCTTCGGGCTATTCACTCAGGGTGGTGCCATGACGCACGATCATTCACTGGACGCGACCGATCTCTGCAGCCAGGAGTTCTGGGATGCGCGCTACGACTCGACTGCCGCGGTGTGGAGCGGGAAACCCAATCCGCACCTCGTGGAACAGGTGACGGACGTCGCACCCGGAAACGCCCTCGACGTCGGCTGCGGAGAGGGCGCCGACGCCATCTGGCTGGCCTCCCGCGGGTGGAACGTCACCGGGTTGGACGTGTCGCCGGTGGCGTTGACCCGCGCAGCCGCGCGGGCCGCGGAGGCGGGCACCGAGATCGCGGGCCGCACGTCGTGGAAGCAGACCGACCTCCGCACCTGGGAGCCCCCCGCCCACCGCTTCGACCTCGTGTCGGCACACTTCATCCATGTGCCCGCCTCGGACCGCCGAGTACTACACGGTCGCCTGGCGGCGGCAGTGCGACAGGGCGGACGGCTCCTCATCGTGGGTCACCATCCGTCCGACCTGCAAACCTCCGTAGGGAGATTCGATTTCCCAGATCTGCTGTTCACGGCAGAACAGGTTGCTGCCGCGCTGGATCCCGACGACTGGGAAATCCTCGTGTGCGCGGAACCGACGCGCGAGGCGCTCGATCCCGAAGGGAGGCCGGTCACCATCCGTGATGCCGTGCTGCACGCCATTCGTCGGGGATGAGGACTACCTGCCTGTAGGTCAACTTCGCACTCGTCGATCCGCACCCCCGCATCGACGAGATCGTCGACCTGCCGAAGAGCGCTGCCCGCCGTATCCTGGCTCTCGACGACATCCGCCGCGGCAGGCACGCCATAGCCTGACCAACCGATTGGCCGATCATCTCCGCGGCGCCGTACTCGCGATTCTGGAGGCCGAGGATGCGGGCGAGCGCTTTGTGTACCTGGTCGGTCCGAAATTCGTGCGAGCTCGCACCGGCAACAGCCGCCCATCGAGGACGAGGCACGCACGGCCGTGGTCCGTCGAAACCGGTCCGTACGAGTGGCTGTCGACTTCCATGTCGCGCTCACAAGTAGGCACCTCGCGAAGCTCGGCAAGCGTCGGGAGTTCGTCAATGTCGAACCCGACGTGCCGACGCTACTCGCTCACGGTGACGAGCACATTGACGCAGTCGCGGCCGCCGCCTCGGCCATCGAGAACGGCCTGGTCGAACTGAGCATGCACTTGCCCGCGAGAAAAGTAGGGACGCCATTGGGCCGGAACGGAACCCGGCTCCCATACGGAGACGATTCCGGTAGCAACGAACCGTGAAACCACGCCCGGTTGATACCCGACGACGTCCGCGACTACCTAGCCGACAACCCGGGAGAACGATCATGAGTGCAGGCGACGACGCCACCGTCTTGAGTGGCGAAGACGACCGCGACCTTTCCGATCCCGACCGGACATCGGTCCGCACCCCCACCGAGGTCCGTCGTGTGGCTTTCGCCGGCGGCATCGGCACCCTCATCGAGTACTACGACTTCGCGCTCTACGGCTATGTGTCCACGATCATTGCGCCGTTGTTCTTCCCCTCCGATGACCCGGTCACTTCATTACTTGCAGTGCTGGCCGTGTTCGCCGTGTCCTACGTAGTGCGTCCACTCGGCGGGATCTTCTTCGGCTGGGTCGGCGACCGGTATGGGCGTCGAAAAGCTTTGGTGGTCACGGTAATCGGAATCGGTTTGGCGAATACAGCCATCGGACTCCTACCGACCTACGCGGTGGCCGGCGTGCTGGCACCGATCCTGCTGGTGTCCATCCGTTTCGTGCAGGGCTTCTTCGCCGGCGGCGAAGTGGGCGGCGCAGCGACCGTCATCGCGGAGGCTGCCCCACTGGGCAAGCGGGCACGGTACGGAGCATTCACCCCAATGGGCACCAATGGAGGCTTCGCGATCGCGGCTGCGGCCGTCGGGATCGTGTCCGGCGTGCTCGCCACCGACCAGCTGGACACGTGGGGCTGGCGTATCCCGTTCCTCGTGGGGCTCCCGCTGACCGTTGTCTGCTACATCGCGCGCCGCGCGCTACCGGACATCGACCAGAACGTCTCGCTCGGCAAGCACGGGTTCCCGCTGCTGTCCGCGCTGCAGTCCCATCCCAAGGCACTGTTGCAAGCCACCGCGCTCGGCATCGGCGTTCAGGGTGCGGCCTACATCGGGTCCACGTTCGTCGGCATCTACCTCGTCACCAACCTGCACTACGCGAGGTCGCCGGTGTACTGGATCACCGCCGGCGTCACGCTCGTAGCGGTGGGGCTCATGCCGTTCACCGGGCGCCTCGCTGACCGCATCGGCTCGCTCGAGGTGGCCGCCATCGGCCTCGTGGGGTACGCGGTCGTAACCTATCCTGCGTTTCTGCTCATGGGCGTCGGTAGCCTCACGCTCGCCGCCCTCGGCTATGTCCTGATCATGGTGAATATGTCATTCCTGCAAGTCGCGTCCTTCACCGTGACACCGCGGCTCTTTCCCGACGAGGTGCGATACACCGGCACCGCGCTGGCGACCAACCTCTCCGTCGTGGTCGCAGGCGGCACCGCACCGTACGTCGCCACCTGGCTCGTCCGGCGGACGAATGACCTGCGCTCGCCGTACTACTTCGTGGCGGTGACGTGCATCATCGGCCTGATCGCCGTCGCGACGATGTGGAAGCAGAGCCGCCGTGGGGGACGGTCGCAGTAATCGACCACTCGGTGGATCAGGACAGCTTGAGGGTCGGCTTGTAGATCTCCATCCATGCCGCGACGTCGAGGGTGCGCTCGAGCCCACGTCGCGACATCGGAGTGATCTGCGGGGTGTCGACCGACACGGCATGGGTCAGCCAATCTGGGCTGATCAGTCCGAACACCGGGTGCGAGCGGTCGCTGAGCAACTCCTTGCACTGCTGCTGCAATGCGACAGCATATTTCGGGTCCTGGGTGGACGGGTACGGCGACTTCACCCGGTCGATCACTGACTGCGGCAGTACATCCTTGGCCGCGGCCCGTAGCAGCGACTTCTCCCTTCCATCGAAGGTCTTCAGCGACCACGGAGCGTTGTATACGTACTCGACCAGCCGATGGTCGCAGTACGGCACCCGAACCTCGAGGCCGACGGCCATACTCGCACGATCCTTGCGATCGAGCAGGATTCGGACGAAGCGCGTCAGATGCAGATTGCAGATCTTCCGCATTCGCCATTCGAAATCGGATTCACCGTCCAGCCTGTCGATACCGGCCACGGCGGAATCATACGAATCCTGCACGTACTCATCCATATTCAGCTGCGACATGACCTCCGGTGTGAGGATGTCACGATCGTCTCCGAAGTGATCGTCGTACCGCACGAGCCACGGAAAGGTGTTCGCCTCCCACGCCCTCGGATCGAAGAACCACTTGTATCCACCGAAGACCTCATCGGCCGACTCACCGGACAGTGCCACCGTCGAATGCTTGCGGATCTCCTTGAACAACAGATACAGCGAGGTGTCTATGTCGCCTACCCCCTCCGGGATGTCGCGCGCGATGAGCATGTGCCGTCGCGCGGCGGGGTCCGCCACAAGCTCGGAGTCGAGCACGATGTCCCGGTGGTCGGTCCGGGAACGCTTGGCTACATCGTGCACGTATGGGGTGTCGGGGGCGTCTCGCAATGAGTCAGGGATGAAATGCTCCGTCTGACCGACGAAATCAACGGAGAACGAACGTACCGTCTCCCCCACCTCGGCGAGTTGCTCGGCCGCTATCGCGGTCATCGCGGAGGAATCGAGGCCGCCAGACAGCAAAGTGCAGCGGGGCACGTCGGCGACCAATTGCCGGCGCACGATGTCGTCGAGCAGTTCGCGCACGTGCGCAACCGAGGTGTCCCGGTCGTCGGTATGCGGCCGAGTCTGCAGTGACCAGTACACGTGGGTGCGCAGCCCGGACCGCGAAACCGTCACCACGGTGCCCGGCAGCACCTCGTTCATCCCGTCCCACGCCACATGACCGGGCGACTTCACGAATGCGAACATCTCGCGGATACCGTCCATCGTGACCGTCGGCTCGACCATCGGGTTCGCGAGGATCGCCTTGGGTTCCGAACCGAACAGCACACCGTCGGGAGTCTCGTAGTAGTAGAACGGCTTGATACCCATCCGGTCGCGGATCATTACCAGCTTGTCGACGCGGGAATCCCAGATGGCGAACGCGTACATGCCGTTGAGGCGATCCGCGACGGCCTCCCCCCATTCGAGGTAGCCGTGGAGGACGACCTCGGTGTCGGAGTCCGTGAGGAACCGGTGCCCACGCCCGTACAGTTCCTCCCGCAGTTCACCGAAGTTGTACGCCTCACCGGAGTAGACCATCGCGACGGCGCCATCCGGGGTGTTCACAGTCATCGGCTGGCGGCCCCCCGGCAGGTCGATGACGGCGAGCCGACGATGTCCGAGCGCCGCATGATCTACGACCCACGTGCCACGGTCGTCCGGTCCGCGGCAGCTCATTGTCTCGGTCATGTCGTCCAGGGTGGCTTGCTCGACGCGAAGGTCCCGTTCGAACGAAACCCATCCGACGATTCCACACATACGTTCCTCCAACTGCCGCCGGCGCTCTTCCACAGCGCATGATCATTTCCGAGGTGGCAAGCTCCAGCCTGTCCTTGTAGACCATTTATCGTTCTTTACCTTTGCTAACCGCCTGGCCCCAGGGTAGCGCCGTCCTGGAAAATCGGTAGTCACAACTCTGACGCGACGATCTCCAGACTCTTCACCGCACATCGCCAAACGTTCGAACGGGAGAACGCCGCCCTCGAGCAACTGTCGGCGCCGCAGGTTTCGGCCTGCTGTCACGATGCTCGCGGTGTGGGCTGGATTGTCAAGCACATAAAGACTTAACTGATCTGGCGCGAGGGAGGGCTAGGGGTACCGCAGCGCCGCCGCGGCGATCGCCACGGCACCTCGTCTGCCCCACCGACGGGGCCGGCCACTGTCAGGTACGTAGGTTCCGAGGATGGTGGGTCTCGACGAATACGAGGAATCGCTGCAGCCACTCGTCGTCGGCGTCCTCGTGAGAGAAGTGGCCGGCACCGTCGAAGACGGTCAACTCACTGTTGGGGAGGAGGTCATGCAAGCGCTCGGCGTTGGAGGTTCGGACGAACTGGTCGTGGGCGCCCCAGGTGATCAGCACGGGAATGCTGACGGATGGCAAGCGCTTCTCGAGCACAGGCAGCTCCGCCGCGTACGAGCCGAGGAAGTCGAACGCGTTGCGGTGCTTCTCGGGGTCGAAGCAGATCGTTCGGTACTCCTCGACTGCGTCGGCTGATGGCGTGAAGTGGTGGTAGCCTGCCGCGGTCGCCGCGTTGAAGTTCTGCTTCATCAACATTCGTCGCATTGGCGGGCGAGATCCGAACCATCGGACCAATCGTGATCGGGTCGCCGCTTTCAGGGCCGGGCCGAAATCAGACGGCCAGGTGCCGGGGCCGTCGTAGATGTTCAACCCGAGGAGCCGTTCGGGTCGGCTCGATGCAAGCCACAGTGAGACCGGGACGCCAATGTCGGGCCCGATCAGGAAGATCTGGTCGATCCCATTAACGTCCAGCAGCTTCAACAGAACATCGGACTGGGCGGAGGGTCGCATGACCGAACCCGACCCGGTCGACCTACCGAAGCCCGGCAGGTCGACAGCCAGAAGGTCGACATTGTCGGCTAGTCGCTCCCAGAGGGATTCCCAGCAGCGGATGGACTGGGGGAAAGCGTTGGTCATCACGACCGTCGGCCGATCACCGTTGTGAACCCGGGCGATTCTGAGGTCCTGGCCGTCAACGGTCTGTCGTTCGAATCGCATCATGTGGTGGTCCTAACAGGCGAGGTGGGTAGTGTCGATGTTCCTCGCATTCCGAACTCGGATCGCCAAGGGGCGCTCCTCTGTAGGTTGGGTACAACTCTATCGAGATGCAGCTCCCTCGAGCACGAATTCTTCCCGTCACTGAATTGGACATACTCAGCGCTCACGAAAGCTTCACTCACACGCTGAGATCGGGGCAGGGGACCACCCGTAGATGGCTATGGCTCGTTCCGATCGAAGCCGGAACGAGCCATAGCCATCTAGTCCCTCGGCATGTGGCAGCGCTCTAGATCACAACGAGACCAGCATGCGACGGGCGATGTTGTTGTCTCTCAGCGGTCTTAGCGCCAGCCGAGCTAGAACCAATGCATTGTCGTCGCCGGCAATACGGTTCGCGCTGAGCTCACTGCAAGACAAGCACTGATGGATGATCGTCCATTCGCCAGCGTCTCGGACCGAAATGCCCATTGCCTCCATGCGGCCATGACAAGAAGCTGCCCGGTCACCTGGGACGTGGCGGTCAACATGCAGGCTGGTCAGGCAGTTCGGACAGTGATTACGGTGCCTGGTGCCTGGCGCATCCACGGACACGTCGAGCCGGCAGCCGACACACCGGAAGTCGTTTGCTCGGTGCCTACCCTGGCTGTGCAGGACATCCTTGTGCCGCTGAGGCCGTCGTTTGGCCTGCATGCGGGCGCGTGGATTCTTGTTGCGTTTCGACACGACGTCATCTCCTTCCTGATCTTTCAGAGGCCGCCGAATGATTCGAGCGGAAACGGTGGCTGTGCCAGCGGCCGTACCGCCGTACGCATCAAGATGAGCTGATTGTCATCGGCACAGATGTGGTTCGAGGTCAGTTCATCGCAACGCATACACCGATGGATGACCATCCACTCGTCGGTGCGGTGCATGGCGACGGCGATGGGTGCCATGCGGCCGTGGCAGTCGCTTGCGCCGCCCTCGACGTGGTCGAGAACATGCTGGGAGTGCAGGCATGAAGGACAGTGGTTTCGCCGCACGCCATCTCTCGCGACGGTTGACACGGTCAGTCCGCACCATGTGCAGGTGAACGTACTGATCTTCAGGGCGTTGTTAGATGCGCTCGAACGAGATTTGTTGCTGGACACCCGAGGTGCTCCTTGCTACGAGGTCTGTGATGACAGCAAGAGCGGGCCGAGTGGCCTCGACTGAATAGCCACCCAGTAGGCCGCAAGAAGGCGGCGATACAAGGGTGTGGCTGAATCAGGGCACCGGGTACAGCACGTCCTGGCACGGTCCCCGAAGAGGACTGTGCCCTATTTCAAACGGCTGGTTAGCCGATGCAGCGAGGCGCACTCGGCGCGGGCTGGGGCATAAAAGCTCGTTTCTTGGGCGTGGCAGGCCCGGAGGAGGTCTGTGGTAGCTGCGCGAACGTATCAACAGGCTCGTTGTGCTGCAAGCGAATATTGTGCTCATCGGGACGTGTGCGCCTTGCAGTGGCGACGTCGACCGGGAGTGCTCCACCCTCACTATCGAACGACAGTGCGTCACCGCCGAGCAACATGATGAGCATCGAGCGCGCGCATCCCATCACCGATAGAGACGACGACACCTATCGGACGAGCAGGAAACCTTCTACGGTGTTGCGCTCTTCAACACAGGCGAGCAGAACACCTGTGATCTCAACAATGCGGCGTTGCCGGATGCGTTGGTCCGGGAACCTGTGAGTGGGCCGGCGAGAGCGACTCTAATCGGTGAACGTTCCGGGTAGTCAGACAGCGGAGCTCGTTCCTGCCGACGCCGGTCACATCCCAGGGATCGAATCGAACCCTCCACGGCCCGAAGGGAACCGGGTAGCGTGCATGATCTGAAAGATCAACAACACAGGAACTTGGGGGTCTAGTGAGCAAGACCAGCACCATCGTCAAGTGCATCGCGGGCGCATGCTTCGCCCTCGCCGCAGGCACCGCAATCGCCGCACCCGGCGTCGCCGCTGCAGAAACAGATACGGCCTAGGGGGAGATTTTCGCCTACACGAGCTCCGAACAGGTCGCCCCACTCAGCGTCGCCGTCCTGCACCTTCTGGTGGGCGAAGAGGGGCTCGAAAGGCTCAATAACGCATCTATCAACTTGTCCGTTACCGTGCTTTGGCCGGGTTCCTGCTGCCCCTGACGCTTAGAGCGTGTGCCATGTGGGGCGCTTCTTGAAGCAGGTCAGGGCGGCGGCGAGGTGGAGGAATCCGGCGAAGTGTTCGGCGCAGCGTTCGTAGCGGATGGTCAGGGGCGGTAGCCGGTGAGCCAGGCGATGGTGCGTTCGATCTTCCGGCACTGCCGAGCCGGTCGAGTACTTCGCGATGGAGTGCGTCGAACACCCCGGCCGCCCCCAGCCGGTGAACCGTCGGTGCGCGGTCGGGACCGTGACCCCGAACGTGGGCGGCAGGTGCCGCCGTTCGCAGTCGGTGGTGAGCACGTACACGATCGCAGTGAACACCGCCCGATCGTCCACCGGTGCGCTACCAGCTCCCTGCGGGCGGGCAGGGAACGGCGGAATCAGCGGTTCGGCAATCTCCCACAACGCATCCGGCACCAACCGCAGTGATAACTCATCTACCACGCATCACATGTTGCACCACACCACACCCCACCCACATGAGACACACCCTTAGTCCCGGGACGATCTTCATTCAGAAGAACTGGAACCAACAACGGTCGACTGACAACAGCCTCAACGTTGGGCCTACTCGTGGAATCAGTACACCCTAGTACGGACCAGTAGGTCTCCAAATCGCTTGTGGCGCACACACTCCGGCCCACAGGACTTCACTGGCCCCTGCCCGGCAAGCTCTGCCCGCTCGGTATGGACAACCCCGCCCATGCCGAGTAGACCTACATGCGGAGTTCTCCGGAGAGTGGAAACGCACGACGGAGATCTGGAGACAACTTCATACGGACCACAAGGAGCAACCTATGTCTAGATCTTTGCGAATCTTCACCCCGCGCGGCTTGCGTTCCGGTCGGCGATCGCCTTCGGTTGTCATCTCGACTCTCGGCTCTGCCGCCGTCGTTGCTCTGACGACGGTGAGCGTTGCGGGGTTCACAGGTGTGCCGGTCGCGCTCGCCGATCAGGCGCCATCAGGAACGGTGATTTTCGAAGACAACTTCGAGGGTCCAGCCGGCGCACCGGTCGATACATCCAAGTGGAAGTACGACCCAGGCTTGGGTGAGAACAACGAGCTGCAGGAGTACACCGCCGGTACGGACAACATCTCGCTCGACGGCAACGGACACCTACAGATCACAGCCAAGATGAAAGATGGCACCGATCTCAGCGATCCCCAGGTCGGCGATTTCACGTCGGGACGAATCAACACCTCGGACTCGTTCAACCCGACGTACGGCCACTTCGAGGCGCGGATCAAACTTCCTATCGGACAGGGCATCTGGCCCGCGTTCTGGATGTTGGGTAGCGACTTCCCAGAAGTCGGGTGGCCACAGAGCGGCGAGATTGACGCCATGGAGTACAAGGGCAGCGAACCGGACACAGTACACGGCACGATCCACGGCCCCGGATACGCGGGAGACCAAGGCCCCACCACTAGTTTCACCCTTCCAGACGGTCAGAATCTCTCCGACGACTTTCATATTTATGCTGTCGACTGGTCCCCGAACCTGATCACCTGGACACTGGACGGCCAACAGTACGCAAGCCGGACACCGCTGGACATCGGAGTGGGAAACCAGTGGGTCTTCGACCATCCGTTCTTCATGATTCTCAATGTCGCTGTCGGCGGGAACTTCTCCGGAAACCCCGACCCCACCACTTCATTCCCCCAAACGATGTTGGTGGATTATGTGCGCGTCACAAGTAACACCCCTGGGTGGGCCGGAAGCCTCACGCCACAAGCTAGATGACCACTTCGGTTCCGTGCCCCGATGTCCAGCATCGGGGCACGAATAATGTCCAAGCTTCATCTCGATATCAACGCCGGACGATGCACCCTCTGTCTCAACTCCGTTGTAGAGCAATGTTATTACCGAGTTGACACTCGGATGGACCGAACACACAACTGCACGGATGTTCGACATCTCACGCACGGTCGTCTTAGTGGACGGTCGCTGGATGGTGTGAACTCTACTCCGGGACAATCCCGGCCGAGAGTTTCACATCGGTCGCCCACTACGTCGCCAGGCGACCTCACCGACGATGGCTCGGCCCGATGCGAATTTCTGGAACGCGTCGCCGAGCACTCCGCCACCCGATCGCCCGACGGTGCGTCATGATCCACGAGGAACCGATCGTCGACAGCCGAAGCCGGACGCTGGTACCTGCGCATGCACGACACCTGCCACACCGTCGCCACGCTGATACTCGACCGTCGAGAGCAAGCCAATGAAGATTCGGCGGACGTTCCGGGTAGTCAGACAGCGGAGCTCGTTCCCGCCGATGCCGGCCACATCCCAGGGATCGAATCGAAACCTTTACGGCCCGAAGGGAACCGGGTAACGTGCACGATCGGCAAGATCAACAACACAGAAAACTGGGGGGTCTAGTGAGCAAGACCAGCACCATCGTCAAGCGCATCGCGGGCGCAAGCATCGCCCTCGCTGCAGCCACCGCAATCGCCGCGCCCGGCATTGCCGCTGCAGAAACTGATGTCTTGGCTGCACCTACGACCTCGGTCGAGACGTCATCCGAACTGCGCGATGCAATTATCGAGGCACTGGATGATGCTCTTATGGGATCACTCTTCGGAATCTCGGAGCGAGGGTTCTGCTGTCTCCCTCCCCCTGACGCGCAGTAGATCGTCGACAGCTGATGTGAAGCGCTCGGCCGGGACAATCCCGGCCGAGCGTTTCGCATCCATCACCCGTTACGTTGCCGTGCGACCTCACCGACGATGCTCGGCTCAGCAGGAACTGGCTCGACATGAACTCGCTTGACAGGAAAGAACGCAACCCACCGAGTGCCCTGTCCAGGGACGACCCGGCCCACACGCCCGGAATGCCACAGATCACAATGTGGACGACCCGTCATCTGGAAAGGAACCAGCAGTGCCTGATACGACACCCATCCCCACACACTGGTACAACATCGTCGCGGACCTGCCGGTCGCCCCGCCGCCTCACCTGCACCCGGGCACAAGGGAACCTGTCACCGCCGAAGATCTGGCTCCACTCTTCCCGAGCGCCCTCATCGAGCAGGAACTCACCACCGAGCAGTACGTCGAGATCCCCGAGCCAATCCGTGAGGCATACCGGACATGGCGGCCCGCACCGCTGATCCGGGCGCGCGAGTTCGAGAAGGCCCTCGGTACCCCGGCCCGGATCTACGTCAAGTACGAGGGTGTCAGTCCGGTCGGCAGCCACAAGACCAACACCGCGGTCGCGCAGGCGTACTACAACGCCGAGGACGGCGTTAAGAAGGTAACCACCGAGACCGGCGCCGGCCAGTGGGGGAGCGCGCTGTCGTTCGCGTGCGCCAAGTTCGGCATCGCACTCGAGGTGTGGCAGGTGCGCGCGTCGTACGAGTCGAAGCCCTACCGTCGACACCTGATGGAGACCTACGGCGGCACCGTACGGCCGAGCCCGTCCGAGCTGACCGAGTCGGGCCGGAAGATGCTGGCCGAGTTCCCCGACACACCAGGATCGCTGGGCATGGCGGTCACCGAGGCCGTCGAGGTCGCCGCAAACGATCCCGACGCACGGTACGCGCTGGGCAGCGTCCTCAACCACGTGGTGTTGCACCAGACGGTGATCGGCCTCGAGGCCGTCGAACAGTTGCGGGGCGCCGGCGAGGCCAACGCCGACGTCGTGTTCGGTTGCGCCGGTGGTGGTTCCAACCTTGCCGGCCTGGCGTTCCCGTTCATCCGAGAGGTGCTGCACGGCAAGGCGCAGACCCGGATCGTCGCCGCCGAACCGGCCGCATGCCCGTCGATCACGCAGGGCGAGTACCGCTACGACCACGGTGACGTCGCCGGCCTGACGCCGCTACTGAAGATGCACACCCTCGGCCAGGAGTTCGTGCCGGATCCGATCCATGCGGGCGGTCTGCGCTACCACGGCATGGCGCCGCTGCTCAGCCACACCGTCGACCTCGGCTACGTCACCGGCCAGGCCATAGATCAGACCGACTCCTTCGCCGCAGGTGTGCTGTTCGCGCGCACGCAGGGCATCGTCCCGGCGCCGGAGTCGGCGCACGCGATCGCGGCGGCCGCCGAGTACGCCCGCGGGCTGACCGAGCCCGAGGTCCTCGTGATCGGCCTCTCCGGCCACGGGATGCTGGACCTCCCCGCCTACCAGGCTCACATCGACGGGGACCTGATCTCGACGACCTGACTGCGCAACGACCTAGCTGCTCAGAGGCTCCGCCGCCGCAATCGATCGATCGGGGTGATCCCGGCACCCGTCCGGTGCCGGGTACTCGGGCGTATCGTCGGAGGAGAGAGCGAAACGGAGCACGCGCATGCACTATGCGACGCGCGAGAGAGCAGGTCGCACGCTGGCCAAGTCGCTGAGCCACCTTCGCGGGTCGGACCCCGTGGTGCTCGGACTCCCCCGCGGCGGCGTCCCGGTCGCATTCGAGGTCGCGAAGGCACTCGACGCGCCTCTCGACGTCATCCTCGTTCGCAAGCTCGGGGTGCCGTGGCAACCCGAACTGGCCATGGGGGCGATCGGCGAGGGCGATGTCGAGGTGTTGAACGAAGACGTCGTCCGCCACGCACAACTGCCGCGTGAGGCGGTGGACGAGGTGCGCACGAAGGAACGACAGGAACTGAAACGACGGGCCGAGGCGCTGCGCGGGCGCCATCCGCACGCGCCATTGGCCGGCCGAACTGCCATTCTCGTCGACGATGGGATGGCGACAGGGGCGACAGCCGCCGTCGCCTGCCAAGTCGCGCGGGCCGCCGGGGCGAGTCGTGTCGTTGTCGCAGTACCAGTGGCGTCCCCGGAGGCCATGTCCCGCATGAGGGTGTGTGCCGATGAGGTCGTCTGCCCATTCGTCCCGGCGGACCTCGGCGGCGTCGGCGGCGCGTACGTCGACTTCCACCAACTCGACGACGTCGAGGTGACAGACTTACTCGCGCGCTCCAACGAAAAAAGTTCGTGACCGAGGAAACACTCCCCATGCCTGCGTCGATATACGGACCAGGGAACCGCGAAGCCTGGGAGGACCCGTGACCGTCTCGGAAAATCAGATTCACAAAGTCGTCGATGCCTGTCGCACACGCCTGGGCGACCCCGGCGGATGGGTGTCGCCCGACGCGTACCGGCGCAGCCTGGCCCTGTGCATCATCGAGTCGGTCCAGGCGGCCGGGGCACGTTTCGCCGACGCAGGATTGGTGGTCGACAGGTACCTCGCGTACCGACGAGCACACGATTCGGGCCCGGTCACCGACGGCGCACGCACCCTGCTACGCACGTTCGAACAGGTCGGAAGTGCCGATCAATGGGCCGGCAAGATCGGCAATTACAAGCGCCGCTACTCGGAGTCGGCGGCTCCTCTCCGGGCCAGCGAGATCCAACGTGCCGCCGAACGCCTCCACGCGCTACACATCGACTCCGTCGCAGATCTGATCGACGCCACCCATGACTCCCACACCGCGAGCGAGCTGCGCACCGCATGGCACGAGTCCTGCGGTGCCAACGACGACACCACCTGGCTGCACCTGCTCCTCCTTGCCGGCATCGCCGACGCCGACGACACGGCCGCCGTCGAGGGGTTCGTGCGATCGGCGCTGACGGGTTCACCGGACCCTTGCCCGCCGGCAGCCGAGGTTCTCGCGGCAGCGGCCGATGAACTCGGCGTCTCGCCAACGGCGCTCGAGTACGCAGTGCTGCGGTGGCGATGCACCTGCGACGAACACTTCTTGCCCGTCGCCTGACGGATCGAGCGCCGGCACAGAAGTTCGGCAGAACTCGCGGCCGCTGTTGTTTTCACAGGTCGGGACCCCGATCGACGCAAATCGGGCACCCAGCTCCGTGCAAACACTCCTCGAATGTGATGCAATGCACATCCAACATGACATTTCTTGGAGGGGTCAAAGTGCGTGAGTATTCGGTTCCACAGTCGTTCACCATCCCAGACGACGCGTCGATGGCCGACACTGTCTTCCGGTACGAAGAGGAATGCCCGAACCACATCCCGTTCAAGAAGCCTGCCGGCGGCAACTGGGTCGACGTAACCGCAGCCCAGTTCGCGAAAGAGATCAAGGCTGTCGCGAAGGGCCTGATGGCATCCGGCATCGAGCTCGGTGACCGCGTCGCGATCCTGGCGGCCACGCGCTACGAGTGGGTCGTCCTGGACTACGCGATCTGGACCGCGGGCGGCTGCACGGTTGCGATCTACGAGACCTCGTCCGCCGATCAGTCGAAGTGGATCCTCGAGGATTCGGCCACATCCTTGCTCATAGTGGAGACGTCCGCGCATGCCGAGCGGGTCAAGGACGTCGCGGAGGCCGCGCCCGCACTGCGCGAGGTGCTGCAGATCGAAGCCGGCGCGATCGACGAGCTCACCACTCGCGGTGCCGGCATCAGCGACGACGAACTGCACGAGCGCCGACGGCAGGTAGGCGCGTCGTCGCCGGCTACCCTCATCTACACGTCCGGCACCACCGGCCGCCCGAAGGGCGTTCAGCTCACGCACGGGAACTTCTTCGCCGAGTCGGCTTCCGTCCGGATCGCGATCAGGGATGCGATGCGGGAGGGCAAGCGCACCCTCCTGTTCCTGCCGCTCGCGCACGTGTTCGCGCGGGCCATCTCGTTCGGAGCGTTCGATTCGAAGGTCACCGTTGCGCACACCGCCGACCTGACCACACTGCTCGACCAGTTCGCCGTCTTGAAGCCGCACTTCATCCTCTCGGTCCCCCGCGTATTCGAAAAGGTCTACAACTCCGCGAAGCAGAAGGCCGAGGACGGCGGCAAGGGCAAGATCTTCGCCAAGGCCGCCGAGACCGCCATCGCCTGGAGCGAGGCACAGGACAAGGGCGGGCCCGGACTCGGCCTGCGCCTGCGTCATTTCGTCTTCGACAAGCTGGTCTACGGCAAGCTGCGTGAGGCCCTGGGCGGCGAGTGCGAGCGCGCCGTGTCGGGCGGTGCACCCCTCGGCGCCCGCCTCGGCCACTTCTTCCGCGGCATCGGCATCCCGGTATACGAGGGCTACGGCCTCACCGAGACCAGCGCCGCTATCACCATCAACACCACGAACGAAATCAAGATCGGCACTGTCGGCAAACCGATCGACGGCCACGCCGCACAGATCGCCGAGGACGGCGAGCTCCTCGTCCGCGGCCCGGTCGTGTTCGGTGGCTACTGGCACAACGAGACGGCCACAGCTGAATCGATCCGCGACGGATGGTTCCACACCGGTGACCTCGGGACGATCGACACCGAGGGCTACGTCACGATCACCGGCCGCAAGAAGGAGATCATCGTGACCGCCGGCGGCAAGAACGTCGCCCCCGCAGTGCTCGAGGACGCGCTACGCGCACATGCACTGATCAGCCAGTGCCTGGTCGTCGGTGACGCGAAGCCGTTCATCGGCGCCCTCATCACCCTCGATCCCGAAGCTCTGCCCGGTTGGATGGAGCGGCACGGCGTGTCGACCGACACCCCGATCTCGGAGATCGTCAAGCATCCCGACCTCGTCGCCGAGATCGACGCCGCGGTCTCCGAGGGCAACAAGAAGGTGTCCAACCCGGAGCAGATCAAGAAGTACCGGATCCTCGATGTCGACTTCACCATCGACACAGGTGAGCTGACGCCCACGCTGAAGCTCAAGCGCAACGTCATTCACGAGCGACACGCCGACACCATCGCACGGATCTACGCCTAATCGGCGACGACGCGACAAGCAGAATCGGGCCCGGATGCCACTGGCATCCGGGCCCGATCGCTAGGTCTAGATCGCCGCTGCTCCGAAGAGAGCCCGCGCCAGAGCTACCTCGCCGACGGCGTCCAGATTGACCAGGGGGCGCCGCCGCCAGAGCGTGAGTAGCAAATCTTGCGCGGGGCCTCGCAGCGCGACATCGCCTGTGCGGTGTTCGCGAGTGACCTCGACGGCATCGGATCCGAACGCGATGTGCCACTCCGCCGACTCGGTGTCGGTGCCGTGCAGGTGGATGGCGCGCCCGTCGAGCGAGTCCGGCAGCCGGCCGCCTCGCGCGAGACGTACCAGGAACACGTGAACCCACTCGTCGACGCCATCGGCCGCGATCTGCGGGTCAAGTTCGGCAACCCGGGGGCCGCCCGCTGCCTGCAAGGCGTCGGCCACGTCTATCCGGTGGACCGCTACCTCGTGGGTCTGCCTCCGCAACCACCACGCCACCGTGCCCGGTCCGCTCATTGTCGGTGCCGGCTTCCCGAGGTCGAGACGGGTGAAGGCGTCGAGGACCGAATCGAGTGCGGCCCGATAGGTGGCAAGACATTCCGGCCCTCGCGGCATGTCTCCGTTACGGCGGATCGCCGACAGCGGCGTTTCGGCGGAAGCCTGCAACGCAGCGACAACCCACTGATGCACCTTGCCGGTGTGTCGCACCACGTGTTCGACAGTCCACCCCGGGACCATCGGCACCGGTTCGGACAGCGCCGCGACCGGGGTCGCGGCCAGCATCTCGCCTTGCTCACGCAGCGCGTTCTGAAGACTCGCGGCATCCATCAGCCAACGGTAACGCCGTACAGGAAGTTCGCGAGGGCGTTCGTCACCACCAAAGGGAAGCTGACCGGACCGATCAGCCGAAGCACATCCCTTCGCCCCGGTAGGTGGGTGTCGCGGTCGCCTTGCCGTCGCCATCGACCAGGTACAGGTCGGAAAAGCGCTCACACAATTCACCGGCCTTCGCGTGCCGGAACCAGACCCGGTCACCCACCGCAAGCGTCGCGGCCGCTGCTCCCTCGACCGGGGTCTGCACCTCACCGGCGCCCTCGTTGCGGAGCAGCTTCAGCCGTGGCGGCCACACGGGCGACGGAATCCGGGTCTTGGAGGCCGGACCGGACGCGATGTAGCCACCCCCGAACAGGGTCGTGACCCGCGGGGTCGGCTTACGCACCGCGGGCAGCGCGAAGAACATCGCCGGTCGCGGAGTGAACGAGTGGTAGCGGTCGAACAGTGTGGGCACATACAGGCCCGAACCGGCGGTGACCTCGGTGACGCTGGAGTCGGCCGAGCTCAACTCGAGGGAGCCGGTACCGCCGCTGTTGACGATCTCCAGTTTGCCCACCTCTGCGGTGACGGCATCGACGACAGCCGTTCGCCGCTTGGACAACTCCGCCGCGGACGCCTTCTTGACCATCCGCACCGCGAGACTCGTGTCCTGCAGACCTGCGATCTGGGCCTCGTAGAACATCACGCCGACGACGGCGAACCCGCGGTCGGCCGCAAGCTTGGCCAGCCGAGCCACCTCGCCGGGCTCGCGCAAAGGCGAGCGCCGCACGCCCAGATGGGCCGGACCAATCCGCAGCGACGCATCTACGTCGAGGCATACCCGCGGACGGACACGATCGGTTCCCATCGCCGCGCGGGCGACGTCGAGCTGGGCGACGTCGTCGACCATCAGCGTGACCCGGTCGAGCAACGCGGGATCGGCGCCCAATTCGGCAAGAGCGGCGCGATCCACGGTTGGGTAGCCCATCAAGACGTCCTCGGCACCCTGCCGAGCGAGCCAAATCGCCTCCCGCAGCGAGTACGACATGACGCCGCGGAAGCCGCCGGAGGCGGTGAGCGACGACCCTAAGGCCACTTCGAGGACGGCTCGGCAGCGTACCGACTTGCTGGCCACTCGGACCGGCGTTCCGTTCGCCCGTCGGACCAGATCGGACGCGTTCGTGCGCAGCGTCGTCAGATCCAGGGCCGCCAACGGCGGGTCGAGATGGGCCGTGGCGGCGGTCAGTCGGTCGATCGTGGCAGTCACATCAGTTCCGTTCGTCAGTCCAAAGAGGCCGGCGTCCGGACTAGTCGATCACTCTCCTGAACGATTGTCCAGGTCCTAATCCGCCTCGACCGCCTTACCCGCGACAATTCGCGCCAGATCGTCCAGCTCGGTGAGGATGGCGTTGCTGTCGCGGTCGACGAGCCAGCGCAGCACGATCCCATCGATGATGGCGAGTGCGAAGCGGGCGATCGCGTCAACCGGCTCGGTCCACGAGCACCCCGTACGGCGAGCACACTCTTCCAGAAACGCGCTGGCTTGGACGTCCATGACCTGGTACTGCTCGTCGGCGACACTCCCGGCGAGGGGCGCGCCGGCTGCACGGTGCCGCAGCGCATAGGCGGTGATCTCGTACGTGAGCAACTGCCGATCGGCGGTGGACTCGATGACCTGCCACATCCCGGTGAGACCCGTGTGCAGGACTTCCCGCAGACCTGTCAGCCCGACCGGTTCCTGGGAATCCAGCACCGACGTGAATGCCTCGTGGATACCGCCACTGAGTTGCAGCACCAGGCTCTCGGCCATGGCTGCGACCAGGGCTTCCTTGTTCTCGAAGCAGTAGTGCACGACGCCGAGCGACACACCCGCTTCCTCGGCGACAGCGCGGATCGTCACCGCGGCGATACCACCGTGTTCGGCGATGGACAGAGCGGCCTCGACGAGCTGGGCACGGCGTTCTTCCGCGGGGAGCCGATTCAACATCCCCTGATCGTAAGACCAATGGCCCTATTTGCGTGTCTTATTTGCTTGGACACTCGTCCAAGTGAATAGTTACGGCATGGCACAGCACACGTGGCGAAACTGGGCGAGAACCCACTCGTCGACACCACACCGATTCGAGACGCCCCGATCGGTGGCAGAACTCAGCACGCTCGTCGCGAAGGCGGCCGAGCAAGGATTGCACGTCAAGCCCGTGGGGGCGGGCCACTCGTTCACCGGAGTCGCCGTCACCGACGGTGTGTTGGTGAGCCTCGACAACATCGCTGGTATCGAGTCCGTACGCACCACGCCCGAGGGTCCGGTCGCGACCGTGCTCGCGGGTACACGTCTACGGAGCCTGAACGACCAACTCTGGGACCGAGGACTCGCGATGATCAACCTCGGCGACATCGACGTGCAGTCGATCGCCGGGGCGCTGTCGACAGGCACCCACGGGACCGGAGCGCAGTTCGGTGGGTTGGCGACGGTGATCCGTGGGCTGCAGATCGTCCTGGCCGACGGTTCGGTCGTCGACTGCTCCGACTCCGAGAACCCCGACCTGTACCAGGCCGCGAAGATCGGCCTCGGCGCAATCGGAATCATCTCCAAGCTCGACCTTGCGGTGCAGCCGGCCTTCACGCTGCGGGCGGTCGAGAGCCCGGCCCGACTCGACGAGACGCTCGAAGGGCTCGAGCACGACCTCGCGACCGTCGATCACTTCGAGTTCTACTGGTTCCCCCACACCAATCGCGTACTGACGAAGCGCAACACCCGACTTCCCGGCGACTCGCCGTTGCAACCGGTCAGCCCGATTCGCAGCTTCATCGACGACGAACTGCTGTCCAACACCGTGTTCGAGGGGGTCAACCGGGTGACGACCGCCGTCCCGTCGGCCATTCCGCAGATCAACCAGATCTCGGCCCGTGCGCTTTCGGCGCGTGAGTTCACCGACCGCAGCTATCGCGTGTTCGCCTCGCCTCGCCGGGTTCGCTTCCGTGAGATGGAGTATGCGGTGCCGCAGGAGACGGTCAAGGACACCTTGCGGGAGATCTCGACCTGGCTCGACCGATCGGACTGCCGGATCGCGTTCCCGGTCGAGGTGCGTTTCGCCCCGGCCGATGATCTCTGGATGTCGACCGCAAGCGGCCGGGACAGCGCCTACATCGCCGTCCACCAGTACTACCGTCGCGACCACCGCGAGTACTTCGACGCGGTCGAGGCGATCGCGCGTGCCGTCGACGGTCGACCGCACTGGGGCAAGATGCACAGTCGCACCGCCGCCGATCTGCGGCCGACGTACGCGCGGTTCGACGACTTCTGCGCCGTCCGCGACAAGTACGACCCCTCGCGAGTCTTCGACAACGACTACCTCCGACAGGTTCTCGCCTGACCCGGTCGGAACCGACCTGATACCGGTCGGCACATCGCCGTAGTGCGCGATGTGCCGATCGGATCGAATCCCTCACGCCAGGAACGACGTTCGTTCCGTCGCGAGGGCACTCCAGGCAGAACGCAGGGTGGACCTGTACTGATCTCGACGTTCCCCACGCCGCCTGCTACCCACTCAGGGCGCGACAGCCACGCACTCGAGCAATTCGACTATCGCAGTGCGTAGTTCGGAACCATCGGATGGAGCCGAGCGCTCGTTGAGCACTGCGTGCTGGAAGATCCCATCGAACAGCGCATAGATCATGGCAGACGACATCGTCAGCTTCCGGTCCCCGAGTTCCGCGAAGTGTTCGACCACACGGAAGATCATCGCCTCGAGGTTGCGATCGAGTTCGGCGACTTTCTGCGCAAGTTCGGCATCGAACATCGATTGACTGCGCAAGTCGTACCAGAGGCGCTGCACCGGGGCGTCGTCGATCAGTGACACGATCATCGCGTCACAGAACAGTTGGCGGACATCGTCTTCGGTCGTACCCGCGCCCACGACGCTGTCGTAGCGTGCGATGCAGCGGGCCTTGTAGTGCTGGACGCAGTAGGTGATCAGTTCCGTCTTGTCCTGGAAGTAGTAGTGCAAGACGCCGTGCGTGAACTGGGACTTGTCTGCGATGTCCCGAAGACTGGTACGGGCGTACCCCTGCTCGGCAAGTGTCGCCAGCGCTGCAGCGGCAAGCTGCTCGCGGCGATCTTCGAACTTGTCGGCGGGCCGCCTGCGCGTTCGGACGGCCGAATGCCCGAGCGTCTTCGTCATCAACTCCTCCATCTCACGTGCACCTTCACAGAGCAACGGAGTATACGGGAACTTGACTCTACCTGGGCAAACCACCTCCCGTGCGCCAATCTCTTGACAGTTGTCTAATTTTTTCTTGACAGTTGCCAAGGGATAAGTAGTGTGATCCGCGTCGCAAGCGCTGCGGAATCCGTCACATACTCGGCAAGGGAGCATTGAAGTGGGTACGTTCGACCTATCGGGCAAGAAAGCGCTGGTCACAGGCGGTGCGCAAGGTCTAGGCGAAGGCTTCGCCCTCGCCCTCGCCAAGGCGGGTGCCGATGTCGTCATCAGCGACATCCAGGACGACCTAGGCAAGCAGACCGCCGATCGCCTCGCCGAAACAGGCCGTCGTGTCGGATTCGCCCATCACGACGTCACTTCCGAGGATGATTGGCGCGCGACAGTCGCGGCCACTGTGGACCTGCTCGGCGGTTTCGACATCCTGGTCAACAACGCCGGTATCGAAATCACCGGCCTGCTCTCGGCTTTCGACCCGGATGGCTGGCGACGGATGTTCGACGTCAACGTGGTCGGCACCGGTCTGGGTATCAAGCACGCCTTTACTGCGATGGCACCCGGCGGCACTGCAGGCCAGGGAGGGGTCGTCATCAATGTGGCCTCCGTAGCCGCGACCATCGCGTTTCCCGGTATCGCCGGCTACTCGGCGTCGAAGTCGGCGGTGGATCGGATCACCAGGATCGCGGCACAGGAGTCCGGCAAGCTCGGCTACGGCGTGCGTGTGAACTGCCTCTACCCGGGCCTGGTCGCAACCGAGATGGGTAACCAACTAGCCGGCGACCTGGTCACTCTGGGACTTGCGAGCGATCTCGGCGAGGCTATCGGAGCGGTTGTCGAGCAGACACCGTCAGGCCGCCTGGGTGAAGTGTCCGACATGGCCAGTGCGGTGGTGTTCCTTGCGTCGGACGACGCCCAGTTCATCAACGGCGCGGGTATTCCGGTCGACGGCGGTATGGGCATGTAGTTGCGCCGGACGCCGGCACGACGCGCCCTTTCCCTTGCACCCCGCTCCCTTTGCGCCCGTTCCCCTTTCCGCCCGTTCCCTTTTCCGCCCGTTCCCCTTTCCACACCTTCAACTTTGCCCACTGACAACGGTCACACACAGAAGGACATGACATGACCGACACGAAGCCTGTTGTCGTCTACGGTTCCTCCGGGTACACGGGGCGCCTCGTATGCGAGTACCTGCGCGAATACAACGTTCCGTTCATCGCCGCTGGTCGCGACCGTAAACGCGTCGAGGAGGGCCTCGCTGCCGTCCCCGGCGTCGGGACCGTCGAGCACGAGGTCGTCGAGGTCGAGCACACGGTCGAGGCCCTGACCGAGCTGTTCTCAGGGGCCAGTGCGGTCTGCAATATGGTTGGCCCGTTCATCAAGTACGGCCCGGTGGCCGTAGAAGCCGCCCTCGCCGCCGGCTGTCACTACATGGACACCACCGGCGAGCAGGACTGGGTCATGGATGCTCAGGCCAGGTGGGGTGAGCAGTACAAGGAGAAGGGCCTGCTTCTCTCGCCGGGAATCGCCCACATGTACACCACGAGCGAGATCGCTGCGAACATCTGTCTCGAAACCCCGGGCGTCGACTCGCTCGACATCGTGTCGATGTTCAACGGCTTCCCGACCTATGCATCGACGCAGACGATCTTCCACAGCCTCAAGTCCGACTGGTACCAACTCCAGCAAAACCAATATGTCCAGTGGGATCGGACCTCGAAGTTCGAGATAAACATTCCTGGCCAGCACGATCGTGGCCTGGCGCTGCCGTGGGGCGGAATGTCCCACCCGGTGTGGTTCAAGGACGACCCGCGGGTCGCCAACGTCCGCTCGATCGGCGGGGTCTACGACCGGACCGTGATGGAGGGCGTCATCGAGACACTGAAGATGATCGAAGAGAAGATCAAGCCGTTGCCGACCGAGCAACAAGAAGCGGCCCTTTCGGAGATCGCCGGATCCGTTCAGGCCGGGATGCCGCCACGAGAGAACCCCCGGATCAACAAGTCGATCGACTCGGTCCACGGCTCCGGCCCGCTCGCGCGGGCACACTGCGTCATCCACGGCAACTGTAACTACAAGCAGACCGGTCTGCTGCAGGCTTACGCCGCCTACTCGCTGCTCCAGCAACCGCCCCGGCGCGCCGGTTTCGGATCGGCGTGCCAGGCGTTCGGTCACCGCGAACTCCTCGGGGTCTTGCGTAGCTTCGGGCTCGTCCTCGAGCCGATCGTCGAGGCTCATTCCTGACGGCAGACTGTCTCAACTCCGGCGTGATGCCGGGAGTTCGGCACCCGGCATCGCACATACATCGATTGTCGCCCTTGTGCTCTGAACGCAATAGACGGCCGAAACTCTGTCCTCGGCGCACATGGCGCAAGTCGTATGTGCTTCTTACTGTTCTCCTGTACTCCTGTTGAGCTCGAATCGAAGGTCTCCATCATGAATTGGTCTGCATTGCCGGACGAACGCGCACGGATCGATCGCCAAGGCGCATGTATCGCCGACCAGCGGATCGCCTTGTCCAATGGCGAGTTTGCCGAACACGTACGTTCTGCCGCAGCACAATTGACTGATCTCGGGGTGAAGCCGGGATCGGTGGTGGCCGTTCAACTGCAGAATCGAGTCGAGCTGATCGTGGCCCTGTTCGCGGCATGGCGGATCGGTGCGGCCGCGACTCCGGTCAATCCGAACCTGACCGACTTCGAGACCGCCCACCAGCTGAAGGACGCCAACGCCGCAGTACTGATCGGCGACGATCGGCCGGCGCCGTCCTTCGAGGGCGCCTATCTCGACGTGGCGCAGCTGGGAGCGAGCGTTGCCCCGGAGACCGGCGACGCATACCTTCCGGCACCCGACGATCTGGCGCTGCTGATATACACCAGCGGAACGACCGGCTCGCCGAAGGGTGTGATGCTCACCCATGCCAACCTTCAGGTCATGTGCGAGAGCGTGATCGAGGCGCTCGAAATGACCGCGGACGACCACTGCCTGCTGGTGCTGCCGCTGTTTCACGCCAACGCCATCGTGCTGAGCACACTGACCCCGCTACTCGTCGGGGCGCACGCCACCATCGCGGTCAAGTTCAACATCGACACCTTCTTCGAGCTGGTCGAGAAGCACCGCCCCACCTACTTTTCCGCGGTTCCGACCATCTACGCAATGCTGGATGCGCTGGGCAAGGAAGTCCAGCCCGATACGTCGTCCATCCGACTGGCCATCGGAGGCGCCGCCCCGATGCCGGCCGATCTCATCGAACGGATCGAGGCCCGCTACGGCTTCCCCCTCATCGAGGGCTACGGACTGTCGGAGGGCACCTGCGCATCGACCATCAACCCGCTGCACGGTGTTCGCAAGCCGGGCACCGTGGGGATCCCACTGCCCGGCCAGCGCATCGAGATCGTCGCGCCAGACGGTTCGTCACAGCCGCAGGGAGCGACCGGCGAGGTGGCCATCAGTGGCCCGAACGTGATGGCCGGCTACTTCGGAAAACCCGAGGAAACGGCGAAGACGTTGGCCAACGGGCGCCTCCACACCGGTGATGTCGGCTACCTCGACGAGGACGGATACCTCGTGTTGGTCGACCGCATCAAGGACATGATCATCCGCGGCGGGGAGAACCTCTATCCCAAGGAGATCGAGACGGCCCTGTACACCCACCCGGACGTGCTCGAAGCCGCTGTGATCGGGCAGCCGGACCCCATATACGGCGAGGTCCCGGTTGCGTACGTGGCCCTACGACCGGGGTCTCCCCTCAGCACCGACGACCTCTTCGACGTCTGTCGAAAGTCCTTGTCCAAGTTCAAGCTTCCGGTTGAGATCGTTACCCGGGAGAACCTGCCGAAGAATGCCGTCGGCAAGCTCGACAAGCCCACGCTGAGGGCGCAGATGCGCGCGCGTGGCCAGGCCGCGAATTCTTGACGGCCCACCCGACCTGCCACCGTCGAAATCGTTGCCACACTTGTGTGAACACCGAAACAAGGGAACTCACGGAGTCGTAGTGTCCAGATCAGTATGCGTCGTGGGCGTCGGTATGGTGCCCTTCACCAAGCCCAGCAAGACCGACCCGTATGACGTGATGGGCGCGGCCGCCGCGCGGAAAGCACTCGACGACGCCGGCGTGGACTTCGCCGAGGTCGAGCAAGCGTATGTCGGATACGTCTACGGCGACTCGACGTCCGGCCAGGCATCGTTGTACGGCATCGGCCTCACAGGCATCCCGGTGGTCAACGTCAACAACAACTGCGCGACCGGTTCGACTGCACTGTTCCTGGCTCGCCAGACCGTCGAGTCGGGTGCCGCCGACTGTGTCCTGGCCCTCGGATTCGAGCAGATGAGCCCGGGTGCGCTGGGGGTGGGATTCACGGACCGCCCGTCACCGCTGGCGCGTTTCGACGAGACCGTCGACGCTCGCCGGGGTCCCGAGCCTGATTCGCCGTTGGCGCCGAGGTACTTCGGCAATGCCGGCCTCGAGCACATGGAGCGCTACGGGACCGCGCCGGAGACGTTTGCCCAGATCGCGGTGAAGGCGAGGCGTCACGCCGCGAACAACCCGTACGCGGTCTTCCGTGACTCCGTCACGGTGGAGGAGGTGATGGCCTCGCCGCCGATCTACGGTCCCCTGACCCGGCTGCAATGCTGCCCCCCGACCTGCGGAGCGGCTGCCGCGGTGATCTGCAGCGAAGACTTCGCGCGGCGCCACGGCCTGGACACGACCGTGCGGATCGCGGCCCAGGCAATGACGACCGACTTCGAGACCACCTTCGATCCGACCGATATGCGACGGCTGGTCGGCTACGACCTCACCGCCGCTGCTGCGACCGCTGTGTACGAAGCGGCGAGCGTGTCGCCGGACGACATCGACGTCGCGGAATTGCACGACTGCTTCACCACCAACGAGTTGATCACGTACGAGGGCTTGCAGTTCACTCCCGAGGGCACTGCCGAGAAGTTCGTCCTCGACGGCCAGAACACCTATGGCGGCCGAATCGTCACCAACCCGTCCGGAGGGCTGCTGTCGAAGGGACACCCACTCGGGGCCACCGGACTTGCCCAGTGCTCGGAACTGATTTGGCAGCTGCGCGACACCGCCGATGCCAGGCAGGTCGACGGTGCACGTCTCGCACTCCAACACAATCTCGGACTCGGCGGAGCCTGCGTCGTGACGCTCTACGAACGCGCCGGCTGAACAGCCGCCCGGTGAACGTCTTCGGCTCCACTGCCTTCCCATCGTCCACACTCACCACAGGAGAAGCTCATGGTTGGTCTGCTTACTGACAAGGTAGCCATCGTCACGGGAGCCGGTGCCGGTATCGGTGCGGCGATCGCCCGCGCATACGGCGCCGAGGGCGCGCGTGTCGTCGTCTCCGACATCAACGGTGATGCGGCGAGGGAGGTGTCCTCGTCCATCGAGGGGTCCATCGCGGTCACGGCCGACGTCGCTGACGAAGAACAGGTGAAGGCACTTGTCCAACGAACGGTCGCCGAGTTCGGCGGCCTGCACGTGGTGGTTCCGAACGCGGGTATAGCGACGGCGAAGCCGCTGCTGGAGACTTCCTTCGAGGACTGGCGAAGGGTGATGTCGGTCGATCTCGACGGAGTGTTCCTGACCATCCGTCATTGCCTGCCGGCGATGCTCGAATCCGGGGGTGGGTCGATCGTGAACATCTCCTCGATCTCGTCCACCACCGGTTCTGCCCTCATCGGCAGCTACGCCGCTGCGAAGGCCGCGGTGCGGAACCTGACGGAGACGCTCTCGGCCGAGCTGCGGTTCCAGAACATCCGCGCCAATGCGCTTCTGCCCGGGTTCATCGATACCGATCTCGTCAAGACGCACCAGCCGGAATTCGAGCGGGCGCTCGGTCTCGAGGCCGGCGGGTTCGACAATGTGATCACTGCCAAGCAGACACGTTACGGCCGGACCGAAGAGGTGGCTGCTGCGGCGGTGTTCTTCGCGAGTGACCAGTCGTCTTGGTGCAACGGAAGCAGCCTGATCCTCGACGGCGGCTTCAAAGCATCCCTACTCTGATGCTCTCCCCAGCCGTATACGTCGTGCCGCCCGGCGGCCTCGATCACCTCGTCACCCGAGATGTGGATGCACCTGAGCCGCAACCCGGCGAAGTCACCATCGAGGTGCATGCGAACTCGCTGAACCACCACGACGTTCTTGTCGCGAGCGGCGCGATCGAGACCGGTGAACCACGAATCCTGCTCTCCGACGCGGCGGGTGAGGTTGTCGCGCTCGGCGACGGAGAGTCGCGGTTCGAGCTGGGCGACCGGGTGATGACGACCTACCTGCCGCACTGGCACCACGGACGGCCCTCCTTCGACGGGTTTGCGAACTCGCCGGGTGACGGCGTCGACGGCTACGCCCGTCGGTTTGTCACGATCGACGCCGCCGCGTTGACCGGAATCCCGCGGAACTACTCGTACGCCGAGGCCGCGACCCTACCGACCGCAGGACTGTCGGCCTGGCGGGCACTGTTCTCGTCGGCGCCGCTCAGGCCGGGACAGTCCGTGCTCGTTCCCGGTTCGAGCACGGTGTCACTGTTCGCAATTCAACTCGCCAAGGCCGTCGGCGCAAGGGTGATCGGTACGTCCTCGTCGACAGAGAAGATGTCGAGGCTTCTCGATCTGGGCGTCGACGCCGCCGTCAACTACCGAGACAATCCTCAATGGGGGCGAGAGGCCTTTGATCTCGTGGGTCACGGGGTCGATCACGTGCTCGACATCGGTGGGCCGGCCACATTGAATCAGTCCCTCGCCGCAGTGAAGGTCGGCGGACGGATCAGCGCACTGGGCATCATGGCGGGGGCGTCGTCGGTGGTCGATTTCACGCCGCTACTGACCAAGCAGATCACGATCGAGGGTCTGCTGGTCGGAAGCAAGGAACATCAGGAGGAGATGGTCGCCGGGCTCGAGGGCCTCGAGGTCAATCCTGTCATCGACTCGGCGTACCCGCTCGATCGCTTGAGCGACGCGCTCCGCCACCAGGAGTCGGGCCGGCACTTCGGCAAGATCGTCGTCACGTCGTAGCTGCCGTCACGATCGGAGCAGTTCCGCCTTGCGGCCGGGGGATGCGAATGACGCCTCGATCGAGTTGCGGGCGAGCAGCGCCTCCTCGTCCTCGGTCAGGCCCTGCCGGTCGCGCAGCTGCGCGAAGTTCGCGCCGACGTCGCCACCGAAGTAGGCGGGATCGTCGGAGTTCACGGTGACCCGAAGACCCGCCTGCAGCATGGTCCGCAGCGGATGCTCATCGATGGAATCCACTACGCGCAGACGCACATTCGACAGCGGACACACTGTCAACGGGACCTCCTCGTCCACCAGCCGCTCGACCAGCGCCGGGTCCTCGAGGCAGCGCACGCCGTGGTCGATCCGCTGTGCACCGAGCAGATCCAGTGCCTGCCAGATGTACTCGGGTGGGCCTTCCTCGCCGGCATGGGCTACGGCATGCAGGCCCTCCGCCCGAGCACGGGCGAACACGTCCTCGAACAGAGTCGGCGGATATCCGACCTCCGTGGAATCGAGCCCGACGCCGATGATCGGCGCCCGCAACCGCAACAGCTCCGCCAGCACCTCCTCGGCGTCGTGTACCGGCTCGTCCCGTAGGAACGCCGCGATCAGTCCGCTGCTCACGCCGAACTCGCGCTCACTCGCGGCGAGCGCGTCGAAGATTCCGTCGAGCACCACCTGCAGCGGCACTCCACGCGAGATGTGCGCCTGCGGATCGAAGAAGATCTCCGCGTGCCGTACCCCCGCGGCGGCGGCGCGCCGCAGGTAATCACGTGTGAGGTCGGCGAAATCCTCCGCCGTGCGCAACACGGCCATGTTCGCGAAGTACAGATCGAGGAACGACTGCAGATCGGTGAACTCATAACGGGCTTCGAGGTCTGCAGGCGTGCCGTACGGAAGGTGCATTCGATTGCGCTCGGCAAGTGCGAAGATCAATTCCGGCCCGAGTGCACCCTCAATGTGCATGTGCAGTTCTGCAAACGGCGTCGCGGCCATTCCCGTCAGCGCCCCTTCCACACCGGTGCGCGCTTCTCGGCGAAGGCGGTCGCGCCCTCGCGTGCATCCTCGGAGACGAACACGGGGGCGATGGTCTCGAGTTGACGTGCGAAAGCCTCATCGGAGGACCAATCCGCGGACCGGATGATCACTTCCTTCGTCTTCGCCACCGCGAGCGGGCCGTTAGCGGTGACACGTTCGGCGAGGGCGAGCGCCCCCTCGAGCGCACCGCCGGGCTCGGTCAATGTGTTGACGAGCCCGTATGCGGCGGCCTCCTCCGCGGTGAACGCATCACCGGTAAGCGCATACTCCATCGCCTTCTGATACGGGATCCGGCGGGGCAGGCGCAGCAGCCCGCCCGCACCGGCAACCAGGCCTCGCTTCACCTCGGGGATCCCGAACTTCGCCTCCCGCGACGCGACCACCAAGTCCGTGGCGAGGACGAGTTCGGTGCCACCGGCCAGCGCGTATCCCTCCACCGCAGCGATGAGAGGCTTTCGCGGCGGCACCTCTGTGAATCCCAGTCCCCTACCTGGCGCCAGGATGTTCTCGCCGGCGACGAAGGCCTTCAGGTCCATACCCGCGCAGAAGTTTCCGCCGGCACCGGTGAGGATCCCGAGTGAGAGCCCATCGTCGCCGTCCAACTCGTCGACGGCTGCCGCCAGCCCACGGCTCACGGCACCGTTGATCGCATTTCGCGCATCCGGGCGGTTGATCGTGATCACCATCGCACGACCGCGGCGCTCGCGCAGAACTTCATCCGACATCGGCACATCCCTTCGTCGTGGAACGATCTTCGAACCACACACGCACCGAGCGCCGGTCGATTCGTCCCATGGAATTGCGTGGTAGTACATCGCTCTTCGCGCACAAGTGTCGCGGAAGCCGGTGGCCGAGAAGCGCTTCGAGGAACTCGCCGACGGCGTCGGGCTCGAGGTCTGCGCCTGTCTTCGGGACCACAATCACGCCGAAGTCCGGTCCGCGAGCCGTCATCACGTCGACCGCAACAGCCTCGTCCACATCTGAATACCCGAGCAGCAAGTCCTCGACCTCCCTGCTGTAGACCACACCGCGAGAGATCTCGACCGCCTCCTCTACGCGTCCGACGATTCGGAACTCACCACCGAGCCCGATCCGCGCGACGTCGCCGGTGTGCAGCCACCCGCGCGCGGTCGTCCGCGCGGTGCCCTCGTGGCTGCCCCAGTACCCTCGCATCACGCTCGGCCCGCGGCACCACAACTCTCCGACACTGGGATCGACTGCAGATTCCGCAACCGCGAACTCCATTCCATTGTGGGGTAGTTCGGTTCGCCCGTCGACCGCGGTCATCGGCAGGATCATTCCGGCACCACCGGTTTCCGTCATTCCCCAGCCCGAGACGACCTCCGCTACCGGAAAGCGGTCACGCAACTGTTCCACCGTCGCGGCCGACACGATCTCGTCGTCGAGTGCGAGAAATCTCAGTGATCCGAACGGACCGGTCGAGGTGCGCAGGACCTGCCGGAACAGGCGAGCGGGAGCCGAAAGGCGTTCGATCCCTTCGACGTCGAAGGCGCGGCACAGACTGTCGGTATCCAGCTCGGGGGCCAGGACCACGGTGCCACCGGAAGCCAAGGTGGGCAGCAGTTGAGACACGCAGACCGTAGCTGAACTGAGCGGCAGCGCCACGGCATGGCGCAGACCATCCGGGGTGACCCTCTCCCGGCCACCCCAAGACCGGATCACCGCCTCGACTGTGGAGAGCACGTTCTCGTGGCTCAACTCGACGCCCTTGGGCTGGCCCGTGGTACCGCTCGTGTAGAAGAGGAGCGCCGAATCGCTCAGCGCCGCACCGTCGTCGATGAAGGGTGTCCCGGTCGGCAATTCCGCGTCGAGGACAAGGAGGCTTCCGCTGTCCTCGAGAATTCGCCGCAACTGCGCATCTGAGTGGCCGGGATGCACGGGAACAGGCACGCCGCCGGCGAGCAGGACGCCGAGGAAGGCCTGCACCCACCGCACCCCATTCGGCATCCGGATTGCGACCCGATCGCCGATACCGACACCCCGTTCGAGCATCCCCCCCGCGATCCGGGACGCCGACGTCCACAGTTGCGCATAGGTCAGCCGCCGACCTCCGCCGGCCTCGACGACGGCCTCACGCCCCGCGTACCGGTGCGCGGCAACATCGAGTAGTTCGGTCAAGCACGATGTGAGCCCGGTGAAGTGCAGCAGGCCATCGGCGCAACGCACCATCCGGCCATCACACAACCGACCGGTCTCGACGGGATACTCGAGCAGCGACGCCACAGCCACCTCCACGAGTCGGGTTGGCCACGACTATATGACCCCGGTCACAAATGTGTCGGACGAACCGCGCGGTCGGCGTGACGCTATGGCGCGGTTCCGAAGCTCGGCATCGAGGTGGCGCGCCCTCCGACGCCTCAGGCGGCGCGCTCGGTGTCCGAACGGAGGATCTCGGTGAGCGCCCGGCCGAAGGTGTCGGGGTCGCCGATCAACCAGCCGTGGCAGCCGGCCACACGGTGTACACGCGGGTTGCGCAGCGCACTGCGCAGGGACTCGAAGCTGGCCTGCGGAATGAAGGTGTCTCCCCGACTCCACAGCAGCGTGGTCTTCAAGCCGCGGTCGGCGATACGGGTGGCCTCCGCGCGCAGGTCCGCGGTTCGCGCCAGCTCCCCGACCTGCCACAGCGCGGACGGGCTGTGGACCATGTTGCGCACCGCGTCCCCGGTGATCGTCGCGATCGCCGAAACGGGAGTGCCCGACAGGACCGCGTCGACTGCCGCGGAAACGCCCCAACGCCATAGCGGGCGGTGCCTGATGTCGCGCACCTTCCCGTTCGGCGCCCAGGCGCCACCGCCTACCGAGTTGACCAGCACGAGTCGCGATACCCGATCGCCGAGGCCGTCCGCCGTCGCGAGCGCCACCCCGCCGCCGAAAGAGTGCCCGACGACGGTGACGGGGTCGTCGACGCCGAGCGAGTCGAGGAATCTCCCCACCCACCGGGCGTACCCGCCGAAACCATGGTGCTGTGCCGACAGCGGGTCTGTGCCGCCGAAGCCCGGCAACGCCGGCGCGTACACGCGCACGCCCGTAGCGGCGAGCCGGTCGATCGCCCCCGCATAGGTCCGGTGGGTGAGACCGAAGCCATGCAGGAAGACCACAGGTCGTCCGCGCCCGGCCACCCCGTAGGGGACGGTGCAGCCGTCGACGTCGATTTCGCGCCACGACGGTCCGAGATCGGCTCGGGGGTCGATCGTCGGATGAAATTCCGGCTGTCGGCGCATCGGGGTACCTCACTTTGTGCAATCGGCGTCGGCTGGTAATAGCTTCGTTATCCGCGCCCCATCTGCACGACGGTAGAATTACGTATTTATATACGTGTTCCGCGCCACAGGGTCCCCGCGCACGCCTCCGCCCACGGGGCCGATACCCCGGTTCAAGCTGTTGATTCGTCACGCTGTTCGGCGACCCACGCCGCAATCTGGGTGCGTGACCCGAACCCGAGTTTGGTGAGCACCCGCTCGACGTGGCCCTCGGCCGTGCGCTGGGCAATCACCAGCGTCTCGGCGATCTCCCGGTCGGTCAGGCCACGTGCCACGAGTTCCGCGACCTGACGTTGACGTGGGGTAAGCGCGGGTGTCGTATCGGTCGGAATCACGATCCGCATCGCCGCGGTGGGCGCATCCAGCTCGGCCCGCGCAAGCTCAGTGCAGTCTCCCGGCGAAAGCGCGAACTCGACGGCGTCGGCGAACCCCAGGGCCACGCCACGAGAGAAGGCCGCCTCGAAGGCTCGATCACCCAGGAGTCGCCGGCACTGTCTGCGGCACTCCTCGTGGTACTCGAGCATTCCCGGAACCGCCACCGGCGGCACCCCCATCTCCCGGCGCATTGCTTCCGCCGCACCCGACAGGATTGCGCCCCGTTGGCCCTGGCGCGCGTCGGCAGCAGCCCACGCCATCGCCTCGAGGCACCCCGCGCCTGCAAAGTGATCGTCGACCTCCGGTGTGAGTGGCAGCGCCTCGGCGAACAGCTGGGCAGCACTCTCGCGTTCACCTCGCCTCCACAGCGTCAGCCCGAGCACGAACATTGCCCCGGCCTGATAAAAGGTCGCGCCGTGGGCCCGCGCAATCGACAGCAGTTCCTCGAAGTAAGCCGTCCCGCGTTCGGGATCCCCGCACATCCCGGCCACCAGACCCAGCGCCCCCAGCGTCCAGATGACTAGTGACAGCTCCGGACGAGCTCGGAACTGCCCGAGCGCAGGCTCGAACAACTCGGCAGCACGAGCGCACTCACCCTGATACAGCGCCTGCGCGCCGGCCGCGTGCAGGACGAGAGCATCGACGTACGGATCATCGAGGACCCGGGCGAGGGACTGCGCCCGCGCGATCAGCTCGGACGCGGCGGCGAAGTCTTCCTGCATGCTCGCGAGCAGGCTGGCATTGCAGAGGGCGGCGACGCGTACCGGATCGGGAACCTCCTCGGAGGCATCGAGGATGCGTGCAAACCAGCGCCGCCCCTCGTCGAGCATCCCCTTGCAGAACCAGAACGGGAACAGCGCCTTCGCCATCTGCACCCCGGTCGGCGCCTCCCCGGATCCTGTCACACAGAAGTCGAAAGCTTCACGCAGATTCGCGGTCTCCCGAGTCAGCCGTGCGATGATCTCCACCTGACGTGGACCGACCCAGTCCGCCTCGGCACGCGCGACGAGAGACTGGTACCAGGCCAGGTGCCGGCGCCGGCACTCCGCCCGCTCGCCCGCCTCGACGAGCCTTTCCTGCCCGTACTCCCGCAACATCTCGAGCATCCGGTAGCGAACCACCGCACCGGAACGCTCCGCGATCAGGATCGACTTGTCGACCAGAGACCCCACCAGAATTTGCACGTCCCCCGACAGCGCGTCAGCGCACACCCCTTCGACTGCGTCCAGCTCGAATCCGCCCGAGAGGACCGACAACCGATTCCACAGCCGGCGCTCGTCCGGATTACACAGCTCGTAGCTCCAATCGACACTCATCCGCAGTGTCTGCAGCCGTGACGGAGCCACCCGGCTGCCGGCGGTCAGCAAGCGGTACCGGTCGGTGAGCCGGTCCAGGATCTGCTCCGGCGACAACACCCGCACACGAGCGGCCGCGAGTTCGATCGCGAGAGGCAGCCCTTCCAGGCGATGACAGATCCGGGCGATCGCAGCCCGGTTGCCCTCCGTGACGGCGAAGCCCGGGACAGCGGCCTCGGCGCGTTCGACGAACAGCGTCGCGGACTCGTAACTCGGCATTGCCTGCAGGGTCGGAGGCGAATCCGGGTCGGGAACCGGAAGCGGCGGCACCCGCAGAACCGCCTTACCACCCACGTCGAGAGACTCCCGGCTCGTCGCGAGGACCCGCAGACCTGGGCAGCTGCGCAGAAGCAAGTCGACCAACTTCGAGGCCGCCCCCACGAGGTGCTCACAGTTGTCGAGCAGGACAAGCAGATCCCTGCTGCCGACGAAGTCCACCAGCAGATCGGTCGGCGAACGCGCGGCAAGGTCGCGCAGCCTGAACGACTCGGCAACCGCGTTCGGGACCAACTCCGGATCCCGTAGCGCCCCGAGTTCGACCAGCCAGACGCCGTCACGGAACTCGCGCTGCACCTCACCTGCGACCTGCAGCGCGAGCCGCGTCTTCCCGACGCCCCCGATACCCGACAGCGTCACCACGCGAGACTTGGTGAGCAAACGCTTTGTCGCCGAGACCTCATGTCGCCGTCCGACGAATGTCGTCAACGTAGCTGGAAGATTCCCGACCCTTCCCTTGGGGGCGGGCCTCTTGGGGGCAGGTGACATGGACCGGCTCGCTTCCTCCCCCGCTGTCAATAGTCTCGTTTTCCGCACCCGATCGGCACGACGGTAGAACTACGTGTTTTTCAAGGGTTCGGCGCCACGGGGTTCTCCTGGACGAATACGTCCGCTAGTTCGATGCCCCAGTCGAAGATGTTGACTCTTTGCGTTGTTCGGCGACCCACGCCGCAATCTGGGTGCGTGACCCGAACCCGAGTTTGGCGAGAACCCGCTCGACGTGACCCTCTGCCGTACGCTGCGCGATCACCAGCGTCTCGGCGATCTCCCGGTTGGTCAGGCCACGTGCCACGAGATCCGCGACCTGACGCTCGCGGCGGGTCAGCACAGCCCGCGCAGCCACCGGTTCCGCGATCCGCATCGATGCGGCAGGCGCGCCCCTCTTGGCCCGCATCCGCTCGGTGCCGTCTCCCGCCGACAGTGCCAACTCGACGGCGTCGGCGAACTCCAGGGCCGCGCCACGAGAGAAAGCCGCCTCGAAAGCCCGGGCACCGAGGAGTCGCCGGCACTGTCTACGGCACTGCTCGTGGTAGTCGAGCATTGCCGGAACCACCACCGGCGGCACACCCATGTAGCGCCGCATCGCCTCCGCAGCACCCGACAGGACGGCGCCCCGTTCACCCTGGCCGGCATCGGCGGCTACCCAGGCCATCGCCTCGAGGCACCCCACGCCGGCGAAGTGATCGTCGACAGCCGGTGTGAGTGGCAGCGCCTCAGCGAACAGCCCGGCCCCACGCTCGCGCTCACCTCGCCGCCACAGCGTCAGTCCGAGCATGAACATCGCCCTGGCCTGATAGGTAGTCGCGCCGTGGCGGCGCGCAATCGACAGTAGTTCCTCGAAGTAGTCCGTCCCGCGTTCGGCGTCCCCGCACATCCCGGCGACCAGACCCAGCGCCCCCAGGGTCCATATGACTAGTGATAGGTCCGGACGAGCTCGGAACTGCCCGAGCGCGGGCTCGAGCAACTCGACGGCACCTGTGCACTCGCCCTGGTAGACCGCCCGCCGCCCGGCCGCGTGTAGAACGAGAGCATCGATGTACGGGTCCTCGAGGACCCGGGCGAGGGATCGCGCCCGCGCGATCAGCTCGGACGCGGCAGCGAAATCTTCCTGCATGCTCGCGAACAGGCTGGCGTCACAGAGGGCGGCGACGCGGATCGGATCGGGAATCTCGTCGGAGGCATCGAGAAAGCGTGTAAACCAGCGCCGTCCCTCGTCGAGCATCCCCTTGCAGAACCAGAACGAGTACAGCGCCTTCGCCATCTGCACCCCGGTCGGCGCCTCGCCGGACCCGGTCACACAGAAGTCGAGAGCTTCACGTAGGTTCCTGTTCTCCCGGGTGAGCCTGGCGATGATCTCCACCTGACGCGGGCCGACCCAGTCCGCCTCCGCACGCTCGACCAGAGCGCGGTACCAGTGCAGGTGCCGATGCCGGCACTCCGTCAACTCTCCCGCTTCGTCGAGCTTCTCCCGGCCGTAGTCCCGCAACATCTCGAGCATCCGGTAGCGAACCACCGCGCCGGACCGCTCCGCAATCAGGATCGACTTGTCGACCAGAGACCCCACCAGCCCCAGCGTGTCCCCCGATACGGCGTCAGCGCACACGCCTTCGACTGCGTCCAGCTCGAACTCGCCCGAGAAGACCGACAACCAGCTCCACAACCGGCGCTCCTGCGGAGTGCACAGCTCGTAGCTCCAATCGACACTCATCCGCAGTGTCTGCAATCGGGACGGAGCCACCCGGCTGCCGGCGGTCAGCAAGCGGTAGCGGTCGGTGAGCCGCTCGAGGATCTGCTCCGGCGACAACACCCGCACACGAGCGGCTGCGAGCTCGATCGCGAGGGGCAATCCGTGCAGGCGATGACAGATCCGGGCGATCGCAGCCCGGTTGTCCTCCTTTAGGGCGAAGTCCGGGTCAACGGCTTGGGCACGCTCGACGAAGAGCGTCGCGGCTTCGTAGCTAGGCATAGCCTGCAGGGTCGGCGGCGAGTGCGGGGCGGGAACCGGAAGCGGCGGCACCCGAAGGACTGCCTCACCACCCACGTCGAGAGGCTCCCGGCTCGTCGCGAGGACGCGAAGGCCTGGGCAGTTGCGCAGGAGCAGGTCGACCAGCTCAGAGGTCGCGCCGACCAGGTGCTCACAGTTGTCGAGCAGGACGAGCAGATCCCTGCTGCCGACGAAGTCCACCAGCAGATCGGTCGGCGAATGCGCGGCGAGATCGCGCAGCCCGAACGACTCGGCAACCGCGTTCGGGACCAACTCCGGATCCCGTAGCGCCCCGAGTTCGACGAGCCACGCACCGTCACGGAAGTCGCGCTGCACCTCACCTGCGACCTGCAGTGCGAGCCGCGTCTTCCCGACGCCCCCGATACCCGACAGCGTCACCAGGCGAGACTTGGTGAGCAAGCGTTTCGTCGCCGAGGACTCGCGCCTTCGTCCGACGAATGTCGTCAGCGCAGCTGGGAGATTTCCGACCCTTCTCTGGGCGGCCGTAGCCATGGACCGTCTCTCTTCCTCCACCCCTGCGGATTCGACGGTACGCGAACCCCATCGAGGGAGCAGGCGAGAGCGGACGGGTTCGCCCACGAAGCCCGATACCCCAGTTCAGGGTGTTGCGTCGTCGTGCTGTTCGGCGACCCACGCCGCAATCTGGGTGCGCGAACCGAACCCGAGTTTGCTGAGAACCCGCTCGACGTGACCCTCTGCCGTGCGCTGCGCGATCACCAGCGTCTCGGCGATCTCCCGGTTGGTCAGGCCACGTGCCACGAGATCCGCGACCTGACGTTCGCGGCGGGTGAGCACAGCCGGCGCTGCTATCGGTTCCGCGATCCGCATCGATGCGGCGGGCGCGCCTCTATGTGCCCGCATCGGCTCGGTACCGTCTCCCGCCGATAGTGCGAACTCGACGGCGTCGGCGAATCCCAGGGCCGCACCCCGCGAGAAGGCCACATCGAAAGATCGGTCCCCGACGAGTCGCCGGCACTGTCTGAGGCAATCCTCGTGGTACTCGAGCATCGTCGGAATCGCCACCGGCGGCAGGCCCATCTCCCGGCGCATCGCCTCGGCTGCACCCGACAGGATTGTGCCCCGTTCGCCCTGGCGTGCATCCGCGGCGGCCCACGCCATCCCCTCGAGGCACCCCTGGCAGGCGAAGTGATCGTCGACGGCCCGTGTGAGTGGCAGTGCTTCGGAGAACAGTCGGTACCCACGCTCGTGTTCACCTCGCCGCCACAGCCCGAGTCCGAGCATGAACATTGCCCTGGCCTGATAGGAACTGGCCCCGCGGGCCCTCGCGATCGACAGCACTTCCTCGTGGTAGGCCCTGCCGCGTTCGGCGTCCCCGCTTGTCCCTTCCACCAAGCCCAGCCCCAGGAGGGTCCGGATGAGTTGTGGAAGGTCCGGGCGCGCTCGGAGCGGCCCGAGCGCAGGCTCGAACAGCTCGACAGCCCGCGCGCACTGACCTTGGTACACGGCCTGCCGGCCGGCTGCGTGCAGGACGAGAGCATCGATATACGGGTCCCCGAGGACCCGGGCGAGGGACCGCGCCCGCGCGATCAGCTCGGACGAGGCGGCGAAGTCTTCCTGAAAACCCGCGAAAGAGCTGGCAGAGCAGAGGGCGGCGACGCGGATCGGATCGGGAACCTCGTCGGAGGCATCGAGGACACGTCCGTACCAGCGTCTGCCCTCGTCGAGCATCCCCTTGCAGTCCCAGAACGAGTACAGCGCCTTCGCCATCTGCACCCCGGTCGCCGCCTCGCCGGACCCGGTCACACAGAAGTCGAGAGCCTCGCGCAGGTTTCCCGTCTCCCGGGTGAGCCGGGCGATGATCTCCACCTGGCGCGGGCTGACCCAGTCCGCCTCCGCACGCTGGACCAGAGCGCGGTACCAGTCGCGGTGTCGGCGACGACACTCCGTCCGCTCGGCCGCCTCGACGAGTTTGTCCTGCCCGTAGTCTCGCAACGTCTCGAGCATCCGGTAGCGAACCACCGATCCGGACCGCTCCGGAATCAGGATCGACTTGTCGACCAGAGAACCCACCAGAGCTTCGACATCCCGGGTTGCAACGTCAGCGCACACCCCTTCGACTGCGTCCAGCTCGAATCCGCCCGAGAAGACCGACAACCAACTCCACAACCGGCGTTCCTCCGGAGTGCACAGCTCGTAGCTCCAATCGACACTCATCCGCAGTGTCTGCAGCCGTGACGGAGCCACCCGGCTGCCGGCGGTCAGCAAGCGGTACCGGTCGGTGAGCCGGTCCAGGATCTGCTCCGGCGACAGCACCCGGACACGAGCGGCCGCGAGTTCGATCGCGAGAGGCAGGCCTTCCAGGCGATGACAGATCCGGGCGATCGCGGCCCGGTTGCCCTCCGTGACGGCGAAGCCCGGGACGACTGCCTCGGCGCGTTCGACGAACAGCGTCGCGGACTCGTAACTCGGCATTGCCTGCAGGGTCGGAGGCGAGTGCGGGTCGGGAACCGGAAGCGGCGGCACCCGTAGGACGGCCTCACCACCCACGTCGAGAGACTCCCGGCTCGTCGCGAGGACGCGAAGACCCGGACAATTGCGCAGAAGGAAGTCGACCAACTTCGAGGCCGCCCCCACCAGGTGCTCACAGTTGTCGAGCAGAACAAGCAGATCCCTGCTGCCGAGAAAATCCAACAGCAGATCGGTCGGCGAACGCGCGGCCCGCTCGTACAGCCTGAACCGCGCGGCAACCGCGTTCGGGACCAACTCCGGATCGCGTAGCTCCGCGAGTTCGACCAGCCATGCGCCGTCACGGAAGTCGCGTTGCACGTCGCCGGCGACCTGCAACGCGAGCCGCGTCTTCCCGACGCCCCCGATCCCCGTCAACGTCACCAGGCGAGACTCGGTGAGCAAATGCTTGGCCGCCGAGACCTCGCGTCGCCGTCCGACGAACGTCGTCAGCGGGGCCGGAAGATTCCCGACCTTGCTCCGGGTGGCAGTCGCCATGGACCGTCTCTCTTCCTCCACCCTGCAGATTCGACGGTACGCCCACGCAATACAAGGATTGGGCCAGCCGAGGGCCACGAACGAACATCCTTACTACAACCGTCCGGACACCGCACTACCGTTGACGACGTGGACGGCCATCAGATCGACATCATCCGGCTCGCGTGGGCGCGCGAACTCGGCCTTCCCGACCGCGCCTTGGACGACCGCGGTGCCCGCCACGTGAGGGTCGACGATCTGGAGGACCGGATCCGCTTCGTGACGATCGCCGGCGCAACCGCACTGGTCGGACCCTCGTGGGCTGTCGAACGCTCGCGGTCGTGCTCCGACGACGAACTCGCGCGCTCCGGTGGCCTGCTCGCGCTCGCGAAGGACCACTCGGGCCGGGGATCCGGACCGGTCGAACTGGGGTGGGCCGCCGACTTCGGGAGCGCTGTCGCGGTCGAGGAACCCCTGGTCTCCCACGAGTTCGAACACGTTCTGGCCCTCGAGGCCGTGTGCCCGCCCGACGATGTCGCCGAGGCCAGGCTGACCGAGAAGGCGAACTGGTTCACCGTCGTGGACGATGACCACGCCCCACTCGCATCCGCCGGCTACCTCGAATGGCAGGGCATCATCGCCGATATGGGCACACTGACTGCCCCGGCGGCCCGGCGGCGCGGGTACGGCGCTACCGCGACGCAACTCGCCACCAATGACGCCCTGGATGCAGGCCTGATCCCGCAATGGCGCGCGCACCGGGACAACATCGCCTCGCGCAGACTGGCGACGAACCTCGGCTACGAGGAACTGGGAACGTTCGTGTCGATCGCGGTGGCGCCCAGTACCGTGTGAATCAACGAGACACATGGAGTTGATCACGATGAGCGACGACGGTACGCAGCCCTCGACCGGCACCGACGTCGGTGCCAACTTTGTCGACCCGGGCAAAGAGTTCTCCCGGGACATGCGCTACATCACGACGCGCATCACCGCAGACGGACGCGACGGCTATCCGGTCGAACCGGGCAGATACCGGCTGATCGTCGCACGCGCCTGCCCGTGGGCCAATCGGGCAATCATCGTACGGCGACTGCTCGGACTGGAAAGCGTTCTGTCCATGGGGATCTGCGGCCCAACGCATGACGAGCGCAGTTGGACATTCGATCTCGACCCCGAGGGCGTCGACCCGGTCCTGAAGATCCCGCGGCTCCAGGACGCGTACTTCGCCCGCTTCCCGGACTACCCACGAGGCATCACGGTGCCAGCCATCGTCGAGATTCCGACCGGCCAGGTAGTCACCAACGACTTTCCAAACATCACCCTGGACCTGTCGACCGAGTGGAAGGAGTTCCACCGCGACGGTGCGCCGGACCTGTATCCGAAGGACTTGCGGAGCGAGATCGACGAGGTCGCCGAACTCGTGTTCCGAGATGTCAACAACGGCGTCTACCGATGCGGCTTCGCCGGTTCGCAGGAGTCGTACGAGAGCGCCTACGACCGACTGTTCGAGCGTCTCGACTGGCTCACCGAGCGGTTGTCTGCTCAGCGATTTCTGGTGGGTGACACCATCACCGAGGCCGACGTGCGCCTGTTCACCACCCTCGCCCGGTTCGATGCGGTGTACCACGGACACTTCAAGTGCAATCGGAACAAACTATCGGAGATGCCGGTGCTGTGGAACTACGCCCGGGATCTGTTCCAGACCCCCGGGTTCGGGGACACGATCGACTTCGCCCAGATCAAGGAGCACTACTACATCGTTCACAAGGACATCAACCCGACGCAGATCGTGCCGAAGGGGCCGGACCTGTCGCATTGGCTCGAACCACACAACCGGGAAACGCTCGGTGGCCACCCATTCGGGAACGGCACTCCACCACACCCTCCACTTCCGGAAGAGGTTGTGCCGCTGTCACATTGGGCAAATACCGAGCGAGACTGAAGGCTGCTGGATAGCTTCCCCATGTGAAACTTCGGACGATTGCGGCAGGCCTGAGCGTGGCGATGGCGCTCGTTGCGTGCGGACAGAACGCGGACTCCAGTCCCGCAGCAACTTCGCACACCTATCCTCCCGAGTGCTGCACGGGCCTTTGGCAGTCCGGCAGTCTCGTGGTTGGTGCGCCACTACCATCGCCACTGCCACCTACCACGACACCCGAGCCATCCACGACATCCGAGCCATTCGCGGAAGACAGACAGGTGCCAACCCTGGTCGAGGTCGCGCTGGAGGAGATGAACGGTCGCGATCAGATCGTGTACACGCTTGACGGCCAGGGAACGGTCTCATGGACCTTACGGCCAGTGGCGGTGGCGATCGCCTACGGTGGCCGGGGCGTGCAGCATGTAGCTGGAAGCTCCGTCATTCAAGTGGATCTGGCTGGAGTCGGACCGCCTCCGGTAGAAAGCGAAGCCGACGATCCGCGGCGTCTTGTGAGTGCGGAGCTCGAGCACGTCGTCGAGGTCATCGAGATGCCGCGGTCCGATTCGGTTGCGCAGTCCTTTGTCGGTCTGCGCCAGAACGCTTCCAACGTCGAGGTGCATCACCGGACGGACGGAGAGCGCGTGCAGCTCGTGGTCGCCGTGGAGGGTGAAGGCGCCTAGGGGCTGTGCCGGGCCAGGAGTTCGGCCTCGCCAAACCTGCATTCCGTATAGTCGTATTCAAGTGACCAGTCGTATTGAAGTGACCATGCCACCCGGAATGCCGTACCGGGAGACCGAATTGAGGACTGGATGGCCGACAGGCAGGGGCGAGTCGAATCGACCATCACCAACGTGCTGGACAATGCGAGCCGATTGCAGGCGCCGGCCGTGGCAAGGTACGTCGAGCGAGTCCGCCGCGCCCACCCTCATGAGACGCCCGCACAGATCGTGGCGCGGATGGAGAAGATGTTCCTGACCGCGGTGACGAGCAGTGGGAGCGCTGTCGGCGCCACCGCTGCTGTCCCGACGGTGGGTACTGCCGCGTCTATCGCCGCGGTCGGCGCCGAGACCGCGTTCTTCCTGGAGGCGTCCGCGCTGCTGACGCTCGCGATTGCTTCGGTACACGGAATCTCCCCACACGACCATCAGCAACGTCGCACCCTCGTCCTTGCCGTCGCACTCGGTGAGTCCGGCATGGAGATCGTCGAACGGGCCACCGGACTGACGGCGACGAACTGGGCACACCTGGTCACCGGACGGATACCGCCTCAGACCATGAAGGCGATGAACAGTTCACTGGTACGTAGATTCGTGACGAAGTATGCGGCCAGGCGGAGCGCGCTCATCCTCGGAAAACTGCTTCCGGCCGGCGTCGGCGCGGTGATCGGCGGCGCCGGAAACCGTGCGATCGGTCGTGGTGTCATCGACAACGCCCGCGAGGCGTTCGGACCGGCACCCAGGGCCTGGCGTGATCGAGTCGACGCGCCTGATGCCGACGCACGGCTGCCAGTCAGCCCGGCACCGAGCCAGGAGCGCAAAGTCCACTCCTGACGCGGACTCCCGACGAGAGGACGACATCGTGCGAGCCGAGAGTTCCGACGGTCTCCACGTCCTCACTGCTGGGTCTGGCGAGCGGACGGTGGTTCTCCTGCACGGCTACTCGGACCACGGCGGAACCTGGCAAAAGGTGCTGCCTACCCTCGCTGAGCACTATCGGGTGCTCGTCGTCGACCTGCCCGGATTTGGTCGCAGTGCGGGAACCTGGCGAGAACCTGTGATCGACGGATACGTCCAGATCCTCAGTGACCTGGTCGGCGATGAGTCCGATCAGGTCAGCGTCGTCGGGAATTCGCTCGGCGCGGTGATCGCCCTCGCATTGGCCTCCGCTCGGCCCGAACTCATCGCCGACGTCGTCCTGTCCGACATGCCCGGAGTAGCCCCCATCCCGCGCTCGTGGACCCGGGGCGCTCAGTTGCGCATGGATGGGATCGCGGGTGCGCTCGCAGGCCCAATGCCGGACAGGTACGTCCAATGGATGATGGGTGCGGTGTATGCGCTTGCAGCGCTTAGGCATCCGAGCCGAGCGGACGCACAGGTGCGGTCCGGCTACACCAAGCACTACGCGACCAAGCGCCAGGTTGCCGACCTCCTCGCTCTCGGCCGTGTCGTGATCCGGGAGATCGCAGACCTGCCGATACCGAGGATGATCGACGACCTCGAGGTGCCCGCACTTCTGCTGTGGGGCGCGAACGATCTCCTCACACCCGCCCGCGCGGCTCGGCGAATCACTGTCACGGCGGATCGTCAGGTCGCGGTCATACCGAGTTGTGGTCATTGTCCGCAGCTCGACTGCCCGAGCGAGTTCCTCGGGGAAGTGCTGCCGTTTCTGCGCCGATGAGAACGGTGCCCGTTCTTGCGCCGATAGAGGCCGGCGTCATGATCGGTAGAGTTGTACCCATGCCCGGGCACCAGCTCGCCCACGGCGGGAGTCGGCCCCGCCGCGACGCGCAGGTCACGCAGCCCCTTCGTTCCCACCACTGCCAGGACCACTTGCGAAGAAGGCGTAGATCATGAACACCAAACGACTGCTCGTCGGGATCGGCGCCGCCGCGGCCGCCCTCATTCTCGTCGTCGGATGCTCGAACAACGAATCCACGAACAATGCCACGACCACCGGTGCCGAGGCCACAACCTCGGCTGGCGCTGCCGGTACGAACGAACCGAGCGGCGCCCACAACGACGCAGATGTCGCCTACGTCCGGATGATGATTCCGCACCACGAGCAGGCCATCGAGATGGCGGAGCTGGTGCCGAGCCGCTCGAACAGCCCCGAGATCAACTCCCTCGCCACGCAGATCGAACACGCCCAGGAACCCGAGATCGAACAGATGGAGGATTGGTTGACGGCATGGGGAGTGCCCGAGCCGGAACATCAACCGATGACGAACATGCCGATGACCACTATGCCGGGGATGCCCGAGATGGAAAACGGTATGCACGGCATGATGACGCCGGAACAGATGCGGTCGCTCGAGAGTGCGAATGGCATGGAGTTCGATCGCATGTGGCTGGAGATGATGATCGTTCACCATGAGGGTGCCGTCACCAGTTCGGAAGAGATTCTGCGCAACGGCGAAAGCGAGCAGGTGAAGGAACTGGCTCAGAACATCATCGCGAGCCAACAGGCCGAGATCGCTCAGATGCGGCAACTTCTGAACAGGTAGGTCGACTCGGCCGACCTCGAGGGGATCGGTGATCTCGGGTATGCCTGCTACGCGAGCCCCGGGCACGCGCCGCACTTCACGTGCGGCCATTGAGGCGCACGGGCTGTCGAAGCAATTCAAATCTGTTCGGGCCGTGTCGGACCTGAGCTTCAACGTTCCCCACGGTTCGATCACGGGCTTGCTGGGACCCAGGGGTTCCGGGAAAACCACGACGCTGCGGATGCTGCTCGGCCTCGTTCGCCCGGACACCGGCACCTCCACAGTGCTCGGACTCCCGTTCGGCGCGATCGCAGAACCGGCGCGAGCTGTCGGCGCAATGCTCGGCTCCCGCGGGCTGCACCCCAATCGCACCGCGCGCGGGCATCTGCGGGTGTACGCGTCTGCCATCGGGGTTCCGGACGACCGGGTCCGGCAGGTACTGCACCTGGTGGGGCTCACCGGCGCGGCAGGCCGCAAGACCGGCACATTGTCGCTGGGCATGCGCCGGCGCCTGCTACTCGCGACGGCACTACTCGGCGACCCTCAGGTGCTCGTACTCGACGAGCCCTGCAGCGGAATCGATCCCGAGGGCATCGCGTGGTTGCGTGAGTTTCTCGCCGGTTTCGCCGGAGCGGGCCGGACGGCGTTGATCTCGAGTCACCTGCTGCACGAGGGGGCTCAGATGATCGATCGCCTCGTGGTGGTCAACCGCGGTGCACTCGTCCACCAGGGTCCGATGGAACAGTTCCGCGCCCGCCATCGTGCCCGACTCGTCGTCGCATGTTCCGATCCGGTCCGACTCGCGACTGCGCTCGCTGCGGCCGGCATCACGGACGTGCGGCATCGGGCTGACGGCAGGGTCTCCGTCGCCGGATCGGATTCCGCGACGCTCGGCAGGATCGCCTCGAACTGCGACGTCACCGTGTTCGGGGCCGCGACCGAACTAGTGGATCTCGAGCGGGTGCTCGTCGCGATGACGTCGGGGCCGTGCACCGACCCCGGGCCACACGGAGTCGTACCGTGACGACGAACCTGCTGTTCTCCGAGTTCCGCAAGTTCGCGACGTTGCGATTCTGGTGGGCCCTGGGTCTGGCACCGCTGTTCGCCGGTGTGCTCGCCGGCCTGATCAGCGTGCCGGTCGTAGCCGGGGTCGCCGGGAGCGCGGGTTCCCATGAGTTGGCGTCCTTGGTAGACAGAATCGGATTGCTGGTCACTCTCCCGCTCATAGTCGTGTGCTCGGCGCTGTTCGGCGCGCTCCACGCCGGCACCGAGTACCGACACGACACGATGACGACCACGGTGCTCATCGCACGCAGCCGGGACGCCGTGGTAGCCGCCAAGCTTCTGGTCGGTGCCGCTTTCGGGTTCCTCTGCTGCCTGGTAGTCGCGATCGTCGGAGTCTCGACTGTCCTACTCATCGGGTCCGACGGTGTCCGCTTCGACGGGACACTGGCGGCGATCCTCGTGGTCGCACTGGTGGCATCCACGCTGTGGGCACTCATCGGCAGCGGGCTGGCGTTGTCGACCAGGTCTTCGACCGCGACCGCAGTCGGGATCGTGGCCTGGTTGGTGCTCGAGCCTGGAGTTGTCGCGACCGTTCTCGACGGCGTCCACCTAGAGGCCGTGGGCCGGTGGCTGCCTGGTTCGGTCACCGTCGCGGCGTTCCACGGCATCGGCCGCGGCGACCTCGGCGGCAGTGCCGGCGGCGGCGGCGACGCTTCAGTGCCCACGACCGCGTCGTCGCTCGTAGGCCTGGCAGTGTGGGCCACTCTGGCGTGTGGGCTCGGTTGGTGGGCTACCCGCACACGCGACCTCAGCTGATCTTGCGGCGACGAACGTTGTCTGCCCATCGGACTACGGTTGATCACGATGGCTGGACAGGATGCGACGACGGTGGCCGACGGTCAGCAGGGCTGGATTCGACGACTCGGAGCGGAGTGCTGGAACCACCGACGCACCGTCGTGGGGGCACTCTCCGTAACGGTGATCGCAGCGATCATCGACATCCTGTTCCCGCTGCTGACAAAGTTCGCGCTGGATGCAGCGACGACCGGCGAGTCGAGCGCCACCAGCGTCATCGCAAGAATCACCGCACTCATCGCAGTTCTCGCCTGCGTCCGCTTCGGCTGCCAGTACGGGCGTCGAATGCTTGCGGGACGGCTCTCGTTGGACGTCCAGCACGACCTGCGCCTCGGACTGCTCGGCTCGCTGCAACGCCTCGACGGCCGGGGCCAGGACCAGATCCGGACCGGCCAGGTGGTGTCCCGCTCGATTACCGACCTGCAACTCGTCCAGGGCCTGCTGTCCATGGTTCCGATGTCGGCAGGCGTGGTGCTCCAGTTCACCCTGGCGCTGGTGATCATGACCTGGTTGTCGCCGCTGCTGACGGTCGTCGCTCTGGTGGTGGTGCCCGCGGTGGCTCTCGTGGTCTACCTGGTGCGGCCCGCGCTGTTCGCGGCGACGTGGTCGGCGCAGCAGCGCGCAGCCGACCTGGCCCAGCACGTCGAGGAGACTGTCACGGGTGTCCGGGTCGTCAAGGGGTTCGGGCAGGAGTCCCGCGCGGTGGACCAACTCGAGGATCGTGGCCGTACGCTCTACGCCGAGCGCCTGCGGGCGGCCCGAATCAACGCGCGGTTCGCGCCGTCAATGGCGACGCTCCCCCAACTCGGCCTGGTCGGCGTGGTCGCGCTCGGCGGCTACCTCGCGCTACAGGGGTCCATCACCGTCGGCACGTTCCTGGCGTTCGCGGCGTACATCGCCACGATGACCACAGCCACGCGCACCATGTCTCAGGTCGTGATCATGGCCCAGCTCTCACGGGCCGCTGTCGAACGCGTCTACGAGGTGATCGACACGAAGCCGGACGTCTCCGACCCACCACACCCGACCGATCTACCCGACGGGCCGCTCGGGGTGGATCTGCACGAAGTCAGGTTCGGATTCGACGAGGGCAGCGCTGTTCTCGACGGTCTGGACCTCACCATCGCGCCCGGCGAGTCGGTGGCCATCGTGGGACCGGCCGGATCAGGCAAGACCGCGCTGTCGTTACTCCTACCCCGCTTCTACGCGCCCGATTCCGGAACACTGTCGCTGACGAGCGACGGCCGCAGCTACGACGTCTCCGATCTGCGAGCCGAACAGCTCCGTGAGGCGGTCGGCTTGGTGTTCGACGAGCCGTTCCTGTTCTCCGACACGATCGCCGCGAACATCGCGCTCGGCCGGCCTGACGCCAGCGCCGAGCAGATCCGCTCCGCCGCCCGGCTCGCGCAGGCCGATGAGTTCATCTCTGCACTGTCCGACGGCTACGACACCGTCGTCGGGGAGCGCGGGCTGACACTGTCGGGTGGTCAACGTCAACGCGTCGCATTAGCCCGGGCACTGTTGGTGGATCCGCGTGTGCTGATCCTCGACGACGCGACGTCCGCAGTGGACGCTGGCACCGAGGCGGCGATCTTCGCGGCGCTGCGCAGCGGCCGCCGCCGGACGACCCTGATCCTGGCGCACCGCCGCTCGACCCTCACTCTCGCCGATCGCGTTGCCGTACTCGACGCCGGCCGGATCGTCGACATAGGGACGGTCGACGAACTCGACGAGAGGTGCCCGCTGTTCCGGACCCTGCTGGCGACACCGGACCCGTATCAGGCGCAACCCGACTCCGACGAAGTCAAGCCGAGCGCCGACTCGGCGGACGATCCGACCGCGGCGCAGCTGTGGCCCGACGTCGCCCCCAAAGGCGACGAGGGAACCCGCGCCGACCGGGGGCTCCCGGGTGGCCACGGCGGTGGCCGTCCTGGCGGTGGCGGCCCGATGGCCGGCGCTCTCGGTGGCGTGGCGGCGACTCCCGAACTGCGACGCGCCGTCGATGCTCTACCGCCTGCAAACGAGGACCCGCACACCGACACCGCCCGATTGCGGGCGGACGAATCGGAGTTCCGACTCGGCCGGCTCCTGCACCCGGTGCGTTGGCTGTTGGCCGGTGTCGTGTTGTGCCTGGCGCTGGACTCACTGATCGGCATAGCGTTCCCGTCAATCGTGCGGTTCGCGATCGACCGCGGTGTGGTCCCCGGCGATTACGGCCCGCTCTGGGCGGCCACCGCGTTCGGCGCGACACTCGCCCTTGTCGGCTGGCTCGTGGTCGCGATCCTGACGGTCGTCACGGCACGGGCGGGCGAGCGAGTGCTCTTCGGGCTGCGGGTCCGCAGCTACGCTCACCTGCAACGACTCGGCCTCGACTACTACGAACGTGAACTGTCCGGCCGGATCATGACCCGCATGACGACCGACGTCGACGCGTTGTCGTCGTTCATCCAGACCGGCCTGTCGACCTCGATCGTCGCTCTGCTGACATTGCTGGGCATCGCGGTGGCGTTGCTGGTGACGGACGCGGCGCTCGCTCTCGTCACGCTGACCGCCCTCATCCCGCTCACCGTCGCCACGCTGGTGTTCCGGCAGGTCTCCGGCGCGGCGTACACCGTGTCCAGAGAACGGATCTCGCTGGTGAACGCCGATTTCCAGGAGAACATCGCGGGTCTGCGCGCCGCCCAGGCGTACCGACGCGAGGAGTTCGCCGCGCGGCGGTTCGCCGAGCGTGCGGAGGGATACCGCCGCAGCCGCATGCGGTCGCAGCGCGCGATTTCGGTGTACTTCCCGTTCATCACGTTCCTCTCCGACCTGGCGCTCGCCGCCGTCGTGTTCGCCGGTGCACAGCGCGTTGCCGACGGTGCCGCTACCCCCGGCACCCTCGTCGCGTTCGTTCTCTACCTGGGGCTGCTTTTCGGGCCTATCCAGCAGCTGTCGCAGGTGTTCGACGGTTACCAGCAGGCCAACGTCGGCCTGCGCCGGATCGCGGATCTGCTCGCGACCAGCAGCTCGATCGAGACAGCGGAGCCCGGTGACACCGTCTCGATCGAGGGCCGCCTGCACGGTCGAGTCCGGTTCGACGACGTGAGCTTCCGATACCAGGGCGCCGAATCCGACGCCCTCAGCGAGGTCGACCTGCACATCCCAGCTGGTACGACGGTGGCGCTGGTGGGACGGACAGGCGCCGGCAAGTCGACGATCGTCAAACTTCTCGCCCGCTTCTATGACCCGACGTCCGGCGCGGTCAGGGTCGACGACGAGAACCTGCGCCGCTATCCGCTCCACCGGTACCGGGGACGCCTCGGAGTCGTCCCGCAGGAAGCTCACCTGTTCACCGGGACCGTCGCGAGCAACATCGCTTACGGGCGACCCGACGCCACCCGGTCGGAGATCGAGGCTGCGGCCCGCGCGGTCGGGGCCTTGCCGGCCATCGCGGCACTCACAGGCGGCATGAATCAGCCGATCGGGGAACGCGGCCAAGGCTTGTCCGCCGGTCAGCGCCAACTGATCGCGCTCGCACGCGCGGAGATGGTGGACCCTGATCTGCTGCTGCTCGACGAGGCGACCGCAACGCTCGACCCCGCCACGGAACGGCTGGTACTCGAGTCGAGCCGGATGGTCACGCGGCGTCGAACCTCAGTCGTGGTCGCCCACCGGCTGGCGACCGCCGCGAGAGCGGATCTCGTCGTGGTTGTCGACAACGGCCGAATCGTCGAAACCGGCGATCACATCACACTTCGACACGCCGACGGTCATTATTCACGACTCTGTGACGCGGCGGAAAAAGGACGGGGGAATAATTCGTCGGCGAGAACCGTCGTCGATGGTGACCCCATCGACTCCATCGCAACAATGTGAGACAGCCAACACGCTACGGACCGGACACCCGCGTTCGACGCATGGAAGCTAGCCTCATGTTAGGCGCTCTGATCGGGTACCGAAGAAAGAAACGAGGCGAACACCTGCCGTGAGCAGCAGCTCTACTTCCGAGTTCGGACAGAACCAGTGGCTAGTCGACGAGATGTACCAACGCTTCCAGGATGATCCCTCATCCGTGGACCCCAGTTGGCACGAATTTCTGACGGATTACAAGCCCGACGCGGCGAATGCGGGCGGAAACGGTAAAGCTCTGGGCGGCGAAGTCACCACCAAGACGGTGAACCACGCAGCAGCGCAGGCTCCTGCGGCCGCCCCTACACCGGCGCAAGGAACCGCACCAGCCCCGGCGCCAACCACCAAGGCGGAGACCCCACCTCCGGCCCCCGCGCCTGCTCCCGCTCCTGCCGCCGCCCCCAAGCCGGAAGCACCCAAGGCGGAAGTGACCCCGCCCGCTACCGAGGACACCAATCAGGTGCTGCGCGGCGCCGCCGCCACGGTCGCTCGCAACATGTCGGCCTCGCTCACGATCCCGACCGCGACCAGCGTTCGTGCTGTCCCGGCAAAGTTGATGTTCGACAACCGCATCGTCATCAACAACCACCTCGCCCGCACCCGCGGCGGCAAGGTCTCGTTCACCCACATTCTCGGCTACGCGATCGTACAGGCGGTCAAGTCGTTCCCGAACATGAACCGGCACTTCGCCGAGATCGACGGCAAGCCGAATGTCGTCACACCGGCGAACACCAACCTGGGCCTGGCAATCGACCTGCCGGGCCGCAATGGTAGCCGCTCACTGGTCGTCGCGGCGATCAAGGGCTGCGAGTCGATGAACTTCGTCCAGTTCCACAGCGCATACGAGGATATCGTCCGACGTGCGCGCGACGGCAAACTCACCGCCGAGGACTTCTCGGGTGTCACGATCTCGCTGACCAACCCGGGAGGCATCGGCACCGTGCACTCGGTGCCGCGTCTGATGCAGGGTCAGGGCGCCATCATCGGCGCCGGCGCGATGGAGTACCCCGCCGAGTTCCAGGGTGCCAGCGACGAGCGCATCGCTGAGATGGGCGTCGGCAAACTGATGACGCTGACCTCCACCTACGATCACCGGATCATCCAGGGCGCCGAGTCCGGCGACTTCCTCCGCACGATCCACAACCTGCTGATCAGCGACGAGTTCTACGACGAAGTCTTCCACTCGCTGCACATTCCCTACGAGCCGGTCCGTTGGCGCCAGGACGTGCCGGAGGGTGCGGTCGACAAGAACACCCGCGTGCTCGAACTCATCGCGGCGTACCGCAACCGCGGCCACCTCATGGCCGACACCGACCCGCTGCAGTTCGTCAAGGACAAGTTCCGCAGCCACCCGGACCTCGACGTCACGACCCACGGCCTGACCCTGTGGGATCTCGACCGTGAGTTCAACGTCGGCGGTTTCCACGGCCAGACCCGGATGAAGCTGCGCGACGTCCTGTCGATCCTGCGGGACGCCTACTGCCGCCACATCGGCGTCGAGTACACGCACATTCTCGAGCCCGAGCAGCAGGCATGGCTGCAGGAGCGGGTCGAGGCCAAGCACGTCAAGCCGACCGTCGCCGAACAGAAGTACATTCTGAGCAAGCTCAACGCTGCCGAGGCGTTCGAGACGTTCCTGCAGACCAAGTACGTCGGCCAGAAGCGCTTCTCGCTCGAGGGCGCCGAGTCGGTCATCCCGATGATGGACGCGATCATCGATCAGGCGGCCGAGCACCAGCTCGACGAGGTCGTGATCGGTATGCCGCACCGCGGTCGCCTCAACGTGCTCGCGAACATCGTCGGAAAGCCGTACTCGAAGATCTTCACCGAGTTCGAAGGCAACATGAACCCGGCAGCAGCACACGGCTCCGGCGACGTGAAGTACCACCTCGGTGCCGAGGGCACCTACATCCAGATGTTCGGCGAGAACGACATCAAGGTGTCGCTGACGGCGAACCCGTCGCACCTCGAAGCGGTCGACCCGGTTCTCGAGGGCCTCGTCCGCGCAAAACAGGACATCCTGGACAAGGGCGAGAGCGGGTTCACCGTCATGCCGCTGATGCTCCACGGCGACGCGGCGTTCGCGGGCCAGGGTGTCGTCGCCGAGACGCTGAACCTCGCGCTGCTACGCGGCTACCGCACTGGCGGCACCGTGCACGTGGTCGTCAACAACCAGGTCGGCTTCACCACCGCCCCGGAGCACTCGCGCTCGTCCGAGTACTGCACCGACATCGCCAAGATGATCGGCGCCCCGGTCCTGCACGTGAACGGCGACGACCCGGAGGCCTGCGTCTGGGTTGCGCAGCTCGCCGTGGACTTCCGTGAGAAGTTCGGCAAGGACGTCGTGATCGACATGATCTGCTACCGCCGTCGCGGCCACAACGAGGGCGACGACCCGTCCATGACGCAGCCGGCTATGTACGACCTGATCGACACCAAGCGCAGCGTCCGCAAGAGCTACACCGAGGCGCTGATCGGCCGCAGTGACATCTCGCTCAAGGAAGCCGAAGACGCCTTGCGCGACTACCAGGGCCAGCTGGAGCGGGTGTTCAACGAGGTCCGCGAGCTCGAGAAGTTCAACCCCGAGCCGTCTGAGTCCGTGGAACTCGACCAGACTCCGCCGGCGCGCCTGACCACGGCCGTCGATACCGCGGCGCTCGAGCGCATCGGCGACGCATTCGTCAACGTCCCCGAAGGCTTCATGGTCCACCCGCGTGTGAAGCCGGTCATCGAGAAGCGCAGGGAGATGTCCCGCGAAGGCCACATCGACTGGGCATTCGCCGAGCTCCTCGCGTTCGGTTCACTCGCTGAGCAGGGCGCCCTGGTGCGTTTGGCCGGCCAGGACTCGCGCCGCGGCACGTTCACGCAGCGCCATGCGGTGCTGATCGACCGTAAGAACGGTGACGAGTACAACCCGCTCGCGGACCTTGCCACGAACTCCGGCTCCGGCGGCAAGTTCATGGTCTACGACTCGGCGCTCACCGAGTTCGCCGGCCTGGGTTTCGAGTACGGATACTCGGTCGGCAATCCCGACGCGCTGGTGCTGTGGGAAGCGCAGTTCGGTGACTTCGTCAACGGCGCGCAGACCATCATCGACGAGTTCATCAGCTCCGGTGAGGCCAAGTGGGGCCAGCTGTCCGACGTCGTGCTGCTACTGCCGCACGGCCACGAGGGCCAGGGTCCGGACCACACCTCGGGTCGTATCGAGCGTTTCCTCCAGCTGTGCGCGGAGGGCTCGATGACGGTCGCGATGCCGTCGACGCCGGCGAGCTACTTCCATCTGCTGCGCCGGCACCACCTGGACGGCATCCGTCGCCCGCTGGTGGTGTTCACGCCGAAGTCGATGCTGCGCAACAAGGCTGCGGTCAGCAAGCTCGAGGACTTCACGACGGGCAAGTTCCGCTCGGTGTTCGAGGAGCCCGCGTACGAGACCGACGGCGCCGACCGCGACCCGGTCGAGCGGGTGCTCCTCACGTCCGGCAAGCTCTACTGGGAGTTGCTGGCGAAGAAGCAGAAGGAGAACCGCGACGACGTCGCGATCGTTCGGATCGAGCAGCTGTACCCGATCCCGCGGCGCCGTATCGCGCAGACGCTGGACCGCTACCCGAATGCCTCCGAGTTCTTCTGGGTCCAGGAGGAGCCTGCGAACCAGGGTGCGTGGCCATTCCTCGGTCTGGCGCTGCCGGAGTTGCTTCCCGAGAAGTTCGCGGGCATCAAGCGCGTCTCGCGGCGTGCGATGTCGGCGCCGTCGTCGGGCTCGAGCAAGGTCCACGCTGTCGAGCAGCAGGAGATCATCGACGCCGCGTTCGCGCCCAAGAAGTGATGACGACCTGACACTGCACACCGCGTTCGCGCCGACGAAGTAGTCGGTCTCCGATCGATTGAGCGACGACACCGGCCCGTCCACGAGAGTGGGCGGGCCGGTGTCGTGTTCGCAGACCGAGATCGCTGTCGGCCCGCACTACTCGGCCGTTCTATCCCTACAACGCTCTATCCCGACAACGCTCTCGCGGATTCGACACTGTCGGTCACCGACGTCAGGGCCGCCACGTGCAGGTCGATCAGTTCGTCCCGGGAGAGCTGCGGGCGATGCAGCCACGAGATGGTGGTTTCTTCGACGAATGCGATCCAACCGCGCACCGGCAGCTCGGTGCGGGATGTGGGCTCGATACCGAGCGACGGGAGATGCTCGACCACCCGTCGGACCATCTCGGTGCGGGTCTCCTCACACACCTCCCGCATGTCGGGGTCGCTGCTGGCGGTCCCCCGCAGCAGTGGGAGGTAGGTGCCGCGGTTCTCCGAGACGTAGTTCACGTACGACGCCGTGGCATCGCGCAGGATTTCGAGGGGCTCGAGGTCGGGGTTCGGGGCCGTCGCGGCGAGCATCTCCTCGCTTGTGTGGCGAACGATGGCAAGGTGGAAGTCGTGCTTGGACGCGAAGTAGTGAAACAGCAGGCCACCGGACACGCCCGCCTGATCGGCGATGTCCTCGACGGAGATCTGTTCGAGCGGCCGATCGGCAAGCATGCGAACACCCAAGCCGATCAGCTGCGCCCGCCTCTCCTCGGGGCTCAGGCGCGTGCGTTTTACGCCATCCATGCGTCCACCTTACTCAATGGCAGGCAACTATTGACTGTCGGTCAATAAGCTTCTACGCTCCCGTACATGAGTCTTCCGGTCACAGATACTTCCGCTCAGGCCACGTCCCCGCGCCAGGTCGACACGCTGATCATCGGCGGTGGCTTCTCGGGTCTCGGCGCAGCTATCAAGCTGGTCCAGGAGGGCAAACGCGACTTCGTCGTGCTCGAGCGCGGCGACGACGTGGGTGGCACGTGGCGCGACAACACCTACCCCGGCGCCGCATGCGACGTACCTTCCCATCTGTACTCGTATTCGTTCGCTCTCAACCCCGACTGGACCCGATCGTTCTCGCCGCAGCCCGAGATCCAGAAGTACATCTCGTCGATTGCTCGCAAGTACAAGGTGCTCGACAAGCACATCTTCGGTTGCGAGGTCCATTCGGTGCGCTGGAACGGTGAGAGCGCGCGCTGGGAGCTGAAGACCTCCAAGGGCGACTTCGTCGCGAAGATCGTGATCTCGGCGGTGGGCGTGCTGTGCGAGCCGTCGTTGCCCGACATCAAGGGCATCGAGGAGTTCGAGGGCGATATCTTCCACTCCGCCCAGTGGAATCACGACGTCGATCTGAGCGGCAAGCGAATCGCGGTGATCGGAACGGGCGCATCGGCCATTCAGATCGTGCCGCAGCTGGGCCAGATCGCCGCACAACTCGACGTGTACCAGCGCACCGCGCCGTGGGTCCTGCCTCGCTTCGACCGCGAGTACACCACCGTCGAACGTCTCGCGTTCAAGTACGTACCCGGATTCCAGAAGCTCTGCCGCACCGGCATCTACTGGGCGCGCGAGTCACAGGTCTTCGGACTCACCAAGGCGCCCATCTTCATGCAGCCGCTGAAGTTCCTCGCCGAGCAGCATCTGCGCATGCAGATCAAGGACAAGGACCTGCGCCGCAAGGTCACCCCGAACTTCCAGATCGGCTGCAAGCGGATGCTGATCTCCAACAACTACTACCCGACGCTGACTCAGCCCAATGTCGACCTCGTCACCGAGGGCATCGCCGAGATCCGCAAGGACTCGATCGTCGATCGCGACGGCACCGAACGCAAGATCGACGCGATCGTCGTCGCGACCGGATTCCACGTCACCGACTCTCCAACGTTCGCAAGCATTTTCGGCAAAGACGGGAATTCGCTGGCCGAGACGTTCGAAGAGGTCGGCATGCAGGGCTACAAGGGGGCCGCGGTCGCCAACTTCCCCAACATGTTCTTCCTCCTCGGGCCCAACACCGGACTCGGCCACTCCTCGATGGTGTACATGATCGAGTCTCAACTCAACTACATCGTCGACGCGCTCGCGACGATCGAACGCTACGACATCGGCACGATCGAGGTCCGCAAGGACGTGCAGCAAACCTACAACCGCGAACTGCAGGCCAAGTTGTCGGGCAGCGTGTGGAACGCTGGCGGATGTGCCAGCTGGTATCTCGACAAGCACGGGAACAACCCGACACAGTGGCCGGGCTTCACGTTCGAGTTCCGGGACATCACCAGGAAATTCGACCTCGACGCATACCGCAGCGTCGCCACGAGCGACCTCCCCGTCCCCGCCGCCGTTGCGCAGCGACAGGTGGTCGAAACCGCCGACACCGAGCCGACCGATCTCGACGACGACAAAGTGGCGGCACAATGAGTGAAGTCGCGGGCAAGGTCTGCGTCGTCACGGGCGCCGCATCCGGCATCGGGCGAGCGCTGGCCCTCGATCTCGCCGGACGAGGAGCGAAGCTTGCCCTCTCCGACGTGGATTCGATAGGCCTTGCGAAGACCGTGCGCCAGGTCGAGGCCCTCGGCGCCGAGGTCAAATCCGACCACCTCGACGTCGCCGAGCGCGAGGCGGTCCTCGCATACGCGGACGCGGTGGCCGCACACTTCGGCAAGGTGCACCAGGTCTACAACAACGCCGGCGTTGCCTTCCAGGGCGAGGTGGAACGCTCGCAGTTCGCTGATATCGAGCGCATCATCGACGTCGACTTCTGGGGTGTCGTGAACGGCACCAAGGCTTTCCTGCCGCACTTGATCGCGTCGGGCGACGGGCACATCGTCAACATCTCCAGTGTCTTCGGTCTGGTGTCGCTCCCGGGCCAGAACGCTTACAACGCAGCGAAGTTCGCGGTGCGTGGATTCACCGAGTCGCTTCGGCAAGAGATGCTCGTCGCGAAGCATCCGGTCAAGGTCACGTGTGTCCATCCGGGTGGTATCAAGACCGCGATCGCGCGCAGCGCCGGCGCGCCCGAGGGTGACGATCGGGTGGCTTACGCGGAGTTCTTCGACAAGCGGCTCGCGCGGACCACACCGGAGGACGCCGCACGGACCATCGTGAACGGGGTACGTAAGGGCAAGGCGCGGGTGCTCGTCGGCGCGGACGCAAGGTTCATCGACGCGTTCGTGCGAATCCTCGGCCCCGGCTATCAACGGGTGGTCGCTACGATCGCAGCGCGTACGTTTCCCAAGGCTACGAAGGAGCAAACACGATGAGGGCGGTATCGCTCCCACTGCCACTGGTCGAAGCGAGCCTGAAGCCGTTCTACCGGCTCGCGCTCAACGCCCGGCTGCCGTTCCGGGTGCAGCGCGCACTGCTCGACATGGCCGCGCCGACCCAGTGGTTGCCCGACGGGACCGTCGTGCGCAAGACCATGCTCGCGGGTCGTCCCGCTGAGCGCATCACCGTCGGCGCCACCGAGCGGTCCAACGCCGTCCTGTACCTGCACGGTGGTGCTTTCACGATCGGGTCCCTGGCGACACACCGCTCCCTCGCGGCCCACCTGGCTCGCGAATCCGGCAGCGTCGTGTACACACTCGACTATCGGCTCGCGCCGGAGCATCCGTATCCGGCCGGCCTCGAGGATGCCGTCACGGCCTTCATCGAGCTCGCCACGGACCACGGCTACACGGCCGAACGCGTCGCGGTCGCGGGTGACTCTGCGGGTGGTGGGCTGGCACTGTCGACCACTCGACGACTGATCGACACGTATGGACTGTCGCCTGCGGCAATGGCTTTGATCTCGCCGTGGGCCGATCCCGGTTCGCGTGTCGTCCCGTTCGACCGTGATCTCGTCGTCAACTCCGCGTGGGCGTTTGCCTCGGCGGACGCGTACCTCGGTACCGGTGACGCATCGGATCCCGGCTACGCGCCGCTCCACGGCCGTCTGGACGGGCTGCCGGCGACGGTAGTCCACGTGGGCACCAGTGAGGTTCTGTATCCCCAGATCGTCGACTTGGTGACGAAGCTCGAGGCCAGCGGAAACCGCCTGCACTTCGTGGAGTATCCGCGCCTGTGGCACGTCGCCCACCTGCAGGCGTCGCTGCTGCGGGAGGCCGCCGACGCAGTGGCCGACCTTGGGTCGTTCCTGCGGTCGGCGTTCCCGTCATAGGTGCTCGTCCAGCCACGCGCTCGCGGCGTCGGCTGACGAGATCTCGCCACTGCGGATACTGACCACCATCTCGGTCAGATCCGCGGTGGTGAGCTGCAGGACCACGCTCAACCCGTTGACGTCGTCGGCGCGCAGCACGTTGCTGCGGTACAGCGGCACGACGTTCTGTGCGGTGAATGCGTCCTCGGAGTCATCGAGAACGACGAGGCCGGCGTCCTGCACTCCAGCTGCGGCCGCTGTGGCACCGCCGATCGGCGATGGGCTGGCGAGTAGTTCCCGCACGACATCGTCGGTCGGCCCCACCGGGACCACCGCTCGGAATGTGCAACCGTACGCTGATCGCACGCGCGACAGCGCCAACTCGTCCTCGTCGAACCCTTCGGAGGTGTACAGCGTCAGGCCCGCGCAATCCGGCGCGATGTCGCCGATCGCGCGAGCTCCGAGCCGGTCAGCCTCTGGGCGGGGAAGCACGAGCGCCGACCGGTCGTCGGCGGGCGCGTACTCGGAGACCGCGAGGTCACCGGGCAACGCCTTGTTGAGCATCTCGAACACGTCCTCGGCAGCGGTGACGTCGGCGCCGGGTTCGAACCAATGCAGCAGCCGCCCGGTGTAGTCCGGCACCAGTGACACCCGGTTCGCATCGAGCGCCTCCAGCCGGTCAGCTCGGTCCCCCAACCCCAGGACGAGTTCGGTACGACGCCCGGCCGCTTCGAGCGCGCCGGCGTAGAGCCGGGCGACGAGCTCGCTCTCGACGGTGGTGGAGGCACCGACCACGACCGGCGGCGGCTGCGTGGGTGCGCTGACGCTGCTGCTGGTGTCGACACCGCACCCAGCCAGCAGCGCAAGGACCGGAAGGACCGTCAGCCGGGCGGCGAGCCCACCCACACGCCGAGCCCGCTTCGGTGCCACGCCCGCGCCTCCGATCTTCCCGTGAACGGTCCCACGGTAACTCCCAAGGACCATTCCCCAGAGACTATTTCCCAGGGACGAAGGACTACCGACTACGACGCGGTGACACCCTCATCCTTCGCGGCCTGCGCAACGGCCGCAGCGACCGCTGGGGCGACCCGCGGATCGAGTGGGCTCGGGACGATCTTGTCGGCCGCGAGTTCGTCGCCGAGGACCGACAGGATCGCGTCGGCTGCCGCGAGCTTCATGCCTTCGGTGATCCGGCGGGCACCGGCGTCCAGTGCGCCCTTGAAGACGCCCGGGAACGCCAGCACGTTGTTGATCTGGTTCGGGAAGTCGCTGCGGCCGGTGGCGACGATCGACGCGTACTTGCGAGCGATGTCCGGGTGGATCTCCGGATCCGGGTTGGACATCGCGAAGATGATCGCATCGGAGGCCATGGTCGCGATGATCTCCTCGGGCACCGTGCCTGCGGACACACCCAGGAACACATCGGCACCATTGAGTGCTTCGACGATCCCGCCCGTGCGGCCGGTGGGGTTGGTCCGAGCAGCGAGGTCCGCCTTGATCTCGTTGAGGTCGCCGCGATCCGACGAGAGAACGCCCTTCGAGTCGAGCACGGTGACGTCGTAGACCCCGGCAGCGAGCAGGATGTTGGCGCAAGCGACACCGGCAGCACCGGCGCCGGAGATCACCACTCGCAGACCCTCGATGTCACGGCCCCGAACCTTGGCTGCACCGCGCAACGCGGCGAGCGCGACGATAGCGGTGCCGTGCTGGTCGTCGTGCATGACCGGGCAGTCGAGCGCCTCGATGACGCGCCGCTCGATCTCGAAGCAACGCGGCGCCGAGATGTCCTCGAGGTTGACTGCGCCGAAACTCGGACGCAGCCGAACCAGGGTCTCGACGATCTCGTCCGGATCCTTGGTGTCGAGTACGAGCGGGATGGAGTTGAGGTCGGCGAAGTTCTTGAACAGCGCCGACTTGCCCTCCATGACCGGCAGCGAGGCACGGGCACCGATGTCGCCGAGCCCGAGGACGGCCGAGCCGTCACTGACGACGACGACAAGGCGGTTGGTCCACGTGTAGCGATCGGCGAGAGTGTCGTCGGCATGGATCGCTCGGCTGACTTGCGCGACGCCAGGCGTGTACGCGATCGACAACGCACGCTGGGAATCGAGGGGGGCGGTGGTCTCCACCGACAGCTTGCCACCGACGTGACCCGCGAAAATATCCTCGTCGGTTATCTCGACCTTTGGCGTAACGGAAGCTTCAGACACAGTGGACACGATGACACTCCTCTAGATGCCGGACTCACTCGGGTCCTGGTTACTACGGAGTAACCGGATCGACGAGGTGAAATCGACCCAGGCACTTCTGAACACAGGACTGCTTCGGTTGCAGCTACCGGGGCGCGCGATTGGCTGCACTACTGCCGGAGCGTGACGGCGCCGGGCAGGGTGGGCCCTGGCACAGGTTCTGCCACCTGGAAGCTCCCGCGAAGGGCGGTAGCACCGACGCGAGAGTGCAGTAAGTTTGCACCATCAGGGGACCGGAATCAAATCCGTCAGATCGGTCCCACCCTCACGAAAAACCTCGCCTACCTGTGAGGATGCACCCGGCATGCCCGGAACGACTCACACCATCGAGCTGGATTCGTTACAGCCGTGGGTCACGACCACCACTGCGTCCAAAGCAGCAAAGTGGTAGCCACGAGAACTGCCATCGATGCGAGCATGGACGCACCCCCGCGGAGGCGATCGGCTGCGATCTGCAGACCCACCGCGACGATGCTCGAGACCACGTGTGCGGTGATCGTGTCGGTGCCCGGTCCCGGGAAGTCCCGACTCGCCGCCAGGTACGCGACGACTACGACGGCGATTGTCGCGGCCACGACACCACCGGCCGCGATACCGGACAGCCCGCGCAGTGCCCGTACTGTCCACGAGTCCAGCCACTGCCGAGGCTCGTCACCCCACTGCCGAGGCTCGTCACCGTATCCGTCGTAGGTCACCGGTCGCCTCCTGTGTCGTCCCGTCCTCGACTGCCGTTCCGTCCTCGACAGTCATCGCGTCACCTGGCGGGGCCGACAGCACGGGCACGCCCGATGCGCGCGCCACGATCGCGTCGAACGACTCCGGAGCCGTGGTGTACTGGCCGAGCTCGATCGTCTTGTTCGTCCCGTGGTAGTCCGACGACCCGGTGACGATCAGATCCAACTCAGTCGCGAGCGATCGCAAGAGATCAACGTCGCTCCCGCCGTGGTCCGGGTGATCGACCTCGAGACCGGCGAGCCCGCGGTCGGCGAGTTCGCGAATGCTGTCGAGTGCAACCAGTCGCCCGCGCGAACGTGCCCGAGCGTGGGCGATGACGCTCACTCCGCCTGCCGCATTGACCATCTCGACCGCTCGTTCGAGGGGGGTGTCCTCTTTCTCGACGTAGTAGGGGCTGCGCACGGAGAGAGGACCGGCGAACGCCTCATCAACGCTCGAGACGACCCCGGCCTCCACGAGCGCGCGCGCCAGGTGCGGGCGTCCGACCACCTGCCCGGCGTCGGCCATCACCGCGTCGAAGTCGATCGGCAACCCGTCGGCGGCCATCTTCGTCGCCATTGCACGCAGTCGAGCGACCCGTTCACCCCGCAGTCGCTCCCGTTCGTTCGCGAACTCGCGCGCGGTCGGGTCGAACAGGTAGGCCAGCAGGTGCACGGCGACGGGACGCCCATCCTCATCCCTGCCCTCGCACGACATCTCCATGCCGCGGACCAACCGGAGCCCACTGGGCAATGCCGCGGCCGCCTCTGCCCAGCCGGCGGTGGTGTCGTGGTCGGTGATCGCGAGCACGTCCACATCGGCCCTGACCGCTGCCTGTACCAGTTCCGTGGGGCTATCGGTTCCGTCCGACGCGGTCGAGTGGGTGTGGAGATCGATACGCACCGGTCCAGTGTGGCAGGTCACGGCCCGGTGCGCCGTGGCTTGTCTGCGCCGTCGCTTGTCAGAGCGTTGCGGCACCGCGGGCAGGATCCCGGATGTCGATCCCGGCCTCGGCCCACGCCTCACGGAGCGCGCCGGCTCCGCGCACTCGCACCCAGGCCGCTTCGGTGCCGGTCAACGGCGCTACCTCGAGGAACTGCACAGGCTCGAGCGGATCGGGAAGGGCCAGGTCGGGGATCTCGCTCGTGCCGAGCAGCACCGCGGTGAACGGCGCTCCCTTCCACAGCGGCTCGCCCAGGTCGATCAGCCCGTCCGGCTTCAGGACCACACCCTCGACCGACGGCGCGGCCGCGAGAACAGCGAGCGTCTTGTGCACGCCTGAAGCGACTCCCGCGCCCCCGGCGAGGGCCAGGACCAGCTCCGCCCGGGGCCCGCGCGTGGGGTCGGCGACCATCTCGCTCGGATCACCCATCGGGTGTCGTGAGCAGCCCAAGGTCGCGTAGCGCACCGGCGCGTCATCTGCGCCGCGGTAGTACAGGACGTCGATGGGTTCGAGGCCCAGGAAGGTCACCGAGGCTGCGGTCGGCTCGGGTCCACCGATATGCCGGTCGAGGTGTGCACGTACGGCGGGGACAACACTGTCAGTCACGCATCCATCTAACACCCGCGGCGGGACGGGTCCCCAGGGTGGCCGTGCCGACCGTTACCTACTGCGGACGAACCGGACGTCCCCGCGAACCAGGCCTCGAACGCCCCAGCGCCCGAACCGATTCGATCGGAACCTCGGCCGAGTCAGAGCGCGAGTCGGGCCAGCATGTCACGTCCGGACTCCGCCGTCTTGGGATCGCAGAGCACGTCATAGCGAGTGGCGACCAGTTGCATGGTGGACGAGAAGTCCCGCGTACCACGGGTTGCCGCGTACGGGATGGTCGTCGAGATCAGCCCGAAGACGATTCCGCCCACGATGCCGACGAGTAGCGGCCCGAGGAGTCCGCCCGTGAAGATACCCAGCAGCAGACCGAAGAACACGCCCAACCATGCACCCGAAACAATCCCACCGCCAATGACTTTGGCCCAAGTCAGGCGCCCCAGGACTCGTTCGACCTGCATGAGGTCGACGCCGACGATCGTCACGTCCTGGACCGAGAACTGTTGGTCGGACAAGTAGTCGACAGCGCGCTGGGCCTCGGCGTAGGTCGAGTACGAACCGATGGGCCAGCCGGTAGGTGGCGTGGGAAGCCCCCGACCGGGACGACTCGGCTGTGAGAGTGGGTTCGTCATCGTCTTCGTCTCTCCTGCTCGCGGTGCGTGATGTGCCCGGTTCTACCGATCGTCTGTCCTGCTATCAATTGTGCCCGCCCCTGGGCGTGCCCGCCTACCCGTTCGACGGAGGAGTGAAACGAGAGGTTCGACTCATACCCGCGGCCCGACCCTTCGCCGAGATGACCAGCGCCATCTTCCGGCTCGCCTCGTCGATCATCTCGTCGCCGAGCATCACGGCACCACGCGCGCCGCCGGCCGCGGACGTGTGGAACTCGTAGGCGTCGAGGATCAACTCGGCCTGGTCGAAGTCCTCCTGCCGCGGGCTGAATACCTCGTTGGCAGTATCGATCTGGGTGGGATGGAGCACCCACTTGCCATCGAAGCCGAGCGCCGCGGTGCGCTGCGCGGAGCGGCGGAAAGCTTCGACATCGCGGATCTGAAGATAGGGACCGTCGATGGCCTGCAGATCGTGCGCACGCGCGGCCATCAGGATCGTCATCAGAATGTGGTGGTAGGCGTCACCGCGGTCGTAGCCCTCGGGTTGTTCGCCCACGACGAGTGTCCGCATGTTGATACTCGCCATGAAATCCGCCGGACCGAACACGAGCGTTTGCACGCGCGGGCTCGCAGTCGCGATGGCGTCGATGTTCGTCAGTCCGATCGCGTTCTCGATCTGCGGTTCGATACCGATGCGCCCCACCTCGAGTCCGGCGGCCTTCTCGATCTGCGTCAACAGGAGATCGAGGGCCTGGACGTGGCTGGCGTCGGAGACCTTCGGAAGCAGGATCGCGTCGAGATTCCCACCCGCGCCACCGACGACGGTCGCAACGTCGACATGGGTCCATTCGGTGGTCCAGTCGTTGACCCGCACCACCTTGATCTGGTCGCCCCAACCGTCCTCGTTCAGCGCGTCGACGATGCGCTCCCGCGCCTCGGCCTTCGCGATCGGCGCGACTGCATCCTCGAGATCGAGGAAGATCTCGTCGGCCGGCAACCCCTTCGCCTTGTCGATCATCTTGCGGCTGGAACCGGGCACAGCCAGTACTGACCGGCGCGGCCGCAAACGAGAAGACATGGTCGACAAGCCTCCAAATTCAGTGGATCACCAGACAAGGACTTAGCCTTTTCATCATGGCAGCTGTGAACAAGGTATTCGCAGCCAGGCTCGCCGGCCTGGTGGTTCTCGGACCCGACGGCGAGTCGATCGGTCGCGTCCGCGACGTGGTGCTGACGATTCGGGTCGGCCGTCAGCCGCCGCGGGTCCTCGGCCTGGTTATCGAAATGTTCACGCGCAAAAGGATTTTCGTGCCGATGCTGCGGGTCACCGCGATCGAGCCGGGCTCAGTGACCCTCAAGACGGGCAATGTGAGTCTGCGCCGGTTCGATCAGCGCCCGACCGAGGTACTCGCCCTCGCCCAGGTCCTCGACTCCCGCGTCACCACCGACGACCCCGAGGTCGTCGAGGTGATCGGATCCGACGTCGTCATCGTGGATCTGGGTATCGAATTGACCCGCACCCGGGACTGGGTCGTCTCCCGCGTCGCGGTCCGCGCCTCTCGCAGTCGGCTCGGCCGCCGTTCGGCGATCCACGTCGTGGATTGGCAGCACGTGCACGGGTTGACCTCTACCGCGCTCGCGATGCCCGGCCAGGGCGTCTCCCAACTGCTCATGCAGTTCGAGGGCATGCGCGCTGCGGACGTGGCACACGCGATGCGCGAACTGCCGGAAAAGCGTCGCCACGAGGTGGCGCTGGCGCTGGACGACGAACGCCTGGCCGACGTGGTGCAGGAACTGCCCGCCGACGACCAGACCGACCTGCTGCTGCACCTCGAGGTCGAACGTGCTGCCGACGTGCTCGAGGCGATGGATCCCGATGATGCCGCGGACGTGCTGGGCGGGCTGCCCGAGACGGACGCCGAATCGCTGCTGCAGCTGATGGACCCAGAGGATTCCGAACCGGTCCGCCGCTTGCTCGAACACTCGCCGGACACCGCGGGCGGGCTGATGACGCCCCAACCCGTGGTGCTCACTCCGTCGACGACCGTTGCCGAGGCCCTCGCCCGGGCCCGCAACGCCGATTTGACGCCGGCCCTCGCCAGCATGGTCTTCGTGGTCCGGCCCCCCACGGCGACCCCGACCGGACGATATCTCGGATGCGTCCACCTGCAACGGCTTCTGCGCGAGCCGCCCGCGAGCCTAGTCGGCGGCATCCTCGACGACGGCCTCCCCCGTCTCGACCCCGAGGACTCGCTCGCAACGATTACGCGCTACTTCGCCACCTACAACTTGGTGTGTGCACCGGTCGTGGACGACGAGCGCCACCTACTCGGGGCCGTAACCGTTGACGACGTCCTCGACCACCTCCTGCCCGAAGACTGGCGCGAGGAGGAGTCCGACGATGAGTGAACTCAACGGTCGCCAGCGCCTCGAGACCCCCCGCGGCACACGGGGCCTGCGATTCCACATCGACGTCGAGGCCGTCGGCCGGGTCAGCGAGAGCATCGCTCGATTCCTCGGCACCGGACGCTATCTGCTGATGCAGACCGTGGTCGTGGTGGTGTGGGTCGCCCTCAACGTGTTCGCGGTGAGGCTGCAGTGGGATCCCTATCCGTTCATCTTGCTGAACCTCGCCTTCTCGACGCAGGCCGCGTACGCCGCCCCCCTGATCCTGCTGGCCCAGAACCGGCAGGAGAACCGGGACCGGGTTTCGCTCGAGGAGGACCGGGCACGCGCGGCGCAGACCAAGGCCGACACCGAGTTCCTCGCGCGTGAACTGGCGGCCCTTCGGTTGGCCGTCGGCGAGGTGGCGACCCGCGACTACCTCAGACGCGAACTCGACGACATCCGCCAGTTGCTCGCCGTTCGGGAGGGCGGCGAGGACGAGCCCGACTCCGCTGCCGGCCCGAAATCGCCGACCGGCAGGAAGTAACCGCACGACACGTCACCGATAGGTAACGTGTTCGAACATCGCAGAGATATTCCCGCAGAACGCTCGGAATGTGTTGCGTGACTGTGGATGCAAGCTTCTGCAAGGAGGGGTTGAGGGAGTGCATGCCCGTGGGGTTCTCAGTATGTTCGCCGTTGTTCTTACCGGATTCGTGACGACAGCGTCATCCACGGGAGGCGTGTTCGACACCCTCGCCGCAGGGTCGACGTCGCACGCGACGACCCCCGCCGCGGCGGCCACGGCCGGGCAGGCGGCACTGATCCCGACGGTCGGACTGGTTCCCGCGGCACCACGACCAGAGCGTCAACTGCGCTCCGCCAAATCGGTGGCGGCCTCCGATGGCCCGTCACCCTCGCGCGCAGAACCCCACGCCGTTCCCGTTCCAGTCGTCGTCGGCCCCCTCGGCATCCCGGAGATCGTCCTCAACGCCTACCGTGCTGCCGAACAAGCGGCAACGAGCACGCAACCGGGTTGTGGCCTGCCCTGGAACCTTCTGGCCGGCATCGGGAAGATCGAGTCCGGCCATGCCGGTGGCGGACGGACCGACGCGGCGGGAACCACCGTGACGCCGATCCTCGGGCCTACCCTCGACGGCCACCTGGCCGGCAACGAGATCATCACCGACACCGATCTCGGGGTCCTCGACGGCGATCCGGTCCACGACCGTGCGGTCGGCCCCATGCAGTTCATTCCGAGTACCTGGGCACGGTATGCGTCGGACGGGAACGATGACGGCGTCGCCGATCCGAACAACGTCTTCGACGCCTCCCTCTCCGCTGCCCGGTACCTGTGCTCGGGTGGCCTGGATCTGCGTGATCCGGAACAGCAGTCACGTGCCGTCCTTCGATACAACAACTCGACGGCCTACCGGGCGAACGTGCTCGCGTGGTCTGAGGCCTACGCCGCCGGCACCGCCGCGCCGGCGGAACCCATGACACCTTCGCCGCCGGAGCGCCTCGCCGACGCAGTGGACGTCGCGGCCACGATCCCGGCGCCGACGACCTCGCCCGCGGCACCGGACGCTGCACCCTCCCCGGCTCCGATTCCTGCGCCGATGCCTTTTCCCGTCATACCTGGACTCCCGATACCGGGACTCCCGCAATTGCCGTGCCTGATCTTCTGCCCTCCGCCCGCCCCTGCGCCGGACGCCGGTCCGACTCCCTGATTCGGGCCCGCACTGCGCCACCTACCATGGGGGGTATGGCAGCCCTGACCGAGACCGCCGTCCGCACCGCACTGTCCAAGGTGCAGGACCCCGAGATTCGTAAACCCATCACGGAACTGGGCATGGTCAAGAGCATCGATATCGGTGGCGACGGCAGTGTCGACATCGGCATCTACCTGACCACAGCCGGCTGCCCGTTGCGGACCGAGATCACCCAACGCGTAACCAAGGCCGTCGCCGACGTCGAGGGCGCCGGAACCGTGCGCGTCGAACTCGACGTGATGAGCGACGAACAACGGACCGAACTGCGCCGCTCGCTTCGCGGAGATTCCACCGAACCGGTGATCCCGTTCGCACAGCCTGGATCGCTCACCCGCGTGTATGCGGTGGCGTCCGGCAAAGGCGGTGTCGGAAAGTCGAGCGTCACGGTCAACCTCGCGGCCGCGATGGCGGCGAAGGGACTGTCGGTCGGAGTGCTCGACGCCGACATCTACGGTCACTCGGTGCCACGCATGCTCGGCACCGACGCCAAGCCGACCCAGGTCGAGCGGATGATCATGCCGCCGCAGTCGCACGACGTGAAGCTGATCTCCATCGCCCAGTTCACGCAGGGCAACACACCGGTGGTGTGGCGCGGGCCGATGCTGCACCGCGCGTTGCAGCAGTTCCTGGCGGACGTCTTCTGGGGAGACCTCGATGTGCTCCTGCTCGACCTGCCGCCTGGCACCGGTGACGTCGCCATTTCTGTCGCCCAGCTCATTCCCGGCGCCGAGATCCTCGTCGTCACCACGCCGCAGCAGGCCGCCGCAGAGGTCGCCGAGCGGGCCGGTGCCATCGCGCTACAGACCCGTCAGCGCATCGCCGGCGTCGTCGAGAACATGTCGTGGATGGAACTGCCCGACGGCACACGCATGGACGTCTTCGGTTCGGGTGGTGGTCAGGCCGTGGCCGACCGTCTCACCCGCGCGGTGGGCGCAGACGTTCCTCTGCTGGGCCAGATTCCGCTCGAGCAGGCGGTCCGCGAGGGCGGCGACGTCGGTATGCCGATCGTGCTCGGCGCCCCCGACTCGCCCGCCGGCACCGCGTTGCGGGAGATAGCTGACAAGCTGTCTGTTCGGGCCCGCGGCTTGGCCGGAATGTCCCTCGGAATCGACACCGTCCGGCACCTGTAGCAGGCGCTCGCTGCGACTACGTGGCGTCGGGATCGACCGGGGGACGTTCCCCCGACGCGAGAGGCTTCGACTGGGGGGGCGCCGAAGCCCCGGAAGAAGCAGAAGGCCCAGAAGCAGAAGCCCCGGAAGAAGCAGAAGCCGGCGAGGCAGCCGGCGCAGAGCCGTTGGTGCTCGGCTTGCTGTCGAAGTTGCCGGTCAGGATCGAGTCATCTCCGTCGAGCAGATGCTTGGTGATGACCGCGCGCGGCGTCATACCGCGCAACTCGTTGATTTGGGACAGCGGTTTACGCAGGTCCTCGAACTCGGGGCCCAGCTCATCCTTGATCTGCTTACTTGCCCCGCTCGCGTAGTCGCGAACTTGACGCATGGTCTTGGTCACCCAGCTGACCGCACCCGGCAGCCGCTCAGGTCCCAGGATCACAAGCGCCGCCACGAGGAGCACCATGAACTCGCCCCAGCCGATGTTGCCAAACACGCGTCTAGGGTACGTGGTCGCAGCCAGAAGCGCTCGCGCCAATCCGGAATATCACATGAACGTCTGTCTACCGGAGCGTCCGGTCAGTCCGATGTCGGCGTGACCTGCAGATCCACCAGCCGCCCGGAGCGAAACAGCTGGATCGGAACCGGCTCGCCGACCGCCTGGTCATGGACGGCGACGACCAGCTCGTCCGAGCTGGCGACGGTCCGGTCCCCGACCTTCACGATTACGTCGCCCTCGACGATGCCCGCCTTCTCCGCAGGGCTACCGGCCTGCACATTCGCGACCTCGGCACCGCTGGTGGCGTCGTTGATGACGGTACGGGTGTTGACCCCGATCTGCGTGTGGCGGACTACCCCGTCTCGGATCAGTTGCTGAGCCACCGTCGTGACGTCATCGATGGGGATGGCGAATCCGAGCCCCACCGAGCCGCCGCTCTCGGAGCGGATCGCGGAGTTGATTCCGATGACCCGTCCATCCATGTCGATCAGGGGTCCTCCGGAATTACCCGGGTTGATCGCGGCATCGGTCTGTACGGCGTCGATGACCGCGTCGGTGTCGGTGCCCTCGCCGCTCAGCCGCACTGGCCGGTTGAGCGCGCTGACAATTCCACGGGTCACGGTCTTGGTGAGCCCGAGAGGCGAACCCACGGCGACAACGTCCTGTCCCACCCGGACGTCTGCCGACCTACCGAGTTCGGCGACGGTGAGGTTCTGCGCGTCGGTCTTCAGGACTGCAAGATCCGTCTTGGTGTCGCGTCCCACGATCTGCGCCGGCACCTTGGTGCCGTCCGAGAACGTCACCCGAATGGTCGAGGTCTCCGGATCGGTTGCTGCCATCGAGATGACATGGTTGTTGGTGACGATGTAGCCGCCACCGTCGATGACGACGCCCGACCCGGTCCCGGACTGGTCGCCATCCGCCACTTGAATCGAAACCACCGACGGGAGCACAGCGTCCGCGACCTCGGCGATCCGACTGTCTGGAAGGTCATCGCTGCCCCCGGACTGCGCGAGGGTGACGTTCCTGTTGGTGAGAGAACCCCGGTCCGACGTCGCGGCTATCGCGACCAAGCCGCCGACCAGCCCGATCACAAGAGCGATGGCCGCCAAGGCCGCGAGTGCTTTGCGCTCGATGCGTTCCCCGAACAGCACTTCCCGCACAGTCAGTTTGGGTGCGTCCGGCTGCCGTGGCGGTGCGGTAGGCCCCTCGGCCGGAGCACCGAGCCGGACGGGCGCGGCGGGGTCACGCCACGGATCAGCTGCAGGCGGGTCTTCGGAGAGAACCGGATCGACTTCGGGTCCGCGTTGAAGCGAGTCCACTTCGCCCTCTGGGCGGCCGAAGGCCTCTGCCAGGACGGCGTCGGGGCGTCCGATTTGGACGGCGGGCCGGTCGGGCATTCCCGTGTGCGGACCGAAAGAACTGGTCACGGTCGGCGGCCGACCGAACGCCTCCTGGGTGGCCGGGTCGACGTGCGGGCGGTAGACCGGGCGTGGGGCCAACCTGGACTGCTCCGTACGATCCGGTCCCGTGGACGGAGCCGATTCTGCGGCGTCGTCCCCCGCCGCTCCCGGATTTGTCGAATCCGCCGTCACGCGCGCTGGTCCCCCTCGTCTGCGTCAGTCACGCCTGCCAGTATCGCCGATTCAACCCCGCGGCAACACTGACGGCACGTCAGAGCAATGCCGACGGCACGTCAGAGCAATGCGGCCGGCACGTCAGAGCTATGCGGCCGGCACGTCAGAGCTATGCGGCCGGCACGTCAGAGCTATGCGGCCGGCACGTCAGAGCAATGCGGCCGGCACGTCAGAGCAATACCGATGGCATGTCAGCGACGACGGCGGAACGGCCAAAGGCGAGCGGAGTCGCCGCCCTGATCGAAAGAAATGATGCCCGGCACCTCACCCTGGCTCGGAGCAGGGTCCTGGTCGGGATGACACCGCGGGATGTCGCTGAGGAGCCCGAGTAGCGAACTGGGCATCGACACGTCCCCGGCGACCCTGCGCAACGCGACTCTCGCCTGCTGCTGCGTGTCCACCTCCGCCGCGCAGTCAGGGCACAAGGACAGGTGGTGGGAGGCACGCACGTAGGCGTTCATGCCGAGCTCGCCGTCGACATACGCGGCGATCGCCTCACTCGCCAGGTGCTCCGTGGAGCCGAACCGACGAGGTCTGCGCGCCTGCGTCATCGAACCCTCCTGAATCAATAGCCGATACCGATCCGCTCGGTATCAACTTTGCCATTCGCAGCCAGGTGCTCGCGCAGAGCCTGCCGTCCACGGTGAATCCTGCTGCGCACAGTACCCAGCTTGACTCCCAGTGTGGCACCGATCTCCTCGTAGGAGAGTCCTTCTATGTCACAAAGGACGACTGCTGCACGAAACTCGGGCGCCAGCGAGTCGAGCGCCGACTGCAGGTCGGGCGCCAGCCTCGCATCGTGGTAGATCTCTTCAGGGTTGGGCGAGTCCGAGGGGACGCGGTCGTAGTCCTCGGGCAGCGCCTCCATCCGGATCCGGTTGCGGCGGCGCACCATGTCCAGGAACAGGTTGGTGGTGATGCGGTGTAGCCAGCCCTCGAACGTCCCGGGCTGGTAGTTCTGCAGCGAGCGGAAGACCCGGATGAATGTGTCCTGGGTCAGGTCCTCGGCGTCCTGCGCGTTACCCGACAGACGGTAGGCCAGCCGGTACACCCGGTCGCCGTGCTCGCGGACCAGTTCGTCCCACGAGGGCATCGCGGACTTGTCACCCGTGGCGTCGAACGCGGCCGTGCCGGCCGCGGACACGTCTGAATCGGTGCCCGCCTCGGCGGGTCGATCGGCAGTGAAGGGGAGCGTGCGTTCGGCGTTGATCATGTGGATGGGTGGATCCTCCTACTCAGGACCGCGGACCACGAGACATCGGATTGTTTGAGGTTCAACTCCCGAAAGCACGGAATTGTTCCCGCCACCGTCCGTTGAGATCGGCTACGTGATCTTCACGCCGTGCGGTCTAGTCGTCCGGCGCTGCACATAACCTTGTCGTGCCCCGATATGTGGGCACTATGAACAACCTGAGCGGCACCTGAGAATGTCACCCGAGCGAGCCTTGACGACTCCAGATCACGGCAGGGCTAGCCTCTACAGCGTGTACACCAACGTCGAACGGATTCTCACCCACACCGAGGACACGATCCCCGAGGACGAGAAACTGACCACGGCACGCGATCGTGCGACCGAACTCGGCGCCGCCCCGGTGCCACCCGCGGTCGGTGCCGCACTCGCGCTCTTCACCAAGATGCTTGACGCGAAGGCCGTGGTCGAGGTCGGAATGAGCGCCGGCGTCAGTAGTCTGTGGTTGCTTCGCGGCATGCGAGAGGACGGCGTCCTCACCACGATCGACAGCGAGTCCGAGCACCAGCGCGCGGCAAAGCAGGCGTTTCGGTCTTCAGGCATCTCCCCCTCCCGCACCAGGCAGATCAACGGGCGCGCGCTCGACGTGCTGCCACGACTCGCCGATTCGGCATACGACATGGTGTTTGTCGACAACTCCCCGACCGATCATCCGCACTTCGTACGCGAGGGCGTGCGACTACTGCGACCGGGCGGCGTGATAGTGCTGCACAACGCACTGCTCGGCGGCCGTGTCGCCGATCGCGGCCAGCGGGACGCGGCCACGGTCGCGGTCCGGGACGCCGCGCGTGCGATCGCCGAAGACGATCGCCTCACCCGCGCGCTGCTCCCCGTGGGCGACGGCCTGCTGTGCGCCGCCCGCCTGTGAGGTCTAGATCCAGACGCCTTTGCCGATCGTCACGACACCGCCACTGCTGACGGCGAACCGCTGGCGGTCTCGTTCGAGGTCGACGCCGATGATCTCGCCCTCACCCACCAGGACGTTCTTGTCGAGGATCGCGCGGCGCACCACGGCACCTCTGCCGACCCGGACGCCGGGCATCAGGACGCTGCCCTCGACTGTTGCACCGTCGTCGACCATGACGTTGGAACTGAGAACCGAATTCCGGACTGTGGCGGCCGACAGGATCGAGCCCGCCCCGACGACGGACTCCTGCGCCAGGCCGCCTTTGACGAACTTGGCGGGAGCGAGGTTCTCGCCCCCGCCGCGGATGGGCCACCGCCGGTTGTAGAGATTGAACACGGGGTGGACGGATACGAGATCCATGTGCGCGTCGTAGAAGGCGTCGATGGTTCCCACGTCGCGCCAGTACCCGCGATCGCGGTCCATCGCCCCAGGTACAACGTTGTTCTTGAAGTCGTAGACCGACGCGACCCCCGCCTCGACGAGAGCGGGAATGATGTCCCCACCCATGTCGTGGTCGGAGTCGGAGTTCTCGGAGTCGGCGCGGATCGCGTCGACGAGCACCTTCGTGGTGAATACATAGTTACCCATGGACGCGAACGTCACGTTGGGGTCGTCGGGGGTGCCCGGTGGGTGCACGGGCTTCTCGAGGAACTGGGTGATATGACCGGATTCGTCGCTGTCGATGCAGCCGAACGCGTACGCCTCGCTGCGAGGGACCCGTATGCCGGCGACAGTCACCCCGGCGCCCGAATCGATGTGATGCTGCACCATCTGCTCAGGATCCATGCGGTACACGTGATCGGCGCCGAAGACGACGATGTACTCCGGGTCCTCGTCGTAGACGAGATTGAGCGACTGGAAGATGGCGTCCGCGCTGCCCGTGTACCACCGCGGGCCGAGTCGCTGCTGTGCCGGCACGGGGGTGATGTACTCGCCTGCGAACCCGGACAACCGCCAGGTCTGCGAGATGTGCCGGTCGAGCGAGTGTGACTTGTACTGAGTGAGAACACAGATGCGCAGGTAGCCTGCGTTGACGAGGTTGCTGAGCACGAAGTCGATCAGCCGGTACGCACCCCCGAAGGGGACGGCGGGTTTGGCCCGGTCAGCAGTGAGCGGGTACAGGCGCTTACCCTCGCCTCCGGCGAGAACGATCCCGAGCACATGGGGCTGACTCCTCACACCAGTCAACCTATCCGCCCCCTTCCACCGCCGCCAGCGCTGCAGGCCTCTGGAACCGCTGAGAACACGCCCCCCGCCGCTGGCCGGAACGGGTTCCTGCGGTTACGTTTAGCCGGTGCGGGTCGCAATGATGACGAAGGAATATCCACCCGAGATCTACGGCGGTGCGGGTGTCCACGTCACTGAGTTGGTCACGCACCTGCGCAGCCTGTGCGAGGTAGACGTGCACTGCATGGGCGCGCCGCGCGATAGCGCCATCGTCCACGGTCCCGACCCCGCGCTGACCGGCGCCAATCCGGCTCTCCTCACGCTCTCGGCGGGGCTGCGGATGGCCCACGCCACGGCCGAGGCGGACGTGGCGCACTCGCACACGTGGTACACGGGGCTCGCAGGCCACCTGGCTGCCCAACTGCACGACATCCCACACGTCGTGACCGCGCACTCCCTCGAGCCGCGGCGCCCGTGGAAGGCCGACCAGCTCGGAGGCGGCTACCGCGTCTCGTCGTGGTCGGAGCGCAACGCAATGGAGCACGCTGACGCCGTCATCGCCGTGAGCGAGGGCATGAAGGCCGACGTCCTGTCCACGTACCCGGCGATCGATCCCACACGAGTCCATGTGGTACACAACGGGATCGACTCCGCCGCATGGTATCCCGGTCCACCAGCACCCGACACTCGATCGCTGTTGGCGTCGAACAGCGTCGACCCGGACCGCCCGATCGTCGCGTTCGTCGGCCGGATCACCCGTCAGAAGGGGCTCAGCCACCTCGTCGCCGCGGCCCACGAGTTCGACCCCTCGATCCAACTGGTGTTGTGCGCGGGCGCGCCGGACACCCCGGAACTCGCGGCCGAGACGGAGGCTGCCGTCTCACAACTCGCGGCCCGACGCGATGGTGTCTTCTGGATCCGCGACATGCTCCCCACCGAGAGGATTCGCGAAGTCCTTTCCGCAGCAACCGTATTCGTATGCCCATCGGTGTACGAACCGTTAGGGATCGTCAATCTCGAGGCCATGGCGTGCGAGACGGCGGTCGTTGCGTCCGACGTCGGCGGTATCCCGGAGGTGGTGCAGGACGGCGCCACCGGCCGGTTGGTCCACTACAACTCGTACGAGACGGAAGCCTTCGAAAGCGAACTGGCGGCGGCCGTGAACGAGGTGGCCACCGACTCCGGCCGAGCGGCGGCAATGGGCCGCGCAGGACGTCTACGCGCCACGGCAGAGTTCTCGTGGTCTCGGATCGCCCGACAGACCCTCGACGTGTACGCCGACGTGCTCGGTCGACGGTGACAGTTGGTCGGCTCGGCCGACGGGAACAATCGGTCGGCTCGGCCGACGGGAACAATTGGTCGGCTCGGCCGACGGGAACAATCGGTCGGCTCGGCCGACGGTACGATCAGGCGCCTCAGTCGGGTGAAACGACCCGACGATAGGTTGACACCACAACCGAAGCGGTCACGGGAAACGGTTCGGGAAGTGCTGCGATCGCCTCGGCCCGCTTTGCGGGGGTGAGGTGGCGGGCCGATGGACCCATGCCAACGATGTTCTCGACATCCCGGTGCGACAACATCATCCGGATCTCCACGGGTGTCCGCCTGACGCGTTCGAATCGACCGGCCACGGTTTCGCCGAGTCGCTCCACCTTACGTTCGTCGACGCGGACCATTCCGAGCCGGCCTACGAGTTCGACAAGATGTCGATCGGTGGGCGTGAGGATGACGAGGGTGCCTTCGTCGGCGAGTACACGGTCGATCTCGGCAACGTTGCGCGGAGCGAAAACCGAGAGCACGTGCGTCAGGGCCTGGTCGCGAACCGGTAGCTGCCGCCAGACGTCGGCGACAACTGCGGCGGCACGTGGATGTGCGCGGGCCAGTCGCCGCGCGGCCGGTTTGGAAAGGTCAACACCGATGCCATGTGCCGTTGGAACCCCATCGAGCGCCCGCACCAGATAGTGACCGGTACCGGAACCAATCTCGAGGAGGCGCGGTTTGTCCGGGCACCCAGCTTCCGTGGCCGTCAGTACGACGGCATCGGCGACCGCGGACATCAGGGGATCGAAATGACCCGAGTCGAGGAATTCGCTGCGAGCCGCGATCATCTCGGGGCTATCGCCGGTGAATTTCGTCGCGGACCCAGTCAGCAGGGTGACGTAACCCTGACGGGCGATGTCAAAGCTATGGCCGCGCGTACAGACCAGTGCGCGGTCGAGCAGGTCCAGTTCATCACCGCACTGGGGGCACGCGAGTAGCTCGCACACGTCGGCAAGCACCTGTACTGCCGCCTTTCCCGAAAACGGACGACTGCCAGCTGGCCCGCTTATCAGCTGGCACGGCCTGTCCAGCCGGCACGGATCGTCAGCTACAGGCGGCGGCCGGGTCGACGCGTCGACCCGGCCGCAACGCCGCAGAGTAGATCCCTGTCAGCTGGTCACACCCTTGAGCTCGTCTCCGAGAGCCGCGGCTTCCTCCGGGGTGAGTTCGACGACCAGACGTCCGCCGCCCTCGAGTGGAACCCTCATGACGATTCCTCGTCCCTCTTTGGTTGCCTCGAGGGGACCGTCCCCGGTCCGGGGCTTCATGGCCGCCATCCTCTGCTCCCTCCAAATCTGCGCCGGATTCACTAGCGCCTTGGGTTACCGTGGGTGCCCCGCACGCACTCGGCGAGGCTCTCTGGCCCATTCTTCCCTATCGAGCGGGTCGCCGGGTAGCTAGGAGCCAAAAACCGCGCAAATCAGGCGTCGTCATCGAGGCGGCTCGACCCAGCAGGATTCGAGGTGGTCGTCAACCATCCCGGTGGCCTGCATGAGCGCATACGCCGTGGTGGGGCCCACGAAACGGAAACCACGGCGCTTCAACTCAGAGGCCATCGCCCTCGATTCCGCAGTGACCGCGGGCACGTCGTCGAGCCGTTCGTACCGCCGTGCGCGGCGTGGTGGTGCAAACGACCACAGCAGCCTGTCGAGGTCGGTGTCGGCGAGATCGAGAACCGCGCGGGCATTGCCGATGACGGCCTCGATCTTCGCCCGGTTGCGAACGATCCGGGCGTCGCCAAGCAAGCGAACAACATCGGCGTCCGTGAACGCCGCCACGCTCTCGGGGTCGAAACCCGCGAAAGCCTCACGGAACGCTTCTCGTTTGCGCAGGATCGTGATCCACGACAGCCCGGATTGGAATGCCTCGAGGGAGAGCTTCTCGAACAGCGCGGCGCGACCGTGGAGCGGCTGCCCCCACTCGAAATCGTGGTAGTCGCTGTAGATCCGCGAGCCGTCGGTGTCGACCGCCCATGGGCAGCGAGTCCGTCCATCCACCGGCGACACCGCCGAAAACCGATCCCCCGCAACCTCGCTCATCACTCCGACTCCGCGTGGTTCGAAGTATGGTTCGACTCCCCCGAGTTCTCGGGACCGTCACCGGCGCCCGCGTCGATGCCATCGGCCAATTGGGCTCTCAGAGAGTCGATCTCCTGCCCCAGACGCTCGAGCGCCCAGTCCACCTCGCTTGCCTTGTACCCACGCACGGCCTGTTGGAACCGAAGCGCGCGTACGTCAGCCCCGGTGACCCCTTCCGCGGGCAGCACAGTCGCGGTCGTGCCGGCGGGCAACGGTGGCAGTTCCTCGGAACGACCGAACACCATGCTCACAACAAGGTAGAGCAGGCCACCGACCAGCACCATGATCACCATGTACAGCAGGACCGTCAGCATGACCCGATACTGTCATGAGCCACCGACACGCACGCCCCGGGCAGGTTCGCGGCGGAACACCGGACGGACCGTGCTCATGGGTGGGCGGTCGACCAGCGAGACATCGGTACGCGCCGGGACGAACGAGTCGGCGTCCGCGACGAACTGTGTCAGCCCGGCACCACTGTCCTCCACGCCGCACCTGCGCAACATCGTGCCGATGATCTGTCGGCTCATCACGCCGAGTTCGGACAGCGGCCGGTTGCGATGCTTGCGCACACCCAGATTGACCTGCCCGATCGCGGCGAGCCCAAGGCGGTCGTACGTGTCGAGAAGCAGTCCGATCTCGACGCCGTAGCCCGCTGCGAACGGCACCGACGACAGCAGTTCCCTGGTCCCGGCGTACTCACCGCCGAGGGGTTGGAGTACACAGGTCAGCTCGGGACGTAGCGCCGCAAGCATGGGCCGGGCGACCAATTCGGTGACCCGGCCGCCGCCGTTGGCGTCCTCGGTACCGCTCACCCGCAGCGGACGCCGATAGTAACCTTTGACCAGGTGGATCCCGTTCACGGTGAGCAGCGGCCCGAGCAGCTTGGGAACGAAGGCGGGATCGGGTTCGACGAGGTCGGAGTCGACGAACGCGATCAGGTCGCCGGTGCTCGCGGCCATCGAACGCCACAGCACCTCGCCCTTGCCCGGGACGGGCGGCAGTCCCGGTACCGCCTCCTCACGGCTGATGACCGTCGCCCCCGCCGCCCTGGCCCGCTCGGCCGTCGCGTCGCACGAACCGGAGTCGAGCACGATCAATTCATCGACCAGTCCACCGAGCAGCGGCTCGATGGTGCCGACGACCCCGGCGACCGTCTTCTCCTCATTGAGTGCGGGTAGCACGACCGACACCGTGCGCCCCGCCTTTGCCCGCTCGAGTTTGGCGATGCTCCAGCTGGGGTGATCCCAACTGTTGGCATCCGTCCAGACGCTCGAAACCTCGGTGATGCTCACGCCAACCCCCGTACGGTGCGCGTGGGTTGCCGGGTACCCATGATCGCGGCGACCATGTCGACCACACGCCTGGTCGGGGCAACCTCATGAACACGAAACACGCGAACACCGCCGGCGGCCGCCAGTGCAGTCGCCGCGAGAGTGCCCTCCAACCTCTCGGCCAGTTCCACCCCCAAAGTCTCCCCGACGAAGTCCTTGTTGCTGAGTGCCATCAGCACGGGCCATCCGCTCTTAACGAGATCTTCCACACGACGCAACAATTCGAGCCCGTGAAAGGTGTTCTTCCCGAAATCGTGGGTCGGATCGATCAGGATCGAGTCCGGCTGCACCCCCAATCGCACCGCATGATCGGCAGCCCGCACGACCTCGTCGATGACGTCGGCGACGACGTCCGCGTAGCGAACCCGGTGCGGCCGGGTGCGGGGCTCAGCACCCCCGGTGTGGGAGCAAACGATCCCGGCGCCCAGTTCCGCGGCAACCTCGACCAGTGCGGGATCGGCACCCGCCCACGTGTCGTTTACGAGGTCTGCGCCCGCACCGCAAGCGAGTCGGGCCACCTCACTTCGCCACGTGTCGATACTGATCATCAGGTCGGGGTGTCGCGAACGGATGGCCTCCACGAACGGCACCACCCTCCGGATCTCCTCCTCGCTGTCCACCACGGCACCCGGGCCGGCCTTGACTCCGCCGACGTCGACGAGGTCCGCGCCCTCGGCGACAGCGCGGTCGACCGCCGCCATGGCCGCCTCGTCGCCGAACGTAGCACCGCGGTCGTAGAACGAGTCCGGGGTGCGGTTGACGATCGCCATGACGAGTGCACGATCGGTCGCGACCGGTCTGCCGCAGAGCGTAGGCAGGACGACACGGCCGGCGGCCGGCGTGTCATCGGAGGCGGGGCGGGGGGCCATGCCCCCCATGGTCGCACGGCCGAGATGCCACTATCCCCCGGGAGCATCACCCTCGGCGACGGCGCGGGCGTAACCGTCGTATGCGGGTACATAGCCTGCGGTCCGGCCGGCGAGAACGTAGAGCCGCTCGACGGTCGACGAGTACCCCTCCGCACTCAACTCCACCTTGCGACTCTTAAACGTCGACGTGGTCTGGAGCGAATCGACGACCCGCACGAACAGCGGGACCGCGTACACCGGCAGCCGGTTGAACAAGACCGTCGCGAGCCGCTGCCCGTCGAATTCGTGGCCGCGGCGTAGCGTCACCGCGGCCATGCCGGCCTTGCCGTCCGTTCCGGGGACCGTGACACCGTACGCGACGGACTGTTCGACCGCGGGGAACGCGGACAGCGCACTCTCGACCTCGGTTGTGGCGACGTTCTCGCCCTTCCAGCGGAAGGTGTCGCCGAGACGGTCGACGAACGCGACATGCATGAAGCCCTGGCTTCGGACCAGGTCGCCGGTGTCGAACCAGCAGTCACCGTCCTTGAAGCCGTCTCGGACAAGCTTGTTCTCGCTGGCGTCGGGATCGGTGTACCCGTCGAAGGGTGAGCGTTCGGTGACCTTGGACAGCAGCAGCCCCACCTCGCCGGTTCTCACCCGGCGCAGACGTCCATCGGCGGAGCGTCGCGCACGGCCACTGTCGGGATCGAACTCCACCACCGCATATGGCAGCGGGCACATTCCCGCGGTCCGTTCGACGCCCAACGCATTGACGAACGCGATATTGCACTCGCTCGCACCGTAGAACTCTGCGACACGGTCGATACCGAACCGCTCGGTGAACTCGGTCCAGATCTCCGGGCGCAATCCGTTTCCGACGATGAGTCGGATGTCGTTGTCCCGGTCGGTCTGCGTGGGTGGCTGGTTCAGCAGGTAGCGGCACACCTCCCCGATGTAGACGAATGCGGTGGCCTCGTTGACCTTCGCCTCGTCCCAGAACCGGGAGGCGGAGAAGTTGCGTCCGATCGCGAAGGTCGCGCCGGAGAAGAGCACCGCCGACAGCGACACCGTGAGAGCGTTGTTGTGGTAGAGCGGGAGCGCGCAGTAGAGAGTGTCGCTGCGACGCAAGCGCACTCCCATCGCACCGATCCCCGACATGCTTCTGAGCCAGCGATGGTGACTCATCAGGCTGGCCTTCGGTAGCCCGGTGGTACCGGAGGTGAAGATGTAGAAGGCGCGGTCCTTTCCTTGGATACGCTCGCACACAGTGGGATTCGACGCGTCCGCGCCCTCTGCGGCCCGGTCGAGTTCGGCACTCCACAATACTTTCTGTGCGTGTGTCTCACCGTCGAGCGACGCGAGTGCCTCGTCGCACTCCTCTCCCACGACGAGCACACGGCTGTCCAGCAACGACAAACTGTGCGCCAGGACGTCGCCGCGTTGGTTGTGGTTCAGCATTCCCGCGACCGCACCGAGTTTGACCACCGCCAACGTCACCAGGAGCGTCTCGGGACGGTTCTTCATCAGGACCCCGACGACGTCGCCGCGCCGGACGCCATGCCGCGCGAGGACGTCGGCGTACCGATTGACCTGTGTGTTCGCCTGACCGTACGTGATGGATTTGCCCTCGAAGCGGATGAACGGATGATGGCGTTGCCGTCGCGCCAGGTCCTGAAAGACGCGGCCGATGGATACCCGGTCCTCCGGCCTACGGATCAAACCCAGCGCCCCGCGCGCCAGGATGGGGAGTTCGGTCGCCATCCCCGGCAGTCGCCGCGCCAACTGCAGAAGGTCGATAGTCGAAGCGGCGTCTGAGCTCATCTACATCCCCACCACGTTCAGCCGGTGCAAGCGTCCAGCGCGGCCTCGACTTCTCTAGTGATGATCAACCGGTCGAGTGCTCGCTGCCCGACGAAGCGCTGAGCCTTCAGGTCTTCGAGCCAGCGCAGCAGCGGGCGGAAATGATCGAAAGGATCGAGCATCACAACCGGCTTGTTGTGCATACCGAGATACCCTGTCGTCCACGTCTCGAACAACTCTTCCAACGTGCCGATTCCGCCGGGTAGCGTGATGAACGCGTCGGCGCGGTCCGCCATGATCCGCTTACGTTCGCTCATCGTGTCGGTGACGATCAACTCGTCTGCATCGACATCCGCAAGCTCCTTGTGTACCAACGCTTTCGGAATGACACCGACCGTAAACGCATCGGCCGCACGGGCCGCTTCCGCGACCGCGCCCATCATCGCGACATTGCCACCGCCGGATACCAGTTGCCATCCACGGCGACCGATCGCGGTACCAACCTCGGAGGCCAAATCCAGGAACCGCGCATCGACCGGAAGTGACGCGCAGTAGACGCAGACAGCGAGTTTCTCGCCGGACTTCTCGCCGCTCACCACTCGTCTTCATCTCCCAGAAGTGCCGCTTCGTCCACACCTTGCTGCGACTCCACGACGATACGCACGGCCTCGTCGACGCTGTCGGTGAGGTGGATGAGGTCGAAGTCGCCCGAGGAGATCTTACCGGCTCCTTGGAGCACGGAATGCAGCCAGTCCATGAGCCCGGACCAGAACTCGGTGCCCACCAGAATGATCGGGAATCGAGTGATCTTGCGGGTCTGCACCAGGGTGAGCGCCTCGAAGAGCTCGTCGAGCGTGCCGAATCCACCGGGCAGGCAGATGAACGCTTGCGAGTACTTCACGAACATGGTCTTACGCGCGAAGAAGTACCGGAAGTTGATGCCCAGATCGACCCAGTCGTTGAGCCGCTCCTCGAACGGCAACTCGATCCCCAGACCGATGGAGTATCCGCCGCTCTCGCAGGCACCACGGTTCGCGGCCTCCATGACTCCTGGCCCACCACCGGTAATCACCGCGTACCCGGCCTGTACCAGCGCGCCGGCCAGTTCACGAGCGAGCGCGTACTCGGCGTGATCCTCATCGACGCGCGCCGACCCGAACACCGAGACCGCCCGCGGAACCTCCGCGAGCGCATCGAAGCCGTCGATGAACTCGCTCTGGATGCGCAACACACGCCACGGGTCGGTGTGCACCCAGTCGGTCGGGCCGCGTTGGTCGAGCAGCTTCCGATCGGAGTTCGCCACGTCGGCCTTGCGGTCGCGCCGCAACATGACCGGACCACGATGTTGCACCCAGTCCTCAGCGCCCCCGTTTCCGGGTTGTGCCGCTCCGCGTTGTACCGCTCCGGTCTTCTTCTCACGTGCCATGCTGGTCAGGCTAGGCGCTCACGTGCTCAGGTATCCGCGCAACACCCGCGTCACCTCGGTGATCTGGTGGACCGGGACGTGCTCGTCCCGCTTGTGCGCCAGATTCGGATCGCCCGGTCCGTAGTTGACTGCCGGAATCCCCAGCGCCGAGAAGCGTGAGACGTCCGTCCATCCGTACTTGGCACGGTAGTGTCCGCCGGCTGCGCCGATCAGCGCCGCCGCCGCCGGATCGGACAGCCCGGGCAAGGCCCCGGGCGAACTGTCGGTGACCTCCAGCCCGAGTTCGAGTCCGCCGAGCGCCGAAGGATCGAACACCTCGCGCACGTGCGCGATCGCCCCCTCGACGCTGCGGTCGGGCGCGAACCGGAAGTTGACGTCCAACTGCGCCGCGTCGGGCACGACGTTGCCGGCCACCCCGCCCGAGATTCGCACCGCCGACAGCCCCTCGCGATATATGCAGCCGTCGATATCCACCGACCGTGCCTGATACGCCGACAGTCGCTCGAGCACCGGAGCGAGCTTGTGGATCGCGTTGTCACCCAGCCACGAGCGTGCGGAGTGGGCCCGGACGCCCGCCGCGGTCAGTCGCACCCGCAGGGTCCCCTGGCAACCCGCCTCGATGAGACCGGCCGTGGGCTCGCCGAGTATCGCGACGTCGGCGTGCAGCCAATCGGGAAGCTCGTTCTCGATCCGGCCGAGCCCGTTGTATTGCGCCTCGATCTCCTCGCAGTCGTAGAACACCAGTGTCAGGTCGTGGGCAAGATCCGCGATCGTGGCAGCAAGGTGCAGGAACACCGCATCGCCCGATTTCATGTCGACGGTGCCGCAGCCATGCAGCAGGTCACCATGCTCGTCCCTCGTCCGATGGCTCGGCACGTTGTCGGCGATCGGCACCGTGTCGAGATGCCCGGCGAGCAACACACGACTCGGCAGACCCCGGTTCGTGCGGGCAAGCACCGCGTTTCCGTTGCGGATCACCTCGAACCCCGAGGTCTGTTCCCGTAATGCGGCCTCGACCGCGTCGGCGATCGCTCGCTCGTCCTGGGACACGCTCGGTATGTCCACCAGTGCGGCGGTCAGATCGATCGGGTCGGCACGCAGATCCAGCAGGCTCACGCTCCCAGGTTAGGGCAATCGGATCCCGCGGCCCGACCGGTCGGAACTGTGGGTGGTGGTCACAATCGGCTCACCGCCCCTGGGCCTGTGCATCCGCTCGCGTAACCTGTGGTCCCGTGAGTGCACAGGGAGCTTCTGCAGTAGGCGTCGCCAACGTGACCGAGTCAGGCGCGGTTCTCGACACCTGGTACCCCGCCCCCGAACTGGGCGGGTTCAAGGAGAACGGAACCGTCGCGCTCGAGGGCACCGACATTCCTTCGGATCTCGCGCTGCTCGTCGGCCACGACGAGGCCCGCGAGGTCAACCAGGTCGTGGTGCGCACCACGATCGCCGACCTGTCCGCGGCGCCGGTCGACGCGCACGACGCCTACCTGCGTCTACACCTGCTGTCGCACCGCCTGGTGCAGCCGCACACGATCAACCTCGACGGCATCTTCGGCCTGCTCGCGAACGTCGTGTGGACCAACTACGGACCGTGCGCGGTCGACAGCTTCGAACTGGTCCGCTCGCGCCTGCGGATCCGAGGCCCGGTCACTGTGTTCGGCGTGGACAAGTTCCCCCGCATGGTGGACTACGTGGTTCCGTCGGGGGTGCGGATCGCCGACGCCGACCGCGTCCGTCTCGGCGCGCACCTGGCGAGCGGTACCACCGTCATGCACGAGGGCTTCGTCAACTTCAACGCGGGCACGCTCGGCAACTCGATGGTCGAGGGCCGCATCTCCGCCGGCGTGCTCGTCGGGGACGGCTCGGACATCGGCGGCGGTGCCTCGATCATGGGCACCCTGTCCGGTGGCGGTAAGCAGGTCATCTCCGTCGGCGAGCGCTGCCTGTTGGGCGCGAACTCCGGCCTGGGTATCTCGCTCGGCGACGACTGCGTCGTCGAGGCCGGCCTCTACATCACTGCGGGCACCAAGGTGACGGGCCCGGACGGCACCGTGGTCAAGGCCGCTGACCTCAGCGGCAAATCGAACATCCTGTTCCGCCGCAATTCCGTGTCCGGCACCGTGGAGGTTGTGCCGTGGAAGGGCACCGGCGTCGAACTCAACGAAGCATTGCACGCGAACGACTAGTGAGCAGCACAGGGACGCCGGTCCACCTGCGGCACGGCCTGAAGGTTCGTCATCTGACGATGATGGGCCTCGGGTCGGCGATCGGAGCGGGTCTCTTCCTCGGGAGTGGGGTCGGGATCGCGAAAGCTGGTCCTGCGGTCCTCATCTCTTACCTCGTTGCCGGTTTCGTCGTCGTGTGCGTGATGCGCATGCTCGGCGAGATGGGGGCCGCTCTGCCCGCGAGCGGATCCTTCTCGCACTACGCGCGCATCGGCATCGGGGAGTGGGCCGGCTTCGTCATGGGCTGGCTGTACTGGTTCATGCTGATCATGGTCCTCGGCGCCGAGATCACCGGCTCGTCGGCGATCGTGAGCCAGTGGCTTCCCTCCGTCCCGCAGTGGGTCATCGCGCTGGTGTTCGTGACGTTCTTCGCGGTCATCAATCTCGCGAAGGTGGGCAACTTCGGCGAGTTCGAATTCTGGTTCGCTGCGCTCAAGGTCGCTGCGATCATCGGGTTCCTGGTCGTCGGCGTGCTGCTGGTGTTCGGCCTGTTCCCCGGCACCGAGCCCGTCGGATTCACCCATCTCCTCGGCGACGGCGGGTTCATGCCGAACGGCTTCGCCGGGATTGCCGCGGGTCTACTCGTCGTGGCCTTCGCTTTCGGCGGCATCGAGATCGTCACCATCGCAGCCGCCGAGTCGTGGGACCCCGAGCGTGCAATCGGGATGGCGGTGCGCAGCGTCGTCTGGAGGATCAGCGTCTTCTACCTCGGTTCGATCGCGATCATGGTGCTGCTGCTGCCGTGGAACGACCCCGCACTCCAGAGCGGCCCCTTCGTTGCAGTACTCGACCAGGCGAACATCTCGTATGTCTCGGGCCTGATGGAACTGGTCGTCGTCATCGCTCTGCTCTCCGCGTTCAACGCTCAGGTCTATGGCACTTCCCGTATGGCATTTTCGCTGGCGCGGCGCAACGACGGGCCCGCTGCGCTGACGAGACTGTCGAAGTCCGGGGTCCCCACCAATGCGGTTTGGCTGTCGGTGTTCTTCGGCTTCGTCAGCGTCCTGCTGACCTGGCTGCTCCCCGATTCACTGCTCGGCATCCTGCTCAACTCCGTCGGCGCGGCGCTCCTGGTGATCTGGGTGTTCATCGTGGTCGCGCACCTGCGCCTGCGCCCGAAATTGGAGCGCGAGGGCAAGCTGTCGGTCCGGATGTGGCTGTTCCCCCACCTGAGCTATCTGACGCTGGCCCTCCTCGGCGGCTTGGTCGTGCTGATGGCCTTCGACACGGACGCACGCAGACAATTGATCTCCACGCTGGTGCTTGTCCTCGTGATCGGCGTGCTGTCACTGATCAATTCGCGTCGTCGCGCACGCCAACCCGCGGCCACGACGACACCCTGAACCGCTCGAAAACGGGCACACCGGACGGTCTCACGACGTAGGGTCGGCGCACGTCGACCCTTCACCTGTAGGAGATCCGTTGAGCTTCATCGTTGTCGAACGACCGCGCGAGAACGTGGCGCTGGTGACCCTCAACCGTCCGGAACGCATGAACGCGATGGCGTTCGACGTCATGGTGCCGTTTCGGGAGTCGCTCGAGGCCATCAGCAACGACAACTCGGTTCGCGCCGTCGTCATCACCGGCGCGGGTCGTGGCTTCTGCTCCGGAGCCGACCAGACCTCGGCGGGCAGCCCGCCGCACATCGACGGGCTGACCCGGCCGTCGGTCGCGCTGCGCGCGATGGAGATGCTCGACGACGTCGTGCTCACGTTGCGCCGCATGCACCAGCCGGTGATCGCTGCGATCAACGGTGCCGCGATCGGCGGCGGATTCTGCCTGTCGTTGGCCGCCGACATCCGGCTCGCCGCGCCCGAGGCGTACTTCCGTGCGGCCGGGATCAACAACGGCCTCACCTCGAGCGAGCTCGGCCTGAGCTACCTGCTGCCGCGGGCCATCGGGTCATCCCGTGCGTTCGAGATAATGCTCACCGGGCGCGACATCGACGCCGACGAGGCCGCCCGGATCGGTCTCGTGTCCCGCATCGTCGCCGGCGAGGATCTGCTGGAGGAGGCGTTCGACCTGGCGCAGCGGATCGCGATGTTCTCGCGACCCGGCATCGAACTGACCAAGCGCACCCTGTGGTCGAGCCTGGACGCATCGTCGATGTCCCAGCACATGAACCAGGAAGGACTCGGCCAGTTGATGATTCGGCTGATGACAGACAACTTCGAAGAGGCCACCCTGGCCCGACGGGAGAAGCGGGATCCGGTCTTCCGGGACACCCGATAGGCCGGCAGGCCGCAATCGGGACGGGTTTCAGTCGGTCAGTCCTGTTCCGGCCCGACCCGGACGACCAGCTTTCCGAAGTTCTTTCCATGCAGCATCCCGATGAATGCGTCCGGCGCCTTCTCCAACCCGACCACGACATCCTCCCGGTGCTTGAGCCGTCCGTCGGCGAGCCACCCGGAGGCGTCGCGTTCGAAGTCCGCGGACATCTCCTGGATGAACTCGGTCTGGATGAAGCCGCGAACGGTGAGGCTCCTGGTGAGGACCAGACCCATGAAGGCAGGCAATCGGTCCGGCCCCTCGGGAGCCGACACAATGTTGTACTGGGACACCAATCCGCACACCGGAATGCGCGCATAGAAGTTGAGCAGCGGGAGCACCGCGGCGGTGACAGGGCCGCCGACGTTCTCGAAGTAGACGTCGATGCCGTCCGGTACCGCCGCCTTCAGTTGGTCGGCGAAGTCCTCGGCGCGGTGATCGATCGCGGCATCGAACCCTAGTTCGTCGCGCAGGTACCCGCATTTCTCCGCTCCGCCGGCGATCCCGACGGCCCGGGCCCCGTGGATCTTCGCGATCTGACCGACGGCCGACCCGACCGGACCCGCCGCCGCAGCCACGACGACGGTCTCGCCAGCCTGCGGGCGGCCGATCTTGAGTAGACCCGCGTACGCGGTGAATCCGGGCATACCGAGCACGCCGAGGGCCGTGGACAGCGGTGCGCGATCGGGGTAAAGGGCGCGCAGGCTGTTGACGTCGGCCACCGCGTGGGACTGCCAACCGGTGTACCCGAGAACGTAGGCTCCGGGTTCGATTCGTAGACTCTGGGACTCGACGACCTGCGAGACCGTCGCGCCGACCATGACATCACCCACCGCGACCGGTGGGGCATATGACTTGGCGTCGTTCATCCGGCCGCGCATGTACGGGTCGAGCGACAGGTACACGGTGCGCAGCAGAACCTGTCCGTCGGACAAGGCTGGCAGTTCCACAGTCTCGGTACGGAAATTGTCCGGCGTCGGCTCGCCGTGAGGCCGCGAGGCGAGAACGACGCGTGTGCTTGTGACAGCGCTCATGCCCCCGACCATACGCCGGTCGGTGCGGGCTCTCAGGTCAGCAATTTCTTCTGTACCTTGCCCAACGCGTTGCGGGGCAACGACTCGACGATGCGGACCTCCCGCGGCCGCTTGTGCACCGACAATTGCGAAGCGACATGGTCGATCAGGGTGGTCTCGTCGAGTCCGTCGCCGATGACGAATGCCACGATTCGCTGGCCGAGGTCAGCGTCCGGTAGTCCGACGACGGCGGCCTCCCTCACACCGGGGAAACCGAGCAGCGCCGTCTCGACCTCACCGGCACCGATGCGGAACCCGCCGGACTTGATGAGGTCGGTCGACTCGCGTCCGACGATCCGATGGAAGCCGCCCGGGTCGATCGCGGCGACGTCACCGGTCTTGAACCACCCGTCCTCGGTCCACGACTCGGCGGTCGCGTCGGGGCGGTTGAGATAGCCGTCGAAGAGCATCGGTCCGCGAACCTCGAGCCCGCCGAAGCTCTCGCCGTCGTGCGGGACGTCTGCTCCTCGTTCGTCACGCAGACGCGTCTGGACGCCACGGACCGGCAAGCCCACCCAGCCGGGGCGCCGTTCGCCGTCGAAGCGCGTGGTCAAGGTCAGCAGCGTCTCGCTCATGCCGTACCGCTCGATCGGCGCGAGACCGGTGAGCTCGTGCAGCCGCTCGAACACCGGCACCGGCAACGCCGCGCTGCCCGACACCAGTAGTCGCGCACCGCTGAGGGCACGGGCGGACTCGGGGTCCTCGGTGATCCGTGACCACACGGTCGGTACGCCGAAGAACAGCGTGCCACCGGCGGCGGCGGCCTCGGCGTATGCGCGCGGCGTCGGCCTGACCGTGTGGATCATGGGGCTGCCGACCCGCAGCGCGCCGATCAGACCGAGGATGAGTCCGTGTACATGGAACAGTGGAAGCCCTTGCACCAGAACATCTTTCGAGGTCCAATCCCACGCCTCGGCAAGCGCATCGATGCCCAAGGCAATTGCGCCACGACTGAGCAGCACGCCCTTTGGCGCACCCGTGGTGCCGGAGGTGTACAGCACGAAGGCGATCGAGGAGGGGGGCGGTTCGGGGTGGCTGTGCCAGTCACGGGCGTGCAACCGAACCGGGACCACCGGGAGCGAGCTGTCGTCGGGAGCCTGCCCGAGCCACGCCTGCGCACCGGAATCGGAGAGGATGTGGGCACGCTCGGCCGGACCGGAGTCCGGTGGAACCGGAACGACCGTCACACCGGCGAGCAGGCTACCGACCACCGCGATCACCGTCGCCGCGGACGGTGTCGCGAGTACCGCGACACGCTGGGCGCCGGCGATTCGCTTGGCCAAGGCCCCGGCGGCACCGACGATGTCGGTACGGGAGAATGTGGTGTCCCCTACCCGGACCGCGTCGCGAAGGTCGTCGCCACGCGCGACGGCGCGAGGTTCGATCGAACTGAGCAGCACGATGCCCACCTTCTCACATCACCGCGTCAGCTGCGCGTGGCTGCCGAGCGCATGAAGAACCACAGGTTCGACGGCCGCTCCGCGAGACGGCGCATGAAGTAGCCGTACCACTGACTACCGTACGGCACGTAGACCCGCACCCGGCGGCCGGCGTCGACGAGCCGTTTCTGTTCGAGCTCACGGATGCCGAACAGCATCTGGTGCTCGAAACCGTCTACGTTCCTTCCGGTTTCCCGCAACAACTCGTCGACCGAGCCTATGATCGTCGGGTCGTGCGTCGCGACCATCGGGTAGCCGTCGCCGCGCATCAGGGTCGCCAGGCAGCGCATGTACGACGCATCCACCTCGGCACGTGATTGGTATGCCACCGACTCCGGTTCGCTGTAGGCCCCCTTGCACAGCCGGATCCGCGAGCCGGCGCCGGCCAGGTCGCGGCAGTCGCCCTCGGTTCGCCGCAGGTAGGCCTGAACCACGGCGCCGAGCCACGGGAAGTCCGCACGCAAGCTGCCGACGATCGACAACGTCGAGTCGGTGCGAGTGTGGTCCTCGGCGTCCACCGTGACCCATACGCCGTGCGTTTGCGCGGCCGAGCAGATCGTGCGCGCGTGATCGAGCGCGATCTTGTCGCCGTCCGCCGGCAAACCCTGCCCCAGCGCAGAGAGCTTCACCGACACTTCGAGCGGGTGGACCCCGTCCACCCCGGCTTGGGGCAGCCGTCCGAGTTCGGCGATCAACGCGAGATACGCGACGACGGTCGCGCGTGCCTCCCCGACGTCGAACGTGTCCTCACCGAGGTAGTCGATGCTCACCGAGCGGCCGGCAGCGAGCAGGGCCGCAGCCGCGGCCATCGCGTCGTCGAGCGTCTCCCCCGCGACGAACCTCCGCACGATCGATCTGGTGACCGGAGCCTTCAGGACCGCACCCTTCACCCGCTCCGAGCGGGCGGCGGCGAGAAGGGCCGGCCGCAGTGGATTCGACATGACGCCGGGCGTCATCGCCCGTCCTCGGACTCCATGTGCGGGTAGCGGTAGTCGGTCGGCGGAACGAACGTCTCCTTGATCGTGCGCGCCGAGACCCACCGCAGCAGGTTCAGCGGCGATCCCGCCTTGTCGTTGGTGCCCGATGCGCGAGCCCCTCCGAACGGCTGCTGTCCCACCACCGCCCCGGTCGGCTTGTCGTTGACGTAGAAGTTCCCGGCCGTGTAGCGCAGTGCGGCCGAGGCCTGTTCGACCGCTGCTCGGTCTTCCGCGACGACGGCGCCGGTGAGCGCGTAGGGTGCCGCGCTGTCCACGGCCGTGAGGATGTCGGCGAACGCACCGGGCGCGGAGTCGTCGTACAGGTACACCGACAGGATCGGCCCGAAGTACTCCTTCCGCAGCGCCTCGTCGTGTGGATCGTCGACGAGCAGCACGGTGGGCCGGACGAAGTAGCCGACACTGTCGTCGTACTTGCCGCCGACGGCGATCTGCACGCCGTCCGCGGCGCGTGCCCGCTCGATCGCGGCGACCGACTTGTCGTAGGCGCGGCGGTCGATGAGCGCTCCACCGAAGTTCTCGAGATCGGTGACGTCACCGTAGGTGAGGGCGTCAACCTCGGCGAGGAACTGATCCCTCATCCCGCCCCACACCGATTGCGGAATGTACGCGCGTGATGCCGCCGAACACTTCTGCCCCTGGTACTCGAACGCCCCCCGGACGAGGACGGTCGACAGTGTCGCGGGGTCGGCCGACGCGTGCGCGACCACGAAGTCCTTGCCTCCGGTCTCTCCCACCAAGCGCGGGTAGCCGCGGTAGCTCTCGATGTTCGCGCCCACCTCCCGCCACAGGTACTGGAACGTCGCCGTCGACCCGGTGAAGTGGATCCCAGCCAGCCTCGGGTCACGCAGCGCCACATCGGAAACCGCCGCACCGTCCCCGGTGAGCAGATTGATCACTCCGGGAGGCATGCCCGCCGCCTCGAGCAGTCTCATCGTCCAATAGGCGGCGAGGGTCTGTGTGGGAGACGGTTTCCAGATCACCGTGTTTCCCATCAGGGCCGGGGCGGTCGGCAGGTTGCCGGCAATGGCCGAGAAGTTGAAGGGCGTGATTGCGTACACGAACCCTTCGAGCGGCCGGTACTCGAGCCGATTCCACACGCCCGGCGACGAGATCGGCTGGTCGGCGAGGATCTGGCGGGCGAAGTGCACGTTGAACCGCCAGAAGTCGACCAATTCACACGGTGCGTCGATCTCGGCCTGCTGCACCGACTTGGACTGCCCCAACATCGTCGCCGCAGCCAGCTTCTCGCGCCAGGTTCCGGACAGCAGGTCGGCGGCGCGCAACAGGATCGCCGCTCGTTCGTCGAACGGCATCCCTCGCCACGCGGGCGCCGCTGCGGTCGCCGCGTCGATCGCGGCGGAGGCGTCGTCGTACGTCGCGTTGGTGAAGGTCGCCAGGACAGACGAATGGCGATGCGGCTGAACCACTTCCCGGATTTCACCACCGCCGAAGCGGTCACGGCCACCGACCACGCGCGGAATCTCGATCGCCGAGGCGGTGTGCGCGGCGAGCGCCGCCTTCAGACGGTCGCGCTCAGCGCTTCCCGGCGCGTAGGAGTGCACCGGCTCGTTGCGCGGCGCCGGTACCTGCGTGACGGCATCCATGCTGCCCTCCTCAGCCAGAGCCAAGAATCTGCAACCAAGCTCAGGCTACGCCGAGACGGGCCGGCGCGAGGGGGTTCAGGGGGTCACCGCACCTGTCGGTGACTCACAGCGTCAGCCGAGTCGACTCGCCCCCGCCGCGATGCGCTCGTCCGACGCGGTGAGAGCGATCCGCACGTGCTTGACGCCCCGCGGGCCGTAGAAGTCGCCCGGTGCGACCAGGATGCCCCGTTCGGCGAACCAGTCGACGGTGTCCCGGCAGTCCTCGCCGCGGGTGGCCCACAGGTACAGGCCCGCCTCCGAGTTGTCGACGGTCAAACCCGCCCCGCGGACAGCGGCCAGCAGGATCTCGCGGCGCCTCCGGTACCGCTCGCGCTGCTCCCGCTCCTGATCGTCGTCGGTGAGGGCCGCCGCCATCGCGGCCTGGATCGGTGTCGGCATCATCAAGCCCGCGTGCTTGCGCACCTCGAGCAGTTCGGCGACCAACTCTGGGTCACCCGCAAGGAAGCCGGCCCGGTAGCTGGCCAGATTCGAGGTCTTCGACAGCGAATGGATCGCCAGCAGCCCGGTGTGATCGCCGCCGCACACACGCGGATCGAGGATCGACACGGCCTCGTCTTCCCAGGTCAAACCGAGGTAGCACTCGTCGGAGGCGACGATCGCGCCACGCTCGCGGGCGAACTCGACCACCTTGCGCAGGTGCGGGACACCGAGCACCTTGCCGGTGGGATTGGACGGGGAGTTGACGAAGATCAGTGCCGGCGTCTGCGGCCCCAACTGCGCGGTTCCATCGGCGCGCAACACTCGCGTACCGGCGAGCAGAGCGCCCACCTCGTAGGTGGGATAGGCGACCTCCGGAATCACCACGAGATCTTCCGCGCCGAGCCCGAGCAGGGTCGGCAGCCACGCGATGACTTCCTTGGTGCCGATCACAGGGAGGATCGCCGCGGGATCGACACCGGTCACACCGTAGCGCCGCGCCAGCGACGCCGACGTGGCCTCACGCAGCTCGTCGGTGCCGTGCGTCGTCGGATACCCGGGCACCGCTGCGACCGACGCCAACGCGTCCTGGATGACCGGCGCGACCGGGTCGACCGGCGTGCCGACCGACAGGTTCACGATCCCGTCGGGATGCGACTGCGCCTTCTGCTTCGCGGACGCGAGGGAGTCCCACGGGAAATCCGGCAGGGCCTTCGCTGGTGACTTGCGGGGCATGCGCGGCACCGATCTTCCTCGAACCGTTCCGACCTAGTCGTCGCCCATGGGCGGCAGGGCTTTGATCATCGGCGGGTCGTAGTCGACCTTGCCGAGCTTCGCGGCACCGCCCGGCGAACCGAGATCGTCGAAGAAGTCGACGTTCGCGGTGACATAGCTGGTCCACTGGTCCGGGACGTCGTCCTCGTAGAAGATCGCTTCCACGGGGCAGACGGGCTCACACGCACCGCAGTCCACGCACTCGTCCGGATGGATGTAGAGCATGCGACCGCCCTCGTAGATGCAGTCGACTGGACACTCCTCGATGCAGGCCTTGTCCATCACGTCGACGCACGGTTCGGCAATCACGTAGGTCACTGCTGCTCTCCCTGCCTTTCTGACACTGGCGCCGGGGCGCTTTCCGACACTGACGCCGGGGCGCCTCGGCGAGCCGGCTCCGGGCTCGAGCCCGGCGAACATCCGGAGTGTCCAGTATGAAGCGTTGCGGCCACGACCAGTCGGTGAGGGTGCCCTCATACAGGCGCCGGGATCCGCGTCGTCAGACCAGCGGCAGCACGGACGTGGGCTCACGAAGGGCGTAGGTCGTCGTCCGCTCCCGAACCGGCCGGCCGATCCCCTCGGCGATGGCCCGCAACTCCTCGACCGTCTTCTCGGATCCGTACTGCGATCCGGCCATCCGGGAGATGGTCTCCTCCATCAGCGTGCCGCCCAGATCGTTCGCACCACCCTGGAGCATCGCCTGGGTTCCGGCGACACCGAGCTTGACCCAGCTGGTCTGGATGTTGTCGATGCGTCCGTGCAGCATGATCCGCGCCAGCGCGTGCGCCGCCCGGTTGTCGCGGCGCGTGGGTCCCGGTCGCGACGCCCCCGCCAGGTACAGCGGGGCGCTCTGATGCACGAACGGCAGCAGCACGAACTCGGTGAAACCTCCTGTCTCGTCCTGAATTCCACGGATCACCTGCAGGTGGCCGACCCAGTGCCTGGGACTGTCCACGTGGCCGTACATCATCGTCGAACTCGACCGCAGCCCCACCTGGTGCGCGGTGGTGATCACGTCGATCCACGCCGATGTCGGCAGCTTGCCCTTGGTCAGCACCCACCGCACCTCGTCGTCGAGGATCTCGGCCGCGGTTCCGGGAATCGTGTCGAGCCCGGCGGCCTTCAGTTCGATGAGCCAATCGCGGATGCTCTGGCCGCTGCGGGAGGCGCCATTGACGACCTCCATCGGGCTGAACGCGTGCACGTGCATCGACGGAACGCGCAGCTTGACCGCCCGCACCAAGTCGGCGTACCCGGTGACCGGCAGCTCGGGGTCGATGCCACCCTGCATGCAGACCTCGGTCGCGCCCGCGACATGCGCCTCCCATGCTCGGTCGGCGACCTCCTCCGCCGAGAGCGTGTACGCGTCGGCGTCGCCCTTGCGCTGAGCGAAGGCGCAGAACCGGCACCCCGTGTAGCAGATGTTCGTGAAGTTGATGTTCCTGTTCACGACGTAGGTGACGTCGTCGCCGACAGCGTCCCGGCGCAGCGCGTCCGCGAGCGCGACGACGGCCTCGAGTCCGGCCCCGTCCGCGGTCGCGAGTGCGAGGTACTCGTCATCGGACAGACCGGCGGGGTCCTTTTCGGCGTGGCGCAACGCCGCGAGGACGTCGGTGCCGACACGCACCGGGGCGGTTCGACCCAATTCGAGGACCTGTTCCCGCACGGTGTCCCAGTCCCCGAACGCGCTGCCGAGGTCGGACCGGGTCTCGGTGTTGCGCCCACTGGTGTCGATCTCGGTGTGCAGGTCGACCCGGCCCGACGACGCCCACTCCTCGTCGGGCTCCTGCCACGGCAGCCCCACCGGTTTCACACCCTCGCGGGCCAGACCGGTATCGGGGTCCGCGAGCGCCCGCACGTGGGCGCCGATCCGCGGGTCGATCCACGGATGTCCGGCCAGCACGTACTGCGGCTGTGCCGCCGTCCGCTCCACGAGCATGAACCCGGCCTGCGCCGTGATCTCGGCGAGAGTGTCCAGATTGGGCCAAGGTCGTTCGGGATTCACGTGGTCGGGGGTGAGCGGCGAGACGCCGCCCCAGTCGTCGACGCCGGCCCCGATCAGCGCGAGGCACTCCTCGTGTGAGACCAGATTCGGCGGAGACTGGATCCGCATGCCCGGACCGAGTAGCAGTCGCGCGACCGCGATGGTCGCGAGGAACTCCTCGAGACTCGCGTCAGGGGCACCTCGCATCGCGGTGTCGGGCTTGGCGAGGAAGTTCTGCACGATCACTTCCTGCACGTGACCGAAGGCCTTGTGCAGCTTGCGAATCGCCATGATGGAATCGGCGCGCTCGGCGTGCGTCTCGCCGATCCCGACCAGGATGCCCGTCGTGAACGGTACCGACAACCTGCCCGCATCGGTCAGCGTCCGAAGCCGAACCTCGGGGTCCTTGTCGGGACTGCCGTAGTGGCACTCCCCCTTCTCGGTGAACAGCCGCTTCGAGGTGGTCTCGACCATCATTCCCATCGACGGTGCGACGGGCTTGAGGCGCGAGATCTCCTCCCAGCTCATCACGCCCGGATTCAGGTGCGGCAGCAGGCCCGTCTCCTCGAGCACCCGGATCGCCATCGCTCGGACGTAGTCGAGGGTGGAGTCGTAGCCGCGCTCGTCAAGCCACTGCTTCGCCTCTGGCCAACGGTCCTCCGGTCGGTCACCGAGCGTGAACAGTGCCTCCTTGCAACCCATTTCGGCGCCGCGACGAGCGATCTCGAGAACCTCGTCCGGCTCGAGATACATCCCTTGGCCCGCAGCGCGCAGTTTGCCCGGCACCGTGACGAACGTGCAGTAATGACACTTGTCGCGGCACAGACGGGTCAGTGGGATGAACACTTTGCGCGAGTACGACACGGTGTTCGGGCGGCCCGCCGAATCCAGGCCCATATCCCGTACGCGCGCGGCCGATGCGCACAGGTCTTCGAGGTCGGCGCCGCGCGCGTGCAACAGCGTGGTCGCCTCGTCGACGTTCAGCGTCACGCCGTCCCTGGCCCGGCGCAGGACCCGGCGCATCGCAGTCGCGGACGGAGCCTCGGAGGGGATCTGACGCCCCGGAACCGGCGAGAACGTGGACTGGTCGGGGACATCGCTCGAGTGACTCACCCGTCGATCATGCGCCACCGACCGGGGTGACTGCCACCAGGGTTCTTACGAAGTCTGCCTATCCGTGCGGGTAGTCCTCGTCGACGGGCACGCTTCGACGCTGCTCGGCTGCGTCAGCGGGATCGACTTCGAGCGGCGTCGGCGGTGGTGGTGCCGACTCGTCCTGCTCGTCATCCGTCTCGGCCGGAGTGAGCTGCTCGACGAGGTCGGCCTCGGACACGTTCGCGGACACCGGTTCGCCCTCGGTGTTCTCGGTCTCGTATGCAACCATCTCGACCACCTCCCGTCTCTGCGCCACTCCTACGGTCCTCAGGGGCATCCTCCACCATAAGCCACGAGTCGGGCAGGATAAGGTCGTGAGCCTGTGTTCCCTTCTCCCGACTCGACACGATCCGAGCGACCAGTGACGATGGCCGACCCCCAGTGGCGGCCGAGCACCAAGGCCAGGCTGTTGTGGGCGATCAACGCCGCACTTCTGTGGCTCCCGGTGTTCGTGGCCCAGGCCGTGGTCGTAATCATCGGCTGGTGGCCGGGGTGGGTACCCGGTGCCGTTCTCGCGACCACCATGGTGCTGGCGGTGGTCCACATCCTCGTCGTACCGCTCTGGCGGTACCGGGTGCACCGCTGGGAGATCAGCGAAACCGCCGTGTACACCCGGACCGGATGGTTCACCCAGGAGCGTCGGATCGCACCCATCTCGAGGGTGCAGACCGTTGACACCGAACGCGGACCAGTCGACCGCATGCTCGGACTCGCCACGGTGACGGTCACGACCGCCTCCTCGGCCGGCGCCGTGCAGATCGTCGCCCTCGATCAGGAAACGGCGGATCGCACGGTCGCAAGGCTTACCGAGATTGCAGGAGCGAACGCCGGAGACGCCACGTGAGCGTCCCCGTCGAATCGTCCGGAGCGGCAGCCCTCGCGGCCGAGGAAGAGCAGCCGTGGCTGCGTCTCGACAAGCGGATGCTGATCGTGCATCCAGTTAACGAGATCCTCACGCTGCTGCCGGTCATCGTGGTGTCGTGGATTCTCGGCAGCAGTAGCGGCAACCACTACTGGGGGCTGATAGCTGTCGCCGCGCTGGTAGCGCACGGCGTGCTGCGTTGGGTCACCACCACCTACCGCGTCGGACCCGTGCACGTACAGCTGCGACGCGGGGTGTTCCAGAAGAAGTTGCTCTCGGTCCCGCGCAGCCGCATCCGGTCCGTCGATGTCGAGGCAGGCGTCATGCATCGGCTACTCGGGCTGGCCGTGCTGCGGATAGGGACCGGAAGGCAAACCACCCGCCACGAAGACCGGTTCGAGCTCAACGCCCTCGACGCGTCGCTCGTGCCGGATATGCGCTCCGCACTCCTCGCCGGACGCGGACGCCCCCCGGATGCGGAGGACGACGCGGCACCAGCAGTCGCACAGACCCGCGAGATCGGGCACTGGTCCGCGTCGTGGGTACGCTACGCCCCGTTCTCCGTCACGGGTCTGATCGCGATCGGCGCCTTCGTCGGCGTGATCTTCCAGTACGGCCTCCAAGACCGGATCACCGACGCACCTGTATTCACGAACGGCTTCGATTCCGCCGAACAAGCCGGGGCACTCGCCCTCTCCGTTCTCTCGCTGTTCGCGCTGATCACGCTGTTCGTCGTCGCGAGCGTGCTCGCGAGCGTGCGGTATCTCGTCGTCTACGGAGATATGACCGTCACGGACAACGGTCAGACCCTGCACGTGAGCCACGGCCTGCTGCGGACGCGACAGACCACGCTCGACCGCGCCCGTCTACGCGGGACGACGCTCAAGCAGCCACTGCTGCTTCGCCTGGTGGGCGGCGCCGCGCTGGACGCGATCATGACAGGCGTCAGCGCCGAGCACCGCGAGTCCTCGCTGCTGCTACCGCAGAGCCCACGCACCGAGGCAGCCCGCGTGATGACGACCGTCCTCGGCGACGACCGACAGGCCGACGCGCCGCTCGTCGCGCACGGACCGGCCGCCCGTCGAAAGCGATACACGCGAGCCCTGTGGCCCGCGGCGCTCGCCGCCGTGATCGCGGTCGCCGTCCTCGCCACTGGCGGGCACGTGCCGTGGCCCGCATGGGCGGGGGTCGTGGTGCTGGCCGCCGCGGGGGCGACGTTGGCGCAGGACCGCTACCGTGGGCTCGGCCACGCGGTGCTGCCGGGCTGGCTGATCACCCGCAGCGGTTCGCTGGACCGCCGACGGCACAGCCTCGAGGCCGCGGGCATCATCGGGTGGACGGTGCGGCAGACGTTCTTCCAGCGTCGGGCGGGCCTCGCCACGGTCATCGCAGCCACACCCGCGGGCACCGGCCGATACGTCGTTCACGACATTCCCGCCGAGCAGGCGTGGTCGCTTGTCGAGGCCGTGACGCCGGGCGCCGGAGGCATCTGGCTTCGCGCTCAGAAGGACTAGTACTGAGCGCGCGAACGATCAGTTCTGTGCGCGCGCGACCATCGTCTCGACCTGTACCCGGAACAGGTACACGCCCGCGGGCAGGACGGCTCCGACGAACAGCAGCAGTGTCCGCCAGTCCTCGAAGACGAGCACATCGCCGCCGGGTCCACCGATCGTGCAGACAGCGAAGCCGAACAGCCAGCCCAAGAGCGGCGCCGCAGCGACGAGCACCCGATCGGTGAACTGACGGGCGCCGATGACGAGCAGCAGATTCACCGCCGCGCCAACGAGGATCGACACCGGGAACGGCGCCGTCCCGATGTACGCGGGCAGGAACAGGACCGTCAGGACCGCGCACAGGAACCCGTCCAACGTGAGCAGGGCCAACGTCGTGCGGCTTTCTGCGACGCTCGGCGGGGCTTCGGTGGAGCTCGGATCGGTCACGCTTCGATCATCCGCCATGACCGCTGCCCGCATCACGCTGGGTGGGGAGCGGTGCGGAAACCCCGGCGAACAGGTCCGCCTCGCGTCCACGCTCGTCGACAGGGCCGGCCTGCCCGCGGACCAGCACGAAGTGCTCCTCGGTCAGGATCGGCTGTACTACGAGGTTGGACAACACGAAGCCGGAACCCGACGGTGTCACGGCCACCTGAGTCTCGTGGGCCCGCAGGGCCGTCAGCTTCGCCTCCATCACCGTCGAGACGTCCACCGCTGCAGTCACTGTGGAATCCGGCACGCTCGGCAACTGGTCCGGTTCGGGCATCGTCCACCCGGCGGGGATCTCGCCGATCCGGGAGAGTCCTGCCTCGAGTGCTCCCTGCTCAGCGACAGTCCAGTAGAACTTCGCGACCTCCCACGGCGCACCCGCATCGGCGAACGCGGCGGTGCCTGCAGCCTCGACGGCCGCCGTCGTGAATCGGTGTGTCTGAACGTGATCGGGGTGGCCGTACCCGCCGGCCGGGTCGTAGGTCACCACGACGTGCGGACGCAATTCGCGGATCGCCGCGACCAGCGCGCCCACCGCCTCGTCCGGATCGGCGTTCACGAACGCCCGTGGGTTTGCCGACGACGCAGTACCTGCCATACCCGAATCCCGCCAGCGACCGGCGCCACCCAGGAATCGGGGCGCGGACGCACCCAACGCCCGCAGCGCACGGGTCAGTTCGAGGATCCGGTAGCCGCCCAGCTGATCGGCGCGGTCGGCGACCAGCCCGGCCCACTGGTCACCGATCACCTCACCCTCCTCACCGAGAGTGCAGGTGAGGACCGTGACCTCGGCGCCATCCGAAGCGCAGCGGGCTATCGCGCCACCCGTCGTCAGCGTCTCGTCGTCGGGATGTGCGTGTACGAACAGGATGCGTCGACCGCTCACCGAACCCGCTTCCTCACTCACTGCACGATCCACTCACTGCATGGTCCACTCACTGCAAGATCCGCGTCCAGGTACCGGCATCCGCGAAGACACCCACCTGAACCGGGCCGGTCAGGTCCACGCGTTCGACGCCCGGTCCCGCCGCGACGACGGTGTTGTCCTGCAGCACCGGCAGCACCGCCGCAAGATCCCACAGGCGCGGCTCGGCCTCCGCGATAACTTGCAGCACGTCGCCCTGTCCCCGCAGGGCCTCGTCGATCGCGGGCTGCAACACCGGATCGCACAGACCCGAGAGGTTGCTCGGAGCCCGTCGCGCGGGCCCCTCTTCCGACGCGACGGTCGGCGACGATTCGGAAGTGGTCCCCAACGGCGTCAACGGCAGGCACCCGAAGCGGGACGCAAGAGACGTCGCCGGGTCTCCTCCGGCTCGCTCCCACCCGACCACCGCGTCGACGGTTCCGGCCGACAGTGCGTCACCGTAGAGATCCTCACCATGCAGCACCTGGACCGCGGCCGCGATGCCAGCGCCGCGCCACAGGTCGGCCACCGTGTTCGCGACCGCGATGGCCGTGCGGTCGTTTTGCGGTGCACCGATCACCAAGGTCAGCTGGTTGTCCCCGCGCATCAGGCGACCGCGAGTCAGGACCTCCGGATCTGCCGGGCCCGTCTCGTTCGGCACCGACTGGAATCCGGCCGCCGCCAGTAGGTCCGTCGCCTGCTCACGCGCGAGCGCCTGCGGGGCCGTGGGTACATAGCCGGGGTCGGAGGGTGCCAGCACCTGAGCGCGCGCCGCCGTCGCCGACGACTGACTGCCGGCACCGACGGTCGCGAGCAGGTTCGCGTCGAGCAACCCGAGCAGACCCCTGCGGACCCCTACGTCGGCCAGCTGTGCCACCCGGCCGTTGAGCGTCACCGTCAGCACCCGCGGTTGCAGTTCGGTGCCCGTGCGCACGCCGGGGATCACCGAAAGCTGCGCGAGAGTCCCGGCCCCTCCGTGGACTCGCGCCACCTGTGTGTCACCGGATCGCATGGAATCGGCCAGCTGCGCCGGCGACCCGCCGCGGCGCATGAGAATCTCGTCGGCCACGGCCGGCGGGCCCCAGAATCGGTCGTTGCGCTCGAGCAGAATCTCGTCCCGGCCGGGGTCGACCGACTTTATGTGGAAGAGGCCACCGGACACCGGGATGCTGTCCGACAGTCCCCGCGCGAACCCACCCGGCGAGTCCTTCACCAGGTGCGACGGCAGCAGGTCGGTGAAAAGCTGGCGCCACGCCGGATATGCCGCCGTGAGCTTGACGGTGACGGTCTTGCCGCCGCCGGACGACTCGACATCTTCGATCAACCCGTAGCCGGCGGGGTCGACGACCCCGGGCTGACTGATCATCTGCTGCCACAGGTACCGGAAGTCCTCAGCGGCGATCGGCGCGCCGTCGGACCATTGGGCCTCGTTGCGCAGCTGGTAGACGATCGTCGACGGCGCCTCGGGTGTCGGCGGCTCGAGGGTCGCCGACACCAGAACCGACGGGTCGAGCACCCAGTCCGTGATGCCCGGGCGTTCCGGGTCGAGCACCGGCCGGAACGGGCTCGGCAGAACGAGCGCACTGACCGCGGAGTTCACGGGCGACTGATCGGCGAGAAGATGCGGATTGAATCCCGTACCGACGTCGTCGATCGCGACGACCACGGTGTTCCTGGCGGTCACGGTGGTCGTCGGACTGAGGCTGTCCGTGCTCTCGACGGGCGGAGGCGGATTGGCCGTGCAGGCGGCGGTCAGCAGCACACCGACCGCAACTGCCACGGCAGCGCGGCGCCCTCCAGCCCCCGCATTCCGGTACAGCGCCACTATCGATCCTCCCCTCCCTGCGAACTCGCACGGCGAGCGGACACCACATCCGTGCACGGTGTACAAGGATTCAGCCTCGCACAGCGCACGAGAAAACCGGTACTCACCTCAGAGGGCGGCCTTGTCACGAGCCTTCTGGCGAGAGCGCTCACGGGCACGCTCGGTGGCGTTCAGGTGGACCTTGCGTACGCGGATCGCCTCGGGCGTGACCTCGACGCACTCGTCGCCGGCGCAGAACTCCATGGCCTCTTCGAGACTCAGGGTGATCGGCTTGGCGAGCGTCTCGATGACGTCGGCGGTCGAGGAGCGCATGTTGGTGAGCTTCTTCTCGCGGGTGACGTTGATGTCGAGGTCCTCGGCGCGCGGGTTGATGCCCACGACGTGGCCCTCGTAGGTGTCCGCGCCCGGCTCGACGAAGAACGTGCCCCGGTCGGCGAGTTGGATCATCGCGAAAGGCGTCACGGAGCCCGCGCGGTCGGAGACGAGCGACCCGGTGTGGCGGGCGCGGATCTCGCCGGCCCACGGGCCGTAGCCGTGGGCGACGGCGTTGGCGATGCCCGTGCCGCGGGTCTCGGTGAGGAAGTCGGTCCGGAATCCGATCAGGCCACGGGCCGGGACGATGAACTCCATCCGCACCCAGCCGGCCCCGTTGTTGGACATCTGGACCATCTTGCCCTTTCGGTTGGCCAGCAGCTGGGTGATCGAGCCGAGGTGCTCCTCGGGGGCATCGACGGTGAGCTCCTCGAACGGCTCGTGCACCTTGCCGTCAACCATCTTGGTGACCACCTGCGGCTTGCCGACGGTCAGTTCGAAGCCCTCGCGGCGCATCTGCTCGACGAGGATTGCCAACGCCAGCTCACCGCGGCCCTGCACTTCCCAGGCGTCCGGGCGGCCGATGTCGAGGACGCGCAACGACACGTTGCCAACCAGTTCGGAGTCCAGGCGCGACTTGACCATGCGGGCGGTGAGCCGGTGCCCCTTGACCCGGCCGACCAGCGGTGATGTGTTGGTGCCGATGACCACGGAGATGGCCGGCTCGTCGACGGTGATCGTCGGCAGCGCGACAGGGTTCTCGGTGTCGGCGAGTGTGTCGCCGATCATGATCTCGGGGATTCCGGCGACGGCGACGATGTCACCGGCGGCAGCGACCTCGCCCGGCTCCCGGTTGACGCCGACCGTCTTCAGCAGCTCGGTGATCTTGACGTTCTTGATGCCGTCGGCGTGCATCCATGCGACGTTCTGGCCTTTGCGGAGCTCGCCGTTGTGGATGCGGACGAGCGCGAGGCGGCCCAGGAAGTCCGACGCGTCGAGGTTGGTGACGTGGGCCTGCAGCGGCGCGGCCACGTCACCTTTGGGTGCCGGGACATGGTCCATCAGCACCTGGAACAGCACGTCGAGGTTCTCGTCGGCCGGAGCCTGACCGTTGTCGGGACGAGTCAGCGACGCACGGCCCTCACGGCCCGATGCGTACAGAACCGGCAGGTCCAGCATCGCCTCGGCCGCCTCGGCGGCGGTGTCGTCGAGGTCGGATGCCAGGTCGAGCAGCAGATCCTGCGTCTCGGTGACGACCTCCTCGATCCGCGCGTCAGGGCGATCAGTCTTGTTCACGACGATGATCACCGGCAGCGACGCCGCGAGCGCCTTTCGCAACACGAACCGGGTCTGCGGCAGAGGTCCCTCGGACGCGTCGACGAGCAGCACGACACCGTCGACCATCGACAGGCCGCGCTCGACCTCACCACCGAAGTCCGCGTGACCGGGGGTGTCGATGACGTTGATGACGGTGACCGAGCCGTCCGCGTTGTGACGGTGGACGGCAGTGTTCTTCGCGAGGATGGTGATGCCCTTCTCGCGTTCGAGGTCACCGGAGTCCATGACGCGGTCGACCGGCTCGGCACGCTCGGCGAAGGCCCCGGACTGGCGCAGCATGGCGTCGACGAGGGTGGTCTTGCCGTGGTCGACGTGCGCGACGATGGCGACGTTACGGAATTTGGTGGTGCTCACGCGGGGCGTTCTCCTGGCTACTTACGGGGACCACGCGAGTTTGGTGTCGCACGGCATGGGCTGCCGTTACGCGCATGCGTGATTCCCATTCGCGACCCCGGGGCACCGAGCGTCGTGCAGAAGTCACGACATGTGCGCCGACGGAGGGATGGCGGCCAGCGAACACCCTACCCGCCCACGGCTGCGGTTCTCACATCGCTGCCCACCATCACCACCGCCGACCTGCGGATCGTGATGTGGGCCACCGCTTGCGGGAGTCCTGTCAGTTATCTCACGGTCGCCCTCGGGCCACTGCCCGCGGCCAACGAATGAGGGTACGCTAACTTCACGCGACAGCGGTCTGGGCGTCGCATTCGAAGGAAGGTCGGGCTCGCCACATGGGCAAGGGAAAGGTGAAGGCCAGCAAGGTGTCTGGCCTCAAGCCCAAGAAGAAGTGCTGCCGGAAGAAGACACGCTGCCTCAAATGCCCGGTCGTGATCATGCGGATGAAGAAGCTCGAGGACGAGGGCGCGACCAAGAAGGAACTGAAGAAGGGGCTCAAGAAGGCTCGCGCGGCCTGAGTATCCGCAGCCCGAGAGCCTGGGTCACCCACCGAGGAGCGTGACGAGGTCCGGCAGCCAGCCGCGGTCGTTGCCGACGAGCGCGATCTCACGCAATTCCCGGGCATCGACCCAGCACAAAGCCGCGTGGTCAAGAGCTCGTGGGGTGCCGCGGATCAGTTCGGCTCGGTACGCGCGCAGGACCAGGCCGTCCCGGAGGGGCACGTCGGCCCCGATCCGCTCCCCCACCGTCACCTCGACGCCCAGCTCCTCGAGCAGTTCGCGGTGCACGGCGTCGGCGGGGGATTCCCCGGGCTCCACCTTGCCGCCCGGCAGTTCCCAAAGCCCCGCGAGCTCGGGCGGGCGGGTGCGCTGTGCGAGCAACAGCCGCCGGCCCTGGATCACGGCGGCAGCGACAACCTCGCGGTCGCGGGTCCTCCCGGTCATTGCGGTTCTCTCGACATCGCACCATCATGAGGTATGGCCGAGCTGCTGTCCGACACCGACATCGATACGGCACTCACGGGTTTGCCGAGCTGGCGCCGCGACGGCGCCGCGCTGGTCCGGACCGTCGAATCATCGAGCTTCCCGGCGGCGATAACGCTGGTTGACCGGATCGCGGAAGCGGCTGAGTCCATGAATCACCACCCGGACATCGATATCCGCTGGCGCAAGGTGACCTACACGTTGTCGACGCATTCCGCCGGTGGCATCACGAAATCGGATCTGGAGTTGGCTCGCCGGATCGACGAGCTGGCGGCGTCAGCGTGATGCGGTACCTGCGGCCCGCGTAGGCGACCCACGCGAAGACGACAAGAACGCCGACCACATTGACCGCTGCGGCCCACGCGAGCGCGCCCGGGCGTGAGATCGAGTCGTCCTCGAGCTGCTTGAGAACCCACGGCACACCGATGACGGTGACCGCGAGCCAGCTCGCCGCGACGATGCGCGTGCCGAGCAGCCGTCCGTACGGTCCGTACACGAGCCAGATCAGCATCGGTAGCACCCACACCCAGTGGTGCACCCACGAGATCGGCGATACCAGCAGCCCGAAGAGCTGCACGAGCACCAGCGTGCCCAGCCGGTCATCGCGGTCGAGTGCACGCCACGCCAGGAAGCCCAGGGCGGCGGCGACCACGACAGCCGCGATCCACACGACCCCGGAACCGACGTCGTGACCGGCGAGGCGACTGAGCGCACCGCGCAGCGACTGGTTCCACGCCGACCCGACGGGTCCGATCCGGTCGGCGTCCCCGAACTTGGACGTGAAGTAGTCGCGAGCTTGGCCGTCGATCACGAGGTAGCTCAGGCCGACGGTGCCCGCGAATGCCACGCCCGAGAAGATCGCCGCGCGCCAGCGTCGTTGCGCGAGGAAGTACAACCCGGTGATCGCCGGCGTGAGCTTGACGCCGGCGAGGGCGCCGACAATCCCGCCGGACACCCACCACCTGGTGCTGCGAACCGCGAGCATCGCCCCGAGCACCAGGAACACGTTCACCTGGCCGTAGTCGAGCGTCGTGCGCACGGGTTCGCTCCACACGCCGAGCGCGGTCCACAGCATCGCGACATTTCGCCAGCGAGGTTCACGTGCGGTTTCGCCGATCAGCAGTTCGAGGCTGATCCGGATCACCCAGAAGAGGGCCACGACGGTGAACACCTGCCAGCAGAGGCCGACCAGCCCGAACGGCAGGTAGTGCAGCGGCAGGAACACCAACGCCGCGAATGGCGGATAGGTGAACGGGAGCGGGAAGTCGGGCGTCTCCTCCGAGTAGGTGAATGCGTACAGGTCACCGTGAAGCAGGGCAGCCGATCCGTCGACGTAGACGTGGAGATCGACGAAGTTGGTGCCGTTGGGCGTGAGGATCGTCCACAACAGCCTGGCCAACACCGACAAGGCAAGTACCAGCGGCGCCCACCGGAGGAGCCGGTGGAACACCGTGCGCGCCCGGTCGGCGCGTGAAAGCCGTGAAAGCACTGACACTGGCTGGCGTTCTCCCGTGGACATGTGGCTGGACGCACCCAGTGCGGCGCAGCGGCGGGAAGGACCAGGTGTCGTGTCAGCCTAACCCGACCCGAACAACCGGTCGAAATTCTCGCCTCATGCGTAACAGTTGCATCAAGGATCATATTTTCCCCATACGTAACGGGATATGGTCACCAGGCGATGGCAGTCACGTCACAGGTTGCATAGACTCCTCGCGACGCTGGTCACGATCGAACCGGACGTATGAGTCTGTACACACCGGGGGTCGATCCCTAAAGTGACCCGCGACCGAGTAGGACGCAGAGCCCGCTCTGTGGGCCGATGCTGCACCGCAGTTGTCTGACGACAAGGATGGGGAAACCGTGATTCGTAACCGAGGAATGCGACGAGCGATTACTGCCTGCGCAGTTGCGGCCGCCGCGGCACTCGCTGTCCCGGCCAACGCGACCGCGCAGCCCACACCCCCCGAGGGCGTCTCGATCGACACGCTGGCAGCCCTTGCGCCCGCCATCGTGGGGATCGTGGCCGACGCGCCGGATCTCAACGACGCCGATGCCAAGGCCGACATTCTGGCTCAGGCCCGCGACCTACTCGAGGGCGCGAACCTGCCGCCGGAGCTGGAGTCCACTCTCGAGAGCGTCATCACCTTCCTCGACGGCAGTGGCGGAGGCGGACCGGAGATACCCCAGAACGGCCCGGTGATCGCTCAGTTCCTGTACCCGACCGTCGGCCAGGGTTGCATCGCCCCGTCGGGCGACTCGGTCGGAACGGCGCTCGCGGTTCCGGGGCCGGCGCAGCTGCCTCCGCCCGGGCCGGGCGCAGGTCAGGCCGGATTCGTTTTCACGGCGCTCGGCACGGAGCGGGCCGCTGAGAATCAGGGCATGACGGTGACGTGGATCAACATCGACAACGGACGTCGCGCGACGCAGGACCTCACTACAGAGGCGCGAATCAATCCGGACGGCCCCGCCACGCTCTCGGCGATCGCCGATACCGGTCCGGGACGCGTCCTTGCCACCATCTCGGGTTCGCTGACCACCGAACCCGAGGGTTCTGCGCCGATCACGTGCAGTTTCCTGCCGACCGTCGGAATGTTCACGGTCGCATAGAACACGCGTTTCACAACGAAGGTCCCGCCGAGTATTCGGCGGGACCTTCGTTTTAGCCGCTCTCCGCTGTTGCGGACCCATCGGTTCGTGGTAAACCGAAGAATGGCCGACAGCATGCAGTCGATCCGTTCCTGGAAGTCGCGGCGATCGATCTTGTCGATCCGTTCCGAGGGCTCGATCCTGTCCATAGGGAGCGTCGGCTCGATCCTGTCGATCGGCAGCATCGGCTCGATCCTGTCCATCGGGTCGATCGGCTCGGCCGCGTCCGCGTTGTCGTCGCTGTCGTTCGTGAGTGTCGGATCAGCGATGTCGGGGCTGTCGAGATGGTCGCTGATGTCCTGGCGCGGGGTGGGACGCTCCCCCGAGCAGCGTCCGACGCTCGTGGTCGTGCCCGACGAACCGGACCTCGCCGTGTCGACCACTCGACACGTGCAGTCCTAGAGCCCAGAATCTCGTCGGGCAGTCCCGGATAGCTGGCCCCGCGAGACCCCGCCAAGTCTGGCCCTGCAAAATCTGGCCCTACGGAGTCTGCGAAATCTGCGTCTGCTGAGCGCCGGCCGAAGAGCTGCCTTCAGAGGAGCCCATGTACAGGTTTGCAGCGATCGCGTACAGCAGGTTGATGAGAATTTCCACGAGACCCTCCACGTAGTAGTGGTTTTCAGACTGTTGCCATCATCCGAACCGGTTCACCGGTCGGACCCACACTGCATATCGCAGGAACATCTCGGCCCGTTTCACCCTCTCACAGGTGCGGTAGCGTTGGGGTGGCATCGTGAAGTCACTCCAGGGAGTCACGGCCATGAGCAAAGAGAAGTGGTGGGTGCTGGGATCCGACTCCGGTTGGTCTCTCGAAGAGCGTCCGAACGGCGATCACGTCGTCATCAGCCAGTCCACGGCTGAGGAACATGTGCTCGCCGGGTACCAATGGATGCACGTCAAGCACGACGACGCGGAGACCGGAACCCACGCTCACGCCCTCAAAGTACTGGGCGAGGGACCACCGCCATTTGGGAAGTGGACGGAATTTCACGGAACGTGAAAGTCAACCGAATCCGGCGAAACGGCGTTCCACTCTTTCAGTGAGGTTCCACGAGCGTTCGCCCGCGCTGGGGGCGGCTCTCCCGAGTCGTGAGGAGCCCCGAGCGAGGGACTCAGTCCCGAATGCCGAATGGGCGCCCTCCTTGCCGAGGACGCCCATTCGGTTGGGTAGGGAAAGTTGTCAGGTCCAGAGCACCGCGATCAGTGTGTTCACGATGGCCAGGCCGCCGACGACGTGGGCCAGGTTCGGGTTACCCTCGTCCCGCTTCTGCCGTGCACGGCCGATCTCGGCGATGGCGACGACGGCCAGGGCGATCAACAGCTTGACGCCGATCTTGGCGTTGTTGACATCCTCGTCCAGCGAGTCGATGGACGAGGCCATGCCGACGATCACCAGACCGGACAACAACTGGATTCGCGCGCCCCAGACCATCACCTCACTGATCCGGGGAGCTTTCAGAACCGACAGGTAGCCACCGACGATCGCAGCCATGCCCAGCAGGTGCACGGCCACGATGATGTTGTAGAGGACAGACATGTCCTTACCTTAGCTTTGGGCACAGGTTGGACCGACACGCCGACCCGGGATCCACTCCCGGACGGGTCCCCTACCGATTTCGCCAGGAAGGGCTACGACAGGAAGTACCGGTTGCGAGTCGACCACTGCCCGTACTCGGGCTTGAGGATCGAATTGAGGTCGACGCCGATCCCCCCGATCTTCCGCTTGTCGATCTCGAATTGGTGCAGGTGCGCGGCGGGATGCACGTAGTCTGCCGGCGTTCCCCAGTTGTGCTGCCAGAACCACTCGCCCACGCCCGCGCGCAGACACCGATCGATCGTGGGCGAGTTCGCGTAGACACCCACGTTCGAGTGCCCCATGACGCTCCCCCAACCGCGTAGATACGGAGCGATCAGGTTGTCGAACTCCCATTCGGACGGGTTGTCGTCGATGGACGCGTAGATGGGGCAGTTCTCGGGTCCCCCGGCGGCGCGATGAAGTTCGAGGCCGCGGTTGGCATGACGCACGCCGGCGTCGTAGCCGCCGCGCCAGTCCGCCGTTTCCCCCTTACCGAACTGGTAGCAGGAAACGATCTGCAGCCCGAAGGCTGCCATCGCGGCCGCCTCCCCGAGCAGCATCGGCTTACCGAGCATCCATTCTGCGCCGGGGCGCCGGTCGGAGACGTAGCGGATGGCGCCGACGTGTCCGGCCAAGAGGATCCCGAGTGGGGACGGCACACCCGCCGAGTAGTCGACCAGCGTCGCCGGTCCTGCGCTCGCAGTCGTCGGGCCCGCCGCTGCGGCCAGGCCGGCGGCTGCGGAACCAACCGCCGCGATCTTGAACAGTCCCCGCCTGGAAACCCGCATCACAAACCTCGCATAACCGGCGGGCATCCGGCAGTTCCGTAACTGGCCCTCGCAGGTTCACTCCGCCTTGCCGCTGTTGGATTCGAGGCCTATTTCACCACAGTCACTCAGGTACCGTCAGTCACATCAGTGACTCCACAGCTGAAGTAGTCAGTCGGTTTCGAGGCCGGCGAAGAAGTCGGTCTGCACTGCGACGTCCTCGACCACGCGCGTCGTCGTCCGCACCCCGAGCGCATGCTCCTTGAGCAGGTCGCACAGCCGGTCGCCGTCGATGAGGTCGACAGGCGGTGCACCATCGCGACTGGACTCGGCCCGCGCCTCGCTCGTGAAGGTCCCCGTCGTGATCAGCAGGCCCTTCTCGCCGCGACCGGCCATTGCGCCCCGCAGGTCGCGAACAGCGCCGACACCGACGCTGCCACTGACCCGCTTGCACTGGAAGGCGACGGGAAAGCTCAACAACGAGATCTGGCACATGCCGATGCCGTCGACGCCACCGTCGCCCCCGCGAGCGGTGATGGTCGCGCTCGAGAAACCGGCCTCACGCAACAAGCGCTGGATGAGCCTTTCGAAGGCGGTCGACGACATCCGCAGGATCTCCTCGAGCAGTACTGCCCTCCACTCGATCGTCTCGTCGGATTCGCCGTACGCCGTGTCCGATTCCGCCTCCGCGGCCGCATCCGACGGCGGAAGATCCTGCTCGTCGGGAACGCCGGCCTTGCGGTTGAGGCGTTGCCGGCGCTTGTCGGCGGTGAAGGCCGCGAGCAGCGGACGGATGTCGCTTTCGGTCACCTCGCGTCCACGTTTGGTCACGCTCCACACCGCTCGACGACTGTTGGCAAGCAGGCCCATTCCCTTGAGATACGTACGCGCCCAAGCCAGTCGGTACTCGACCTCTGTCCCCGGCCCCGCTCCGTGCAGAATCCCCTGCACCTCGGGTGACCAACCCTCACGTTCCACGACCGCGCCGTCGAGTTCGTTGTTCGACGCCGACCCACCGAGCGCGATGAGCGCCTGCAAGGTGGGCCAAAGTAAATCGGTGTACGGGGGGAGCTGGGCGATCAGATCCGCCTGACCGGCGACGTCCCCACCCTGTCGCTCCTGCACCTGCACACCCGCTCCCATCGCACCGTCGGTCGGTGGCCGTTCGACACCGGATTCTCAGCCGACCTGGATGTTAACCGCTGGTCTGTGCGGCTTCGAATCTGGTGGCATCGGAATGCGACCGGGCAACTCGGCGTACTCGACGAGACAGTCCGACGATTCGGGCGCGCCGACCGGCTGAAGCGTCGATACTGGAACAGGAACACGTTCTACTTAGTCGCATGTCGAAAGGACCCAGCTCCATGGCCGAGGCCACCTCCGTTCGTCCCCTGTCCGCCGAGACCATCGACACGTGGAACTACGAGGCCGATGTCGTGATCGCCGGCTACGGCGTCGCCGGTGCGAGCGCCGCGGTCGAGGCCGCCCGCGCCGGCGCCGAGGTCCTGGTCCTCGAGCGGGCCGGCGGCTGGGGTGGCGCGGCCTCCCTGGCCGGTGGGTTCATCTACCTGGGCGGCGGCACCGCGCTACAGAAGGCCCTCGGCTTCGAGGACACGCCCGCGAACATGAAGACCTTCATGATGGCGGCCCTCGGCCCGGGCGCCGACGAAGAGAAGATCACCGATTACTGCGAGGGCAGCGCCGACCACTACAACTGGCTCGTCGAATGCGGCGTGCCCTTCAAGGAGAGCTTCTACGGCCAGCCCGGGTGGGAGACTCCGTTCGACGACGGCTTGATGTACTCCGGTGGCGAGAACTCGGCTCCGTTCAGCACGATCGCCACCCCGGCTCCACGCGGGCACATCCCGCAGATGGCCGACAAGAAGGTCGGCGAGAAGGGCGGCGGCTACATGCTGATGAAGCCGCTCGTCGATACGGCCACCGCACTGGGCGTGCAGGCGCAGTACGACATGCGTGTGCAGACGCTGATCACCGACGCATCCGGGCGCGTCGTCGGCGTCCAGGCGAAGCAGTACGGCAAGGACGTCTTCGTGCGAGCCCGCAAGGGTGTGGTACTGGCCACCGGCAGCTTCGCCTACAACAAGGAGATGGTCGAGTCGTTCGCGCCGCGGCTGATCGGACGTCCCGGTGCCGCGATCGAGGAGCACGACGGCCGCGCGATCCGCATGGCCCAGGCCCTCGGCGCCGACCTCGCCCACATGGACGCTACCGAGGTCGCGTTCTTCGGTGATCCGCAGATGATGGTCCGCGGCATCCTGGTCAACGGGCGCGGCCAGCGCTACGTCAACGAGGACACCTACCCCGGTCGTATCGGCCAGCTCACGTTGCTGCAGAACGACAATCAGGCCTACCTGATCATCGACGAGGAAGCCTACGAGGAGGCGAACACCACTCCGACGTCGACGCCCTTCTTCCGGTTCCAGCCCAAGTGGGTCGCCGAGACCGTCGAGGAACTCGAGTCGGAGATGGGCCTGCCGGAGGGGACGCTGCAGGCCACCGTCGAGGTCTACAACAAGCACGCAGCCAGCGGGCAGGACCCGGTGCTGGGCAAGAAGTCCGAGTGGGTGAAGCCGATCGGCTCGCCCGTGGCCGCTCTCGACCTGCGCAACTTCACCGCCGGGTTCACGCTCGGCGGCCTGCGCACCAACACCGACTCCGAGGTCCTGCACGTCTCGGGTGATCCGATTCCCGGCCTGTTCGCGGCCGGCCGTTGCACTGCCGGCGTGTGCGCGTGGGGCTACGCCAGCGGCACGTCCCTCGGCGACGGCAGTTTCTTCGGTCGTCGCGCGGGCATCAGCGCCGCGAGGGGCTGATGCCGGGGAGGTGACCGGGTACGCCCGGCCGGTCAGGCCGGGCTGACCCCGTCACCGAGGAGAAGCATCCCCGCGGTCCGCACGAATTCGCGGCATGCCCGACGTTTCGGTCAGGCCTTGCCTTGTGAGCTGACCGGTACCGCCACGCGGGGCATACTCGGGGGAAGACCGCCGCCCTCGGGGCGGATTCCAGCCGTTTCGGGGATGCACTCATGACCGAGACCGAGTCCGATTCCGATTCCGTCGACGGGAACACGCTCGTCGTCGATGCGCTTGCCGCCAATGGCGTCTCGACTATCTACGGGGTCGTCGGAATCCCTGTCACCGATCTCGCCCGCACGGCCCAGGAACGGGGCATGCGCTATCTGGGTTTCCGCAACGAGCAGGCCGCCGGGCATGCGGCCGCGGCGGCGGGCTATCTCACCGGGCGCCCCGGCATCTGCCTGACAGTGTCGGCGCCGGGCTTCCTGAACGGGGTGGTGGCGCTTGCGAACGCGACCGTCAACTGCTTCCCCATGATCCAGATCAGCGGATCGAGCGACCGCGCCATCGTCGACCTCGAGCAGGGCGACTACGAGGAACTCGACCAACTGACCGCGGCGCGCCCGTTCGCGAAGGCCGCGTACCGCGTCGACTCCCCCGAGCTGATCGGCGTGGGTGTGGGCCGTGCGATCCGCGCCGCGGTCTCCGGTCGGCCCGGCGGCGTGTACCTGGATCTGCCGGCCGACGTCCTGAGCGCGTCCGCTCAACGCACCCCGCCTCCACGGATTGTCGATCCGTCGCCGCGCCAGATCCCGGCGCCCGAATCGGTGGACCGGGCGGTTGCCCTGCTCGAGCAGGCGCGGCGCCCGCTGATCGTTCTCGGTAAGGGAGCCGCCTACGCGCGCGCCGACGCCGTGATCCGCGAGCTCGTCGAAGCGACGGGTGCGCCGTTCCTACCGATGTCGATGGCCAAGGGACTTCTGCCTGACGACCATCCCCAGTCGGCGGCGGCCGCACGATCGCTGGTGCTCGCCGACGCCGACGTCGTGGTCCTGGTCGGTGCGCGCTTGAACTGGCTGCTCGACCACGGGCGACCACCGCGGTGGTCGGCGGATGCACGGTTCATCCAACTCGACATCTGCGCAGCCGAGTTCGACAGCAACCGCCCGATCGAGGCACCGGTACTCGGGGACATCGCTTCCTCGGCGGCCGCACTGCTCGCGGCAGTCCGCCGGAGCCGTATCGCCCCGGTGCCCGAGTGGCGGGAGCAGATCGAGGCAAGCAAGCGAGCGAACGTCAAGAGAATGGACGCGCAGCTGCACGCCGACGTGCACCCGATGAACTTCGCTGTCGCGCTGCGGGCGATCCGAGACGTCCTCGACGACCACCGTGATGCGATCGTCGTCAGCGAGGGCGCGAACACCCTCGACAGCGCGCGCAACATCATTCCGATCTACGCACCCCGGCACCGGCTCGACGCCGGGACCTGGGGCGTGATGGGCGTCGGCCTCGGGTACGCGATCGCCGCAGCCGTGGAGACGGGCGAGCCCGTAGTAGCGATCGAGGGAGACAGCGCGTTCGGCTTCAGCGGCATGGAGATCGAGACGGTCTGCAGGTACAAACTGCCGGTCGTCGTGATCGTGTTCAACAACGGCGGGGTCTATCGCGGCGACGAGATCAACGCCCACTCCGACGACCCGGCACCGACGGTGCTGCTGCACTCGAGTCGGTACGACACGTTGATCGAGGCATTCGGCGGCGTCGGATACCACGCCGAGACCCCGGCCCACGTAGCGGCGGCGCTCCGGTCGGCACTCACCACCGCGGCGCCGGCGTTGATCGACTGCGTGATCGACCCAGCCGTCGGCACCGAGAGTGGCCACCTGCAGAAGCTGAATCGACTGGCCCGCGAGGAGGAACCATGACCGAACACGATCCCGGCGGATACCTCGATCCCACCAAACCACAAGCACTCGAAGGGATTACGGTCGTCGACTTCACCCGGGTGCTCGCCGGGCCGACCTGCACCCGGATGCTCGCCGACGCGGGCGCTCGGATCATCAAGATCGAACGACCGGGCATCGGCGACGACACCCGTCAGATGGGCCCGTTCGCCGACGACGGCACCTCCGAGTACTACCGGCTGGCGAATGTCGGCAAGGAGAGCATCGCAGTGGACCTGAAGGATCCGGACGACATGGCGCTGGTCCGGTCGATGATCAAGCACGCCGACGTGGTGGTCGAGAACTTCCGCCCCGGAGTGATGGCCGGGCTCGGCCTTGCGCCCGACGACCTCGTCGCGCAGCATCCCCGACTGATCGTGTGCTCGATCTCCGGGTTCGGCCAGTCCGGCCCGATGCACCAGGAACCGGCCTACGACACGGTTGTCCAAGCCCTGTCGGGAATCATGGACGCCACCGGTTGGCCGGATGGTCGCCCGACCCGGGTGGGCACGTCGATCTCGGACATTGCCGGGGGGATCATGGGCTACTGCGGCGTCGTCACCGCCCTCGTCGCGAGGGAACGTACCGGCCGCGGGACGACCGTGGACATCGCGATGCTCGACAGCACCTTCGTGTTGATGCAACAGTGCCTGATGGACGTGCTCGGGCGCCGCGTGCGCCCGACGCGCCTGGGCAACCGGCACCCGTTCATGTACCCGTTCGACACGTTCGAATGCAGCGATCGACCGATCGCGATCGCCGTCGGCAACGACCGTCTGTTCGAAACCTTGTGCAATGCAATGGGCCTGACGCACCTCCCGGCCGACGCGCGGTTCGCCACCAACGTCAACCGGTGTGCCAACCACGCCGACCTGAAGGCCGCGATGGAGAAGGTGCTGAGCACCGACACCTGCGAAACCTGGCGCAGCCGGCTGGTCGATGCGGGCGTGCCGGTCGGAATGGTCCTCAACATCGAGGACACCTGCAAACTCGACCAGATCGCGGTACGCGGCATGATCAAAAACGTTGGCGGGTTCGACGTTACGGGAACACCGCTCAAGTTCGGGACGTGGGATTCGGTCGGCGCGACGATTCCTTCTCCGGACCTCGACGACTGCGGAGAGTTGCTCCGAAGGGAGTTCGCGCCGCGCCCCGATGCGTGACACGGGCGGAACAAATTGCGACACGCATCCATAACATCCATAACACTTGGTTGACAGCCGCATACCTTCCATAACACTTGTTTGACAGCCGCATACGGCAAGTCGACAGTGGCGGATATGGCCCCGCTCGACCCGTTGGTTTCCGAAGTCCGAGAGTTCAACCGCTTCTACACGCGGGCCGTTGGGCTGGAGCCAGTCGCGCCGGCCGGCGCTCCGTTCAGCCCCACCGAAGCGTCTGTTCTGGACGAGCTCACCAGGTTCGCCGACGCTGGACTTGTCGACAGCGAGGCACCGGTCACCGAACGCCTTGGCCAACGCGTCGTCCTGACGCAGGCTGGTCGGGACTCTCTCGCCAAGCTCGACACCGCGCGGGACCGCGCAGCCGATGCGTTGCTGTCCTCACTAGGACGGACACAGCGCCGGGAGCTCGTCGAGGCAATGGCGCGGATCCGCCGTGCGCTGGGCAAGCAGGCGCGATCTCCGGATTTCGTCCTCCGCGCACCGGATCCTGGCGACTTGGGCTGGGTCATCGAGCGCCACGGTTCCATCTACGCCAGCGAGTACCAGTGGGACGCAACGCTGGAGGTGACCGTAACCAAGATCGTCGCCGACTTCGCCGAACGGCGCGGCAGTCGCGAAGCGGCGTGGATTGCCGAGCTGGACGGCGAACGGATCGGCTGCGTGTTCTGCATCGCGACCGATCAGGTAGCCACTGCTCAGCTGCGCCTACTGTTCGTCGATCCGTCGGCCCGCAATATGGGAGTGGGTACGCGGTTGGTGCAGGAGAGCCTTCGTTTCGCCAAACAATCCGAGTACAACCGAATCATGCTGTGGACCATCGAGGTACTCGAGGCCGCGCGAAGGATCTACGCCAAGTCGGGATTCCAAATCGACCGCCGAGAGCCCGAACACCACTTCGGACAGGACCTCGTCAGCGAATACTGGTCGCGGGCCCTCTGACCTCGCGCAGACCTCGAAGGAGCGCGTCCGTGCTCGAGTCTGTATCTCCGAATACCCCGGTCAGCCGATACTGGCATGCCACACGAGCGCGGCGGCAAGCGCACCGGCGCCGTTGAGCGACCAGTGCAGCGCGATCGGCGCCAGCAGGCTCCCGCTGCGGCGGCGCAGCCACGTGAAGACGAAACCGGCGACTGCTGTCGCGGCGACGGCACCAGCAATGCCGAGCGCCTGCCCGAGCGGTCCTCCACCCAGGATCTCCGTCAATCCACGATTACCCGTCGTCAGCCCCAAGGACGAGGCGATGTGCCACAGCCCGAAGAGCAGGGAGCCGGCCGCGAACACTCCGCGGACACCGGAGACACGGGACAGAGTCCCGTGCAGCACGCCCCGGAAGGCGAGTTCCTCGGGGATCACCGTCTGGAGCGGGATGACGATCATCGACGCGATGAGGGCACCGGAGATGGTGGCGTATCGGTCGGCCATGAAGAACGGGCGCGTGATGGGAAGGGCGATGCCGATCCCGATGACGGCGAGCACGATGCCCATGGATGCCAGGGAGTAGAGCGTCCCCTTGCGCCAGTGCCTTGGGGACAGCCCCAATTCCGACCAGGCGAGTCCTCGACGACGGCTCAACATGACGAGGGTGGCGGCAGCGATCGGGACCGTCGCGATGCTCGCCCAGACGGTCGTGAAGTGCGCGATCAGGTTGGTCGCAACCAGCACAACCACCACAACGGCCACGTCGAGCCAAGCGTGCCACACGCGAATCCGGTGAATACCCGTCGAGGATCCGGCTCCCGCGGTCTGAGTGGCAAGGATCATGCGCTGAGCAGCTCCAGTTCTCTGCGATCCACCCGGCACCGAGAGAACCACTGATCGTAACCTGTCCGTTATTTCCAGCGAGCGTACGCCTGCCCAACGAAGGACGTGCGGTGAGCTTGCCCACACCCACGCCGCGACCTCCGGCTGTTTCCTGGGTGCCGTTGCGACGACCGGCGATGCAGTGCCCGGACAAATTCCAAGCCGCAGCCATTCTCGACATACTCCGTGACCGAAACGCAGACTCTGCACAACAGTTGTGAACGACAGCGGCATCGTCACCGGCACACCGGAACCGACCAACCGTGCGGACTGATCAGCGAACCAAGCGCCGGCCGGTGAAACGGCACGGCCGCCGCGACCCCCACACCGAGGGGGCTGCGACGACCGCGCGGACCCGCCGACAAACGCGGGCATGGCCTTCAGTCAGGCGCTGAACAGTCGTTCACTCAATCCAAACTCCCTCGCCCCAACAGGCGCCTTCGCCGCCTTGAGCACTCAAGCAATACCCCAAGCTAACGCTGAGGAAAGATATGAACGCAGTCCCTGCGGCCAAACCCACTACGGGGGCCACTACAGAGCCCAGAACAGGGTCATACACGAGCGCCTCGAGCGACTGGGTGCCCGGTGGCGGCGGTGTCAGGTCGGACACCGCCTCCATGCCCGGTTCCGACGGTGCGGCGCTCGCCTGGGTGGCGCCGAACCCCCCAGCAACGAGTCCGACAGTCGCGGCCACGACGATCAACGGCTTCCGAATGGATCGGATCACGAAACTCCTCCTGAAATTGGTCAGCAATCGACCCGGTAGAGCCTCCGTGAATTGACGGTCCCCCCGTGCCGAACTCGGGTCAATCGACGACCCGAGGCGCAGACGCTATCAAACGTTCGTTCGTGTCCGCAAAAGGTCTCGCGCGCGTCGCGGCCACACGCTCACCCGCGAGTCGCGTGGCCAATACCACCCGGATACCGAACGCGCACTGGCCGTGAAATCCACTGGTGCTAGGCTGATTCACGCACGACCTAGAGAGGCTTACCGCAACACTCGGCGTTCTGTCTCCGCTCCCCAAGCACGCCTTGCCCTCCTCGACCAGTCATCCGTCGCATGATCCGTGGCACCAAGGATCCCGTATCGTCGCCGTACCGTTTCTCGGCACCACGACGACACCATCACTGTGAGAAAGGAATCGACCACATTCCTGTGAAAACGACACGGTCGTCGCAACCTCCCGCATCGCGAGAGCTTGCGACGACCGCGTGAAGCCGCCGACGCACGCGGGGCTTGGCCTCCGATCAGACGCTGGACCAGCCGTTCACTCGCCGACCTCGTCCATCAGATAGCACTGGGTAATCACGCAGTAGATCATGCTACTGCCCACCAACGCAGAGAACCCAATGAGTAGGGGCGGGACCACTACAGAGCCGAGCGGGCTCAGGGTGGGGTACCCGTCGAGCGCCTCGAGCGAGCCGGTGTCGGCGGCCGGTGTCGGCTCGGACACCGCCTGGATGCTCGCCTCCGGCGGCGCGGCGCTCGCCTGGGTGGCACCGAACCCACCAGCAACGACTCCGACAGTCGCGGCGACGACGATCAACGGCCTCCGAATGGAACGAATCACGAAACTCCTCCTCGAGTTGGGCAGCAATCGACCCGGTAGAGCATCCGTGAATTGACAGCCCCCCGTGCCGAACTCGGGCCTACCAACGACCCGAGGCGCAGAAGCTATCAAACATTCATTCGCGCCCACAAGCGGTCTCGAGCGTGTCTCAGCTACGCCCTCGCCTCTGAGGCATGTGGCCGATACCACCCGAACACCGAATGCGCACCCTGGACCTGAAATCCATTGACACCAGCAGGAGTCACCCACGAAGAGAGGGATGTGTCGTAACACCCGACGGCACCGCAAGGTTGACTGAGACTCGAATAGCGCCCGCCGCCGCCTCGGTTCTCGACACCACGACGACACCGCCACTGTCAGAACGGAACCGAGCACGGTCCCGCGAAAACGACACGGTCGCCGCAACCTCCAAGCCGAGAGCGTTGCGACGACCGTGTAGACCTGCCCAATAGTGCGGGGCTTGGCCTTCGATCAGAGGCCGAGGCCGAGCTCGGCGCTGAGGGCGAACGGGAGAACGCCGGCGGTTGATCCGATCATGAAGATCGGGGCAACTACCAAGGCAAGTACCGAGCTGACGAGACGTGCCGACAGCGTTCCGAGTGGGTCCATGACAAAATCCTCCTGAAGTTGGCCAGCAATCGACTCGGTGAGCCTCCGTGAATTGACAGCCCCCCGTGCCGAACTCGGGTCTATCGACACCCCGAGGCACATGAAGTTAACAACGTTCACTAGGGCACGCAAGTATCGAAACTGCTTCGCTACCAAGATGATTCATACACGATAGGTGGGGTGCGCCCACAACGCTCGGCGACGTCGAGCGGTTGACAGAGACTCGAACAACACTGCGCGCGCGAACAGGACGCCCCCTAGGCGTCGCCACCCGAATGATCATCCCGGATAGGGTCACTCTGCGATGACCTGCCGCCGACTCACCGGGTGGGAATCATCACCCCTCGAACGTCGGCATGCAGTTATTGGGATCGAGGAAGAAGCAGTACCCGAACATGCTGCCCATGACACTGCCCGTACCAGCGATCATGAACGGTGCCGCAACAATGGTTGCGAGCGAGCCGAGCACAGAGTTGCCGTCGAGCGAGCCGTTGTCGGCGGCCGCTGCCGCCACTGTCACGTCGGATACCGCCTGGATGCCGGCGTCCGACGGCATGGCGCTCGCCTGGGTGGCACCGAACCCACCAGCAACGACTCCGACAGTCGTGGCGGCGACGATCAACGGCTTCCGAATGGAACGAATCACGAAAACTCCTCCTGAAGTTGGGCAGCAGTCGACCCGGTAGAGCCTCCGTGAATTAGCAGCCCCCCGTGCCGAACTCGGGTCTATCGACACCCCGAGACCCAGAAGCTAGCAACGTTCACTTGGGTACGCAAGCGGCCTCGGGTGTCTCGCGGCGACGCCCTCTCCCCCGAGCCGTGTGTGGTACCACCCGAACACCGGATGCGCACCCGCCCCTGGAAATCCGTTGACAATAAGTGGATCTGCACGCGACTGAGGAAACGGCGTGAGTCATCGTCCGGCGACGTCGACCGGGTCGCGCAGATCTGGGAGCGGCGTGGAATCCACGTCCTGAAGGGCCAGAAAAGCGACACGGACACCCAACTCGAGTAACACCGGCTACCCCATACACGACAAACAGACCAACTACTACGTGCTTGGGGGGACGATCGGATGAAGCGATTGGGCTTCGTTGTCGCTGGTGTACTGCTGGCCGTTGGGATGGGCACTATTTCCGCGCCTACAGCGACCGCGGAGGAGCTCGGTTTCGGGATGTCGACGTACGAGCCTTGCAGTGACAGGTTCCGGCTCCCATGGGAGCCCGTGCCGCAGTGGGCGCCGCCAGCGCCGTGGGATCCAGCGCTGTACAAGCCGAATGTCGTGCTCAGTCCCTTCGGCACGGCCGACATCTACTGTGCCGCGTGGAAGGGTTTCAGCTCCGCTTATCAGGTTGACCCGTGGGGTAACAGGCACACCCTCGACAACCAGCTGGGCCAGATGGGGAGCGCCGCCAGTGTGAGCAATGTGCCCTTCCTGACCTGGGCGACGCTGCCGTTCTACGTGTGGGATCCGGAAACGTTCTGACCAGGCTGTTTCAGCGAGTTGCGCTCGAACTGAGCGAACGCCGCCATGACCGTGAGCGCGGGTTCCGAGCCGGCGTCCACCGGTGATCGATCTGACGTATTCGCACGTACCAGTTGTTGGTTCCGACGACTCATCGGCCTCAGGAACGAACCGTCACTATGACGCTCCGGCGAACAGGGGTGCCCGGAGCCGCAACACGCCCGGTCTATAACGTGAGTGGGCGCAAAGACTCGTAGGTTGCGTGCGACGGCATTTGCCGTGGCTGCAGCGGCCGGAGTTGCGCACCCGCCGACGGATCCGCACTCGGGGTAAACGACCTGGCAGCGCAGCGATTCGACGACCCATGGGCGCCGCCCAACCGCACTAGGGAGAGATGATGGCCGAATTCCTCTATGAGGACCTGCTGCCGATCGGTGAAGACCCCACCGAGTACCGACTACTCACCACGGAGGGGGTGTCCACCGTCGAAGGGCCCGACGGACGCACCTTCCTGAAGGTCGAGCCCGAGGCCATGCGCCTGCTCACTGAGACGGCACTCCACGACATCTCCCACTACCTGCGTACCGACCATCTCGAGCAGGTCGCGAGCATCCTCGACGATCCCGAGGCCTCCGACAACGACAAGTTCGTCGCGCTGGACCTGCTGAAGAACGCGAACATCGCCGCCGCAGGCGTGCTGCCGATGTGCCAGGACACCGGCACCGCGATCGTGATGGGCAAGCGCGGGCAGCAGGTGCTCACCCCCGGCGACGACGAGGAATCGATCGCACGCGGCGTGTACGACGCGTACACCAGGCTGAACCTGCGCTACTCACAGAATGCTCCCCTCACCATGTGGGAGGAGAAGAACACCGGCAACAACCTGCCTGCGCAGATCGAGCTCTACGCGGACACCGCGAAGGGCCACGAGAACTCTTACAAGTTCCTTTTCATGGCCAAGGGCGGCGGATCGGCCAACAAGTCGTACCTGTACCAGGAGACCAAGGCCATCCTGAACCCGGACTCGATGATGCAGTTCCTCGAGGCCAAGATCCGCTCGCTCGGTACGGCGGCCTGCCCGCCGTACCACCTGGCGATCGTCGTCGGCGGCACGTCCGCCGAGTTTGCTCTCAAGACCGCGAAGTACGCGTCGGCGCACTACTTGGACGAGCTGCCCACCGAGGGCGCGATCACCGGCCGGGGCTTCCGCGACCTCGAGCTCGAGAAGCAGGTCTTCGAACTCACCCAGAAGATCGGCATCGGTGCGCAGTTCGGCGGCAAGTACTTCTGCCACGACGTGCGAGTCATCCGTCTCCCCCGCCACGGTGCGTCGCTGCCTGTCGCGATCGCCGTCTCGTGCTCCGCGGACCGCCAGGCCAAGGCGAAGATCACCCCCGAGGGCGTCTTCCTCGAGCAGCTCGAGTTCAATCCCGGTCGGTTCCTGCCGGAGATCACCGACAGCCAACTCGACGCGGAGACCGACGGCGTCTCGGGCACCGGCAAGGGCGCCGCCGTCAAGGTCGACCTCACCAAACCGATGCCGGAGATCCTCGCCGAGCTGTCCAAGCACCCGGTCAAGACCCGCCTGTCACTGACCGGACCGCTGGTCGTCGCCCGCGACATCGCGCACGCGAAGATCAAGGAGCGCCTCGACGCCGGCGAGGACATGCCGGAATACCTCAAGAACCATCCGGTCTACTACGCCGGCCCGGCCAAGACTCCGGACGGGATGGCGTCGGGCTCGTTCGGCCCGACCACGGCCGGACGCATGGATTCCTACGTCGAACAGTTCCAGGCCGCGGGCGGGTCGATGATCATGCTGGCCAAGGGAAACCGCTCCAAGCAGGTCACCGACGCATGCTCCACGTACGGCGGCTTCTACCTCGGTTCCATCGGCGGCCCCGCCGCTCGTCTGGCCCTGGACTGCATCAAGAAGGTCGAGGTCATCGAGTACCCCGAACTCGGCATGGAGGCAGTCTGGAAGATCGAGGTGGAGGACTTCCCCGCGTTCATCGTCGTCGACGACAAGGGCAACGACTTCTTCGCCCACACCGGTGAGGTCACGTTGACAGTCGGCAAACGCCCCGGCCTGTGAACTGACGCGAATCCCACCCGAAACCTGTAGGCCCGGTGGAGTATTCACTCTGCCGGGCCTTCGGTTTGGTTCACAGCACGAACGGAACGAGCCGCTTCGTCCGGCGCATGTACTGGCGATACGGCTCGCCCAATCCCTCCATGAGCACTCGCTCCTCGTACGAGATGCGGACGACGTACGCGGCTGCGAGCGCGAGCACCGTCAGCGGCGAAAGCCAATTCGTATATGCGACTGTAAATCCAAACGCACACACCAATGCGCCCGTGTACGACGGGTGCCGAATTCGGCGGTACAGACCGGTATCGACGACCCGCTGCCCCGGCACCGTCTGTACCCAGAACGTGAACGACGCCCCCAGTTCGTGGACCGCTCGGAGCCGCAACGCCTGTCCCACAAGAGCCACGGTCAGACCAGCCCAGAAGTACCACCAGGCGTCGTCGCTGATCACGGTCTTCGAGGACAGGACACTCACAGCCGCACCGCCCAGATACGCGGTCGCGAGCCCTAGCCCGACGACGACGCCCGTCCGCAAGTCTCGAGCCGAGCCGGAACTCGGGTGAGTTCGCCCGATCCTGAACTCGAAGAACAGCACTGCCAGGAACGCGACCACGAGCATCGCCGCCGCAAGCGAGTCGGTCACGAACAAGGGCTTTGCCGCTCCGTCGTCAGCCACCCGTCATCACCTCGACGCTGCGCGCTTGAGCTGGTGCCTCCATGTTCGGAGTGTGTCCCAGCGACGACGCTCACACGGCATGAATGGGCTATGTCGTGTCGTCAGGCCGGCACCACGCCAGCCTCGACCGCCGCCGCGCGGTACGCCTCGGCGAGCGAGTCGACGGTGTCGTGGGCGTTGAGGCCGCTGGGGTTGGGCACCACCCACAGTTCCGCACCCTCGAAGTCCTCGGACTGGCGTCCCTTCGAGGCCTTTCGCGCTCCGAACGCTGCCCGATAGGCAGTGATCCCTGCGACCGCGACCACACGGGGGCGCAGCTCCGCGACCAGAACGCGCAGTCTCGCGCCACCCGCGCGGAGCTCGGCGGGGGTCAGCTCGTCGGCCCGAGCTGTCGCGCGCGGGACGAGATTGGTGATACCGACGCCGCGGGACACCAGCAGACCCCGGTCCGCAGCCGACATTCCCGCGGTGGGATCGATCGGGCGGTCAATGATCCCGGCACGCTGCAGCGCCGGATAGAAGCGGTTCCCGGGACGGGCGAAGTGCGCACCGGTCGCGGCCGTCCACAGTCCGGGGTTGACGCCGACGAACAACAGACGGCAGTCCGGACCGATCAGGTCCGGAACCTCCGCGTCCCGGAACGACTCGAGTTCGGCACGGCTGAATCCCATGTGACCAGCGAACCGCACGGTCGCGTACCGATCAAACCGTCGGTGTTCGTACAGGAGGCCGAGCTATCTCCCCTCCGGCACGCGGACGCGAGCCGTCCCCGACCATTTGGATGGATGTCCAGATTCCACCTCCAAGTCCCTTCTGTCGCCCCACACTGTGCGCTATATTTCGATCGCATAACGCACCGGACGGCACCGCCCGTGAAAGGTCACGATGAACACCAACCTCAACCTGAATCTCGACTCGCTATCCCCCTTGCTGCTCGCCGTGCTGTTCGGACCCAGGGTTATCGACACTTTCCTGGACTTCGGCAGCACCTTCGAGTTCAGCTGAGCACCAAGGCTCTGTCACGACAGAACACCCCGGGACCGGTCCCGGGGTGTTCTGGTCATTCTGTGGCCCTATGGTGCTGTGGCCCCTAAGTGCCCTTGACGTTGAGAATCTGTCGCAATTCGTGACGGACCTCCACGAGATCCCGGGCGTCGTCCATCACGACGTCGATGTCCTTGTAGGCGTCCGGAATCTCGTCGACCCACTCGGCTCCGTGGCGGTATTCGATCCCCCGCATCCGCTGGGCCAGGTCCGCGACCGTGAACCGCCGTCGTGCCTCCGTGCGGGAGAATCGGCGTCCGGCCCCGTGCGGAGCCGAGCACAGTCCCGACTTGCTGCCCTTGCCGACCACGACGTACGAGCGCGTCCCCATGGAGCCCGGGATCACCGCGGCGACACCCTCGTGAGCGTCGACGGCGCCCTTGCGGGTGAGCCAGACCGTCTCTCCGTAGTGCTCCTCCTGCTCGGTGTAGTTGTGGTGGCAGTTGATCCGCTCCGTTTCCCGAACCGGGTCGCCGATCCACTCCCCGAACACCGCAGCGAAGCGGTCCATCATCTCGGCCCGATTGAGGTAGGCGAAGCGCTGCGCCCACCGCAACTCGCGGATGTAGTCCCCGAACTCAGGCGTGTCCTCCGCGAGGTACGCGAGATCTCGGTTGGGCAACTCGATATGCCACCTGCGGCACCGATCCTGTGCGATCTTGATGTGCTTCTGGGCGATCTTGTTCCCCACTCCCCGGCTGCCGGAATGGAGGAACAACCACACGCGGTCCTGCTCGTCGAGGCACAACTCGATGAAGTGGTTCCCACCGCCGAGAGAGCCCAACTGCTGGCGCCAGCGCGGGGAATGGGACAGGTCGACCCCGTCCTTCTCCGCCCGCTCCTCCAACTCGGCGATCTTCTTTTCCGCGAACCACTTTCCGAGGGAGGTGGCAAGATTGTAGTTGCCGGGAGACAAAGGGATCGAGGCCTCGATCGTGGTACGCAGCGCGTGTAGTGCTCGGCCGCCGCTCCGAACACGCTCGACGTCACCGACATCGAACTGGGTTCGGGCAGCGATCATTCCGCATCCGATGTCGACCCCGACAGCGGCCGGGATCACCGCGCCGCGGGTGGGGATCACCGTTCCCACCGCCGCGCCCTTCCCCAGGTGCGCGTCCGGCATCAGCGCCACGTGAGGGTAGACGAACGACATGGAAGCGGTCTCACATGCCTGCGCCAGGGTGCCGCCCTCGATCTGGCTCGCCCAGCTCAACAGCTTCCGGCCGGTCCTGGTGGGTGTCACTGTTCCTCTCCGATCGATGTTCTTACCTCAGTTCTACAACCGCGGGATGCAGGCATCGAGGTTGTCGCGAACTCCCGACAACCTTCGGCTCCAGGGACACCGCTCCGCGGTACCGCCCCTCGCACGTAGGTTCCTTCTTGCCGGGCGCGTGTAGCGAACGCGAAGGTCATACACATATAGATCCCACCGCGCCGCCTGCTTGTTCGGACTCCCCAACCTTGCCCGCAGTCAAGGCGACCGTACGCCCGGTTGCGGCGTCGAACAACGTGTTTTCCTGGTCGGTCAGCCCGACCGGAACAGGAGAGTGGCCGACGTCTATTCGGGATTGGCAAGTGCGGGTGCGTCGAGGACACTGCGCCCGTACCAGCGGCAGATCTCGAGCGCCGAGATCAGGCGGTAGTGATCGGTCCGGTCGATCAGGTGTCCGAACTCCTCGACTATCTGGTGAATGCGATATCGAACCGTGTTGCGGTGCAAAGACATCAACTCTGCAGTGGCAGCCAGGCTTCGGTGGCAGCGCAGGTAGATCCGCAGGGTCTCGCGAAGCTCCTCCGAGCGCGCCGTGTCGACCGCGAGCGCCCCGAGCACCTCGGTGACGAATGCCTGCACCTCGCCGAGATCGTCCGCGAGCATCGCGATCGGCGCAATATCGTTGTAGGTGAGCACTTTCGGTGGTTTCGGCATTGCCGATCCGGCCAGCGACCGCAGCCGGCTTGCTTGCCGATAGGTCTTCTGGAAGCCCTGCGTCCCCGGGACCGCCCGGCCCACCACCACTTGCATCGACAGGTCCGACGCGTCAACTGTCGACCTGAGCATTTCGACGAACCCGGCGGGCACCTGATCGAACGAAATCCACACGCACAGACAGGATTCACCGGTCGGAATCGAGATCGTCGAGCTTTGCGGTGATATCGATTCGATGAGCTGGCGTGCCTGCTCGAGCGAGTCGGACTCACCGGGACCGGGAGGGGGAACCCAGATGTCGATCGCCATGTGAGTGCCGGACAGGTCGTATCCGAGAGCCTTCTGCGCCTCGGCTGTGTCCTCCGCGGTACCGTCGAGCAGACGCCTCACCAGATGTTGGGTCAGCCCGCTCCGGCTCGAGACCCAGCGTTCACGTTCGGCTTCGTATGCGCGCGCCACTTCCTCGCAGATGTGGTCGATGAACGCTGCCAGCTTGCCGACGACGATCCGCAAGGCGGTGAGGTCGTCGATGTCTTCCGTCTCGCTGGCCGAGTCGAGACACAACGCCGTGAACCTGGCCTGGCCAATCCTGTAGGCGCGTAGGAGCGCGGCCAAGGAAACGTCCTTGCGGGCCAGTTCCTTCGCGAAAGCGAGCGCTCCGGGGGGCGCCGGCTCAACCGAGGGATCCCCGCCGTCTTGCAGGGACGAGATGAAGACAACCGTATTCTCCGCGATACTGGCAAACAGGAGGGTGCGCTGGTCATGGTCGCGCACCAGCTCCGGAACGCCTCTCGCGGTCGCATCGAAAAGGTAGGCGATGAACTCCTCGCGGTGAGGCAAAATGGACGCGGCTATGCGTGCGGCCGCCGCCTCGTCTCCCGGCTCCCAATCAACGAAGATCGAAGTCATCGATCTCTTGCGATCCTGTCGAGTGCGGACAGGGCGGCGTTGTGGCCGCACATTCCGTGCACGCCGGCGCCCGGCGGCGTCGATGCCGAGCACATGAACACGCCAGGGATTCCGACGTAGTACGGATTGGTGGTGATGCGCGGACGCGTCGCCACCTGGGCTAGCGTGTTCGCCCCGCCGATGATGTCGCCACCGACGAGGTTCGAGTTGTGTCGCTGGAGATCGCCGGGACTGCGGGTATGGAGACCGACGATGCGATCACGCGTGCCCGGTGCGAATCGTTCGAGTTGCGCGATGACCGCCTCCGTTGCATCGCCGGTGTAGCCGTGCGGTACGTGCGCATATGCGTAGACCGGGTGAACGTCACCGACAGAGCGCTGCCGATCGGCAAGGTACTGCTGCGCGACGAGAACGAACGGACGTTCCGGCATGTGACCGTTGTTGATCGAGCTTTCAGCGGCGGCAACCTCGGCGGCGGATCCGCACACGTGAACGGTGCCGGCGCGACCGCTGAACTCGTCCCGCCACGGGACTCCGCCCTCGATCGCCAAATCCACCTTGAAGGCGGCCGGACCCCGACGAAACCGCCGGTAGGCGCGCTGCACCGACGTTGGAAGCTCGTCACCGGCCAGATCGGCGACCGCTCCCGGTTCGAGATCGAGCATCACGACGTCGGCGGAGCGAACCTCGTGCAGAGACCGCACCCGGTTACCCGTCTCGATTCGGCCGCCCAGATCGGTGAGCACCTTCGCCAGGGCCTCGGCCAAGCGTATGGAACCGCCCCTGACGACCGGCCAGCCGTAGCGGTGACTGATCGCCGTGAACATGAGCGCGAATGCAGAGGTCGCCGGTCGGCTGAGTGGGCGCCACCCGTGGGCGGCATTGCCTGCGAACAAGGCGGCTGCTTCCTCGGTCCGCCATATGCGTCCCAGCACATCTGCGGGAAGCAGAGCGGCCGACCCGAACCGTGCCAGACGCACGGGATGCCGCGGCAGGTGCAGCAGCGGTTGCAGGACCTCACCTGCAAGGTCGTCGAACCCCCTGGCCAGGGGGCCGAACAGCCTGCGCCAACGCCCCGCGTCCGGGCCCAGGTGCCCGGTGGTCGCGTCCAGCGACGCCAGCATCGCGCCGGCGCGACCACCGTCGAGGGGATGGGCGAGATCCACCTCCGGCCAACCCCACTCCACCCCGTGCGCGGGAAGGTTGAGGCTACGGAAGAACGGAGACGCGAGCCCGATGGGATGCACCGCGGCACCATCGTCGTGCAACAGCCCGGGGAGGATGCGCTCGGTGGACCTTGTCCCGCCGCCGATAGTCTCCGCGGCTTCGAGCACTGTCACCTCGATGCCCCGCTGGGCGAGCGTGATGGCCGCGGCGAGACCGTTCGGACCCGCCCCGACCACTACCGCCGTCGTCATTGTTTCGACGATTCCTTCTGGACAGTTGCCGACCAACCGGAGGAGTTTTCCTCGGTCCGTGTCGAGGTTACGGGAACCGGACCCGACTCGAGCCAGGGCTGCGGCGTGATGATGTCGGACAGTTCGACATAGCCTCGTTCGATCTCGCCGAGAGCGAGGTCGTACACGCGGTATTGCTGCCGCGCGACATGGATCGGCTGGGACTCGACGTAGGCGACGATGACTTCACCCGGGGCGAACCCGCACCGCTCCTGGATGGCCTTCATGAACTGCTGGTTGTGTACGTGCCCGTCACCGAACTGCCAACCGAGGAGCGCACCGGCGACGAGTTCGCCCTCGCGGATGTCGTAGTTCTCGTACGAATCGACGTTTCGCCCAATCAGCGTGCTGAGGGCGCGGCCCTGGCTGTGCAACGAACGCCACGCAACGGTCTTCTGCAGGAGGATCTCCCCGACCTCCCGGCCGTACAGCGGAGTGAGCTGCTCGATCTGGGTGGGGGCAGCCTTGACGATGTGAGTGTTCAGGCGAGATTCAGTGCCCTTGCGGAACGCCCATTGAGTCGTTGCCCAGTTGCCTGCGTAGTACCGCATCGAAGGAAGGAACGAGATCTTGTCCGGTCGAAGGTTGCCGAGGATCGGGAAGAAGAACAACCCACCGACGAGCAGTGCGAGCAGAAGCGGAGAAACGGCGGTGACGCCGAACTCGGGTGGCATATGAAGGCCGAACAGCCAAATCGCGCTGAGGCAGTAGAAGACGTTCCACTCCAGGGGAACCGCCAGCGGGAACATCGAGGCGATCACTAGATGGAAGAACACGATTCCCGCGATCGTGACGAGAGTCAGCGTCCGGTTCGTCGAGAACAGCAGGATCAGCGGAACCGCGAATTCGATGACGGTGCCCTGATGCGCCACCACCGCGGCAAGCTTCGAGGGCCGGAGGTCGTCGGGGAAGTTCCGGTACAGCTTGCGCTTCATCCGAGGAGACCGGAGCCACGGGGCGTTGCTGAGCATCGCCGTAACCACAAAGCTGAAGTGCCGGCCGAGCTTGGAGAACGCTGCCCAAAACCACACGGTGCACACGATGAGCTTGAGCGCAACGATCATGTCGACGTAGGGCAGAACGGCAAAGAATATCGCGGCCACCCAGTACTGCTCGCTCCGCGCAATGAGAAAGACGATCTTGTCACGGAGGCCAATGACCACGAGCATCACGATCAACGGCCACAGCAGCCGAGGATCGAGGAGCCCGACGCTGTCGGCCGGCTGGCCCTCCTTGGCGACCCCGTCCGAAAGTAGGAGGATCACCAGGTTGGCGACGATGCCGACATACAGCGCGACATCGAACCAAGTCCGGGCCGTTCCCCGGGTGAACGGGATCTTTCCGGGCCAGGGCGGCATCCGAAGGGTGTTCGGACGCGCGAAATGCAGGAAGCCGCCGATCGGTGGCGTGAACCGGAAGGCGAGCGGACCGGACGACGCGCCGAGACCGAGAACCTCGAACAGCATCGTCCACAGCAGCATCTTCTGGTAGAAGATCGGCTCTGTCCAGAAAGACGCGACATCCCAGAATCCACCGAATCCAGCGGTGAAGCTGGCGAACACGACACCGAGGAAGAGGTACAGCGCGATCTTCACCACGTAGAGCAGGGGGATCGCCCAAGGTGTGCCGAAGCCGTACTCAGCCCAGTGCTGCGACAGGATCTTCATCCGCTCGAGGTGTGGCTTCTTCTCGAAGGTCTCGAGATCGACGTCCGGCAGTTCCGGTTTTGTGAAACTCATAGCAATCCTTGACTGAGGTGGAATCCGGCTGTTGAACCGAACTGGGTTTCGTCTGTGCCGGATTCCGAACGGAGACAGGCCCGTTCGCGCCGACCGAGGCTTCCGACTCGCAGACATCGATACCCGAGCCGGGGTGGGGATCCTCGATCCGAGCTGCGGAGGAGCTTCGTGAGAACCATATGGACCAGGTGTGACCCACGCCATATGCCGCTAGATCAGAGTTCTCGACCCGCCCTGTGCCGAGAGCACAAACGAACTGGTGCACAGCCGCCCGTCGGGCGGCGGATCCCCTCCCCGACGGGCGGCGAGTCGTCAGAATTACGAATTCGGTGTCACCTGGAATTTCCGCATCATGTCGTAGTCCTCATGAGTGACGATGTGGCAATGCCAGACGTAGCCACCCGGCCTGTCGAAATGAGCGACGAGACGGGTGAGCTGACCGGGAAGCGACAGCACGGTGTCCTTTCTCCCCTGCTCGTTGGGCTGAGGAGCAATCGGATCGCCCTTCAAACCGTGCAAATCGAGGGTAGCCCCTTGGAAGGTGCGTTCTGGATCATTCATGAATTGCTGATTTCGGAAGACGAGGTCACCATCGAATTCCTGCCGGTCCACGACCTGGAACTGCACCTGATGAATATGGATCGGGTGGCCCGCCGCAGTGGTGTTGTAGATCTCCCAAATCTCCGTGGACCCCTCCGGTATGACCTCGGTAACTTCGTCCATATAGAACAACGAGCCCGACTCCATGGTCCCCATCAACACCAAAGTCCTACCGATATCGTCACGCAGGTTGAACAACACAAGCTGCCTGACCGTTCGAGGATCGTCTCTGAGAAGGAGCTCGAGTGGTGCACGCAGCGCGATCGATGGATCGAAGTTCTCGGCCTGCAGCCTGCTGGGCCGTGTCGCCACCCCACCGATATCAAAGCGCATGACCAAACCCGCCGACTCGGGATCGGCGACGGGCACGAGGCCGCCCGAACCGTCGATGAGGGCCAGGTCGCCGCCCCGGTTGTAAACCAGCCTGGTCGAGCCGGCGGGGTCGGCCGGATCGACGAAACCGCGAAACTGCGATTCTGGACCGAGATTCTTCAGGACTATCTGCTCGCCCGCGTGATCGGTGAAGTCGACGACAATGTCCATCCGCTCGGCCGGAGCCACCACCAGTTGTTTGAGGCGAACCGGGCGGTTCAAGAAACCACCATCGGACCCAATCTGAAAGAAGTCCATGCCGTTGTCGAACTCGAGAACGAAACTGCGAGCACTGGTCCCGTTGAGCAGTCGCAGGCGGTACCTGTTCGGCTCCAGATCCACCTTCGGCCAAGCCATACCGTTCACGAGAATGTAGGTTCCAAAGAATTCATCAAGTACCGTCGGATCCGGCCAGTTGTCCGCGATGTCCTTCTTGATGATGGGATTGATGGGCTGACCGTGCCGACCCGGGTAGTACAGACTTCCCGCATCGTCGAACAGCGCATCGTGTAAGGCGATCTCGAGCATGTGATCGTCGTCAGGAATGATAGCTCCGTCGATCAGGCGGTCTTCATTCCTATCCCTGATCAGATACATCCCGAACAGCCCTGCATACACATTGAGCCGCGTCATTCCGACGACATGATCGTGATACCACAAACCCGCCGCCTCCTGCGAATTGTCATAGGAATAGACGCGCTTATCCCAGTCGTGGCCGGTTGATCGATACTGTTGCGTGTACCAAGCATCCGGGTTTCCGTCGCTTTCGGCTTCGGTGTGCCCTCCGTGCAAGTGGATAACGACCGGTTTCTGCCCGATGAATTGCGGTGTGGACTCGCCGAGGTCTGGTATGTGGAGCGTCAGATCTATCGGAAGAATGTAAGGAGCATCGTTCGGCAATTGATTTTGCCATTCGACCTGAACAATGTCATCGGACCTGGCGATAATGGTCGGACCCGGTGCGGTGACCACACCCTGGTACTCAAAGCCGTAATAGGTGGTCAGCATCTCGCCACCATCGGAATCCCGCAGCCCACTCCACTGCACCGTCTCCCGTATAGGCATCGCGAGAGCCGCACCCATATCCAGATAGATCCTGGACGGTAATGGCAACGCGTTTACAAACTTCTCCTGAGTGGCAGGATCCAGTAGCCTTACTACGTTTGCGCTCTCGCTGTCATCATTGGTTTCGGAGGTGAAGTCGCACGCCGAAGCGCTGAGTCCGATGAGGGCCCCGGTAGCGACTGATCCCGTCAAGAATGTTCGTCGCGCTATAACCGGATTCATGGATTCAGGGTTCGGCCTGTTCGTCATGAACTCTCCAACCACAACGACGGGCAAGGATCATTTCTGACTCCGCACGCAGGCACGCGCACTCCGTGGTCGAGGGTAACACCGTCCGGCTGGATCGCCCGGACGTTCGGGACGCCGGCGGCGACTCCTAAGTCAGGTGGGAAAAACCCACGAACGAGTAGCCGAAGGGGTGGACCCACACGAACGGACTGGTGTAGACGTAGTCGGCCAAGGGTGTCGGGACCGCCGACCATCGGTCGTCACTGCCGGTGAACCCGCGAGAATAGTTCACCGTTCAATCCAATGGCTGCGAAACCTCCGAGCCCGATATCTTTGCGAATGCACTTCTCAGTTGCAGCGAGAGATCCGTATACACCCTGTACCGTGTCGAGTATATAGCGGCACTCGATTCTCGTGGCCGGTACGAACGCGCTACGGGAAAATGATCCGGCGGCGCATACGTCTCGTACCAACCAAGTTCGCGGCCGGCGATGATGGCCGCGCCGCGGACCGCGGCATTCTCTGGCTCCGCCACTACCTGGATGTCATGACCCATGACGTCCGCCAATATTTGCATCCAGAGAGTTGACTTGGCACCACCGCCGACTACGTACAACTTCTCTGCGTTTGCACCCAAGAGTTCGAATAGCGAACGGTAGGCGAAACAAACGCCTTCCATCGCAGCACGGATCATATCCGCGCGTGTCGTTTGGTTCGAGAGGCCGATGTAGCACGCGCGGGCGTTGGGATCCCGAAAGGGGGAACGTTCACCAGCGAGATAGGGCAGATAGATCACGCCGTTGCTGCCGGCCGGAGCCATCGCTGCGGTCGCGTTGAGCCCGGCATAGTCTTCGCTGTGCGCTACCTCCGCCCCCACCCAATCCAGGTTGCCGCCCGCGGTGAGCATGGGCGCAACCCGGATGACGCGTTGCAGGTCTGGATGACGCAGGGTGAAGACGCCGCTTTCCGCACTTGCCTTAGAAGATTCAGCTGCGTCCGGCGGGGTGGATGCGATCCAGCCACTGGTGCCGAGGTAGCAGTAGAAGCGGTGAGGTTCCCCCGCGCCGACACCCACGGTCGTCGCTGCAAGATCACCCGCACCGGCAAAGACCGGCAGATCGGGAGGCAGCATGAGAGTCCGCGCCGCGGCAGCCGTGAGTGTCCCGATGCACTCGCTGGCCGGCGTCAGTTTCGGGAGCCGCTGCGTGTCCAATCCCAGCCTCTCCAGGAGGTCCGTCGCCCACGCATTTCCGTCCAAATCGAGGAGGCCGGTAGTACTGGCCGTCGTATGATCGCAGCTGGTATTACCGCACAGCCGCCATGCGATATAGCTGTGTGCACCGAAGAGTATTGTCCGGGACGCGGCCAATCGATCTGGCTCGTGTTTTTCCAACCAACGCCACTTGGCCAACAAGCTCGACGCGTCCTGCGTATTTCCAGTGATGCTTGTCAGTCTGTCTGCGCCAATCTGTGCGGAAATTTCCTCGGCTTCCGAACGCGCGCGTGTATCTGAGTACAGAATGGCGTGCCCAATTGTGTCATCAGCACCGACGAGAATCAGATCCTGCATCTGCCCACTCAGGGTGATTCCCGCCAGGTCAGCTGCGGTAGCCCGGTCCGCCGTCGCTCCAATCTGACCGAGGGCGTCCTGCGCAGCCCGCCACCACGCCTGTGGCTCCTGCTCCATGCAGTAGTCAGCCGGGCTGTACGTTTCGTAGCCGGAGTACCCGCTCGCCAGCAACCGACCATCTTGCGCCACGAGCGCCGCCTTGGCGCCACCCGTACCGATGTCCAGCGAGATCAGTTTCTGCACGAGTACCAGCCTATTCCGGCTCAACTCGGTTCCGAGTGCGTCGACCTGCTCATGAAGCTGGCCGGAGCGGACCAGGAGAAACAGCAGGACCCGCGATCGGGCGACGTCGATCATGTGGCGGGAGTGGACGGGGAGCCAGAACCAGCGCCCTGAGCTGGGGATCTATGCGTCGAACATTCGAGGTGTAGTGCGCTTCTACTGCGGTCGCGTTCGACGCCGATGGCGTGGCTTCCCCGTAGGTGGCGGCCTCCGATGTTAATTTCCTTCAAGTCGGGGCGGAGATACCCGCGCTCTTTCGAGGTACCACCGGTGCACCACCACCCGCACGAGGGCTTGCATACGGAGAACAAGCGAAAGGGGAACCCTGTGATCAAGTCAGTACGTGTCGCCGTCACCGCAGCCTTTGCCGCCCCGCTCCTGGCCGCGGTGTTCGCCGCGCCGGCCAATGCCGCGGCTGATGACGTCACCCTTACCGCCGACGTCCAGGGCAACGATGTTGAGGTCACTATCGCCAACGACAGCCCGGGGCCGATCGTCTGCAGCTGGTTCCCAACGAACGACGACCCTGATGATCCCACCCTGCTCGTGGCGACGCTCGTCGAGCCCGGCGGTGAGGATCGCACCGCAGCGGCCTTCGACGATGGCAGCCATCAGATCAGTTGGTGGTGCGCCTCCTTGCTCGGCCCCGAGTTCTGGGGGACGGGGGAACTCCTGCCCACCGCGACGGCCGATCCGTTCCCATTCACCACCCCGGTCAGTGCCGCCGACGACGGCGCAGGCTCCGGCTCCGGCAGCCTCGGCAGCGCCGACTCCGGCAGCCTCGGCAGCCTCGAGTACGGCAGCGCTGAGTACGGCAGCTTGGCAAGCCTCGAGTACGGCAGCCTCGCGAGCCTCGAGTACGGCAGCCTCGAGGGCGTCCTTGGCTTTTCTTCGTAGCCCTCCCCGGCCCGGCGCCATCACGGTGTCGGGCCAGAAACATGTCCCGGTATCCCAGTGATGGCGGTGGTTAGCCTCTTCCGACAGGCCGGAACAGGTCGCCGTCGGGGCCCGTTCGATGAACCTGTAGGCGTGCGCCCATATACGGTTGCAGGAGTCAATCGAATCAGGGGGCATACGTGCTGATCGGCATCTGCGCAGCAATACTCGGGCTCATCTTGCATACAGCGGGTGCTCGCCTTTCGACCCGCGAGGGCGGCGACGGCGCGATCCCGCCGGCTCGAGGTCGGCAACCGGTCCGGCCGTCGTGGCGAGTTCGCCTGCTCCACACCGCCGGTTGGGTGGCGAGCATCGCAGCTGTGGTGGCCATTAGCGACGGCTTTTGGGACGTTGGGCCGGGTGTGAGCATCGCTGTGACTGTCGCCGTTCTCGTAATCGTCAACGGCCTTCCAGACTTCATCGTGGCCCTGCAGCGCGGCCGAAACGCACCGCAGTCCTGATCACGCCTACGACCGCATCAAACGCCGGTCGAATCTGTCGGTCAGAACGGCCAGATCAGTCGTTGGAGGCTGCCGAAGGGCCCGGTCGGCGGTATGTCGGTGATGTCGAGGACCACAGGCAGGACGACGTCTTCACCGATGCCGTTTGTGGCGGTGACGGTGAACTCGAACCGTCCGGTGGCAGTGGGGGTTCCGGCTAGGACACCGTCCGAGGTGAGGGTCAGCCCGTCGGGCAGTGCACCAGCGGTGACGGTGACATGGGGTGCCGGATACCCGGTGAGCGTGAATGCATGCGCATAGGGCTGGCCGATTTCACCGGTCGGCGGCGTCCCGGTCAGGGCCGCGGTGCCGACGATCGCGAGATCGACGTTCCGTACATCGTGACCATTGCCATTGTCGGCGGTGACGGTGAATGTGAACTGCCCACTGGCAGTCGGGGTTCCGGCTAGGACACCACCCGAGGTAAGGGTCATCCCGTCGGGCAGTGCACCAGCGGTGACGGTGACATGGGGAGCCGGATCCCCAGTGAGCGTGAACGCATGCGTATACGGCTGGCCGATTTCACCGGTCGGCGGCGTCCCGGTGAGGGCCGGCGTGCCGACGATGGTGAGGTCGACTGGCAAGTCGACGCCCTCACCGACGCCGTTGGTGGCAGTCACGGTGAACGTGAACTGGCCCCTGGCGGTAGGGGTGCCGGACAGGATGCCATCAGCACCGAGAGCAAGCCCGTCAGGCAATGTACCGGCGGTGACGGTGGTGGTCGGGGCGGGGCGCCCACCGAGGATGAAGGTGTGCCGGAAGGGCTGGCCAACGATACCGGCAGGCACTTCCCCATTCAGGACAGGCGCCTCCTGTACGTCGAAGGCGACGGGCAAGACAGCATCGTCACCGATGCCGTTGCCGGCGGTGAGGGTGAACTCGAACAGTCCTGCGGCGGTGGGGGTTCCGGAGAGAATCCCGTCCGAGCTGAGTGTCAGTCCGTCGGGTAGGGCGCCGGCGGTGACAGTGGTGGTCGGGGCCGGGCGCCCAACAAGAGTGAAGGTGTACTGGTAGGGCTGGCTGACCGTACCGGCCGGGGGTGTGCCAGTCAGTTCCGGCGTTCCGATCGCGATCACCGACACCGTACTGTCGTTGAGATTGGTGACGTAGGTGTGAGTGCCGTCGGGGGTGATGGCCACGCCGAATGGGTAGCGTCCGACCGGCACGGTGGTGGTGACGGTGTTAGTGGTGGTGTCGATCACCGATACCGTGTGATCGTCGTTGGTGACGTAGGCGAGGGTGCCGTCGGGGGTGACCGCGACCCCGTTCGGGCTGTTTCCGACCGGGACGGTGTCGATCACCACCCGCGTGGCGGTGTCGATCACCGACACCGAGTCGTCGAAGGTGTTGGTGACGTAGGCGCGGGTGCCGTCTGGAGCGATCGCTAGCTGGTACGGGTAGTTTCCGACCGGGACGGTGTCGACCACCTCCTGCGTAGCGGTGTCGATCACCGACACCGAGTCGCCGTCGGCGTCGACGACGTAGGCGAGGGTGCCGTCGGGGGTGACCGCGACCCCGAGAGGGGTCTCGACCCGGACGGTGGTGGTGACGGTGTTGGTCCTGGTGTCGATCACCGACACTCGGTCGGGTTCGCCGCCAACCCCGCTGAGGCTGACGTAGGCATGGTTGCCGTCGGGGGTGATAACCACAAAGCGCGGACGGTCGCTGGCAGCGACCTCGATAGTGGTGGTGACGGTGTTGGTGGCGGTGTCGATCACCGACACCGTGCCGTCGTCGGCGTTGGCGACGTAGGCGCGGGTGCCGTCGGGGGTGACCGCCACCCCGTTCGGGCGTTGTCCGACCTGGATGGTGGTGGTGACGGTGTTGGTGCTGATATCGATCACCGACACCGTCCCGTCCTGGCGGTCGTTGGTGACGTAGGCATGGTTGCCGTCGGGGGTGATCGCCACCCCACGCGGGCTGACGTCGGCCGGGATAGTGACGGTGACGGTGTCTGCGTGCGCGGCGGGGGTGGCCAACAGCATCAATCCCGCCAGGCAGGCAACGACGAATCCCGCCACGGGCAGGCGCGCGGCACGGCGCCCGGCACTCGGGTCACCTCCGCGAACAGACGGAACAACAACGGTCGTGTGCGACATCGTGACTAAACCCCTTCGGCCAATGCGGAGATCCAGGCGGGTGCCGGCACCTCCACAGGTGCAGCACGCAGGGCACCGAAAGGTTGAACCGAACCGTCCTCTCGCGCGGTGAGGACTATACGGGGCATATTAGGGCAAACGGGACACCCCGAGACTGCCGGATGGCGCTAGAACTGATCGCTGGTCGTGCCTCCTGCGAACGGCGGGCCAGAACTAGCCCCCGAACTGCGGCTGTAGACGTTGAAGCGGACCACGGCCGAACACCCATCACCAACCCGCAGCAGTGCCGGAACCCCTCGGGGCCGAGCTGCGTCAAACGGAACAGAGCTTCGCCGTGAGCCCCGAGCAGCCGTGCTCGGCACCGCGCATGGCACTGAAAAACTTGGAGGGGTTCATTGGGCGATCAGCTGGGTGTCGATACCGAGGCGTTGCGTTCGCTCGCTGAGTCGTTGACAGGCGAGGCCGATCGGATCTCCGGCGTCGACCCGTCCGGTCCGATCGACGCCGCCGCCGCCGCAATGCCGGGGTCGTCGGTCGGTGCGGCCGCCGCCCGTTCCGGGCACCCATTGCTCAGGTCCTACTTCGATACTGCCGAGCGGCTGCGCGAGATGGCAGCCACCGCGGAGGCGAACGCCCGCAGCTACGACGACGCCGACCAGGCCTTCCGACTCAATCTCGACGCCATGGCCGGGGACCTCTAGATGGTCACGCTGTCGCAGTTGCGCGCGTGGCGCCCGGACGAGCTCGCCGCCGCCGGGACCGCCGTCGCCGCATCGAACCGCACCTTCGGCGACGCGATGAACGCGACCGGATCGCACTTCGTCGACGTCCTGTCGAGTTGGCAGGGCACTGCCGCCGAGGCAGCCGAATCACGCTGTGCGACAGAACAGGACGCGGCCCACCGTATCGCGACAGCGGTCACCGCGCAGTCCGAGGCGTTGACGAATGCCGCGGCCTCGATCGGTCCCGCCCGACTCACGGCCCTTGCCATCGCCGACGAGGCGATCGCCTCCGGATTCGCAGTCGCCGACGATGGCCGGGTGACCGCCCCACCGTTGCTCAGCGGTAACCCGGTCGCCGACCTGCTGATTCAGGCGCAACTGAACGAACAGGCGAAGATGTTCGAGGCCAGGCTGATCCCCGCCCTGGCCACGGTCGGCGAACTCGACGCCCGCGCCGGCGCCGCCCTGGACGCCGCGACCGCCCAGCTCGGCGACACCCTCGAGGCCCGAGTGGGGAGCCTCGGAACCGACGACACGCTGAACGCACCAGTACCCGGTGCCTCCGCCGCCGACAACAAGGAGTACTGGGACTCGCTCACCGAGGAACAGCGCCGTCGGATCATCGACGAGCATCCGAACTGGGTCGGCAACCGTGACGGTATCCCGGCCGCGGTGCGACACGAGGCCAACGTCAACCGGTTCGACGACGAGCGTGCCCGCCTCGAAGCCGAACGCGACCGCCTGCAGGCGAACCTCGACGAGAATCACTTCGGCGGCACGTTCACCAACGACGACGCGGCGCTCTGGTACACCGAGCAGAAATTGCGCGACCTCGACAAGATCGAGGGCATCGTGGCGGACAACCCCGACGGCCGACTGGTGCTGCTCGACCTGCAGTCCGGCGAACGCGGCATGGCCGCGTTCGCCGTCGGAGATCCCGACACCGCAGACCACATCTCCGTCACCACCCCCGGACTGAACACCAACATCGACGACTCCTTCACTGACATGGTCAATGAGGCGAAGTTCCTGCAGATCGAGGCGGAGAAACAGCTCGAACACGCCGGTCGCGACGAGACCGTGGCGAGCATCGCGTGGTTGGGGTACGAGCCGCCGCAAACCACCGGCCCAGGAGCCCTCGACCTCGTACGCGGCGGTCTGGATGTGGCCCAGACCGATCGGGCGACCGCGGGCGCCGCGAAGCTCGCCGGGTTCTACGACGGCCTCGATGTCGCCTCCACACAACCGGACCCGCACATCACCGCCCTCGGACACTCCTACGGATCCCTCACCACCGGTCTGGCCCTCCAGGATCCCGGACCCGGCCAACCCGTCGACGACGCCGTGTTCTACGGATCACCCGGCATCAACGCCGACGACGAATCCGACCTCGGCCTCGCCGAAGGACACGGCTACGTGATGGAGGCCGACGGGGACCGCCTCGTCCCTGAGATCGGCAAGACACACCGATTCGGACCCGACCCGAGCACCGCCGACTTCGAACAGCTCTCCGTCGACGCGGGCACCAGCCCGGACGGCGTACCGCGCGACGGCGTCCACTCCCACAGCGAATACACACGACGCGGCGACAACGAGGAGGGTCTTCGAATGTCGGGATACAACATGGCAGTGATCGTGGCCGGACTACCCGAACTGGTGGTGCGCTGATGAACCGACGCACCCTGCCGGTGCTCGCTGCGCTGGCAACGACCCTGACAATGCTGACCACCGGATGCGGAGATCTCATGGGCAACCCCTACAACCACACCGACGAGGAAATCGCCGAAGCCGCCGCCCTGCTGCCCACCCTGCCCTCACTCGAGGACACCGAACAGCAGATCACCGAGGCGGTGGTGCAGATCGCCGACGCCGCAACAGCCATCGCACCGGAACTGCAGTGGGAGTGGCGACGCGACCGGACCCAGTTCAGCTGCGGTGGTGCGTTCGCTGAGACCGACGGACTTCAGATCAACCTACAGATGTACGTCTCCCTCATCCCGATCTCCGATGCCGACTGGCCCCGCATACTCCAGGCCGCCCGCGACATCGCCGCACCCCTCGGCATCACCCAGCCGACCGTGCGCGTCGACAAGCCCGGCGATCACGACGTGGTGCTCACCAGCGACGACGGTAATCGGATCGGCCTCGGCTCGAACGCGCGTGCCGTCATCAGCGCCACCACCGGCTGCCGCCTCCCCGTCGAGCGGACCGACCCGACGCCCTGACGCGTCGACACACCACCCACCCAACGACTCCGGGAGCGACACCATGACCGGCAGCGCACCGTTCGACGACCTCGCCGCGAAAGCACGGCGCGTCCACGAGGCGGTGGCACCGACACCCACCGCGCAGCTTGCGCCGAGGCGCGGAAAGCGGCACAGGCACTTCGTGACGAGCTAGCCACCGACCCCCGCGTCGCGCAAGTCATCGCCGGAACAGGCACGAACGCCCCCGTGACGCCGCCCCACCACCCTGAGCCTGAGGAAGACGAGGGCGCCTACTACGCCACCAGGTCGGTCCGCCGGAGCGTCTGACAGCAGCGATCCGTCCGCAGACGAGTTGTTCGGGCCGCTGCAGGTCTGCAGCGGACGCAGAGCCTGAAATTGGCTGATGAACTGTGTATTGCACGTTGAAGCGGGACTAGATCCTGGGCGTTTGCTGTCGTTGGGTGGCCCTGAGGAGTATTCGAAGGATGGTCGAGGCCAGCGACTTTGTTCGTTAGAGCCCCTGGCTCGACGTGGCATGTGGTTCTGTTGCGGACCCACTGCGGACCCACTGCCGTTCTGATCGGAGTTGAACTCCGGTCAGGTCGGGCCGTCGAGGAGTCGTCCGTTGGTGGCCAAGACCGGCGCGATCCCCGCCAACCTCCGATATCGAGGGTGCACCGGGGATCGCGTGACCGGCCTCCCCGTTCGAAGGACGGCCCTTCTGTCGGCTACTGGCTCGGGATCATGCCCGGGTAGATGTAGACGGGCGACGGGGGTGCCGTAAAGGACCCGATGAACTCCATGCCGGGTACATTGTCGAGCTCACGTGGGTTTCCTTCCGAATCGGCCTGCCAGCATTGGACGTTCACACCGCGGAATTTTGCACACACGATCTGGGCGGATCTCCCATACGGGGAGACGACACGAGTCGCCTTAACCATCGGATTCCAGAACTCGAGCTGATCAGGCATCAGGACGGAGTCCGTCACGTCGTACCCGTTCTCCGGCCATGCATCCTCGGCATTGGCCACGCCCGCGCCGAGGATCGAGAGTCCGATGGCGAGTACACCGGCGCGGGCGAGTTTCGAAAGCGTCATTCCTTTTCCCCTCCGTGGAAAGCACTGAACAGCTTGCATATCCGTTCGGATGAGGCGGACGTTACCGACGGGAACAGACCGGGCTTCTTGACGGCGCCTCCGCGGAATGCCCGAAACTACTTGCTTGCCCGAACGGCCGCTTGCTACGTTCTGCGCGTCGGGTTGTCGATGGACCCGAGTTCGGGAGGGGTCTTGATGATGCGTTCGATCCGGAGATCGCTGGCCGTCGCTGCTGCGAGTGTAGGTCCGCGAAACTTCCTGCGGTTCAGCGAGAGCGGGAACCGCTGATGGGAAATGACTGGTTCCCGCCAATTGCATTCCTCGGCGCGGCAGTGCCTATGGCCTGGCAAGCGTACAGAGGGTTTCGAGGAACGGCCCTCGAAAAGATGAACTACAAGGCGTCCGACGCGGTGCGTGAGAGTCCCGAGCTGACACGCAAGGCGAATGAACTCGTCGCCCGCTGGTGCACAGCGGCTACCGTCCTTGTCTTGATTCCAGTGGTTACCCTGACTCTTCTCTGGATCTTCGCGACGATCACCTTTCCGTCGTGGGCATTCTTCTGGAGCGTCATGGTCTACATGTGCGTGGTCCCCCTCGCCGCTGTCTATTACCCGCAATACCGCATCCGACGTCTGGCTCCTCCACACGCACCCGTCTCCAGATCCGCGGATGGCCCTGACACCTGAACGCTGCCAAGCGGTTTGACCGGGTAGCTCTCGGGCGGGCGGGATTGCTCGCGGTCCGCGATGCAGATCACCCCGGCCTTTTGGTGGGGACGGGGTGTCTGGTGTTCGGCGCTGGCCGCGTCTAGGGGTGTCGAAGGTGTTCGTGCCCTGTCAAGCCATTGCCGGTCCGCGGCAGACATGGGTTCGTGGTGGGCAATTTTCGCACCGGAGTCTCTCGAGGGCTGAACATACTTCTGGCCCGACACCGTGATGGTGGCGGGTCCGGAAGGGGTGGTCAGGAACTGCCGAGGCTCCCAACGCTGCCATCGTCGACGGGAACTCGGGTGGTGACCGCAGTCGGATCTGCCGTGGGGGTGTGCGGCACATCGCCGACAGCATCGACGCGCAGACGCCCCGCCAGGAGCCGTGCGCCGGGGCAACCGAGGCCGGCTCCCAGAGGCGTCCATACCGCGCGGATGGCGATGGTAGACGGCCGCAGGAGTGGGGTGACCCCCCTCGCTGAACGGCGTAAGCCCCTGCGGACGAGCTGATCCGAGCCCCTGCGGGTTCTGCTGCGGACCTACTGCGGGCCGGGAGCCACAAATAGCCCCCTGACCAAGGGGCTAAACGTTGAAGCGGAACTCGACCACGTCACTGTCCTGCATGACGTAGTCCTTGCCCTCCATGCGCACCTTGCCCGCGGCCTTGGCTGCGTTCATGGAGCCGGCCTCGACGAGGTCGTCGAAGGAGACGATCTCGGCCTTGATGAAGCCGCGCTCGAAGTCTGTGTGGATCACGCCGGCGGCCTGTGGAGCGGTGTCGCCCTTGTGGATCGTCCAGGCGCGCGCTTCCTTCGGGCCGGCCGTCAGATAGGTCTGCAGACCGAGTGTGTGGAAGCCGGTGCGAGCGAGCGCGTGCAGTCCGGGCTCGGACTGGCCGATCGAGTCCAGCATTTCCTGGCGGTCTTCCTCGTCGAGTTCGAGGAGTTCCTGCTCGACCTTGGCATCGAGGAACACCGCGTCGGCCGGTGCAACGGAGGCCGCGAGCTCGGCGACCTTCGCCTCGTCGGTCAGCACGGACTCGTCGGCGTTGAACACGTACAGGAACGGCTTCGTGGTGAGCAGGTGCAGCTCACGCAGCAGCGAGAAGTCGAGCGTGTCCTTCGCACTGAACAGGGTCTTGCCCTCGTTGAGGATCTGCTGCGCCCGCAACGCCTCCTCGTACTGGGGTTTGAGGTCCTTGTTCTTCTTCGCATCCTTCTCGAGCCGCGGCAACGCCTTCTCGAGGGTCTGCATGTCGGCGATCACCAGCTCGGTCTCGATCACCTCGATGTCCGACGCCGGATCGACCCTGCCGTCGACGTGCACCACGTCGTCATCGGCGAATACGCGAACGACCTGGCAGATGGCGTCTGCCTCGCGAATGTTGGCGAGGAACTTGTTGCCCAGCCCGGCACCCTCGGAGGCGCCCTTGACGATCCCGGCGATATCGACGAACGACACGGTGGCAGGCAGGATGCGCTCGGAACCGAAGATCTCGGCCAGCTTGTCGAGCCGTGGATCCGGCAGCTCGACCAGTCCGACGTTGGGCTCGATCGTGGCGAACGGATAGTTCGCAGCGAGCACGTCGTTCTGGGTCATCGCGTTGAAAAGGGTCGACTTGCCCACGTTGGGCAGCCCGACAATTCCGAGGGTAAGGCTCACGGTATAGGGATTCTACGGCGTCACGGCTCGGGCGCGGTGGTCGGCCGCGTCCGACACCGACCACCACTTCCGCCTACCCGTTGTAGATGCTGGTGGTACCGGTGGTCCCGCTCGTCTCGTCGACGACCAAGAACCCGAGTACGACGATCATGAAGACGGCGTACAGCGCGAACAGCGCGATCGCGATCCCCAGCGAGATCTTGCCCAGTGTCTTGACCCGGTCCGACGCGTACTGCGCGCCCTGGTAGTCGCCCATCGCCCACCTGGGAAAGATCGAATGCAAGTGGTTGAACGCGGCGAACGCTAGCGGCCAGAAGAAAATGATTGAGGCCGCGGCCCAACCGGCGTTCAACGGCGGCAACGGCGGCGGTCCGCCGTACTGGGCCGCCGGCGGGACGGTCGCGTACTGCGGGACACCGGGATACGGCTGCTGCGCGTACCTCGCCGAACTACCGTGCTGATCGGTCGGCGAGCCCTCGGGTCCGGTGTTGATCGTCGGTTCCGACATGTCTTGATGTCCCCTCCGTTGTCGACAGTTCGTCGGCACAGAAGGTATCGGAAAACCGACGAATCGGTCAGCCCCCGGCTTTGCGGGCAACCGTGACCGCCCAGTCGGCTCCCTTGTGCCAGGGCCGAAGATCCCATGTGGCGTAACGATATTCGCGCACCATCCCGACCGCAGCGAGATCGAGGTCGAACTCGTCGACGCCGTACTCGTAGTCGGTCGCGAACCCCGCCACGAAGATGCCGCCGGGCACCAGATGGTGGGCGATGCGTGCCAGAATCTGCCGCTCGGTGCCACGCGCGACGAAGATCATCACGTTGCCGGCGGCGACGACGGCATCGAACCGCTCTCCCGGCAGGTCGAGCGTCGCGAGATCCGCCTCGTGGACCGTCAGTTCCGAATGCTCGCGGGCCGCGGCAACGAGAACGGGATCCAGGTCGACGGCCGTTACCCGGTGGCCGCGTCGGGCCAGTTCGGCGCCGAGTCGCCCTGTGCCGCAACCAGCGTCGAGAACGCGTGCACCGCGCGGCAGCATCGCATCCAGTGTCCGAGCCTCGCCGTGCAGGTCCGTCTCGTCCGCTTCGAGTTGCGCGAAGCGCGCGACGTACGCGCGAGAGTCCGACACGGATCGTTCACGCTGCCATCGGGTCTCGGCCATGCAGCTCACAATAGGCCCCCGTATAGGACCACCGGCACCGACCGCTGATTCCGTATGTTCCACGGGCTCAGTTCGTACAGTCCGCCAGCCGCCGCAACAGCGTCGTCAGCTGTCGGACGTCTTCGGGATCCCACCGCGACAGCCGCTCGCGCCAACTGGCGATCGCCGACTCTCGGACTTCCGCCACTTGGACGCGTCCCGGATCGGTCAGCGCAACCAGGCGCGCACGTGCGTCCTGTGGGTCCGGGCTACGTTCGACGAGTCCCAGGCGTACCACCGCGTCGATCTGCCGGGTCAGGGTCGACTTCTCCACGCCCAGCTTGGCCACCAGCGTCGACATCGGGACGGCATCGCCTCGCGCGAGGATCATCAAGAGCGGATAGCACGCGGGATCGAGTTTGGGGTGGATGGCCCTCGCACGCTCACGGGACTGAATCCGCCCACGCCGCCACAGATCGACCAACTCGGCCTCGAGTTCGGTGATCGGATCCGCGCTCATACTGCTGGACGTCCCTTCGCTCCGACTGTTGCAGGCGCATACGCGGCCTCACAACGCCGATAGGGTACGCCCCTGACGTCCGTCGTCGCTCGAGCCTACGGGCACGCCGGCCTGACCAACTGCAGGATACGGTTGGCCTGGTCCTCGGTCGGAGCGGTGCCGTTGTTCGTCGCGGTCTCGGTGACCTTCGCCACCAGTTCCTCGGTGCTTGCACCGGAGCCGATGTCGGCGCAGGTCTCCTGGACGATCGACTCGATCGATTCGTCGTCGCGGTCGCTCGACAGGCTCGGGTACGCCGTCCGGAACGTGGCGACGAACGCGGACAACTTGGCATCGTCCCAGACCTCACCGATGCCCGACACCAGACTCGACGCGGTCGCCTGGATGCTCGACACCAACTCCGACGCGGTCGCTTGGACGCTCGAGCGTAGTGCCTCGGCGGGTCCCGGCTCCGGCGTGGACGTGACCGCGGAGCTGATCCTCTCCTTGGTCTCCTCTGACGTGCCTCCGTTGTCAGCGCACGCGCCGACAGCGACTAAGAGAGCCGAGGCAGTCACAATCATTGCAGCTGTCTTCCCCTTGATTCTCCCCATGGGCGGATCCTAGCGGTGCCCCCAAGGCGATTGTCGGGTTTAACCGGTCCGTGACCGGATCGATTGCACACGCCGACCGGGACAAATGCGTAGATTCGAGAATGAGCGCCACCAGACCTCCCGGAAGGAACCGCGCCCTGTGAGCCTCAAGAACATCGTCCAGCCCGCCCGGCGCACCCGCATGCGTGACCGCGGCGAGGTCATCGGCGCCGGCGGGATGTGGCTTGCGAAGTGGTCGCTGTGCATCGCCGCGATTGCGATCGGGGCGCTCGTGGTCGGCTGGGTTCTCCAGAAGCTGTGGGTGATCGCCCTCCCCGTGCTGTTGGCGATCGTCGTCTGCACCGTGCTCTGGCCACCTGCGCGTGCCCTCACCAGGCGTGGCGTACCCCCGGCCGCCGCCGCGTCCATCACGATGCTCGGGTTCTTCGCCCTGTTCGGCGGCGTCGTCGCCCTGATCGTGCCGTCCGTCGTCGCCCAGGCACCCGAGCTGGCGAACAAGGCCACCGAGGGTATCCAGCAGGTGCAGGACTGGTTCCAGGGCCCGCCGATCAACCTGCAGGACGAGCAGATCGACACGGCCATCAACGCGATCACGACAAAGGTGCAGGAGAGTGGCACCGCCATCGCGTCCGGTGTCTTCAGCGGCGTCACCAGCGCCGGATCGATGGTCATCACCCTCGGCCTGGTAGTCGTGCTCTCCTTCTTCTTCATCAAGGATGGGCCCCGGTTCATCCCGTGGCTGCACAGCGTCGGCGGCGGGCGTGCCGGACGGCACCTCGAAGCGGTTCTCGTCCGGATGTGGGACACGCTGGGCGGCTTTATCCGCACCCAAGCTCTCGTGAGCCTCATCGATGCCGTGTTCATCGGCGCGGGCCTGCTGATTCTCGGTGTTCCACTCGCCCCCGTACTGGCGATCTTCACGTTCATCGGTGGCTTCATCCCGATCGTCGGTGCGTTCGTCGCCGGTGCTCTCGCGGTCCTGGTGGCGCTGGTGGCGAATGGTCTGACGACCGCGCTGATCGTGCTCGCGATCATCATCGCCGTCCAGCAGATCGAAGGAAACGTGCTGCAGCCGGTGCTACAGAGCAAGAGCATGAAGCTCCACGCCGTCGTGGTGTTGCTCTCCGTGACGGCCGGCGGCGCCCTGTTCGGCATTGTCGGCGCGTTCCTCGCCGTTCCGGTCGCCGCGGTGGCCGCGGTGGTAATCCGCTACCTGGGAGAGCAGGTCGATCGCCGCCTCGAGGAGGACAGGCTGTTGGATGCTGACGCGAATGTCGACGGCGACGGCACACCCAGCGGCGGCGGCACACCCAGCGACGGCGACGGCACACACAGCGACGGCGAGGTGGACACCGCCGATGCGTCCCCGGTCGCCGAACCGTCTCCGGTCGCCGATTCGGACCCGAGCACCAGCTCGTCCGGGTCCGGCCGTCGCTAGCTTGCGATCATCTCGAGCGTGGATCCGGTCCGGCCCCGCACCACGTGCAGCCGGCTCGGGATCCGCTGTCGCATCTCGTCGACGTGGCTGACGATCCCGACCACGCGACCACCGGCCCGCAACTCGTCGAGGACACCCATCGCCAGATCCAGGGTGTCGGCGTCGAGCGTGCCGAATCCCTCGTCGATGAACATCGTGTCGAGCACCACGCCACCCGACTCGGCCGCGACGACGTCGGCGAGACCCAGCGCCAGGGACAGCGACGCCAGGAACGACTCGCCGCCGGACAGCGTCTTCGCCGACCGAACGACGCCGGTGTAGTCGTCACGAATGTCGAGGCCCAGTCCACCGCGGCGTCCTCGCGAGCCCGCCTCGTCTGAATGGACGAACTCGTACCGGCCGGCGGACATGCGGCGCAGCCTCACCGACGCCGACATCGCGACCTCCTCGAGCCTGGAGGCGAGCACGTAGGAGCGCAGCGACATCTTGCGCGAATTCTGACCGCGTCCGGCCACTACCTCGGCGAGGCCGGCGAGTTCCTCGTGGGTGGCGAGTACCGGCCCCAGCGCAGTCATGGTCTGCTCGAGCTGGGAGACGAGGCGCTCGAGGTTCCCACGACGCGTCTCGGCCTCCGCTGCCGACGCCGCGGCGACCTCGACAGCCGACGCGGCCTCGCGAGCGAGAGTCTCGGGCACAGAAGTGTCGACCGGGTCGAGCTCGGCGACCGCCACGACGTCAGGTTCCGCCAGCACCGCGCGGGCACCTGCGGCTCGGTCCCGGGCGGCGGTGAGGACCTCCTCGATCTGACCCAACCGCGAGGCCGAGCGGATCGCTGCCCGCGCTTCAGCGAGTGACTCGAACCCGGCGTCGGTCGCGGCGGCTCGCGCGCGACCATCCAGGTTGCGGGCGGTCGCATCGAGCATTGCGGCCCTGTCCCGAGTATCCAGCAACTGCGCGGCCTGTGTTGCCAGGTCGCCGAAGCGGTCCCGCCGCGCCTGCACGCTACGGTCGCCACCGGCGGCCGCCAGCATCCGAGCCTGCAGCGCCGCGACCTGCTCGTCGGACGACTCGATGCGGGTGTCGAGAGCGGTCCGTTCGGTATCGGTCGCACGAGATTGCTGGTCCAGCTCCGCACCGCGGGAACGGAGTTCGTCCACCGACGCGGTCGCCCTGGCAAGGCCGGCCGCCACCGACCGCGCATGCTCGACGGCGGCCGCGGCGTCCTCGCTCCGCCGCCGTAGCTCCGCGTGGTCGCCACCACCACTGCGCCCGGAAAGCAGTTCGACGACCCGTTCTTGTTGGGACAACAGCGCCGTCTCCGCTTCGAGCGCAGCTGCAGCATGTTGCTCCTCGCCGCGTGCCGCCTCCTCGTCGTCCTTGGTGACGGTCGCATCCTCCGGGCGAGCGGGCGCGGGATGGTCGAGAGATCCACACACCGCGCACTTCTCACCGTCGACCAGTTGCGCGGCCAACTCGGCGGCCATGCCCGCGATCCGCCGCTCCCGCAGGTCGAGCAGTCGGTCCCGCGCGTTCTGGTGCCTGTCGCGGGCGCCGGCCACAGTTCGGCGACGCTCCTCCAGTACCGTTGTCGCAGAAACCAGTTCGTCGGCAGCCGCGGCGGCGTCGGCAGCGCGGGCGGCCGTTTCCTCGAGCGTCGGCACCGACGTCTGCGCCTGCTCAGCACGGCGTGCGGCGTCCTCGGCCGTGGCCAGTTCCTCGGGCCACCGATCACGTGCGGTCGCCAACTCGTCGGCACGACGTGTCAAGTCGGCACTGCGTAGACGCATCGCGGCGAGGTCGCGCGCGAGTCGTTCCATTTCACGAGCCTCGGCGAGCAACGAGTCCAGGCGGACCACTTCGGCGGACCACTCCCCTGCCTGCGTGCGGATCGCGTCGCGATCGGCCTCCGTCTGCGGCCACGACAGCTGCGCCACCAAGTTCGAACCGTGTTCGGACGCGGTGAGCCTGCCGGAGACCGTGCGGGCGTCCGCCAGAGCGGACTCGGCCCCGCTCGCGGCGGAGTCGGCGTCGGAGGCCGCGGCCGCGACCACCGCGGCCAACGCGGCGCGATCCGCCTCCGCTGCCAGGGAATCCCGCTCGGATGCCCCCGCCTCGAGCTCGGCCAGTTCGGCTCGGGCACGCTCCCGTCGGAGCTGCAACTCACGGACCCGCCTGGACTCCGCTGCCGCGGCGCGTGCCGTCTCGTCTGCAGCGCGAACTCGCGTCAATTCCGTGGCCGTCAGCTCAGCCGTCTCCACGGCCTGATCGAACAGCCGCCGGGCCCAGCCGAGGGGATCACCGTCGGCCCCGGCCTCCATCCCCGCCGCCGTCGATACCCGCGCCACGAGCATGTCCACCCGCTTGCGGTTTTCGTCGACCTGCGCCGCGCTCTTCCTCCTCTCGTCGACGAACCAGTCTTCGACGGACTTGAACCGCGTGGTGTCGAAGAGCTTCTCGAGCAACTTGCCACGTTCCTCGTTGTCCGCCCGCAGAAACCTGGCGAACTCCCCTTGCGGCAGCAACACCACCTGGAAGAACTGGTCGGAGGTCATGCCGAGCAGGCGCTCGACCTCGCGAGCGATATCCGGTATGCGGGACAAGTGCTCGCCATTGCCGCCCAGCCAGGTGAGAGTCGCCTTCGCGTTCTCGGTGAGCGTTCCCGCACCACGCTTCTTGGGGCGTTCGTACTCGGGGCTACGGGTGATGCGCATAGATCGTCCCCCGATGGTCGCCTCGAGCGTCACCGTCGGAACGGAGCCGGCCGGCGCGTGGTCCGACAGCAGCCGCTTCCCTTCCTTGCGAGCACCGGGCACGGTGCCGTAGAGCGCAAATGCCACTGCGTCGAGGATCGTCGTCTTGCCCGCACCTGTCTGCCCGTGCAACAGGAACAGCCCGTCCGCGCCCAGGTCGTCGAAATCGACCTCGACGGTGCCGGCAAAGGGGCCGAACGCCGTGACCTCCAGCCTGTGCAGTCTCACGCCGGCACCTCGGCCGCGTCCAGCGGATCATCCGAGCGAACCGATGCGGCCTCCTCCGCCGTCGCGCGGCGAAGCGCCTCCTCGAGCAGTCGGGTCTCACCCACGCTCGCCTGGCTGCGCACATCCGACAGGAAGCCCTGCGCCACTTCGAGATCCGAACGTCCACGAACCCGCTCGCGATATCTGAGTTCTGGATTACCTTCGGGCCGTTGCCATTCCATGTGAACCGCGTATCGGAAACGGGACTGCAGTGCCCGCATCGCATCGACGGGACGCAACGGATCGGTGAGAATGGCCGACACGTAGTGGTCCTCCACGGACTCGAGCGCTTCGTCGTGCAGCAACTCGTCGAGCGTTCCAGTGAGTTGACTGAGCCCACGCACCACGGGCAGGTCGATGTGCTCGACGCCGGCGAGGCCGGCGGCATCGACGTCGACGAGCAACACCGCCTTCCGGTGCGAGCGCTCCCCGAACGAGTACGGCAGTGGTGATCCGCTGTATCGGACGTTCTCGGCCAGGGTCTGCGGCGAGTGCAGATGTCCGAGTGCGACGTAGTCGACGCCGTCGAACGCGGATGCCGACACGGTCTCGACGCCACCGATGGAGATCGACCGCTCCGACCCGGTTGCCTCCCCGCCGACGACGAAGGCATGCGCGAGCAGTACCGAACGCAGACCGGGCGTCTCAGCCCGGCGTGTGTCCAGGTCCGTCCGGATCCGCGCCATAGCGACGTCGAGGATGTCGGCGTGAGACCGCGCCTGCGGTGCCCCCAGTTCGGCTCGGGTGATCTCGGGTTCGAGGTAGGGGATGCCGTAGAACGCGACCGGACCGTGTTCGTCGTCGAGCAGCACCGGAGTGTCCAAGGCAGCCACCCTTGTGAGCAGATGGAGGCCGCCGGCCGCCGCGAACGACGCGCCGGCACCGAGTCGCGTCGGCGAGTCGTGGTTGCCCGACGTCGCGACGATCACCGCACCCGCCGCGCGGATCGCCTCGAAACCCCTGTTGCATACCTCCACCGCGTCGGCGCTGGGGATGGAACGGTCGTACACATCCCCCGGGACCACGACCACGTCGACGGATCGGTCGACGACCAGGTCTGCGATCGCCTGGAGTACCCGCCCCTGGTCGGCGAGCAGGTCGACACCGTGGAAGGTGCGCCCCACGTGCCAGTCGGATGTGTGCAGGACCCTCATGACGAACGACGGTAGAGCACCCGCCCGACATCATCGAGAACCGGACATGTCGGTCCCTGGCCCGACCACGCTGTCCGATCTCGGTGAAAACACGGCCTCAGGCGGTCCCGCCGGGCGAGTAAGCCGGCCTCGAGCGACTACTCTCGAGGTGTGTCTTCAACCCAACGTGCTCGTTCCGGGGTGCCGCTCGATCAGCGATCGGCTCTCCCCTCAGTTCACGGCATACCCGCCTGGGGGGCTGTCGCGGTCGCCGCTGGGTTGACCATCATCGGATTCGCGTTGGACGCCGCGTCGGGGAGTGAACAACTGACCTCGAAGTTCTCGGCACTGTACTTCCTCGGCTGCCTGGTGGCGGTCCTCGCCGTTCGCCACCGCGGGCTCTTCACTACCGTCGTCCAGCCTCCCCTGCTGCTGTTCATCGCAGTGCCGGTCGGTCAGCAACTCCTCACCAACACCAACGGCGCCAGCCTCAAGGACCTCGCGCTCAACGTCGCGTACCCGCTGGTAGACCGGTTCCCCCTGATGTTGGCGGCCACGGTCGCGGTGGTACTGATCGCCGGTGTGCGGAAGGTCATGTCCCGGCAGAGCCAAGGTGCCCCCGCTCGCTCCCGAGCAAGTCGGGCCTCGGCGAGGGCCACGCGCGGCGGCACCTCAGCGGATCGCCGAGAAGCCCGCACCTCGGCGCAGGACAGACGCCCGGCGCACGACCCGACGGCTCCGCGGACGACCTACGAACCCGCGACGGCCCGTTCTAATGCGCGCGGCGGCTACCCCGAGCCGGTGCGTCGCGACAGATCACGACGCGACACCGCATACAGCGAACCCATCGCCCGAGGCCGCGAACCGATCCAGCGCGATTCGATTCCCGCCCGAGGCCGCCCGACGATGGACGTGCCTTCCCGCCCCGTCACGCAGGTGCGCAACCGGGGCCATCGCGAGCCCCCGATCGACCGCTAGATGAACGCACGACTGGCCCCGGGACAGACCGTCCCGGGGCCAGTCGCATGTTCCGTCAGGTTCGCGCGGCGCGCAGCTCCCGCGGCAGGGAGAAAACGAGCGTCTCGTTGGCGGTGGTGACCGGCTGGACGTTGGCGAACCCGTGCTCGGCGAGCAGGTCGATCACCCCGCGGACCAGGATCTCGGGAACCGATGCCCCGGAAGTGATCCCGACGGTCCGCACCCCGTCGAGCCAGGCGACGTCGACCTCGCGGGCATAGTCGACGAGGTGTGCGGCGCGAGCGCCTGCACCCAGAGCTACCTCGACGAGCCGGACCGAGTTGGACGAGTTCCGTGAGCCGACCACGATCACCAGATCGCACTCAGAGGCCATCGCCTTCACCGCGACCTGGCGGTTTTGGGTGGCGTAGCAGATGTCATCGCTGGGCGGGTCCTCGAGTTGCGGGAACTTCTGCCGCAGCCGGTGCACCGTCTCCATCGTCTCGTCGACCGACAGGGTCGTCTGTGACAACCAGACGACTTTCGCGCCTTCTCGCACGGTGATGTTCTCCACCGCGTCCGGGCCGTCGACCAGCTGCACATGATCGGGGGCCTCGCCCGCGGTGCCCTCGACCTCTTCGTGCCCCTCATGGCCGATCAGCAGGATGTCGTAGTCGTCGCGCGCGAATCGCTTGGCCTCCTGGTGCACCTTCGTCACGAGGGGGCAGGTCGCGTCGATCGTGTGCAGGTTCCGCTCCTCAGCGGCAGCGTGGACCGCGGGAGACACCCCGTGCGCGGAGAACACCAGTACCGAACCCTCGGGCACCTCGTCGGTCTCGTCGACGAAGATGACACCCCGCTCGGCGAGCGTGTCCACGACGTGGCGGTTGTGGACGATCTCCTTGCGCACGTAGATGGGCGCCCCGTGCTTCTCGAGCGACTTCTCCACAGTCTCTACTGCGCGGTCGACGCCGGCGCAGTAGCCGCGTGGCTCGGCCAGTAGGACCCGCTTGTCTACGCCGGCGGCGTCGGGATCGGCGGATCGTGCGATACCCAGGTTGAGAGGAACTGCCGAAGACATGACACCAGCGTACGGTGCGTGCAATTCGCCGATCCCGCAGTACGGACCATCGGCGCTGTCAGCTACCAAATAACGCGAACGTAAGGCAGGCTGTGAGCATGATCCGTCCCCCGTTCGTGGCGCGCGTCGCCGCTGGTATGGCCATCACGGCCTATGAAGAGGCACGCAAGCTGCCGTCGACCGCTGTGACGTTGCCGATGACCGCGGTCAGCCAGGTGTTGCAGACCACGATGCGGGTACAACAGTCCATGACGGCACTCGCCATCAAAGGCGACCAGGCATTCTGCCTCCTCGACCGCGCTGAGGAAGAGCCGTCGTGGGCGGTGTTCGACGAGGATCAGACCGACGGTGAGATCGATGTCGAGGCGCCGGAAGACTCGAGAGACGCCGGCAGCGACCGTACGTCCAGCCCTGGACGGTTCGCGCTGTACTCGATGACCCCGACCAACGAAGACGCCGCCGACACGGCCCAGGAATCGAAGGTGGACCCGACGCCGGCCGTCCAGGACGTTCCGGACATCGCCGAGGAGCTCGACTACGAGTCCCTCACGCTGGCACAACTACGGTCGCGGCTTCGGTCGCTGTCGGTGGAGGACCTGACAACGCTGCTCGAGTACGAGGAGCGCACCACAGCTCGAGCTCCGTTCCAGACCATGCTGGCCAACCGCATCACTTCCGCCAAAGCCAAGTGACGTCCGCTCGACCCGCCTCCGGTGGCCCTCCCCCGAGCACGGCCGAGCATCCCTGGCCCGTACGGACCGTCTCGACCAAGGTCGCACACTGGATCGACCGCCTCGGTAGCGTGTGGGTCGAGGGCCAGATCACCCAAATCAACGCCAGGCCGGGGACGCGCACCGCGTTTCTCGTGCTGCGTGATCCGTCGGTCGACATGTCGTTGTCGGTGACCTGCTCACCGCAGCTACTGCGTGACGCCCCAGTCCCGCTCACCGAGGGCAGCCGCGTCGTGATGTTCGGCAAGCTGTCGTTCTACACCGGTCGCGGGACCGTGTCGCTGCGTGTGACCGAGATCCGCGCGGTCGGAATCGGAGAACTACTGGCCCGAATCGAGCGGCTCCGCGCATTGCTTGCCGCCGAGGGGCTGTTCGATCCGCGGCTCAAGCGTCCCCTGCCGTTCCTGCCTGCCACGATCGGACTCGTCACGGCCCGCGCGAGCGCTGCCGAACGAGACGTGCTCGAGGTTGCCCAGCGGCGGTGGCCGGCGGTCCGGTTCGAGGTCCGAAACGCCACCGTGCAGGGCCCCACAGCCGTGCCACAGATCATCGCGGCCCTCGAGGCGCTCGACCGCGATCCCCACGTCGACGTGATCATCCTCGCCCGCGGCGGCGGCAGCGTCGAGGACCTGCTGCCCTTCTCCGACGAGGCCCTCTGCCGCGCAATCGTCGCGTGCACGACGCCCGTGGTGAGTGCCATCGGTCATGAGCCCGACAATCCGCTGAGCGACCACGTCGCGGACCTGCGAGCAGCGACCCCGACCGACGCCGCAAAAAGGGTGGTGCCCGACGCAGTCGCCGAGCAGGCCTTGGTGTCCGAGCTGCGCGAACGTAGCGCCGCAGCGCTGCGGAACTGGGTGGAACGCGAGTCGCACCGGGTGGAGCAACTCCGCAGTCGACCGGTCCTGGCGGACCCCCTGCAGGCGATCGATCGTCGAGCGGAGGAAGTCGAGCGGCTGCGCGACGCCGGCCGCCGCGACGTGAGCCGTGCGATCGCGTCGGAAGCCACCACCCTCGAGCACCTGCAGGCGCGGCTGAAGACGCTCGGCCCGGCTGCGACGCTGGCCCGCGGCTACGCCGTCGTGCAGAAGATCTTCGGGGACGGGGACGACGCCGAGCCGGAGGTGCTGCGGTCGGTCGACGACGCCCCGCCGGGAACGCAGATCCGTGTCCGAGTGGCCGATGGTGCGGTGCGCGCCGCCGTTATGGGAAGGGAGTCATGAGCAACCATGAGTAACGCAGATGTCGCCGAACTCGGGTACGAAGCGGCGCGAGACGAACTGGTCGACGTCGTCAAGACCCTCGAGCAGGGCGGTCTGGACCTCGACGCGTCGCTCGCGTTGTGGGAGCGCGGCGAGGCACTCGCACGGCGCTGCGAGGAGCACCTCGCGGGCGCTCGCCGACGGGTCGAGCAGGCACTCGCCCACGCCGACGAGGCCGACGCAGAAGAAGACGCGGAAGAAGAAGCCGACTAGCCGGTCGGCCGTCTAGGGCTGCAGTGGCTGGACCGCGCCGACCGCCGTCGCGAGCTTGGTGAAGTCCTCCGCCGGTGCCGACCCGGTGATGAGAATCCGTGCGTCTTCGAAGTCGCTGACCCAGATCGCCTCGCCGCCGTCGCCGCCGAACACGACCCATGTGCGGCCTCCGATCTGTTCGGCGCCGGTCGCGTAGCGCGGTCCATCGGCGATGAAAGGTACGAGAGCTTCTTCGGTCGCGGTGCTCTGCGTCAACTGGATGTACCGGCCCGCCTCGGTGATGAAGCCGATGGTGGTCGTGTCCGCCTCCCTCGCGCCGGAGACGCTGCTCCGGCTACCCGAGTTCGAGGTCCAGCCGTCCGGGATCTCCGGCTGGCGGATCGGGAAACCGAGTTCGCGGGCGTCGTACCTGAAGGCCGCATCGGCGTCGAAGCTGGGAATGGGACCGGGCTTCGGACCGCCCAGGTTGATCGAGCACTGACTTGCAATACCCGCAATCACCAGACTCGCGATCACCAACGGTATGAGCGACCACGCCATGTCTCGGCCGTTCTGCAAAATGCGGGGTTTCTTCTCGGGCACGATGTCCAGTATTCCCGTTCCGCCGGGAGGGTAGCCCAGCAGCCCACTCCTCGTGGGCGTTCTGAAAGAATCATCGCCGACGATTCGTCCACCGAATGGACGGCGCGACCGCGACGCGGTCGACCGCTCCGCAGTGTCGGCCACCGTGCCGACCGTGACCAGCAGGAGGCACCGCAAATGACGGCCAGCACCCCATCGAGTCGCCGCGAGGCCCCGGACCGCAACCTCGCACTCGAGTTGGTGCGCGTCACCGAGGCCGCCGCAATGGCCGCCGGTCGCTGGGTCGGACGGGGCGACAAGGAGGGCGGCGACGGTGCAGCCGTCGACGCCATGCGCCACATGGTCAGCTCGGTCTCGATGCAGGGTGTCGTCGTCATCGGCGAGGGCGAGAAGGACGAAGCCCCGATGCTCTACAACGGTGAAGAGGTCGGTAGGGGCGATGGCCCGCTTTGCGATGTCGCTGTGGACCCGATCGACGGCACGACGCTGATGAGCAAGGGCGCCCCGGGCTCGATCGCGGTTCTCGCGGTCGCCGAGCGTGGTGCGATGTTCGACCCGTCGGCTGTGTTCTACATGGACAAGATCGCAGTCGGCCCCGAGGCCGCCGACGTCATCGACCTGTCCGCAGGCGTCGCCGAGAACATCCGTCGTGTCGCGAGGGCCAAGCACCGCTCGGTCTCCGACACGACTGTGACGATCCTCGATCGCCCGCGCCACGCGGACATCATCCGTGAAACCCGTGAGACCGGTGCTCGCATCCGCCTCATCTCCGACGGCGACGTGGCCGGCGCGATCGCGACCGCACGCCCCGAATCGGGCGTCGACATGCTGCTCGGCATCGGCGGCACACCGGAGGGAATCATCGCCGCGGCCGCGCTGCGCTGTGTGGGTGGCGCCCTGCAGGGCCGCTTGGCACCCAAGGACGACGACGAACGCCAGAAGGCGATGGATGCGGGCCACGACCTCGACCGCATTCTGCGGACCGAAGAACTGGTCACTGGTGAGAACATCTTCTTCTGCGCGACCGGTGTCACCGACGGCGATCTGCTCAAGGGCGTGCGCTACTACGGTGGCGGCGCGACGACACAGTCGATCGTGATGCGCAGCAAGTCCGGCACGGTTCGCATGATCGAGGCCTACCACCGCCTCGAGAAGCTGCACGAGTTCTCCTCGATCAACTTCGACGGCGACGAAGACGCCGCGCCTCCGCTGCCCTGATCTTTCTGCAATTCGCGCCGTGGGGTGCGTCGGGCCCTCGTCCGACTCACCCCACGCCGGCTTCTCGCGACATACCGTGTAGACCATGAGCGACTCCAGCGACCCCCGTTTCCGCATCGAACACGACACGATGGGCGAGGTCCGGGTCCCGGTCGACGCGCTCTGGCGCGCGCAGACCCAACGTGCCGTCGAGAACTTCCCGATTTCCGGCCGCGGTCTCGAGCGCGCGCAGATCCGTGCGATGGGCTTGCTGAAGGCGGCGTGCGCCCAGGTCAACAAGGATCTCGGCCTCCTTGACCCTGAGAAGGCCGACGCGATCATCGTCGCCGCGAACGCGATCGCCGACGGCCTTCACGATGACCAGTTCCCGATCGACGTGTTTCAGACCGGCTCGGGCACGAGTTCGAACATGAACGCGAACGAGGTGATCGCAAGCCTCGCAGCGAGGGCGGGTGTGGCCGTCCACCCGAACGACGACGTCAACATGTCGCAGTCGTCGAACGACACATTCCCCAGTGCGACGCATATCGCCGCGACCGAGGCTGCCGTCACTGATCTCGTGCCCGCGCTCGAGCACCTCCGACTTGCCTTGCTCGGCAAGGCGACTCAGTGGCGGACGGTGGTCAAGTCCGGCCGCACGCATTTGATGGACGCCGTTCCCGTCACCCTCGGCCAGGAGTTCGGCGGCTACGCCCGCCAAATCGAGGCCGGGACGGAGCGGGTGTTGGCAACGCTCCCCCGCCTCGGCGAGTTGCCGGTCGGCGGCACCGCCGTCGGGACCGGCCTCAACGCCCCAGACGACTTCGGCCCACGTGTAGTCGCGGAGTTGGTGCGCATGACCGGACTCGATGCCCTGACCCCGGCCCGGGACCATTTCGAGGCTCAGGCCGCACGTGACGGGCTCGTCGAGATATCCGGCGCGCTGCGCACCGTGGCGGTGTCCCTGACCAAGATCGCCAACGACATCCGGTGGATGGGATCGGGCCCACTGACCGGTCTGGGGGAGATCCGGTTACCGGATCTACAGCCGGGCAGCTCGATCATGCCCGGGAAGGTCAATCCCGTTCTGCCCGAGGCAGTCACGCAGGTTGCAGCTCAGGTTGTCGGAAATGACGCTGCCGTCGCGTGGGGCGGCGCGGCGGGCGCATTCGAGTTGAACGTCTACATCCCGGTAATGGCACGCAACATCCTGGAGTCGCTGCGCCTGCTCGCCAACGTCTCTCGCCTGTTCGCCGACCGCTGTGTCGAAGGACTCGAGGCCAACGAGGAGCATCTGCGCACGCTCGCCGAGTCGTCGCCGTCGATCGTCACACCGCTGAACTCGGCGATCGGCTACGAGGAGGCCGCCGCCGTTGCGAAACAGGCTCTGAGGGAGCGGAAGACCATCCGTCAGACGGTGATCGACCGTGGCCTGCTCGGCGACGACCTCTCCGAGGCGGAACTCGATCGGCGCCTCGACGTGCTCGCGATGACTAACGTCGACCGCGACGAGTAGTCTCGAGGCCTTCCGCCGTGAGTCTGCGCTTCCGCCCACGTTCCGACGACGAGAAAGGTCCAACATGCGCATCATCCGCCGATACCGCTCGCTTGCAGTGGTCTTCGCTGCCGCGACTCTGACGGCCGGATGCACCTCTACCGTGACGGACACGCCGCTCACATCCCCGACGGCGACGCCGGTCAACCCCGCGCAGGTCGCCGGCGTGCCGCTGCCCGAGGGTTCGGTCGCGGACGCCCTGGCCCAACTCGATGGACTGGCCGAGGACCTGATGAATTCCTCCGGAATCCCGGGCATGGCCGTCGCCGTCGTGCACGGTGGGGCGACGGTGTACGCGAAAGGGTTCGGAGTCCGCGAGGTCGGATCACCGGAGGAGGTGAACGCCGACACGGTGTTCCAGTTGGCGTCGCTGTCGAAACCGATCGGGGCTACCGTCGTCGCACATCAGGTCGGTAACGGGATCATCGACTGGGACACCCCGGTCGCTGCGAGGGTGCCCGGATTTGCGCTCGCCGACCCGTACGTGACCGAGCAAGTCACCGTCGGCGACCTGTACTCACACCGCTCCGGCCTCCCCGATCACGCCGGCGACATACTCGAAGGTCTGGGCTACGACCGTCAACAGATCCTCGAGCGGTTGCACCTGCTCCCGCTCAACCCGTTCCGAAGCTCTTACGCGTACACCAACTTCGGCCTCACCGCGGCTGCCGAGGCGGTGGCGAACGCGTCAGGCACCGATTGGGCGACGCTGTCGCAGCGGACGCTCTACGAGCCACTGGGCATGTCTGCCACCAGCTCCCGTCACGCGGACTACGCGGCGCGCGAGAACCGTGCCGTGGGCCACGTGAAGGTCGACGGAGCGTACGTCGCGCGGGCGGAGCGAAACCCGGACCCACAGTCGCCCGCCGGGGGCGTCAGTTCGTCAGTGAACGACCTCACCTCGTGGTTGAAGATGCTGCTGGCCGACGGTGAGACCGAGGGAGGGCAACTGATCCCCGCCGAATCGATGTTGCCGGCGATCTCGCCGCAGAACGTCTCCTCGGCACCGACCTCCCCTGACGCCCGTGCAGCCTTCTACGGCTACGGGTTCAACGTCGACACCAGCGCGGCCGGGCGCGTCACGCTCAGCCACTCGGGGGCATTCGCGCTCGGCGCGGCGACGAGCTTCGTCGCGATCCCATCGGCGGACGTCGCAATCGTCGCGCTCACCAATGCCGCGCCGATCGGCGTCCCGGAGACCCTCACCTCCGAGTTCGCCGACCTCGTCCAGTTCGGTGAGGTTCGCCAGGACTGGGCGGGACTGTACGAGAGGGCCTTTCCGACGTTGCCCGATCCAGAAGATGCGTCGACCGGCCAGACGCCGTCGTCTGCACCGCCGCGGCCCCTGGCGACGTACGTCGGCACGTACGCCAACGACTACTTCGGTGCCGCACAGGTCACCGAGCGCGACGGCGCTCTGATCCTCACGATGGGCCCCGAAGGCTTGGTGTTCCCGCTGACTCACCAGGACGGTGACGTGTTCACCTTCGCCCCCGCCCGCAAAGGTGGCCCGATCGGCGTGATCTCCAAGGCCACGTTCACCGGCGACACGTTGCTGCTCGAGTTCTTCGATGCGAACGGGCTCGGCACGTTTACGAAGAGTGCACCATGAACTCGACAGCAGACTCGAATCCACCCACCGAGTCGGCCCGGGTAGTCGAGGAACTCTTCGCCGCACTGTCCGACCTGGACGTCGACCGCGCTCTCGAGCACCTGGCGCCCGATATCGTCTGGCAGAACACCGGACTGCCCACGCTGCGAGGTCAGCGGAGTGTCTTCCGGGCGCTGCGGTTCGCCAACAGACCGGGAGTTCGCTTCGATGCCGTGATGCACCACGTCGTAGGGAACGGCGACACCGTCCTCGTCGACCGCACCGACACCTTGCACGTCGGACCGGTGCGCTCGACGTTCTGGGTGTGCGGGACGTTCGAGTTGCGCGACGGCCGAATCGCCGTGTGGCGAGACCGTTTCAGCTGGGGCAACGTCGCGGTGGGCACCATCACGGCGACCACGCGCGCACTCTGGCGGCGAGTGCGCCCCGATTAGATTCCCAACTCGGCACCGGCCCTCGGTGCCGAGTTGGGAACTCTCAGCGACGGCTGGCCCGCTTGCCCGCCTTTTCCGCGATATCCAGCGCCGCGAGGTAGCCGAACACGAGCGCGGGCCCGATCGTGGCACCGGGACCGGCGTAGGTGTGACCCATGACGGGAGCGCTGGTGTTGCCGGCCGCGTACAGCCCCTCGATGACGGATCCATCCTCACGCAGGGCGCGTCCGGCGACGTCGGTGACGATGCCGCCCTTGGTGCCGAGATCGCCGGGCACCATCTGCGCGGCGTAGAACGGCGCCTTGGAAAGCTCACCCAGGCTCGGGTTGGGCTTGTTGGTGATGTCGCCGTAGTAGTGGTCGTACTTGCTCTCGCCACGATGGAAATCAGCATCGACACCCTTGCGCGCGAACCCGTTGAACCGCTCAATCGTCGCCGTCAGTTCGTCGGCAGGCACGCCGATCTTCTCGGCGAGCGCTTCGACGCTCGACGCCTTGACGATTGCCCCGTTCTCGAGCCAACGGCGCGGAAGAGGAGCCCGGGCCGTCACGCCCGCGAAGAGGTAGCGGTCGCGGTACGTCTGGTCGAAAACGAGCCAGCACGGCAGGTTCTCCCCGGGGCCTGCGCCCTGCCCCCACTCACCGCCGTACATGCGGTGCGTCGCTTCGACGTAGGGCAGCGACTCATTCATGAACCGCTCACCACGGTCGTTGACCATGAGGCTGCCCGGCAGCGAGCGCTCTGCCAGCGCGAACCACGGCCCCTTGGGTAGCGGGATGGACGGCGCCCACCACGCGTCATCCATGAAATCGATTGCAGCGCCGGCTTTCAGACCGGCATTGATGCCGTCACCGGTGTTCGACGGTGCCCCGATCGTCCAGTCCGCACTGATCGGTGCTCGCTGGTACTTCTTGCGCATCTCCTCGTTGGCATCGAACCCGCCGCACGCGAGGACGACGCCGTACCGGGCGCGTAGCGTGCGCTTCTTGCCACCGGACTCGACGACGATGCCGGTCACGGATCCGTCATCGACCACCAGGTCGACCAGGCCGGTGTTCAGCCACAGCGGGACACCCGCCTGCCGTACACCCAGCAGCAGCTCCGCCATGAGCGCCGCGCCCATTCCGATCAGCTTCTGCCGGCGAGCCTTCGCGACGAACGTGCGCAGGCCGACCCGAGCCATGCGGACCGGGCCTCGCCAGTGTCGCAGCCCAGTGCTGAGCCACCGGTAATCCGATTGCTTCACAACGACATTCAGCGGCGCTTTGCCATACGTCGGGTGGAGCGTGTCGAGATCGTCACCGAGTGCGCGAGCATCGAACGGCTTGGGCTCACACGAGCGTCCCGTGGACAGTCCGCCAGGAGCCTCTGGGTAGTAGTCGGAGTAGTTCTTCACCCATTCGAGGTTCAGCGGCGAGTTGTCGATGAGGAACTGCAAGGCCTCCGGTCCGCGATCGATATAGGTGTCGATCCGGGCCGGGTCCACACCCGGGCCGATGATGCTGTGCAGGTACCGCCGCGCAGCCTCGATGTCGTCGGCCGGTGCGTCGCGCTCGAGCACGGAGTTACCCGGGATCCAGACGCCGCCGCCGGACCGCGCCGTCGAACCGCCCCAGTACTGGGACTTCTCGACGACGACGGTCCGTAACCCCTGCTTGGCGGCCGTGATCGCCGCAGCCATTCCGGCGCCGCCGGCGCCCACCACGACAACGTCGAACTGTTCGTCCGGACCCGCGTTCCCCGCCATGACCACCCCTCGGTACGCATTGGAATTGTAGTGGTCACAAACTAGAACACGTTCCAGTCGCGGACAAGAGGCCGGCGGCGCCACCCGGCCTGACCAGTACTTACGGGTTCGGCCCGAACTCCTCGAGCATCTCGGTGACGAGCTCGGCGATGGGTGAGCGCTCGCTCCGGGTGAGGGTGATGTGCGCGAACAGTGGGTGTCCCTTGAGCTTCTCGACGACCGCTGCCACGCCGTCGTGCCGCCCGACACGAAGGTTGTCGCGCTGCGCAACGTCGTGGGTGAGCACGACCCGCGAACCGGTACCGAGCCGCGAGAGCACGGTGAGCAGCACGTTGCGCTCGAGCGACTGAGCTTCGTCGACGATCACGAACGAATCGTGTAGCGAACGTCCGCGAATATGCGTGAGCGGCAACACTTCCAGCATTCCCCGGCTCATCACCTCGTCCATCACCGCGGGGCTGGCGAGACCGTCGAGGGTGTCGAAGACGGCCTGCGCCCACGGCTCCATCTTCTCGTTCTCGCTGCCCGGGAGGTAACCCAATTCCTGACCGCCCACCGCGTAGAGAGGTCGGAACACGACGACCTTGCGGTGGCTACGCCGCTCGAGGACCGCCTCCAGCCCCGCAGTGAGCGCCAGCGCCGACTTGCCGGTACCGGCCTTGCCGCCGAGCGAGATGATGCCCACACTCTCGTCGAGCAGCAGATCCAACGCCACGCGCTGCTCCGCCGACCTACCGTGCAGGCCGAACGCCTCCCGTTCACCGCGCACCAACTGGACCCGCTTGTCCGGCGTCACCCGCCCCAGCGCACTCGAGGTACCGCCGAGAAGGCGAACGCCCGTGTGACACGGCAGCTCGCGCGCCTCGTCGACCTCGACGACGCCCTCCGAGAACAGCTGGTCGATGATGCCGGGCGCGACGTCCAGTTCGGCCATGCCGGTCCATCCGGACAGGACCACATCGTGGGCGCGGAACTCGTCCGCCGGCAGGCCAACCGCACCCGCCTTCACCCGCAGCGGGATGTCCTTGCTGACGAGCACCACGTCCTTGCCCTCCGCGGCGAGATTGAGGGCGCACGCGAGGATTCTGGAATCGTTGCTGTCCGTGCGGAATCCGACTGGAAGAACCGACGGGTCAGTGTGGTTCAGCTCGACTTGGAGGGTCCCTAGCGTGGAGCCGATCGGTACCGGGCGGTCTAGACGACCGAACTCGAGCCGGAGATCGTCGAGCATCCGCAGCGCTTCACGGGCGAACCATCCCAGTTCGTGATGGTGCCGCTTGGCCTCGAGTTCACTGACGACGACCAGCGGCAAGACCACTTCGTGTTCGGCGAACCGAGTGACGGCCCACGGATCCGAGAGCAAAACCGAAGTGTCCAGAACGAAGGTGCGGACGGAGCTGATTGGGGTCACGTGAGGCTCCTCGCGTCTGCGTGGCACCCGCGCAAACGTGTTCGATGGGACCGGTCCGAACCTGATGTGTCAATCGACACGGAGGCCGGGTGCCGGCCCCCTCGCACTGAGTAGTTCAGCCACGATCAGGACCTCCCGTACAGTCGGCTTCCCCTGCCGCCTGTTACCCCGCGAGGCTACGCCTGTCGACCAACCGCGAAGTGCACGCGAGCGGCGTGTCGGGTGAACACCACGTGAGGGTCTCGACCCGACACCGCGCGGCCTGCGGGAATCGGGGCCTGTCGGTTTCAGGCCCCGAAACTGTCAGGCCCGAAACTGTCAGGCCTTCGACAGCAGGCCCCAGTTCTCGAGGCCGTCGTAGAGCGGGAAGTCCTGCGCCAGCTTGGACACGCGGGCACGCAGGGCTGGGACGTCGGCGGCGGCGCCCTTGGCGAGCGCGGTCGCGATGACGTCGGCTACCTCGACGAACTGCTCCTCGCCGAAGCCTCGGGTGGCCAGGGCCGGGGTGCCGATCCGCAGGCCCGACGGGTTCATCGGCGGGCGCGGATCGAACGGCACGGCGTTGCGGTTGACGGTGATGCCGATCTCGTGGAGCAGATCCTCGCCCTGCTGGCCGTCGAGTTGTGAGTTACGCAGGTCGACCAGGAGCAGGTGGACGTCGGTGCCGCCGGTGAGGACCGAGATGCCGTTGCCGGCGACGTCGGCGCCGGTCAGGCGTTCGGCCAGGATCTTCGAGCCCGCGAGGGTGCGCTCCTGACGCGCCTTGAACTCGGGAGTGCCGGCAATCTTCATCGCGACGGCCTTCGCGGCGATCGCGTGCATGAGCGGCCCACCCTGCTGGCCTGGGAACACGGACGAGTTGAGCTTCTTGGCCCACTCCTGCTTGGCCAGGATCATGCCCGAGCGGGGGCCGGCGAGGGTCTTGTGGACGGTGGTGGAGACGACGTCGGCGTGCGGGACCGGCGAGGGGTGCAGACCTGCGGCGACCAGACCGGCGAAGTGCGCCATGTCGACCCACAACTTCGCGCCGACCTCGTCGGCGATGGCGCGGAACGCTGCAAAGTCGAGGTGACGCGAATACGCGGACCATCCCGCGATGAGCACCTGGGGACGCTCCGCGAGCGCGATGTCGCGGACCTGATCCATGTCGACGACATGGGTGTCCTCCCGGACCCCGTAGGACGCGACCTGGTACAGCTTGCCGGAGAAGTTCAGCTTCATGCCGTGCGTGAGGTGGCCGCCGTGGGCGAGGTCCATACCGAGCAGCTTCTCGCCGGGGTTCATCAGCGCCATCAGCACGGCCGCGTTGGCCTGTGCACCGGCGTGCGGCTGGACGTTCGCGAAGTCGGCGCCGAAGATCTCCTTTGCGCGGTTGCGCGCGAGATCCTCGACGACGTCCACGAACTCGCAGCCGCCGTAGTAGCGGCGGCCCGGGTAGCCCTCGGCGTACTTGTTGGTCAGGACGCTGCCCTGAGCCTCGAGGACGGCGCGAGGAACGAAGTTCTCCGACGCGATCATCTCGAGGGTGTCCCGCTGACGTGACAACTCACCCGCCATCGCGGTGGCGACCTCGGGGTCCAGTTCGGCGAGGGACGCGGTGTTCACGTCAGCGGCAGGCACGGCAGTCATCAGCGAATCTCCAGGCTGGATTGCGAAAGGATCGCCCCCAGTCTAGGGAACAAGCCTGTCAGCGCCCCAACGCGGCTCCACCACCGCTGGCGACCTCATCGCGCAAAGCGCCCGGAGTGAGGGGTTCGTCGAGCAGCCGCCTGAACCGCGCGGATCGTTGCGGGCCGACCGGAGTCTGCGCCAGCCAGCTCCCGAGCAGTCGGTACCCCTCCACGTAGGTGCTGATGTACGCGCGCCACAGCGGCGACGACAAGAATCGCAGGCTCTGCTTCGCGCGTTTCGGGCTCGACAGCGCCCACTGCTGCAGGAACGCCTCGACCTTCTCGGTGCTCGCGCCACGGTCGTGCAGCATCAGCGCGGCGTCCTGACGCACCGACAGCAACCCACTCGCCGCCGCCGACAACTGCTCGGCTCGTTCGCCGTCGAACCGCATCCCCAGATCGGCGTAGATCTCCTGGGCCCACCGACCCCACCCCGGACCGATGATCGACTCCAGAGCCAGGTCCGCCAACCCTTCGGCCATGAGGCACTGAGGGGTGTTGACGACGAAAAGCGTCTGCTCGTGCTGTCCGGTCCCGACGAGACCGGCCTCCTTGCGACAGTGCTCGGTGTGGTGGCCCGGGTAGGACTCGTGTGCGATCAGCCGCGGCAGGTTCGCCATCTGCTGATCGAGATCGGAGTTGATCGCGACGGTGGACCGGTATCCGCCGAGGTAGTAGTTGAACCCGGACCACGGCTTGTCGCCGACTACCTCGTAGTCGACCCGTTCGGTCTCGGGCAGCGCGTACTCGACGCGCACCCGGTCCCGCAGTGCGCTGTTGAATGCCTCGACGCACTCGCGCAGCCGGTCCGGCGGGATACGGTCGGCTGCTCGATGGGCCTCGACGCGTTCGGCGAGCGTGCCCGGACCAGGTAGGACGGCGTCCATGCGACGGTGCGCTTCGCGGTACTCGTCCTCGTTGCCTACTTCGATCCGCACATCGAAGTACGCCGAGACCTCGTCGACGAAACCGATGTCGTCGCCCGCGAACTTGCGCGCTGAACACTCCAAAGCTGTCAGATGGGCGTCGAGGAATCGGCTGCGCTCCTCCGTGAGCCCAGCGGATGCAAGATCGGCGCGCAGTGCCCGAGCGTCCGCAGCCAGGCGACGGGGGTCGGGCATCGGCTCGTTCTCCACCTGCCGACGTAGGGCCGGGTCACCGGTGTAGGCATCGACGAAGCCCTCCTCCAGGCGGTCGAAGCGCAGACCCAGCAGAAGGTAGTCGCGCACCAAGGCGTCCGGTTCCATGGTCGGGACCCTAGTCGGTGCGGGCCCTCGTCGCTCACCAGTGGTTTCCGCCGTGATCCGGACCCGCCGCAGCAAGCGTGTGTGGCTGCGAGCACAATTTGCCCTATGCACCTGCCTTCCCCCAGCACGCGCATGCACCGGTCGCAAGCAACGACCCTCTCGCGGGAGGAGCGGCGATGGCACGGGTGAGCGAATCGAGTCCCTATGTCGAGTTCGACCGCAAACAGTGGCGCAAGCTCCGCAAGTCGACACCGCTCGTCCTCACTGCAGAAGAACTCGTCGGGCTCCGTGGCCTCGGTGAACAGATCGACCTCGACGAGGTTGCCGAGGTCTATCTTCCGCTCGCTCGTCTGATCCACTTGCAGGTCGCCGCCCGCCAGCGCCTGTTTGCCGCAACCGCGACCTTCCTCGGGGAGAAGCACCCCGATCGCCAGGTGCCGTTCGTCATCGGCGTCGCCGGCAGCGTGGCGGTCGGCAAGTCGACCACCGCCCGAGTGCTGCAGGCACTGCTCGCCCGCTGGGAACACCACCCGCGGGTAGACCTCGTCACCACCGACGGATTCCTTTACTCCACCGCTGAACTGACGCGGCGGGGCATCATGCACCGCAAGGGATTTCCGGAAAGTTACGACCGCCGCAAACTGCTGCGGTTCGTCACCGAGGTCAAGTCCGGCGCGGAAGAGGTTGCAGCGCCTGTGTATTCACACGTCTCGTACGACATCGTCCCCGGCCAGTACCACCTCGTCCGCCAGCCCGACATCCTCATCATCGAGGGCCTGAACGTGCTGCAGACCGGTCCAAGACTGATGGTCTCGGATCTGTTCGACTTCTCGATCTACGTCGACGCGCGGATCGAGGACATCGAAAGCTGGTACATCAAACGTTTCCTGGCACTGCGCAAGACGTCCTTCGCCGACCCGAACGCACACTTCCACCACTACGCCGCGCTCTCGGACGAGCACGCGACGCTCGCTGCCGAGGACATCTGGAACTCCATCAACCGGCCGAACCTGGTCGAGAACATCCTGCCCACCCGCCCGCGCGCGACGCTGGTGCTACGCAAGGATGCCGACCACACCATCAACCGCTTGCGCCTGCGCAAGCTTTGATCGAGAAGGGTGCCCTTTGCGCCCCCCTCCGGACGCAAAGGACACCCGGGTCTACAGTCCCGCGTAGGCCTGCGCGAGATACTCCTCGGTGCGAGGCGCACCCAAGAGCTGTGGGGTCATCTTGTTCATCACGTACGCGAACGTCATCCGGCGGTCGGGGTCGTTGACGACTATCGAGCCCCCGTACCCGGACCACCAGCACACCCGGCCGTCGGGGATCGACGGGTGGATGGGCGACGCCGACAGCGCGTACCCGAGGCCGAAACGCAGTGGCACACCGAGTACCTGGTCGACGCCGTCAGCCTGCACGTCGTAGATCCGGTCGACCGTCTCGGGTCGGAGCAACTGCTCGCCCGACAAGGTCTTTCCGCCGTGTGAGACAACCGATTGGATGCGGGCGACCGACCGCGCGTTGCCGTGGCCGTTCACTGCGCCGATCTCCGCGCCGCGCCACATCCGGCTCGAGGTCTCCGGCACCGGGATCATCGGATTCGTCATCGTCTTGACGAAGACACCGTCAGGCGGCAACGCCGAATAGTCGAATCCAGTGGGCGGTGGCGGAATCAGGGGTGCAACCCTCGCGTCGACGTCGACGGGCGTACTGATGAAGTAGTCGGCGCCGCAGGCCTCCGCGACCTCGGTGGCGAAATACTCACCGAGGCCGACCCCGGTGATCCGACGGAGCATCCCACCGACCAGGTGCCCGAAGTTGGTCGCGTGGTAGCCGGACGCCGTGCCGGGCTGCCACCATGGCGCCTGTTCCGCGAGAAGATCTTCCGAGCGGACGGCCTCACAGATGTCTGCGATCGTGACCGATTGCTGCCAACCGCTCACTCCGGACGTATGGCCGAGGATATGGCGCACCAGGACGCCGTTCTTACCGTTCGCTGCGAACTCCGGCCAGTACTGAGCGACCGGAGCATCGAGATCGAGTTGCCCGCGGTCGACGAGCAGCAGGGCCACGAGCGCGGTCATCGTCTTCGTCAGCGAGTACGTGTTGGCGATGGTGTCCTTGACCCAGCGCCCGCCGGTGTCAACGTCCGCGACACCGCCCCACAGGTCCACCACGGTCTCCCCGTCGACCACGACACACACCGAAGCCCCGATATCGGTGCCGTCGTCCAGGTTGCGCTGCAACAGGTCTCGGAGACCGTCGAACTCGGAAGCCGTGAACCCCTCGGCGGCGGTCACCGGACACCCACCGGGGTGCGCTGCGCCCGCTTCTCGCCGGCAGCGATCTCCTTCTTCAGGTCGCGCACGTACCGCGCGAAGTCGACCTGGATGGTGTGCCGCGGCGCCTGATAGTACTGCGCGAGGCTGGCCGCATCGTCGCCCGCGATGATCTGGCGCATCTCGTCGTCCGAGGGTGGCGTGTAGGCACCTGTGAGCACTCCGGCCACGAGCTTGCTCTGCTGCTCGGCGAGATTGACGATCGTCGGGGACGCCTGGGCGAGGCCCATGAAGAAGAGGTTGTCGATGCCGGGCTGCATGATCCGCTTGAACAGCGGGAACCGGTGCTGGTCGTCGGGATGCAACGCGGAGTCGCGGAAGAAGGGGAAGCTCATCTTGTACCCGGTCGCGCACACGATGACGTCGGCGGGGACCCGACGTCCGTCGACGAGCCGAACGTGGTCACCGTCGAGCGCGTCGATCGCGGGAACGCATGTCAGGTCACCGGATCCGGCCTTGGCGAGGAAGTCGATGCTCACCGACGGATGCGCGCTGAGCGGTTCGTGGTCGGGTTCGGGCAGCCCGTAGTCCTGCATGCGGCCGAGCGACTTCTTGATCTTGCGGCGAGCAATCGCCAAACCCAGCTTCCTGGGCATCCACGGCGGCATCATCATCTTGTCAGCCGGCATGCCCTCCCGGTACTTCGCGAGGACCCAGACCCCCCGCCGCGCGGATACCCACACATGCGCGGCGATCGACCGGTGCGACAACTCCGACGCGATGTCCAGCGCCGAGTTGCCCATGCCGACCACCACGATGTTCTTGCCACGCATGTCAATCGGATCGAGAGCGTTGAGGTAATCGTGGCTGTGGATGATCTGCCCGTCGAACCTGCCCGGGTAGTCGGGCATCCGCGGATCCCAGTGGTGGCCGTTTGCCACGACGAGCGCGTCGTACGTGCGGACGTCGCCGTTGTCGAGCGTGACGGCCCATCGACCGTCCTCGAGTCGTTCAGCCTTGTCGACCTTGGTCCGAAACGTGATGGTGTCTCGTAGATCGAATTTCTCTACGTAGTCGCGGAAGTAACCGTGCATGAGCGAGTGGTGTGGGAAATGCGGCCAGTCGGCGGGGACGGGGAAGTCCTCGAACTGAAGTCGCGTCGACGACGTGTCGATGTGCAGGCTCTCGTAGCACGCCGACATGCCCGTCGGATTCTTGTAGTACCAATTGCCGCCGACGTCGTCGGACGCCTCGAAGCAGTCGTACGGGATGCCGTGGTCCTTGAGGCGCTTGGCCGTGGTGAAGCCCGAACAACCGGCACCGATGATGCACACCGTGGGCAGCTGAGGCATCCAGTTGCCTCCCTTCTATCGAGTTCGAATCGGACATCGCATTAGATGTGATTTACGTCATAGAACCGGACTCGCTGACACACTGTCAAGCGAACGGCCAGAGGTCGAAATGAGCGCGTCCGTACGATGCAATCGGAGGTATGCGGTGAACCAGATCCATGGGGTGCCCAGGACCAAACCGACGCTGCGGGTCGAACAGAAGCGGCAGACACGACGGCGCCTCCTCGACTGCGCCCGCGAATTGTTCGCCGCCAACGGGTACGCGGCAGTGAAGATCGAGGACATCGCGTCCGCGGCAGGCTGTAGCCGCGCCACGTTCTACCTGCACTTCACCGGCAAGACCGACATCCTCCGCAGAATCGGCTCCGAGTCGATGGACCCGCGGCCGGTGTCGGTCTACGCAGACCTCGACGCGGTGCTCGACAACGCAACGCGGGAGGAGTTCACGCAGTGGATCGAGCGGGCCATCGACTGGTTCGACCGCAACCGCGCGATTCTGCCCGCCTGGGACGAGGCACTGGTCCTCGAGCCGGGTTTCCGGGAGCCCGCACGAGAGGCGATCGCAGCGCTGCCGGATGCGATGCCGTCCTATCTGGCGCGCTGGGGTGCAGATCGTGAGCGCGAGGCCCGGCTACGAATCCAACTCCTGGTGACCCAACTGGAGCGCTTCTTCACCCGATGGGCCGTGCAGGGCACGATCGAAATTTCCCGGGACGAGGCCGCGACTGTCCTGACCGACATCTGGTTCCCGGCTTTGATGCCTCCGCAGGCCTGACAGGCTCTCAAGCTCCGAAGCGGCGGTGCCGTGCGGCGTAGTCGCGCAGCGCGCGGAGGAAGTCGACGCGCCGGAACTCCGGCCAGTACGCCTCGGTGAACCAGATCTCGGAGTACGCGCTCTGCCACAACAGGAACCCCGACAGGCGCTGCTCCCCCGAAGTACGGATAACCAGATCGGGATCCGGCTGACCAGACGTGTAGAGGTGGCTCTCGATACCCTTGACGCTCATGGCCTCCACGAGGTCGTCACCGGTGAGTCCCTGGCTCAGCTTGTCGCGCAGCAGCGCTCGGACGGCGTCGGCGATCTCCTGGCGCCCGCCGTACCCGACCGCCACATTGACATGGGTACCGGTCCGTCCCCGCGTGCCCTCGGCAGCCTCGCGCAAGCGCCGCGCCTGGTCCTCGGGCAACAGATCGAGGGTGCCGACGATCTTCACGCTCCAGTTCTGACCCGAGCCGGAGATCTCCTCGACCACCTCGGTGATGATCTCGAGGAGAGTGTCGAGTTCCTCCGGCTCGCGGCGCAGGTTCTCGGTGGAGAGCAGGTAGATCGTTGCCATCTCGATGCCGGCAGCGTCGCACCAGCCAAGCAGTTCCGCGATCTTGCGGGCACCCATTCGGTGCCCGTGGCTCACGTCGGCGAATCCGTTCTCACGGGCCCAACGCCGATTGCCATCGCACATCACCGCCACATGGCGCGGATGCTGTAAACCGTCGAGGCGGCGAAGGAGCCGTCGTTCGTAGATGCTGTACAACAGGCCGCGCAAATTCACCTGGACATCACCACGGGAACAAAGACTACGCCGCGACTTTCGAGGGCCGGCGACGCCCGCCGGTGTCGCGAACGCCTCACCCGCGGCCCCTACCGCACCTACGTCACCGTAGGTTACGGTTCCGACATTTGATGTTTCATCCCGGTTGGAACCGGGGACAGGGGCGTGTGATGACAGTTCTGGGACTCGACGACCTCGCGTCGGGCTTGCCGGTGAAACCGCGGATGCGCGGCTGGATCCATGTCTGGGCCCTCATGGTCGCGTCGATCGCCAGCGTGACCTTGATCACACTCGCGTTCACGCTCGAGTCTGCCCGGGCCGGATTGGCGACCGCCGTCTACGGCACCACCGTGTGCGGCCTGTTCGCGGTGAGCGCGGTGTACCACCGGGTCCACTGGCACACCGTCGAGGCCCGCACTCGGATGAAGCGCGCCGACCACTCGATGATCTTCCTGTTCATCGCCGGCAGCTACACACCGTTCAGCCTCCTCGCGTTGCCCCCGGGCACCGGAGCAATTCTGCTCACCGTCGTCTGGGGCGGTGCCCTTGCTGGGGTCCTGCTGAAGATGTCGTGGCCACACGCGCCGCGCTGGGTGGGCGTGCCTCTGTATCTGTTGCTCGGGTGGGCGGTCGTCCCGGTAGCGGGAGAACTCGTCCAGCAGGCCGGCGTTGCTCCACTCGTTCTACTCGCGGTCGGCGGCGTCTTCTACAGCGTCGGCGCGGTGCTCTACGCCACCAAGTGGCCGAACCCGTGGCCGCAGACGTTCGGGCATCACGAGTTTTTCCACGCCGCTACGGCGATCGCAGCGCTGTGCCATTTCGTTGCGGTGTACCTGGTGGTGTTCGGGTAGCCCGGCCTGGCGCCCTTGACACGCGAATTCGAGTGACACGCGAATTCGGGAATCGCCGAAATCCAACCATTGATACCGACTGATTGTTACTCTCTCATGCGGTACAAGCCATTCGGCTTGGACGCACAGCTCGCCCGCGAAACGGAACACCCGTATCGACCGCACACAAGGAGGGGCCCATGACCTGGACCGCCGAACTGCTCGGTCTGGATATCACTATCGGCGAGCCGGTCCCGGGCTTCTTCGGGAGCTGAAACACCACAGCGGTAGCACGCGACGGGTATCGCGCTTCGCTTGCGAAGACTGCGCATTCCCATCCCAGGCAGGACCGAACGATCGGAACTGCCGCAACCCTGGAGGTACATCATGGATATGGGCTCATTGGGCTCGATCGGCGAGGTTTTCGCCATCATCCCCGGCAGCATCGCAATGGTCGGGGAAGCAGTCTTCGAATCGATCTTCTTCGTCATCGACGAAGTGAACAACATCATCACCGGCAGCAGCCAGTCCTGACCAGGACCTCCTGGGCAACCACGCGACACGGCCCGTGCAGCATTGCTGCACGGGCCGTGTCCTTTCACCAACTAGCGAGCTTCACCGACTGGCTAGCTCGCGCAGATCCTCGAGGTCGGTTACCGGCCGGTCGCACACGAATCCCCGGCACACGTAGGCGGTCGGGACCCCGCCGATCGGCCGCCGATCCGCGAGCAGCGGCATCGAATCCGTCAGACCCGCAACCACCACCGCACCTCCGGGTGCCAGTCGACGTGCCTGCCTGGCCAACTCGGAAGGCGAGTCCGGCGAGTCCTCGGAGACTGCGATCTGGAGGGGCCCTCGCACCGACGCCTCAGCGACCGCGAGCCAATGCCCTGCAGACCGCGGTGCACGCTGCATGACCACCGCCGCACGGGCCAGTGAATCCGCGGCAGCCGCTGCGTACTTCGTCGATCGATCCGCATCCACCAACGACGACGCTGTCAGCAGCGCCTCCGTCGTCACCGATGCGCCCGAGGGCGTTGCGCCGTCGAGCGGATCACGCGGACGGCTCACCAGGGTTTCGGCGTCGTCGGCGGTGTCGAACCAACTCCCGGCCTCGTCGGGGTCGGCGAAGTGGTCGATCGATGTGTCCAGCAACCCGGTTGCCGCATCCAGCCACTCATCCGAGCCCGTGACCTGGTGCAGCGCCAGGAGCCCGGTCGCCAGCGCGCCGTGGTCCTCGAGGATCCCCGCGGACTCCCCTGCCACCCCGGCCAGCGACGCCCGTCGCAGTCGCCCGTCCACCATGTGCGTCGTGAGGAGGACACGCGCGCATTCCTCGGCGGCCCACACCCATTCGGGTCGGTCGAGCGTGGCACCGGCCTCCGCGAGCGCGGTGATCGCGAGCCCGTTCCACGCGGTGACCACCTTGTCGTCCCGCGCCGGCTGAGGGCGTCGCTCCCGCGCCGCGAACAGGCGTGCCCGCACGTCGGCGAACCGCGCGTCGTCGGACGGGTCCGCGAGGAGTTGCAGCACCGAGGATCCGCGTTCGAACGTCCCCTCCTGCGTCACCGCGAAAGTCTCCGCAGCCCACGCCCCCTCATCAGGTCCGAGGGCCTCGGTCAGCTGGGTGTGCGTCCACGCGTAAGTCAGGCCCTCTTCGCCGTCGGTGTCGGCGTCGAGCGCCGACGCGAATGCGCCCGCGCCTGTACGCAGGTCGCGCAGCATGAACTCGGCGGTCTCCTCAGCGACCCGCCGCGCGAGCGCGTAATCGGTGCGGCGCGCCAGGTGTGCGTAGAAGCGCAACAGCAACGCGTTGTCGTAGAGCATCTTCTCGAAGTGGGGCACGACCCATCCGGCGTCGACCGAGTAGCGGGCGAAGCCGCCACCGATCTGGTCGTAGATGCCACCGCGGGCCATCGCCTCGGCGGTGCGCACAGCCACGTCCAGCACCGGCGTGGCGCCGGTCCGTTCGTACGAGCGGAGCAGACCCTCGAGCAGCATCGACGGCGGGAACTTGGGAGCGCCGCCGAACCCTCCATGATTGCGATCCTCGTCGCGGAGCACACTCGCGACGGCTCCCGACAGAAGCGTGACGTCCACGGGCGGCCCGCCTGCGGGCAGTGCCCCACTACTGCGACGGAGCTCGGTCACCACCGATGCGGCCGCGTTGTCGACCTCGCCACGGCGCGTGTGCCACGTGTCCGTGATCGCGTGCAGCAACTGGGTGAACGACGGCATCCCGCCGCGCGGCTGCGGCGGGTAGTAGGTGCCGCAGTAGAACGGGGCGCCATCCGGGGTGAGAAAGCATGTCATCGGCCAGCCGCCCTGACCCGTCATCGCGACCGTCGCGTTCATGTAGACCGAATCCAGGTCGGGTCGCTCCTCGCGGTCGACCTTGATGCACACGAAGTGCTCGTTCATCACCGCGGCAGTCTGGGCGTCCTCGAACGACTCGTGCGCCATCACATGGCACCAGTGGCACGACGCGTACCCTATCGACAAGAGGATCGGGACGTTGCGCTCACGGGCCCACGCGAGCGCCTCCGGACCCCACTGCTGCCAGTAGACCGGATTGTCGGCGTGCTGCCGCAGATACGGGCTGGTCGCGCCGCCCAGGGTGTTCCGCTCGAGCGACACGGCCCCCTCCCCTAACTCGTCGGTCTCGCAGGCGGGTCGTTCTCGGCCGGCCGATTCTCGTCGGGACTCGTAGCACCGCGGTCCGTGCCGTCGTCGGCCGCCTGATCAGCCTCCGGATGCTCCGGCTGGAATGTATCCGGCAACTTCTTCAGCTGCTTGTTCATCGACCGGACCAGCAGGATCGTGCCGATCAGCAGCGCCACGATGAGCACCAAGCCCAGCGGCGATGCCTTGCCGAACTCGGGGCCCGTCGGGTTGCTGGGGGTACCCTGCGCGAGAAATTCCCCTGCCAACGTCGCCATTGCCAACGTCGTCATCACTGCGTCTCATCCTTCGAAATGCCCGCGAAGAAGTCGTCCTCCGGGATGGCCGTATGTACCCGTGTCTTGACGAGTTCGAACTCCTCTGTCGGCCAGATCTTCTGCTGGATATCCAGCGGTACTGCGAAAAACGAGCCGTTCGGGTCGATCTGCGTGGCGTGGGCGCGGAGGGCGTCGTCCCGCTGCGGGAAGAAGTCGCCGCACTGGATCTGGGTCGTCACGCGCGCCATCAAGTCGCCCTGCTCCGTCTTCCACTTCGCGAGCCACTCCGCCATCGGGAACTCCTCCCCACGACGCTCGTACTCCTCCTTGAACAGGACCAGGCGCTTCCGAATGAAACCGTGGTTGTAGTAGACCTTCTGGACCTCCCACGGCTTCCCGGCATCGGGGAACTGCTCAGCGTCCGCTGCCGCCTCGTACGCGGCCATCGAGACCTCGTGACACTTGATGTGGTCCGGGTGTGGGTAGCCGCCGTTCTCGTCGTACGTGGTCATCACGTGCGGGCGGAAATCGCGGATCACCTTCACCAGCGCCTCGGTGGGCACCTCGAGCGGCTCGAGTGCGAAACACCCCGGGGGCAGTGGCGGCTTGGGATCACCTTCCGGGAGGCCGGAGTCGACGAACCCGAGCCACATCTGCTGGACCCCGAGAATGCGGGCGGCCTCCGCCATCTCCTCACGACGCACGTCGTGCATCCGCTCGCGGATCCCGGGAACGTCCATCGCGGGGTTCAGGATGTCCCCGCGTTCACCGCCCGTCAGGGTCACCACGAGGACCTCGTTGCCCTCGCTGGCGTAGCGAGCCATCGTTGCAGCGCCCTTGCTCGACTCGTCGTCGGGATGGGCATGAACGGCCATGAGTCGGAATCCGCTCACGTGTGTCTTCACCTCAGCTTCGCGTGTCACCGTCGTGGCGTGTCACCTGTAGCGGTCGACCGCTACCTCGTGCGGCACCTGGTCGTCCTTCCCCTATAGTTCCACCTGGCACCCACAAGGGTCGGTCGTACCCCTGCTACGCGCGGTATCCCGACCCCGACGGACCATTGTGCACCACCGAACCCGCTCGAGAGCGAAGTGATGAGCAGTACAACTCTGACCGACCGCTACGGATCCACGCCCAGAAGACCGCGGTCCGGGAACTGGGTCAAATGGGTGCTCACGGGCCTGGTGGTTATCGCCGGCATCGGCATCGCTTCGATCGGTTACTCGAAGTTCGCCGTCAACGAGGTCGAGGGAAAACAGATCTACTTCGACATCATCGACAACCGCACGATGAACATCCAGTTCACCGTCACCCGCGAGGATCCGTCGCAGCCGGCGGTGTGCATCATCCGCACCAGGTCGAAGGACGGATCCGAGACCGGTCGTCGCGAGGTGTACATCGCACCGTCCAACGAGTCGACGGTCGAGGTCACAGCACCGGTCCATACCTCCCATCCACCGGCGGTGGGGGACGTGTACGGATGTAGTCTGAACGTCCCGGCCTATCTTCACGCGGGCTGAGGTCCAGACCGACCGGTCCTCCTTTCACGGGTCGAGAACCTGCCGCGTGCTAAAATGGATCGATGCACGGTTCCACTGGAGCCGTGTATTGCTGCATTGACGGCAGGACGAGTCTGCTTACGAAAGTAGGCGTGCTGGGGGATCTTCGCCACGGACTGGAACCGCCTGCCCGTTGGTCGTTGCTGTTCGCAGCGATCTGCTGGGGGAGAACAGCAACGAGGGCTTCGATTTACGAAGGAGTGATCGACAATGACCGAGACCCAGGTGACCTGGCTTACTCAGGAGTCTCACGACAGGCTCAAGGCTGAGCTGGACCAGCTCATCGCCAATCGTCCGGTCATTGCCGCCGAGATCAACGAACGTCGTGAGGAGGGCGACCTCAAGGAGAACGGCGGCTACCACGCTGCGCGCGAGGAGCAGGGCCAGCAGGAGGCTCGCATTCGCCAGCTGCAGGAGTTGCTGAACAACGCCAAGGTCGGCGAGGCTCCGACGCAATCGGGTATCGCGTTGCCCGGTTCGGTCGTCAAGGTCTACTACGACGGTGACGAGACCGACACCGAGACGTTCCTCATCGCCACCCGCGAGGAGGGCGCCCGCAACGACAAGCTAGAGGTCTACTCGCCGAACTCCCCGCTCGGCGGCGCGCTGATCGACGCCAAGGTGGGCGAGACCCGCGAGTACACCCTGCCCAACGGCAGCCTGATGAAGGTCACTCTCGTCAGTGCGGAGCCGTACCACGCCTGATCACACCCAGATACGAAGAACCCCGGCTCGGGCGTGTTGCCCGGACCGGGGTTCTCGCGTTCCGGCGGCCTGATCAGAACCCTGTCGCGCATTCACACACGCATCGGGCAATCCGACTGTCGCGGGCGAGATTCGGGAAACACTCGGCCCCGCGAGTCGGAGTCCGATCAGCCCAGAGCCTGCTCGATGTCGGCGAGCAGGTCCGTCGCATCTTCGATGCCCACGGACAGACGCACCAGATCCTCCGGCACCTCGAGTGCAGAACCGGCGGTGGACGCGTGCGTCATCGCACCCGGGTGTTCGATGAGCGACTCGACGCCGCCGAGAGACTCTGCGAGCGTAAAGATCTGCGTGCGCGCGCAGAAGTCGAGCGCGGCCTGCTTGCCACCCTTCAGCCGCACCGAGATCATTCCGCCGAAGCGGCGCATCTGCTTGGCCGCCACCACATGACCGGGATGCGAATCGAGCCCCGGATAGATGACCTGGTCGATCGCGGAGTGCCCGGACAGCAGATCGACGATCTTCTCGGCGTTGTCGCTGTGCCGTTCCATGCGCAGCGCGAGGGTCTTGATGCCGCGCATCGTCAGGAAAGCGTCGAACGGACCGGGCACCGCACCCGCGCCGTTCTGCAGGAACGCGAACTTGGCGTCGAGGTCCTCGTCGTTGGTGACGAGCGCTCCACCGACGACGTCAGAGTGGCCACCGATGTACTTGGTCGTCGAGTGCAGCGCGATGTCCGCACCCAGCGCCAGCGGCTGCTGCAGATAGGGCGATGCAAAAGTGTTGTCCACCAACAACTTCGCACCAGCCGCGTGCGCCACCTCCGCGGCCGCTGCGATGTCGCCGATGTTGAGAAGCGGGTTCGTCGGCGTCTCGACCCAAACCAGCTTGGTGCTCGGACGAATCGCGGCGCGAACCGCATCGACATCGGACACCGCGACCGGGGTGTATTCGATCCCCCACTGTGTGAACACCTTGTCGATGAGGCGGAACGTGCCGCCGTAGGCGTCATCGGGGATCACCAGATGGTCGCCGGGACGCAGCAACGACCGCAGGACACAATCCGTCGCCGCCATGCCGGATCCGAACGCCCGCCCGAACGTGCCCGACTCGAGTGCCGCGAGGTTCGCCTCGAGCGGCCGACGGGTCGGGTTGCCGGTGCGCGCGTACTCGAACCCGCCCCGCATGCCACCGACACCGTCTTGTGCGAATGTCGAACTGGCATAGATCGGAACGTTGACGGCGCCGGTCTGCGGATCGGGCTCGTATCCGGCGTGGACGGCTCTGGTGGAGAAACCCTGCTCGCTCATGCCGACCAGCCTAGCGATCGGGTTGGACCACGGGGATTCGCGCTCTACCCGTCCGACCGGCGGTCAGGCTCCGGAACTGAGGAACCCGAGCAGGTCGTGTCGGGTGATGACCCCAGCCGGCTTGCCGTCGTCCACCACCATGAGGGCGTCGGTGTCACCCAGGGCCTTCGTGGCCGCCGACACCGGCTCTTGCGCACCGATCAGCGGGAACGGCTTGGACATGTGCTTCTCGACCGGATCTGCCAGGGCCGCGCGGCCCTCGAAGACCGCACTCAGCAGGTCGCGTTCGGACACACTGCCCGCGACCTCGCCGGCCATGACCGGCGGCTCGGCCCCGACGACGGGCATCTGCGAAACCCCGTACTCACGCAGGATCTCGATCGCATCGCGAAGCGTCTCACCCGGGTGCGTGTGCACCAGATCGGGCAGCTCACCGGACTTGCCGCGCAGCACGTGTCCGACCGTCGGCTCGGCAGTGTCACCGGAGAGCGGGGTGCGCAGGAAGCCGTACGAAGCCATCCACTCGTCGTTGAAGATCTTCGACAGGTAGCCGCGGCCGCCGTCCGGGAGCAGCACGACGACCAGCGCGTCCGGCCCCTCACGCTTGGCGACCTCGAGGGCAGCGACGACAGCCATACCGCAGGAGCCGCCGACCAGTAGACCCTCCTCGCGGGCGAGTCGGCGCGTCATATCGAACGAGTCGGCGTCGGACACGGCGATGATCTCGTCGGGCACGCTCGGGTCGTAGGCGCTGGGCCAGAAGTCTTCGCCGACACCCTCGACCAGGTACGGCCGGCCGGTGCCGCCCGAGTAGACCGAGCCCTCGGGATCGGCGCCGACGATCTTGACCTTGCCGCCGGAGACCTCCTTGAGGTAGCGGCCGGTCCCCGTGATCGTGCCACCCGTGCCGACGCCGGCGACGAAGTGCGTCACCTTGCCGTTGGTGTCGCGCCAGATCTCCGGGCCGGTGGTCTCGTAGTGGCTGTCCGGGCCGCCCGGGTTGGCGTACTGGTTGGGCTTCCACGCGCCGGGGATCTCACGCACGAGACGGTCGGAGACGCTGTAGTAGCTGTCGGGGTGATCGGGAGCCACCGCGGTCGGGCACACCACGACCTCGGCGCCGTACGCGCGCAACACGTTGCGCTTGTCCTCGCTGACCTTGTCGGGGCAGACGAACACACACCTGTAGCCGCGCTTCTGGGCGACCAGCGCCAGGCCGACGCCGGTGTTACCGGACGTTGGTTCGACGATTGTGCCCCCTGGCTTCAGCTCGCCCGACGCTTCGGCAGCGTCGATCATCTTGACCGCGATGCGGTCCTTGGAGCTGCCGCCTGGGTTGAGGTACTCGACCTTCGCCGCAACCGTCCCGTAGCCCTCGCCGACCACGGAGGACAGCTTGACCAGAGGGGTGTTGCCGATGAGGTCGACGACATGATCCGCGATGCGCATGGTCCCATGTTCCCAGATCGGAATCGGACATGCCGACCGGATCCGGGCAAGCCGATTCGTCGAGCCGTGCCCTTGAGCGCGGTGGGCCCGGTGCTCGTCAACCCACGATGCGGAATACATTTCGGAAGGAGATCTGTTTCCCCAGTTCACAGGATGTTCGCTGCGCTGAAACCCGCGTGCAGTCGTTCCTGCCGACCGAGCCGGGAGGTGGCCCGTTGAGAGATCACAACGGCAACGTAAGTTCATTGATCGAGAAGACCAACCCCAGAAGGAGTTCCCATGCCTGAGGCAGTCATTGTCTCCGTTGCCCGCTCGCCGATCGGCCGTGCCATGAAGGGCACGCTGGCCGGCATGCGTCCAGACGATCTCGCCGCGCAGATGGTCGCCGCCGCGATCGACAAAGTACCCGAGCTCGATCCCTCCGAGATCGACGACCTGCTCCTGGGCTGTGGCCTGCCGGGCGGCAAGGCCGGGTTCAACATGGGCCGAATCGTGGCCATCAAGCTGGGTTACGACACCCTGCCCGGCACCACCATCACCCGCTACTGCTCGTCCTCCTTGCAGACCACCCGCATGGCACTGCACGCCATCAAGGCCGGCGAGGGTGACGTCTTCATCTCCGCCGGCGTCGAGTCCGTGTCGAGCTTCGCGGCCGGCAACTCGGACTCCCTGCCGGACACGAAGAACCCGTTCTTCGCCGACGCCATGGAGCGCACCACCGTGGCCGCCCAGGGCGGCGTGCAGTGGCACGACCCGCGTGAGGACGGCATCGCCCCCGACGCATACATCGCGATGGGCCAGACCGCCGAGAACGTCGCGCAGCTGACCGGTATCAGCCGCGAGGAGCAGGACCAGTGGGGCGTCCGTTCGCAGAACCGCGCCGAGGAGGCCATCAAGGCAGGCTTCTTCGAGCGTGAAATCACCCCGGTCACCCTCGAGGACGGCACCGTCGTCAGCAAGGACGACGGCCCGCGCGCCGGCGTCACCTACGAGGCCGTCAGCCAGCTCAAGCCGGTCTTCCGCCCCGACGGCACCGTCAACGCCGGCAACTGCTGCCCGCTGAACGACGGCGCGGCCGCGCTGGTCATCATGAGCGACACCAAGGCCAAGGACCTGGGCCTGACCCCGCTCGCCCGGGTCGTGTCGACCGGCGTCTCGGGGCTGTCGCCGGAGATCATGGGCCTGGGCCCCATCGAGGCCACCAAGAAGGCCCTGGCGCTGGCCGGGAAGACGATCAGCGACATCGACCTGTTCGAGATCAACGAGGCCTTCGCGGTGCAGGTGTTGGGCTCGGCCCGCGAGCTCGGCATCGAGGAGGACAAGCTGAACGTCTCCGGCGGCGCGATCGCCGTCGGTCACCCGTTCGGTATGACCGGCGCTCGCATCACCGCGACGCTGCTCAACAACCTGCAGACCCACGACAAGCAGTTCGGTGTCGAGACCATGTGCGTCGGCGGCGGCCAGGGTATGGCGATGGTCCTCGAGCGCCTCAGCTAGTCCTCTAGCCCTCGAACGTCCGTGAACGGGCGGTTTTCTGAGCGTCGGCCGGGTGGGCCGCCGGAAAACCGCCCGTTCGTCGTCAGACGGGGGCACCGGCCCTCCGGAGCTTGTCGCGGACACGGGCAACGAGGACCCCAGGCCTGTCGTAGAGCAGCTCTGCTCCTACACGGATCACGGTCCAGCCCTGTGCCTCCAGGCGAGCCTGCCGCTCGATGTCGAGGCCACGCTGCCGGCGGGTCCAGTGATCGACGCCGTCGTACTCGACAAGCGTCAGCCAATCGCGCCACCCCATGTCGGAGCGTGCGAAGACGCGGCCGTAAGGATCCCGAATCCGGATCTGGGTCTCCGGTCGCGGGAGTCCGGCGTCTACGAGCGTCAGCCGGGTGTGCGTCTCAGGTGGGGACTCCGCGCCGCCGTCGACGTCCTCGAGGATTGCCCGTAGACGAGCCACCCCGCGCAATCCTGCCCACCGCTCGGCAAGCAGGGCGACGTCGGCCGGTTTGAGTCCTGTTGCATTGCAAAGTGCGTCCACTGCAACGATCGCCGGCACCCGGGGTAGACGGCGTCCGAGATCGAAGGCCGCGCGCGCCGATGTTGCCACCGACATCCCGCCGAGCAGTTCGAACTCGTCGGGTTCAATCCGGCAGTTGTGTGCGATCATTCCCGCGGGAGCCCGCCGGTGACCTACCCGGATCACCTCTGCCGGCTCTTGATTGTCGATCCACTTCGTACCGCGCAGCGCAGCTGCCGAGAAACCGGTGAGGATTGCCTCCGGTCCAGCGAAGAGTGCTGCAGCCTGTGCGCGACGCGCTGGAGTGACCTCGACGTGCTTGCGGACGTAGACGCCGCGGTAGATGCGCACGAAGTCGTGGTAGAGCTGATGGTCAGTCAGCTCCCCCGCTACGGCCGACCGCAGAAACGGCTCCTCGTATGCCCCCATAGGAGCAGCATCACCGACGAAGTACGCCCAGAGAACTCGCCGGACGAAGTTATCCCCAGGCCGCCAACGGCGAACGGGCGGTTCTCCGACCGTCGGCCGAGTGGCCTGTCGGAAAACCGCCCGTTCGTGAGGCGCTGTGCGGCTAGTCGCTGTTGAAGTAGCTGAGCAGGCGCAGAATCTCGACGTACAGCCACACCAGGGTGACGGTCAGACCGAGGGCGATGCCCCACGCGGCCTTCTCCGGGGCCTGGGCGCGGATCAGCTGGTCGGCAGCGTCGAAGTCCAGCAGGAAGCTGAACGCCGCGAGGCCGATGCACACGAGGCTGAAGATGATCGCAACCGTGCCGCCGTCGCGCAGGCCGAATCCGCCGTCGGTGAAGAAGCTCGCGACCAGGTTGCCGATCATCAAGACCACGACACCGATGAGCCCACCGATGATCATGCGGGTCAGGCGGGGGGTCACGCGGATGGCGCCGGTCTTGTAGACGACGAGCATGCCGAAGAAGACGCCGAACGTGCCGAGAACGGCCTGGCCGATCAGCGTGGATGCCGCCACTCCAGCGGCGAGCATATTGGCGAAGAGGAACGAGAGCGCGCCGAGGAACACACCCTCGCACGCCGCGTAGGCGAGCACGATCGCCGGGTTGTCCATCTTGCGGCCGAACGTCGCGACCATCACCAGGACGAAGCCGATGAGGCCACCACCGATGACAAACGGCATCGCAAGGTCGGTGTTATTGCCGACGAGCAGATACGAGACGATCGCCGTCAGCGTCAATACGCCGAGCGTGATACCCGTCTTGGTGACGACGTCATCGATCGTCATCGCCCGCTGCGGCGTCTGAGGCTGCTGACCGTAACCGTATTCCTGGGGTATCTGCGTGGCACCTGCCTGCGCAGATCCGAATCTGGCGTATCCGCCCTCCTGCTTGGGCAGGTTGCGGAACACCGGGTTACTGGTGGTGCGCACCGTGCACATCCCTTCTCGTGGTCGTCGGTCGAGCCCCCGATGAGGCTCGAGTCGGCCGGGCATCCGGCATCGCTGTCCGTAAAACGTCCTGCGCGGAACGGAAAGTTCCCGCACCACGCGACCGAAGTCGGACATTTCGGACTGTACCGGGCGTTCCGCTGTCGTCACTATACGAGGACCGGAACAAACGGTATCGGTTGCGCCATCGATCCAGCGAGAAATCGCACAACGGCAGACAATGGAGACATGGGAATCGAAGATGGGGCCGGCGGGACCTTGAACGTCAGCGAGAGCCTCGATTCTGACGAAGTGTGCAACGCCGACGGCGACGATGTGGTCGACGCACCCGACGCATGGAGCGAGGCCGATCGGTTCGGCACCACCCTCCGTGAGGCCGAGCAGGGCGAGAGCCTCGAGCAGCGCCTCGCCGAGGAGGAGCCGGACATCCTGATGTCCGATGAGGAACCCGAGGACGACGACGAGCTGCAGAGCGCCGAGATCGTCGACGGCGTCATCGTCGAGGACCTCGGTCTGCACCGGGGCCAGGTCGACGGCGATGCGGCGGCCGGTGGACCTGTGGCGTAGCTGTCGCTACCGCACCCGGGTCGACCGGGTGACGGTGAACTTCGCGCTGCGCCCCATCTCCTCAGTGGGCCCGACGGCGCGCCCCAGCGCTCCCTTGTAGCCGAGATGCGAGTTGAAGACGATCCATAGTTCCCCGCCCGAGCGCAGGACCCGCCCGGCGGCGGCGAACATCTTGGCCGCGCTTCCTGTGTGTACCGCCGCACCGACATGAAACGGCGGATTGCAGACGATCAGATCGACGCTCGCATCAGGTAGCGAGTCCAACGCGTCGTCACGGAGCGCGCGGACCCGGTCGCCGACACCGTTCGCTCGGGCAGTCGCCGCTGCTGACGCGACGGCAGCGGCGGACTGGTCACTCGCGATCACGGACGCCGACGGCTGCGCCTTCGCCAGGCTCACCGCGAGGATGCCCGTCCCACAGCCGAGGTCTACCGCGGTCTCGGCCTCGCGCATCCCTGGCAGGAACTCGAGCAAGAACCGGGTCCCGATGTCGAGCTTGGGGCCGGCGAACACCGCTCCGTGCGCGACGACATGCAGGTCGAGATCATCTAGGCGCTCCACGACCGGAAACCGCGACGACTCGGCAAGTTGTAGCGGTGAGTCGGCGATGAGCACCCGCGACTTCTGCCGACCCAGCGTCGCCCTCACGTTCTCGAACGACAAGCGCAGCACGTCGTTCATGGCGTGGGTGATGTGCTTGTTTCGTCCGCCTGCGTAGACGACGACATCCGGGGCGGCGTACCGGGCGACGGCGTCGGCGATCTCGTCGAGCTCGTCGAGGCCTCGGGGCAACTGCATCAGCACAACTCGCGCCCCGGCGAGCAGATCCTCCCCCAACGGCAACGACCGGTAGGAGCCGGACTGCCCGACAGCTTCGGCATTGTTCGCCAACGCTCGCTCTCCAGTGAGCCGATCCTGTTGCACACGAATGTCTTTCGCACCGAAACGAACGGCGCATCCGAGAGTGAGCGCACCATAGTGATCGCCGATCACGACGACGGTGCCGGTTGGTGCGTTGCCGAGTGCGCCGGCTGCCTCGTCGAGTATCAGTCGGTCGGCCGCGTCGACAGCGAACAGATTGGGCGCCTCGACATCAGGGAAGCGCCGGATCCGGCTGAACACGTCTTCGACGGAGAGCATGGCGACAAGTGTCCTCGACGCTCCGACGTGCTTGACACCCGGCCTGTCGACGGAACTGGGACTGCACAGCGACCCCAGGCCGACCCGAATCGACACGCCAACCCGGTGCGGGCTGCGAAGATGGCGATGAGCGGTTAGTTGAACCCAGGTCACGTCTGCGACTTACCGAGGAGGGATCATGACCGACGAACCCGACGCCGAACTCGAGGTTCAACCGTTGTCTGCGTCCCTCCGCTACGAGATACGCGTGGGCGCCGAACTGGCAGGGTTCACTGAGTTCGTCGACAGCGGCGAACAGCGGATCTTCTTCCACACCGAGGTCGACGAACGCTTTGCCGGACGGGGGCTCGCGAGCACATTGATCCGTACCGCGCTCGACGACGCCACCTCCCGCGGCAGGCGCATCGTGCCGATCTGTCCGTTTGTCGCAGGCTTCCTCGACAAGCATCTGGAATTCGTCGAATACGTCGACGCGGTGACTCCGGCTGCACAGCGGACCGTCATGCAATTCCGAACCTGACACACGACCGCTCAGTTCCGCGCTCGGCAGCGGTGTCGTATCTCCGAACCGCAAAGCTCGCAAACATGGAATCTGTTGCTCCACTGAAACATTAGGTGCATTCCCGCCAGACCCGTCGGTCAGCTGCAAGCACTCTTCTCTTCGGGAGTTTGAGCGTTGTAGATGCACTCCGTGTAGGCGTCCCAGTCATTCGTGATCTGGGTCTGCTCGCCCCCGAACCGATCAATCGCGTTGAACACGATCACGATGCCGACGATCCCGCCGATCATTGCCAAAACACTCAGAACGACACCAGACACAGCAGCCTTCTGATCGGTCTGCGTCACCGGTGACGGTCCGACCCGCGTCATCTGCCTACCCGGGTGCTGCGAGAACTGGTCGGCCATCAGAAACCTTTCGTCTGCACAATGATTCAAACTCAACCGAGACAGGCAGAATGAACAAAGCGTCGAGGCAACGTGCCACCACATTTGTGCGAACGAGAATCCCCCTTGGATACCGACCGCCCCTGTCGTCTGACCTCCAATGTATACCGCAAATCGGACAATTCCCGAGGGTAAATCGGAGTACCCGAGTGGGACTCGAATCCAAATCGTGCGTGAATCGACCGTGGCGCAGCTGTGCGTTTGCGAAGCAGTTCTCCTCGGAACCTGTTGTAGGGCTCCGTATTCGATCTGCTTCGTAGTTGTCGAGGCCGGTCTGAGTACTCGTTTGCTTCGTCGCGCCCACGCAGCAGCTTGTTCTTCGGCGTGCTCTCTGGCGGCGTAACGGGTTCGAGCTACGGGTGGGAGTTGTACCAGTCGATCATCTTTTCGGGGTGTTCGGCGAAGTAGGTGTAGCCGTGGTGGCGTATCGAGGTGCCGCCTATCCAGAACATTTCCTTGTCCACGGCGGGGATGGCGTCGTAGATCGCCTGGACGTCGGCTTCACGGGTCATGAGATCGTCGCGGACTTGCACGACGAGGGTGGGGATGGTGACGGCGGTCGCGAAACGGGTCATGTCGTAGTCGTCGACCTTGAAACTGGTCAGGAGTTGGATGGCGGTTTCGAAGTGTCCGATGGCCTCAGGTACGCCCATCGCTTCCAGGGCGCGCTCGGCGAAGCTGCGGCCGGTCAATGGTTGGATGGCGATCATGGAGCGCACGCCGTCGAACTCTGCGGGGTTATGGGCCATGGCGACGAAGGTGGAGTCGGCGCCGATGCACATGCTCTGCAGCGAGATCGCCATGTCCTTGGTGTCAGGGCGCGATCGGATGTAGCGGAGGGAGCCGATGACGTCGCGCCATTCGATCAGTCCGGTGGCGCAGATGCCGCCGGCCCCGGCAGAGCTGAGGCCGTGGTTTCGCAGGTCATAGGCCAACACGTTGTAGCCCGCATCGTGCAGGGCCTTGTACTTGGGCAAGAAGTCGACCTCGACGCCGTTGGAACTGTTCCAGCCCTCCAGGTGGCCCGGGTAACCCTGCCGGTTGGCAGGGCCGAAGTGGTTGCAAATCACGACGCGCCCGGAGTCGGCCGGAATCAGCCATCCCTCGAGCACGGTGCCGTCGAGGGCAGGAAAGAAGACATCCTCGTAATCGAGGCCAACAGTGTCAGGACGTTTGAGGATCGGGGTTCGTTCGGGGAACGCCAGGCCACGGGCTACCATCTCGGCGATCTGGACTCCGGTGGGTGCTGCGGTGTCGGTCATTGCGGTGCTCCCGGTACGGCATGAGTATTGATACGTCTTGTCGTACGTGCAGTCACTGGGTGGCAAGCGAATCATCAGCGTTCAGCTGATGCCTGCAATCGACTTCGTATCGCTACGCGACGGCAATGTTGTTGCCCGGCAGTGCCATAGGCGGTCCCCCACATCGTCCGGGTCGGTCGGTGCCGAACGGAGTCTTGTGCGGCGGTCTCCTCGACTGCCGGCCAGTGGGAATCCCGATCCCAGAGAAGGTTCCGGTGGTGTTGGGGTCTCCCCCTCGGCTGTCGACATCCTGCACCTAGCCAGCTGACTCGCCGTCACTAAAATATACATGACAGTCAGTCAGATACAGGATGAGCAAGGGGGATCGCCATGAAGTGGACCGCGGCCGATGTGCCCGATCAATCCGGCAGGGTCGCCATCATCACCGGCTCCAACACCGGCCTCGGCTACGAGACCGCCGCCGTTCTCGCCGCCAAGGGTGCCCACGTCGTATTGGCGGTGCGTAACCTCGAGAAGGGCAAGGAAGCGGCCGATCGCATCAAGGCGGTCAGTCCCGACGCCACCGTCACACTGCAGCAACTCGACCTCACCTCGCTGGAGAACATCCACAAGGCCGCCGAGGAGCTGCGCGCCAACCATCCACGCATCGATCTACTGATCAACAACGCTGGCGTCATGTGGACTCCCAAGGCCACGACAAAAGACGGCTTCGAGTTGCAGTTCGGCACCAACCACCTTGGTCACTTCGCGCTCACTGGCCAGCTGATCGAGAACATGCTGGCGGTCGAAGGGTCGCGGGTGGTGACGATCAGCAGTCTGGGTCATCGGATCCGCGCCAAGATTCACTTCGACGACCTGCAGTTGGAGCGGAACTACAACCGGGTGGCCGCCTACGGACAGGCCAAACTGGCCAACCTGATGTTCACCTACGAACTAGCGCGCCGGCTCGAGGACAAGGATGCCCAGACGATCGCGGTGGCAGCTCACCCCGGTGGCTCCAACACCGAGCTCACCCGCAACATTCCGGGGATCGTCAGGCCACCTCTCGAACTGCTGTCAGGACTGGTGGCGCAAAGCGCAGCCATGGGTGCGTTGCCGACGTTGCGCGCGGCAACCGATCCGAGTGTGCGGAACGGTCAGTACTACGGCCCGGATGGCTTTCGCGAAACGCGCGGCAACCCGAAGCTCGTTGAGTCCAGCGCACAATCACACGATGCTGACATTCAGCGCCGACTCTGGGCCGTGTCCGAAGAACTGACCGACATCACCTACCCGGTGTAGCAGCTGATTGCCTCGCAACACGGCATGACATGGTGAGGAGCTCGGGAAATGCAGGTCGAGAATGCTGTCTATCCCAGCGTTGAACGCATCGGGGCGCTGGGTGCGGTCGAGTCCGGGGAGCCGGTCGTGATGCTCAACCTCCTCAGGTTTCGTGACAAGGCGGTCTATAGCGATGGCCGCTCGACAGCGCTGACCGGGCGCGAGGCGTACCAGATCTATGCCACCGCGATGCAGAAGATCGTCGAAGAAAACGGTGGAAGGTTTGTGTTTCTCGGACAGATCAATTCGTTGGTGATCGGCGAGGTCGAAGATATGTGGGACTTTTGCGCCCTGGTCGAATACCCCTCCGCTGCAGACTTTGTCAGGATCGCCACATTGCCTGAGGTTGCTGAGATCGGCGTCCACCGAACCGCCGGCCTCGCGGGCCAACTGCTGATACGCGTAGCCCAGACGTGACGTCGGAGAAGACGGCCAAGATCAGTGCATCATGACCGTCCGAGCGCCTTCGGCCTCGGAGTCCGGGTTCTCCGATTTCTTGCGTGGCAGCAGGAACGCAGGGATGAAAGTCAGCAGGATCAGAACCGCCGCGACAACGAATGTGTTGCCGAAGGCGTCGGCGAGTTGCGAGAAAGCGTGGGCCAGTACCGGTGGCGGCGTCTGCGCGGCGATCTGCGCTGCCTCCGGAGTATCGCCACGCGACGCGACTGCCAGCCCAGCCGTTCCCTGACTCGAGATCTGATTCGTCAGGACAACCGACATCACGGCGGCGCCGATCGACGTCGCTGTCTGCTGCACGATGGCCACCAACGTCGAACCGCGCGCCACCTGCTCATGGGAAAGCGTGGTGAGCGCCGCGGTCATCAGCGGCATCATCGTGCAGCCCATTCCCAAACCCATCACGAACAGGGCACCCATCAGCAACCACGTCGAAGTATCAGCTGCCACCTGAGTGAACACACTCAGTCCGACGAGGGTCAACGGCAACCCGGTGAGCACGATCTTGCCGGCACCGATCTTGTCGACGAGCCGCCCGGCGATCGGCATGGTCAGCATCGCGCCGATACCCTGCGGCGCGATCAATAGACCGGCGCCCAGCGTGTTGTGCCCACCCACTTGGATGAAGTAACTCGGGAACAAAAGTCCGGCACCCATGAACGCGACAACGAACATCAACAGCGTGATCACCGCGATAGTCAGCTGGCGATCCTTGAACAGATGCAAGTCGATCAGAGGATGGTTCTTATTGAGCGCGTGGAGGACGAACGCGAGGATCAGCGTAAGTCCGATTGCACCGGACACCAACACCCGGGCCGAGGCCACCGTTCCGACTTCCGGGATGGATGAGACACCGAACAGAAACGTCGCTAATCCTGGTGAGAGCAACAGCATTCCGAGGAAGTCGAACGACTCGGAAGGCGCCGGCTTGTCGGACGGCAGAATGAAGTAGGCGGCAACAATGGCAACAAGGCCGATGGGCGGGTTGATCAGGAAGATCCAGTGCCAGCTCGCGACCTCGATCAACCACCCGCCGAGGATGGGACCACCGATGGGACCGAGCAGCACCGGGATGCCGAGCACCGCCATGACCCTTCCAATCCGGTCTGGGCCCGCAGCCCTGGTCAGGATCGTCATGCTGAGGGGCATCAGCATGCCGCCGCCAAGCCCCTGAAGAACGCGGAAGCCGATCAACGAGGTGATGTCCCACGCCATGCTGCACGCCACGGACCCGAGAACGAACAGCGCCACCGCCGTTATGTAGAGGCGCTTGGTTCCGAACCGGTCGGCCGCCCACCCGGTCAACGGAATGACGGCCCCCAGCGCGAGGGTATACGCGGTCATCGTCCACGCGACGGTGGCGTATGAACTGTCGAATTCTCGCGTGAACGTCGTGAGCGCGACGCTGACCACAGTCACGTCGAGGATCGACATGGTCGCACCAAGTACCACGACGGCCGCGATCTTGAGGACCGCGCTGTCCAGTTTGTCAGGCGCTGTAGGCGCCTCCTTCGGCGATGTCATAGCCCTTCTCCTGGTTGAGTTCTCGCAGGGCATTCGCAGCGAGGACAGGTTTCAGTGCCTCGATCAGTCGAGACCGGTCGCTCTCCGGAATCAGTGACGCGAAACGACGCAACTGTTCACGTCTGTGTTCGACGTGTCGGGTGGCTGCCGCGTGACCTGCAGCGGACAACGACACCCTCTTGACGCGCCGGTCACGCTCATCCTCTCGGCGGTCGACCAGGCCGTGTCTCACGAGTTGATCGATGTTTCGACCCGCTGCAGCCATCGACAGCCCCAGTTTTTCCGCAACCTCGTTGATCGGAAGCGGTTCGTCGCGATGCGCCAACGTGAAGAGGACCCGCACCTGCGAAAAGGTGAGGTCCAGTTCGAGGAGGTTGTCCACCAACTCCCCCTCGTTCATCACCTGAGTGAAGAAGTCGTTGAAGAGTTCGAAGAGAAGATCAGCAGTGGTGTCGGACACACCCAAATGCTAGCGCTCGTGCAACTATTATCCAAGTGCAATCATTGACCAAACGCAATTATTGCGTAACCGGATTATCGGTGTCTGTGCCACGGGGCCTGCCGACGTAGGGAACAGGCCGTGCGGTTCTGTACCGGCCATGAAGCGCCCAATCGAAATCATCGCGGTACGACGGCGGCGTATTGCGGGACTCGTCGCCGCCGTTGGCGGCCGGCGGCCTCGAGATTGGGACGGCGGGCGCCCGACTTCCGCCCCGCCGCAACACAACCCATTGGCCTGGCGACCGCGCCGTAGGGCGGACCTCAACCAACAGCGGCCCCGAACATGCTTCTGGCCCGACACCGTGATGGTGCCGGGCCAGGAAGGGGCGGTCAGGAACCGCCGAGGCCGGCGCAGTGGCTACCGACACTGCCGCCGCTGCCGGCGTCGGCGGTGCTAGCGCTGCCTGTCTCAGTGCTACCGAAGTTGCCGAAGTCCATGCTGCCAAGTATGTCGAGGCTGCCGGAGCTGCTGCAAGGCGGGGCGATGAACGTGAGCGGATCGGCCGTGCCGGTTTCCGACGTGTTCCCCCACGCCTCGACGCCGGGTACGGACTCGCAGTTCCAGATGACGTCATAGCGGCCGTCGGCGACGGTCACTGGCTCGCGGTACACCGCGTCGGGCTGGACGAACACGTTGATGCGCACGTGGGTTTCGCCGAACAGGCCACTCGATGCCGCCCAGGCGCATTCGATCATCCCGTCGCTGTCGTTGGCGATGATGACTTCAACGTCGTTCCCGACGACATCGACGGAGAGGGCGACGTCCTCGGGTGCGGCGTTCGCTGGTGCGGCGAACGCGACGGCCAGGACCGGGGCGGCCAAGGCTGCGGTGACGGCGGCACGTACTGACTTGATCAAAGACTTCCCCTTCGCTCGTTCTCCGGATGTGGACATGCCCCGGTGACATCTCGAAAGAACGCGAGCAATCCCCGAGCGTGAAGGAAGCTAACACCGGAGGCCAACGCCTTCAGGGAAGCCACGCCATCGGCGTGGAACGAGAGCCCGCAACAGCTGACGACACATGCTTCTGGCCCGACACCGTGGTGGTGCCGGGCCAGGAAGGGCCGTTAGGAATCGCCGAGGCTGGGGGAAGTGGTGCTGCCCGAGGTGGTGCTGCCCGAGGTGGTGCTGCCCGAGTCGGTGCTGCCGGACTCGGAACTGCCGAGGCTGCCAAGACTGCCGGACTCGGAACTGCCGAGGCTGCCGAGGCTGCCGGTGTCGGTGCCCTCGTCGTCGACAGGCACCGGGGTGGTGACCGGGGTCGGATCTGCCGTGTCGCCGCCGCCTCCTATATCGCCCGTGCCCCATTCCTCGTCAGAGGCAGGGATGGTGGTGCACCACCAACTGATCTTGTAGTCGCCGTCGGGCAGGTCCGCTGCGGTGCGAGACTCGCCACCCAAAGGCAGGACGAGGGTTCGGACCAGCACCTGGGGCTCGTCATCGACGTCGTCGCCGGCCCACGCCAGCCATTCGCAGCCGATCAGGCTTGGGTTGTCGTTAGTGATGGTGACCCACACGTCGTTGCCCTGGACGTCGGCGGTGAGGTTGACGTCCTCGGCAGCCGCGTTCGCTGGTGCGGCGAACGCGACGGCCAGGAGCGGAGCGGCCAAGGCTGCGGTGACGGCGGCACGTACTGACTTGATCAAAGACTTCCCTTTCGCTCGTTCTCCGTATGCGGCGTGCGCCGGTGGCATCTCGAAAGAACGCGAGCAATCCCCCCGGGGTGTGAGGGAAGTTAACACCGAACATGGCCATCTCGAGAGAAGCCACGCCATTGACGCTGTAGGCACCCGAGTATTCGCGCTGATGAAACCGCATCGCCCGCAACAGCTGACGGCACACATGGGGGAAGCCGAGCTATTTGGCGAACTACCGAACAGCGGCCGAAACATACTTCTGGCCCGACACCGTGGTGGTGCCGGGCCAGCAAGGCCCGGTTAGGAACCGCCGAGGATGCCGAAGTCGAGGCTGCCAAGGCTGCCGGTGCCGACCTCCCCTGCTACAGCACCGACGGTGAACGTGATCGGTTCGGTCCTGTAAGCGGGGTCAACGGAGTCTGGTGTCCCCCACGTCTCCAGATAAGGTGCGGGCCAGGTGGCGGAAGGGCGGCCTTTGCACGTCCAGGTCATCTGGTAGGTGCCATCGTCGAAGGTCGCCGCCTTGCGGTGCTCCTTGATATCCGGAAGGTATAGAAAAGTAGCGCCGGTGCCGAGTGGATTAGCTCCGGAGTTGCCGTCGTTCGTTATCTCCCATGAGCAGTCGAGGTCGTACTTGGAGTTGATGGTGACGATGAGTTCGACGTCGTTGCCCTGGACGTCGACGGTGAAGGTGAGGTCTTCGGGCGCTGCGTTGACTGGCACGGCGAACATGACGGCCAGGAGCGGGACGGCCAAGGCCGCGGTGACAGCGGCACGTACTGACTTGATCAAGGAGTTCCCTTCTCTCGTTCTCCGTATGCGGGCCCGTGTGCGGGTAGTGGTGCACGGGGGTGGTACCTCGAAAGGACGCGAATGTATCTCCGCCCCAACGTGAACGAAGCTAACACCGGAGGCCGCCCACCTCGAGGGTTTCCACGGAATCGGCGAACGCGAACCCCGAACACCTGACAGCAGGAAGCCGAGCTATCTCTGACGAACAACCCGCCGCTTGTGCCAGGTGCCGGGCCGACCGGAACCAACACGAAACAGCGTGCCTGAAAACGCTTCTGGCCCGACACCGTAATGGTGCCGGGCCAGGAAGGGGCGGTTAGGAACTGCCGAGGACGCCGCTGCCAGTGTTAAGGACACCGCTGCCAGTGTTGATGGCGGCGAAGACAAGTTTGACCCAGTCGGGAAGGAGGTGCCAGCCGTCGCCGGTGATGCCGCCGTCGTCCGTGCCGCCGCCGTCGGTACTAGCCGGGGTAGTGAACTGGATCGGTTCGGCCGTTTCGGTGGGAGAGAGATTCCCCGTCCCCCATTCCCCGACAGGACGGGTGGTGCCGAGGCACGACCAACTGAGCTCGTAGCTGCCATCGTCGAAGGTCGCCGTGCTGCGATACTCGCCACCGCGGTCGATTAAATGATCTCTGGACACGAACGGACCGGGCGCGGAGGGGTCGTCATTCGCGACCTGCCAGAGGCAGACGATCTCCTGCGAACTGTTGTTGGTGATCCTGACTTCAACGTCGCTGCCCTGGAACTCGGCGGTGAGAGTGACGTCTTCGGGTGCGGCGTTGGCCGGCGCGGCGAACACGGCGGCCAGGAGCGGAGCGGCCAAGGCTGCTGCGGCGGTCGCACGTACTGACTTGATCAAGGAATTGCCTTCCCTCGTTCTCCGTATGCGGGCGTGACCGGTGGCATCTCGAAAGAACGTGAGCAATCCCCCCGGCGTGAGGGGAAATTACACCAAAGAGACGTGAGCATGCATTCGGCGCTATCACTGAGATCACGGCGGGGTCCGCGGCGCATCGCCGACAGCATCGACGCCCAAGGGTCCAGCCAGCAACCGAGCGTCGACATCCACCTCCACGTCCACATCACCGACGACGAACCTGCGCCTCGGTGGGGTCGAAGGACTCCGGGATGAGAGAAGGCCCCGTCAGTGTGGCGGGGCCTTCGTCGTCTCGGGTCAGCTCTCGAAGATCGATTCCAGCAGCTGGCTGACGATCAAGTTCACGCTGCCGAAGGTTCGATCTTCGAAGGTGATCTCGACGGGCTCGGCCGTGCCCCGGAATGTCCCCCAATACTCGCTGCCATCGGAAGCGTCACAAAGCCAATCGATGGTGTGTTCGCCGCGTACCTTTGCGGTAACCCTCGCACTATCCGCGCTGCCGGGATCGACTTCCATGCTGACGTCGACGGGCCCCAGGTCTGCCGAGACGGCGGATATCATCGGGCTTGTGTACGTACGGCAGTCGATCTTCGACTCGCTGTTGTTGGTGATGGTCACGATCATGTCCTTGCCCTCGGTCGTCGCCGAGAGGGTGACGTCCTCGGGCGCCGCTTGGGCAGGTGCCGCGAACACGGCGGCGAGGAGGGGGGCGGCCAGCAGTGCGGATGCCGCGGTGCGAACAGACTTCTTCAAAGGGTCCCTCTTTCGTCCAGTGATGTTTCGCGAGGCTAACTCACCTCGGCACCCTTGGGCGCGAACGACACTCCGGTCGCTCGGTCAGCCCTGACCTTCGCCAGCTCCTCCGCGAAGTATGGGCTGTCTTTCAAGAGCCGATTCTGTCGAGCCCAGCTCGAGGGCGGTATCCACCTCATCGTCACTGAGGTCGCCCCGATCCAAACCCACATCGATGAAACCGATCAACTGGACGACAGCATCCTGCTCGATGTGGCATCCCAGCGAATAGTCTCTTGACCTGCGGCGATTAAGTGCCCCCAGTGGGACTCGAACCCACACTTTGCGGATTTTAAGTCCGCCCCAGTTGCACCCACCCACACCCACACACGCGGCTGAACTGCCTATTCTTAGATGACAACGAGCCGGTACGACCCCCGACGCGCGCCCACTTGTGACAACTGTGTGACAACTCGACCCGACGGCGCGCTACACTTCGGCACGACAACCAAACAACGAGACCCCGGCGAGTGCGCTAACACTCCCGGGGCGTGGCCGAACTACCTGAGGAGTTCGACATGCAACAGCATACGTGTATGCGCACGCGCCCACAGCCGATGGGGCAGCGTTTCGAGGACGCGATCGCGTACCTCTCTACCCTCTCCCCCAGCGCTGATCCGATCGCCGCCGTCCGTGGCTTGATCCGCCAGCAGCTCGAGTCGGGCCTGTTCTTCGACGCCCACGAGTGGGAAACCCTTGGCGCCCAGGCGGTGACCCGATGAGCGTCCGAATGATGACCTGGGTTCTCGACGAGGCCCCCGTGAATGACTCCACCCAAACCCTCGTGCTGCTGTGCCTCGCTGACCACGCGAACGACGATGGTCTCTGCTGGCCGTCGATCGCGAAGGTTGCGGCCCGCGCCCGCTGCAGCGAGTCAACCGCCCGCCGCTCGGTCCGCAAGCTCGAGGAGGCTGGACTCATTATCCGCGAAGGCATTTCGCCCGGGCGTGCGACGAACCTCTACAGGATCATCCCCCGCCGTGAACCCCGTCAGATTGACCGGGTTGGGGATCACTTCACCGCGAAGACTCCGGGAAATAGCATTTCACCTGCGGATATGCCGTTCGGTGCACCTGTGGATGCCGAACCCTGTCAGATTGACCGGGTTGGACCTCCAACCCTTGCACCGGTGACCACCAACCCTGGCGTGGGTGACACCCCAACCCTGGCACCGGTGACACCCGAACCATCAATGAACCATCATGAACCGCCAGCAGCTGCGGGCGGCAGCGCGATCGCCGAAACCACGAGCCGGATCGGCGAACTCGAAACCGCCGTCCGGGCCGTCGGGCTCGGCGCCCGCTTCGATCGCCTCTCGGCCGATGACCGAACGACCATCGACGGCCTGATCGACCTTCACGGCGTCCAGGCCCTCGCCGCTCATGCCCTGACCCAGCACCGCCCGAACGATCCGGCAAGGTTCGCGAACGCTTGGATCGAGGCGTGGAAGGCGCTGCCCGTTCCGGGATTCCAGGCCGCTGCGGCACCGCGCCCTGCGTGCACCGACTGCGACAACGGCTGGATCGACGCCGACACCCCCTGCCCCGTCTGCCGGTCCAACCTGGTCGGACGGATCGGAGGCGACCAGTGACCCGGATCCGTTGGGACGTCGTCGCGATCGTCGGGACGACTTACGCAATCGCCGTTCTTGCATTCGTGCTCAGCTACTCGAAGCTGACCGACCTCGCCGAGCGGGCCAACTACAGCCCGCTGATGGCTCGCGCGTGGCCGCTGATCGTCGACGGCCTCGCAGTCGTGGCGACAGTCGGGGTCATGCGGATGCGCCGGCGCGGGTACGCATGGTTCCTGCTCTTCGCCGCCACCACCGTCTCGATCGTCGCGGCCATCGCGAGCGCCATGCTGCCACCCGGACCGCTACCTCCCGTTGCAGCCGCGGCCGTGTCGGTCGCGGCCGCGCTGTGTCTGCTCGCCGCACCGCACCTCGCGGTGAAGATCCAGCGGGACGCCGCGCAGTCCCGGGACACGTCGCACCTCGCACCTGCGCAGCGCAAGCAGGTGACCGCGCAGACCGGCCTCGCACCTCACACCTCGCAGCCCGCGCAGGCTTCGCACCGCGCTCCCGCGAAGCCTGCGCCGAGCACTGAGCACCCCCGGTGCGAAGTGAGCACTGAGCAGTCGAGCAGTGCGCCGCGCACTGAGCAGGCGGACCGCGCAGCTGCGCAGACCACCCCTGATCTGCACACTTCGCAGTTTGCAGCGCACGCTACAGCGCAGGCCGACCGTGAGGTGCAACTGCATCTCGTCGGCCGCGACGATGCGCAACCTCGTGTTGCGCAGCCGAAACCGCGCGCCGTGAAGTACACCGATGCGCAGATTGCAGAGACCCTCGCACTCGTCGCATCCGGTGTTTCGCAGCGCGAAGCTGGGCGTCGGATCGGAGCGTCCGGCAACACAGTTCGCGCGTGGGTCGCGAAGGCCGCAGCGCTGTAGCAGGACGGCGCATGCGACACCCCGCGAATGCCCTCGCAGCGAAAGCACGCCCGGTACGTTGAAGCGAGTGGCGTGCTTGCGGGGTGTCGATGCGACAAGAAGGGAAGGCTCTAGTGGCATTTTGGTGGGCCACCCAGACGACGAACCATGAAGAGGCGATCGAGCAGGGATCCTTGTGGACGGCCCGCAATAACAAAGGAAAGCTGAAGGAAGCTCGTCGCCCGATCTTGGAGATTCAACCCGGCGATATCGTCTTCCACTACAGCAACAACTACTTGCGTGCAGTCAGTGTCGCCACGGCTCCCTGGTGTCACGCGGATCGCCCGAAAGGCTATCCGACGAGGCCGGAGGATGACCGCAACGACGGGTACCTTGTTGCCGTCGATCCGATCGTGACAGGGCTCGAAATCCACCGCGAGCGGGTTGCCGAGCTCCTGCCCCACGGCGCGCCAGGACCCCTCAATAGGGTTGGCCGAGTAGCCCGGGGGAAGTATCTCTCACGCCTCAAGCCCGACGAAGCTGCGCGACTCCTCGGAATGATTGAGCTCAACTACATCCCGGATGCTGGCGCCGGCAAGCACGACCCAGGGACCGAGGAGCCAGCCACCACCGACGCACGGGTTTCAGCTACCCGGAGACTCGAGCAAGCCAGGTTCCGCGCGGAGCTGTTTGAAGACAAGAGCGACGGGTGCTGCGGGCTTTGCGATCGATCTCTGCCAGGGAACTTGCTTGTAGCGGCGCACATCAAGCCCCGAGCGCTATGCACTGATGCGGAGCGGCAGGCCTTCCGGAAGGTTGGAATGCTTGCCTGCGCTCTTGGTTGCGATGCTCTCTTCGAACACGGCTACGTAAGCGTTGATCGAACCGGCATTATCGTCAGCTTCGCGAGACCGTCACACCCCGCACTCTCCGAGGCCCTTGATGCTTTGGTGGGACGGACGTGCCCTGCCCACAACAACGATCGTGCTGAGGCGTTTAGCGTTCATCACGACAGAAGCCTCGCTAAACATCACTACCGAACGCTCCGCTGAACTGGCTGCGTCGCGCGCGGAGTGTCCCTTCAGGGCGTGACCTAGCGATGCCGCGGTTGCGATCATGCGGTGCGGCACTACTTGCGCCGCCAGCGTTCCCCGAAGTCGAGCGGCCCAGTGTGTGGTGGCCGGTACAGGATCACCCCGCAGGTGCGGCGGTTCTGCCGACTCGGACGGGTGTCCGATTCGTCCCGTATAGTCCTCACCCGCGGGGGACGACGGTTCGTTCTCGACCTTTCGGTGCCCTGCGCGTACTGCGCCCGTAGAGATGCCTGTGCCTCATCCGCACTTCCTCATTGGCCGAAGGAGCCTAGTCACGATGTCACACAACACCTTTGTTCCGGCTGGCCGCGGAGGTGACCCGGGCTCGAGGACTCGCACCAGGCGACGGCGCGAGGCGGGACTCGTCGCTGCCCTGGCGGCCGGGCTGATGCTCGCGGCCGGCCCGGCCGCCCAGGCTGACACTGTCACCGACACGATCCCGCTCGGAACGACACAGCCGTATGGGGTGGCAATCACTCCGGACGGCAACTGGGCCTACGTCGCCGACAGTGTCGACGGCATCGCGCCGGTGATCGACACCTCAACGAACACGGTCACCACCTCGATCCAGGTCGGCGGACTGCTGGCCGACGTCGCGTTCACCCCGGACGGCACCCGCGCATACGTCACCAACGGCGGTAACGGCACGGTTTCGGTGATCGACACCGCCACCAACACCGTCATCGACACCATCGACAGTGTCGACGGTGTCGAGACCACAATCGGGGTGGCGATCACCCCCGACGGCACCCGCGCCTACGTCACCCACCTAGACTTCTTCGGCGACGAGGGGGAGCAGCACGACGGCAAGGTGTCCGTGATCGATACCGCCACCAACACCGTCACCGACACCATCGACGTCCCCCAATATCCGTACGACGTGGCGATCACCCCGGACGGCACCCGTGCCTACGTCACAGGAACCTCAGTGTCGGTGATCGACACCACCACCAACACCGTCACCGACACCATCGACGTCGGCGCAACCTTGGTGGCGATCACCCCCGACGGCACCCGCGCCTACGTCACTAGCGAGGACCCGGTGGTGTCGGTGATCGACACCACCACCAACACCGTCACCGCCACAGTCCCGGTCGGAGATTGGTCACGCGGGGTGGCGATCACTCCCGACGGCACCCGCGCCTACGTCACCCTCGACGAGGAGGGCTCGGTGTCGGTGATCGACACCACCACCAACACCGTCACCGACACCATCGACGTCGGCAACCGCCCGGCATACCTGGCAATCACGCCCGACGGCACCCAGGCATACGTCACGAACAGTCGCGACGGCACCGTGTCGGTGATCGCGATCACCGAACCGTCCACCGGATCCCTGGGATCGCTCGAGTCCTTGCCCGAGTTCCTGGATTCGCTCGAGTCCTTGCTCGACAGCCTGGGATAGCACGACGCAAGCTCCCCCGCCTCAGCTCGAGGTCGTTGTGTCGCACTAGCTTCGCCGCCAGCGTTCCCCGAAGTCGAGCGGTCCAGCGTGAGGTGGCCGATACAGGATCACCCCGCAGGCCCTGCATTCGTAGGTGCGGTGTCCACCGGCGTCGGTACATCCGCAGGCCATCCAGCCGACGATGACGCGGCCAGGTCCGAGCCGATGGCCGGCCGGGCACGTTTTCGGTGCGCGCTCATACCTCGGCACCCACCCATATTCGCACACACGTTCGAGTGTGGTGTTATGGTTGCGCGGTGGCCTGAGGGAAGCGGGCCATGCGAACGCCCCGCCGTAGTTGACTTACGGCGGGGCGTTGTTGTGCGTGGCGTACCGCACAAGCAGACCAGCCGCGTGGTTTGATGCCGCTATGAAACGGACAATCGCAGCAATTGCCCTTGCATCCACCGCCCTACTCGTCACTGCATGCGGCGAGACCCAGCGCGACAAGATCGAAGAGGCCGCGAAGGCAAACGGAATGACGGATGTGCAGTTCTTGGCCTGCGAAGACTTCGCGAACGGCATCGGCAACATCTCATCAGAGGATCAGGGCGCCCGAATCGAACTCGCTCGCGAAGTGAACGAGTGGGCGCAGAAGGGCGGCGAGGATTTAGCGACAGCCGGTGATTCGCTCGCGCGTACCGCGACTGGGTCCACAACTAGCTGGAATGTCGCCTCTGACGGGTTCGCTGAGGCGTGCTGGCGGGCAGGGTGGCCCAGGCCCGGCACGGTCGAATAGCTGCTGCCCCATCCGCGGCATCCGATCGCCCCGCCGTAGCTGGTTTACGGCGGGGCGTCGTCGTAGTAGCGGTGCATCGCCAGTTCCCAGCGCACGAGGTCGATTGCCTCGCGTACCCGTGGGTCGTCTGGGTTGTAGCCTTCGTCGCGGATCGCGGCGGCTTCGATCGGGTCCATGTCTGTTGTGACGCAGTGGCTGGCTGATCGGTTTCCTTGAGACGACGAAACGCCCCCACCCGGAGAAGGGTGGGGGCGTTGTTCGTGTCTAGGCCAGCTTCGAGATGAGCAAAAACATCTCTCCCGCCTGGACTCGCATAGGGAAGGTGTCCGCACGCAGCGTGGGTAGGACGTAGGTCTCGGAGGGGACCGAGACTGTCTGCGTGGAGATCCCGTAGTCGCTGTCACCGATGTAGTGGAGGTAGACCTCGTTTTCGTTCGCCCCGACCGGGAACCGGCCACGGGATTGGAACGGCCACAACACCCCCCAGGTGACCTGGTAGGTGCCCGCGGGCAGGAGAATCCCTGATCCCGCTGCCGTCGGCCACTGCGCCAGCGAGTTGATCGGGGCGACGTTCACTGGCGCATCGCCGCTGGTTGTGACTTCGACATCTTCCTGCGACTCGTAGTAGGAGCCGAGCCGATACGAAAGCTTGGTCATGTCGGCGGCGAGCACCCGACTACTCGAAAGGCTGCTCGAGATGTATGCCTGCATCGCGATTCGCTGATCGGTACCGCCCGGGATGATGGCAGCCACCTCCGTCGTGGCGCCCTCCCGCCTGACCAATCCCTGCAGGGTGAAGGCTTCAGCGGACGCGCCGTCGACGATGCGGGCATCGCGGTTCGACTCCGTGACGTTGGAGTTCGTGGTGGTCGCGATACCGGTCACCATGAACGAAGCGTGCCCGGGGATCACCAACCCGCTGGTGCTGGGTGAGGTCGGGTCGGTGTCCGGGAAGGCGGGGTCGAGTCTCCAGCCGAGCACCTTCTGCCAGGTCTCGCTTCCGAGCTGTTGCGTGCCATCCTTGAGCAGCCCCTGCGCGGTGATGCGACCACCTGGCGACAGATCGACCCAGCCGAGGGAGGCGTCGTGGACCCACACCTCTTCGATCTCGGTGGCTCCGAAGAACACCTGCCCGACCTCAGTGGAGCCGTACTGCATCGGCATAGGTGCCTCCGTCTCAGCCCTTGGGGATCAGATAGAGGACATCGTCTTCCGGCGATGCCGGTAGCGAGTCCACCAGCTGGATCCGTTCCTTCACAAATTTCACGTTGGTGGCGTGCTCGGGGTTGTCTGGGTCTGGGTCTCCCACTGTGATGACCCCACCGGTGGCGCGGTACGGGATGGTGCCCTGTCTGGGCTGTGAGGAGAACTCGATCGGTGAGTTCTGGCCGCTGCTGTTGGTGCCGTAGAGCCTGCTGCCTGTGGAGGTCGTCGGGACACGGCCGGCGACCTGGGTGTTCACATAGCCCTCCGAGGCCGCGCCGGACACGTCGTCGACGGATAGCGTGACCGCGCCCGTTCTGCCGGCGACCGTCTGCACCGGGCTGGTGGGATACACCCACTCGACCCAGGAGGTGATCTGGGATGCGTTGTCGGCGGCGAGGACCCACATGGTGCCGGTGTCGGTGCGGATGCACCAGTCGCCGCGCTGCCCTGTCAGGGACAGCATCGCCGATTGTGAGGCGACCGCCCCGAGGTGATCGGTCACGGCGACGGCCGGGATCTGCGACTGCGGGATCTTGCCGTCGCCGTCGAGGTCGGCCTTGTTTGCCAGTGTCTGCGCCGCCTGTATGGCGCTCTGCTCGGCGGCGCCCGCGGACTCGAAGGCTCGATCGGCATCGGCCTTTACCTCTTGCCGCACCGCTTCGGCGCCGTCCGCGATCGCGTCATCGACGCGCGTCTCGGCGCGGTTCGCCGCATCCTCGGCGCGACCCGCGCTGGACTCGGCCGACGTCGCGGCCGCCCACGCCTTCGACACCAGCGGGTCCGGCACCTCCGCGAATTGCTCGATCAGATCCATCAGGTCGACCGACTCGTCGGAGTCGGGGACGACGATCGTGTAGACCTCGGTGAACCAGCCCGACTCGACCCGCACGGTGTAGCCGCCCGGGACCAGGTCGGGAGAGTCCGCCACACCATCGGACGAGACCGTCACCTCGATCGGCTCCGGTGTGAGGATGTCGTCCGTGCCGGCACGTCGCAGCTCGGTGGGCGTGAACGTGATTGTGCCGCTGGATAGGTCGGTGCCGTTCGGCAGAACGAAGTGCGCGGCAACGCTAGTCACCCGAATCACCCTCTCCTGTGTCGCCGGTCTCTGTGTCGCGGGAGATGTGTTGCACGGTCAGTCGGCTCCGGTCGGGGCCGCCGAGGATCCCTCGTCCGACGGCGAGGGTGGTGACGTACGCCTGGACCTGATAGTCGGCCGCGGGGACCACCACGGAGCAGATGTTGGTGCTCGATGTCGCCGAGTTTTCGGAGAGTTTCGCCTTCATCCGCGAGAACACGGTGCCGTTCGGTCTGAGGATCCTGATTTCCCACTCCGCCGCGCTGCCCACAAGGGTCCAGTCGAACCAGAGTTGGCAGCGGATATCCCACAAACCCTGGTCTTCGAGGACGATGCGCCCGAACAACAGATGGCAGCCCTGCATAGGCCCGATCTGGTTGGAGAAATCGCACGGACCTACCTGGGTGAGTCCTCTGTCTGTGTCCATGTACGCGCTGCCGTAGTCCAGCAGCGGGGAGAGCAGGTCGGTGCGTTCGTTCAGGCCGAGTTGCCCGTCCCGGAAACCGTTACCGGCATCCTTGACCTTGTCGAAACCGCCGAGAACGCCCCCCGAGATCTCGTCCTTGTACTCGTCTTCCGACTTCGTCGCCCAATCTTCGATGCCGCCGAACCCGACGAGCATCCCGTCAGGAGTTTCCCCAGCAGGTGAGGTCACCGGTCACACCTCGTCTCGCAGATCGTCCGGGATGGCCGGTGGTGCGCCGACTCGCCCTGCCGCATCCCACCGCAGCCAATCCCGGATGTTGCGGACGGCGCTTCGGAGGAGACGGCGAGACTCGAGTTCCGACCGTTGCAGCCGCTCCATGTCGGTGCGCAGTTCCGCGATCTGCTTGGCTTGCCGGGCGTTCCAGGCGGCAAGCACACCAGCGATCGCCACACCGAGTGCTTGGATGATGTCGGGCACCATGTCAGCCCTCGCGATCGCGCGCGTACTTCTCCAGCTCGTCGATCTGCTTGTCGGTCACACCGTTTGGCGTGAACTTCACACCGACCACAGCGCCGAGCGAGATCAGCACCATGACGCCCTGCGCGGCACCGGACGGGACGTCGATGCCGACCGACAGCACAGTCCACAGGACCGCCACGACCGCGGCGAGAGCGGTCGTCACCGTGTTCGCATATCGCTTGACGAGCGGCTGTTCGGCCAGCTTCGCCCGCAGGATCTCACCAATCAGATTCGTGTTCATCTACTTCACGTCCTTCCGGATCTCTGCGACGGCATCGACGAGGGTTAGGTCCTGGCCCTCGGAGTTCTGTCCGAGCTGCGGCCACGGGCCGAGCTGGTCGAGGATCAGGTCGAGCTTGCGGTTGATCTCCTGGTACTGCTCGGGGGTCACGGATCCTCCTGGATTCGGTGCGGGAGCGGGCGCGGGCCCGTAGATCCCGAGGTGGTTGTCGTTCAACTTCGCGGCGAACGCGGCGATCCTGGGATCACCTTCACGCCAGCCGATCTGGTAGTGCATCTCGTCGGGGTACGACCAGTCGGCACCCCAGAAGATCGAGCCCTCGAACAGCCGCAAGCCTTCGCGGACCTTGGCGATCCGAGCGGCCGGCATGACACGACGACCCCACGGGTATTGCGGGGCGTTGATATCGAGCGCGGTACCGCTCAAGTGGTTGGAGGTGGGGACGTCGTTGGTGTTCGACCATCCCCACACCGGGGACGAGATCGGTTCGACGTTGCGGTGATACCAGATCAGCCAGGCGTTGAGGATGGTCGCAGCATCCCCGGCCCGCACTGGTGCGGTGTTCGAGTGGGGCACCGGATTGGCGACGACACACTCGTCGCGGTTGCACATCCGCCAGCCGTTCTCTGAACGGTCGTTGCCGTAGACGGTTCGGAAGCTCATCAGCCCTCCTCGCTGGTCTTACGTTCGTCGGCCTTGATTGCGTCGAGGGCTTCGTTCAGTTCCTTACGCAGATGGGGCGGTAGCTTCCGCACCACGTCTTTCGCGTCCGCGTGCGGCGGATCAGGTTCGTCGATCGGCACCCAGCGACCGAGACCGGTAATCCAGTGCTCCTCGGTTTGCGGGAGCCGCAGCTTCAGCGTCGGCTCGGCCGCGTGCCCGCAGCTGTCGCACTGGAGGCGAGCGCCGAGGTCGTGCAGGCGCTTCGACACGAGCCGGTAGTACTCGAGCGGCAGCATCGCGAGCGCGCCCTTGAGCTTGGGCATCGACACGAACATCCACCAGAACATCTCCTCGGGATCGGAGAGGTCGCAGCTCTCCCGTGTCGGGATGTCCTCGGGTCTCACGACATCACCCCCAGTTCCTTCAGGTCGGATTTGCCCTTGTCGATGTCTGCCATCAGACGGACCCACGGGTCCTGTTGCAGCGCTTCACCGCCGAGGGTGATGCCGATATCCACTGCCCGGTCCACGCCCCACGACAGGGTTGTCTTCGATACCCGCTCGACGTGAAGCCGCCCGGTGATGTCGCCGGGGATCTGGGTGACGACCCGATCGCCTTTCCCGAAGTGCCCGATACCGGGTGCGCCGATCACGTAGGGAGCGGCGTCGGTGATCTCCAGCGCCCCGGAGAACACGGTGCGGGTCTCGTGTGCGCCGGCGCGTAGCACCGACAACGTGTCCAACGTGTATGCCTTGCCGCTCGAGGCGATGAAGTGTTCGAAGTACCGGAAATCTCCACTGGCTTTGGCTCGTTCGAGGAGCGGGACGGCATGCCACGCCAAAATGGTGTCTTCGTAGAACGGGGCGAGGAGGGTGTCGATCGACCCTCCGACCGATCCGACGAGCAGTAGGTTTCCGATGATGTCGCCCGTGGCCTGGATGACCGCCGAGATGGTTTCGTTGATACCTGGCATGGAGTGTCCGCCGGTCACCAGCTGCACCGCCCGCGCCGGCCGCTGCTTGAAGGACGAGGAGAGCACGCCCGGGCTGTCGGGCGGGTAGTACACGTAGGGCACTCGTGGATCGGTGCGGCGGTCACCGGGTGTGCGGTAGGCGTCGACCGTCGGCATGGCCGGGCCATCGTCGTCAGTGTGCTCGAGGAAGTCGTCGGTGTATGAGCGGATCGTGCGGATCAGCCCGTCGAAGATCGTGCCGCCGTTCGAGGTGCCGGCCTCGACGCCGGACTTGTCCTCGACCCACACCACGAGTGCGCCGTGCCTCAGCTGCGCACCCGGCCAGGGTTCCGGATCGCCTTCGAACCAGCGCCGCCACTGCAGCGACAGCTCGGCGTCAGCGAGGATGCCCTGCGCGGCCTCGTGCCAGTATTTGAATCTCGAGGTGAGGATCGCCCACGGCACGCCCGCGGCCAACCACTCCCAGAAGCTGCCGGGTTTGACGACGACGGTCCAGTCGGACATCGCGTCGCTTTCCCACCATGACGACATCGCCAGAGGGTCGTCGGGCAGGTTGAACTGGCGGCCGTTCTCGCGCCACAGGTTGATGTGCAGCGCCGTCAGCACCACCCAGGGCGCTGGACCCGCCAGACCGAACACCTTGACCGGCTGAAACGCGGGACCGAACGACGGTGTCGACCACAGCAGCTTCGTCTTCAGCTGCTCGAAATCGCTGAGGAACGTCGCCACCAGCGTCGAGTCACCGAGGTCGTCGGTCTGCACGTCGACCTCTTCGAGCAGCCCCGACCAGCGCACCCCCATGTAGTCGACGGAGACGAGGACGTTCATTGCTTCGCCACGCTCGATGCGCCCGTGCATGTCGTTGAGCCACTGGGCTTGCGGCATGTCGAAGTCGATGCGCAGGGTGCCGACGCCGGTGTCGTTGTCGACGTCGTCCCACGACGCCTCGTCCTCGCATTCGACGATGTGCACCAGGTCGGCGTCGGCTCCCGACCACAACCGAACCAGCGGAGGAGTGCGGCGTAGCCGCTCCAACTCGGCGTGCTGCGCCTCGGTCGACTCCCAGATCGCCGCGCACTGCTCCTCGAGCGACAACCCGAAATCGACTGCGGTCACAGCAGCTCACCTCCCCACGGTTTCGGCCACAAGCGCGGCTGATGCAGCTCCGCACGGGCACCCCCAGAGGGGGAGTTCTTGTAGGAGATCGGCAGCCTCGTCGGGGGTGTGTAGGGCGGGATCTTGTGCATGAAGTAGTCTCGTCCGCCGTTCTCGCCGAGCAGGTTCACGCCGGCCCAGGATTCGAGCATCAGCCGCATCGGGTCGTAGTTGATGCGGGCACCGGCATGGGCGTCGGCGATCGGCAGCAGCTCCACGACCCGGTCGCCGAACTCGCCGCCCGGCACCCGTTTGCCCTTCGGGCCGATCCACGACGGATCGGGGATCGTCCACTCCGCCCGGGTGAGTACCCACGACTGCCACATCTCGATCGGTGTCGGGTTGGATACCTCGATGTACCCGGACGCCGAGCTGTCCTCGCTCGTGAAGACGGTGACCTTCTTGCGGCCCTCCCAGAACGGCTGCCCCGACCGCACCCGGTAGATCGGGTTCAGGTACTGCTCATCGTCGAGGGTCGGGTCGAACTCGGGATCGAGGTCGGTGTCGGCTTGCCGCTGGATGAACAGCCGCCGGGTGTCCCGCTTTGACTTGACCACGATTCGCGCCAGCTGCTCGTCCGGGTCGTACTTGTCCGGGGCGTCGGTGATCATCTGGTCGAGCAGTGAATCGAGCCGTGCGATGTCCATCGGGCCCTCGTCACCGAACAGGTGGAACCCGAGGGTGATGTCCCGCCACGGGAAGGTGCGGTCTTTGAACCGGCCGCCGCGCTCACGGGCCGCCCGCTTCCACTCCGACGAGATCGGTGCCCCATAGATGCCCTGGACCTGACCAGCCGCCAGGATCACACCCTGGCGGCCGGCATTCTTCCCAGCGACGTCGAGACGAAACCCGTTCGCGCCGATGATCGCAACATCCACCGCCGCTCACCTCCCGAAACGCATGAGAGCGATCCGCTCCCGGTTCGCCTGATCGCGCTGCCAGGAAGCCTGGTCGGCGATCGTCTGGTTGTTGTTGTTGACGATCTGCACCCGCGGACCACCGGCACCGGCACCGACCAGTTCGTCGACCTTCGCGATGTTCGCCTCGGCGGTCTTCCAGTGCGCGTCCTTGAGGACGTGCTCGGGTTCGTTGAGTCCGTTGAACCCGAATGTGCCCGGCTCCCAGATGCCTCCGTTGTCGAACAGTCCGACGTCGGAGAGGAAGTTGCGGGCGTCCATCAGCCACGGCACGACGTTGCGGTCGCCGTCGACACCCTCCTGCCCTCCTGTCGGCGCGGTGCCGGCTTCGGGGGTGATGGTGTAGCGGTCCGCGAGATCCAGCAGGCCACCGACGCCGGTGATGTCGATCAGGCTGTCTGCCCAGATACCGCCGATGTCGGCGCCCATCTGCCGGAACCGTTCCCGACCCGAGAACGTCTGCTGCGGTTGCTGCGCTCCACCGACTGCGCCGGTGCCCGGGGGCGTCTGTCCGCTGGAAGGCTGCAGCGACTCGGCCATCTTCACCGTGGCCATCGGCAGCCAGGCGTGGTCGGTGAACATCGGATCGGAGGCACCTGCCGCGGTGCCGCCGTACTGGCCGTTGCCGCGCTCGCCGCCCATCTCGAAGTTCACGCCGTTCGGCAAGGTGGCCGCGGTGTGGCCGCCGAACGGGCCGCCGTTGAACCAGCCGATCCGCAGCGACCCAGCCGGGCCGACACCGCTCTTGAAACCGCGCTCTGCCAGCCCTTCCGCCTGCGTGCCGGTGGCGAACCGGCTCCCGAACGGATCCAGCCCGGCAGCGAAGTTCGCCAGCGCGGAGACGGCACCGGAGCAGTCACCCCAGTTCACACCGCCCCACACATACGGCTTGCCGTCGACGCCCTTCGCGAAGGCGGCCAGATCGGCCGCGCCGACGACACCACCCTCGGCGTAGCCGGGGACCATCGCGTGCAGTAACTCCGGTGACGGCACCCAGCCCGCATTCAACGCCGCGACGACCTCGTTGCCGCCCCGGTCCATCGCCGATTTCCTGACGACACCCTCACCGGTCGATACGAACGCCGTCGGGATCCCCCACCGATCCACACCAAGGATCGAATCGGAGGTGCCGGTACCCGGACCCCACAGGGTTCCGTCATCGCGCCGGCCCGCGACGCCGCCCGCGGCAAGTAGTGGTAGGTCGGGCGTGGGAATCGTGAACCCCTGCCCGCCGAGGAACGGGACATAGTCGGGGACCTTCATCTCGATCTCGAAGTCGTTCCACTTCCGAATAACCCAGTTCAGCGCGCTCTTGAACGTGTCCTTGATGCCGTCCCACATCCCAGACGCGGCGTCAGCGATCCTGCCCGGCAGCCCGGTCACGAATCCGACGACGGCGTCCCACTTTTCGACGATCCAGTCCTTGACCTCGCCGACCTTGTCGCCGATCGAACCGAACGCCCCTTTCAGCATCTCGAACCCGGACGATAGAACGCCCCAGGCCCAGTCCCACGCTGCGGTTATGGCGCCCCAGACGGCCGACCAAATATCCTGGAACCAGGTTGTTTTGGTGGCGATTAGCACGACCACGGTGACAAGACCTGCGATCGCTGCGACGATGAGCCCGACCGTGCTCACCTTCATCGTGCCGTCGAGGAGCTTGTGTGCCACATTCCATGCGAGGGTTGCGATCTCAATGGCCTTGACCGTTGCTGTGTAGCCGACCAGGGCCGCGAAGAACGGGGCCGCCACTAGGGCCAAGGTCTTGAGGCTGTCGCTGTTGTCCATGACCCACGTCGCCATGCTCCCGAGTGCATCGGTGAGCCCGCCGGTGATGGTGTTCTTCAGCTGATCAAGAGCGAGTGACGGGTTGTTCGACTCCCACTGCTCCTGGAACCTGCCCGTCGCTCCTTCGAACCCGTTCATCGCGTCACCCGCGGAACCCATGCCGTCGAGGAAGCCAGGAATGGTGTTCTTTGAAAGGTCCTCGAGTGGTGCACCGAACAGGGCGACGGAAAGCTCGGCCTGACGTGCCGGGTCCTCGACTTCCTGCAGCTTGCCGATGATCTGGTTGAACGCCTGAGCCGACGTCTGGCCGCCAGCGAGCAGCTTGTTCGCCATATCCCTTGCCGAGAGCCCCATCGCGTCGAACGCCTCGACCGCGCCCTTGTCGCCGAGATCGGTGGCGCGGATGGTGAATTCCTTCACCGCGTCGCCGACTTTGTCCATGGCAACCTTGCCGCCGTCCGCGGCGTTGGCGATCGTGCCGAACGCCTCCTGGCCGCTCAGTCCGGCAGCAGAGAAGAAGGTGCCGTACTCGTTGATCAAGTCGGGAAGCTCGCCGCGCATGGCCTCGTCGGTGCGCTGCCATGCCGTGGTCATCAGGTCGAAGGCTTCGGTCGAGTCCTTCGCAAGCCCCTGTGTGATGAGTTGGTTCGCGGTCTGCACCGTCTCGGCCATGTCGACGCCGAAGTTCCGCGAGAAGAACGCGGCCGAGTCGGCGATCTCGCTGATCGACTTCTCGCCTTCGGAGCCGGCCACCTCGAACGTGGAGGCCACTGCGAGGATCGCGTCCGATGCCTCCTGCATCGACCCGACCATCCCCGACTTGTAGAGCTCGCCCGCCATTTCGCCGTACTGCTCAGCGAGTTCCGGCGTGGCGCCGAGCTGCACACCGAGGCGATTCTCGATGTCGAGATTGTCGAGGGCCTGCATCCCGAGCCCGACAGCGCCACCGATCCCGGCGACGGCCGCGGCGAATGCGCCGATCTTGCCGACCCCGATGTCGGCCTGCCCGCTGGCATCGTCGACGGAGTCGGAGAAGTCGAGCAGTTTCCGGCTCGACTGTCGCGCCTCGTCGCCCGTCTCCTTGGTGGCGCGGGTGGCCCGCTCTTGCGCGGTCTCGAGCTGCTTGAGAGCTGCCTCTGCTGCCCCGACGGTCTGGTTGTGCTTCTGGCGCGCCTTCCGCACTCGCTCCTCGGCCGAGGCGAGCTGAGACGCCTTCGCGTTGCCTTTCTCGCGCAGTTCCTGCAGCTTCAACTCTTCGATGTTCAGCTTCGCCGCTGCGTCCTGCTCGGCGGAGCGCGCCTGCTCGATCTTCCGCGATGCGGTCTTGACCGCGGCCTCGGCCTGGCTCAGCCCGTCAGCGATACCGTCGCCGAGTTCCTTGCCGGCCTGTTTCCCGGCCTGCTTCATCTGCGGGGTGAGCTGCCGGGAGATGTCTTTGCTGACACCGCCGATTACCGGGACGATCTGGACCTAAACCGATGCCCAACCAATACTGGTAGTCATCGCGGCACCACCTCCTCAGGCCACGGGACGCACCCGATCGGACTTACGCATGTTGCACACCATGTGCGCGAGTTGAAGATTCGACGGATCGTGTGACCCCCCGAGTGATCGCGGAACGATATGATCGACCGAGGGACACATCGCCCCGTCGTCCTTGCGACTGAGGGACATATCGACGTCGCCGCCACAGATTCCGCAGATCGCACCGTCTCGTAGCGCGAGCTGCCGCGCGCTCATCTTGTACTTGTCGTAGTCGCCGACGCATCGCCGGCAGAACTTGGTAGTTCGTCGCTTGCGTTGCCCGCCCTTAGTTACCTCGGTCAGATCGATCTGCGCACCGCAAGCGACACACGGCGTGGACTTGGGACGCGGCCCACCGAATCGCTCGAACGCGACACGACACCCATCACAGCAGTACTTGCGGTGCATCGAATCCTTGGTGCTTTCACCGCAGTTCAAGCACGGTCCACGATTCGACCATTTCCAGATGAAGGGCTTCGGTTCTTCACCGATCCGCCTCCACTGGCTGTAGTGGGAGTTGCACCATCCGCGCTTGCGCCTAGGTTCGCTGCATCCAGTAACAGCGCAACGTGGCTTGCACGCCTCTGAGCAGTGCTTTGGATAGATGTTTCCGCTGCGCGCCATTGGCGACCCGCACGTGGGGCAGGGGCGGGTAGCGCCGACCACGTCGAACCTCTCATTCAGTTTTGCGTTCGCCCTGCGAGGCGGCGGGCGTTGCGGGCCTTGGCTCGCTCGAGTGCTCCGCGCCTGCGTACCGTTCGGGTGGCGTTGCGTTTCTGCGCCTCCTGCTCGCGCCGCGGGTGATCACGCGGGGCCTTGCCCTTGGCCGAGTTCGCCTGCGCGATCACCAGCCAGGTATCCGCGAGGAGGTGGTCGGTGATCGACCACGGCACCGTGCCGCCGTTGTCGGCGATCGCGAGCGCGGAATCGCTCGGCAGATGTCGGATCCGCACCCATACCTGCCGCAACGTCAGCAGTGGCCGGCCCTCGTCGTCGCAGCGCCACAAGTCGCGGATGTCCCGCTGGTAGTAGCGGTCGAGATCAGCCTCGACGAGGTCGGCCTTCTCGGCGATCAGTCGCAGGAGGCCGATCAGTTTCCCAAGTCGCCGACCCCGACTTCCTGGGCGATGAGGTCCCACATCTCCTTTGTGGCTTCGCCGGGTGTTTTGCCGGCCTCCATCGCGCGCTGGCAGAACAGCACGAACCCGTCGCGACCGAGCAGTTGCACGAGCATCCCGGGGACGTTGCCGACCGCGGAGGCGGCGAAGAACTGCCAGTTGTCCTGCAACTCGGAGCGTCGGATCCGGAACTCGTCATCGAACGCGGTGATGCGAATCTCGATGTCCTCGGCCTCGGCCTGCTGGGGGGATTTCTTCGGCGGCCGGTCCTGCGGTGCGGGCGCGTGTTCGGGAATATTGTTGCGTCGCTTCTTTCCCCGCTTCCCGCCATTGTTTCCGCGCTGCGGTCCGGGGGTGTTGTCGTCGAAGGCGTCGAAGTCGGTGTCAGGCATGAGTGTGCAGCTCCTACTGGCTGTCCCGCCACACGGCGGGGGCGATGGCCGCGACGACCCGGTCAGCGGCGGAAGTGTCGAGCCCGGCCTCGATGAGCCGGGTGTGGGTGGTGGCGATCTGGTCCGCGAAGTCCGGCGGGTGCGCCTGCTCGGCAGCGTCGTCGGCGTCGATCAGCGCGGCGGCATGGATGGTCTTGGCGACCCTCGCGCGCAGCCGCGGCGGAACGGGATCGCCCGGCTCGATGAGGCCGAGGGTTTCGGCGGCCTGCCGGATCTCGGTGTCGCTGGGTGGCTTCATGTGCAGCTCCCTGATGTTGCGGGGGTGGGGCCGGCCGCCCGGCGGGCTGCACACCGTCGGGCGGCCGGGGTCCTACTCGACCGGGTCGCCTGGTCCCGGATCGGATTCCTCGGTGTCGGGCGCCGCGTCGGGTTCGAGGTCAGTCCTCGACGCGGCCTCTAAGGGGTCTCGGGCTGGTCCACGCGGAAGAACACGTCACCGTCGGAATCGTTCGCGTGATGGACGGTGAACTCGTAGGACTCGTTCGTGCCCTCGACCTTCCCGGAATGGCTGGTCAGCTCGATGAGGGCGGGCCGGGTCGAGATCAGGATCTCGGTGGCGATGTCCTCGTCCCTGGACACATAGCAGGTGTAGAACCGCAGGTTCTTCGGCGCACCGACCTTGCCCTCAGTCGAGCCGGGGAGGACGACCTTGCGGGTGACGGCGTTGTCCTCGAGCGCGGTGAAACCCGTGGCGACCGTGCCCTTCTTGGCCTTACTGCGGTAGCGGGCGTGCCCGTAGCCGTCGTAATGCGTGATCTCCACGCTGGGATTGACGGGGATCCCCTTGCCTGCGTCGAGCAGGCCCACGAACCCCTGGAGCCACGTGATGTCGAGTTCGACGTCGGTCCCTGCGGGCACGAGCGCCGCGATGTCGGTGACCTCGGATGCGTCGATCAGGTAGACCTCGGCCTCGTCCCAAATGTGGGCGGCGTCGGCGTTGACTGCTGCAGCCATGAGAATGCACCCCTTCCAAGGGTGTTGAGCCACACGGTGTGGCGGATCAGAAAGAAACGGTGCGGACGCGGGTGGTCACGGTGAACGACGCCGTGAACCCGTGATTGGAGTTGTCGCGTCCGTCGAGGAGACCCGCGCCGGGTCCGATGTGCGCGATGCCGGGGACCTTCGAGCACAGCAGCCAGCCCAGGCACTTCCCGGCGATCTCACGAGCGAGCGTGCGACCCTCCGCCCACACGGTGACCCGGATCTGCGGGCTCGTCGACACCGGCCACTGCACCGGGCCGGAATCGTCGAACACCACCACCGCCGGCGGATCCGACGGCGTCCAGTCCTTCGGCAGGCTCAACCCTGTGGTGATTGCCGGATCGAGCGCCTGGACCTGAGTCGCGAGGAAGTCCTTGACCGGCACGGTCGCATCCCGTGGCCGCACACGCGCCTTCACTTCGACCTCACCTCCAGGCCGACCATGCCCGCAGCGCGGGTCAGGGCGCCGCGCTGCAACTGGAATCCCCTGCCACCGGGGTGCTTGATCGCTACCGACGCCACCTGCCGATCGGAGGTGTAGGTGTCGACCTCCACCGGCACGTCGTCGTCGAGCTGGCCGCGCACGTTCGCGGCGACCTGCTCGGCGAGCGCGTTGACCATCTGCATTACCGCGGGCGACTGCAGAATCTTCTCCACGCCGGCGTGGTCGAGTTGGAACCCTGGCCGGGTCATGATCACCCCCTGCTGATGCTGGCGAGCACTTCGAGTGCTCGGCGCCCGGTCCCGAACGCGGACTGCCAGTCGAGGATCCGGATGTCGCAGACACGGCCGCGGATCTCGAGCTGGTCGTCATCGGTCAGATCGGGTGCCGGCGAGAAGTACACGGTGTGCTCGATGGTTTCGCCGTTGCGAGCAAGAGCGGTGTTCCGGCGGGACGCACCCGGGGTGACCCCCTTCGTTTGGAGCGGGGTCCGCTCGACGGTCGACGGGATCGGGTCGTTGTTCGTATCGAGCCCGCCTGGTGTTCGGCGGATGCGTATGACGGTTTCGCTCATGGCATCCTCGGCAGCGTGTAGCGGTTGAGGACCGCGATCTCGTGCGCGTACAGCACCGTCGATCCCTCGGACGCGGAGAAGCTGAACGGGCCGATCTGCTCGGCCTGACCGCCCAGCTCCGATTTCACCGCGCGTGCGGCAGCGTCGAGCACCACACCGAGAAGATCGGCGGGGGTGTCGAATCCGTGCCGCATGGTGACCTCGATCGAGCGCCACCGATCCGGCCACTCGCCACGCAGGGTGCCGTCTGCGGACCATTCGACATCCTCGACGACCTCCCCCTGCACCCGGACCTCGTCGAGGGAGACCAGGCGCAGGGTGGGCAGGCTGAGGATGGTGCCCCCGTCGCCGTCGAGGATCACTGTCTCATCGACGACGGGGGCCACATGCCAGCCGCAGAAGGAGCGGACCGCGCCGTTCGCGACATCGAGTTGCCACTGCTCGAGACCGTCACCGGCCATGAGGTTCTGGAACTGTTCGAGTCCGATCAGCGCGTCCATCGGCTACTGCTCCTTGTTCCGGGGTGCCTTGGCCCGCGTCTGCACCTTCTTCTCGCGGGCCCCGGACCGCTTCGCGTCCTCGTCGGTCATCTGCACGGTGTGCTCGATACCTCCGATATCGAGAACAAACTCACGCATCGCGGCCCCCTTACGCGGCGCTCAGGGTGAGCTTGACGAAGCCGAGCGGGCGACGGACCGCCAACGCGACACGCTCCTCGGCGCGGATCGTCACCAGGTTGTTCGTGAAGTCGTCGTCGTGGCTGTTGGTCGCCTCGACCCGCACCCCGCCCTTGCGGTACAGGGTGGCCGACTGCGAGAACGCGCCGACGAGGACGGTTCCCGCGGTGATCGCCGGGGTGACAACGGTCCGCAGACCCCACAGCGGCGGATTCATCGGAACCCCGCCGTTGCCGTACTGGCCGGCGAAGAAGCCGCCACCGAAGTACTGGCCGTTGGCGTCCTTCGACAGCCGGAACGCCTGGTAATCGACCGGGTTGATCACGATGCCGTCCGCGTTCAGACCGGAGGCGGTGGAGATCTTCGTCATCGACCGGAACACCGCGTCAGCGTTGTCCGCGGCAGCCGCGGCCGTCTCGGTCTGGATGCCCGAACGGGTCAGCAGACCGGTGAGGTTCTGGCCGAGACCGTCGCCGTTGAGCAGCTGCGCCTCCTCGAAGGTGGCGAGGTCATGCAGCAGGCGGCCGTCGATCTCACTCTTGAGGAACGGGGCGTCCTCGATGAACTCGTCGGAGATCTTGATGAACCCGGCGATCTTCTTCAGCGCGTCGACCACCGAGGTGGGGTTCGCGTAGTGGAACTGCGGCTTCGCGCCGCCCTCGGCGACGGTATCGAAGCCGCCCTCACGCGCACCCTCGACGAGGTAGCTGATCGCGTTCCCGGAGATCTGCCCCCTGCCGAGCAAGTCGGCGATGGTGAGCATCGGCCGGTACGCCTGCACCACGGTCCGGTCATAGTCGGTGAGCAGCGGCACACCGTCGGACCAGCCGCCGACCGTGTGGGTGTCGCCTGCGGCCTTGAACTCGGCCGTCGACAGCGAGAATCGCCGCCCCTTGACGCCGGAGATGGAGTCGCCGGCCTCCTTGAGGAAGTGTTCACCGAGGGAACGCGACTTGCGGCCGGCCGTGCTGAAGCCCTTCGGTGCGCCCTCGTCGCCGCCCATCTCGTCGCCACCGGCCTTGGCCGAGGCGTCTCCGAGCGCATCGAGGGCCGAGAGGAGCTGGTCACCCTTCTTCGCTGCGGCGATCTTCCCGCCGAGGCTCTTGGCCTCCTCGATCAGCGACTCCACCTCCGCGACCTGTTCGGGTGTCGGCTCGACGCCGGCAGCCTTCGCGTCGTCGAGGATCTTGTGCGCCTTCGCTTTCGCCTCGGCGCGCTTCTCTACGAGGTTCACAGTGAACCCCCTTCTGCCTCATCGAGGCCGAGTAGTTGCAGATGCAGCGCCAGGGAGACGGACGGGCTCGGCGTGGTCTGATCCGACGCCGCCTTGCTAGGCAACTCGGCAGACGGTTCCTTACCGCTGGTCTGGTCCTGGTCTTCTTCTGAATCCCTGGATTCAGGGAGGACCGCTTCGAGGTCGTCGGCCGCGGTGCGCAGCTGCCCGATCACGTCGCGCATAGTCGTTTCGTTCTTGGCCGAGATGACGCGGCCGGCCTTCGCGCACAGCGCGTCCGTCGCGGATTTCACCGCCAGAATCTCGGTCTCCTGATTCGCGCCGATCGGCACGATGCTCACCTCGTACAGCTTCAGGCGGTCGAGGGAGACGTGTTCGAGCTTGCCGTCATCGCCCTTGACGTCATGCGACTCGAGCACGTCGAAAGCAAAGCTCATCTGCCCGACCCGGCCGCCCTTGAGGAGGCGATACACCTGCGCGCCCTTCGGCGAATCCATGTCGAGTCGGGCGTGGACCTTCAGGCCGCGCTCGTCCTCCTCGGCCGAGAGAACCCCGCCGATGTTGTAGTCCGGGTCGGACATGTTGTGCCCCCACAACACCGGCAGCACACCACCGGAATCCGACCACTCCTTCAGCGACTCGGCGAATGCGCCCTTCGCGACGACCTCGCCGTAGGAGTCGACGTTGCCGAACACACTGGCGTAGCCGACGAACTCGCCCTCGGCGAGCCCATCACGCTCGTCCGCCTTGACGCGGACACGAAAGTCCTTGATGTTCACTGGTCATTCCTCCCCGGCCGGATCCTCTGTGGTCGGCGCGTTCGGGTTGTCCGCCGTCTGATTCAGATTCGACGTGAGCAGCGCGGCATCACCGCCGAGGGCGGGCATGTTCTGCTTGGCGCGGGCCTCGTCCGCGGTCATCCAGGGCCGCCCGACAGCGGTCTGGAACGCCGAGGCTTCTTCCTCGAACGAACCCCGCATCTTCGCCTTGACGTTGAACTCGACGAAGACGCCGCCTTGTACGCGCGGGGCGAGGAAGGTGTTGATGCGGTCCTCGATCATTCGCAGTGTCGGGCCGAGGGTGTCGGAGTAGAGCATCCGGGAGAACTCTTTGACGTTGCTGTAGTTGGCGTTGTCGAGGAGGCCGACCATGACGGGGTTGACGTGGTACACACTGGCCACCGTGGTCAGGGCGAGCTTCGCGGCATCGACGTACTCGTCCTCTTTCGATGAGAAGCCGAGCCGCTTCAACTCCATGCCGTCCTCGAGGAGCGGGGTGGAACCGGCCTGGTTGCCGCTACCCGAGTACGCGTCGCGGTACTGCTTCATCCATTTCGACTTCGCCTCACTCGACCATTCCGGGGCATCCTTTGGTCGGTGCACGTAGGCGTCGACCCGGCCTCCGCGCTCCCACTTCTGACGCCGGTACTCGGTGGCCGCGATCTGCTCACGCAGCGTTGCCTTCAACGCCGAGATCGGTGACGACCCGATCCGGGTGTCCTCCGGGTTCCAGCCGTGGAAGACGAGCATGTCCGATGCGGGCACGATCACCGTGTCGGTGACGTCCGGTAGTGACACCTCGTACGCGGAGATGCCGAACGCGCCGTCGGATTTCGAGCCGGTGATCCATGTCGGCCGGATCGGCCGGATCGTCCAGCCCGCGTCGGACTTCGTGTCCTGTGTGACCACCCAATAGGCGGTGTCGTACAGGGCTAGGGTCGCGACCAGGTCGTGTACCAGCTCGTAGGTTGTCTGCTGCGGATTCGGGGTGCTCACCAGCGACGTGAGCCCACCGGCGCGCACCCGCGTGTGATTGCCGTCGTCCGACTTCTCGAACACGTGCAGCCCCAGCTGGGCGACGTTGCGGGCGAGGAAGTTCACCACTGTCCGTAGATTCGGCTGGTCTCGCCACAGCTTCTCCGCCGTCTGTCCAGTGAGCCCGTCGAGGTTCACCTCGACCACGGGGGCGGATCCGGCGGTCTGGCCTGCCGGCGCTTTGGCACCGAACCCGAAGAAGGACGCAAGGCCCATCGCATTGCCTCCTAGAGCATGACGAAGTCGGTGTTTTCGTAGGCCGAGATCCGGGGTGTCTCGACGGGTTGTGCGAGCAGCCACGCAGCCTCGGACACCGCGATCAGTGGCGCGATGTCCGACGGGGATCCCTTGCGGTCGAAGAACCAGGCATCTCCCGCGCTGCGGGCCCGTGCCGCGCGCACCGCCTCATCAAGGAGGGGTTGGCCGCGGTGCCGGATCGTCTGTTGCCGTATGCGGTCGAAGAACGCTCCCGCGGACTTCGCGAGATCCGCGCCGCCGCACGGCACGACCGTCAACCCGGCCTCGGTCATGTCCGCGCTCAGGCTCGACACCGGAGCGCCGCGTTCCTGCACGGTGACCCGGCCGTCGAACCAGCTGTCCTCGTTGTCGAGGCGTTCGACCAGCCACGGGATCACCCACGCCGTTCCTGCACGTGACGCGACGACCTCGACGTGCAGTAGCCCGTCCGGGCGTTCGGCGACGATCCCGATGTGCGTTCGGGAGCGATCCCACGACACATCGACCGCGACAGCGACCCGCGTGTCGGGCCCGCGCTCCGATTCCATGTCTTGTAGCGGTGCCCAGTCCTCGAAGTCGATGATCCCGGTCTGGATCTGCTCGACCTCCTGGCACAGATTCTCGGTACGGAACCCGTTCTCCGTTTTGGTCTCACGGTCCGCCTGCAGCGCAGCCGCGGTGAGGGTATGGCCGAGGGACGGGTTCGCCTGCGCCCGCACACCCCAGTCGTCGATATCGCAGCCGTCCGGCGCCGACCACTCGAACAACCCGAGGGTCACCTCGTCGGTGCGGGCGGTCTCGATCGCGGTCTTCGCCCTCCCCCGCAGATCACGCAGCACCACCGAATGCACATCACCCGCGTTCGACGCGCACACCGTCTGCGCGCGCGCCGGCACCAGGGTCGTCGAGGACAGCGCGTTCCACGCATCCCACGACTTGTGCTCACGCAACTCGTCCAAGAACAGCAGATCCGCGGTCTTGCCGCGGCCGGCGTCTCGTTCGAGGGTTTCGACGATGTACCGGCCACCCGACCGCAGCCGCATCGCCTTCGCGCCGTTGACGCGCTTGGGCTTGTGCATCCGCTTCTTCAGCGCGGGCACTCGCTCAGCCTGGGTGACAACCTCTTCCCACACGTCCTCGGCGTCACCGAGGGACTGGGCCGCACCGATCACCGTCTGCGCTGCGTCAACGAACAGCCGCCACAAGATCAGCGCCTTGATGATCGTCGTCTTGCCGTTCTGCCGGCTCACCAGCAGCAGCACCCGCTTGAACCGGAACGTGCCGTCCTCGTTCAACTCGAGCGCATGGAGCAGGAACCACTTCTGCCACGGCAGCAGCGTCATCCGCAGCACCGTCTCGGCGAACCGGATGCACTCGAAACCCGCGCTCGTCCGCGTCGTCAGCTCCCGCAGCGGCGGAGTGAACAGGCGAGGCTCGGTGCAGCCCTTGACATCAGACAGACCGGAGCGTGCGGCGGTCATCGAGGATCGCATCCAACTCGTCACCCTCAGCCTCGGCCTGCAGGTTCAGCTTCGCCGCACCCTCCGGCGTCAACCCCAGCCCGGTCAGCACCTTGTGCAGCGTCGGCACCGGCCCGAACGACGCCTTCGTCGCAGCCTCCGTCCCGGTATCCACCGCCTCGTCGATCACCCGGGCCAGCATCCGCGCCTGCTCGATCGCGGCCCGATACTGCGGGGCGTCCTGGAGGTGTTCAGCGGCCCGCACCGAGGCGTTGACCTCCGAAAGGAGCGTCTTTTTCGCCATGATCAGACCTCCGATACTGGGTTACCGCGCGCGCGACCCCCCTTCACCTGCAGGAGGGAGAGAACCAGCGCCGCCAAGGAGTGGTCCGTGATGTGGGGGTCCTGGTGATTGTCAGGCCCCCTGGGGGTCACCAGGTTTCGCTGGGTGTGCCGAGGGTGGCAGTGGGTTCGCCAGCACCTCTGGAGGCATTACATCCGCCGTGGCTTGCCCGGAAGTTGTTGGTGTCGTCGACCAGCTCGGGGTGTGTCTTGACCGGGTGGTAGTGGTCGAGCTGGAAGGCGTCAGGGTGTTCGCGGGGCAGGGTGTAGTCGATGGGTTGCCCGCACAGGTGGCAGGGCGCGGCCCGTTGGTGGCAGCGGCTTCGGAAGTCTGCGCGGAGTGTCTTGTGGCGGCGGGTGGATCGTTCGTTCGCCACGTCAGCGCCGTCGCCAGGTGCGCGTCTTGCGGCCTGGGCTGTCCGCGTCTGCCGGCTGGGCGCAGTGGATGTGGACCTCGCCGATGCGGATCGGCTGCGACTCGCTGGCTGCCTGGTTGCCAAGGATGGCGTTGCCGATGCGGATGAGGACGTGTCCGGTGATGGATGTGATTGCGTCGATCGGGTTCACTGCGCCTCCTTCGTGGTAAGGCGTTCCGGGTTCGCCTTCGACCCTGAATCCGCTGAAATCCTCGAGGTGAGCGGCCTCCGGTGTTAACTTCCCTCACGTCAGGGCGGAGACACACTCGCGCCCTTTCGAGTTGACACCCCGGGTGCACCACCATCCGCACACGGGTCCGTACACGGAGAACAGAAAAGAGGACTCCTTGATCAAGTCACTACGTGCCGCCGCTACCACGGTCCTGGCCGCCCCGCTCCTGGCCACTGTGTTTGCCGCACCGGCTAGCGCCGCACCCGAAGACGTCACCCTCACCGCCGAATTCCACGGCAACGACGTCGAAGTCACCTTCACGAACGACAGCTCGGAAGTGGTTCGATGCCAGTGGGACGTTCGGAACGACGGGGAGGGCTGGGGGCGCGGCTATTCGCTGGTCAACGTCGATCCCGGCGGCGAGCATCGCCCGATGGACACGTTCGACGATGGCAGCTACCAGCTCGATTGGTTGTGCTATAACCCGGACTCTGGGGAGCAGTGGGGAACCGAGGGTCGCATACAGACAGCCGAGTCGATCCTGTTCACCCTCCCCTTTGTCCCTGACGACGACGCCGACGACGGCAGCCTCGGGGACCTCAACCCCGGCATCCTCGTAGGTATCCTCGGAGCCCTCGGAGCCGGCAGCCTCGCCCTCGGCAGTTCCTAACCGCCCCTTGCTGGCCCGGCACCATCACGGTGTCGGGCCAGGAAGGCGTTCGCAGTCAATCACTCCACACGGAGAACAGAAAAGAGGACTCCTTGATCAAGTCAGTACGAGCCGCAGCCGCAGCTGCGTTGGCCGCTCCGCTCCTCGCCACGGTGTTCGCCGCGCCGGCTAGCGCCGCACCCGAAGACGTCACACTCACCGCCGAGGTCCAGGGCAACGACGTCGCATTCACCCTCACCAACAACAGCGACAGCCCGCACGTTGTGCTCTGTTCCGTGTATATCGCGCCCGCCGCCACCCCCTCGAACGCTGTATTCGGCGAGATCCGCTCGCCCTCGGCCGGTAGCGAGGAGCGCTTTACCGCGACCGTCGACGATGGCAGCTACCAAATCGAGTGGTACTGTCGGGAACTTACAGGTGATCCCAACGATCCCGAAGAAAGCTGGGGGACAGGGAATGAGGGAAAGTACACAAAAACGGCCGACCTGATCTTCTTCACCGCCCCGGTTATCCCTGACGACGACAGCGCCGGCAGCCTCGGGGACCTCGACCCCGGAGTCCTCGTAGGTGTCCTCGGAGCCCTCGCCGCGGGCAGCCTCGCCCTCGGCAGTTCCTAACCGCCCCTTGCTGGCCCGGCACCATCACGGTGTCGGGCCAGGAAGGCGTTCGCAGTCAATCACTCCACACGGAGAACAGAAAAGAGGACTCCTTGATCAAGTCAGTACGTTCCGCCGTTACCGCAGCGTTGGCCGCTCCGCTTCTGGCCGTCGCGTTCGCCGCGCCAGCTAGCGCCGCACCCGAAGACGTCACCGTCTCCGCTGAGGTTCAGGGCAACGACGTCCAAGTCACCTTCACCAACAACACCGAGCAACCGGTCTTCTGTAACTTGGGGATCGCGGACGCCGCCGACCGCTGGGACCGTGTATACGACGAGTATTTCGTCTTCTTTCCCGACGATGATCCCTTTACCGTGACCGTCGACGACGGCAGCTACCAGATCGACTGGTTCTGTGATGAAATTCAGGGGTCCGAGAGCTGGGGGACAAGCCGCGGAACCGCCGAGCCGATCTTCTTCACCCTCCCCTTTGTCCCTGACGACGGCGACACCGACGACGGCAGCCTCGGGAACCTCGACCCCGGCGCGCTCGTAGGTGTCCTCGGAGCCCTCGCCGCCGGCAGCCTCGTCCTCGGCAGTTCCTAAGCGCCCCTTCCTGGCCCGGCACCATCACGGTGTCGGGCCAGAAGCGTGTTCGGGCCGGTGTTGGTTTGGGTCCGCCCCGCACGAGCACGCTCGCTAGGCCAATAGGTTGCTACCGGTGTGGGGCGGAAGAGTGTGCGCCCGCCGTCCCCCTCTCAAGGCCGGCGGGCGCTTTCCCCTGGGCGCTGGCAAGCTGCTCGCAGGGGAGGCCGGGACGTACCGCTATGGCGGCGTGCCGCGCGCACGGGGGGTGGGCTGCAGCGGCTGGGTGTCCCGGAAGACTTCGGGCCGGAGTCTATGCGGCGATGACGGGTGCGTTCAGCACGCCGTGGCTGACGGTGAGTATGTGTGCGTCAGCAGTGATTACGGTGGCGTATTCGCCGGTGTAGATGGTGCGCCATTCACGTCCGTCCCGGGTGACCCGGGTGACCAGGGGCGCGGCGAGTGCGGCCTCGATATGCGCGGCGTGGATGTTCCGTTCGAGCATCCGGAACAGGGCGTGCGCAGACAGTTCGCGGCCGGCGACCTCGAGTGTTTGCGGGTTGCGGCGCAGGTAGTCCTTGATGCGCTGTTCTCTCATCGGCGTGCCTTCTCTCTGGTTGCGCGTTCGGCCTTCGCTACGTCGAGGAGGCGGTAGAGCTTGCGGCCACGTTCGTCGAGTCCCGCGGGTGAGAGCTTTTGTTCGCGGACCCATTTGGTGATGGTGCATAGCGCGACACCGCAGAGGGTGGAGGCTTCGGTGGCGGTGATGAGAGAGTTGATGCCTTCGGGGGTCAGGATCGCGGTGCCGGCCATTTTCGCCTCCTGCGCGCATAGCAAAGGACCCCGTGCCGGTGGTGTCTGGCGCGGGGTCCTTTGAATCGTGTTGTGGATACACGTATGTCAGTGCTCTCTACTGTACCAGTACAGCCGACGTGGTGGTATCGCCGTCGGTGAGTGTGTCGAGCGTGGCGGTGATGAGCTGCGGATATTCGGCTGCGGAGATGGTGTATCCGCAGGCTTCGCAGAGGATGAAGTCTTGGCCGAGGCCAGCGGTTCGGGTGAGTGTTCGGAGCCCGCAGTCCGCGCGTGGGCAGGGTGTGCGGATGGTGTGCCGGGGCCGGTTGTGGCCGAGGATCGTTCGGATCTTGGTATGGAGTTCGCGGATCTCCGTTTCGGCGTCCTGGGTGTAGTCGAGGAGCTGCTGGGTTCTGGGGTTGAGGTAGTGCCAGGCGGCGCGTATGCGGACGGATTCGGCGGTGGTGGGTGCGGGTGGGGGTGTTTCGTTCCGGTGTTCGGCGAGGGCTTCGTGCCAGCCGTGGAGTGTGGTGGCGATGAGGGCGGCTGTGTCGGAGGCCCATTCGGCGGGGTGCCCGTATTCGCGGGTGGGTGCGGTTCGGGTGGTGGGTTGGCGTGGTGGTGTGGGGAGGGTGGTGGTGAGGTTGAGCCAGTCGAGGATGAGCCAGTAGATGTGCAGGCGGAATCGGTGGTCGTTCACTTGACCCTCCTGGTTGGCGGGTAGGTGGTGCGTCGGGTGTGGCCGGGGTTGTTCGCCCACATGGGCGGGGTGCGGCTAGGGCGCGGGATTACCGGACGGAGTGGGTGTGGGCGCTGATCGTCCGGTGGCAGAACCCCGATGGCCTGCTTGAGGTTGATGAGCGCGATCTTGGTGACCTCGGTGATCTGATCCAGGAGCGGCCGACTACCTGGGATCGTCAGGGCTAGGTGCTCGGATGCCGCGACGATCGCGCGTAGTTCGTCTTCGGTGACTGGTCGGTCGAGCTTCCCGGCGTGGCTGCGATCTCCGTCGTTCATCGATCCCCCTCGGTGCGCTGTCCGGTGATGAGTGCGACGAGATCAGCGACTGTGCATGTGACCCACTGCTGCATCGGATCTGTGGTCCCCCGACGTTTGTGGACGACCACACCCGTCAGGGCATCGTCATTCCCAGCCTCTAGACGCGCCTCTCGCGTCCATTCCGGCAACCTGAGGGTGGAAGTGTCCTTGCACTCGATGACGAGCCTCTGGCCGTGAATGCGGACCCCTCCGATGTCGCCGCGATCCTTGGCGCCGTTCTTGACGCGGCGGTCGATCCGGTCGTCGTCGAGGGCTGCTGCGAGACCGTCCGCGATCAGTCGTTCGAAGCGGGCGCCGGCGGCCTTGGCGCTGGCACGGTTTCGGGTCATCAGCTGCCTCCCATCATCGACCGCATCAGCTTCGAGCCGCGGGCGTTGATCTCGTCCTGCTCCGGGTTGTGGCCACACGGGCTGCCGCCGCGATAGCCGTCGCTGTCACACAGCTCGCAGGCGGCGATCTGCTGGCGGGCGAGTTCGGCGGCGTGCTCCCGTTCAGCGCGAGCCGCTTCGGCTTCGGCTCGGGCCTGCTCGGTGTCCCACCGCTTGCGGGCGATCCTGGCGTCGCCGCAGGCGCGGCAGTTCGGCGGGTTCGGGTTATCGATGTGCTGAGGGCATTTGGGGGCGGGGGGTTCGGCCGCGTCGCGCTGGTGACCTTCCGTACTTACGTAACCACTCTTAGGTTGCAGGCTTAGAGGTGCAGGTGCAGGTGCAGGGAATCCGTACCGAATTCGATTGGTTATCTGGTCCCCCTGCGTTTCGGTTATCCGCACCGAATCGGATTGGTTATCCGATTGGTTATCTGCACCGGATCCGATTGGTGATCCACACCCGATCTGATTGGTGTAGTGCACCGCTTCGAGGTCGGGTCGCGACACCAATCTCGCCAAGCCCTCGCGGGTGTCCTTGTGCGTCCACGACGTGAAGTCGGGGTGCTCCTTCTGCTCCCGCTTGATCTCCGAGATAACTGCCGCCCGCAGCGTCTTCGACGCGACCGACTGATACGCCTTCACCACCGCGGCGGCCATCTTCGGGTTCCTCAGCAACTCGTCGCTACGGACATAGGAGCGGACAAGCACCTCCTCAGTCTCCAGATCGAACAGTGCGTACCGGTGGCGCTCGAGCACGGCAGCGGCAGTGAGGAGACGAGCCAACGTCATGTCGCCGGCCTTTCCGGTCAGCCGGTTCGGCCTCCAGTCCGCGACGCCGCACTGATTCAGTGTCGGATCCGGAACCAGGACACGGAAGTACAGCCACTGCGCATCGGCACTCAGTTCTTCGAAGTCCTCGTCGTCGGCGACACTGATCCTGATTCGCGCATACTCGCGAGCCATCACGCCACCTCCTCTTCATCCATCGGGAGCGGTTTCCCGCTCATCGGGCACTGATGGCCAACTTGGTCTTTGTGCCGCCACACGCGGCCGGTTGTCTCGGTGGCCTGGGCGGGGCGCCAGCAGACCGGGCAGCGAATCGTCATGCCGCCCCCTGGGTGGTGTTGCAGTGGTGGCAGATCGAGCCCCAGCCGTGGCCGAAGAGTGGGTCATGCACTTGGACAGGGCTCGGTGCCGGCTCGGCGTGTACGAACGCTGCGTGCCAGCCGAGGCTGCACCGTTCAGGCCCGCGACGGCCGTCGGGCCCGAACATGTCCACGAGTCCTTCGAGTTGGGCGGTCATGGCAGCACCTCCTCGTAGGAGAGGGTGACGTCGGCGCCGTTGCTGTCCTTGAACCGCAACGTCATCCCGTCACGTTCGAATGGGGTGCCGGACTCGCGGAGACGGGCTGCACGCTTGCGGATCGCGTCGGCGGCTGTCCCGGAGCCGCCGATGCTGCTGTGCCCGACGCGGGTCAGATGGACGATGTGACTCACGGCTGCTCACCGCCCTTCGCGCCCAGGGCTTCGATCAAGTCCTTCCGTGCTGCTTCGACCAGCTCGCGCCCCGATGACGACAGCATGTACTTCGCCACCTTGTCCCACTGGTCGGCGAGGGCCTGCACCCTTTCGGCGATGGCTCGCAGTTCGTCGATCTCCTGGAGGGCGCCGGCAATGGTCCGGCCGCAGTCGTTGGTCATCCTCACTCCTTGATTCCGTTGATGCGGTCGGCCATCCACTCGCAGTAGGTGCGATCGGTGCCCGGATAGCGGCGCAGGTGGTAGGACGTGTGGTCGTCGGTGAGGTACCCCCTCGCGTCCGAAATGGCCTGCCGGTACGCCCGGAGGACTGCGGGGATGTTGCGCCAGTCCCGGATGGTTGATTGCCAGCGCCGTGTCCGGAGCCGGTCGAGCAGGTCCGTAGCCCACGCCCCTGGATCGGCCAGCGAGAACGCGGCCGACTGATCCGCGAACGTGCGCAGCGGGGAGTCAAGTGGGCAGCAGGTGATCACGTCGGCCGGATCGGCGCAGTGCCACACCAGGAAGTTGCCGGGGATCGGACGTGACCCGGCGATGCCACAGCCTGTCGCGCCCGGGTTGACGTCGTTGACCGATGACCGCAGCGGGTCCGAAATCAAGCCGACGCCCCGCAGGTCGAGGCCGGGATGATCACCCAGGGCGATCTCGTCGGCGACGTTGCCGGCCAACGCCGCGCCGCCGCTGTAGCCGAGCAGCACGACCGGATTCGGATCACGCCGGATGTAGTCGATCAGCATCTCTCGGCCGGTGCGCAGCGCCTTGTCGAACGAGATGCCGCGGACGCTGGGCACGGGGCCGTAGGTGGCCGACCACGGCAAGGCCACGATACGGAACCGCTCCGGATCCAGGAGCCGAGTGACGTTGGCCAGCATCGGGGACGGGTACGGTTCCCCTATGCCGCGGCAGGTGATGACGGTCATCGTTGGCTTCACACCCATTGCGACACCATCCACTCCATCAGGGCGGCGATCCGGGTGCGCTCGGTCTCGGGGTCCTTGAGCACCAGAATCGGCGTGATGTAGATCAGTTCGGTCATGCTGCTTCCCCCTTCAGCGTTGATGCGTCCCTCTGCACCTGGCGTGGGTGCATTCCGAGCCGTTCGGCGATCTCGAGCTTCGGAACTCCTTGCGCGAGGAGCGCGGCGACCTTCTCGAGCCGGTCCGCCCGCCGGTCCGCCTGCGCGGTCTTCCTGTAGCTGGCGTTGCGGTCGGACACGCAGATTCGGCAGCGCCGAGTCGTCCCGCCCCGCACCCACTGCGTGTTGTCGGGCGTGTACTCGTGGCCCCGACGGCAGTGTGTAGCGCCGTGACTGGCGACGGTGGGTGCACCGCGGACTTGACCCGCCCAGATCCCGTATTCCTGTCCGGAGCTGCGTGCGAACGCGCGGCACTCGGCGAGAACCGGGCAGGTGTGGCAGATGCTCACTGCACGGTTGATCGTGGCCTGATCGTCCCGGTTCGGGAACCACCAGTCGGGGTCATGGCCGAGGTCTTCGCGGCACGCGGCCTGCTCTCTCCAATCGCTCACTGTCGCTCCTCCCTCGGGCCGACCGGCTTCCCGCCGCACATCCCGCTCCGCTCAGACACTGCGTGTATCCAGCCGCCGAATGGCGTCTGTCGGATCGGCTTCCCGCATTGCTGGCACTCGCTCACGGCCACCTCCTCGGATCGGCGACGGCCACGATCTCGCCGGCAGCGAGGACGATGGCCACGGCCACCCCCGCCGCCGTCACTCCGACGGCGAGGGCGAAGGCCGACAGCTGGGCCCGGGTCACTTGGCACCGCCCTCGGTGGCCGGCTGCGCAGGCTCGGTGGCTTCGGCGATCTCCTCGACAGTCACGCCCGTCGTGTCGTCGACCGTCTCCCCATCGATCCACTCCGGCTCGACCTGATCGAGCTGCGATCCGACATCAGTGCGCGCAGAACCGTCGAGCTGGATCGCCGAGGCGAACTCGGGTGAAAGGGGTAGCCACTTCGATAGCCGCTTGAGGACGGTCTTGCGGGCCATCTGCTCCCAATCCGACTTCCACGGGCCTGAGTTCGCGGACTTCGATCGCTTCCGGATCGCTTCGATGTCGTCGACCGACATGATCTCGAAGGCGTTCCCACCGTGCTTGAACGTCGCGACCGCGTACGCTGCGACGACCCGGCCACGATCGGCGAGTGCCGGCTTGTGCGTCAGCGACGGAGCGAGCCCGTACGCGAAGTCGAACTCGTCGTTCTCGTAGACGACATGCGCGGCAATCGAATCGAGCTGCCCCGACTGCCACGCCAGCTTCACCAGACCCCGATAACCGGGGACGAACGTGACCGTGTTCCCGAACGGAACGAGGTACGCCTCGCCGAGCGGGCCCGGCTCGAGACCGACCTGCGCGGCGGTCATGAGCGCACCGAGGAACGACTGCGGGTCGCAGTTCTTCAGCCCCGGGGTCTGGCGCAGCACGGTCAGCGCGATACGCGCCATCCGGTCGGGATCCATGTGCTTCGGCAACGCCCGCTGCAGCTCCGGCTTCATCGCGTTGATCAGCTGCGCGAGGGTCTGCTGCCCGCCCTCCTGCTTGGCCGGGGTGCGGCGGGTGGCAACGGGTCGATACTGCTTGTCAGTCATGGTGTTCCTCACTTGAAGGCGTAGGCGGGTAGGGAGACGCGGTGGACGTCTTGCCCGTAGTCGGGCCACGTGTCGGTGGCCTGGCAGTGGGCGTAGAGGTCGATCGCTTCGCGGTTGCGTTGGCGGCCCAGTGCGACGGCGTCGTCGTCGAGTTCGATCACCGACACGAGGTAGGGGGCTGTCTTCTCTTGGGCGACGAACACGAACGCCGGGTCGTCGCCCAGGCCGAGGGCGGTGAGCCCGTCGATGTACCAGGGGGCCTGCTGGTGGTAGCCGTAGTCGTAGGCAGCCTTCGCGAAGTGCTTCGGGTCCGCGGATGTGGTGGTCTTGTAGTCGACGATGATCTGTCGGCCACTGCCCTGCGTCGGGAGCCAGTCGGGGCGCACGCGCAGCCACATGCCGGTGTGGTCGTCGCGCCAGAATCCCGAGAGTTCGGCCTGGCCGTCGCGGAACAGCATCGCCGCGATCGGGTGGGTGCAGAGCTGGTCGGCCATCGCGTGGACGGTGTCGTAGTCCGCCGGCTTCAGTGGAACCTTGCCCTCCGCACGGACCGCGGCGACCACATCCTTGATCGCTTTCGTTCGCCACTCGTCGGCGTCGATCCGCACGAGTTCTGCGCCGACGCCGAGGATGAGGGAGTGTGCGGCATGCCCGAAGTCGAAGTGGTCCTTCGGCTCCGGCGGGTGGTCGAGCCGGTACCGGTACCGGGCCGGGGACGCGAGCAGCGCACGCGCCCCCGACGAGGACAGCGAGTTCTTGTCGGAGTGGTAGACGTGGTCCGGGATGTCGGCGTACAGGCCTTCGGCGTCGACGATGTCGCTCACGCGACCACCTCCCCCGCCTCCTGGGCGCGGCGGTGCTCGATTGCATCGCAGTGGGTGCAGTCCCACTTCATCGGATCGGTCACGTGAGCCTCCACCAGCAGAGCAGCCCCAGAGCGAAGGCCGCAATGAAAGTGATCACCGAAACCCACGCCAGGACACGCCATGTCACCTCGTCGCGGTCGGAGCCGTCCCACGGGCCGTGGTCGTCGAGGACCTGATGGCAGTCGTGGCACAACTCGAACGGGCCGTTGCAGTCGGAGCGCATGAGGGTGTCGGGGTGCAGGCAGACGTGCATCAGCTCGCCCTGATCGACAATGCTGGTCATGCCGGCACCGCCTCGGTGTCGTCCCACGTCGGCAGCGGCAGCTCGACCGCGAGCGCCGCGAAGATCGGGGTCCGGGACCGTGGGGTGATCGAGGGTGCGGCGTCCTGCTGATTGCGTTTGAAGAGCTTCACGTCAGGCTCCAAAAGGGTGTAGTCGGGTGCGCGATGGCCCGAACTGGGCCTCGCGTGGAATGTCGGTAGTTGGAGTTAGCGGGCTGTGCTGTGTGGCTTCATGCCTTGACCGCCTGCGCGTCTGCCAGCAGCTCCCTCAGCTTCGCGATCCCTTTCACGGTCACGCGGATCGTCGGCGCCGGCAGTTCGTAATCGCCAGTCTTCGAGTTCAGGAACGGCCTTCCGGGCCGCTCGTACAATCGGCCGGTATCGACCTGTTCCTGGCGGGCTTCCCAGCCGCCCCGCGGGTTACGGGAACGGAAGATCCACTTCCGGTCGTGCATGAAGAGGAACAGCCGGTCTCGGCCGATCGAGATCGCCGGGTCTTGAGCCAGGATCTTCGCGGCCTCCGCGACGCTGTAGTCGCCCTTCGCATCGGCGAGATGGTTCCACGACTTCGCTGCAGGCTCGAGCTCCGCCACCTTCGCTTGGGCAAGCGCCTTCTCGTCCTCGAGTTCGATCACCATCTGCGCGAGAGCGCGACGGTCAGGGAGTGCAGCCACGGCCGGGCGAGTCTCCGCCTCACGAGTACGGACCGCGAAATATGCCTGGGCTGCGGCAACCTCGGCTTTGCGGGGGTCGCCGTTCATCGCCACGAGGTAGCAGGCAAAGCGGGAGAGATGAAAGTCGGTGCGTGTCGTCTTGGCGATCGCTTCCCGGATCCGGGAAGCGTTGGCGTCGACGTTGTGCCCTTGGGCGCGCATCGAGGCGAGTGCTCGATCGACGACATCTTCGAAGCGCTCCCACTTCTCGTATCCGAGTAGTGGCATGAGTTCGCGGGCGGACCAGTACTCGGTGCCATCCGGGTGACGGCGCCGGATCTGATCAAATGGGGACTCACCCCCGCTCACTACTGCTGGTGCGTTACTATCGGTCACGTCTACCTCTCTGGGTTGAGTAGGGCTAGGGGCCGCCAGTTGTTGGCGCAACTGGCGGCCGTTTTCATGCGTCCGATTCCTCGTGTGCGGCAATGAACTCTGCGATCTGAGCGTCGGAGACCTTCCGACCCCTGCCTATGCCCGCGATGTATGCGAGGCGGCCCTCGTTCCACCACTCACGGACGGTCGAGGCGTGAACGCCGAGCAACTTCCCTGCTTCGGTCGCTTTGTAGAGCCGGGTCGGGATGATCGTCGTCATGCGCGCGTCTCCTCACCAAAGAAGTCCTTGACATTGGCTCCGGTCAGCTTCGCGATGCGCACGAGATCCGATCCGGTGAGCGAGCTGACGCCACGCAATCGGCGGGCCAGCTTCTGCCGGGAGTAGCCGAGAGCCTTCGCAGCCTTCGTTTGGCTAATGTTGGCGATTCGGAGGTAGAGACTTGCGCGTTCGGAGAGCGTGCGGTCGATGTCACCGACTGGATCCAGAATTGGTGTATCGGGTTTCATGTTGATCATAATGCTCCAGTTCTGGACCCTTCGCAACTGCGACCCGCGCTCGTGTTCCCTGTATCGATTCAGTCACAAGATGTAGTGTTTGGGTTCAGATCTGAGCTAATATGCTCCGCATGGAGACAGTGGGCCCCACATTTGGAGCAGATGAAGTCCGTACAGCCATCGCCGGCGAGATACGCGCCCTCCGCGGCCGGCGAGGAATGAGTCAGACCGAGCTACGCGAACGCGCGGGATTCAGCCGGTCGACTATGAGGCGCATCGAGAGCGGCGAGCGCGACGTGGAGATCGCCGAACTAATGGCGATCTCGACCGCACTCGGCATCAATGCCGCGGAACTGCTTCAAGCAGTTCAGGACTCACTCGAGGGCAAGCAACTCTGACACTGGGCGCCCACTGCGTAGTGCGAATAGAACAAGATCGGTAGCGTTCCGAGAATCGGTCGGCGAGATCTCGTCATCGCAGAGGTCTCGCGCGGAAGCTACATGTGCGTTATGGTCTGTCACGCCTACCTTCTTCTTGGATCGGGCTGAACTAGGGCCGTCAGCTGCTGCAACAGCTGGCGGCCGTTCTGCGTTTCAGGATGACTTGCGACTACTGCTCGCGAGAATGAAATACCCCCCCTCCCTTACGGGTTCTGGCTGGCCTCCGGCCCGCACTCCCCCCTGCCATCCCCCGCACTGCGGAGTGCGACAATGGCTGCACAGTCCGTGCTGTGCATCACTACGAACATTAGCGACCGGACGGTAGGTAAAGAAAGCAAAACCGGTCCCCCAATTTTGGGGGACCGCCCTGGTTGGGTCCCCCTTAGTAAGTGTGTCCTAACCCCTAGTGCCTGCGGGAACCAAGTATGACGACTCCACCTCCCCCGCAGCCATTCACCCCGGGACGCCTGGTTCGCGAGATGCGCGAGTCCCGTGGAGTGAAGCGAAAGGAGCTAGCCCGACTGGCCCCGATGAGCGAGGGATACTTGGAAAAGCTTGAGACCGGGGCACGGCCGATGTCAGTGCGGTCCGCGGACAAGATCGGGAAAGCTCTGGGCGTGGACGATAATGAGCTCGCCTACTTGCGCGCCATCTCGCGAGATGGCCGGCTCCCGAAAGCAGCCCCCACACAGGACGACCTCGACCCCCTCGGTGATCACTTGGTCGCCGTCCTCGACAACTCCCTCACCATCACCGCGATCACACCGGGCGTCGAGCGCCTGCTGCCCGGCCTGACATACAACACATCCCTGCTCCGCTGGCTATTCACAGATCCCCAGTCGCGGATCAAGCTTCCTACTGCATGGAAGGACGTTGCGGACGTGGCCTTGCGGCTACTGAAGTGGCGGCTGGCTAGGTACGGCGCCGAACCGCCGATGTGGTCCTACCGGCTGCTCGCCGAACTCAATGAGGCGCAGAGCTTCCACGGCCGATGGGTTGGATCCGGCTTCGCGCCGGTCCCACCTCTCTTCAACATGCCGATCCGGCGACCGAGCCGGGCCGAGAGAATCATCGACAACTACATCGTGATGGTCGCCGAGGCAGGCGGTCAGGTCATCCTGATATGGCTTTGAGCCACACCCGAATCAGTGGGTTGACTATCTCGGGATGCGTCCAGCTCACGGCGTGAGAGGCGAGCGGGGCCTCGATCGTCTCGAGCTGCGTTTCGCCGCCGAGCTGGTCGCGCAACGCCCGCACGGCGGCGTCAGAGAAGGCTTGGTCGTAACTCCCGCGGATGATGAGGCTCGGACAGGTGATCGCTGTAATCGCCGTCTCGACCGAGTCGCGCCGGATCAGGCAGTCCACCGCCCCCGCCAGTCGCGTCCGGTCATCCTCGCGCCACCTGTCGATCCACACCTGCTGCTGGTCCCGGGTGCCGCCAATCATCGACGACGCGAGTGTGAGCATCAGATCATCAACCACCGGATCGGACACCCACCGGTCGAACACGAATCTGTATCCGGCCTTCTGCCTCTCGGTGTACTCCGCGCCGTCGGTGCCGATCAGGATCAGACCCGACACCATCTCGGGAGCGGTGAGTGCGATCCGGAGCGCGGTGAACCCACCTTGAGACATCCCCGCGAGAACAGCCGTCTTAACCTCGGCCGCGTCCATTACCGCGCGCACATCCTCGGCCTGGTCCCAGAATGAGAACTCGTTGCCGAAGTCCTCGGTGAGCCCGTGCCCGCGCGCGTCCAGGCAAAGCACGCGGTACTCCGACGACAACTCCGCCACCTGGTGCTCGAAGAACCGTGTGTCGAGGAGGAATCCGTGCATGAACAGGATCGTCGGCAGATCCCCGCCCGTGTCGGTGTAGTAGATGCGGGCCCCGGCAGTCTCAGCGAACGGCATGGACGCAAACTACCGGCCGTTACGCTGTTGCAACAAGAAGCCCCGCACCTAATGGATGCGGGGCATCTCGGAATCTGGCGGATTCGAGAGGAAGTCTAACCGTGGCACGCCGACAGCTCCCCCCACAGATCAAGAAGATCGAACTCTCGACGCGCGAGCGCGGAAGGCCAGTGGTCCGCTACCAGCTCACAGTCGATGTCGGCGCAGACCCCGAGACTGGGCGCCGGAAGCAGATGCGCAGGCGGTTCAAGACTGAGGACGAGGCGCGCAGCGAGCTTTCCCGGATCCAGGCCGAGGTTTCTCAAGGCACCCATGTGCACGCTCGTGACACGACAGTCGCAACCGCCATCGACAAGTGGCTGCTCTCGAAGCACTCACTTAAGCCGTCTACTGCCAACGGCTACAGGGTTGTCCTTGCGCCAGTTCGAGCCGAACTGGGAGACAAGGCGGTCCAGAAGTTGACTCGCAGTGATCTCGACAACCTCATCTCGAAGCTGCGGGCTGGGGGGCTCGCAAGCGAGAAGCACAGGACCCGGAAGCCGTGGAAAGCTCGCACGGTCAACTACATGCTGACCGTCCTCGCAGCCGCCCTCGAAGGCGAGGTTAAGCAGGGCACCCTCGTCCGCAACGTGGCGAAATTGGTTGACAAACTCCCGGAGGCCGGCGAGCGGCCCGAGATGAAGACGTGGACCCCGGAGCATGTGGAGATGTTCCTCGAAAGCGCAGACGGCGACTCATACTCGCACGCATGGTGGCTGGCCCTCTGTGGGCTTCGACGCGGAGAGATCAGCGGGCTGCGTTGGGGCGACGTCGACCTCGCGAGCAAGGCTCTGAACGTATCGACATCGCGGGTATCGTTCGCGCAGACGATCTCCGAGGGAGTTCCCAAGTCGAAACGCTCGGCGCGAACACTGCCGATCCCTGACGATCTCGTGACCGCGTTGAAGGCCGCGAAGAAGCGGCAGGCAGCGGACCGGCTGGCGGTCGGAGAAGCGTGGAAGGACACCGGATACGTCGTCGTGGACCGCACGGGAAATCCCCCAACGCCAAACACGCTCACCTACTGGTGGAAGCGATCCGTGGAGAAGGCCGGCGTGCCGGCGATCCGCCTGCACGACGCCCGGCACACATGCGCCACGCTCATGCACCTACGTGGCGTGCCGATCGCAGTCATCGCAGCGTGGATGGGTCACGCTTCGGCCGCTTTCACCCTCTCCACGTACGCGCATTCTCAGGACCCTGCGCTGCTTCAGGCCGCGAGTTCCGCACCAGTTGTGACAATCCGTGACACTTTCGGACCGTAGGAGCTGTCTGCCGGATCGCAAACAGCCCCTGACCAGTGCCCCCAGTGGGACTCGAACCCACACTTTGCGGATTTTAAGTCCGCTGCCTCTGCCAATTGGGCTATGGGGGCCCACCACCCGATTTCGGTGGCGACGGCATTGGAATCTCGGAAACAGTCTAGGCGGAATGCTGGTTGGCTAGTTCACGCCCTGCCTTTCGACACCGACATCGCAATCCCGTCGAGGATGTCGTGCTCACTCACGACGAGCTCGTCGATACCGGCGCGTCGCGAGAGTTCTTCTGCCAAAACGACCGTGATGATCGCGCCCCCACCGATCACATCGACCCGGCCAGGGTGCATCGGGCCCAAATCGGCCCGCTCGTCGTGTGTCATCGTCACCAGGCGATGCGTGACGTCGTGCAACTGCTCGAGACTGAGCCGTGACAGGTGGACGCGGTCGGCGCCGTACTCTTCGAGATCCTGGGCGACGGCGGAGAGCGTCGTCATCGTCCCGGCAACCCCAACCCATGTGTGGGCCTGCTCGACGGGAACTCGTTCGAACGCCTCGGCGAGACGCACCGAAGCGAATTCGCTTGCGGCGGAGATTTGCTCGGCGGTCGGGGGATCGTCGTGCAGGCAACGTTCGGTCACACGAACGCAGCCCACGTCGATAGAGCAGGCCGCGTGAACACCTGTGTCGTCGCCCAACACGACCTCGGTGGATCCGCCGCCGAGATCGACCACGACGAAGGGCCCACCGGCGGGGTCGAGTTCACCGACCGCGCCGGCGAACGAGAGTCGTGCCTCCTCGTCGCCGGTGATGACCTCCGCCTCGGCACCGGCAATGACCGCGCCCAGCACCTCTCGGGTCATCGCGAAGAAGTCTTCACGGTTTGTGGCGTCTCGCGCGGCCGAGGTTGCGACCATCCGCACGGCCGTCGCCCCGGTCTCGCGAATGATGTCGGCGTACTCGCTCAGAGCGACGCGGGTGCGCTCGATCGCCTCAGGAGCGAACGCACCGGTCGCATCGACACCCTGTCCGAGACGAACGATCCGCATCAGACGTTTCACGTCGGTCAGTCGCCCGTTCTCGTCGGCGTCTGCGACCAGCAGGCGGATCGAGTTGGTTCCGCAGTCTATCGCGGCGACCCTGGTCACTCGTGGTCCTCGGGTACAGGAGAGCTGGCGGCCTCGGGCCAATCTTCCGGAATCGCGGTGCCGCGCAGCCCACTTCGCGCAGCGAGCGCCACGGCTTCGTCGCCGAGCGGGTTGACTCCCGGCCCCTTCGCAAGTGAGTGCGCGATCAGTACGTGCAGGCACTTGACCCGGTCCGGCATGCCACCGCCACTGAAATCGGTTCCCAGTGAAGCGATTTCATTTCGTTCGGCCAGGTAGGATTCGTGGGCCTGTCGGTACGCGGCCGCGAGCTCGGAATCGGTACCGAGCCGCTCTGTCATCTCACGCATCACGCCTGCGGACTCGAGTCGGCTGGCTTCAGCTGTCAGCCGAGGGTCCGTCAGGTAGTAGAGCGTCGGGAACGGGGTCCCGTCGGGCAGACGGGGTGCCGTCTTGACCACGCCTGGCTGACCGTCCGGGCACCGGTAGGCGATCGCGAGGACGCCTCGCGGGACCCGCCCCAACTGGGTCGCAACTGCATCAAGATCTTCCTGGGGGACGGACGATTCGCTCACCCGGTAGGTACTCCTGGTTCTTCTGGTGCGGGAGCCGGTACCGCGGGGTTCTCCGGCAGAGTTCCTCGCTCGGGCTCGGTGGAGGGCGGCGGTCCGGCGAGCCGCTGCCACAGGTCACTGTGCCAGGCCCCGGTCGACGGCGGCGGGGGCGGCGCGTCCTCCTCCGGCGGCTTGTAGTCGCCCGGCAACTGAACCTTGTACGGGGTCTCCCCCGGCCGTACGAGGCCCAACCGCTCACGAGCTTGCGCTTCGATCCACGCTGGATCTTCGATCTGTTCCTTTTGACGCTGCAACTCGTCGAGCTCTCGCTCGAGGTCACGCTGCTCGGATGCCAGACGGTCGGCCTCGGCCCGCTGGGTGAGGTAGGTATGCATCGGCACGGCAAGCGTGAGGGCCAGCACGAAGATCACCCCTCCGAGAATGACAGCCCGCCTGGTCGAGAGCCCGAACAAGGTGTGCTGCGGCTTTGCCGGGGCCGCTGCCTGCCCCTTCCGCATCGTGCGCGCACGGGACGAGGTAGCGACCGTTTCACGCTCACCGGCCGCGTCGGAGTGCTCCGCGTCGATCGATTGGGTGCTGTCGGTAGCTGCGGCAGGAGTTCCGGAACGAATCCGCCGGCGCCTACGCGACACCCGATCCGATCCGGAACCGCGGCGAGCGGGCCGCCCACCCGGAGAGGGGCGACCCGACCGCGACCTACCGCGCTGACTCATCAGCCGGCGGCACCCTCGAACGCGAAGCGCGGGAAGGCCAGCTCACCTGCGTACCGGGCAGCGTCGCCGAGGAGTTCCTCGATGCGCAGCAGCTGGTTGTACTTCGCTACACGCTCACTACGAGCGGGCGCACCGGTCTTGATCTGGCCACTGCCGACCGCGACGGCCAGGTCGGCGATCGTCGTGTCCTCGGTCTCGCCCGAACGGTGGCTCATCATGGTCTTGTAGCCGCTGCGGTGCGCCAGGTCGACGGCGTCGAGGGTCTCGGTCAGGGTTCCGATCTGGTTGACCTTGACGAGCAGGGCGTTGGCGGTTCCCTTGGCGATGCCGTCCTCGAGGCGTTCCGGGTTGGTGACGAACAGGTCGTCCCCGACGAGCTGGATCTTGTCGCCGATCTGCTCGGTGAGCGCGACCCAGCCGGCCCAGTCGTCCTCGCTCAGCGGATCCTCGATCGAGACGAGTGGGTACTGGCCGAGCAGTTCGGCGTAGAACGCACCCATCTCCTCCGCGGTGCGGACCTTGCCCTCGAACTGGTAGCCGGTGCCCTCGGTGTAGAACTCGGTGGCCGCAACGTCGAGCGCCAGTGCGACGTCGGTACCCAGCCTCAGACCTGTCTTCGCGATGGCCTCGCTGATCAGGTCCAGAGCCTCGCGGGTACCGGCAACGTCGGGAGCGAAGCCGCCCTCGTCACCGAGGCCGGTGGACAGGCCCTTCAGCTTCAGGACGGCCTTGAGCGAGTGGTACACCTCGGCGCCCCAGCGCAGCGACTCCTTGAAGGTAGGCGCACCGATCGGCGCGACCATGAACTCCTGGACGTCGACGCCGGTATCGGCGTGAGCGCCGCCGTTGAGGATGTTCATCATCGGCACGGGCAGCACATGCGCGTTGGGGCCACCCACGTAGCGGAAAAGGTCGAGATTCGACGACTCGGCAGCGGCTCGGGCCACAGCGAGCGACGCGCCCAGGAGCGCGTTCGCGCCGAGGCGGGACTTGTCCGGCGTACCGTCGGCGTCGAGCAAGGCCTGGTCGACGGTGCGCTGCTCGGCGGCGTCGAGGCCGATGATGGCGGGCCCGATCTCGTCGAGGACGGACTCGACGGCCTTCTGGACGCCCTTGCCCAGATAGCGGTCGCCACCGTCGCGCAGTTCGACGGCCTCGTGCTCACCGGTGGACGCGCCGGACGGAACGGCGGCCCGCGCGAAGGTGCCGTCTTCGAGGAGGATCTCGACCTCCACCGTGGGGTTGCCACGGGAATCGAGGATCTCGCGAGCTCCTACCTGCTCAATGCTGGCCACGGATGGTTCTCCTTCGGCGGCTTCGATCGGCTGCTGCCGGCGGTGAACGAGTGCCGTCCGGACAGGCAGCGTCTGGTTGTCTACGGGCAAGCGGCCAGCTGGCCGCCTCTTGCTGCGACGGCATAGGCCGCCGGAAGCATAGTGCCAGGTCCGAGGGTAACCGGAGTAATCGACTCCTGCCCCGAGGCACGCCCGCCACGCAGGTCACCTTCGCACGCCGACCGAGTACGACGCCGCGCGCTCGCGCACGTCGAGAAGGTACTCGCCGGACGGGTTGTAGGCCATGAGGGCCGCGGTCCACCCGTCCGCGGTGGTCAGGTCGCCGCCACGGGCGCACAGGTACCGCGCTGCGGTGAGAGCCGCGTCGTCGATGTTGTCCGGGTCGACGATGCCGTCTCCGTTCGCGTCGACACCCCAGCGTGTCCACGTCTCGGGAATGAACTGGAGGGGGCCCATCGCGCGGTCGTGGGTGGCGTCGCCGTCCATCGCGCCGTCGTCGGTGTCCGGGATCTCCGCGACTCCCGGTGATCCGTCGAGGGGGATTCCCCGGATGGGCGGATCGACCTGGCCGTCGCTCCCGACGCTTGCGCCACGGTAGGTGCCGTGTTTGCTCTCGACCGACCCGATGCCGGCGAGCGTCGTCCAACCGAGGCCGCAGTCCGGCTTGGTCGCTGCCATCACCGCAGCCGCGTAGCCGTAGGCCTCGAGGGCGGTCGGCGAGATCGCCAGGTTCTCCGACAGCGGGGCCGACCAATCGTGCAGCAGGTTCGCGGTCCTTCCGGGCGCATTGACGTCGATCGGCGGCAGCGGAGCGCCCGGTCCCGGCGGGATACCGTCAGGTATCTCGATGTGCGGCGAACGCCGACTGAACTCGTCGAGCCTCGAGGCAAGTGAGAGGACAACGACCCCGACGAACACCGACGACATCAGCACCAGGAGGTTCCGGACCCGGCGCCGCGGCCGGGGTGGCATCCGATGCGGCGGCAGCCCCGCACCGTACGCCCTCGGGACCGGGTACGTGGAGGCGGCTCGTCTCGTCACGGCGTCCAGTAGGTCTGCCACGCCGCGGCGTCGAGCCCACCCCACGGGACTCCGTCAGCGTGCGCTGCGGACTCGGTGGCCCGGATGTGTGCGACGAATCGCAATGTCGCCTTGCGCAGTTCGTCCTCCGCGCTGGTCGGTTCGCCCAGCCGCACCACCCGTAGCTCGTCGGGGACAAGATTGTCCGGCAGCCCGGCCTTGCGGGCCCGCGACATCACCTTCTCGGCCAGTGCCAGCGCGGGCTGCTCGAGTGCGATGCCGTCGACGCAGGATTCGCGCGCCTTCTCGGCGGCCTTGCGGACCTCCCATGCCCTCTCCTGCTCGGCGATGTCCACCGGTCCTGTGATGTCGTCGGCCAGGTGTGGGCTGCGGTGGGCCAACTTCGCGATGAGCGTGGCAGCCACGTCGTCGACCGTGAACTCCCCCGCCGCCTCCGCAATACGGGAATGAAAGAGCACTTGCAGCAACAGATCTCCGAGCTCCTCGCGAATCAACTCCGGATTCCCATCCTGGATCGCGTCGAGTAGCTCGTACGTCTCCTCGAGCAGGTAGGACCGTAGCGAGTCGTGGGTCTGTGTCACTTCCCAGCCACCGAAGCTCCACAGACGGTCCATCACCTCGACGGCCTCGACCAACGCGTCACCCAAGCGCCAGCCCTCAGGGCGCTCGTCTCCTGCGCTCATCCGCGTCAAACCCCGGCCCGCATGCCGGTCGCGGTCACATCCACCGCTCCCGCGGCCTTGCCGTCGAGCGCGAGCAGCAGATCCGCGACGTACTGCAGCAACTCGACGTCACGCATCCGGCCGGCCCCGATGCCACCGGAGCCCGCGCGCGGCACCGGAAGCTGGATCATTCCTGTCGTCGCACGATACTGGGCGCTGGGATAGATCCGCTTGAGCCGCAACTGTTTCGAGTCCGGCAAGGCCATCGGAGAGATCTTCAGCTGGGTACCCGTCACGGCGACCTCCTCGACCCCGTATTCACGGCAGAGCAGGCGGAGTTTGGCGACGGACACCAGCCGGCCCACCTCCTGAGGCAGTGGGCCGTACCGGTCGACCAACTCGTCGACCACGCTCACGACCGCGTCCGAATCGGTCGCGGCGGCCAGCTTACGGTACGCCTCGAGGCGCAGCCGATCACTCGCCACGTAGTCCGGCGGAATGTGCGCGTCCACCGGAAGATCGATGCGCACTTCCTTGGGCGCCTCCTCGGAGGTGATCGGACGACCGTCCGCGACGGCCCGGTACGCCTCGACGGCCTCCCCCACCAGACGCACGTACAGATCGAAGCCGACACCCGCGATGTGGCCGGACTGCTCCGCGCCGAGGACGTTGCCGGCGCCGCGAATCTCGAGGTCCTTCATCGCGACCGCCATTCCCGCACCCAGATCGGAGTTCTGCGAGATGGTCGCGAGCCGGTCGTAGGCGGTCTCGGTGAGCGGCGTCTCCGGCGGGTAGAGGAAGTAGGCGTAGCCGCGATCTCGGCTGCGTCCGACACGGCCTCGCAACTGGTGCAACTGGGACAACCCCAGAGAGTCGGCCCGCTCCACGATGAGGGTGTTGGCGTTCGAGATGTCGAGGCCGGTCTCGACGATCGTCGTGCACACGAGCACGTCGAACTCGCGCTCCCAGAATCCCTGCACGGTCTTCTCGAGCGTGTCCTCGTTCATCTGTCCGTGCGCAACCACCACCCGAGCCTCGGGCACCAGATCGCGAATCCGCTTTGCCGCCTTGTCGATCGAGCTGACCCGATTGTGTACGTAGAAGACCTGGCCGTCCCGTAGCAGTTCTCGCCGGATCGCGGCCGCCACTTGCTTGTCGGAGTATCCGCCGACGTAGGTGAGGATCGGATGCCGCTCCTCCGGCGGGGTCAGGATGGTCGACATCTCCCGGATGCCGGCCATGCTCATCTCCAGGGTGCGCGGGATCGGCGTCGCCGACATCGTGAGCATGTCGACGTGGGTGCGCAGCGCCTTGATGTGTTCCTTGTGCTCGACACCGAAACGCTGTTCCTCGTCGACGATCACCAGCCCGAGGTCCTTCCAACCGACACCGGTCTGCAGCAGGCGGTGGGTGCCGATGACGATGTCGACTTCACCCTCAGCCATCTGGGCGATGATCTCCTTGGACTCCGCCGCGTGGGTGAAGCGGGACAGGCCGCGCACCTTCACCGGGAACGACGCCATGCGCTCGGTGAACGTCTGCAGATGCTGCTGCGCAAGCAAGGTGGTCGGGACCAGCATCGCGACCTGTTTTCCGTCCTGGACGGCCTTGAACGCCGCGCGGACCGCAACCTCGGTCTTGCCGTAGCCGACGTCGCCGATGACGACGCGGTCCATCGGCACCGGCTTCTCCATGTCCGACTTGACCTCGTCGATCACGGTCAATTGGTCGTGTGTCTCGGTGAACGCAAACGCGTCCTCCATCTCCTTCTGCCACGGCGTGTCGGATCCGAACGCGTGACCCGGCGCCGCTTGTCGGGCGGCATAGAGCTGCACGAGCTCCCCGGCGATCTCCCGAACAGCCTTGCGTGCCTTCCGTTTAGTGTTCTGCCAGTCCGACCCTCCGAGCTTGGACAGGGCCGGCATCTCGCCGCCGACGTAGCGGGACAGCTGATCCAGCGACTCCATCGGCACGAACAGTCGGTCACCTGGCTGGCCGCGCTTGCTCGCCGAGTACTCGATCACCAGGTACTCGCGTCGAGCTCCGCCGACGGTCCGCTCGACCATCTCGACGAACCGGCCGATGCCGTGCTGATCGTGCACCACCATGTCGCCCGCGGTGAGCGCGAGCGGATCGACCTGATTGCGGCGCTTGGCCGGGAGTCGTTTCCCATCGCCCGCCCCGGCGACACGGTTGCCGGTGAGATCGGTTTCGGTGACCACCACCAGTCCCGGCTCCGAGTCGGAACCGGCCAGGACGAAGCCGTCCTGCAGGGCGCCGCGCATCACACCCACCTGGCCACGCGGCGGCTGCGCACCCGGTTCGAGCTGCGCCGCGGGCACATCGGCCTCGTGTATTCGCTCGATCACCCGCTGCGCGGTTCCCGCACCTGCGACGACGACGACCGCGCGACCGCCGGTGGTCACATGGGCTCGCAGGGTCACGAACAGTTCGGCAAGTAGTTCGTCCGAGCCTCGGACCTGCGGTGCCGCAGTGACGGCCAGTTCCATCTGGTCGCCACTGCCGGATGCGAGCGGTGTCATCGTCCACCACGGCTGCCCCTGCGCCTGGGCCGACTCGTGAACCTGGCGCAGGGACCGGTATGCCGAGGCCCCGAGATCGATTCCGGCGCCGAGCGTGGATGTGTCCACGGGCGCGGCTGCGCCCATCGACGCGGCAGTCCACGACGCCTCGAGGAACTCCAGCCCGGTTCGGACGAGATCGGTCGCGCGGGTCCGGATCTTCTCGGGATCGCACAGCAAGACGTGCGTCGACGATGGAAGGACGTCGGTGAGGAGCTGCAGTTCTCCGGGGCGGACCACCGGCAGGAGCGCCTCCATGCCCTCGACGGGGATGCCGGCGGACATCTTGTCGAGCATCTCCACCAGGGAGGCGTCCGCCGGGTTGTCGGCCGCCAGCTGGGCCGCCCGGTCCCGCACGTCGCCGGTGAGCAGCAACTCCCGGCACGGGGGTGCGATGACGGTACCCACCTCGATCTCGGGCAACGATCGCTGATCGGCGACCGAGAAGGCACGCAGCTCGCTGACCTCGTCACCCCAGAACTCCACACGAACCGGGTGATCGGCGGTAGGCGGGAAGAGATCGAGGATGCCGCCCCGAACGGCGAACTCTCCCCGCTTCCCGACCATGTCGACGCGCGTGTAAGCCAGTTCCGCGAGCCGCTGGATCAACCCCTCGAAGTCGAGTTCGCTTCCGACGCTCAGCACCACCGGGTCGATCTCGCCGAGCGCGGGGGCCATCGGCTGGACCAGAGAACGCACCGTCGTCACGATCACCTGCAACGGCGGGCCGTACAGCCGGTCGTCGGGGCGTGCCAATCTGCGGAGTACCTCGAGCCGGCGTCCGACGGTGTCGGCGCTCGGAGACAGTCGCTCGTGCGGCAGCGTCTCCCACGACGGGAAATGCGCGACGCCGGCGCCGAGCATCTCTTGCAGCTCGGTAGTCAGATCGTCCGATTCCCGTCCGGTGGCCGTCACCACGAGCAGCTGGGCATGTTCGGCCAACGCCGCAGCGACAAGGGCGCGTGCGGGTTGCGGTGCAACGATGTCGACGTCGGTGCGTCCGACCGCGTCGGCGATCCCGGCGAAGGCGCTGTGCTCCAGCGCCGTCTTCGCCAGTCCTTCGAGGGGGGTATCTGCTGCGGACGGCAGGGAAGTCAAGAACGCACTCCTGAGCGGTGACGACGAACTGCTGGCGAACGGCTCGGGGCGCGGACGAGCAGCGGTAGCGGGCGCGCGCCAGCCTAGTCGATTCTATGCGCATCCCGGCTCGGGGACGTGCGGCCCAAAGCCCTACTGAACAGACAGTTTCGGATGGCTCGGGCGGCAAGCTCGCCCGTCGTCGACGACGGCCGGGGCCCAACCCGTTCTCGGGCCGACCGCATGGTCACCGAACGCCCTATCCGCCGAGTTGCGGATCCGCCTCGAGGTTCGTCAGGCCGTTCCAGCACAGGTTCACGAGATGGGCGGCCACGACCTCCTTCGACGGAGCTCTCTCGTCGAGCCACCATGTCGCCGTGGTGGCGACCATCCCGACGAGCGCCTGCGCATACAGCGGCGCGAGTTCGGGATCGAAACCGCGGCGTTCGAAGTCACCGGCGAGGATGTGTCCCACCTGCCGGACCGCCTCGTTGAGCAGACTCGAGTAAGTGCCCTCGTCGGCGGTGACCGGCGAATCGCGCACCAGGATCCGGAAACCGTCGGTGCGCTCATCGACGTAGGTCAACAGGGCCAGCGCCACTCGTTCGATCCTGATCCGTGACCGGTTCTGCGTCAGTGACGACGTGACCATCTCGAGCAGCTTCGACATCTCTCGGTCGACGACGACGGCGTAGAGCCCCTCCTTGCCGCCGAAGTGCTCGTAGACCACAGGCTTGGAGACCTGCGCGCGGGCGGCGATCTCCTCGATCGAGGTAGCCTCGTAACCGCGTTCGGCGAACAGCGCTCGTCCGATCTCGATCAGCTGTTCACGCCGCTGCGTCCCGGTCATCCGGATGCGAGGAGATCGTTCGGGATTGCTGGACTCCCTTGGTCGCGACACTCGCGGTGACCGTCCCTTCCGACACTCCGCAGCTTCAATTTCCCGAGCAGTTCGACGCGTGGGGCGCCGGCATGCGAGTATCGTTCCCGCGACCCTCGAGCGCCAGCTCGTCGGCGCAGCGTTCCGCCGTAGTGTAATGGCAGCACCTCTGATTTTGGTTCAGATAGTTCAGGTTCGAGTCCTGGCGGCGGAGCTCCCCGGTCCACCGGTTGTGATTCCCACCACGCATACCAAACCTGACGGTCTGAACCCGTTAACTCTCCGTTAACTTGCGAATCAGCGCAGCTGGTCTCGGGCTTATTGTCGTGGCGGGACCACCTCGCGATAATCTTTCACCAGAACGCGCGACGAGTCCGGCCGCCCGAGCAGCCAAGCCTAAATAGACCTCGAGGGAGCTTCATGCCACTGCAGACCGCCGTCATCGTCCTCGCAGCCGGTGCCGGGACGCGAATGCGGTCGAAGACCCCCAAGGTTCTGCACACTCTGGCCGGCCGATCGATGCTCGCCCACTCGCTGTATGCCGCAGTCGCGATCGAGCCCACCGAACTCGTGACGGTCATCGGTCACGACCGGGACTCCGTCGGCGCGGCGGTCGACGAGGTCGCTAAGGATCTCGAGTATGCGATCTCCTCCGCCGTCCAGCACGAGCAGAACGGCACGGGGCACGCCGTCGGCTGCGGGTTGAGCTCACTGCCCGACGATTTCGACGGCACGGTTCTGGTGACCTCGGCCGACGTTCCACTGCTCGACGCGGATACCCTGCGCGCACTGATCGACACCCACACCGCAGCACCGGCCGCCGCGGTGACCGTTCTCACCACCACTGCGTCCGACCCCACGGGGTACGGGCGGGTCTTGCGTACCACCGACGGCGAGGTCGCCGCGATCGTCGAGCAGGCCGACGCCACCGACTCGCAGGTCGCGATCACCGAGGTCAACTCCGGTGTGTACGCCTTCGACGCCGCCACGCTCCGCGCTGCGTTGTCGTCCCTCAGCGCCGACAACGCGCAGGGCGAGCTGTACCTCACCGACGTCATCGCGATCGCCCGGCAGGCCGGGAAAACCGTTCGGGCACAGCACATCGCCGACGAACTCTCGGTTGCGGGCGCGAACGACCGGGTCCAGCTGTCCGTGCTGGCGGGCGAACTGAATCGTCGGATCCTCGAACGGCACATGCGCGCCGGCGTCACCGTCGACGACCCGTCGAGCACGTGGATCGACGTCGATGTCAGGATCGACCGCGACGTCACATTACGTCCAGGCGTGCAGTTGCGTGGCGCCACGAGCATCGGCGAGGACGCCGTGATCGGTCCCGACACGACGCTCACCGATGTCACCGTCGGCGAGGGTGCCTCGGTGATCCGTACTCACGGCGAGGGCGCCGTCGTTGGACCCGCGGCGACCGTCGGGCCCTACACATACCTGCGGCCGGGCACCGTCTTGGGCGCGTCCGGCAAGCTCGGTGCCTTCGTCGAGACCAAGAACACCGACATCGGCGCGCATTCGAAGGTCCCGCACCTCACCTACGTCGGTGACGCGACCATCGGTGAGCACAGCAACATCGGAGCATCCAGCGTTTTCGTCAATTATGACGGTGTGAACAAGAGTCGCACCGTCGTCGGTTCGCATGTGCGGACCGGATCCGACACCATGTTCGTCGCCCCGGTCCATGTCGGTGACGGCGCCTATACGGGCGCAGGCACCGTCCTGCGCACCGACGTGCCACCGGGGGCGCTCGCAGTCTCGAGCGGCAAGCAGAGCAACATCGAGGGTTGGGTCCAGCGCAACAGGCCCGGCACTCCTGCTGCCGAGGCTGCGCAGCGAGCACTTCAGCAAGAAACCGACCGGCGAGAACCGAAGGATGGCGAAGACCAGTGAGCGCGATATCCAGCGACGTGCAGAAGAACTTGATGCTCTTCTCCGGCCGCGCACACCCCGAACTGGCCGAGCAGGTGGCCAAGGAACTGGACATCCAGGTCACGCCGCAATCGGCTCGTGACTTCGCCAACGGCGAGATCTTCGTCCGGTTCGAAGAATCGGTGCGAGGTTCGGACGCGTTCGTGCTGCAGAGCCACCCGGCGCCCCTGAATCAATGGGTGATGGAGCAGCTGATCATGATCGACGCGCTCAAGCGTGGATCCGCCAAGCGCATCACCGCGATCCTGCCGTTCTACCCGTACGCCCGCCAGGACAAGAAGCACCGCGGTCGCGAGCCGATCTCGGCTCGTCTCATCGCCGACCTCCTGAAGACCGCCGGCGCCGACCGCATCATCACCGTCGACCTGCACACCGATCAGATCCAGGGCTTCTTCGACGGCCCGGTCGACCACATGCACGCCCTGGGCCAGCTGGCACAGTACGTCCGCGAGAACTACGGCACCGAGAACATCTGTGTCGTCTCCCCCGACGCGGGCCGCGTGAAGGTCGCCGAGAAGTGGGCCGACGCCCTCGACGGCGCACCGCTGGCGTTCGTGCACAAGACTCGTGATCCGCTGGTTCCGAACCAGGTCAAGTCGAACCGCGTCGTCGGTGACGTCAGCGGTCGCACCTGCGTGCTCATCGACGACATGATCGACACCGGCGGCACCATCGCGGGTGCCGTCGAGATTCTCAAGAACGCCGGCGCCGGCGACGTCGTCATCGCCACCACGCACGGCGTGTTCTCTCACCCGGCCTCCGAGCGCCTCGCGAACTGCGGCGCCAAGGAGGTCATCACGACCAACACGCTGCCGATCCCCGAGGAGAAGCGGTTCCCGACGCTGACGGTGCTGTCCATCGCGCCGCTCCTGGCTCGCACCATCCAGGAAGTCTTCGAGAACGGCTCGGTGACGTCCCTCTTCAACGGGATCGCCTAGATCGTTACTGCGCCCGTGCCCCGTTCACCCTCGGGCGAACGGGGCACGGGCGTAGTGTTTGCGACGTGTTCTCCGGGTTCCCGACCGCCGCACTCGACTTCTACGAGGATCTCGAGGCCGACAACAGCAAGGCCTTCTGGACCTCCCACAAGTCGATCTACGACTCCGACGTGCGCGCACCGATGGTCGAGTTGCTCGCCGAACTCGAACCGGAGTTCGGGCCCGGCAAAGTCTTTCGTCCCTATCGGGACGTACGGTTCTCAAAGGACAAGTCGCCCTACAAGACCCACCAGGGAGGGTTTGTCGAGACGTGCCCAGGTGTCGGGTTCTACGTCCAGGTCGACGCCTCCGGGATGTTCGTGGCCGGGGGCTACTACGCTCACACCCCGGAGCAACTCGCGCGCTATCGGGAGGCCGTCGACGACGAGCGCCGCGGTCGCGCTCTGCAGCGGATCGTCCGCAAGCTCGAATCGGCGGACTACGACATCGGTGGCGACCGTCTCGCCACGCGCCCGCGAGGTGTGGCACCGGACCATCCGCGCATCGAGCTGCTCCGGCATCGCTCGTTGACGGCGGGATCGAATCTGGGTTGCCCCGACTGGCTCGCCACCGCCGACGCGGCCGCCCACGTGCGGCTCGCCTGGCGCGATATGCGCCCCCTCATCGACTGGTTGACCGACGTCTTCGGCGATCGCGAGTGAGAACAGCGCCGAGCGCAGAACTCATGCGGCACAAGACTTTGCCGCTACTGGCCGGTAGCCGTCATGAATTTGATCACCCCCGACGAGGAAATCGGGACCTCGATGTGGCCAGGCATGAACCGGTGCCCTATTGTGGCTCGTCGTGATCGACGCTCAGCCCCGGGACGCAAGCTCTGAAATCTCGAACACCCAATCAGTTCGCCGGTGGACTCCCGGGTCTTGTGTGTGGTGCGGAAGCGACGAATCGATCGACTTGTTCCGCAACGAGCCGCGCTGTAGCACGTGCCGCGAGCAGGAGAGCGTCATCGACGCGGCGCGCAAGTTCATGGGTATGTACGGTCTCCGCCCGATCGGTGGCACGTTGCAGTCCGACGACGAGGAGGAGCGCGAGTGGCGTGTTGCGGCCCGTGACGCGCGCTCAGCCCTCAATCAGATCCGCCTCGCCGAGCCCCCGGACCCGGCGATCGTCCGCAAGTCGCTGCGTCCCAAAGCCGCTCACATCGTGTCCGCGATCGAGACCGAGTCGGCTCCGGCAAGCAAAGCCCCGGCCGGCAAGGCCCCGGTCAACAAAGCCCCGGCGACGCGTCCCCGCACGAAGCCGACCAAACCTGCTCCCGCGCCGACCGCCGCCGTCGCACCCGCGAACCTGCCGGACCTCGCAGCCCTCGAGGAGCGTGTGACCGGCCTGCTCGACCAGCTCACCAAGGTCGACGCGCAGATCGAGCTCGCCGAGGCCGCGCAGGGTCTTGCCGCGCGCGCACGCCTCGACGACCTGGGCCGCCAGAAGGCCTCGATCCTCCGCACTCTCGCCGCCCTCGAGAAGGCGCGCCGGAGCTCGGGTACGCAGGGCGCGAGTTGAGATGTTCGTCCGTGACGCCCTGATCAGCGATCTGCCCGAGATCCTCGAGATCCACAACGAAGCGGTCGCCAACTCGACAGCGATCTGGGACGAAACCCCCACCGACATCGACGAACGGCGACAGTGGTTCCACGACCGCCACGCGAACGGGTTCCCGATCCTGGTCGCCGACATCGACGGCCACGTCGCAGGGTACGCAACGTACGGGGTGTGGCGCGCGAAGAGCGGTTACCGCTACACCGTCGAGAACTCGGTGTACGTGCACGTCGACTACCACCGCCGGGGTGTCGCGACGGCCCTGATGACCGCGTTGATCGAGCGGGCCCGTGCCGGTCACCTACACGTGATCGTCGCGAGCATCGAGTCGTCGAACACCACTTCGATCGCGCTGCACGAGCGTTTCGGCTTCCGGGTCGTCGCGCAGATGCCCGAGGTCGGTCAAAAGTTCGGCCGCTGGATGGACATGACGTTCATGCAGCTGATTCTCTGACCAGCCTCGGCGAGCGGATCAGGCTCGGCGAGCGCACACGAGCGCGAACCGATCGTCCGCGTCGGTCCAGGTCTGGGCGTCGGCGAATCCTGCGGCCGCGAGCTCGGCGCGGATGCCGTCTTCACGGAACTTCGCGGAGATCTCCGTGCGAAGCTGCTCCCCGTGCTCGAACGACACCTCGAGCCCGAGATCCGTTACCTGCACTGCCATCTCGGTCGTCGCCTCGAGCCGCATCTCGATCCATTCATTGACCGGATCCCAGAGTGCGACGTGCCGGAACCTTTCCAGGTCGAAGTCGGCGCCCAATTGTTTGTTCAGCACCGACAGCACGTTGAGGTTGAACTGAGCGGTGACGCCGGCCGCATCGTCGTATGCCGGCACCAGCACCGCCGGGTCGGTCACGAGCGCGACACCTAGCAGCAGGTAGTCGCCGGGCTCGAGGACGCCCGCGATGCCGGCGAGGAACTCGCGCCGCTCGTCCGGGACCAGGTTGCCGAGCGTGCCGCCCAGCAAGGCGATCATCCGCCGGCCTCCGGCCGGTAGATGGTGCAGTGATTCGGTGAAGTCTCCGACGACACCGTGCACGCCGATCTGCGGGAATTCCGCAGCGATGCGTCGAGCGGCGTCCCGCAGCGCACTCTCGGAGACGTCCTGGGGGACGTACCGTTCGAGCGTGCCTCGCGCCCCCATTTCCCGGAGCAACAGAGCTGTTTTCTCGGAGGAGCCCGAACCGAGTTCGACGAGGATCTGCGGTGAGGCGATTCCCGCGATCTCGCCGGCGTAGGCCTCGAGCAGTGCCCGCTCGGTGCGAGTCGGGTAGTACTCCGGAAGCCGCATGATCCGTTCGAACAGTTCACTTCCACGCGCGTCGTAGAACCACTTCGGCGGCAGCGATTTGGGTGACGACGTCAGCCCCCGCGCCGCATCGGCCCGTAGCGCCGCGGTCAGTTGCTCGGGTGCGATGTGGACCTCCAGGGTCGGTGCGCTCATTCCTCTCCCATCCGAAGAACTCGTTTCTCGGGTAACCCTCACAGGGGGGTCGAGATCAGGTGGCCCGGCCGCGCGGTGACGAGGTGCCCGTCCGGGATCTCTTTCCATTCGTGGTTGCGGTCGTAGGGCTCCGAACTGATGACCGCGCGATCGTCGTCGACAAGTGTCGACAACGCGTGCTCCCATGTCGTGGCCCACAACTGCCGCCCGTCACCGAGGAGCATGTTCAACTTCGATCCGGGCGCTGCCTCCGTCACGAGGGTCGAGACCTGCATCAGCGCTAGCTCCGGGCTGTTGTCCCGCAGCGCGTTCCGCACGAGCATCCACAGCAGCGCCGCATCGGTGGGCGCCTCGAGACCCAGCAGGTCCACCATGGGCAGCCGCCCGGCCGGCTCGACCATCGATTCGGGCCATCCCGCGATCCGGCCGTTGAGGCTGAACGCCCAGTGTTTCGAGACGAACGGCGCGCACGCGCTGCGTTCGACCGGCATCCCCACCGTCGCCGAGCGGACTGCTGCGAGCACCGCGTGCGACCGGACCTTCGACAGCATCTCGGGCAGTGCCGGGTCCGACCAGATCGGCATCGCGCTGCGGTACCGCGACAGTGTCGAACCCCACCAGGCCGCGCCGAACCCGTCGGCGTTGATGGAGCCGCCACCTCGCATGTCACGCGGATCCCACGACTGCCGCAGCAGCGAGAACTCCCCCGCCGTGATGACCTCCCGCACCGAGCGAGTCGGTCCGATATAGCCCAGGTGCCGACACATCAGACATCCCTCGCGCAGCGGAAGCCGGCGAAGATCTGTCGCCGGATCGGGTGGTCCCAGTTCCGGAACGTGCCCCGGCACGCCACCTGGTCGGTGCCGAACGACCCGCCGCGAAGAACACGGTAGTCGCCACCGAAGAACACCTCCGAGTACTCCCGGTAGGGGAACGCTTCGAAGCCGGGATAACCGGTGAACGGCGACGAAGTCCACTCCCACACGTCACCGATCAGCTGACGCACCCCCGCCGGCGACGCTCCCTCCGGGTAGGACCCGACCGGTGCGGGACAGAGATGCCGCTGGCCGAGGTTCGCCCGAGTGTGGTCGGGTTCATCGTCGCCCCATGGGAACCGGCGGGACCGACCGCTCGCCGGATGCCAGCGCGCCGCCTTCTCCCACTCCGCCTCGGTGGGCAACCGCTTGCCGGCCCATCGCGCGTACGCCTGCGCCTCGAACCAGCACACGTGCATCACCGGCTCGTCCGGCGGCACGGGTTCGAACACCCCGAACCGGCGCCGCCACCAGTGCTTGCCGCCGTCGGTCGTCCAGAACTGCGGGGATTCGAGCCCGCGCTCGACGCGATGCTGCCAGCCTCGCTCGCTCCACAGCTCCCGACGTCGGTAGCCGCCGTCGTCGATGAAGCACATGTAATCGGCGTTGCTGACCGGGACCGTGTCGATCGCGAAGGCTCCGACGTATACCCGATGCGATGGACGCTCGTTGTCGAGCGCCCACGGATCTTCGGACGTGCCCATCACGAATTGGCCCGCGGGAATGACCACTTCACGCTCGGACACCGGGGCAGCCGCGACGGGGACGGGCGGCGCCGCCAGTACCGCTGGCCCCGCTCGCAGCTGGTGCGTCGCGAGCATCGTCTCGTCGTGTTGTTGTTCGTGCTGGGCGATCATGGCGAACGCGAACCCGTTCGATTCCAGGCGACGACCACGGAACTTGCTCGCATCCAGCACGTCCCACGTCTTCTCCCGAACCTGGCCTACATACCGACGCGCCTCGGAGGGGCCCAGCAGCGGAAGGGCAGGCCGGGAGGAGCGGGAATGCTTGAACGCGTCGTACAACTCGTCGATGTCGCTGCGGACGGGCTCACGTCCACCGACGTCGCGGACGAGCCACAGTTCCTCCTGGTTCCCGATATGTGCGAGATCCCAGACGAGCGGACTCATCAGCGGCGAGTGCTGCGCCACCAGATCGGCCTCGTCGACGCACTCGGTGAGCGCGTCGCTACGCCGCCGAGCCCGCAACAGCGCCGATTCGAGTGATTCGCGTAGCCCGGTCACGCTGTAGTCCCCCTCGCTTGTTCACCACGGGTCTGTTCACCACGCCGACATCGCCCGGCGGCCGATCCGAGTTCGGCTCCCAGCGCCGGGTCCGCAGCGTGCTCGGCCGCGAGTTCGAGCAGTGCTGCCGCGCCGGCACGCAGTTCGCCGTCGGCGAGGCCGTCTCGTGCGGCATCCTTCCACCGCCCTCGGGTGTCTGCCGCGACGTCGGTCGCGTCCGGCGCGTCGAGCAGGGCCTCCACCGCGGCCACCGGCAGCCGCCACCGGTCCCCCGGTTGTGTGTCGAAGTAGCGCACCTCGAGGTGGCCGACCGCGCGCACGAGAGGGAACACCGTCGTGAGGTGATAGTCGAGGTCCGCTCGGGTCGGCCGGCGGCCCAGGTCGTCGTCGAGGGCGCCGTCGATCCAATCCGCGAACGTCGCGTCGGGCGGAGCCGTCCAGGACGGCCCGTCCCGGATCACACACAGCAGCGGCACGTCGAGTACCCAGCGCGCGTAGTCGCCGATCGGGTCATCCGTCCATTCCCCGGTGTCAGACGGCCCGCCGGTGCGGGGCGGATCGAGTTCGAGCCAGGTCCGCATCCGCTGAGACACCCACCGCCCCGGTGGAATCCCGTGAAGTCGTGGAGAGCATGCGAACGCCGCGATCAGGGCGGGGCCGATGGTGTGGAGCAGGTTCCACCGGCGAGCAACATCCGCCCGATCCACCCCGGCGTCGACGCTCACCTGGACGGCAGCGGTGTTGCACATCATGAGCTTGCCGAACGGACCGACGCCCTCGAACCTCTCCTCCATGGCCCGATAGCGGGGCAAATGCAGCAGTCGCTCTGCCGACCGACGGGTGTCGGCGGCACGCGCGTGCGTGGTTATCGAGTGTTTCGCGAGAAGGGAGCACAGCGTCCGTTCGTCGGAGGCGAGGGCGTCGCAGAGGGCGACGGCACTATCGCGGGGAACGCTGGAAAGCTCGATCTGACCGCCGGGTTCGACGGTGACGAGGCTGCCCGCAGGTAGAGGGCGGGCGGGGGAATCAGGAACGAGGGATCGCGGGGCGTGAGGCCCGAGAGCTGCGGCGATCGAGGCAAGGTCTGGGCGGGTGAAAGCTTGACTGTCGTTTGCAGTAAGCCATTCGAGTTCGGCACCGATCAGTTTCGGTGGACCAAGTTTGAAGCACACCCCACCGAGGTATGCCTCGGCCGCCGGACGCGAGGTAAGACTGGTGGACTCGACTGCTACAACCATGCCATCCTCCCCTCGAGAGCGGTCGAACGTCCTCCTCGAGGGTAGAGCCCGCTTCCCGTCGTGGCTACCGCTGGAGAGGAATTGCCGATGCTCGACCTCGAACAGCTTCGACGCGATACACCTGGGTGTCTCGACCGGGTGTTTCTCGACAGCGCAGGATCATCCCTGCCGCCGCAACCAGTGCTCGCCACCGTGATCGGACATCTCCGGCGCGAGGCTGAGGTAGGTGGGTACCTCGCGGCCGCCGAACGTGCCGACGACCTCGCGGCAGTGCGTCGTTCACTCGCACACCTGATCGGAGCCGAGCCTGCCGAGATCGCCCTCGTCGACAGCGCCACCCGGGCGTGGAACGAGTTCGTCGCCGCGATCCGCTTCGTGCCCGGCGACCGAATCCTGATCTCTCGAGTCGAATACGCCAGCAACGCGATCACCGCACTGCACCGTGCCCGCGCGGCTGGTGCAACCGTGGAGGTCATACCGAGCGACGCATCCGGTCGCATCGACCTGGACTCTCTCGAACGGATGCTCGACGACCGCGTTCGCCTCGTCTCGCTGGTTCACGTTCCGACCAATGGCGGGTTGATCAACCCGATCCGGGAGGTAGTGGAGATCGCGCACCGTCAAGGCGCGCTGGTCCTGCTCGACGCCTGCCAGTCGGTGGGCCAGCTCCCGATCGACGTGGCGGCTCTCGGTGTCGATGCGCTGTCGGCGACCGGCAGAAAGTGGCTTCGTGGACCTCGTGGCACCGGATTTCTCTACCTGCGAGGAGAACTCGTCGAACGGCTGGACCCGGTTGCACTCGATCTGCGGAGCGCCGAGTGGACCGGACCTGACACCTACCGGCCGGCGCCGAACGCGACACGCTTCGAACTGTGGGAGTACGACGTGGCGGCGCGACTCGGGCTCGGTGTCGCCGCCGACTATCTCCTCGACATCGGAATCGACTACGTCGCACGCGCAATCGCCGAGAGGGCCGACGCGATGCGAACGGGGCTGAGCAGCCTGAAGGGTGTCACCGTTCGGGACCTCGGAACCGACCGCAGCGGCATCGTCACATTCACCGTCGACGGTATCGATGCGATGCGCGCTCGAGAACAACTGGTGGACAAACAGATAACGGTTACGGCGAGTCCCCGATCGTCGACCTTGTTGGACATGAGTGCTCGCGGACTCGACGCCGTCGTCCGCGCATCCCCGCACTACTTCGTGTCCGAGGGGGACATCGAGACCTTCCTGGAGGCCGTCGCGGGACTAGCCTGATCGTCCGTCACCCCCGCTCCACCCGCTTACGGGTCCTTTTGCGATCGCCTCGGGCGTCCGGTAATGTACTTCGAGTTGTCTCGGCGAGGGCGATTCGCGCGGCACCGCGCAGTCACCGTGATCGACGCGGCCACGGCTCCGATAGAGCAGTTGCTCCGGCCGTTCGTGTCCGTTCGCCCCTCATCGCGACGAACGAAGTCAACGCATATCTCACGTGAGTTGTAGGAGCCGTTTCACATGTCTGACGAAGATCGTCTCGTAGCCGCCGTACGTACCGAATTCGGCAAGGGCGCCGCCCGCCGTGCCCGTCGCGATGGCCAGGTTCCCGCCGTACTGTACGGCCACGGCACCGATCCGCAGCACCTGAACCTCCCGGCCCGTGAACTCGCCGGCATCCTGCGTGCCCACGGCACCAACGCCGTCATCAACCTGGATATCGACGGCAAGCAGCAGCTGGCGCTGACCAAGTCGGTCGTCGTTCACCCGCTCCGTCGCCACATCGAGCACGCCGACCTGCTCATCGTCCAGAAGGGCGAGAAGGTCTCCGTGGAGGTCCCCGTCGTCGTCACCGGCGCCGCGGCTCCGGGCGCCCTGGTCACCGAAGAGGTCACCGCGATCAAGCTCGAGGTCGAGGCCCTGCACATCCCCGAGTCGGTCGAGGTCTCCGTCGAGGGCGCCGAGATCGGCACCCAGGTCCTGGCCGGTGGCATTACGCTCCCGGAGGGCGCAACCCTGGCCGACGACGCCGAGTTGCTGGTCGTCAACGTCGTCGCCTCCCCGTCCGCCGCGGCTCTCGGTACCGAAGAGGAGACCGAGGAAGAGGCCCCCGAGGAGACGGCCGCCGAGGTCTGATCAGCCGCACGCTGACCGTCCAGCGGCGCGTCGACCCCAGTCGGGTTCGGCGCGCCGCTGTTGTATGGAAGAGATGCGTATGGAAAGGATGCTCGACCAGTGAGTGAAGAGTCCGGGACGGCAATCGTCGTCGGCCTGGGGAACCCGGGTCCCCAGTACGAGAAGACCCGCCACAACATCGGGTTCATGGTGGCAGACACGCTCGTCGGACGCCTGGGCGGAAAGTTCAGCGCCCACAAGCGCAGCGGCACCGAGATCGTCCAGACCCGACTGGTCGGCCGCCAGGTCATCCTCGCGAAGCCACGCTCATACATGAACCTCTCCGGCAGGGGAGTTTCGGGGCTGGCCCAGTTCTTTTCTGTCGAGCCGGGAAACATCGTCGTCATCCACGACGAACTCGACCTCGATTTCGGCACGATCCGACTCAAGCAGGGCGGCGGTGAGGGCGGCCACAACGGGTTGCGTTCCATCTCGAACGCGCTCGGCACCAAGGACTATCTACGTACCCGGATCGGCATCGGACGTCCCCCGGGTCGCCAGGATCCGGCCGACTTCGTCCTCAAGCCCTTTTCCAGCGTCGAGCGCAAGGAACTCGACCTGGTGTGCGAGCAGGCCGCCGACGCCGTCGAGCTGGTGCTGCATCTCGGGCTTGAGGCGGCGCAGAACCGGTTGCACTGAACCGGTTGCACTGAACCGGTTGCACCGAACCGGTTGCACCGAACCGGTTGCACCGAACCGGTTGCACCGAACGGGATGCACTGCTTCCCATCAAGACCGCTGTCTCAGCCGAAGCGTAGGACGATCGCCTCGGCAATTCGGGCGGGAGCATCCTCTTGGAAGAAATGGCTCGCGTCGGGCAACTCCAACAGGACGTGATCGGGAAACGTGGCCTGCATGCGCGGAATCATGCGGTTGGGCTTGAAGGCGGAATCCTTCATACCCCATAGGATCAGCGCCGGCTTCGTTCCGAGCTTGATCGGCACGTCACGGGAAAGGCGCTCGAGCAGCGGACGGGCTGCCAGGATCTGCTTGGGCATCTCCGCTACGCCCCGTCGCGCCTCCCGCGAGGGTTGAACTCCGCGATAGTGGGCCATCTCCTCGGGCTTCAGTGAGCGCGACGTTCCCAGCGGGATGATGCGTTCGACGAAGAAGTTGTTGTTCAGAATGGCGCGCTGCATGGGACCACTCGACATCACCCTGCTGAAGAGCTTCATCGTCGGGCTGTCCGCAGGCCAGAACCATGTGTTGCCCAAGACGACGCCCCGCACGCGATCAGCGCGCGCGGTGTCGACCGCCATGCTGATCGGACCACCCCAATCCTGACCGAATGACACGTACCCGTCCAGGTCGAGGTGGTCGACGAGCGTACCGACGACGAATGCCTGCTCTTCGATGGAGTACCCGAAAGCCTCAGGGTGATCGGACAATCCGAATCCAAGATAGTCAACCGCGATGCACCGGAAACGATCCCGCAGTCTGGTGATGATGTCGCGATACAGGAAGCTCCACGTCGGGTTGCCGTGGCAGAACAGGATCGGCGGGCCCGTGCCTTCGTCGATGTAGTGCACCCGTCCGTGCGGGCTCTCGAACCAGCGTGAAGTGAACGGGTACAGCTCCGGATCCGGTGTGAAATCGACCTTCATCGTTCCTCCTGCGTCCTGGGGCTCGAAACGCACAATCCCGAACGGTCGACTCAACCCCAGTTCGCGAATCGGCCAATCGCAACGAATACGGCCAGAGCCAGCAAGACGACGTTCACCGGCAGCATCTGAATTTCGTTGCGCCGGATGTGGAAGATCATTGCCCCGACCTGAACGATCGCCAGTCCGGTCGCCGCCAACGGCGTCAGCACCTCCGCGATGCCAGTGGCCTGCGGAAGGATGAGGCCGATTGCGCCCAGCAGTTCCGCTGTCCCGATCGCGCGGACCGATCTGGCGGACAGATCCCGGGCCCAAGCCGTTCTCGGGTTCTCGATGAGCTTCTCGTACGGCACCGCCACCTTCATCAGGCCGGCCCCCAGATACACGACGGCCAGGACCACGGCGACGACCCACAGGGTGACGTTCACAGTTCCTCCTCAGGTCGGCTGAGATGCACTGCCCACCCGATTCTCCACCGCGAGCGCGCCTGATTGGGAGGAATCGCGAATCGTCGGAGTTGGGGAAGTCAGGCCGCGATGGTCGGCGCGATGACTTACATGGTTGTCGGCGCCGTAGAGTTGCGTCGCCGCTGTCTCTGTGGCTGGGCTTGTATCCCCGGTGTCTGCGTTGTGGTGGTCGGATTCGGGCGTCGAGGAGATAGTCGAGGTCTAGGTCGACGGGCGAGTAGTGGGGGTCGCGACGATCCGGCTGCCGGTGAGTCCGGCGAGGAGATCGTCGTCGATTCCATCGCGCAGGCAGCGGCCGGGTGTCGGGTCTCCGAGCTTCCCCTGGGGCTCGGTGATGGTGATCCGGGCGGTCGGGTCGACCCGTTCCAGCTGGCCCGGGCCTGCCCGACCTGCCTGGCGGTCCAATAGCCGAGGGTCTTGCGGCGTCTTGCGGCGGTGATACTTTCGGCATAGGCAGGCCAGGTTGGACTCGATGTCAGCCCGCCCGAAGCAGGATCGTCTTGTCCGCGCGGGGTGGGATTGACCGATATCGGCGCTCGGCCGCGGCGCCGGCGAGCCGCCCTGGTCGGCGTATGTGAGCGTCAGAGCCTGCCGCCATGTGGCGGCGGCAAGATCGCGAGCGCGGTCGGCGTCGATGGGGCCTTGGCCGATTGCCTTCAGTGCTTCTCGAAGTACCTGCTCTAGTTCCCGTATCCGAGCGCCCGCCGCACCGTGAGCGCGTCGTCGAAACTCGGGTCCGACGGGCTGCCGTGCAGTTCGATCCACACCCCCTCGGTCGTCTCGTCGACCCGGGCGAGGCCGGTCAGCGCCGCGCTGTCGAGGTCTATATCGTGGCCAACGTACGTCAGCCAGCCGACGGGGCGTTCGCCGCGTCGTGCGGCACGAGCGTTGATTCCCTGTGCCTTGCGGAAGGGGTGGGTAATGACAAAGCCGTAGTCGGCATCCCAGGGTTCGACGATTGCGGCGAGTGATTCGCGTAGCGCAATCGGGTCAAGCGACTCTGGCGAAGCCCAGTCTGGGTGCGGGAACTCGAGCAGGATATTGTTCCCCAGCGTGTCGTCTGCACCGCACCGGATTTCGAGTTTCACTGGGTGCCCATCGTGGAGCCGTGCGAAGCGCACTGTGAAGCCACCACCCGGCATGAGCTCGCCTCGGTCGTTACGCAGCGCTGTCGATTCCACGTAGTCCGCGAGGGCGTCGTCCGCAATCGGTACAGGGTGCAGATCCTCCGGGGCGCTGGCTTCGGGCTTTGAGATTCGCCAGCTGGTGTAATAGCCCTGGATGTCTGGAAGACCGGCGAGTGTGGCGCGGATTGCGTGCGCACACTCGAGCGGGGTCTGTGCGCGACCACCCCAACGGGCGTTCGAGTAGAGCCGTTCCATTTCTGCCCCTTCGTTACTCTGCCGGCACCCAAACGACGTCGATTCCGTCGATTCCTCGTTCGTCAAGCAGGCGTTCGATCGCTTCCGCTGACTTCTCTTCAGCAACCCGCCACTCTATCGTCGCGTCCCCTCCGCTGGCTTCCACTGCGCGGATCTGACGTTGCGCTTGGTCTACAAGGCTTTCGTCGCCTTTCCACCAGGGTTGGAAATTGCCATCCTTGTCGAGGAACTGGTCATACCCGGGACCCTTAGCTTCGACTAGTGTCCCGGGCTCGTCATCTCCACCTGCTTCCCAACCGTCGAACTTGACACCTTCGACCTCGTACTCGGTGCCGGACGATGCGCCAGTGACCTGTTCCTCGTATGCCTTCGAGCGGTCGGAGACACCGTCCCGATTGACCTCAGCCCACTCCCCCGGCCCGTTGTCTGAGAGGAACTGTGAAGGGATGTGGGAGAGGATGTCTTCGATGGAAGCGATGCCGTCGAACTTGTCGATGAGGTAGGCGATGACAGCGGCACCGGTGACCACACCGGCTGCGACGAGCGCCCAGGCCGTGATCTCGACGGCTACACCGAGTCCAGCGATCGCGACCGGCAAGAACCCTCGAACGTTGCCGTTGGTGAGAGTCAGAAGTTCGATGGCCTGGTCGATCGCGGTGGCGGCGTCGGTGTCGGCTGTAGCGAGCGTTCCGAGGCCACTCGAGATTTCCTGCACCCACTCGTCGATGACGGCCTGATCGACGTCGCCGGAGCCGGGTGTGACCACCCAGTCGTCAGTGACGACGAGGCCCTCTGCTTCGGCGTATCGCGCTGTAGCGAGGAGTCGTTGTCGTGCGGTGTCGAGGTCCGCGATGGCGGTGATCCCGTTCTTGCGTAGCACGCGGAGGGCATCCGCGCGGTCGATGGCGTGGCCTCTGATCTGCGCCAATTTCTCGACAGCGGCGGCGTGCGCGTCTCCTGTCCATCCTCCGGTGTCGGGCAGGTTCGCCAAGCGCAGGTTGAGTGCTCCGAAATGGTCTTCGATCTGGTCGGCAAGGCCAGCGAGGGCTGAGAGTGCGTCATAGGGGACGTCGGGGTGCCAATTGGCTATCTGGTTCCGTCCGTAGCCCCCGGAAAGTTCCATCAGCCGGGCTCGATCGCATTGAGGTTCGCTGTGGTGACATATTCGGTCGTCTCGTAATCATCGGCGGTGTCGGATAGGGCGGCGGTGGTCGCTTCGAGATGTTCGGTGAGTTCACCGAGCGTGACGGCAATGGCCGCATCTGCGTCGGAGAGTGCCCTGGCTGCGACTGATCCGGTCAGGTGCTCCGAGGCGCCGGCGAGGCGATCGATGGTGACCTCGGCAGCAAAGTAGTCGCGGGAATGAATGAACTCACTAGCGAGTGCGCGTAGTTGTGCCGGGTCGACTTCGAGCGGCGTACTCATGGATCCCCCCAAGGACTTCGTGGCAGCGAGTATGTCAAGCGAGGAGAATTCGGACAAACCGCACCGTACGCGTCGAAGCGGCACGTGCGGCCAGCATCCGTGGTTTGGGCAGCGAGGACGCCGAAGCAAGCCAGGATCAACTTCCCGCATTCCAACGAGGTCTGTTGTCATGGCTACCAGCGGGCACGGGAGTAGAACCGAGTGTGCCCTGGCGAGAGGAATCTTGTCGACCAGGTCAGGCCGCCATGGTCGGCGCGATGACCTCCATCTGCTCGATCACCAGCTTGATGGCCTCGGGCTGACGGTCCGGCGGGTAGCCGTGTCGAGTGAGTAGTCGCTTGATCTGCGATCGTAGCCGCGCCTTGACGTCCTCCCGGACGGTCCAGTCGGTGGATGCGTCGCGCCGCATCACCGCGACGAGGTCACGGGCGATGTCGGCAAGCTTGCCCTCTCCCTGCTCCTCGACCGCAGACTCGTTCTGGGCGACAGCGTCGTAGAAGGCGAGTTCGTTCTCGTCCAGCGGCGGTGTGAACTGGCTTCCTCGATCAGATTCGGCGGCGACTTCTTTGGCCATCTCGACCAGCGCGGTGATCACCTCCGCGGAAGTCAGTTGGCTGTTGGTGTACTTGACCATCAACGCCTGCAGTCTCTCCGAGAATGCGCGCTGGCGGACGACGTTGTGCTTCGCCGCCTTCCGGGACTCGTCCGTGATCAGCTTTCGCATTGCCTCGATCGCGAGGTTCGGGTTCTTCGCTTGCTGGGCCCGACGGACGAAGTCGACGTTGATGTCCTTCAGCGACGGCTTCGGCATGCCGGCCGCGTCGTAGATGTCTAGAACCTCACCGGACTCGACGGATGCCGCCATCAACTGGCGCAGCGCCCGCTGCACGTCCTCCGGTACCGCCTGGCCTCGTGCGTAGCGATCCTCGGCGTCAAACTTGGCCATGTAGACGCGAACTTCCTCGAAGAACTTCGCGACCGGTGCCTGCTCCCGCAGCGCCTCGTGGCTGCCACAGATCGCCCACACCCGAGACAGCTGCGACGCGAACTTGCGGTAACGAGCCGCGAGGGTCTCCTGCCCCTCACCCACCTGGTTCTCTGGATTCCGGGGATCACGCAGGTAGTTGACGGTCGCGTTGGCGGCGTCGAAATAGGCGCGGGGACCGGGCCTGTGCAGCTGCTCGCGCCAGTCGAATCCGTGCAGGATGTTCTCGATAATCTTGATGAGGTTCTTGGCGGTGTCGACCGCGGCACCGATGTCCTTGCCGATCGGCTTGTTCGCACGGTCGGCCTCGGTGTATTCAGCGAGCGCCTGCGTGAGATTGTCGGCGACGGGCGCGTAGGCGACGAGAAGCCCGTCCTGCTTGCCGCGGAAGGTCCGGTTGACGCGGGCGAGCGCCTGCATCAGCAGCGCACCCTTGAGCGGCCGGTCCAGGTACATCGTGTGCAGTGGCGGCGCGTCGAAACCGGTGAGCATCATGTCCTTGACGATGACCAGTTCGAGTTCGTCGTCGATGTCCTTGAGCCGCTTTTTGATCGCCGCGTTCTCGGAATCGCGCCGTACATGGTCGATGATCGGCGATGTGTCGCTAGGGTTGCCGGAGTAGACGACCTTGATCTTTCCAGTGGAAAGATCGTCGCTGTGCCAGTCGGGGCGCAGCGCCACGATCTCTCGATACAGGTTGGCGCAGATCTCCCGGGTCGCACCGACGATCATCGCCTTCCCCGCCGCAGCCGGGTTCTTCTCCGAGCCTACGAACGGGTTCATCGCCGCACGCCGCGCCTCCCAGTGCTCGACGAGATCGCCGGCGAGCTTCTTCAATCGGGTCGGCGCACCGTAGACCGCGTTGATGACGGCGACGCTCTTCTCGATTCGGTCGCGCTCGGTGTCGTCGAGGCCGAACGTCGCCTCATCCGCCGAAGCGTCAATGTCCTTCTCCGAGACGTCCTCGGCGAAAGACACTTTCACGAGCCGGCTCTCGAAGTAGACCGGGACGGTGGCACCGTCCTCGACGGCGCGGGTCAGGTCGTAGATGTCAATGTAGTCACCGAACACGTCTCGGGTGTTGCGGTCCTCGAACGAGATCGGGGTTCCGGTGAAGGCGATCAGCGTGGCGTGCGGCAGCGCGTCACGAAGGTGCCGCGCGTACCCGTCGAGGTTGTCGTAGTGGCTGCGGTGCGCTTCGTCAACCATGACGATGACGTTGCGGCGATCGGTCAGCAACGGATGGCTGGCGCCCGAATGCCGTTCGTCTGCGGTCCGCCCGAACTTCTGCAGGGTCGTGAAGTAGATGCCGCCCGTGGTGCGCCCGGACAGCTCCTGTCGCAGCTCCTCACGCTTGCGGATCTGCTTGGGCTGCTCCGGCAGCAACCGGGACCGCAGGAAGGTCTCGTAGAGCTGGCCGTCGAGCTCGGTGCGGTCGGTGATCACCACGATCGTCGGGTTGGCCAGCTGCGGGTGCCGGATCACCTGATTCGCGTACAGCTCCATTTCCATGGACTTGCCCGAGCCCTGGGTGTGCCACACGACGCCGGCCTTGCCGCTGCTCCCGACGGCTTGCGCCGTGGAGCCCACTGCCTTGGTGACGGCAAAGTACTGGTGTGGCTTGGCGACTCGCTTGAGCAGTCCGTTCTCGTCGTGGTCGAACGCGGTGAAACTGCGTAAGAGCTGCAGGAAGCGTTCCTGATTGAACAGGCCGTGGAGGGCGGTGTCGAGCGGTGTCGCACCGTCGAGGGTGTCGGTGGTGACGGGTTTGCCGTAGTCGTCAACGTTCCACGGAGAGTAGTGGTTGAACGGGGTGAACGGTGTCCCGTAACGAGCGGTGATGCCGTCCGATATCAGGTTGAAGACAACGAACCTGAAGGCGAGCGGGAACTCCTTCAGGTAGGTGCCCAACTGCGCATGCGCCTGGACCAGCCCGGCATTCTCTGCGCCGGCCTTCTTGAGTTCGACGATGCTGACCGGCATCCCGTTCATATACAGGACGATGTCGAATCGCCGACGGTGATCGCCCTTGACGATGGTCACCTGGTCGACCGCGAGCCAGTCGTTCTGGTCCGGGTCCTGAGACAGCAATCGGATGGTGGGCGTGACCTCCTCACCCGCGTCGTCGACGTAAGAGATCTTGCGCAGTCCCTCGGTGAGGAAGCCGTGGATCGTCTCGTTCTCGGCGATGGCGTCGCTCGACCGAGCATTCGCGATCTCAGCCACGGCCTGATCGACGACGTGTTCGGGGAGGTCCTTGTTGAACCGCACGATCGCCTGCCTCAGCCGCGGCACGATCAGCAGCTCGTCGAGTGACGCACGCTCTTCGTTGCCCGGTGCGATTTCCGTCCCGCTGAGGTGCTTCCACCCCAGTTCCCCGAGGACGTCCAGAGCCATCTGCTCCCAATCGTTCTCGGTCAATCCACGGCTCTCGATCACTGCCATGCCCTCCCTCGAGTCATCACAACACGGCAAACAGTACCGGCCGGACACAAGCGGGTCTGACGGCAGCGGCAGACCAGTCGATAACCCCGGTTATCGGCGCAGCACTTGGCTCTGCATCCGAGTCGTTCGCAGGATATGGACATCACTTCGACCGAACCAGGGAGTCTGTCTGTGACTGTGCCTATCGACCCCAACCTTTCACCCGTTGCTCCAGTCGAGCCCGAGCAGCGGACGCCGGCTCGGCGCCCCTTCTGGCTGGGTGTGGGTGTCGGTGTCGTCGCAGCGGCGACCGTCGGTGGTATCGCGTTCGGCGCGGTCGCCGGTGTCCGCGCTCTGAGCGCGCCGGCGACGTTCGAGATCACCGGCACGCTCACGCTGAACGGCAAAGCGACCACGACCGGACTGCCGACCGGATTCTCGTGCGCCGGCACCAGCGGTTACGACGACCTGTCTCCCAATGCCGCAGTGAAGGTTTCCGACGAGTCCGGAACCCTGCTCGCGAAGGGCCACATGATCGGAAGCGTCGGAGGTTCCGGCTATTGCATCTTTGACTTCGCCGTCACCGACGTGCCCCGAGGCAGCAAGTTCTACGAGGTCGAGATCGCCCGCCGTGGCGGCCTCTCCTACACCGAAGTCGAAGCCGAAGAAGGTCTGTCGCTGTCGATCGGCGACTGACCACCATCCCTCAACCCGTTCCATTTGAAAAGGACATCAGCATGACCATTCCTCAGCAGCCCTTCCAGGGCCAGCCCGTGCCCCAAGCTCCTCAGCAGCCGATCAACAAGAAGTCCAAGAAGTGGCCGTGGATCGTCGGCGTGATCGCCGCATTCATCGTGATCGGCGCGGTCTCCGGCGGAGAGGACGACAAGAAGTCGACGGACGCAGCGTCCCCTGCCGAGGTCGCCGCTGTCGACGCGGTCTCGTCCGCCGCCCCTGCACCAGCCGCCCCGGCTCCGGCACCGGCTCCGGCTCCGAAGCCGGTGCCCGGGATGGGCACGCCCGTGCGAGACGGGAAGTTCGAGTTCGTCGTCACCGATGTCGTCACAGGGCTGAGCACAGTCGGGGACAACCCGTTCCTCACCGAGCAGGCACAGGGCCAGTTCGTGGTCGTGACGATGACGGTGCAGAACACGTCCGACAAGCCGAAGGGACTGAGCCCGGACAACCAGGAGATGTATGACACGCAGGGCCGCAAGTTCACCGCCGACACGATGGCCGGCATCGCCCTCGATTCGGAAGTGTCGATCTGGGACGAGATCAACCCCGGCAACAAGGTGACGATGAAGGTCGTCTACGACATGCCGGCCGACGCCGTGCCGGCCGAAATGGAACTGCACGACTCGATGTTCTCGGGCGGTACTCGCGTCGCCCTCAAGTAAAGACTGGTCCTGGCGGGCGCGAGCGCTGGGGGGTGCACGCGCCCGCCAGGACCTCTTCGCAACACCCGGCGTCAGAGGGTGGGGCCTCGCCGAGGTGCCGATTTCGGCACCTCGGCGAGGCCCTTGTCGTGTGCCGGATTCCGGCGTGTCGAGGCAGTGTGTCGTCGCCGGAAACCAGTCCGCCCTCCACGTCCGCGCGCGGGGACACTTAGGTCGACGTGTTCCAGCGTTGCTTGAGGTCGTCCACGGTCGGGGTGGATGTCTGACGCTTCCCAGCGCCGGGCTTCGACGACTGCTTGCGCGGTCGCTGAGACCGCGGCGGTGTCATACCACGTTCTCGGCGCCGGGCAGCCAGCGCATACATCGCTTCGCGGCCTTCGGCACGAATCTTGGCCACACCCGGCACCTCGCTCGCTGCGGACACCGATTGTTCGAGTGGACGTGCGTTGAGCGCCGCGAGTGCCCTTCTTGCAGAAGCGACCTCGCGTTCGAGATGAAGGCATTCGGCACAGCACCATCGGTCCTCGAACCGCTCGAATCTGCCTTTCGGGGACTGGCATACACCGCACCTCTTGGGCTGAGGCATCTTCGACTGTTTGGCTGCCGGCGCCGATCGTGGCTGCGCACTCTTCTCCGGTACCGGGTCGGACTGCGCAGCCGCCGGAGGCGCTGACGGGGTCGGCTCAGTAGGCCCAGGTGGTGTGAGACTGGCAAGTTCCGCTCGGAGAAGCGAAATCTGCTCGCGCTTGACGACAATCAGATCGGAGAGTTCCGGCGCAAGACCTGCGGGCGATTCTTCGAGGTAGCGAAGTTCGTTCTGGGCCCGCGAGATCTCGGTCTCGAGATCGGTGAACCGCCGCCGTTTGGCAATCGCCTTCTCACACGCATCGAGGCCACCGTCCGGCAGGGTTGACTTGCCGAAGGCCGCCATCGCCAACTCGGTACGGGCCCGATTCCAATCCTTGACCAGCTGCTGGAGGTCGACCTCGAGGGATTCTTCTTCCCGGACGAGTTCGAGCGCGTACTCGAGTTCGTCGGCCAGTTTCTGCGCTGCCGCCCGCGCTTGCTGGAGTAGGACGTCGAGCTTGTCAGTGGGCGTCGTCAATTCGGGTCTCCCTCGCAATGGATGCGGTCGATGCTGGGTCAAGAGCAGTCGCCGGGCTCGCCGTGCTTGACGACGGAGAGCATCGCATCGCCCTCGTCGATCGGGATTCCCGGCGCCGGGCTCTGCTCGACGACCACCCAGTTGCGGTCGGATATCTGCATGCGTCCCTTGCCCGTCGCGTCCTGACTGCGAGAGAAGAAGACACCGGCTTCCTGAATCGTGTCCTGAGCGGCCTGCAGATTCATACACGTAACGCTTGGCATGAACACCTGTGCCGACGGCGTCGAGGCGGAGGCTGACGACTGTTCGGCGTTCGGGCCCGGTTCGGCGGGGGCAACCGGCATAGCCGCGGACGGAACAGCGGGCATCGGTGTTGCGGTGGTGCTAGACGGCGACGCGGATGACGCGTCGTCAAGGCCATCACTGATGTCGCCGATGATGCCGATCAGGACCAGCGCAGCCGCCATGAGCGATGCGGCGACGACACCTTTCCGGATGGGCCTCTTTGCCGGCGGCTCCGGTGGGGGCGCGAATGCTGCCGAGGCATCCCCGGCCAGGAACGCCTCGTGGCCGGCCTGCGCCCTGGCGGCCAGGGCATCGTTCTCGGCCTTGGCCCGAGCGAAATGGTCGCGGATCGGCCGGCCGATAGCGAGGTACCACAGCCCCGCGGCGAACAGCAGGAAGATCACGACGGAGCTGAGGTCGAGTTGGACCAGGCTCACGATCGCCAACCAGGTGCACACACCGGCGAAGAAGCCGGCGACGACGCGGAGATATGGACGGATGATGTTCATGATCTTCCTGCTTTTGGATGCAGTTGGAGCGGACTGGTCTCCTTGTATTCGAGATCGGGCCAGAGACCTAGCAGCGCATCGACAAAGCGTTCTCGTACACACTTTCCCCGGAAGTCCGGCCTCTCCCCCAGAGGCTCGAACGCCGATTCGATGTCAGGCACCGATACCGCGAACTCGGATCTCTGAACTAGGAGGTAGTAATACCGGCGTGGTGGAAAGGCAAACGAGTCCAGATAGGTGTGGACGAGCCTGCCGGGTTCGCTGACGCCCCCGTTTCGGCGCGGACTACCGGTCTTGGTGCCGTCCACGAGGACGATGTACTCGTCGGTGTCGTACTTCACCGACTCCTCACCGTCCCGACTGAGTATGTCGATCTGGTAGTCAAGGCTGTCGACGATCCCGTACTTCTCGGAAAGCTCGTCGGCCCTGGCCTCCGCTTCTTCTGTCAGCTTGACGTCCCGGTCCACCGGGCACAGGTGTATGACAGTCGGGCGCGACGACCTCTCGGCTCCGATGTCCGGCTCGGCGAGTTCTTCGTCATCGGGCTCGATCCCCGCTTCGTCATCGTCGTCGACGTCCGGTGACGCGGTTCGATCGATTCCGAACTGCTCGATGAGATGCTCGAGGTCGGCAAGCTTGAGTGGTGTTGCCGCGCTCTTCCATTCGATCAGCGCAGCACGAACCTCATCCAGGCACTCTCCATCGGCGAGGGCGACCGATTCGAACAGTCTCGTTGCCGACGACTGCGACAGGTTCGCCGATCCGATCACTGCGAACGCGTCGTGTTCGGTGCCGACCGCTTCGGCCAAGATCATCTTGGCGTGCAATCCTTTCAGTGAGTACACCTTGACACCGGCTTTGACCCAGGCAAGCAAGACGCGCGGGTCTGTCGAGCCGGCCCGCACCGTCCTCCGGTCGGCGTCGACGATGATTGCGGATCCTCGTTGAAGATCCAGGACAGTTGACGCTTCACCGCCTACATAGGCGACGGCAGCGGTGATCGACCTTGAATAGGGCTTGAGCAGAGGAGTCAGTTCGTCCCAGATGTTCTGGCCGGCAATGACCCGTGCGGTGCGGTCACCAAGTACATCGGACATTCACTGGCCTGCTTTCTGCTGAATCTCGGGGACCCGATCGACGCCTGTGATGCAGCTGTCGGTCACAGCACCGCCTCCACTTCGCGCTCCGCGTCGCGGACGCGGAGTTCGCCGGCCATCAGGCGTGGGAGGAGCGCATCGCGCGTGGCGGCGAGGGTTCGGGACTCGTCACGTGCGACACCGAGGCGCTTGACGAGTGGGACCGCGATTGCACCCCAGCGGTTCAGTGCTGTCGGTTCGACCGAGCAAAGTGGGTATTCAGTCAAGTCGTTTGCGGACAACCGCTGTCGGCCAGATGTCCCCACCATATGCCGGATCGCGAAAGTTCGGAACCGTTCACTCGTCGCAAGGAAATACGATAGCTCCGAGGGTATTCCGGATTTAGATCGGATCACAATGTACTCAGTGGAACCAATCGCGACCTCCCCTTCGTCCAAGAAGTCGACGTAGCCAGTCTTCCTGTTCTGCAGACACGGCGTAATTCGGGCCAGAAGTGTGTCGCCGTTCATGAAACGCGCTCCACCCTTCGCCGGACGCGATTCCCAATCCTCGACCATCATCGAACTGGTCGGAAGCTTCTGCATGTCAACGTAGGTCGGTTCCGATTCTGTGACACGCGGACATACCGGATTGAGGTCGAAGTACTCAGTGAGCGCGCTCGCGCGTTCACCGTCGACCCCTCTATCGAAGCCCAGGAGTTGAAACTCCGCTGCAAGCACCGCCTCCGCCACGCCAGCGAGCTTGCGGTTCGCGGCAATCTTGTCGTCGAGGGCGCCGAGGACCTCGGCGATGGCGCGCTGCTCACCGATCTCCGGCAACGTGATTGGTATGCCCCTCAACGAGCGAAGAGGCTGACCAATACCTGGCGTACCGACCGTGGAAGCGCGATCCAACAATTCCTGTCGACCACGGCCTCTGAAGTAGTAGAGAACATACTTGGGATCGGCAATTGCCTTGTCACAACTGAGCTTCATCATGCTGGATGACAACAGGCATTCCCTACCTCCCATCAGACCGACAGCGCCAATGGCACCTCGATGCGGGAACACCAAGTCATCCGGTCGCACGATCGCGCTTGAGAGCGAGCTCGCGACTTCCTCGGAAACGAAGACAGGGTCATCGAGGCTTATATACGGTGCATCCTTGATGTCTTGACCACGGATGACCGGAACACCCTCTGTCGTGTACATGTCCGACTTCAATCTTGAACCGAATGGGCCAATCGCGACCGATCGAGCACCAGACGCCGCTATCGCGTCAATGACCGTTCGCCGCCACCCGTGCGGGAGATCAATCTGCCCTTGACTCACGACACCCTCCCCAACTGCTCACGCACTACAGCCTGCAGTCGCGCCGACTCGTCGAACTGCTCGAAGAGCTCCTTCTTCAACCGCTCCAACTTCTCGGCGATCGGCTCCCCATCGTCTTCGATCGGCGGAGCACCGACGTAGCGACCCGGCGTGAGCGCGTAGTCGGTTTCCTTGATCTCCGCGAGTGTGGCCGAGTAGCAGAATCCGGGCTCGTCTGCGTACTCGACTCCCTTTGCGGATTCCGTTCCGCGCCAGGCGTGGAAAGTGCCCGAGATCTTGGCGATGTCATCGTCACTCAACGCTCGTTCGGCGCGGTCGACCATGTAGCCCAGGTTCCGCGCGTCGATGAAGAGCGCTTGGCCCTGTCGGTCGATCTTGCCCTTCGGTCCGACAGCTTTGTCCTTCGCGAAGAACCACACGCACACCGGGATACCGGTGCTGCGGAACAACTGCGTCGGCAGAGCGATCATGCACGACACCAGGTCGGCCTCGACCAACCTGGCTCGAATGTCGCCCTCGCCACTGGAGTTCGACGACATGGACCCGTTCGCCATAACCACACCTGCACTGCCCCGCGCGGACAGCTTGGAGATGATGTGCTGGATCCACGCGTAGTTGGCGTTACCAGCCGGCGGCACACCGAACTTCCAGCGCTTGTCATCTTCCTTGCGGGTCCAGTCCTTGATGTTGAACGGTGGGTTGGCAAGGATGTAGTCCGCCAACAGATCCGGATGTTTGTCCTGTGCGAACGTGTCCTCCCACCGGTCACCCAGGTTGCCGGTGATGCCGTGGATAGCGAGGTTCATCTTCGCCATCCGCCACGTGCGCTCGTTCAGCTCCTGCCCGTAGACGGCCACCTCGCTCGGATTGCCGCCGTGCCGTTCTATGAACTTCTCCGTCTGCACGAACATGCCACCCGAACCGCAGCACGGGTCGTACACCCGGCCGCTGTACGGCTCGAGCATCTCCACCAGTACCCGCACCACGCTGGCGGGGGTGTAGAACTCGCCGCCCCGCTTACCCTCGGCGCGGGCGAACTTCTCTAGGAAGTACTCGTACACCTCACCGAGCAGATCCCGGGCCTTCGTGGCGCCGTGGCCGGTGAAGCGCGTGTCGTTGAACAGGTCGATCAACTCGCCGAGTCGGCGCTGGTCGACGTTGTCCCGGTTGAAGATCGTCGGAAGCGTGCCCGCGAGAGTCGAATTGGCCTCCATGAGCGCTCGCATCGCGGCATTGACCAGTTGGCCTACCGTCTGCCCCTCGACACCGGCCGTTTCCTGGATACCCTTTGCGTTCTGCGCCAGGAAGCCCCACCGCGCCGTCTCCGGCACCCAGAACACGCTGCTGCCCAGGTACTCGTCCTCGTCGTCGATCAACGTCGCGATCTGGTCCTCGTTCAGCCCGTCCGCGACCAGCTCCGCACGGATCTGCTCCCGCCGCTCATCGAACGCGTCGGAAACGTACTTGAGGAACACCAGACCCAAGATCACATCCTTGTACTGGGAAGCATCCATGGAGCCGCGCAACTTGTCCGCGGCCTTCCACAGCGTGTCCTTGAGTTCCTTCATCGTCGACGGCGCGGAGACCGTGTCCTTCGTGGTCTTTTTCCTCGGGGGCATCGTCAGCCTTTCTCTGTGACGGTCTCTGGTGCCGGTGCGACGGTGAGCGCGCCGTGCGCCACACCGTCCACCAATGTGGTGGTGAGGTCTTCGAGTGTGTCGAGCAGTGTGCGCGCGGTGGCGCGGCGGGTACGTAGGTCGGCGAGGGCTGCGGTGATCGCGGGCACCTCGTCTGGGTGCACCCGTGGGATCTCCCACTTCCGCCACGCCGATCCGTCACGGATCGCACCGGATGGCTTCTCTGTCGTTACTCGTGAACGGATATGTCGGGCAACGAGTTCTGGGATCAGCCCCGAACGTTGTGGGTCGCTGATTCGCAGGATCCGCGCCGGTGACTGCACCACGGACGCTCCCTCGTGATCGACGAGCGTGCCGAACGACGAACCGACGCAGAAGACGATGTCACCCGGCTCGGTGTAGCGCGCACTCGCGTACTTCGCGGTCAGCGTCAGTCGGTCGATCCCCCGCTCGCCGATAGCGCAGCGCCCGGTCACCTCGTCCACGCCGATCACCGGCACCGTGCCGTCCAACTCGATGTCGTCGGGGTCGATGCGGCACCCCGACACCACACGCATCTCCTTCGTTTTCGCCAACTCCCCGGCCGTGAGCATTCGCCGGGCGTCGGACTCCCGGTACTCGACCCGCAGCCCGAGCCCTACCTCGATCCCGACGGCGGCGATGTCGGCGTCACCCACCAGTTCGAGCACCCGTGCGGCGGTCTCCGCCGGTATCGGCCGCAGACGGTGGACGCGGGGCAATGCGACGAGTGAACCGGAGTCCGCGAGAAGATCGGACGTCCGACGCGCATGACCGAATCGGAACGCGTGCGCCCGCACTGCCCGCGATGATCCCATCGCCGCCGCGACATCGGCCATCACGCCGTCGATCACGTCGTCGGACAACTCGGCGGCGCCGAGATCGGCCAGCATCATGTGACGTTCCGCTGCCGGCACGGAATAGTCGACCGCGCCGAGGACCCATAGCGCCATCGACGAGCCCGGCCGCGCCGGCAACAGCCCCTCCGGCAACCGGATCGCGGCACGCAGATGGCCGGACCGGAGCAACCCGGAACGGATCGACGCGCACTCGCGATCACGCAGCGGATCGACCAGCACGGCGGCCGGACCGATGATCACCGCACGCTGACCCGGACCCATCTGCATGGCGATGTTGTCGATCTCGCCCAGGATCTCGGTGTCGGTGTAACCAATGGTCGTCGGCGACGGATACTGCGTCACGAACATCCCCGGCCGTTCGAGGCTGAACCCGTCCTCGAAGCCGCTCTCCGGGGATGGAATTCGCACCGCCCGGTGCACGGCCAGCCGCCGCCGCGCACGCCGCGCGCCGGCGGTGTCCGAGGCTCTGGTCATGACGGTCAGGTCGCTGAACTCTGGGAGCGAATCGCGCACGGCGACGAGTAGGTCCGTGCTCTCCGGTGCCGGGTCGACGAACAGTGGATGCTCCCCCTCGGCCAGCGCCACACACAACCGCGCACAGAGCGTGCGGGCGCCGGCGCCGAGGGTGGTGTCGGACAGGGCCGACCACCTTTCACGGAACCTTCTCGACATCAGCGCCTCGAACGCATGCGCCGGGGTGAAAGCGGCGTCGGCCATCTGATCCACGTGGGATGCAACCACGGCGAGCTGTTCGCCCAGCGCGTCGGCCTCGGAGTAGAGGAACTCGTCGTCCGGGTCGAGTTCGTCGACCTCGTCGAGCAGGTCGTCCGGGTCGAATTCACCCAGCTGCTCCCCCAGCAGGGCCTTGACGCACAGCAGCGCAGTGATGCCGTCGGCAACCACCACCGGATCGACCCCGGAGGCGTGCTCGAACGCCGCATACATCGCCAGGTCGCGAGCGAACGAGTCACTGTTGCCCAACCCGCGCGCTTGCACCCAGTCGGCGACTTCGTGCGCGTCGAACTTCTCGATGCGGCCGTCAACGGTGACCGGGTTCGGAAAGGGCTGATCGCCGCTACGGGATCGCCTCACCCACGTCGTGACGACCGGGCGCTGCACCTTCGCGAGGGTGGCGATGTCTCGCTTGGTGAGGAGGAGCGTCGGCAACGCGGTCGTCTGCTGCACGCGACATACCCCCTCCGAAAAGCCCACGGCCCCGATTGGTGGCCGCCCGAGAAATCTAGCCGATCAAAGGATCCGACAGAACCCCTAGGTCACGCATGGCGCGATAACCCGGGTTATCGCGCTCTTTGCAGACTCTGTCGGATGGGCCAGGCACTGTGTCCAACATCCGGTCAATCAATGTGAAGGAGGCCCCGTTGCTCGCCGTCATCCACATCCGCCGATACTCGAGTACGCAAGACGACCTGGTCCGCGCCGTCGCCGCATGGCAGGTGAACGGCGCGGTTTCGACCCGGCAGTTCGAGTATGCCGACGCAACCGATGCGTCCTACTACCGTGCCGGTCTCGACGCCTTCGCGCTGCTCCTCGATATGTCGACGGTGACGTCGGAACCTATCCTCCTCCACATCACCGACAACAAGCTCCGCAACGAAATCGACGCCGTCGTCGAGTCTTTCCCGTCGGTGACGATCGTCGACGTCGCTCGCGGCGCGGTACTGGATCTCACTCACGCCGCGCTCGACACCCTCGTTTCGCACCACCGCTACCTCGTGGCGGCCGACGAGGAACTCGAGCGCGCGGCGGCAGAGGAAGAACGTGCGCGTGTGGCGGCGGAAGAGGAACGAGAGCGTGAGCGGATCACCGCGCTGCCGGTGCTGACCGTCGCCACCGACGCGTCCAAGTCACGCCGCCGGGGAGTCGGCGTGGCCTGTGTCAGTGAGGACGGCGTCCGGCACCAGAAGATGGTCCCGAACGTCACGACGGTGCTCGAGGGTGAGTTGCTCGCGATCGAGCTCGCCATCGACCGCTTCGCCGAGCGGCGGCTCCACATCCTCACCGACAGTCAGAGAGCCTTGCAGCACCTCGGTGTCCTGCAGACTAAACGGTGGCCGCTGCGCCTGACCGTCGGCGAAAAGGCCGCCGTGGCCCGTATCCAGGAGGCGATGCAGGGCCGCAAGATCCGGCTGTCGTGGGTTCGCGGACACGACGGACACCTGCTCAACGAGACCGCTCACCGGCTCGCCATGGCGGTGCGCCGCGCCCACGAGGCCCGCATCCCTGCGGAGACCCGGCGGGCCATCGCCGAGCAGATCGTCGAACCGCTGCGTGTTGCGGCCTGAGCGCTCCCTGAGTGCTCCTTGCCGAGTTCGCTCAGCCAGAAGTACCGTCCGCGAATGTTTTACGACCGAGACGGTATCTCGCTCAGCTTCGGCTCGGATCGACGATCACGATCGCCTTGCCGGCGACCGCGCCCCCGACCAGGTCTGCCAAGGCTCGTGGCATCTCGTCGAGTGCATAACGGTGGCCGACCATCGAGACCACCGAGCCGGCCACTAGGAACTCCGCGAGCCGCTCGAGGTGTTCTCGACGCTCGGCGCTGATGAACGTCGTCAGCCGCTGCCGCACAAAGGGCGAGAGCGATACGGCCCGGAACTGACGGCCGACGCCGCCGGTGAAACGGCCACCGTTCTCGCCGCCGCAAATCACGAGCGTTCCGGTCGGCTCGAGGATGCGACGAAGCCGATGGACCGGCGTGTTACCCCCGATGTCGACGATCAGATCGAATCGGCCGGGGAGGCTGGTGACTTCAAGCTCCCGGTAGTCGATGACCGAATCGGCACCGAGCGACCGCACAAGGTCGAGTTTGGCGGCGCTGGCCACCCCGGTCACGTGGGCACCGAGCGACCGCGAGATCTGGACAGCGAACGAACCGACGCCACCCGAGGCGCCGAGCACCAACACACGCTGGCCGGCGCGAATGCGTCCGACATCGACGAGCGCAAGCAAAGCGGTAATCCCCGAAACCGGTGCAGCTGCCGCTTGATCGAACGGGATCCGAGCCGGTTTGCGGGCGAGCTTGCCCGGATCGGCGACGGCGTACTCGGCGTACGAGCCGTCGGCGACGCCGAAAACCTCATCGCCGACAGCGAAGTCGGAGACATCGGCACCGACAGCCTCGATGATGCCGGCCACGTCGGAGCCCAGCACCGGCTGTTTCGGACGGCGGACCCCGAACCCTGCAAGGCGCACCAGATAGGGCAGGCCGGTCGCCAGGTGCCACACGCCGCGGTCGACTCCGGCCGCGACGACGCGAACGAGCACCTGGTCGGGTCGGATCGACGGACGGCGTACCGCGGCGATCTCGACGGCTTCGGGACCTCCGTACTCCCGGCGAATGGCGGCGCGCATCGACGTCGGCCGATCGAGGGCGGGGCGGGACTCGGTCATCTAGGGGCTCCTCTCATGCTCGGTTGACCGTGGCGTACTTAGTACGGCTCACCCTCCGGTACTCTAGGCGTACTTAGTACGTTCTGTAAACCGTTGAGGTTGGAGGGGCCCGTGACCGACGAACCGACGACCGCCGCAGGAGCCGTCAGGCGGGCACGTCTCACCCGCGACCGGGTGATTCTGGGCGCTGTCGAACTGGCCGACCAGATTGGCGCGGACCAACTCACGATTCGCCGACTCGCCGCCCATCTCGGAGTGAAGCCGATGGCCATCTACCACCACGTCACCAACAAGGACGAAATCCTCGACGGCATGGTCGACCTCGTGTTCGGCGAGATGAAGCGCCCACCCGTCGAACAGCCCTGGAAGGACGCGATCCGGGTGCGGTGCCAATCGGCACGAGAGGTGTTGCGGCGGCACCCGTGGGCAACTCCCCTACTCGACGGACGCAGTGCGCCGGGGCCGGAAACCATCGGCCACCACGACGCCGTGCTGGGCTGTTTCCGGCGGGGAGGTTTCTCGATCCGGCTCACCGCCCACGCCTACGCTGTCGTTGACAGCTACCTCTACGGCTTCGCGATTCAGGAGGCGTCTCTGCCCGCCACCGGGGGCGACGACATGAGGGCGCTCGCCGAGGATATGATCGAGGCCTTCGCCGGCGCGCCGCATCTCGCGGAGCTGACGATGCAGCACGTCCTGCAGCCGGGCTACGACTTCCGGGACGAATTCGACTTCGGGCTCGAACTTGTCCTGGGCGGCCTCGAACGTGCCCTCGCAGACGAATCTTCCGGACCCCTCTGACCCCCATCAACCGGGTGTCACAACAACCCGATCGAACTCGACCTCCGCAACTTGCCCGACGACGTTTTCGGCAGAGACCCCGGACCGAGGACTGCAACGGTGCGGGGTCGCACACCGACCTCGGCAACGATGGCGTGCGCGACGTCGCGCTCGATCCGTTTGACCTCCTCCGGATCGTCAATTGCGTTGGTCTCCACCGCAACAGCGAAACTCTCCCGCTTGTCGTTGGCATCGAGACGGATGGCGACCGCATTGCCGGCGCGCACACCTTCGACCGACCCGGCCGCACGTTCGATATCGGTGGGATAGATGTTGCGGCCGCCCATGATGATCACGTCCTTGACGCGCCCGCACACGACGACGAGACCGTCCTCGGTGAAGTATCCGATGTCGCCGGTGTTGATCCAGCCATCCTCGTCCTGCGTCGCAACCGGCCCGTCGACGGTGAGATACCTAGGGGTGACTGACTTTCCGCGCAACTCGATCACCCCGACCGCACGCCGCGGCAACTCCAGGCCATCCCGCGCGACGACCCGCCCCTCGAGACCGGGAACGAGTGGCCCGAGTGTGGCCATGGGCCGGGCGTTCGCCCGGTCGGAGCGCACCGCCAGACTGGCGGCTTCGAGCAGGTCCGGGTCGACATGGTCGAGGACCAACCCCTGCCCCGGTTCGGGCACCGACACCGCCAGGGTCACCTCGGCCATACCGTATGTCGGTGCGAGAGCCAGCGGGTCAAGGCCGAAGCGGGCGCCGGCCTCGGCGAGCGCGACCATCGTGTCGGGGTCAACAGGTTCGGCTCCGTTGAGCATGCACCGCATCGAAGACAGGTCGTACTCTCCGGGACCCGACTGCGCGAGCCGGCGCGCCAACAGCGAGTACGCGAAGTTCGGTGCGGCGGTAACGGTTCCGCGGTACTTGCCCATCAGCTCGGCCCACAGCAGGGGCGTCTTGAGGAAGTCCAGTGGAGTGATGTGGACGGTGGTGGCGCCGACCTGCATGGGGACGGTGAGGAACCCGATCATGCCCATGTCGTGGAACAGCGGCAACCAACTGATCATCACGTCGCGTTCGGTGTTGAACTTGACGCGGTCGATCATGGCGTAGGCGTTGGCGTAGAAGTTGCCATGCGTGAGCTGCACAGCCTTGGGCGATCCGGTGGACCCGGATGTCAGCTGCTGCAGCGCGATGTCGGTCTCGGCTGGGTCGATCGGATCGATCTCGCGGCCCGCCCGCATCGTCTCGATCGGGATGACCTTGATGCCGCGTTCGGTGAGCAGCGGTACGGCCGCCTCGAACGGCGCGGCGACGATCACCGCCGCCGCCGAGATCATCCGGATGACCGTCTCGGTGTCCTGTGCCCACACCTCCAGATCGGTGCGTGGGGTCGGCTGGTGCAGCATCGTCACCGAGGCACCACGCATCCACGTGGCCTGACAGGCCGGCGCGATGTCGGCGGGCATCCCGGCGAGGACCCCTATCGCGTCGCCGTGACCGATGTCGGCGTCGGCCAACGCCCCGGCCATGCGGCGGGCGATGGCGTGCACATCACGCCAGGACTGTCGGAGCGGCGCATCCGGCTCACCCGTGATCAGGGCCTGCGAACTGGTCGCCGCCGTGGCATACATCTCGTCGGTGAACTTGCTCATCCAAGGCTCCTACCGTCCTCTGCGGACACTACGACCCACTGCCGTTCTGTGGGACGTATCTCGACAAGCGGTGCCGACCTGTTACCGCAGTTCTCAGCCCGCGTACCCTGGTGGCGGTTCTCACCAATCCCCCGGCCCCGACTTCCGAGAGGTTCACCGTTGAACAGCGCGCCCGACTCGGCCGAGATCACCACCGCCGAGAAGGCGTCTTCGACGGGTGGCCCCAGCGGCACGGCCGGTAGTGGCCCCAGCGGTACGGCGCCGACATCCCTCGCGGCCGAGGCCGCCCGTCGCCGCACTTTCGCCGTCATCTCGCACCCGGACGCCGGTAAGTCCACGCTCACCGAGGCTCTTGCGCTCCATGCGAAGGTCATCTCCGAGGCCGGTGCCGTGCACGGCAAGGCCGGTCGCAAGTCGACCGTGTCCGACTGGATGGAGATGGAGAAGGCACGAGGCATTTCGGTGTCGTCGACGGCCCTGCAATTCAACTACCACGCCGAGGGCACCCCCGAGGACCAGATCAACGTCGTCAACCTGGTCGATACCCCCGGCCACTCCGACTTCTCGGAGGACACGTACCGCGTCCTGACGGCCGTCGACGCGGCGGTGATGCTCATCGACGCCGCGAAGGGCCTCGAGCCGCAGACGCTCAAGCTGTTCCAGGTTTGCCGCCACCGCGGCATACCGGTCATCACGGTGATCAACAAGTGGGACCGGCCCGGCCGTACCCCGCTCGAACTGCTCGACGAGATCGACGAGCGCATCGGCCTCACGCCGACACCGCTGTTCTGGCCCGTCGGAATCGCGGGCGATTTCCGTGGTCTGCTCCGCCGTGGTGATGACGGAGTTGCGGAAGAGTACATCCGGTTCACCCGCACCGCAGGCGGCGCCAAGATCGCTCCCGAGGTACGGATGACGCCGGACGAGGCTTCCGCGCAAGAGGGATCGGAGTGGGCGACCGCGGCCGAGGAGAGCGAACTCCTCTCGGCCACCGGACAGGACCACGACCAGGAACTGTTCCTCGCCGGCCAGACATCGCCGGTGATCTTCGCCTCCGCGATGCTCAACTTCGGCGTCCGACAGATCCTCGACACCCTCATCGCGCTCGCCCCCGCACCGGGCGCCCGCAAGGACGTCGCCGAGGGTGCCCGCGAGGTGACCGACCCATTCAGCGCGGTCGTGTTCAAGGTGCAGGCCGGCATGGACGCCGCCCACCGCGACCGGTTGGCGTTCATGCGTGTCGTATCCGGCGTGTTCGAGCGGGGCATGGTCGTCACCCACGCCCAGACCAGCAAGCCCTTCGCGACCAAGTACGCACTGACGGTGTTCGGCCGTGACCGCTCCACCGTCGAGAACGCCTACCCCGGCGACATCGTCGGCCTCGTCAACGCGAACGCGCTCGCGCCCGGGCACACGCTGTTCACCGACAAGAAGGTCGAGTTCCCGCCGATTCCATCGTTTGCGCCCGAGCACTTCTCGGTTCTGCGGGCCGAGAGCGCGAGCAAGTACAAGCAGTTCCGCCGGGCCGTCGACCAGCTCGAATCCGAGGGCGTCGTGCAGATCCTGCGCAACGACATCCGTGGTGACGCCTCCCCGGTCATGGCGGCCGTCGGCCCCATGCAGTTCGAGGTGGTGGCCGCACGCATGAAGGCCGAGTTCAACGTCGAGGCGCGGATGGAACCGCTCGGCTACGCCCTCGCACGGCGCACCGACGCCGCGTCCGCGACCGAACTCGGGAGACAGCGCGGCGTCGAGGTCTTCACCCGCACCGACGGCGTGCTGCTGGCGCTGTTCAGCGACAAGTGGCGGCTGCAGTACATCCAGAAGGAGATGCCCGAGCTCACGCTCGAACCACTGGTCGCCGCGGGCGATCAGTGAGCCCGCTGCCCAGCTGTTCCTACCCCGCGTGTTCCTGCGCCACGTATTCCTACCCCACGGAATGAACCACCGACCGGTCCGGTTGGATCCGGTATGGCAGAAGTGACACATGACACAGCGACACACGACACAGTCACACACGACACAAAGGGAACGCCCAGCTACGGAAAGTTCGGGGTGTGGCGGCATGCTCTCGGATTGAGACCCGAGGTGGGTGCGGAGATCGAACGGCTCGGCTACGGAGCCATCTGGGCGGGCGGATCGCCGCCGGCCGATCTCCAGGTGATCGAGGATCTCATCGCCGGAACCGAGAGCATCACCGTCGCGACCGGCATCGTCAACATCTTCTCGGCTCCCGCTGACGAGATCGCGAAGTCTTACCACCGGATCGAATCCCGTCATCCCGGACGTTTCGTGCTCGGTATCGGCGTCGGCCACCCCGAGGTACCGGGAATGGGTGCCGAAAAGCCGTACGACGCGCTCGTCCGCTATCTCGATGTCCTCGACGACGCGGGCGTCCCGAAGGAGCGCCTCGTGCTGGCCGCGCTCGGCCCCAAGGTGCTGAGGCTCGCAGCCGAACGATCCGCCGGCGCCCACCCGTACCTGACGCCGCCCGAGCACACACGGCAGGCCCGCGAGGTCCTCGGTCCCGGCGTGCTGCTCGCCCCCGAACACAAGGTGGTCCTGTCCACCGACACCGACGCCGCCCGCGCGGTCGGACGCGAGGCCGTCGAGAACCCCTACCTGCACCTGCGAAACTACCGCCGTAACCTCGAACGCCTCGGCTTCCCGACCGCGGAACTCGACGGCGGCGGCAGCGATCGCCTTATCGACGCCCTCGTCGCCCACGGCGACGCCGAGACCGTCGCGTCTCGCCTCACTGCACACCTGGACGCGGGAGCCGACCACGTCTCGGTGCAGGTGCTTCCGATGGCCGGTGATCCGATTCCCGCCCTGCGGGAACTGGCGACGGCCTTGGAACTGGCCAGAACCTAGACCCGCGCCGGATTCTCACGAGACCCTCTCCAAGAACCCCTGCCTCGCGAAACCCTTTCTCACGAAACCCTAAGGACTCGTCAAGAAGAACCGAGGTTCGCGCACCTAACTTCGTCGCTGTGGAAGCAGCCCGGACCACCAAACCAGCCCGGACCACAGTGCACGAGGAGAACACATGCGAATCAACGCCTTCAGTAAGACGACTCGACGCAACGCGACGATTGCCGCAGCCTGCCTCGGTGCTGCCGCGATCGCGGCTCCCGGCTTCGCCTGGGCCCAGAATCCTATCGCCGACACCTCCCCCGAAGTGGTCACCGCCGACGCTGCGGCCATTGGCGATGCAGCGGTCACTCGCGATGCGGTGGTCACTGGCGATGCAGCGGTCACTGCCGCTGCCCAGTGGATGGAAATCACCGACCCCGGCAATGCCCCTGAAGGCTGCTACTCGATGGTGGAGGTCGAGATTCCCACAGAAAAAGAGATTGCTGCGGAGGACGTACAGCTCCTGATCCCCGAGGACGTCCTCGAGGAGTCCGATCTCGCAGGCAAGATAGCCGAGTTCGGTGACGTGGAAGTGCTCCCCGGAACCGAACATGGAGTCCAGCGGTATCAGCTCATCGACGGGGAGACGAACACGCCCATTGCAACGGCCATCTGCTGAGCACCCCCCGAACCGGTGCTGCGTACTCGAAGTACGCAGCACCGTCTTTGGTGAATGCAACACACTCGGTACTCGAAAGTACTTCCAATGGACGGCGATCCAACCCCACTCCTTTGGGACTGGCAACGACGCTGGAACTCCTGATGGAGGCATGATGGATCGAGTGACAGACAGTGCCCGCATCCTGCTCGTCGACGACGACCCCAAAGTCCTCACCTCCCTCACCCGGGGGCTCCGACTGTCCGGTTTCGAACTCGAGACCGCGGAAGACGGAGCTGCTGCGTTGCGGGCAGTCGCGGCCTCTCGTCCGGACGCGATCGTGCTCGACGTGAACATGCCGGTGCTCGACGGCGTCGGCGTGGTCACCGCATTGCGGGCGATGGGCAACGACGTTCCGATCTGCGTGCTCAGCGCACGCAGTACCGTCGGCGACCGGATCGCGGGCCTCGAGGCCGGCGCGGACGATTACCTCACCAAGCCATTCGAACTCGGCGAACTGGTCGCTCGCCTGCGCGCGCTATTGCGCCGGGCACCCCGCACCCCGACACCAGCGGGCACGGTCACTGTCGGCTCTCTCGAAGTCGACGTTCCGGGTCGGCGGGTCCACGTCAGCGGCGAACGCATCGAACTCACCAAACGAGAGTTCGACCTGTTGAGCGTCCTCGCGGAGAACGCTGGGATCGTGCTCAGCCGGGTTCGGCTCCTGGAACTGGTGTGGGGCTACGACTTCGACGCAGACACCAACGTCGTCGACGTGTTCGTGACCTACCTACGGAAGAAGCTGGAGGCCGACGGGATGCCACGGGTGCTGCACACTGTTCGCGGAGTCGGGTTCGTCTTGCGGGAGCAGCCGTGAGCACGCGCCGCCGCTCCGTGTCGCTGCGCACGCGGGTGGCACTGGTCTCCGCGCTGGCCGCCACCATCGTCATCGCCGCGATCGGCGTGGCGTTCGCAGTCTTCCTGCGAGTCAACGGGTCCGAGCAACTCGACAGCACCCTGGATTCGGTGTCGTTGAGCTCTCCGACATCGTTGGGCTCCGCCCCAGGGATTCCCCCTCAGCAGTACAACCTGGTGATACCCGAACCGGGCGCCCCTGTCGACTACAACACGGTGCGGACAGAAGTCGTCGACGGCAGGCAAGTGCGCCTACGAGAAGTTCCCGTCGCCGGGGTCAATGACGCATACGTCGAGGTCTCAATTCCCGAAGATGCCCTCAGTCGCGCGATTCACGAGCAGCAGTGGCGGGTCGCGGGGGCCTCGCTCGCGGCCATCGCGGTTGCCGCTGGTCTGGGCTGGCTGATGGCCGGACGAGCAGTGAGACCGCTCGAGCGACTCGCCGCCGCCACCCACACGGTGGGCGACGAGCTACCTGCGGCGCTACCGGACGTCCACGGGGCCCGTGAGGCCGAGGAACTCGCAGATGCCATTCGGCACATGCTCGAACGAATAGGCAAGGCCCAGAGCCGGACCCAGGAGGCACTGGGTGCGGCGCGTGACTTCGCGGCGGTCTCGGCGCACGAGCTGCGTACGCCGCTCACCTCGATGCGGACGGACCTCGAGGTCCTCGCGACGATGCGCCTGACGGAGGAGCAACGTACCGAGATCCTGCGCGAGCTCCGGGCAACGGAACGACAGATCGAGTCGACCCTCACCGATCTGGAAAGCCTGGCCGTCGGGGATCTGTCCGACACTATCGATCTCGAGGACGTCGACCTGGCGGAACTCGCCGACCGCTGCATACAGGAGGCGTCCCGGCGTCTGCCCGACGTGGCCCTCGAACTGTCGGCACCCCAGTCGCTGCCGATACGTGGGCTGCCGTCGGGGCTTCGCCTGGTCCTCGAGAACGCGATCACCAACGCTGCGAGGCACGGACGTGCCGATCGGATCGTGGTCACTGTCGCGGAGAATGACGTCCGCGGCTACACGGTGACGGTCGACGACAACGGAATCGGCGTTCCCGAGCGCGAGAGGGCGACGCTGTTCGAACGATTCGCGCGAGGATCGTCCGCCCACCCCGACGGATCCGGACTGGGTCTCGCGCTCATCGCGCAGCAGGCGTCGCTCCACGGGGGCACCGCCGAACTGACCGACGGCCCACTCGGTGGTGCACGCCTGCGACTCGACCTGCCCGCGGCCCAGGGCCCCGGGACCCCAGAGCGATGACTACTCGGCGGCGGACTACTCGGCGGCGCGGGCAGCCTGAATGAACAACGCGTCGATCGCGATCGGGTCGATCTCGTCGACGGTCGGCGGGTTCCAGCGCGGGTTGCGGTCCTTGTCCACCAGCAGCGCCCGCACACCTTCGATGAAGTCGTGGTTGCGGGTTACCTCCGCGCCCAGCGCAAGTTCGAATGCCAGGCACTCTTCGAGCGACTGCTCAGCACCCTGACGGATCAGCTTGGCGGTAACCCACAGGCTGCTCGGCGACGGCGACATCATGGCCTCGCGGGTACGGACTGTCCACTCGTCGTCACCGGTCAGGCGCGCGAGCATCTCCGGGACCGTGCCGGATCCGAAGACGCGATCGATCTCGTCCAACTGCTCTGCCAGCTCGGAGGGCGGCGCGTCCTCCGTGTGGGCGGCCAGCGCGGCCGAGACGTCGCCCTTACGGATCTCGTCGGCTAGTGCCCCGAGCTGCTCCGACGGGACGAAGTGCGTCGCCAGCCCCGCGGTGAGGGCGTCGGCCCCCGTTGCACGAGCCCCGGTGAGACCCAGGTACATCCCGGTCGACCCGTTCAGACGCGGCAGGAAGTAGCTGGCGCCGATGTCGGGGAAGAAGCCGATCGCAGGCTCCGGCATCGCTAGAGAGGCGCGTTCGGTGACGACACGCACGGAGCCGTGGACCGAAATGCCCAGCCCACCACCCATCGCGTGCCCGTCGATGAGCGCGACGTAGGGTTTCGGATACTCGGCGATGAGCGCGTTGAGCCGGTACTCGGCGGCGAAGAACTCGTGCACCGCATCGTGATCGCCATCCAGCGACGCCTGCCGCACCGACTTGATGTCGCCGCCCGCGCAGAAGGCACGTTCGGACGAACTGGTCACCAGAACCGCGTCGATCGCGTCGTCGTCCCGCCACTGCATCAGCGGGGTGTACATATCGCGGATCATGCTCGTGTCCAAGGCATTGAGGGCGTCGGGCCGGTCGAGCACGATCTCCGCGACGGAGCCGTGCACGTGGGTCTGGATGAACGAGGTCATCGCGTCTCTCTTTCCATCGAACGATTCACGGCCACAACGCGTCGGGGCGCCACCGGACGCCTTCACCCTGTGGGGTGCGCCGGTAGAGAACACGCAGGTGCCGCCGGTCCGGATCGGCATGCCAGAACTCGACCGTGTCCGGAACCAGGCACCAAGCCTGCCAGGTACCCGAAACCGATGACGGATCGGCCTCCACTTCTGCCACTGCCGCCCCGACCGCATCGTCGTACTCGGCGACGTCGGCGAGGATCTCGCTCTGCCTACTCGCCGCGGCGACCGCGCGGGCCGTGACCGACCGGTCCCGGAAGTCCCGCGCGCTCACGTCGGCGTCGCCGCGTTCGACTGTGCCGCGCACCCGCACCTGACGACCGTGTTCGCGCCAGTAGAACGTCAGCGCCGCAGCCGGGCTCGCGAGGAGTTGCCGCGCCTTGGGCGAGCGTAGATCCGTCGAGAACCACCACCCTCGGGCGGTGACGTCCTTGAGTAACAGCGTGCGGGCATCGGGAACCCCGGCGGCGTCGACAGTCGAGAGCGTTGCGACGTGGGGTTCGACGACCCCGGCGGCGGTCGCCTCCTCGAGCCACGACAGGAACAGCGCGACCGGGTCGGCGGGCAGTTCCGAATCGCCCGGCATCGGCAGGCCGGTGCTCGGCGGCGACGCTCGCGCCCCTGGGAAGGCGCGGATCCAGCTGCGGGTGTCCGGGAACGAGGCGCGCGATGGAACGGTCACCGGGCGACCCTATCGGTCGGGTGCCTCCGCCGTCGGACCCGACAATATCCAGCGGGGCAGCACCAGAGTCACCGACGTCGCACCGGCCCCGGGCGCCGTCAACCCCATTCCCGGGAACTCCTCGGCCAGGTAGATCATCCCGGCCTGCAGCCGCAGCTCGGCGTGCCCGATTTGACCGTCTTCCAGGACGAATGGCTCCCCGTCCAGTTCGGCCCCGAATGTCTTGCCATACCATTCGATGGCTTCCCTCGCCCCGCGGACTGTCAGGTACGGCAGGGCCCCCGATGCCGGAAAATCAGTCACGGCGCGATCTTGGACCCCGACTGCGGCGACCCGATCAGAGCCCACCGGTTGGAGGTGAGCCGGAAGCTGGGCAGGTCCGCCAGCGAGTACACCGACTCGTAGGTCCGCTCGTACTCCGTGTGCGCGATCTTCCACCGTCCCGCCGCGTCCTTCGCATAGCGGTCCTGGTAGAACGCCGCGCCATGCATCATCAACTGGTCACCGGGCACCACAACCGTGTCGGAGAGGTACCAAATGCCCGTCGCGGTGTCGCCGTGCACGTCTATCTCCGGATGCCCACAGTGGTGTTCGGTGATGACGTGCGGACCGAGCGTGTCCTGCATAAACGACACGAATCCATCCCGCGAGTCGAATCGCAGATGCTCGGCGTAGGTTGCCGTCGCGTCCGGCATGAGCGTGTCGGCGAACTCCGCCCACGACTTCGTGTCGAGGGCACGCACATACCGGTACTTGAGCCGAGTGATCTCGGCAATCGCCTCCAGATCCACAGTGCCCGCCCTCCACCCCGTGTATACGGTACAAGTGCAGGCTAACCGGCCTCGTAGCTTCTTGGGGTGTGTAGCGGCACTATCGTTGCCGTGCAGCGACACCAGTACGCATCTGGGACAGCAGCGACTCGGGTGATCACTCGAGTTCGGAGGCGAGTTCCATCCACTGCTCCTCAGCAGCCTCCTTCTCGGCCACGATCTGTTTGAGTTCGACGTCGAGGGCCATCAGTTTCTCCGGATCTGTCGCGGCCTCTGCCAGTTGCGCGTGCAACTGTTCCTCCCGGTCGGCGAGCTTGGACACCACTCGTTCGAGCCGCGCGAGTTCCTTGCGGGCCGCCCGGTCGGCGGCCCCGTTCGGAGCTGACTTCGGCGCGGCCGTCCCGGCGTTCGACGCCACCGAAGGAGCCGTCGCCTGTGCCCTTTCGGCGAGAATCGCGCGTTTGCTGAGGTATTCCTCGATGCCGCCGGGAAGGTTGGTGAGCTTGCCATCTCCGAACAGCGCCCAGGTGGAGTCACAGATCCGTTCGATGAGGTAGCGGTCGTGGGAAATCACTACCAGCGTGCCGGCCCAACCATCGAGCAGATCCTCGAGTTGCTGCAGTGTGTCGATGTCGAGGTCATTGGTCGGCTCGTCGAGCAAGAGCACGTTCGGTTCGCTCATCAGCATCCGCGTCAACTGCAGCCGACGACGTTCGCCACCGGACAGGTCAGCGACCGGCGTCCGCTGACGCGCCGGTGAGAATCCCAGCCGTTCAGCGAGCTGGCCGGCCGAGATGTCCTTGTCACCGAGAGTGATCCTCTCGGCAACGTCCCTGACAGCCTCGAGCACCCGCATGTCCGTCGGTAGATCGTCGAGTTCTTGGCGGAGCCATCCGATCTTGACGGTCTGGCCCTGAACACGTTTACCCTCCGCCGGCATCAACTCCCCCGCCAGGGTGCGGAGCAGCGTCGTTTTGCCGGAGCCGTTCACCCCGACCAGACCGACGCGTTCACCGGGCGCGAGGCGCCACGTCAGGTCGCGGACCAACTCCCGACCGTCAGGCGTGACGAGCTGCACGTTCTCGAGTTCGACGACTACACGCCCCAGCCGGCGCTTGGCGAACGACGAGAGGGCTATCGAGTCACGTGGCGGCGGGACGTCGGCGATGAGCGCCTCGGCCGCCTCGACCCGGTATCTCGGCTTGGAGGTGCGGGCCTGCGGCCCGCGGCGCAGCCACGCGAGTTCCTTGCGCGCGAGGTTCCGGCGGCGCTCCTCCGCCGCGTCGGCCTGGCGGGCCCGCTCGGCACGCGCGAAGATCCAATCGTTGTAGCCGCCGTCGTAGCTCTCGACACTGCCGTGCACCACCTCCCACGTGCGGGTGGCGACGGTGTCGAGGAACCAGCGGTCGTGAGTGACGACGACGAGGGCGGACCGTCGCGACACGAGGTGTTCGGCCAGCCACTGCACGCCCTCGACATCGAGGTGGTTGGTGGGCTCGTCGAGCACCAGTAGATCCAGATCCTGGACGAGTGCGGCGGCCAGCGCTACGCGGCGACGCTCCCCGCCGGAGAGCTCGTCGACGTTGGCGTCGAGGCCGAGGTTGTCGATCCCGATACCCCCGAGAATGCCGCGGATGCGGGCGTCGCCTGCCCACTCGTGGTCCGCGACACCGAGCGGGCCGAGAACCACCTCGCCGACCGTCGAACCCGATGGCAGCACGCCACGCTGGGTGACCACCGCCATGCGCAGCCCGCCGACACGGCTGACCCGGCCCGAGTCAGGTTCCTCGATCCCCGCCAGCACCTCGAGCATCGTGGTCTTGCCGCCGCCGTTGAGTCCGACGACTCCGATGCGTTCACCCTCCTGCACGCCGAGCGAGACGGAATCGAGCAGCGGCTTGATGCCGAAGGATTTCGAAACCTGCTCGAGATTGATCAAATTCGCCATCAGTGGCTGCCTTCCCGCTCGGGATCGATCACGCGCGCTCCCGACACGGGCCCACTCGCGACGCGTACGGTGCGGCACACTCCCGCACCCGAGAGTTCCGCCCCCACCGTCACCGCGGACTCCGCGTCGGCGCACAGGAACGCGCACGTCGGGCCGGAGCCCGACACGACGCCGGCCAACGCGCCGGCGGTCACACCGGCCCGGAGCGTGCGCCGCAGTTCCGGGGCCAGCGAGAGCGCCGCCGGTTGGAGGTCGTTGCCGAGCAGCGGCGCCAGCGCGGTGGCGTCGCCGGACGCGAGGGCATGCATCAGGTCCGCGGCGTCGCCGACGCGCGGCGGGTGGCCTTCGGCCCGCAGCTGGTCGAGTTCCCGGAACACCGTGGGCGTCGACAGTCCCCCCTTGGCCAGGGCAAGCGCCCAGTGGAAGGTACTGCGAGACAGGACGGGCAGCAGTTTCTCCCCGCGCCCGGTGCCGACGGCGGTGCCGCCGTGCAGGCTGAAGGTGACGTCGCTGCCGAGCCGTGCCGCGAACCGGTCGAGGGCGGGCCGGTCCAAACCCAGCCCCCACAGATCGTTCAGCGCCACCAGCGCGGCCGCGGCATCGGCGCTGCCGCCGGCCATGCCGCCGGCGACCGGGATTCCCTTGACGATCGAGATCTCGACGTCGGGTTCGATGCCGGCTTCAGCGGCGAGCATCTCGGCGGCCTTCCAGACCAGATTGGTGTGATCCGTGGGCACCGAGTCGGCCCCCTCCCCGCGCACTCTCACCGCAAGTGTCTCAGCGGGGAAGACGGACACGTCGTCGGTGAGCGAGAGCGCCTGGAAGACCGTTGTCAGTTCGTGGTAGCCGTCCTCACGCAGGTCACCGACGGCCAAGTGGAGGTTGACCTTGGACGGCGCCCGCGCGGTGACGGAACGTGGAACAACGGAGAGCACGAGTTCCAACAATAGGCGCTCGACGTGAGGCGCCGAGTACGCGCCTCACCGGCCACACCACCACCTAGTGCGCTACGACGGGGTCCGGCCCGGGACGTCCAGCCAGTGTCCGCCGACGTCGTTGCGGATCCACTCGACCTCGAGCCGCCGGTCGGCTATCGCCCACCGCCCGTCGCGACGCTCGAACCGGTCGAGGTATCGCAGCCAGACGGTGAGGAAGCCGCGGTTCGGGTTGCCCGCATCGGCCGCGTTGGTGTGCTGCGCCATCGCGTAGGTCTCGGTATCGGCCGTGTCCCCGGCCAGCTCGATCAGCTGATTCCCGGCAAAGTGGAAAGTGCGGTCGAACAATCCGAAGCCTGCCGGGTCGGCCAGGAACTGCATGAAGTTGTCGACATCACCCTGATAGAACGGCGCATAGTTGTTCTGCGCGTCGTCGTGGAAGCAGCGTCGAACCAGCGCCCAGTCCCGCCGGTCAACGCCCCGGAAGTAGCGGAGCAGCACGTCACCGATCTCGGCGCGATCGCTGAGTTCTTCGGGCGTCACATCGACTCCTTCCCTCTCTTCGGGTGTTGCCGAACACTAACGCCGACGGGCGCCGCCGAGGAGACGAATCGGGACACGACTCCCGGATACGCGAAACGGGGCACTACTCGTGCGAGCAGCGCCCCGTTCACATCGCAAGATGCGGATGGATGTCAGATAGTGGTGACGTCCGTAGCCTGCGGGCCCTTGTTCCCCTGGCCGATCTCGAAGCGCACGCGCTGGTTCTCCTCGAGGGTGCGGAAGCCGGAGGTCTGGATCGCCGAGTAGTGGACGAAGACGTCGGCGCTGCCGTCGTCAGGCGCGATGAAGCCGAAGCCCTTCTCAGCGTTGAACCACTTGACGGTGCCTTCTGCCATGTTTCTTTCTCACCTTGTCCGAGTGCGAACTCGGGAACCCCGGTCGGGGCCCCGGGCCGGTGTCACACGGCGGCTTGCTCGAATCTCCCAGTGGAGATCCGTCCGCCCGCAACTTCAGGATTTGCGAGCGTGGACTAACACAAACACAAAAACTACGACCGTGGACAAGTGAACCACAGCGGAGTCCGGGCCCTCGCGGCGCACCTGCCTAAGTCTCCCGAGACGTGATGATCATCTCTTCCGAGCTCTTGCCAAGCCATACCCCCGGGGGGTACTTTGATACCTGCACGGGGTAGTGGTACCAACGAATAAGGAGAACAGAATGAGCACTGCCGAGTACACCGTCACGGGCATGACCTGCGGGCACTGCGTCGCCTCGGTGAAGGAAGAGGTCGGCGCTATCGCCGGCGTCACCGACGTGGCCGTCGACCTGCCGTCGGGCCGCTTGACCGTCGCGTCCGCTGCCCCGCTCCCCGAGTCCGCGGTCACCGCCGCCGTCAAGGAAGCGGGCTACACGGCCCAGCCGATCTGAGAAAACCGATGCCAAGGTCGATCGCGCCCAGCTCCCACGCCAGGGAGCTCGCGATCGCCTTCCCCGCGAGCCTCGGCGCGGGCTCCGGCGATAGCCAGTAAGGAGGACTCTGATGCCTGTCAGCGATCTCGCTGCCAGTCGTAGCGACACCATCGAGCTCTCGATCGGCGGAATGACGTGCGCCTCATGCGCGGCGCGGATCGAGAAGAAGCTGAACAAGCTCGACGGTGTCACCGCAACCGTCAACTACGCCACAGAGAAGGCGAAGGTCGCGTACGACGACACGGTCAGCACCGACGACCTGGTCGCGACCGTCGAGAGTGCCGGATACACCGCCACTCTGCCGGCGCCCCCAGCCACCGACGAATCCGGCGCCGACGAGGACTCGCAAGACCGTGAACTCGGGGCGTTGCGGACCCGCCTGATCGTCTCCGCCGTCCTGTCGGTTCCTGTGATCGCGATGGCGATGATTCCCCCGCTGCAGTTCACGAACTGGCAGTGGCTCTCGCTGACGCTGGCCGCACCGGTGATCGTGTGGGGCGGTCTACCGTTCCACCGCGCGGCGTGGACCAACCTGCGCCACCGCACCGCGACCATGGACACCCTCATCTCGCTGGGCACGTCCGCAGCATTCGTGTGGTCGGTGTACGCCCTGTTCTTCGGCACGGCCGGCACCCCCGGCCTGAGGCACGCGTTCGAGTTCACCATCAACCGGATGGACGGTTCCGCGAACATCTACCTCGAGGTCGCTGCCGGCGTCATCACGTTCGTGCTCGCGGGACGGTACTTCGAGGCCAAGTCGAAGCGGACCGCGGGCGCCGCGCTGCGCGCGCTGCTCGAACTCGGAGCCAAGGAGGTTTCGGTTCTACGCGGCGGTGTCGAATCACGAATCCCCGCAGACCAGTTGCGAGTGGGCGACCTGTTCGTCGTGCGCCCAGGGGAGAAGGTCGCCACCGACGGCGTCGTCGTCGAAGGTAGCTCCGCGGTCGACATGAGCATGCTGACCGGCGAATCGGTGCCTGCCGAGGTGGGCGTGGGCGACGAGGTCGTGGGCGCCACCGTCAACGCCGGCGGACGACTGGTCGTTCAGGCACGTCGAGTGGGCAGCGACACACAGCTGGCCCAGATGGCCGCGCTCGTCGAGGACGCTCAGAACGGCAAGGCCGAGGTCCAGCGTCTGGCCGACCGGATCTCCGGGGTGTTCGTACCCATCGTGATCGTGATTTCGATTGGCGCGCTGGTGTACTGGATCGCCACCGGCAGCCCGCTCCAGGCGGCGTTCACCGCGGCGGTCGCGGTGTTGATCATCGCGTGCCCGTGCGCATTGGGTCTGGCAACCCCGACGGCGCTGCTTGTCGGAACTGGACGCGGCGCCCAGCTGGGTGTGCTGATCAAGGGTCCGGAGGTGCTCGAGACCACGCGGGGCGTCGACACCATCGTGCTCGACAAGACAGGCACCGTCACCACCGGCAAGATGACGCTCGTTGACGTGATCACCACCGATGGCGTCGACCGTGACGAGGCACTGCGACTGGTTGGCGCCCTCGAGAACGCATCCGAGCACCCGATCGCGCAGGCAGTCGCCACCGGCGCAACCGACAACGTCGGACCGCTACCCGCCGTGGAGGACTTCGTCAACGTCGAGGGCAAGGGTGTGCAGGGTGTGGTCGACGGCCACGCCGTCGTCGCCGGGCGGGAGGCGCTGCTGGCCGACTGGTCACTGCACCTGCCGGACGACCTCGCCCGCGCCAAGCTTGAGGCCGAGAAGCTGGGCCGGACCGCGATCGCGGCCGGATGGGACGGCAGAGCTCGTGCGGTGTTCGTGGTCGCCGACGCCATCAAGGACACCAGCGCCGAAGCGGTGCGACGCTTCAGGGCACTGGGCCTGACCCCGGTGCTGCTGACCGGCGACAACGAAGTGGTCGCCCGGACTGTCGCAGCACAGGTCGGGATCGACAGCGTCATCGCCGAGGTGTTGCCCGGTGACAAGGTCGATGCGGTCAAGGGACTGCAGGCCGACGGCAAGGTGGTCGCGATGGTCGGTGACGGCGTCAACGACGCGGCCGCACTCGCGCAGGCCGACCTGGGCCTGGCGATGGGTACCGGCACCGACGTGGCGATCGAGGCCGCCGACATCACCCTGGTCCGCGGTGACCTTCGGGCGGCCGCCGACGCGATCGAGTTGTCCCGCAGAACCCTTCGCACGATCAAGGGCAATCTGTTCTGGGCCTTCGCCTACAACGTGGCGGCGATCCCGCTCGCGGCGGCAGGCCTGCTGAACCCAATGCTCGCAGGTGCGGCGATGGCGTTCTCGAGCGTGTTCGTCGTCAGCAACAGCCTGCGGCTGCGGCGATTCAGCCCGTCCGCATAAACCGCGCGACAGTCGAAGGCCCGGAGGGAGCTATCCCTCCGGGCCTTCCCGCTGTCCGCTGCTACGCGCGAACCGTTTCGGCACAGACCGTGAACAGGCGTTCGTCGTAGACGAACCCTCCCTCCGGGCACACCGTGGGATCGGAGACACCCTCGATGATCTCTGTCACCCGCTCGACGCTGGACGCGTTCGGGTCGTCGCAGTCCACACGCTGCGGATCGTCGTCGTTGGTGGCGGGCAGGCTCATGCACCCGCCCTCGACCCAATCGACGTCGAGACACAGGACGCCGACATCACTGCCGAACATGCTCTCGGAGTAGATCTGGTCGACGTCCGACGGACACTGCTCGGAGTCCTTCGCCTTGGCCACCACCTTGTAGTTGGACCCCTCGCTGGCGCAGACAGCTTCGGCGATCGTTGCGGAATCCATGGTTCCACCCAGACGCACGCAGTCACCGATCTCGACATCGAGGTCGACCCGGCCACCACGGTCGCTGCCTTCCTGGCCCGCGATTGCCGATTCCGACGTGCTCGGTGAGGAGGACTCAGACGCTGCGTCTGCCGCCGTCGCCGTGCCCTCCGCGGATCCGCCGCAGGCCGCGGCCAGCATCGTCGCCGCCGCCACAGCGCCGGCACCGACCGATCGTCTCACTAACGTCCACATTGCTCGTCAAACCTTCCCCTCAACCACTCCGGCGGAGACCAAGCCCCGGCGATCGTTCACGCAGCGATCGCGCGCATCATTGTGATAGAAGGAAACCGTTCGGCACGAATCGTGCAGGTCGAGCGGGCTACCAGGTCGAGCGGCTGGGGGGCGTTCGGTGCGGTTGCGGGGAGCCAAGCGATAAGCGAAGGCCCGGAGGGCGACGTTCGATCCCCTCCGGGCCTGCCCACTGGTCGCGGCTACGCGCGAACCGTTTCGAGGCACACCGTGAACCGTCGTTCGTCGTAGATGAATCCTCCCTCCGAACACGGCTCGATGCCGGTAGCACCCTCGACTATCTCTGCGACCCGATAGACATCACTCGCGTCCTGGTCGCCGCAGTCCACACGCTGCGGTTCGTCGTTGTCGCTTTCTGGAACGCTCATGCACTCGCCGAGCACCCAATCGACGTCGAGACACAGGACGCCGAGCTCGTTACCCAAAATGCTCTCGGAGTACCACTGGTCGACGTCCGACGGGCACTGCTCGGTCTCCTTCGCCTTGGCCACCACCTTGTAGTTGGACTCGACACTGCCGCAGGCAGCTTCGGCGATCGTGGCATCGTCCATGGTCCCACCCAGACGAACGCAGTCACCGATCTCGACATCGAGGTCGACACTGCCGCCGCGGTCGCTGCCTTCCTGGCCGGCAGCCAACTCCGACGTGCTCGGCGAGGAGGACTCAGAGGCCGCGTCTGCCGCCGTCGCAGCGCCGTCCGCGGATCCGCCGCAAGCCGCGGCCAGCATCGTTGTCGCCGCCATGGCGCCTGCACCGGCCGATCTCTTCAGTAACGTCCACATCCGCTCGTCAAACCTTCCCCTCAAACCACTCCGGCGGAGACCAGGCTCCGGCGATCGTTCACTCAGCGATCGCGCGCATCATTGTGATAGAAGGAAACCGTTCGGCACGAATCGTGCAGGTCGAGCGGCCCAGCAGGTCGACCGGCTAGGAGGCCTTCGCCGCCGCAGCCAAGCGCACGAAGGCGGCAGCGTCGAGCTTCTCACCACGCGTGGAAGGTTCGATACTTGCGGCGACCAGACGTCGCTCCGCCTCCGCGGGCGATCCCGCCCACCCGGCGAGCGCAGCGCGAAGTGTCTTGCGACGCTGCGCAAACGCTGCGTCGATGACCTCGAAGACCCGACGCCGGTGTGCGGCGTCCAACGGCCAGGGCTCCTCGGTGTAGCGGTCGATGCGGACCAGACCGGACTCCACCTGCGGCACGGGCCAGAACACGGCCCGTCCCACGGCTCCGGCACGCTTGACCGTGCCGAAGAAGTTGGCCTTCACGCTCGGCACGCCGTACACCTTGCTGCCCGGCGCTGCAGCGAGCCGGTCCGCAACCTCGGACTGCACCATCACGAGCGCGGTGCGCACCCCGGGGAACTCGGCGAACAGATGCAGGAGCACCGGCACCGCGACGTTGTAAGGCAAGTTCGCGACCAGTGCGGTGGGCTCGCCGGGAACGTCTTGGGGCATCACCCGCATCGCATCGGCGCCGACCACGCTCAGCCGATCGGCCAGTTCGGGCGCACGATCGGCGACGGTCTCGGGTAGGCGCGCCGCCAGTCGGGGATCGATCTCGACGGCAACCACCTTGTCGACGACGTCGAGCAACGCCAGTGTCAGCGAGCCGAGACCCGGGCCGACCTCGAGCACGGTGTCCTGCGGGCCGACACCGGCCGACGTGACGATCCGGCGGACAGTGTTGGCGTCATGCACGAAGTTTTGGCCGAGTTGCTTGGTGGGGCGCACCCCGAATTCCTCGGCGAGGGTGCGAACCTCGGCGGGACCGAGCAGTGCGGCAAGTCCACGCGGTGAGGCAGGGGGCGGTGCGGCGTCTGACACCCGACGAACCTAACGCACGCAGCGAATGGTCAGCGCAGGCCCAACCGACTGCTGCACGAAGGCCACGCACCCCAGCCCTGCGTCTGCTGCGTGCGGGTCGCGATCGCAATCTGCTCCTCGCGGGTCGCGAGATCCGCACGCGGCGCGTACTTCAGTCCGCCCTGCCGTTCCCAAGTTCCCTGGTTGAACTGCACCCCACCGTAGTAGCCATTGCCGGTGTTGATCGACCAGTTCCCGCCAGCTTCGCACTGTGCGAGCGCGTCCCACGTCTCGCCGTTCTCCACCGGCGGCACCTCGGTGCCCGGCTTGGCGCCGACCCGCACGATGCTGGGTTGGGCCGGCGTCGTGACCGTGGTCGCCACCGATTGGCGACCGGTCTCGACCCCGTTGACGGTGGCGATCTCATATGTGACTTCTGCCACGCCCGGAACGCCCGGTTCCTCGACGACCGAACGGCTCATGTTCATCGTCGGATCCTCGAATCGCTCTTCCGGCGGCTCGACCGGCTCGGTGAGCACCACGGTCTCGACCCGGGAACGGGTCACATCGATCGTCATGCCGTCGGTGATCGGGGTGTCCGCAGGGGGAACGACGGTGTCCGCCTGCTCGAGCGGAGCGCCGTGTGCGGCGAGGAAGTCGCCAACCGTCGGCGCCGCGAGCCGGATCACCTTCGGGTCGGTGGCACCGTCGACCAGGTTCACCGAGCGCGGATTCAGCACCTCGAGATCCGCGCCCTCCAGCGGGAGTCGTTGCGAACGGGAGGCGGAGACGTGCACGTCCGCGGCGAGGTGGAACTGGTTGAGTGCTTCATCGACGGTGATCGCCGTGGTCCACACGGTGCGCTCCTGACCGTCCACCGTGAGCACGAGTTCGCGGCCGCGGCGTAGGACTACGGTGTCTCCGTCGTGCAGGGCCGCATCCGATGCGGGAGCAACGAGGTCGCGCTCTCCGAGTGAATACCCGGCTGCCGAAATCGCGCCACCGACGTTCGACGACATCGTGCCCAACGTGATCAATTCGCCGTCCACGTCGACAGTGACGGTCTTGTGTTGAGCGATAGCCATTCCGCTACCGACGGTCAGGGTTGCGAACGTCGCGGCCGCCACGCTGTACAACAGCGGCGAGCGGCTCGAGTTGATCTTCGCCAGCGACGACATCGTTAATTCCTTACCGGAGACCCAACTTTCGCGTACAGGCCGGCCAAGCACCCCATCCCTGGGTTGCCTGCACCTTCATGGCGACAGCGATCTGCTGCTCTCGTGTCGCCTGATCCGCGCGCGCCGCGTACTGCGTTCCGCCGAATCCTTCCCAGGTGCTCTGGGTGAACTGGAGGCCACCGAAGAACCCGTTGCCGGTGTTGATCGCCCAGTTGCCTGTCGCCTCACACTGGGCGAGCAGGTCCCATACCGAGCCGTCCGACACGGACGGTGCCGACGGCCGGGGCTTCGTGCCTACCCGTACGACCGCCGGAATGGCCTCGCGGACCAACGAAGACGATAGCTCCTGCCGATCCGTCTCGACACCGTTGACGGTCGTGACCGTCATCGTCACGGTGCGCTCGCCGGGAACACCGGGGTTCTCCACGGCGGTCTGCCCCTCGGTCAGCTCGGGGTCGTCGACGCGATGCTCGGGCGCCGGGACGGGCTCTGTCTCCGTGCGCGTCTCAGTGCGGTTGCGGGTCACGACGATGTCGAGGCCGTCCGTGAGCTCGGTGTCGTGAGCCGGCTCGACCGTGTCGCCCTGCTCGAGCGAGGCGTCGGTGACGGCGAGGAACTCGCCGACCGTGGGTGCGGCGGCCCGTGTCTCGACGGACGGGGCCCCGCCGTCGGAGATCTTCACGGTCTTGGCGTTGACGACGTCGAGCGCGATACCCTCGATCGGGATGCGCTGGCCGCGTGATGCCGATACGTAGGCGTCGCCGGCGAGGCTGAGTTGGCGCATCGCGTCGTCGACGGTGAGCGCCGTCGACCACGCCGTGCGCGGTTCGCCGTCGACCGTCAGCGCGATCTCACGGGCGCGCCGAAGGACAACGGTGTCGCCGTCGGACAGAATCGAGTCGGCGTTGGGAGCGACCACGTCGCGCTCGCCGATCGGATAGCCCGCTGCTTCGACGGCGGAACCCACCTCGGACTGCAGTGTGCTGAGCGAGATGTATTCGCCGTCGACGTCCAGGGTGATCGTCTTCTGTCGGGACACGACCAGCCCACCACCGACCAGCAGCGTCGCGAAGACTGCGGCGACCACAACGTAGAGAAGCGGAGACCTTGCGGTGTTGATCCGGGCGAAGAGCGACACGTGAAGTCCTGGGGCCGACAGCAAATTCGATAACAGCAAGGTAACGACATGGCGTTGATCTGGCAACTATCCCGTGTCGGCCGCCACATTTCTTACACAAAGATCTCTACCACATCGCCTGTCGGCCACGAAATAGCCACGGTATTGCTGGCAGCCTGGGTGCCCACTCCTCATCCACAGATGCGGGATCCCGTGTGTAACGGTCAGAAATGGGCGGAGCGGCCGAGCGTCAGCTGCGCGACGGCAGCCGGTAGACCCGCTCGGCCGTCGCTGTCGACTCCTTGGCCAGCTCGACCGGATCCTCGCCACGCCCCTCGGCCAGCGCCCGCAACGTATACGGCAGGCAGTAGGGCTGGTTGGGTGCCCCGCGGAACGGATGAGGGGTCAGGAACGGCGCGTCGGTCTCGACCAACAACTGATCCGACGGGACCAGAAGCGCGGCCTCCCGCAACGCCTTCGCATTCTTGAAACTGACTGTGCCGGAGAAGCTCAGCACGTAACCGGCCTCGACGCAGGCTCGCGCCATCGCCGCATCGGACGAGAAGCAGTGGAAGATCACCGTCTCGGGCGCGCCCTCCTCGTTCAAGACCCGCAGCAGGTCGGCGTCGGCCTCGCGGTTGTGGAGCATCAGCGGCTTTCCGAGACGCTTCGCGAGGTCGATGTGCCAGCGGAAACCATCTTCCTGCTCTTCCGGTGTGGCACAACCGTCGAGTTTGCCTGGCCAGTAGAGATCCAGCCCGGTCTCTCCGACCGCCACCACCCGCGGGTCCGCGGCGAGGCGCTCGACCTCGGCTTTGGTGGCGTCGTCGAGTGCGTTTGCCCGCGTCGGGTGGAGCGCGACAGCCGCGAATACTCGGCTGTCCCAGTTCGCCGCGTCGACGGCGAACCGCGCGGCAGCCAGATCGTCGGCCACCGTGACAACCCGTTCGACGCCGACGGACTCTGCGCGGTCGACGATCTCAGCCACCGTCGCGGCGTCAGTCGCACCACACGCGTCGAGGTGGGTGTGGGCGTCGACGAGTGGGAAGAGCGGCTCAGGCAGGTCCGGGGCAGGACGATCTTTAGGCACGTCGATAGAGTAGGCGCACCATGACTGCGCCCTCCTCGCCTGCCCAGCCGGCCGTGCCCTCCTCGCCTGCCCAGCCGGCCGTGCCCTCCTCGCCTGCCCAACCGGACCGGCCCCCGTTCTATCTGACGACCGCCATTGCGTACCCCAACGGCGCCCCCCACATCGGGCATGCCTACGAGTACATCTCGTCGGACGCGATCGCGCGCTTCAAGCGCCTCGACGGATACGACGTGTTCTTTCTGACCGGTACCGACGAGCACGGGCTGAAGATGCAGCAGACCGCCTCCAAGGAGGGCATCGACGTCCGCGACCTCGCAGCGCGCAACTCGGACGTGTTCCAGGCGATGGACCAGGCCCTCGACATCTCGTACGACCGGTTCATCCGGACGACGGATGCCGATCATCTCGAGGCGAGCAGGGCGATCTGGGAGCGCATGGTCGAGGCGGGCGACATTTACCTCGACACATACTCCGGCTGGTACTCGGTCCGCGACGAGGCCTTCCATGCCGAGGAAGAGACCACGATCCTCGACGACGGTTCGCGTATAGCCAACGAGACCGGCACACCCGTCGAGTGGACCGAGGAGTCGAACTACACGTTCCGACTGTCCAAGTACCAGGATCGCCTCCTCGCGCTGTACGAGGAAAACCCCGACTTCATCGCGCCGGCCACGCGCCGCAACGAGATCCTCAGTTTCGTCAAGAGCGGACTGAAAGATCTGTCGATCTCGCGTACCACGTTCGACTGGGGCGTCCAGGTACCGGGAAACCCGGAACACGTCATGTACGTGTGGGTCGATGCGCTCACCAACTATCTGACGGGCACCGGGTTCCCGGACACCGACTCGGAGACGTTCCGCAAGTACTGGCCGGCGAACCTGCACATCATCGGCAAGGACATCACCCGGTTCCACACGGTGTACTGGCCGGCGTTCCTGATGTCGGCGGGCATCGAGCTGCCGGAGCGTGTCTTCGTCCACGGCTTCCTGTTCAACAGGGGCGAGAAGATGTCGAAGTCGGTCGGCAACGTCGTCGACCCACTCGCGATGGTGGAGCAGTACGGCCTCGACGCGGTCCGTTTCTTCCTGCTGCGCGAGATCTCGTACGGCCAGGACGGCAGCTACAGCCACGAGGCGATCGTCACCCGGATGAACGCGGACCTGGCGAACGAGCTGGGCAATCTGGCGCAGCGTTCACTGTCGATGGTCGCGAAGAACTGCGACGCACAGGTCCCGACACCCGGCGAGCTCACCGACGAGGACTGCGCACTGCTGGCGCAGGCGGATGCGCTACTAGAGAAGGTCCGCGCCGAGATCGACGTGCAGGCACTGCACCTCGCGTTGGACGCCATCTGGCAGGTACTGGGAGAGACCAACCGGTACTTCTCGCAGCAACAGCCCTGGGTACTGCGCAAGACCGACCCCGCCCGGATGGCGACGGTGCTGTACGTGACGCTCGAGGTGGTGCGCATCGTCGGCCTCCTCGTTCAGCCCGTGATGCCCGGATCCGCCGAGAAACTCCTCGACCTGGTCGGTCAAGCGCCCGACGCACGCACCTTCGCCGATCTCGGCACGCGCATCGCGCCCGGCGCGGCGCTGCCCAAACCAGTCGGCGTGTTCCCCCGCTACGTCGAGGAGTCGACTCCCGAGTGATCACTCCGAGCGGCCGCACCTAGTGGCGGCTCCGACTGGCCGCTCCGACTGGCTCTGGGCGGCTCTGAGTGATCATTCACCGAAAGTTGTCGGTCCACCCGTGCACACTCGCACGCATGGGGAGAAATAGAACATACTTTCGAACAGGGGATCGCCTCACCGACGTACCACCACGGCACCGATCGGCGGCCGGACTCATCACCGCGCTCGCCGGCGCATACGAGCGGGGCTGGCAGCCGGCCGACATCATGCATGTCACCCGTCGCGCGCTGGGAACCAGAACTGCCCCGACTGCTGCCGCCGCGCTGCTGTTCGAGGCACGCGCATCGCAGACAGAAGCGCTGGCGCCGCAGGACTGGCGTATGCAACTCTCACGGATCGCGGATGCAGAACCCGACGCGGCACGGTTCGCCGAGGGACTGCCGGCGCGCTGTGAGCCCGACGACTTCGCAACGGCCCTGGACGCGGTCGACTGGCAGATCGGGGTGCGCGAGTGGGTCGACCTGACGGCGCTTTGGCTCGAGTTCCCCCGCCTGAACCGGCTGTGCGAACCCCCGTCGGCGTGGCCTGACGTGCGAGTCCAACACCACGCACCCGACGCAAAGGCCACCGACCACAGAGCGCTGAGCAGGATCCGCCGACTGCTGGCCAAGGCCGAGGCCACCGAATTCGTCGAGGAAGCAGAGACACTCACGGCCAAGGCCCAGGACCTCATGACGCGATACGCCATAAGCGCCGCGCTCCTCGACAGCGTCGACAACAACGGCGTCGACCCGGTATCCCTCGCGGTGCGCAGCCACCGCATCCATCTCGACAACCCGTACGTACGGGAGAAAGTGCATCTACTGACGGCGATCGGCGAGGCGAACCGGGTACGGACGGTGTGGTTCGACAGGTTCGCGATCGCGACCGTCGTCGGCAGCCCAGTCGACCTCGAGCAGGTCGACCTGCTGTTCACGTCGCTGCTGGTCCAGGCGACCCGGGCGATGCATGCGGCTGGCGCGGACGAGCGGGGAACGTCCCGGACAGGGGCATTTCGCAAGGCGTTCCTATTCGGTTTCGCGGTGCGTATCGGTCAGCGACTAAAGGAGACCGACAGTCGCGCCACCGCCGAAGCCGCCGTGGACGCGAATGTGCGGATCGACGACCTGCTCCCGGTGTTGGCCATGCGCTCCGCGGCCGTCGACGCCGAGTTCGACCGGTTGTTCCCTGCCACCAGAGCGTCCGTAAGTCGAAGCGTCGACGCCGACGGATGGTTCGCCGGTCAGTCCGCCGCTGATCGCGCCTCGGTGGCAGCAGGCGAACGCCGGATCACCCGATGACGCACTGCCGCACCGGGGGTGCGTGCCGGGTCGCCGCCGCGGACCGGTGCGGGCAGAACCGTCGGCCCATGGAAAGCTGGACCAATGCGGATCGAGCGACTCGGAGACGGTGGTCGGGCCGCCGACGTGCTCCGGGCGCTGGCTCGGCGGGCTCGGTCGCGGCAGCTTCCACCGCCGGCCGGCCTGATCGGGCGATGGTTCGACACTGCGGCCGTCATCGCGCCCAGTGTCCGGGCGGAACCATGCGACCCCGACACCGCGTTCGCCCTCCCGCCACGCGTCACGCGTGAAGCTTCGTCAGCCGACGGACCACTCGTCGGCGGCGGATGGATCGGCTACCTCGGCTACCCCGACCGGAGAGGTGCACTGCCGGCCGCGGCCGGCGGCTGGACCGATCACGTCGTGCGCCTGGACTCGTCGGGATGTTGGTGGTTCGAGAGCCTTCTGGACGAGCCGTGCCCCGACGACGTTGCTCGGGCGGTGCTCCGCCCGGAGGTTCCCCCTGCACCGTGGCACATCGACTGGACCGAACCTGACCGGCATGCGCACCGCCGAGGCGTCGAGGACTGCCTCGACAGTATCGCCCGCGGAGACGTCTACCAGGCGTGCGTGTGCGCACGGTTCCACGGCTCGAGTTCGGGTCGACCCGTCGACTTCTTTTCCGAAGCGGTCGATCGGACCCGGCCCGCCCGTGCGGCTTTCGTGCAGGGTCGGTGGGGCGCCGTCGCCTCGCTGTCACCGGAACTCTTCCTCTCGCGGCGCGGCCGGACCGTCACCTCGAGCCCCATCAAGGGCACCCTCCCCCTCGACGCGGATCCCGCGCTGCTGCGCAACTCGGTCAAGGATGTCGCCGAGAACGTGATGATCGTCGACCTCGTCCGCAACGATCTCGGAAGGGTCGCCGAACCGGGATCGGTCCGCGTGACCGATCTCTTGCGGGTCAAACCAGCTCCGGGGGTGTGGCATCTGGTCTCCACCGTGGCAGCGACGGTTCCCGACTCGGTCGACACCGGGGAGCTACTGAGGGCCACCTTCCCGCCGGCGTCTGTCACCGGGTGCCCCAAACACTCAGCTCGACAACTCCTCTCGGTCTGGGAACCGGACCCGCGCGGCGTCTATTGCGGCACGGTCGGAATGCACAGCCCCGTCGCGGGCCTCGAACTCAACGTCGCGATCCGCACGGTCGAGTTCGACGTGAACGGCGACGTGGGACTCGGCGTCGGCGGCGGGATCACGATCGATTCCGATCCCGACGCCGAATGGCAGGAATGCCTCGACAAAGCGAAGAGCATCGTGACACTCACGGCTCCACGCACACACCACGCCCCAACTCAGGCATCTCGATGCTCCCGGACTGATCCGGTTCCGGTTCGGACGTAGCAGTGCAGATCCGGGTGGTGACGGAGTCCGCGTCGAGTCGCCACGTACGCAACACACCGTCACCGCCACCGGCGACCACCAGATCGACCCGCGGCAGGAACGCCACCTGCCAGCGGCCCTTACCGATCGTCGTCAGCGGTCCGCCGACTGGCTCGCCGTTGTCGTCCGCGATGTCCCACAATCGGACCGAGCCGTCGACAGCACCGCTGACGACAAGCGAACCGTCGCCGTTGAACGCGACGCTGTACACGGTGCCGGTGTGACCGCGCAGGGGTTCGGCACGTTGGGTGAACCCGCCGTCCTCACCGCGATCCCACAGCAGCAGCGTGTGATCGTCACTCGCGGTGACCAGTGTCGAGCCGTCGGGGCTGAATGCCAGCGCGTTCACGCCACCCTCGTGCCCGGCACCCCGCAGCGGACGCGGAGTCGGGGAAGACAGGTCGGTGACATCCCATACATGGATGTCGTTGTCGTCCGCGCTTGCCGCCACGAGCAGGTCACCGTCTGGGCTGAACTGTGCGGTGCGCACGAGATTGCCCGGACCTGTCAGGCTCGACCCGATCTTGACCGGCGCACGGGGATCCTCGATGTTCCACAGTGCGACGCTGAAGTCGTCGTCGCCGATCGCCAGTGTCCGGCCGTCCGGGCTGAACGCCATCTCGAACGTGAAACGGGTGTCCGTGGCGATGGGCGGCCCGAACCGCACCGGTCGGCCCGGATCGTGCACGTCCCACAACTGGACGTGCCCACCCGAGGTCTGTGTGGTGGCGAGGATCCTGCCGTTCGGAGAGAGTACCGCGACGTTCGCGCCGCCAAACGGACGCGGAACCCTTATCGTCCCGGTCGGCTCCACCTGGCCCCGCTTGTCGACCGACCACAGTCTCACCGCTGGGTCGTACCCGGCAGTCACGAGCAGCGATCCGTCCCGATTCATCGAGGGCAACGTCATGGCCGCACCGGACACTGGGACTGTGCCGGGCGCCAGTGTCCAGATCCGGACCAGCGAATCCTGGCCGCCGGTCACGATCGTGGACCCGTCCGGGGAGAACGCGAGCGCGGGCACACCGCCACCGTTTCCGGTGAGGCCCGGCTTCATCTCGCGCAGCGCGCGCGTCGCCCGATCCACCGACCACAATTTCGCGGTCCCGTCCCACGATGCACTCGCGAGCGTCGTCCCGTCAGGAGCGAACGCGATGGTCCAGATCCCGCCGGTATGGGCCGAGACAGGTGCACCGATCAGCCGGACCTTGGCAAGGTCGGTGGTGTCGAAGATGCGGATCAGTCCGTCGTCGCTGCTGGCGGCGAGGCTGCGACCATCGGGACTGAACGCGACCGAGTGCACGACATCGTCGAAGCCCGACAGCTCACGCCCGATCTGGACCGGGCGCGCGGGATCGGTGATGTCCCACAACCGGATAGTGCGGTCGTCACTCGAAGTCGCGAGGATCGTCTCACCCCGGAACGAGACCGTCCGCACCGCGCCGGAATGACCCCGCAGCGTCCAGGTGGGCAGCTCGCCGATAGCGGGGGCGGAAGTATCGAACAGCGTCACGGAGCCGTCATCGTGGGGAACCGCGAGCAATCGACCCTCGGGGCTGAATCGCACGTTGTGGACCGCGCCGGGCGCGGCCCGAACCCCGTCGACGAGCGCTCTCGGTTCCGAAGGGCTGGTGATGTCCCAGATCCAGACCTTCCCATCGCCGCTGCCCGCCGCTAGCAGTCGGCCGTCCGGGCTGAACGACACCGAGGCCATGTACTGATCGGATCCGCCCAGCTCGGGGCCCACCTGGACGGGGTCGGAGGGATCAGCGAAATCCCACAACCGCACCGTCCGGTCGTCGCTCGCAGTCGCGAGCAGATGCCCGTCCGGCGAGATAGCCACCCCGTAGATGGGCCCGGTGTGGCCGGCCAGGGCGCGTGAGATCGGGGTGTTCTCGGTGGCCACCAGCCGGGAGAACGCGTCGTTACTTCCGGGGCGCATCTGCCAGGCCTCGAGCGACAACTGCGCGGACGTGGTCGGGTCGCTCTCGCGGAGGGCGTCTGCCAGAGCCACGACCTGCTGGAACTGCGCTGTACTGCGCTCGTTCTCGGCACGCGACTTGGCCCCGAGCGCCGCGACGCCCATCACGACCGCGATGATGGTCGAGAACGTGAGAGCCGCCATAACGGTCCGCTCGAGTCTCACTTGCCGACGAACCTGACGCACGGACGCGTCGAGGAAGTCGGAGGCCGCGGGCGTCAGAGGTGCCGCGACCTCGCGCAGCAGGGTCTCGGGGGGTGCGATGGTGTCGGACCGCCTGGCGGCGTGCTCGGAGAGCAGGTCGAGCCGTCCGCGGTGGTACAGCAGGCTGTTACTACGCTTGGCGTTCTCCCAGTGGAGAGCATCGGTCTCGACCTGTTGCCGCAGCGCCGAGTACGAGCGGTCTTCCTGTATCCAGTTCGCGAGCCTGGGCCAAGTGACGATCACCGCGTCGTGAATCAACTCGACCTTGTCGCCGTCGACAACGAGCACCCTCGCGTTGACGAAGTGATCGATCACTCGGCGTGCGACGCCGGCGTCGTCGCCTTCGGAGGCGACGAGCTGTTCGAGCGTACGACGGTTCTTCACGTCGGTGCCGGTGTTCGTGACATACACCAGGCGCACCGTGATCGACCTGGCGAGAGCACGTTCCTGGTGACCGAGTTGCTCCCACGCACGTTCGGCGGCCGACGCGATGGAGCCGCGCACGCCACCGGTTGCGCGGTAATCCGCGATGGTCAGCTGGCCACCGTGCCGCCGTTCCCACATCGTGTCGAGAAGGTGGGAAACCAGGGGCAGTACGGTGCTGCTCCCCTCGCCGGCGGCGAGCACACCGAGATCGTTGAGGATCAGGTCGACCAGGCCGGCCTCGAGCTTGAGCCCGATCATCTGGGCGGGCTGTGTGATGACCTCGACGACGTCTTCGTGGCGCAGCGGCGAGACCGTCTTGCTGCGCTGTTCCAGTGCGGACGCGAGCACGGGGTAGGAGAGCGCCTGCGCGTAGAAGTCAGACCGCATTGTCGCGACGACAGACGCCGTCTCGGACGGCTCCTGACCAGGCAGTTCGATCGCAGCGTGGTCGAGCACCGTCAGAAACCGTGCTCGCTCCTCGGCGTCGTCACACTGGGTGAAGAGTTCCTCGATCTGATCGACGACGAGGAGTAGTTGCTTGGCACCCACCCGCTCCGCGGCGCGGCGCAGAGCTTGGCCGACCTGCTCGTGGTCGGGCGCCGCGACGCAATCGCCTATTTCAGGAATCGCGGCGACGAGCACGGCGAGCGGGTGCGCCCCGGGCGCGAACACAACGGGCGCGAAAGGAGTTTCGTGCTCGCTTCCACCGCTGCGACCACGCAGTTCCGGAATCAGGCCCGCCTGTACCAATGACGACTTGCCGACACCCGACGCTCCGGTGACCACGACCATGCCTTGGCCGTGAGCCGCCAACACGGTGCTGACCAGTCTGCGGACGCTGGGTCGTCGTCCGAAGAACAACCGCTCGTCCATTTCCCGATAGGGCGCGAGTCCTCGATAGGGCCGCGCGCCCGCGGGAAGTTCCTGGACGGTCGGTTCGGCACTGTCGCCGACGGAACGCGCGGAGGTGACTGCGTTGGCATTCCGCCACCACGCCTCCCACTTCCGCAGCGAGAAGAGCCCGTCCGTCGGCGGCGGGCCATCGTGGAGCGAATCGGCGGTCCGGATGAGGACCGTGAGGACCGGCCGAACCGACTCGAACGTGGCCGGTACCCGCTTGCCGGACCGCCAGTCGCTCAGCCGCTGGACCGACGCAGGCTTGTCTCCTCCCATCGACCGGGTGAGTGCCGCAGCTTCGGATACGACTTTCTTGAGCGGTGGGCCGCCGGCGGTCGCGAACAACAGCCGTAGTTGGTCGGCGAAGAACAAGCGCGCCGGCGAGACGGCCGGGTTCGTGCCGGACTCCAGTTTCTTCTCGGACGCCATCGCCCGTACTCCTCCTCGATCCTCGCTCCCCCGTTCCGCGCCCAGTTCCGCGGCCAATTTCGTGCTCCCCGAGGGCGCGGATATCCGCTCTAGTTCCGCTGCGGAAAAATTCCTCGCCGCACGCGAGCAGCGATGATAGCGCCCCGTGCGGACCCTTCGGTTTCGGGGCCATGGGCGAACGAGGCAAAGTCGACGTCGAGGCACAACGGCCCCGAGCCGGAGCGTGTTGCCTGTCGGGGCTGAAGAAAACGAGGGGTAGCCCCAGCGGGAACACGTGGCGATCGTGGGGCTGACGTTGCTATTGGGTGCGGCCCCGCCGATCCGGATACGTCGGCAGGGGGACGGCAGGGCCGCACCCCAGTCTCACAGCCCGGCAGCCTCAGTCCCGGCGCGCAGCAAGCTCAGTCCCGGCGCGCAGCAAGCACCGTCTGGTAGAGCTCTCTCTTGGAGACGCCATTGGTTGCTACCTGTGCACACGCATCCTTGAGTCGGACCCCGTCGGCAACGAGACCTTCTACCTCCGCAATCAGATCCTCGGGAGCCACCGCGGCCGGGCGCGCGCCCTCGAGGACCACCGTGATCTCGCCGCGGGCACCTTCGACCGCCCAGTCCGCCAACTCGGCAAGGGATCCGCGGCGGACCTCTTCGTAGGTCTTCGTCAGCTCCCGACAGACGGCCGCACGACGCTCCCCGCCGAGGACGTCCACTGCGTCGGCGAGGCAGCTGGCCAACCGGTGCGGCGCCTCGAAGAACACGCATGCTCGCGACTCGGTCCGCAACGTCTCCAGCCACGCGCGACGCTGCCCCTTCTTGCGCGGAGGGAACCCGTCGAAACAGAATCGCTCGACCGGGAGCCCCGACAGCGCCAGCGCCGTCGTGACCGCGGACGGTCCCGGTAAGCACGTCACCGAAAGGTCGCGCCCGACACACGCCGCAACGAGTCGGTAGCCGGGATCACTCACCGACGGCATCCCCGCGTCGGTGACGAGCAAGACAGTGCGCCCCTGTTCGATGTCCGCGACGAGCGCAGGCAACCGGGTGACCTCGACTTGGTCGTAGAAGCTCACGACTCGACCGGTAACAGTGACCCCCAGGGCTGCCGCGAGGGCCTTGGTCCGCCGGGTGTCCTCCGCCGCGACGACGTCGGCGGATCCGAGCGCGGCGCGCAACCGATCGGAGGCGTCACCGATGTCGCCCATCGGCGTCGCGGCGAGGATGAGACGACCAGCCATGGGTGACAGCCTACGATCGACACGTGACCCAACTGACGGACGAGCGCCCCGTGCCGTCGTCCGGCAGCGCTCATTTGGTCAGTCCGGCACCGCTCGCACCCACCCCCGACTTCGGGCCCACCGACCGCATGCGCGGCTGGATAGTCACCTTGGTGGTGACGGCTCTCGCCGCGATCACGCGGTTCGCGATGCTCAACTACCCGACCGACGGCGGAACGCCCGTCTTCGACGAGAAGCACTACGCACCACAGGCCTGGCAAGTCCTCACCGGTGGCGGGCTCGAGGACAACCCGGCCTATGGGCTGGTGGTGCATCCCCCGGTCGGCAAGCAGTTGATCGCGATCGGCGAGGCACTCTTCGGCTACAACGCATGGGGCTGGCGCTTCGCGTCGGCTCTCGCCGGGACGATCCTGGTGCTGCTGGTGGTCCGGATCGTCCGGCGCCTGAGTCGATCGACTCTGATCGGCGCGGTCGCCGGCCTTCTTCTGATCGTCGACGGCGTCACGTTCGTCTCGTCGCGGCTCGGGATGCTCGACATCTTCCTGGCACTGTTCGCCGTCGCAGCGCTCGGCTGCCTTGTCGTCGATCGCGATCAGGTACGGGAGCGAATGGCCAGGGTCCACTCAGAGGGCCGAATCGCCGTCTCGGCCTTCGGTCCTCGCCTCGGCGTGCGGTGGTGGCGGTTCGGCGCGGGCATCATGCTCGGACTTGCGTGCGGCACCAAGTGGTCCGGCCTGTACTTCATCGCCTTCTTCGGACTGATGTGTGTCGGCTTCGACATCGCCGCGCGCCGCGCGTACGGGGTTCGCCGAGCATGGGTGGGGACCGCCGTCCGGGACATCGGCCCGTCCTTGTACGCGCTGGTGCTCGTACCCCTCGCCGTCTACCTGGCGACCTACGGCCCGTGGTTCGCGAGCGAAACCGGTGTGGACCGGCATGCGGTCGGCAACCAGATCGGTACCGGCGGATCGTTCGCGTTCGTACCGGACGCCCTGCGGTCGCTGTGGTACTACAGCGGGAAGGTACTCGAGTTCCATTCGGGCCTGACGAATTCGGCGGGCAACCACCACCCGTGGGAGTCGAAACCGTGGACGTGGCCGATGGGTCTGCGCCCGATGCTGTACTACTTCGCCGAAGGCGACCACGTGTCCGGATGTGGCGGATCAGACTGCGTCAAGGCAGTGATGCTGATCGGCACGCCCGCGATGTGGTGGCTGGCGGTGCCGGTGCTCGCGTGGGGGCTCTGGCGCACGTTCATCAGCCGCGATTGGCGGTACGCGACGGTGCTCACCGGCTACGCCGCCGCGCTCCTGCCTTGGTTCGCGACACTGGACCGGCAGATGTACTACTTCTACGCGGTCCCACTTGCTCCGTTCTTCGTGATGGCGATCGCGCTCATCCTCGGCGAGATCCTCGGCAGCGCGAGTGCCTCACCCGAGCGACGGGGCACCGGACTGCTCGCCGTCTGCTTGTACCTGGGGCTCGCGGTCGCGAATTTCGTGTGGCTGTTCCCGATCCTCACGGCCTTGCCGATCACCCCGGAGATATGGCAATGGCAGCTGTGGCTGCCGAGCTGGCGTTGACGGTCGGTACCAACCTGCGCCTCGATCGTGGCGGGCCCCCAATCACGACGGGGCATAGATCATGAGGGGGAAAGGATGCGGGAGTTCTTGCCGGCGAATGCATCGACGCTGAAACGACCGGCTCCCACTCCGGCGATCATCAGCGACCCGGCGCCCAGCGCAAGCACCAACTCATAGCCGCCGTCGACGACGAAGATGCCGTTTCCGACGTGAACGAACCAGAACGCTCCCAGCATGACCAGAAACAACAGGACGCCGGCGATACGGGCCGCGAATCCGATCAGCAGTGCCACTCCGCCGACCAACTCGAATGTCGCGGCAATGATCGCGGCGATGTCGGCGAGTGGGACGCTCATGTCCGTGAACATGGCCTGAGTGCCGCTGATGCCCAAGTCGAAGAACTTCTGCCAACCGTGAGCGATGAAGATGACACCGATTCCGATTCGGCCGAGAAGCAGGGTAACGTCGCGGAACGTTGCCGAGTTCATGAGAGTCCTCCGGATGAGAATGGACACGCGGAGCAGCTGTCCGCTCGAGACCTACGGACTGAACCTACTGATTCGACCCGCGGATTCTGATTCGACCCGCGGATTCCCCTTCGACTCGAGAGTCCGCTTCGATTCGAGAGTCCGCTTCGATTCGAGATTCAGGGCCCCTTGAGTGCGGTCAGGACAAAGGTCGCCGCGTCCTCGTCGGAAATCCCCATCCGACGTACCGCTGCAACGTACTCCGTAGCCGCCTGCTGCGCCTTCGCCCGCGTCGGATCGCCGCACGTGGCGACGAAGGACCCGAGCCGCCCTCGTGTCTCGATCACCCCGAGTTGCTCGAGTTCTCGATACGTTCGGGCCACCGTGTTGGGCGCGATGCCCAGGTCGGCGGCCAATTTGCGCACGGTGGGGATCTTCGTCCCCGCGACCAGCTCTTCACTTCGGACGAGTTCGAGGATGCGCACCCGCAACTGCTCGAACGGCGGTACACCCGAGTCGTGGTCGATCTCGATCTCCACGGACACCCCTTTCGTCGCAGCCGCCGTTAGAACGCATGGATTCACGGTAACGCGGCCACGGCGTCGTGGACTGGCGTCGTGCCTTCGGTCAGCATCAACGTACGGCCCACCGCCACGGGCGGGTGGCTGTCCTGTCCCGACCCGAGGAGGGCCGCGACGACCGCGGCGACGTCGGCCCGTGACACGGTCCCACGCTCGAGCGGTGGCTCGGTGAGCGTCACCTCATCGGTCGGATCCTCGTCGGTGAGACCACCCGGACGCAGGATCGTCCAGTCCAAGCCGTCGCGTCGGCGCAGGTCCTCCTCGGCCGCCGTCTTCGCCTGAAGATAAGCGGCGAACACCTCGTCGATGCCCTCCGGGACGGTCTCCCCGGCACCGAAGGAGCTGACCTGCACGTAGCGCCGCACCCCGGCACGCTCGGCGGCCTCCGCGGTCAGCACCGCCGCGCCACGATCGACCGTGTCCTTGCGAGCGGAACCGCTGCCCGGTCCGGCGCCAGCGGCAAAAACCACGGCATCGGCACCGCGCATCAATTCCGCGACCTCGTCGACGGTGGCGTTCTCGAGGTCCACGATCGCCGGATATGCCCCGAGCGCACGCACTGGACCCTCGTGTTCGGGATTTCGGATCAGCGCCACTGCTCGGTCTCCCGAGGCGGTGAGCAACTTGATCAGGTGCCGGGCGATCTTGCCGTGGCCGCCTGCGATGACGATCCGTCGATCGGTCATGGTGGACTCCTTGGGTCGGGTTCGACATGGTGCACGCGCTCACTGCCCATTGTCCCGTGGACAATGGCTGCATGGCAGGCACAGGCGACAACACGAAGACGGACACCACGAAGACGGGCACCGCGAAGACCGCGACGATCTACCACAACCCCCGCTGCAGCACGTCGCGGAACACGCTGAAGCTCATCGAGGAAGCCGGCGTCACGGCGACCGTCGTCAAGTACCTCGACACGCCGCCCTCCCGAGACGGCCTGCGCAAACTCCTCGACGACGCCGGCCTGCGCCCGAGCGAGGCCATCCGCAAGAAGGAAGCACTGTACAAAGAACTCGGGCTGGCGACGGCTACGGAAGACGAACTGCTCGAAGCGATGGTCGACCACCCGATCCTCATCGAGCGGCCGATCGTCGTAACCGATCGTGGCACCGTCCTGGCGCGCCCCTACGAGAAGGTGCGCGAGATCCTCTAGATCGGTAGTCAGCCCAACGGATCGCGAGCGAGTGGGCACGCCATGCACCTTGGTCCGCCCCGGCCTGACCCCAGTTCGGACCCCGCTATCCGTACCACTTCGATGTCGGACGCCTCCATCCGGGCATTCGTCTCGGCGTTTCGCTCGTACGCCACAACGACACCGGGCGCCAGGGCGAGGGTGTTGTTCCCGTCGTCCCACTGCTCACGTTCGGCGACAACATGATCGAGCCCCGTGTCGATCACCCGAAGCTTGTCGATGCCCATCGCGACCGCGGCGGCCTCGAGGAACGGCTCCGGCCCACCGATGGCGACCAGCCCGTCCTTGTATCTAATTGTGTACGCCGACAATGTATCCCGCACTACCGGATACATCACCACAGTGTCGGAGTCGACCATGGTCAGCACCGTGTCGAGGTGCATCGACGCTCGGGTCTGCTCGATCGGTACCGCAAGCACGGTGTGCGCGAGCCCGTCCTCGAACACACTGCGTGCCAACGCTTCCGCACCTGCCGGCGTGGTACGTTCCCCAACTCCCACTGCAATCACGCCGGGTGCCAGCAGCAACACGTCTCCGCCCTCAACCGGTGCGGTGTGCGATTCGTATGCGCGCCGCACTCCGCGAAATCGCGGATGGTGCGCGTAGATCAGATCGGTCAACGACGCCTCCCGCACCCGCGCCGCGAGTGCAAGCGAGGTGATCGCGAACCGGCCACCGACCCAGAACGACGAGTCCCGCGTGAAGAGCAGATTGGGCAGGGGGTCGATGACGAAGTCGGCACCGTGATGCATCAGACGAACCAACGAGGGCGTCGCAGCGCCAGTGCCGATCGGCAACTCGTCGAACGTCATGCCGGCGGTGAGGATCGCGGACAATTCGACGGCGGGTACACCTCGCAGGTGGGCAGCCAGGTCCTCGGCCAGCGCGTGTCCGAGCTTGCGTGGGTCCACTGCAGCCGCGATACCCTGCATGCGCGCCGCCCCGCTCGTCGTCAGGGTTTCGGTGAGCAGGTCGGCTAGTAGCAGCACCTCAACGCCATGGCCGCGCAGCACGTCGGCGAAGGCGTCGTGCTCGTCCTGGGCGCGATCAACCCAGGGCAGTCCGTCGAACAGAAGTTGATCATTGTTGCGGGGCGTGAGGCGTTTGAGCTCGTCGCCGGGGCGATGCAGCAGCACCGCCCGCAGCGTTCCCACTTCGGTATCGACGCCCAACGCGGGTCGCTCTCGCGCGCTCATGGCTAAACGGTAGTCCCGCACACGACTCTCGGCACCCCACAATCCTCGACTATCGTCGGGGCTATCGGCACTGGGAGGCCCGACGCCGTGGACATGCAGGATTGGAACGCCAAAGAGCTCACCCCGGCACAGCTGTCCGACCGCAGCGGAGTGGCGGTCTCGGCGCTGCTGTTCTACGAGCGTGAGGGCCTGATCTCGAGCCGTCGGACGAGCGGCAACCAGCGTCGGTACAAGCGCGACGTGCTGCGCAGAGTCGCGTTCATCCGGGTGTCACAGCGTGTCGGTATCCCGCTCGCGGAGATACGCGACGCGCTCGCGATCTTGCCCGACGGCCACACGCCTACCCGCAACGACTGGGCCCGCCTGTCCGACCACTGGCACTCCGACCTCAACCGCCGGATAGAACAGCTCACGCGACTGCGTGACGATCTGACCAACTGCATCGGGTGCGGATGTCTCTCCCTCCCGAATTGCGCGCTGGCGAATCCGCACGACGAACTGGGAGAGGAAGGACCGGGCGCCCGAGACCTCGATGTCGAGCTTGAATGAACCCACTCGAGCCGGTTCAGGTGCGGAAGCCCCGTTCGCGAGAAGTGTTGTCGTAATTGTCGTTTCGTCGCCCGACGCGGTCCCTGGGACCGGTGGCAAGCCCCGGTGACTACAGCAGCTTACTGAACTGGTCGTTGGCCTTCTGCATCACGAACTCGTACGGGGGCGCGAACTTTCGGGCCCACCAATACCCGAAGCGGATGTCCGTCGACGTGTACACCATGAAGCGGTTCTTCTCTATGCCGGCGAGGATGCAATCGGCCACCCGCTCGGGCGTGACGGCTCGCTTCTCGAACAGACCGGTGAGCTTCATGATCCGTGGATCGGAGCGGTCCACGCCCGCGATCTCGACCGTGCCCACAAGGGGCGTACGAACCCCTCCGGGAACGACGAGGCTCACACCGATGCCGTGTCGCTTGAGGTCGAAGCGCAGCACCTCGGACACACCCCTCAATCCGAACTTGCTGGCGCTGTATGCGGCATGCCATGGCAGCGCTAGAAGGCCCGCCGCCGACGAGACATTGACCAGATGACCGCCCCGTCCAGCCGCGATCATCGGAGGCACGAATCGTTCGATGATATGGATCGGCCCCATCAGATTCACATCAACCATCGACTTCCAGTGGCGATGCTCGAGATTCTCGACGGTGCCCCACGCGGAGATCCCAGCGACGTTCATCACGACGTCGAGGCTGCCGAACTGCTCGTGGATCGTGTCCGCGAAGGCGGTGACCGCGTCGAAGTCGGAGATATCGAACGCGCGCGAGAAACTCACCGTGCCGCCCGCGTGGCCGACTGCCGCGACCGTCTCCGCCAGGCCTACCTCGTTGACGTCGGTTAGGAACAGTTCCGCACCCTGGGCGGCCGCAGCGAGCGCGGTGGCGCGCCCGATACCGCTGGCAGCCCCCGTGACCAGACACTTCCTACCGTCGAGCGTTTTGATCGCCATCGCGTGCTGTTCCCCCCGCCTTCGTCGATCGGTTTCGATCCGTGCCCGGCAGTGTACGTGCCGCGGCCGGTGCCGGGCGATCTTCGGCACCGATCCAAGACGAAGAGCGGAAGCTTCAGAGGCGGTGTGTCATTTCGTCCTGATAGTCGCGGATGGTCTTTTCGATTCCCTCCGCGTCCTCGGGACGCCCGTGGCTGCGGGCTTCATCCGCCCGCTCACGAAGCACGCGAATCGCCCTGCGCAATTCGTTGTCGCTCATTCTGCGGTCCATGGATCCAATTTTCCCTTACGGACACCTCCATTTTCCAGACCTCCGACTCGCCACGCGGTCGTCGCCACACCCCAGAGCCTGTCGAGCTATCGCAAGGCTATTGAGCTTTCAAAGGGCTGTTGCACCGTCGCGGGCGGAGTGAGGCATTGGCGGATCGAACAATCGATCAATCACCATTCTCGAGCTACCCTATGGCTATCTGCGGTGTTACTATCGTCGCGATGTCTGACTTCGCTGAGCGGCTCAACAGGCTCTTCGAGAGCGTCCATCCCCCGGGACGGAAGCCACACACGAACGCGGAGGTGGCGAATGCGCTCATCGCGGATGGCCACAAGATTTCGAAGCCGTACATCTCGCAATTGCGTTCGGGACAGCGGAGCAACCCCTCCGACGAGACGGTCGCGGCCTTCGCGAAGTTCTTCAAGGTGAAGCCGGCGTACTTCTTCAACGACATCTACGCCGCGAAGGTCGACCACGACCTCGAACTCCTGTCACAGCTGCAGGGCTACGCGCTGCGCAGGCTCACGACCCGCGCATTCGACCTGTCCGAGGAATCACAGTCCCTGCTGACCACGCTCGCGGAGAAGTTGCGAGCAGCGGAGGGCCTCCCCGAGATTCCACCAGACGCATCGACCTGAACAGGGGAAGCGCGGATACACTCCACAGCGCGCGAAAGATGCTACGAAACACGCAAAGAGGCCCCCTCCTACCGGAGGGGGCCTCTTTTCCAGTGGAGCTGAGGGGAATCGAACCCCTGACCTCTTCGATGCGAACGAAGCGCGCTACCAACTGCGCCACAGCCCCGAGCTGCGGCCCCACTAGCGCTGACCGCTCGCAAACTCTAACAGGACACGACGGCGGACGACGAATCACCTGCTCAGGCTACGCACGCCGGCCGGGAGCGGAATGCCGCGTCACCGTAATAGCCGTCACCGTAATGGCCAAGGCCGCCACAGCAAACGGGGCTATGTCGTTGCGGCGACCGGATCACATGCCGGACGCACGCCGCATCGCGTCGCCGTATTCGTCGTAGACGTCATACTCCTCGTACTCGTCAGCCCCCTCGAAATGCTCGAGGTGGTCGAAGACCGGATCTTCGTCGTCGACCTCGAGCACCACGGCGCCGGGACGACGCAGTCGGGACGGCACAAGGCGCAATTCCTCATCGGAGTCCGATTCCACCCCGAGTCGGGAGCGGACCAGGCGTGCTGAACGGCGGCGGCGGATCTCCTGCTCCAGATTGACCTGACGGCGCAAGTAGCCCAGGTAGCCGACGAGACTGCAGCTGAAGGCCGCAAAGGCCCACCACATTACGGCGCTGACAGCCATCGCCAGCGCTGCCGTGAGAATCGCTGCGAACATGAGTCCGAGGACTGCGCGCTGCCGAAACTGGTACCGCGCCGCGCTCGCGATCGCGTCGGCCTCAGGGTCGAATCCTCCGCGACCGCGCCGGCTCGGCACGAAATCCCGCGCTGTGTCGCGCTCGTAGTCGTCGTTCATCATCTCGGAATCCATCAACTCGGAATCCATCAACTCGGAATCGGCGTGAACGTCCATTCCGTCCTCCGCGTGTGTCGCGTACATGTCGTCACCATCGTGATCGGTGGGTTCGTAGTGCCAATTCGGATCGCTGCGATGTCCGACGGCCGGACCGCGTGCCAGGCGCTCGCGGCCCCCGTGAAACAGCACCCGGGTGGCGAGCGCCGCATCCGTCGTCTGACGGATTCGAGGTCGCTTGTTGACGAGCATCGGAACCAGGACGAACAGCCAGACGGCGACCAGCGCGATCCAGATGATCGAAGAACTCGGCATACCGGCGACCTCCTCCCATTCGTCGACCAGCACTGATGATGCCAAGACCCTGCTCACAGTAGTGGCATCCAGCCACCCGTTGCCGCAGGCGCGCCGACTCAGATTTCGCAGAAACCACACCCATCACTGACTTATCATTCGTCGAAACGAGATTGCGGGCTCGAGATCCGGTGGGTCGACCCCGGGTCTCCGATACGGCAAACCGGATAAAGCACACGAGGGGGAGGTATCGGACAGTTGCGTTCGAAAACGTGCCGGTTCCTTGATCGAATTAGCGACAACACGTAGCTGAAATCATACGAAGCTGTGACAAAGAATGGATACTGAACCCGACGAAAGCCGCTCGGCAGCCGTCCCGACTATGGCCTAGGCCGACGCCTGTCGGCCGAAACTCAAGACAAGGAATTCCAATGCGCGTGAATCACCGGTCTTCTCTCCGCCGTAGGCTCACCAAATCCGGCACCGCCGTCATCGCGGGGGCCGCGGCGCTCATGCTGACGGTCTCCGTCGGCACCGCAGGCGCCGGGATCACCTATCAGCCGGACAGTTTCAACTCACTCGAAACCCTGGACGGCTGGACACTCAACCTCGCACAGCTAGGACAATCCATCAACAGCGTTCCCCCGCTGTCGGGTGTCGCCACGTCGCGGGACATGTTCGCCAGCCAGCGAGCCATCGCGACCGTCACCGGTCAGGGCAGCGCCCCATTGACCGGCGGCGTGCTCGAGGTCGGCTACCAGATCGGCTACCAGGTGGACTTCGCAGGTGCCATTCTCGAAGCCGGTGCGGGAGTCGTACCGGCCGCGGCCGTCGCCATCGACTTCGGGAGCATCGACTTCAACCCATTCGACAACGTGGCGGTCGAGTTCGCCGTCGAGACCCCGATCGAAGGCGCGATCGCCTTGGAGGTCCTCCCCGGCGAGATCGCGACGGTCGCGGTACAGCAGAAGGAGTGCGTGTACACGCAGTGCGCGATCACCCTTCGTGACATCCACCTCGATCTCGACGGCGCAGTCGGGTTGGTGTCGGTGCGCTCGTACGCACTGTTCACCTCGACCACCGACCTCTCTGACGACGTCCTCATGAGCTACGGAGAAGCAATCATCGTCTGACGGTCATCGTGTGACACGGCCCAACGGCCCCGCCGGAAGCGAACCCGGCGGGGCCGTTCCGCGCCCGGGACTACGCCCAGCTGGCGCGTCCGGCGCGCACCAATCGATCGGAAACCGACCCGGGGACCTCCTCGACAGTCATCGCCACCAGCAAGTGATCTCGCCATTGGCCGTCGACGTCGAGGTATCGCCGCAACAGTCCCTCCTCGCGGAAGCCGACGTGTTGCAGGACGGCGCGGCTCGCGAGGTTCTCAGGCCGCACGGTGGCCTCGACCCGGTGCAGACCCATCGGACCGAAGCAGTGGTCCAGGCCGAGGGCGAGCGCCGCCGTCGCGACCCCGTGGCCACTCACCGACTTGTCCACCCAGTAGCCGATCCACGCCGAGAACAACGCTCCGCGGACAATGTTGCCGACCGTGATCTGGCCACGGAAGGAGCCGTCGACGTCGATGACCATCGGCAGCATCCGGCCCCGGCGTGCCTCCGCTCGCAGGCTCGAGCACAGCCCCGGCCACGCCGTGACGTGGTGCCGGTCGGCCCATGAGGCCTGCCCGGTCGGTTCCCACGGCTCGAGGTCCTCACGATTCTCGATGCGCAACCTGCTCCATACGGCGGCGTCCCGTAACCGAATGGGACGCAGGGTCACTCGGCCGGCGCGGACCCGCAGTGGGCCGACCCTGGCCGGCCAACCCGGATGAACGGACACTTTCCGCTCAGCCCCGTTGTGCAAGGAAGGCGACTTCAACCTCTTCTCCGGCGCGAATCTCGGTTACCTCCGGCTCCAAGTGAACCAGACAATTGGCCTCGGCCAAGGTCGCCAGCAGGTGCGACGAGGCGCCAGGTGCCCCGCCGAGCGCCTGGACGAGGTACTCCCCCGTCTCTTCGTCCCGCATGAGCTGGCCACGCAGGAATCCTTTCCGGTTCGCGATGGAGGTGATCGGAGCCACCGCGCGAGCGGTGACAATCCTCCGCATCGGGTGACGACGACCCAGCGCGATCCGGATGATCGGTCGCACCATGACCTCGAACACCACGAGCGCGCTCACCGGGTTCGACGGCAACAGGAAGGTGGGCACCTCGTCGCGGCCGAGCTGACCGAATCCCTGAACCGACCCCGGATGCATGGCCACGCGGTCGACCGTCAGATCGCCGAGGTCGGACAGTGCTTCGCGGACCTCGTCGGAGGCTCCTCCACCGACGGCACCTGCGATCACCACGATCTCCGAGCGAATCAACTGGCCCTCGACGACCTCCCGAAGATGCCGGGGGTCCATCATCGCGATGCCGACCCGGTTGACGTCGGCTCCGGCGTCGCGAGCCGCGGCAGCGAGCGCGTAGGAATTGACGTCGTACACCTGGCCCGGTCCCGGTGTCCGGTGGATGTCGACGAGTTCACCTCCGACCGAGATGACCGACAGGCGCGGACGTGGATGCACCAGCACCTTGTCGCGGCCGACGGCAGCGAGCAGTCCCACCTGAGCCGCGCCGATGATCGTGCCCGCCCGCACCGCGACGTCGCCGGGCTGAACATCGTCGCCGGCACGGCGCACGTAGTCGCCGGAACGGACCGGCTTGTAGACCTTGATACGGGCGTGCCCGCCGTCGGTGCGGTCCATCGGGAGCACCGCATCCGCCAGTGTCGGCAGTGGAGCGCCCGTGTTGACCCGCACGGCCTGACGCGGCTGCAACCGGATCGGCCGCCGCGATCCTGCCGCCACCTCCCCGACAACCGGGAGGGTCAGTTCGGTGGGCTCACCATCCTCGCCGCGGATGTCCGTGCCCGCGGCGAGGACGTCGACGCTGCGCACCGCGTAGCCGTCGATGGCGGCTTGGTCGAAGCCGGGCAGCGGCCTTTCGGTCACCACTTCTTCGGCGCACAACAATCCTTGGGCCTCGGAGATCGCAACCCGGACTGGCCGGGGCGCCACCGCGGCGGCTGTCACTCGCGATTGCTGCTCCTCAACCGAGCGCATGTGGTACCTCGTCCTCCCCACCCCGTCCACCCGCCCCTGTGCTACCGGAGTCTCACTCGCCGGACGGCTGGTTCAGACGATCGATCAGCCACTGGCGCAGAGACGGGCCGTACTCCTCGCTGTCCAATGCAAAGTCAACCGCAGCGCGCAGGTAGCCGCCGGGATTTCCCAGATCGTGTCGGGATCCACGGTGCACGACGACGTGAACCGGGTGACCCTCCTCGATCAACAGCGCGATGGCGTCGGTGAGCTGCAATTCACCACCGGCGCCGGGTGCGATCCGGCGCAGCGCGTCGAAGATGGCGCGATCGAGCAGATAACGGCCTGCCGCCGCATACGTAGACGGCGCGTCCTCCATCGCGGGTTTCTCGACCATGCCGGTGACCTTGAGGACGTCCGGGTTGGTCGCGTCCGGCACGGTCTCGACCTCGAAGACGCCGTAGGCGCTGACCTGTTCTTTGGGCACGTCGATCGCGCACAGAACCGTGCCGCCACGCTTGGCCCGGACCCGACCCATCGTCTCGAGCACACCACGCGGCATCACCAGGTCATCTGGCAGCAGGACAGCGATGGAGTCCTCGTCGTCGTCGAGCACCGACTCGGCACAACCGACTGCGTGCCCCAGTCCGAGGGGCTGCTCCTGGACGACAGACTCGACCTCGAGCAAACCCGGCGCCTTCCGGACCTTCTCGAGCAGATGGTGTTTCCCACTGGCCTCGAGCTTGCTCTCCAAGACGAGGTCCTCGACGAAGTGAGCGACCACACCGTCCTTGCCTGGCGATGTCACGATGACGAGACGATTCGCCCCGGAGTCGGCCGCTTCTCCCGCCACCAGTTCGATACCCGGCGTGTCGACCACCGGGAGCAGCTCCTTCGGAACGGTCTTCGTCGCAGGCAGGAACCGTGTTCCCATGCCCGCAGCGGGAACGACCGCCGTCCGAAAGTACCTGTTGTCATTGGTGACGGGATTTGTCATAACTCAACACCCTATCCACCAGCCTCCGCCGGCCCCGCAGCCAGTGGAGTGGTCCTAAGGTGACGATCATGCAATTGCCCTCCAAGGAGGAATGGCGAACACGCGTGCTCGCCGCACGCCGTGGGCTCGACGGCAGCACCCGCGCGGCCGAGACAGCCGCCTTGGTCTCGTCGATCACATCAGTGGTCGCGGAACTTGCCGGCGCTCATCGCAACCGAACCGTGTGCGCGTACGTCCCCGTGGGTTCGGAACCCGGCTCGGTCGAGATGCTCGCGTCGCTCCGTGACGCCGGATGGCGGGTGCTGCTACCCGTCACGGGAGAACCGGGGCCGCTGGAATGGGCCGAGTTCACCGGATCAGACAATCTGGTCCCGGCAAGCTACGGACTGCGTGAGCCGAGTGGACCGGTGTTGCCGTCGGGCGAGGTCGGAGCAGCGTCGGTGGTCTTCGTTCCCGCCCTGGCGGTCGACGAGCGCGGGGTCCGCCTCGGCCGCGGTGCCGGGTTCTACGATCGCACCCTGGGGTTGGCCGCCCGCGACGCCGCGCTCGTAGCCGTGGTCCGCGACAGCGAACTCGTCGCGTCCTTGCCGGCCGACCCGCACGACGTGGCGATGACTCACGCTCTGACGCCGGTGCGGGGATTGGTACGCCTGTCACCAGGCAAGCCCGACGAGGGCATCGCGTCGTCGGAATAGCCGACTGGCTCGCGCTGTTGGCACTGTCGACTGTAGAGTGCCGACACCTGCCGTCTACTCAATGCGCTACACCTGCGGAGGACCCCTGTGCCCACCTACTCCTACGCCTGCACCGAGTGTGACAACCGGTTCGACATCGTGCAGTCGTTCACCGACGACACGCTGACCGCCTGCCCGGAGTGCTCCGGCAAGCTCCGCAAACTGTTCAATTCGGTCGGCATCGTCTTCAAGGGCAGCGGCTTCTACCGCACCGACAGTCGGGGCGGCTCGAGCACTGCGAGCGAGTCGGCCACAGCGAGCAACTCATCTACGAGCAAGGCGAGCGGCTCACCTGCGAGCACCTCCACATCGACCCCCGGCGCCTCGTCCAGCTCGACCACCCCCGCCGCCGGCTAGCCCGCTTCGGGGTTCTCCACAGCCCGCCGTTCGTCCACAGGTGGGTTCCGAACACCGGTCGAGGCGGGTTCCAGGCCCGTTCCCAGGCCTATGGTTCCGGTCATGCCCCGCGACGTGTTCCGTCGGCGCGACACCGGATCCCTGGCGCCGACTCTCAGTGGTCGGATCGGCCGGTTCTTGCGCCCGGACTGGGCTCGGGCGGACACCGCTCGAAGGGTCACCGCCGGACTCCTCGCGCTGCTGGCGCTCGTCATGCTGATACGCGACGGCCGCGGGGAGACGGGTGAACCCGTCGTCGTCGCGGCCCGCGATCTCACGCCGGGCCACGTTCTCGCCGCCGAGGATGTCCGGACCGTCGACCGTGCCCGCACCGAAGTTCCCGGCGCTGCAGTACAGGATCAGGAGGCTGCGGTCGGACGCACCGTGTCCTCGCCGGTCCGGAGCGGCGAGATCCTCACCGACGTCCGGTTACTCGGCCCCCGTCTCGCCGAGGCCGCCGTCGGGTCCTCCGACGCCCGCGTCGTCCCCGTCCGACTGTCGGACTCCGGTCTCGCCGAGCTGATCCGGGAAGGCGACCGCGTGGACGTCCTGACGGTCGGCCGTGCCCGGGACGTCGACGCCTCCCAGCCGACAGTGGCTACCGTCCTGGCCTCCGGTGCGACCGTGGTGCTGGTAGCGTCCGAGCACCCGTCGGCAGGCCGTCGGGACCCGGTCGTGATGCTTGCACTCCCTGCGCCCGCTGCGAGCGCGGTTGCGGCAGCGTCGCTGACCGACGCGATTACCGTGACACTGCACTAGTTCCGCTATGACCACAGTCCCGCCATGACCACGGATCCAATCGGCCGAACTCAACCGTGATGCCGAAGTCAACCGTGGTGTGGCGGCACCTGACGCCGCAACCATTCGTCCTGCCCGCCATCCGACGACGGTGCGCGGTCGGGGGAACGTTCGTCCGTGGTCTGCTCCGGCAGGATCACCCCGAAAACGGCGTCCAGGCGTGCCCGGTCGATTCGACGCCGACCCGACGACGGAGACTGCCTTGTCCCCGCCGCCGCGGCGGATCCGTTCTCTTCCCCGGGCATGCCTGCCGCCTCAATCCTCGATGCTCGACAGCTGCCCGATGACGTGGCTGGCCAACGGGGTGAGTGTGGCCATCCCGTCCCGCACGGCGGCCCTCGACGACGCGAGGTTCACCACCAGGGTGCTACCCGAGATCCCGGCGAGCCCACGCGAGAGGACCGCGTCGACAGCGCCGCTCACGAGCCCGGATGAGCGAAGTGCCTCACAGATGCCGGGCAGTTCCCGATCGAGCACGTCCGCGGTGGCATCGGGCGTCACGTCACGTGGCGAGACGCCGGTACCGCCGACCGAGATCACCAAATCGACGCCACCGATCACCGCGGTGTTGAGCGCGTTGCGGATCTCCACCTCATCAGCCGCCACTGCGACAGTCGCGTCGACCAGGAATCCGGCTTCGGTGAGTAGTTCGGTCACGAGCGGGCCGGTCGAGTCGACGTCGCCGTGCGCGGTCCGATCGTCGACGATTACCACGAGCGCACGTCCGACCAGCGGTGCTTCGAGTTCCATGGCCCCTACCGTAGTGGCCGCGTCCTCCGCTGCACCCGCCACCGTCGGAACCTGCTGAAGAATACTTCGCAACATCATCCGTTGTCCGTCCTTCATCAGCGGCCACCCTGGGGCTGTGCGGCGAGCTGAACGTCGACGGTCTTCGTCTCGCCCGACTGATCCTTGTAGGCCACCTTCACCGTGTCACCGGGGGCATGGGACCGGATGGCCGCGATGAGGGAATCACCGGTCGTCACGACACGATCATCGACCTTCGTCACCACGGCTCCGGCCGGAATGCCGGCCTTCTCCGCTGGGCCGCCGGGGGTGACGTCCAGCACGACCGCACCATCCGAATCGGTGCCCCTCGCAGAGACCTGGACTCCGATGATCGGTTGTGTCGCGGTGCCGGTCTTGGAGAGTTCGTCCGCTATCCGGCGGGCCTGGTCGACCGGAATCGCGAAGCCGAGGCCGATCGAACCGCCCTGACCACCCGCAGTGGCGATCGCGGTGTTGACGCCGATGAGCTGGCCCTCCATGTTGACCAGGGCACCACCCGAGTTACCGGGGTTGATCGCGGCGTCGGTCTGGATCGCGTCGATGACGGTGTTCTGGTTCCCGGCCTCCCCGCTGGTCGAGACTGGCCGGTCGACTGCCGAGATGATGCCGGAGGTGACTGTGCCGGCCAGGCCGAGCGGCGAGCCGACCGCGAGCACCTGCTCACCGACCGCGACACTGTCGGAGGCCCCCAATTCGATCGGGGTCAGATCGGACCTGCCATCGGCCTTGATCACCGCGATGTCCGACGTTGGATCCGTTCCCACCAGCGTGGCGGGAGCGGTCGTGCCGTCGGAGAACGCGACCAACAGCTGGCTCCCGGGTCCGCCACCGGTGACCACGTGGTTGTTGGTCATGATCAGACCGTCGGAGGAGAGGATGACACCCGACCCCTCACCCTGGCCGCGGGTTCCGGCGACCTGGATCTGGACGACACTCGGGACGACCTTCGCGGCAACCGCTTCGATGGAGTCCGCCGGCGCGGTCGATGCGTTGCTCATGGGGGGCTTGGAGGCGTCCAGTGCGTTCGTCACCGGGACGGTGGTCTGGTTGTTCGACGTCGCCAGCGAACCGACGATGCCACCGATGCCACCGCTCACCAGGGCCAGGGCGATCGCACCGGCGATCAGCGCGGTCCTGCCCACCCGACGTGGTTCGTCGGTCGTGGTCGCGCCGGTGGCCGGTTGCACGCCGGTCGCACCGACGTTGGGGAATTGTTCGGTGGGCGGGTGCTCGGACCGATACCCGTGCTGCGGATATCCCTGAACCGGAGCTCCGGGGTAGCCCTGGTTCTGCGGCTGGTAGGCACCGCCCGGCTGCCACGGGTTATGAGGCGCGAACTGGTGCCCCGAGCCCTGATGGGGAGTTCCCTGCTGTGGGCTGCCGGGCTGCGGGCTGCCGTGCTGCTGCGGGTTGTCCTGCTGCGGGGCTCCGTGGTCGGGGCCACCGTGCGGGTTGCCACCGTGCGGGTTACGGTCGTCGGTCATTGCACCACCTTCTGTCATGACCGCCTGTGTAGGGCTCTGTCCGGTCGTGGACTTCAGATTGCCTGTCGCAGCTGAGAAGCCCCTGAGACCCTGCTTCCAGTTTCCCGTGCACTCGCTTCGGATTCCACCCACACCGTTCACAGGGGCCGGAAACACCCAGCTCAGCGGGCTTCGTCGGTGTCCGGTTCCCCCGGTAGGACGATGCGGATGAGCGCACCACCACGCTCGGACGTCTCGACGGCGATCGTGCCGCCGTGCTTGACGACGACCTGCCGGACGATGGCCAGACCCAGACCCGATCCGGGCATCGAACGTGACGCGGTGGACCGATAGAAGCGCTCGAAGACGAGTTCACGTTCCTCGGGTGGGATCCCGGGACCGGCGTCGTCGACGGTCAGCTCGAGCAGGCGGTCACCCACCTGCCGCATCCTCACGTCGACCCGTTCGCCCGACGGACTCCACTTCGCGGCGTTGTCGAGGACGTTGAGCACCGCACGGGACAGTCCGGCCTGATCGCCGTAGATGTACCAGGGGGTGGTGGCGGCCTCGAAGTCGATCTCGTTTCGTCGCCGTCGGGCCTTCTCGAGCGACCGGTCCACTACCTCGCTGAGATCGACGAGTTCGAAGACCGTCTCGGGTGCATCCTCGCGGGCGAGATCCACGAGATCACCTACGAGAGTAGACAACTCTTCGATCTGCGCCATGACGTCGGCGCGGAGCTCCGCCATGTCCTGATCCGGAATGGTAGGCGCCCCAGGACGACTCGAAGCGATCAACAGCTCCATGTTGGTACGTAGTGACGTGAGCGGTGTTCGCAACTCGTGCCCGGCGTCGGCTACCAGCCGGCCCTGTCGCGCCCGAGACTCCGAGAGCGCCCGGAGCATCGTATTGAAACTTGTTGTCAAACGGGCCAGTTCGTCGTTGCCGGTTACGGGAATAGGCGTGAGGTCGTCGGTACGGGCCACGCGTTCCGTCGCTGCGGTCAACCGTGCAATGGGTCTCAAACCGGTGCGCCCGACCGTGGTTCCGGCAGCCGCCGCCAGCACGACACCGCACCCGCCGACCACGAACAGCACCCAGGCAAGGCGGTCGAGGACGTCCCTGGTGGGCTGGAGTCGCTGCGCGATCACCAGTGTGCTGCCGTCGCGGGTTCGCTCGGCAAGGACCCTGTTTCCCCCGACGGTTCGCAACGACACGTCGCGCTGACCACTGGCGACCGCCAGCTCGGGCGGACCGATCGGGACCACGGAACCCGGTGGGACGTACTTGTTCAAATCCGAAAAAATAAGCGCCACACTGATATCGCTCGTGTACAGCGTCGCGCCCGCGATGTACCGCGGATCAAAGGTGATCAGGTCGTTGTCGACGATTGCCGCGGCCCTCGACTGCAGCTGTTTGTCGACGTCGGCGTAGAGCGCACGCGATACGACCGCGTAAGCAGCGACGGCCATTACAGCAACGGCGACGGCGACAACCGTTGCCGCGAGCAGCGTAACCCGCCACCGCAGGGACACCGATCGGGTCAACGGCATCGGCGGGCGCATCTCCTGCCGACTCGGCCGCATCGAACCGCTCGGCTTGCCCCGACCGTTCGGACGGCCGGCCCCCGCGTTCCCGAAGGGAGCAGTCATCACGGTGGCGTCTCCCGCAGGACGTAACCGACTCCGCGCACGGTGTGGATCAACCGCGACTCACCATCGGACTCGGTCTTGCGCCGGAGGTAACCGACGTACACCTCGAGCGCGTTGCCCGACGTCGGGAAGTCGTAGCCCCACACCTCCTCGAGGATCCGGCTACGCGAAAGTACCCGACGCGGGTTCGCCATCAACATCTCCAGGAGGGCGAACTCGGTGCGGGTGAGGCTGATCGACCGGCCGCCGCGCGTCACCTCGCGCGTCACCGGGTCGAGGGTCAGGTCCTCGAATCGCATCGTCTCGGAGTCGTCACCGACGGTGGGGGCCGCGCGCCGAAGCAGTGCCCGTAACCGGGCCAGTAGTTCCTCGAGGGCGAAAGGCTTCGGCAGGTAGTCGTCAGCACCGGCGTCGAGCCCGGCCACTCGCTCGGACACGGAATCGCGGGCCGTGAGAACGAGAATAGGCAAGTCGTCGCCCGTGCTCCGCAGCCGTCGGCACACCTCGAGCCCATCGAGACGAGGCATCATGACGTCGAGTACGAGCGCGTCGGGGCGTGACGCGGCGACCTTCTCGAGCGCATCGGCACCGTCGACGGCGAGGTCGATCGTGTAGCCGTTGAAGCTCAAGGACCGCCGTAGCGACTCTCGGACCGCCCGATCGTCGTCGACCACTAGAACGCGCATACCGACATTTTGGCCCGAACTGCTGAGATCCCGCTGAGAGGTCGCCGGTGAAGCACACGGCGTGTCGGCTCGGTCCAGTGCGATCCGGACCCCGGCAGGGTCCAATTCCCCCCATCGAAGCGTCCGCTCGCCCCGACCGGATCTCCCGATGTGGCGAACGCCACAGTGTCCACAGCGGTCTACGGCGCGGCACGGACCAGCCGCCGAGTGTCACAGGCGCGACGGATCGATCACGCCGAGTTGGATGCCGCGCACCAGTCGGCGCGGAACGCGAAACGTCTGGCCACCGACGGTGACGGTCACCAGGTCCGGCACGGACGCCTTCCACTGGGCCCGGCGGCTGTGGGTGTTGGCGCGGGACATGCGCCGCTTGGGTACCGCCATTGCTCAGACCTCCCGGGTCCCGCGACGCACCCGCCGCCCGTAGCGGCGCTCGAACTTCTCGACCCGACCCGCGGTGTCGACGAGGCGGTCCGTGCCGGTCCAGAACGGGTGGGATGCGCTGGTGACGTCGACGACGACGAGCGGGTAGGTGTGCCCATCCTCCCATTCCACGGTTTGCCCGGTCCGGGCCGTGGACCTGGTGAGGAAAGCGGTACCGGTGGTGGCGTCCCGGAACACGACGGGGCGGTAGTCAGGGTGAATGCCGGGTTTCACGATGCGATTTCTCCGTTCTTCTCGACTTCTCTGGTCATCTCGGCTTCTTTGTTCTCGAGGGCGCCGGGCGGTATGTCGGCGCACGGATCGGTATGGAACTCGCCGAACGGGTCGTCCCAGGTGGACCACGACAGCTGGTCGACGAGTTCGCGCTCGGTGAGCAATGCCCAGCCGAGCGCCGCGCTGATCGCCTCAGGTTCAGCGTCGTGGACCAGAATCACCAGCGAGGTGTCCCGGTCGCCGAAGCGCTCGTCCCAGCCCACGGAGGCGAGCGCCCGCCGTTCGGGATCCACGTCGAGCAGTTCGTCGTCCGTCATGTCGGCGAGCCAACGGTCGGCGGCGGCCACCCGCAGTCCTTCACCGGCGGATTCGAGCCATAGCGCGATGTCGGGCCGGGTAGCGAGCCAGAACCTGCCGCGCGCGGCCACGACGCCGTCGAGCAGGACGTCGATAGCCTCGTGCAACCGTCCCGGGTGGAACGGTCGCCGCGCGGTGAACTCGACCAGTGCGACTCCGTGGTCGGCGTCCAGGGGTGGGTGGCCTCGCAGCAGCGGCGAGTGGGCTCCGTCGACGCGACCGCGCCGGGCATCGACCCCGACACGCGACAGCAGGTCAGGACCGTCCGGCACGGCAGAGGTCGGGGCGCCGGGAGCGAGCCTCGTGAGCACCGCAGACACCTTGTCCGCGAGCCAGGGATCCGCGGTGTGGCTGTCGACGACGAGCGCGTCGGCGAACGCCACCTGCCCGACGGCGACCTGTGCGACGGTCCGGTCGTCGTCGAGGTCCTCGTCACCGGTCACCTCCTCCCACCACGGCTCGACATCGAGGCAGGTCACGACTGCCTCGATGCGGACGTCCCGGCCGGCGGGACCGTCGATCTGCCCGACCACATCGACCACCGGCACATGTTCGACCGCCCAGCACACAGCTTCCGGCTCGAGCGCGGAGTCGAGTTCGAGGACGATGCGGTCGACGGAGCTGCGCGAGTGCAGCCTCCGCAGCAGCGGCAGCAGGTCGTGGCGAAGCGTGCACGACACGCAACCGTGGGCCAGTTCGAGCACCTCGGTGGTTGTCTCCTGCGCATCCACCGACCCCGTCGTGAGGGTGCGACGCACGATGCCCTGACCTAGATCTCCTAGGTCGTGACGCACCACCACGGTGGATGCCTCCCGGTCGCCGAGGAAGGACCGCGCCGTCGCCTCTACCGGTCCACTCCGCCCGCTCACCACGATCAGCGGGGTGCGGCTCTTCGGATCAGCAGCCACAAGCGAGCACCTTTCGAAAACGATTGTCATTACCGACTGAAGACATTACACTCGACCCTCGGCTAACGACAATGATTTTCATCAACTGTGCTTTTCATCAGCTCGGATTTTCATCAACTCGGCCGCCCAGGCCGGAAAGGAGCACCCGTGTCCGCTCGCTGCCAGGTGACCGGCAGGCAACCCGGCTTCGGACGATCCGTCTCGCACTCCCACAAACGGACCACCCGGCGCTGGAACCCGAACCTGCAATCCAAGACGTACTTCCTGCCGGGAGAGGGCCGCCGGATCACCCTGCGCCTGACGCCGAAGGGCATCCGGACCATCGACCGCGACGGCATCGAGGCCGTCGTCGCCCGCATGCGGGCCGCTGGAGAGAAGATCTGAAAACCATGGCACGCAACGAAATCCGACCTCTGGTCAAGCTCGTCTCGACGGCTGGAACCGGCTACCGGTACTACACGCGGAAGAACCGGCGCAACGATCCCGACCGCTTGGTGCTGCGCCGGTACGACCCGGTGCTGCGCCGGCACGTCGACTTCCGAGAGGAGCGCTGAGCAGGTGGCCAAGAAGTCGAAGATCGCCAAGAACGAGCAGCGCAAGCAAATCGTCGCCCGGTACGCCCCACTGCGGGCGGAGCTGAAGGAGACGATCCGGCGACCATCCAGCACACCCGAGGAGCGCGCCGCAGCACAGTCCCGGTTGGCCCGGCTGCCGCGGGACGCGTGTCCGGTACGATTGCGCAATCGAGACGCCACGGATGGACGTCCGCGCGGCCACCTGCGAAAGTTCGGCCTCTCCCGTGTGCGGGTACGCGAGATGGCTCACCGCGGGGAGCTGCCAGGCGTACACAAGTCGAGCTGGTGAAGGAAGAACAATGGCAGTCAAGAGGGCACCGTCGAAGAAGGCTCGCAGCGAGCAGGGCCGCCGCCCCAAGAAGAACCCGCTGATCGCGGCCGGCATCGACACCGTCGACTACAAGGACATCAACCTCCTGCGCACGTTCATCTCGGATCGCGGCAAGATTCGCAGCCGCCGTGTCACGGGCCTGACCCCTCAGCAACAGCGTCAGGTCGCCACCGCCGTGAAGAACGCCCGCGAGATGGCACTGCTGCCGTTCACCAGCAGATAGGTCGCGGCACCGCGCAGATCCCGGCCGGCGGACGGTCGGCGCAACGGCGTGCGCCGATCCCGCCCCCGGGGTCGGGTCTAGACTCTCGCCGAGTTCTCGTTCGGTTTTGGAGGTGCCCGCCGCGTGTCGGGTGTGGTCGCCGGCTTCACGGTCATCTTCGTCGTCATCGCGGTCGGGTTCTTCCTCGGACGCAGTGGCACCCTCGGAGACCACGGACAGTTCGTCCTGAGCCGGCTGGTGTTCTTCGTCGCGACTCCGGCGCTGTTGTTCGACACCCTCGTGAACTCCGACCTGTCGGTCGTCTTCTCCCCCATCCTCGCGGTCGCGGCCGCTACCGCGTTCGCGGTCGCCGGAATCTATTTGCTGATCGTGCGCCTGTGGCTGCGCCGGCCACTACCGGAACTCACGATCGGCGCGCTCGCGTCGTCGTATGTGAACTCGGCGAACCTCGGCATCCCGATCGCCGTCTTCGTCCTCGGCAACGCATCGTTCGTCGCGCCACTGCTGCTGTTCCAGATCATGATCTTCTCGCCGATCGCACTGACCGTGCTCGACATCAGCACGATGCAACAGACCTCCTCGCGGATCGAGACGATCACCGCGCCGCTCAAGAACCCGATCGTGCTGGCGGGCGCGGCCGGGCTCGCGGTGGCGGTGTCGGGCTGGACCCCGCCGCAGGCGTTGATGCAGCCGTTCAGCTTGATCGGCGGCGCCTCGGTTCCCGGCGCGCTCCTGGCATTCGGGTTGTCCCTGTACGGAGTACGGGTGCTCGAGAAGGGGTCCAGTCCCCGCCGAGATGTCGCTCTGGCTTCGGTACTGAAGATCTGCGTCCAACCGGTTCTCGGGTACCTGATGGCCCGATACCTGTTCGGGCTCGACGGCCACGAGCTGTTCGCCATCGTCGTCGTCTCGACCCTGCCCACCGCGCAGAACGTCTTCGTCTTCGCCAGCCGCTATCAGCGCGGCACGGTGCTCGCTCGCGATGCCGCGTTCGTCACGACCCTCGCGTCGATCCCCGCCATCGCCCTCGTCGCAGTGCTGCTGACCTGAGCAGTGCTGCTTGACCTGAGTCGAGCCTGGGGCACGCTCAGCCCGATTACCGCCCTGGCCGGCGCAGCCGCATGTAGTCGCTGACGAGCGCGGCCCCCAGGCCGTCGAGGTCGGGCGCGACGACCCGGCCCCCGACGCGTTGCGCCATCCGGTCGACCACACGCGCCAGGCCGGGGTCGTCACCGAGCCGAAAGATCGTCACCTGCGCACCCAGTCGGGCGAGGTTGTCGAGTTCGCGCACCGTCAACCCCAGGGTCCGAACGCTGGGCGGGTAGTCGAAGAACGCCTCCCCGCCGGGTTCGAGGTGGGCGGTCGGTTCGCCGTCGGTGACGATGAGCACCACCGGCTGCGCGTTCGGGTGCCGGCGCAGGTGCCGGGCCGCCAGCAGCAGAGCGTGGTGCAGGTTGGTGCCCTGATCCCATGCCCCGTCCAGGCCCGCGAGTTCCGCCGCCGACAGCGTCTCGGCGTAGCGACCGAACCCGATGAGCTGCAACGCATCTCCTCGGAACCGCGTAGTCACCAGGTGGTTCAGGGCGAGCGCGGTGCGTTTCATCGGCACCCAGCGTCCGTCCATCACCATCGAGAACGAGGTGTCGACCAGCAGAGCCACCGCGGCCTGCGCCCGCTGCTCGGTCTCCACGATCTCGACGTCGGCCACCGTCATCCGCACCGGCATCCGGCCCGGCTCCCGCAGGATCGCGTTGGTCAGCGTCCGCGTGACGTCCCAGGACTCGGTGTCGCCGAACTCCCATGGCCGTGACGCCCCGGTCGGCTCGCCCATCGCGCCGGCGCGGCGGGTCTCCCGTTGTCCGCCGCGGTCCGACAGACGTCCGGCCACGTCCCGCAGGGCCGTCTGGCCGAGTTGCCGCATCGCCTTGGGCGACAGCCGCCACTGCCCGTCCGAACCACGATCGAAGAACCCCTGCTGCTGCAACGCCCGCTCGAGGTCCGCGAGGGTGCGAGCATCCACGACCGCCTGTTCTCCGACGTGGCGGGCCAGTGCCTCGGTGTCGATATCGTCGAGTTGCGCACCCGGATACTGTTGCGACAGTTGCTCTGACAGTCGTTCGAGTTCGGCGACATCCTCGACGGCCGACGTCCCCTCTCCCAGACCGAGGCTCTCGTCCCCTCGGAACCGTGCCGAACCGTTCCAGTCCTCGGCCGGGCGGGCGGCCTGCAGGTGCGCATCCAACCGGTTCAGCTGGTCCATGAGGGAGGGATCGCCGAAAGCCTGCTGTGCCAATGCATCCAGTTCGGCTCGCTGGTCGGGTGTGAGCGAGTTCCGTAATCGCTGGGCAGCGGCAGCTCGGCGCGACAGCGAGTCCAGCAATTCCTCGGTGTTCCGGGGGTTCTCGGGGAAGTACTCACCATGCTTGTCCATGAAGTCGTCGAACTGCTGGGTGGTGTCCTCACCACGAGTATGACTGTCCAACAGGGAGTTCAGATCCTCGAGCATCTCCCGAATCCGCTGGCGGTCTGCGTCGGTGGCACCCTCGAGCTGTCGCTTCATACCCGCGAACCGCTGGTCGAGCAGCTCCCGACCCAGCAGATCGCGGATCTTCTCGTAGTCCTCCCGGGCCGCGCTGCTGCGCCAGTCGTAGTCTGCGAGGTCTGCGACCGCCTGCGCGGTCGACGGTGGCAGTTCCTCGATCCGCATCTCCGCGAACCGCGCGTCCTCGTCGAGGGCACGGGCCAGGGTCTTGCGTTCCTCGAGCACGGCGTGGTCGAGCAACTCGCGAACCTCGTCGAGTGTTCCACCGAGATTGTTGCGCGACAGCAGTTCTCGCCGCCGCTGGTTGGCTCGCGCCGCGAGGTCGTCGAGGCCGCGCCGGCCGTCGAATCCGCGCCGCAACAACTCCCGCAGGGCCTGCCGCGGCGAGGCACCCTCGAGGACGTCGTCACCGATGACGGCCAACGCCTCCCGCAGGTCCACCGGAGGGGCCAGCGGATCGCCACCCTCGTACGGTCCGTACCGCGCGCCGCGGGACATCATGCCTCCCTGTACGAGTTCCGACTACGAATAGATCTACGAATAGATCGTCTGCCCATTGTCATCCGGGTTCTTCGAGATCCGCCGGGCTAGATAAAGACCCTCGAGGGCGAGTTCTGCGGCCGACGCCCGTTCCCCGTCGGTCGCGGACCCGAGCCGGTCCGCTATCTGGTCGAGCACCTCGAGTTCCGGCAATTCTCCGAGCAGTGCCTTCGCCGTGACGCGTTCGCCGGTCACCACCGGATGGCCACCTTCGATGGTGGTCACCAACGGCGCGAGGTCGATTCCGCCCAGTTGGGCGCGGACGGTGTCGGCGGTGGCGCGCCGGAGCAGGTGCTCGAGGATCTCGAGTTCGCGCCCCTCCTCCCCCGACTCGAACTCCACCTTGCCGCGCAGCACCTCGACGATCGTGCCGAGGTCGATCGGCCTGGCAACGGCGTCGGCCTCGCCGAGCACCGCACTGCGATGCACGGCGGCTGCGCTCACCGTCTCGGCACCGGCGACCGCGAAGCGAGCCGAGACTCCCGATCGCTGATCCACCGACGTCGATTCGCGCAGCAGCCGGGTGAACCGGGCCAGCACCTCGAGCAGATGGTGCGGCACGACGGCGTGCAGGTTCGCCTCCTGTTGGATCACCGCGATCTCGTCCCCGAGCAGCGACGGGTAGTGGGTGTGAATCTCCGCTCCGAAACGGTCCTTCAGCGGGGTGATGATTCGGCCGCGATTGGTGTAGTCCTCCGGGTTCGCGCTCGCGACCAACAGCACGTCCAACGGCAGCCGCAGCGTGTACCCACGAACCTGGATGTCGCGTTCCTCCATCACATTCAACAGCGACACCTGGATTCGCTCGGCGAGGTCAGGCAGCTCGTTGATCGCAACGATGCCGCGGTGGGCTCGCGGCACCAGGCCGAAGTGAATGGTCTCCGGATCGCCGAGGCTGCGTCCCTCCGCGACCTTGACGGGGTCGACGTCACCGACGAGGTCAGCCACCGACGTGTCCGGCGTCGCGAGCTTTTCGGCATACCGCTCGCTCCGATGTCGCCATGCGACCGGCAGGGTGTCCCCCAGCTCCGCGGCCCGGCGCAGCGAGATCGGGGTGATCGGCTCGTACGGGTGCTCGCCCAACTCGGAGCCGGCGATCACGGGCGTCCATTCGTCGAGCAAAAGGTACAGGGTTCGCAGCAGCCGCGTCTTACCCTGGCCGCGCTCACCGAGCAGGACGACGTCGTGTCCCGCGATGAGCCCCCGCTCCAGCTGGGGCAGGACCGTTTCCTCGAAACCCACGATGCCGGGCCACGGATCGACCCCGTCACGCAGGGCTGCGAGGAGGTTCTCCCGCATCTCGTCCTTGACCGAGCGCTGGATGTGGCCGGACGTGCGGAGGTCGCCGACGGTCCGGGCCAGGTGGGCGGGCGGTGTGGCAGTCACCACTCCAAGTTACGAGTGTTCTTGCAATTCGGCACCTGGTCGGCAATCCCGTGCGCTGCGGTCTGCCCGCTCTGATAGACACAGGGTCATGGGCGACAACGAAATCACGTTCACCACAGGTGACATCACCCTGCACGGCAGCCTGCGCCTCCCGGCAGGTTCCGGTCCCGACACACCCGCGCCGGCGGTGCTGCTGCTCGCCGGTAGTGGACCGACCGATCGCAACGGCGACAGCGCGCTCCTTCCCGGTTCGATCGGCACCCTCGGGTACCTTGCGGACCTGCTCGAACGACACGGCTTCGCGAGCCTGCGCTACGACAAACTCGGCAGCGGGGCCACCGGGCTCGGCCCGTACGAAGTCGAGGACATCGGTGATCTCGGGTTCTCCGTGTTCGTCGACGCCGCGGCCAGTGGACTCGAATTCCTCGGTGACCGGGCCGCGGTCGACCCGAAGCGGATGTACGTCGTCGGCCACAGTGAGGGCGCACTCATCGCACTCGCACTCGCCGACAGAGGAGTAGACATCGCCGGTCTCGGCCTCCTCGAGCCCATGGGCGTGCGGTTGCTGGATCTGCTGACGACCCAGATCGACACCCAGCTGGCCGCGGTTGTCGCATCCGGACAGCTCCCTGTCGAACTGGCCGACGAACTGCGTCTGGCCCTCGCCGGCGCGGTCGATTCGCTGCGCACCGAAGCGACGCTGAGCGACGACCTGCCCGATCCACTGCGCGCCGCCGGTCTGGTGCCGACGAACGCTCGGACGCTCGCGGAGGAGGATGCGCTCGACCCGCGTGAGCTCGCCGGGCGGCTGCCCGCCGGCCTGCCCGTCGTCACGAGTTCCTCTGCCAAGGACATCCAGCTGATTCCCGGCGACATCGACGCGCTCGACGCGGCCCTCGGCCACACCACGCTGACATCGGTGCGCATGACGACCTCGAATCACGTGCTCAAGGAGATCGGTCACGCGGTCTCCACCGGCGCCGACTACGTGCAGGCGCTGCCGTGGTCGACCGAGTTCACCGATGGATTCGAGGGCTGGCTCGGCACGCTCTGAGCGCGATCAGTGCGCGAAGTGGCGCGCACCGGTCAAGTAGAGCGCGACGCCAGCCTCGCGGGCCGCCTCGATCACCTCGTTGTCACGGACCGAACCACCCGGCTGGACCACGGCGCGGACACCGGCATCGAGCAGGACCTGGAGTCCGTCCGGGAACGGGAAGAACGCGTCCGAGGCGGCCACCGACCCCTTTGCGCGATCACCGGCACGCTGAACGGCCAGGTGCGCGGAGTCGACGCGGTTGACCTGGCCCATTCCGACACCCACCGAAGCCCCGTCGTGCGCGAGCAGGATCGCGTTGGACTTGACGGCGCGACATGCGCGCCACGCGAATTCGAGATCCGCGAGGGTCTTCTCGTCGGTGGCCTCACCCGCGACGAGCGTCCAGTCGGCCGCGTCGTCGCCATCGGCGTCGAGGACGTCACGGTCCTGCAGCAGCGCACCGCCGGAGATCGGACGCAGTTCGACACCGGTCGCGATGGGTGCGACGGCCTCGAGCACCCGGATGTTCTTCTTCCGCGTGAGCACCTCGATGGCACCCGGCGCGTACGACGGGGCGATGACGACCTCGGTGAAGATGTCGGCGACCTGCTCGGCCATCTCGACCGTCACCGTGCGGTTGGCGGCGACGACCCCGCCGAACGCGCTGACCGGATCGCACGCGTGTGCCTTGCGGTGTGCCTCGGCGATGTCGGCGCCGACCGCGATCCCGCACGGGTTGGCGTGCTTGATGATCGCAACGGCCGGCTCGGAGTGGTCGTAGGCGGCGCGCCACGCAGCGTCACCGTCGGTGTAGTTGTTGTACGACATCTCCTTGCCGTGCAGTTGCTTCGCCTGCGCAAGGCCCGCCGGGCCGGCTGGGCTGTCGTACAGGGCTGCCGCCTGATGCGGGTTCTCTCCGTAGCGCAGCACGGCCGAACGGTCCCACGTAACACCGACCCAGGCGGGCAAACGCGACAGTGCAGAGTCCGCCCCCGCAGAATCCGCCCCCGCAGAATCCGCAGTAGCGTCGTCCGCGACGGACTCGACCATCGTCGACGTCATCCAGGTGGCGACCGCGACGTCATACGAAGCGGTGTGCTGGAAGGCCTGCGCGGCCAGCGCGGTGCGTTCGGCCAGTGTGAATCCACCGGCCGCAACCGAAGCGAGCACGTCGTCGTACTTGGTCGGGTCGACGACCACCGCGACGGACGGGTGGTTCTTGGCGGCTGCGCGCACCATTGACGGGCCGCCGATGTCGATCTGCTCGACACAGTCGTCCGGGGTGGCGCCCGACGCCACGGTCTGGGTGAACGGGTACAGGTTGACGACCACCAACTCGAACGCCTCGATGCCCAACTCCTCGAGCTGCGCCAGGTGCTCCGGCTTTCGCGTATCGGCGAGGACGCCGGCGTGTACACGCGGGTGCAACGTCTTGACCCGTCCCTCGAGGCACTCCGGGAAGCCGGTCAGGTCTTCGACCCTGGTGACCGGAACGCCGGCCCCGGCGATGGTGGCGGCGGTGGAGCCGGTGGACACCAGCTCGACACCGGCCTGGTGCAGGCCGCTAGCCAGTTCGACCAGGCCGGTCTTGTCGTAGACGCTGACAAGTGCTCGGCGCACAGCCTTGCGTTCACTCACTTGGGATCACGGCCTTTCGTCCGTCTGAAACAACACCTCGAAGAGCGACGGCAGCCACGACCTCGGCCAACAGTCGTCGCTCGACAGTCTTGATGCGCTCGTGCAACGTGGCCTCGTCGTCGTCGGCCCGGACCTCGACCGGCTCCTGCGCCAGGATCGGTCCGGTGTCGATGCCGTTGTCGACGAGGTGAACCGTCGCCCCGGTCACCCTGACGCCATATGCGAGCGCGTCACGCACCGCGCGTGCGCCGGGAAACGACGGCAGCAGCGCGGGATGCGCGTTGAGGATGCGGCCCCCGAAACGCTCCAGGAACGCGGGCCCCAGGATCTTCATGAAACCGGCGCTGACCACAAGGTCGGGTGCGTGTGCGGCGACAGCTTCGGTCAATGCGACGTCCCACGCACCTCGGTCGGCGTGGTCGTGCAGCGCGACGCAGAAGTTCGGGATGCTCGCGTCGGCCGCGTGCTCCGCTGCCGCGCAGTCCCGATCGACCGCGACCGCGACGATGGTCGCGGGATAGCCCTCGGTCTGCGTGGCGGCGATGAGCGCCTGCAGCAGGCTGCCCGTCCCCGACGCGAGTACGACGATCCGGGCGGGCACTGCAGGCCGCAACTGGTCACGAGTGGCAGTCAGCGCACTACTCCTGGTTTCGCAAGACGGTTCCGGCCTCATCGCAGGCCGGGTAAGAGCCTAGTCTCCCCGGGATGCGGGACCGTCCGGCAGGTCGTCGTCAACCGACGGTGGAGTCGCCGTCTCGTCGACGACCTCGGTTTCGGCGGCCGTCTCGGGCGGTGACTGCGAGGTGGTCTCCGCCGTCGTCTCTGGTGTCTCGGTGTCCGCCGGCTCCGACTTCGTGCCCGCCTGCGCCGGTTCCTGTTCGCCAGCCGCGCGGAACCGCATCGTGGGCCGCTCGAGGCGCTTGACCTCGAAGACGGGGTCGTCACCGTCGGCGGGTGCCCCGTCCTTCGTAGCGGTTGCCCCCTCCGTCGACCCCGTCCAGCGTCCGTCGGACCCGATGCGGTTGCGTCGGGCGACAAGGGCGCCTACCAGCAGCCCGGGCACGACCAGCCAGGCGAACGTGATCAATCCGAGGACGCCGGGAACCACCCCGACATATCCGAAGGACCCGATATCGCCGCCGGCCAGGAATCCCACCAGGGCGGCGAGCACACCGACGCCGGCCGCTGCAGACGCGACCATGTACGCGGTTTCCTGCATGGGCAGTCTCGAACGCCCGCAGTCACGCCCGAGCAGTGCGCCAACCACCACCGGCACGACGAGCAGAACGGGCCACGCGCTGCCCACCATCTCGGCGGGAGTTCCTCCCAGAACCGGAACGGGCGGCACCGCCCCGGGGACGACCTCGAACAAGCTGAGTGACGTCCCGCCAACCTGCGCCGTGCCGCCGACGATCACCGCCGCCGCCCCGACCGCAACGTTGGGCAGATACAACACCGACAGCACGGTCTGTCCGAACACCCCGACGATGCCGAAGTCGCCATCCATCAGTGCGCCGACCTCGGACCACGACCACACCAGGGACGCGACCGTCGCCGCGGCACCAGCCGCGAGCAGCAGTCCGGCTGCCCGCGCTGCTGGGCGTACCGCCTCGGGAACCCAATCCGGTACCCCCAACCGGACACACTCGGACCGCCCGACGACCGACGCGACACCTGCGCAGGAGGCGCCGAGGTGGACACCGCCGACCAACGCGAGCGCCAGCAACGCGTTCGGCGACTCCAGCGCGGTCACCGCCGACGCATCGGAGATGACGGCGAGTGCGACGAGCGTCGCCGCGAGCGGTCCGGCGACTGCCGCTCCAACCACCCAGCTCGCCTCGCGTAGATCGGTCTCCCGCGTCACCGCACGCGCACAACCACGCCAGACAGCCCACACCAGCAACGCCGTGGGCAACAGAGGCAGGATCCCCAGCGGTGCATCAGCGATGCTGAGCGAAACCTGATGCAACGCAAGCCAACTCGCGGCAGCAGCCCCTGCCGCACCGGTCAGGTCACTGTTCGACGACACCAACGTAGCCACGACTGCAACGCAGATCAGGGCGACGGCGACGCCAGTCGGGCGCAACGCCACCGAGAGCAGGGCCCGGGTCCGGTCCGAGCCGGGACGGCTGGGGGTGTCACGGCGGTCGCCGCGAGCAAGCAGAGAAGTCATCGGATCGAGGGTCGCACCCGCGCTCAGCTACACCGCTCAGGCGCGCCGAGCCGTGGTGTGCCCCACACGATCACTTGTTCTGGTCGTCCGTCTTCTCGTCCTTGACGTCCGTCTTGTCGGCCTCGGCGCCCGTCTTGTCGGCCTTGCCCTCCTGCGCGGGCCGTGTATCGAATGCCTCCGTCGGTGCAGAGACCGCGTCCGGCGACGGCGCACCCGGCTGCGACGGCGGCTGCTGCCCCACCGGCGGTGTCGGCGACTGCTGCGGCATCTGGTGTGTGGGCTGCTGCGCCTGGTACGCCTGGAACTGTCCGTACGGTGTGGTCGGCTGCTGCGGATAGCCCGGCGGGGGCTCCTGCGCGGAGTGACCCCCGGCCTGACCGTATCCTGGCATCTGCTGCGAATACCCCTGCGGGGCAGGATAACCCGAGGAACCGCCGTAGCCCTGAGGAGCGCCGTAACCTGGTGGCGTCTGGGGAACGCTGTAGCCCTGCGGGTGACCGTAGGCTGCCGGATGTACGTGCGTGCTCGACGGTCGCCCCTGCGGCATCTTCACAATTCCCGTGGCGAACAGGAAGACCAATACCGCAGCGACAGCCTGGATGAACCCGATAACCAGGATCGCGATCCCTCCGCCTGCCAGACTGCGGCCATCAGGAAGGCTGAGCGTGAAGACGAACGACACCAGGAAGCCGACAAGCGACGCAACCGCCGCCGGAGCCACATAGTCCTGCTCGGGCAGTAGCGAGATTCCGGCCAGCAAGCCACCCGTCAGAAGGAACGCCAGTGGGATGCCTCCAATACTTTGGAACGCGCTCACCGTGACGTAGAACGGAGAGCCGACGTTGGGCGAACTCTCCAGGTACGGCGCGAACCCGAGCAGGAAGCTCACCACACCGAGCACCAGCACGCCTAGGCCGAGGTAGAACGACAGCCCCCGCGCCCCGCTCATGGCCGGCGGCTGCGGGGGCTGACCGAAGCTCGACCCTCCGTCGGAATAAGTCATGTCTGCTCCTAGTACGGGAACCACGGGTCCCATGAACGCTACCCGCAACGTCGGCAAAGCTGCCGCTTCTGCCTGTAAAGAGCCATTGTTCCAACAGGCGAGTCTTCCCAACAGGCGAGTCTTCCCGACAGGGCGGTCTCCCCCACAGGGAGCTCGGGCGGGCGGACAGGGAAGATGAATCATGCCTTTCACCCTGACCGCAGGTTCGGACGTGGTCGTGGAGACCGTGGTCAAGCATTCCCGGTTCGTCGCGACCCTGCGGCGGGTAGACAGCCCGACAGACGCTCAGGACTTCGTCGATGAGCAGCGGCAGTTGCATCCAAATGCGCGGCACCACTGCCGGGCGTACGTCACGGGCAACGGACCATCCGAACGTGCGGAGCGATCGAGTGACGACGGGGAACCCAGCGGGACTGCCGGGGTGCCGATGCTGCAGGTGCTACGGGCCCGCGAGTTGGTCGACGTCGCGGCGGTCGTGGCACGGTATTTCGGCGGTATCAAGCTCGGCGCCGGTGGGCTCGTTCGCGCCTATTCGGGCGCTGTGGCGGTGGCGGTGGACACTGCGACCGAGGCATCGCGGTTACGGAGCCGAGAACGTCTCGACTTGATGTCGCTCGTGGTCGGACACGACACCGCCGGCCGCGTCGAGGCCGAACTCCGCAGCCGAGGGGTCACGGTGGTCGCCACGGACTACGCCACCGCGGTGACCTTCACCCTCGCGACGCGGGATCCCGGGTACCTGGCCGCTGTCGTCGCCGAGCTCACCGTCGGCAGGAGCGAACTGGTGCCGGCGGGCGTTCGTTGGGTGGATACCTGAGACGTGAACGGCGCCCACCGTCGAGCGAAATGCCCTGGCGGCGAGCGCCGTTCGTGTGATCTAGTTCGATCAGAGGTTCTTCAGGATCTCCCGAGCGAGAGCCGCGGTCTCGGACGGCGTCTTGCCGACCTTGACGCCGGCCGCCTCGAGGGCATCCTTCTTGGCCTGCGCGGTGCCCGAGGAACCGGAGACGATGGCACCGGCGTGGCCCATGGTCTTGCCCTCCGGAGCGGTGAAGCCCGCAACGTAGCCGACGACCGGCTTGGTGACGTTCGCCTTGATGTAGTCGGCCGCACGCTCCTCGGCATCGCCACCGATCTCACCGATCATCACGATGACCTTGGTCTCGGGATCCTTCTCGAATGCCTCGATCGCGTCGATGTGAGTGGTACCGATGACCGGGTCACCGCCGATACCGATGGCGGTGGAGAAGCCGAACTCACGCAGCTCGAACATCATCTGGTAGGTCAGGGTGCCCGACTTGGAGACGAGACCGACCGGCCCCTTGCCCGTGATGTTGGCCGGGGTGATGCCGACGAGCGCCTCGCCCGGGGTGATGATTCCGGGGCAGTTGGGGCCGATGATGCGGGTCTTGTTGCCCTTCTCGACGTTGTAGGCCCACGCGTACGCGGAGTCCTGCACCGGGATGCCCTCGGTGATGACCACGAGCAGCGGGATCTCCGCGTCGATGGCCTCGACGATGGCGTCCTTCGAGAAAGCCGGGGGAACGAACGCGATCGACACGTCCGCGCCGGTCTCCTTCATGGCCTCCGCGACGGTTGCGAAGACCGGCAGCTCGACCGGGTTGCCGTCCTTGTCGGTGTGCGAGACCACGGTTCCGGCCTTGCGAGCGTTGACGCCACCGACGACCTGGGTGCCGGCCTTCAACATCAGGGCGGTGTGCTTGGTGCCCTCGCCGCCGGTGATGCCCTGGACGATGACCTTGGAGTCCTTGGTCAGGAAGATAGCCATTGTTCTGTGTGTCCCTTACTTCGCGGCGAACGCGAGCTCGGCAGCCTTGTCGGCGGCCTCGTCCATGGTTGCGACGACCGTTACCAGCGGGTGGTTGGCCTCGGCGAGGATGCGACGACCCTCTTCGACGTTGTTGCCGTCCAGGCGCACGACGAGCGGCTTGTTGGCCTCGTCGCCCAGGGTCTTCAGCGCGCCGACGATGCCATTGGCGACCGCGTCGCACGCGGTGATGCCGCCGAAGACGTTCACGAACACGCTCTTGACCTGCTGGTCACCGAGGATGACGTCCAGGCCCGCTGCCATGACCTCGGCGGATGCGCCGCCGCCGATGTCGAGGAAGTTGGCCGGCTTGACGTTGCCGTGCTTTTCGCCGGCGTACGCGACGACGTCCAGGGTCGACATGACCAGACCTGCACCGTTACCGATGACACCGACCTCGCCGTCGAGCTTGACGTAGTTGAGGTCGTGCTCCTTGGCCTTGAGTTCGAGCGGATCCGTCGCGTCCTTGTCCTCGAACTCGAGATGTCCGGGCTGACGGAAGTCGGCATTGGCGTCCAGCGTGACCTTGCCGTCGAGGGCGAGGATCTGGTCGTCGGGTGTGCGGACGAGAGGGTTGACCTCGACGAGGAGCGCGTCCTCCTTGACGAAGACCTCCCAGAGCTTCTGGATGGTGACCGCTGCGGCGTCGAGCACCTCGGCGGGCAGGTGTCCCTGCTCGGCGATGCTGCGCGCGAACGCGAGATCGACACCCTTGACTGCGTCGACGGGGACCTTGGCGAGGCGCTCTGGCTTGGTGGCGGCGACCTCTTCGATCTCCACGCCGCCCTCGACCGAGCACATCGCCAGGTAGGTGCGGTTGGTGCGGTCGAGCAAGAAGGAGATGTAGTACTCCTCCGCGATGTCACTGGCCTCGGCGACGAGGAGCTTCTTGACGAGGTGGCCCTTGATGTCGAGCCCGAGGATGTTCTCGGCGTGGGTCTGCGCATCGTCCGCGGTGGCGGCGTACTTCACGCCACCGGCCTTGCCACGGCCGCCGACCTTGACCTGCGCCTTGACCATCACGGGCTTGCCGATTTCCTCGGCGATCGCGCGAGCACCGGCAACGGTGTCGGTGACACGTCCGGCGGACGTCGGTACGTCATGCTTGGCGAAGAGTTCCTTCGCCTGGTATTCGAAGAGATCCATCTGCTCACCGTCTCGTCTGCGTTGACGCCCGCTCAGGGGTAGGAGCGGGTCCGTGTCGGACTCTAACGAGTTCAATCAATCAGCTATCGCTCGCCCACATGCTATGTGGCATATGTCACGCGACGGCCGCTGCACCCTCTGAGAATCCGATGAACTCCGGTAGCCTCAACCCCCACGACGCACCCGTCCGGCCGGGCGTTCTTCCAACGGCGCGACCGGATGCAGATCGGGAAGCAACGCAGCGAGGTAGCCCGCTAGATGAACGGGACCATTTGGGATGTTTGACATCCTCCCAGCTGACGTTGTGACGACAGTCACATCCTCCCATTTGTCCGGTCCTACAGGTTGCTCCATCGCAACCATTTCGTTACCGTCGGCTCGTCTAAGTCACAGACAGGTCACGGGCAGGAGGACGGCAGGGCAAATGCGCCACCGCACTCAGTTCAGCGCCAGCCGCTTCGCTCAGACTGCCCCGGACACCAAGATGTCCCCGGCTACACCAGTTCACGAGTTCAAGCGCCTTCACGAGTTCGAGCATCGCAATCCGGCGGCGGAGCAATCTCCGGACGGGCTTACGGACGGGGTCACGACCAGTTATCCGACTGTCTCGTCGGTTCGTTACACCGAAACCGAAATTCCTGAGCACAACTCCGTAGTCGACAGCGACGCCGACCCTGAGATCGTCGGCCACAGTGGAACCGAGAACATCGGGGGACCCGAGAACTCCGAGGGACCCGAGCGCCCGACCGCAAACGTCACCGCCCCCCGCCGCGGTGGCCAGCACCGCCTCCCCGCTCCACCCTCCGCCCTCAAGGGCCGTGCCGCTGTCGTTGCAGTCGCCGCTGGCGCAGTCGTCGCCGCCGGCCAGGCAGCGACCGATGGCCCAGCGAAGAAATCCGACCAAACCGAGGTCGAACTCACCGCCGCCAACTCCGTCGCCGCTACCGCCGCTCCGCAGGCCGCCCAGTTCAGCGACATCGCGCAGTCCTCCACGGACGAACAGTCCTCCACGGACGAATCCGCACCGCAGGTGCTCGCGCTCGCAAAGCCGACCGATCTGGGCCAGTTCTCGAACCTGCTCGCCAAGGGCCAGCGCTTCAGCGAGGAGCGGGCCGCCCGAGAGGCCGCCGCCCGCCGCCCGCTGTTCGTGCTACCCGCGACGGGCACCCTCACCTCGAATTTCGGCGCCCGATGGGGAAGCCTGCACGCCGGCGTCGACATCGCGAACGCGCTCGGCACCCCGATCTACGCGGCGGCCGACGGCGAGGTCATCGACTCGGGCCCGGTTTCCGGCTTCGGCATTTGGGTTCGTATCCTGCACGCCGACGGCACCATCACGCTCTACGGCCATCTCAACTCCACGCTGGTCACGGTCGGCCAGAAGGTCATGGCCGGCGACCAGATCGCCACCATGGGCAACACCGGCTTCTCCACTGGCCCCCACCTTCACTTCGAGGTCCACCTCGGCGGCGCGAACAAGATCGACCCGGTTCCGTGGCTTGCTACACGCGGGATCAGCCTCGGCTCCTCCTAGCAAGAGGCTCAGCCCCCTAGCAGGAACGCCGGTGCCGTAGAGCCCTGACGCTCGGGGCACCCCTTCCCCCATCCCGCCTCAGAGCTTGACCATCGGCACGCCGCCGATCAGCATCAACCGGACCTTGCCGGCGGACCCGAAGTCGATCGTGACGGTGGCGGTCGGTCCGCTCCCCTTCGTCTCGAGCACCTTGCCGAGACCGTACTTGTCGTGGCTGACCCGGTCGCCGACCGCGAGAACGAGATTGTTGCTGCGTCCGCGCGGAGCTCCGAATCCCGAACCGCCGGACGCGCCGAGACCCTGCCCACGCGGGCGACCGCCACCGATCGCTCCGCCGCCGAGTACGCCCGGATCCTCGCGTCGCCAGTTCACCAGCTCCGCCGGAATCTCTTGCAGGAAACGTGACTCCGGATTCGTGACCGGTTGCCCCCACGCCGAGCGGACAACGGCACGGGTGAGGTACAGCCGATGACGTGCCCGGGTTATACCCACGTAGGCCAGGCGCCGCTCCTCCGACAGCTCGGCTGGATCTCCGAGCGCCCGCATATGCGGGAACTGGCCGTCCTCCCAGCCCGTGACGAACACGACGGGGAACTCGAGACCCTTCGCGGTGTGCAGTGTCATCAGGGTGACGACACCCTCGCCCTCGTCGGGCAGTTGATCGGAGTCCGCTACCAGCGACACCCGTTCGAGGAATGCCGCGAGCGAGCCCGGGTCAGGCAGACCCTCACCCTCGACGCCCTCGCCGGAATCCGCATCATCCGCGGCGAACGCGGCCGCGTTGCGCGCATCGGAACTGAATTCTCTCGCAACGCTCACTAATTCGTTGAGATTGTCGATACGGGTGCCGTCCTGCGGGTCGCTGCTGGCTTGGAGCACCCGCAAGTACCCGGTTCGGTCGAGAACCGCCTCGATGATCTCGCCGATGTCGGTGAGATCGTTGCCGTCCGCATCGCTGGTCACCATCAGAGCGCGCAACCCGTCGACCAACTCGAGGAACGACGCGATCGCCTTCTGCGCCCGAGTGCCGAGCAGCGGCACGGTGCCGTCGGCTCCGGCGCGCAGGGCCTGCGCGAAGCCGATCCCCTTCTGCTCTGCGTACACCGACACGCACGCCTCGGCGCGGTCGCCGATTCCACGGCGCGGGGTGTTGAGGATGCGACGCAGGCTGACCGCGTCGTCCTCGTTGGCGAGCACCCGCAGGTACGCCACGATGTCGCGTACCTCCTTGCGTTCGTAGAAGCGCGTTCCGCCGACCACCTTGTAGGGGATGCCGAGGCGGATGAAGATCTCCTCCAGTGAGCGTGACGAGTTATTGGTCCGGTAGAACACCGCAACGTCGTTGAACTTCACCTCACCGGCGTCGACCAGACGGTCGATCTCCGATGCCACGAACTGTGCCTCGTCGTGCTCGTTGTCGGCGACATAGCCGATGATGAGTTCACCCTCGCCGGAGTCGGTCCACAGCCGCTTCTCACGACGCCCGGTATTGCGGGAGATGACCGAGTTGGCGGCTGACAGGATGTTCTGCGTCGACCGGTAGTTCTGTTCGAGCAGGATGGTCTCGGCCTGGGGGTAGTCGCGCTCGAACTCCTCGATGTTGCGGATCGTCGCACCACGGAAGGCGTAGATCGACTGGTCGGCGTCGCCGACGACGCACAGTTCGGCAGGCGTCACGGAGTGCGGGTCGTCGGTCGGCTCGCCCACCAGCTCACGCACCAGCACGTACTGAGCGTGGTTGGTGTCCTGGTACTCGTCGACGAGGACGTGCCGGAACCTGCGCCGGTAGTACTCGGCGACCTGTGGGTGCGATTGCAGCAGCGAGACCGTCTCACCGATCAGGTCGTCGAAATCGAGCGCATTCGCGGCCCGTAGACGCTCCTGGTACTGCGTGTACACGCGCGCTACGAGCTTGTCGAGGTCGTTGGAGTCCCCGTCGTCCGAGCCACGGTCGGCGGCTGCCGCCGCCTCCTGCGGGCCGATCAGCTCGTTCTTGAGGCTCGAGATCTTGGTGGCGAACAGCCGCGCGGAGTAGCGCTTGGTGTCGATGTCGAGATCCTTCGAGATCATCGCCAGCAGGCGGCGCGAGTCATCGGCGTCGTAGATCGAGAAGTTCGAGTTCAAGCCGGGCAGCAGACCCGACTGGGCGCGCAGGATCCGCACGCAGCTGGAATGGAACGTCGACACCCACATGCTGTTTGCGCGCAAACCCACCAGTCCCGCAACCCGCTCGCGCATCTCTGCGGCAGCTTTGTTGGTGAACGTGATCGCCAGGATCTGTCCCGGCCCCACGCCCCGCTCAGCCAGCAGGTAAGCGATTCGGCGGGTCAGGACGGCAGTCTTGCCGGACCCCGCGCCCGCAACGATGAGTAGCGGCGATCCCGAATGCAGGACGGCCTCCCGCTGCTGGGGATTGAGACCTTCGAGCAGGGACGCAGACGACGGCACCGCTGGGGAGCCCGAAATCGTGTTCATCGTCTGTCAACGCTACCGGCGAAGGCCGACACCGTGGCACAAGACCGATACCACTGGGCGAGAACGCGGCAACCCGCTTGGGTTGCACTCGTTCGCGTGGCAAACTGGAGCGGTGATCTCCGCTGTGCAGGAACCCCGGCCGGGCGCCCGATGGTGCTCGTCCCAGGAGCACTGGCGATTTCCCAGCGGGTACCGACCGACGGTGCCCGCGACTTGATCCCCCGCGAGCCCCGAGGTCCACACCGGATCCCGGGGCGTTCTTGTGTGAACGGGACCCGGATTCGTAACGGTCCGAGGGACTCGAACGAACCTAAGTTCTGACACGAGGAGAAAACTTATGAGCAGCCCGACCGCAACGCCTTCATCCCAGTCACCGGTGCCCTCGAGCAAGGCCGAAATCGACGAACTCCGCAAGGAGATCGACCGGCTCGATGCCGAGATCCTCGCTGCCATCAAGCGGCGCAGCGAGGTCTCCCAGATGATCGGCCGCACCCGCATGGCGTCCGGTGGCCCGCGCCTGGTGCACAGCCGGGAGATGAAGGTGCTCGAGCGCTTCAGCGAGCTCGGCCAGGAGGGCCATACCCTCGCGATGCTGCTGCTGCGCCTCGGACGCGGGCGGCTGGGGCACTGACGACTGGGGCACTGACCAGGGGCTCCTTCGCGGGACTCCCCGATCCGCTCAGGTGAGCGCTATGTACTTGGTGTCGAGATACTCTGCGATACCCTCGCTACCGCCCTCCCGGCCGAAGCCGGACGACTTGACGCCACCGAAGGGCGCCGCGGTGTCGGAGATGACACCACGGTTGACGCCGACCATCCCGGTCTCGAGGGCGTCGCAGACCCGTAGTGCACGGTCGAGGTCGCGGGTGTAGATGTACGCGGTGAGCCCGAACTCGGTGTCGTTCGCGGCGGCAATCGCCTCCTCCTCGGTGTCGAACCCGGTGATCGCCGCGACAGGACCGAACACCTCCTCACGCAGTATCCGTGCCCACGCGGGCACGTCGGCCAGCACGGTCGCGGGATAGAACCACCCCGGGCCGGCGGGGGCGGTCCCGCCGAGCAGGACCTTCGCACCGGCCTGTACCGCATCGTCGACCAGGTCGGTGACGGTGGCGAGTTGGTCGGCATTGACCAGAGGCCCGAGTGTCGTCTCGGGGTCGATTCCGGGCCCCAGCTTCGACGCCGCCATCCGTTCGGTGAGCTTCGTGGTGAACTCTTCGAGAACGGCGTTTGCGACGTGGAAACGGTTTGCCGCGGTACACGCCTCTCCCCCGTTGCGGAGCTTTGCGAGCATGGCCCCCTCGACGGCCGCATCGACGTCGGCGTCGTCGAACACGACGAACGGTGCATTGCCGCCGAGTTCCATCGAGGTGCGAAGCAGGCCTTTGGCGGACTTCTCCACCAGTTGCCGCCCGACGGCCGTGGATCCGGTGAACGTGAGCTTGCGCAGCCTCGGGTCCTCGAGCAAGGGCTCGGTGAACGCGCCCGCGCGCGACGTCGGCAGCACCGAGAGCACGCCCTGCGGCAGCCCCGCCTCGACGAACAGTTCGGCGAGCGCGAGCATCGTCAGCGGCGTCTCCGCCGCGGGCTTGACGATCATCGTGCAACCGGCGGCGAGCGCCGGTCCTATCTTCCGGGTGCCCATCGCGAGTGGGAAGTTCCACGGGGTGATCGCCAGGCAAGGGCCGACGGGCTGCTTGCTCACGAGAATGCGCCCGTTGCCTGCCGGGGCCGACTGGTACCGACCCGACATCCGGACGGCTTCCTCGGCGAACCAGCGGAAGAACTCGGCACCGTACTTCACCTCGGCTCGGCTCTCGGGCAGGGCCTTGCCCATCTCGAGCGTCATCAGTTGCGCGAACGTCTCGGCGCGGGCGGTGATCTTCTCGAACACTGCGCGGAGCAGTTCGGCGCGGTCGCGGGGCGGGACCCGGGCCCAGCTCGGCTGCGCGGCAGCGGCCGCGTCGAGTGCCCTGACCGCGTCGGCGGGGCCGGCGTCGGCGACCTCGGTCAGGACCTGTCCGGTTGCCGGGTCGTGAACGGGGTACGCGGCACCGTTCTCGGCATCGACCGGGGTTCCTCCGATCCAGAGTTTGGTGGGGACGGCGCGAATCAGTTGGGCTGGGTCCATATTCCCCATCATGCGCCAGCTTCCTGCCGGGTGAGAGTTGCCGAGAATGTCGGGTGTCGTGGCGATAAGCTGATCTTCCATGAGCACAGACATCGCCGGTACCGCGGCCTGGACGACCCTGGATGCGCATCATCGAGTGATCCAATCTGCCCATCTGCGAGACTTGTTCGCTCAGGATCCTCAGCGCGGAACCGAGATGACCGTGTCGGCGGGCGACCTGTACATCGACTACAGCAAGCACCGCGTAACCCGCGAAACCGTTGCTCTTCTAGTCGATCTGGCGCGTACTGCACGGGTCGAGCAGAGACGCGACGAGATGTTCGCCGGTGCCCACATCAACACGTCCGAGGACCGCGCGGTGTTGCATACCGCGCTTCGACTCCCCGCCGACGCCGAGTTGACGGTCGACGGCCAGGACGTCGTCAGCGACGTGCATGCGGTGCTCAGGCGCATGGGCGAGTTCACCGATCGTCTGCGGTCCGGCGAGTGGCGCGGTGCGACCGGCGAGCGAATCCGCACGGTCGTCAACATCGGGATCGGGGGCTCCGATCTCGGGCCGGCCATGGTGTGCGGCGCACTGCGCCACTACGCCGACGCCGGGATCTCGGCCCGGTTCGTCTCGAATGTCGACCCGGCGGACCTGGTGGGAACGCTCGCGGACCTCGATCCGGCCACGACATTGTTCGTCGTGGCATCGAAGACCTTTTCGACGCTCGAGACGCTGACGAACGCGTCGGCGGCCCGGCGATGGCTCGTCGACGAACTCGGCGAGGAAGCCGTGCCGAAGCACTTCGTCGCGGTTTCCACACATGCGGATCGGGTCGCCGAGTTCGGCATCGACACCGCCAACATGTTCGGCTTCTGGGACTGGGTCGGCGGGCGCTACTCGGTGGACTCGGCGATCGGCCTGTCGGTGATGGCGGTGATCGGCAAGGAACGGTTCGCGGAGTTCCTGGGCGGCTTCCACGCGATCGACGAGCACTTCCGTACCGCGCCGCTCGAGCAGAACGCGCCGGTGCTCCTCGGCATGATAGGGCTCTGGTATTCAAGTTTCTTCGACGCCGAATCCCGTGCGGTGCTCCCCTATTCGAACGATTTGGCGCGGTTCGCGGCGTACCTGCAACAGCTGACGATGGAGTCCAACGGCAAGTCGGTGCGCGCGGACGGTACCCCGGTCACCACCAAGACCGGCGAAATCTTCTGGGGTGAGCCCGGCACCAACGGCCAGCATGCGTTCTACCAACTGCTCCATCAGGGCACCCGCCTGGTGCCGGCGGACTTCATCGGCTTCGCCGAACCGACCGACGACCTGGCGACGTCCGATGGCACCGGCAGCATGCACGACATACTGATGAGCAACCTGTTCGCCCAGACCAAGGTGCTCGCGTTCGGGAAGACCGCCGGGGAGATCGCAGCGGAGGGCACTGCTGCGGAGCTGGTGCCACACAAGGTAATGCCGGGCAACCGTCCATCGACGACAATCCTGGCACCGCAGCTCACACCGTCGACGATCGGCCAACTCATCGCGCTCTACGAGCACCAGGTGTTCGTGGCCGGCACGGTCTGGGGCATCGACTCGTTCGACCAATGGGGTGTGGAACTCGGCAAGGCTCAGGCACTCGAACTCGGTCCGGTGCTGACGTCGACGCAGGCGCCTCGTCGGCAGTACGACTCGTCGACCGATGCCCTGGTGCGGTGGTACCGCGCGCAGCGCGGCCGGGTCGTCTGAACCGCACAGCTACGCCGCGTACGGGCGGCTCCAACCATCGGTCATGTAGACCCGCCCCGCGCGATCAACCAGGCGGGCGGCGAGGTCTTGCTCCTCGAGCCAGGTCACGGCACCTACACCGCGTTGGATCGCCGCGGCTGCCGCTCCGTAGGCCCACAGCGCGTCGTCGTCGATCACGGATACCTGCTCCCATTCCCCTCCGACCGGATTGTCGCGCCCGTAGCTGTCATCTGCGTGGACCGTGGCCATTGCGGTCCCCGCGTGCAACTCCACCGCTCCGTCCCCGGGGACGGGAATCTGCCAGCCGCCGGCCGGGGGGTGTCCGGCCGTGGCGACGACGGATCCGATCCGAACCATGACGCCGCACTCGAGGTCACTTGCAACCAGTGCAGCCGCCCGGTCCGCGGTGTCGGCCTTGGCGGTGTCGGCGATGTCGAAGAACACGCCCCACGGCGCGAGGACGGTTGCGTTATCGACCTGCACGTCGGCGAACGTGGGTTCGGGATGAATGGGAGGGATGCCCGAAGGCGAATCCTCGACCGCGAGTGGGCTCACGGCGCCATCGGTCATCCGGGCGACCCACAGGGCAGACCGCAACAACCGGGCCAACCGCGTGCTTACCTGTACAGGTGATCCTTGAGCCAGGTTGACCGCGTGGATCTCGGCGTCACCGCGTTGCAGACTGCACGCGGACTCCGCCTCGGCGAGCACCGTCACCACAAGATCCTCCGCAGGTCCCAGGGCAGCACCCTCAGTCACCTGGACTTCGATCTCCTCGTTCCAGGCGCTCCACCGGGTGACGACCATCATGACCGTGCTCCGTCCCTCTCGGAACTGTGCTGCACCCAGTATGCGCTTACGTCGCAAATGTCATGGTCAGGTCTTTTTGCCCCCGACCGCGGTGAGGGCGAACCGCACCAGGTCGTCGATCACGCCCGGATCGTCCCGGCCGGACGCGAGCGGGCCGGCCAGCACCTCAGCGGTGGCGCCGACCAACGACGCTGCGACGAGCGGCGCGTTCTGCGGCTCGAGTTCGCCATCCGCGATGCCGTCGACGACGGCAGCCTCGAAGGCGTCGGCGAATGTTCGCCGGAAGGTCAGCCGTTCGGTGTCGACGGCGGCGTCGACTGGTTCGGCCAGCAACGTGTACGCGAGTTTCGGATTCCGCATCGCACGTCTGCCGAACGTCTCGATGACCGCGGTGATCCGCTGGGCTGCTGACTGTCCGGGGCCCGCCGCGGCGTTCACCGCCGCCACCTCCCGACCGACGATCTCCCGGAATACCGCGACGACCAGATCCGACTTGCCGGAGAAGTGTGAGTACACGCTGCCCGTCGCCACCCCAGCGTGGGTGGCAACGGCGGCGATCGTCAGCCCCTGATAGCCCGACTCGGACAGTAGGGCGACCGCAGCCTGGAAGATCGCTTCCCGCTGTGCCGCGAGTCGCGCCTCGACGGCGGGCGTTCGACGATAGGCCATGCAATTAGTGAACCAGCACGAGCAGCGAACTTGCGATTCCACCTAGCCCGGCCCGCTAGCGCGGGTAGCGTCGAGAGCATGCCGGTGCGCAGCGAACGGTCTGGGCCGGTGACGACGATCGTGTTGTCACGGCCCGAGGCGCGCAACGCGGTCGACGGCCCCACCGCCGCGGCGCTGGCCGACGCTTTCCGCGCATTCGACGCCGACCCCGGCGCGGCCGTTGCGGTCCTGTGGGGCGAGGGTGGCACGTTCTGTGCGGGTGCCGACCTCAAAGCACTCGGCACGGAACGCTCCAACAATGTCACCCCGGACGGGGAGGGCCCGATGGGTCCCACCCGGATGCGATTGTCCAAGCCTGTAATCGCCGCCGTCTCCGGCCACGCGGTCGCCGGTGGACTCGAACTCGCGCTGTGGGCAGATCTGCGAATCGCGGAGTCCGACAGTGTGTTCGGGGTGTTCTGTCGACGGTGGGGCGTTCCGCTGATCGACGGTGGGACCGTCCGACTACCGCGGATCGTCGGGGCCGGACGGGCAATGGACCTGATCTTGACCGGACGCGCGGTGGGCGCTGACGAAGCCCTCGCGATCGGCCTGGTGAATCGTGTGGTTCCGGCCGGAGAGGCCCGAAATGCCTCCGAGGAGTTGGCCGCCGAACTTGCCCGCTTCCCGCAGACGTGCCTGCGGGAGGACCGGATGTCTCTCCTCGAACAGGAGGGCATGTGCGAGGACGAGGCCCTGGCGTCGGAGTTCCGGCACGGAATGGTTGCGGCCGCGGTCGACGCGCTCACCGGTGCGGCCCGGTTCACGGCCGGCCAGGGACGACACGGACGATTCGATCGGTGAGACCGATAGCTTCCAACCGCATGGACCGATTGACCACGGTCGACGAGATCTTCCTGCGCAGGCATCACGGCTATGGGGTCCCGATCGTGATGCAGGGCATTTGGCGCACCGCGGGCGTCGTGGACCCAGCAGTCCTCGGGTCGGTGCATGAGGAACTTGCTCTGGGCCCCCTGGGTCGCCGCGTCGTGCGTCCCAGGATGCCGGGTGCCCGGCTCCGATGGGAGGCGAGCACCACCGCCTACCCCCTGCGCTACGAGACCGACCCCGTCGACGACGTGGTGCGGTGGGCCGATGACCAATCCAATGCCAACGTCGATCCGGAGGTCGGCCCAGCGTGGGCACTGTCCGCCGCGCCGGTGGTGGGCGGTGGGACCGTGATCTCGCTGGTGTGCTCGCACGTCGTCGCCGACGCTCGTGGTCTGGTGTCGGCAGTCGAGACCGCGCTCAGCGGCCGCCCCCCGACCCCCGCGCCGCCGCGGACTTCGGACGTCGCGGACGCGGTACGCACCGTGGGCACTGTCCTGATCGGGGGCGCCAAGGCGTCCTCGAGGCTCGCTTTCAGCGCGAAACGGCGCCGCGAACTACGCGAGCACACCGACGCCAACCCGAGGCCGCAACCGGGCCGCACCCACGTCGTGACCGGGACGTGCACCACGATCCTCGATGTCGACGCGGCCGCGTGGGATGCGGCCGCGACCGCCGAGGATGGCACCGCGAACGGGTTGTTCATCGCCGTCGTCACCGGGATCGCGGGCGTGGCCGGTGTCCCGATGCCGCTTCACATCAGCGTGCCGGTCGATACTCGCAACGTCGATGCTGCTGGCAGAGGCGCAGTGGACAACAGCGCTGCGGACAATGCGGTGGTCATGACGGAAGTGGTTGCGAAACCAGAGGATTCCCTCGCCGACATCCGTCGGCGGAACCGGGACGCGTTCGAACGCCCGCCGATGGGCGCTCCGCCCGGATTCCCGGAAGAGACCTTGCAGATCCTGACCGATCGGGTCGCCCACCGCTTGACCTCCGGAGCCGGGGAGCGTGACGCGCTCTGCTCGAACATCGGCCGTCTGCCGGACACGCTCACGTCCCTGGGGCCGTACCGGACCACCGGCGTCGCCACCCGCGCGATGCACCCGGGACTGACTGCGGACCGGACCCCAACAACGACGACCCGGCTGTCGGCCTACCTCTGCTCCTACGGCGACACGTACACGTTGTCGCTGGTCGGGATGGATCAGCAGTACTTCGACGATCCCGAGCGGTTGCGCGATCTCGCGATCGTGGAACTGCGGAAGTGGGGGCTGTCGGCGCGGCCGTGGTGACATCCACCAGGGGAAACGGTGGCACCACATCTGGCTCCCATTGGCACCACCTGGTCGACACTGAGCCAGTTTGGTGCCATACTGGTGCCATGGACCTTTCGCCGTATGTAGCGGCTATCAGACGAGATCTCGCCATCGCGGCCGAAGCGGGCGGCGACGATGCGCGAGCACTCGCGGAACGGCTCACCGCCCCGTTGGAGCCCGCGCTACGACTGGCTTTGCTGGGCGTGCTGTCCGACGCCGCTGCCGAGATCAGTCGCGAGTTGGCTCCCAGATCAGTCGATCTGCTTCTAAGAGAGCACGAGCCGACGTTCTTCGTCTCCCCCCCGGCCCCCGAGTCGGCGTCCGATTCACCTCGGGGGGCGGACCTTCCGCCCGCCCCCACGTCGCTGGTTGACGACGGGCCGATGACACGCATCAATCTTCGTCTCCCACAACCGCTCAAGGATCGCGTCGAGGAAGCAGCTGAGGCAGCGGGAGTGTCCGTCAACTCCTGGCTAGTCCGCGCCGCGGTTGCTGCACTGGAACCGCGCTCGGCGGGCCGGAGAAACGCGGAGCGATACCTGGAGGCCGACGACGGCTACCCCTTGCGACCAGCCGGGACGCCGGAGGAACGGCTAATGCGCGCAATTTTTGGTCCCGACAGTCCCCTCACGAAACCATTCGACCCGGCCTAACGTTGATACATGGCTCCCGAAGAATTCGATGTCATCGTGATCGGAGGCGGGCCGGCCGGAGAGAATGCGGCGGCCTACGCCATTGCCGGAAGCGACCGCACCGCGGCCCTGGTGGAACACGAGTTGGTGGGCGGCGAGTGCTCGTACTGGGCGTGCATTCCCTCGAAGGCGCTGCTTCGGCCGGGTGAGGTGCTCGGCACGGCTCGGCACATGCCCGGTGTCGAGGAGAAGGTCAACGCGTACGGGTTGGACGTCGAGGCCGTCCTCTCACGCCGGGACGATTTCACCCACAACCGTGACGACTCGTCACAGGTGCTGTGGGCCGACGCGGCCGGCATCGACGTGATCCGGGGCAGCGCCGCGCTCACCGGTGTCCGGGAGGTCACGGTCGGCGAGCGCGTGCTCCACGCCCGCCACGCGGTGGTGTTGGCGACCGGCACCACCGCGAGCGTGCCCGACCTCCCTGGCCTGCGCGATGCGCTGCCCTGGACGTCCCGGGACGCGACGAACGTCCGCGAGGTGCCGAAACGTCTCGCGATCATCGGTGGGGGTGTCGTCGCGTGCGAGGCCGCGACATGGCTCCACGAACTCGGCGCCGAGGAGGTCACGCTCGTCGTGCGTGGGGCGGGGCTGCTCGAACGCAACGAACCGTTCGCCGGGGAACTCGTCGCCGAGAAGCTGCGCAAGCACGGAGTGAACGTGCAGCTCGGGACGTCGGTGCGGTCCGTCACCCGCGAGACCCCCGCCGACACCGGCATCGGGCGCGTCCACGGAGGCCCGGTCACGCTGACGCTCGGTGGCGAGGCCGGTGATCCCGACCTGACGGTCGAAGAGGTGCTCGTCGCGACCGGCCGAACACCCGCCACCGGCGGTCTCGGGCTCGAGCTTGTCGGCCTGCCGGACCACGGCTACGTCACCGTCGATGATCACCTGACGGTCAGAGGGGTGGACGGCAACTGGCTCTATGCCGTGGGGGACGTGAACGGACGGGCACTGCTGACGCACATGGGCAAGTATCAGGGCCGGGTGTGCGGAGACGTGATCGCGGCACGCGCGCAGGGCCGAACGCTAGACGGGCCCCGATTCGTCGCGTCCGCCGACCTCGGTCAGGTGCCGCAGGTGGTGTTCACGATGCCGGAAGTTGCCGCGGTGGGACGCACCGAAAGCCAGTGCCGTGCAGATGGACTCGACGTCGAGGTCGTGACCGCGGACATCAACGTTGCCGGGTCGGCGTTGTCCCGCGACGACTACTCCGGCCGAGCGTCCCTGGTGATCGACCGGGCCACCGACACGATCACCGGTGCCACGTTCGTCGGATCGGGCGTCGCCGAGCTCGTCCATGCCGCAACCGTCGCCGTGGTGGGGAGGGTTACTCTCGACAGCCTGTGGCACGCGGTTCCGAGTTTCCCGACGGTGAGCGAGGTGTGGTTGCGACTGCTCGAAGAGCGGCGGCTACTCGAGGAGCGACGGAAACCGTCGTGAACTCCGCACCCTGATCGGGTCCGTCGACCCTCAGCCAGCGAGCGCTCGGTCGTCGTATAGTCGCGATCATGCCCTCCAGCCTGGAAGTGAGCACAGCTGAAGGCCTCGTCCGGGGCCGGCGGATCGGCGATCTGCTGACCTGGCGCGGGGTTCCCTATGCGACGCCACCGGTGGGACCGCATCGCCTGCGGGCGCCGCTGCCGGTGCAGCCCTGGACCGGGGTCCGTGACGCCACCACGTTCGGCGACGCCGCGCCGCAGCCCCCGAAGGGCACCGCGCTACGGCCGGGCAAGCACCAGCCGACCTCGGAGGACTGCCTCACCCTCAACGTGGTCGCCCCCGCCTCGCCCAGTTCGACCCCGCGACCGGTGATGGTGTTCGTCCACGGCGGATCGTTCATGATGGGCACCACCGCATTGGGGATCTACCGTGGCGATCGCCTGGTACGGCGCGGCGACGTGGTCTACGTCTCGGTGAACTACCGCCTCGGGCCGCTCGGCTGCCTCGATCTCACCGAGTTCTCGACAGCGGAACGACGGTTCGACTCCAATCTGGGGCTGCGCGACCAGGTCGCTGCACTGCACTGGATTCGGCGCAACATTGCCGCTTTCGGCGGCGATCCTTCCAATGTCACGATCTTCGGCGAATCCGCGGGCGCCACATCGGTGACGACACTCATGGCCACCCCGGCCGCCCGCAACTTGTTCGCCCGCGCCATCGCCGAGAGTCCCGCGCCCGAACTGGTGTACGACGCGCACCGCGCGACACGGTGGGCACGCCAGTTCGTGACATTGCTCGGTAGCGACCCGTCCGATCCGTCCGCCGCGGCTCGAGCGCTCCACACCGCCACTCCAGCTCAGCTCGGCAAGGCCGGAAACCGTTTGACTGCAAAGGTACTCACCGAGACACCTGGACTGCACCCGTTCGGTCCCGTCGTCGACGGCGAGTTCCTGCCCGAATTCCCACTGGACGCGTTCGCGTCCGGGCGCGCGCACCCGGTGCCGATGATCATCGGCACCAACGCCCGGGAGGGCACATTCTTCCCCAAGTTCATGGACGGCCTGCCCACCAGTCCGGCCCGGATCGAGGCCATGTTCGAACTCACCGACCCACAGGCGCGAGACCGTGTCCTCGCCGCGTATCCGGGGTACCCGGACTCGACTTCGGCGATCGACCTCGGCGGTGATGTGACGATGTGGAAGCCGTCAATCGACATCGCCGAGGCGCATGCGGGCCACGCCCCTACCTACGGCTACCGCTTCGACTTCGCGCCGCGACTGATGCACTGGCTGGACCTCGGCGCAACCCACGCCTTCGAACTGTTCGCGGTGTTCGGCTACGGCGAGTCCGCCGCTGGGCGTGCACTCACCGCTCCCGGAGGACGCCGCGGGCTGCGCGCCGTCACCGATAGAGTGCAGGAGAATTGGATCTCGTTTGCCCACAATGGCGTTCCTGCTCCTTGGTGGCCAAGGTACGAGACCGAACTTCGCAAGACTCTCGTCTTCGATGCATCAACCCGGATTGAACGGGACCCGGGCCGGGAGAAGCGCCTGGCGTGGTCCGGGTATCACGGTTACCGCGGCGTGCCCGCACTGGACAGTGGACGGCGTCCGTGAGCGGCAACGACACCGACGTCGACGTCACCCTCGTCGAGGGAGTGGTCCGCGGTCGGCGTCTACCGGATCTGTTGTCGTGGCGCGGGATTCCGTATGCGAAACCGCCCGTCGGGCGACTTCGGCTACGCGCTCCCGAATCGGTCACACCGTGGACCGGCGTCTTCGACGCCACCGCGTTCGGTTCCGCTGCCCCACAGCGAAACCGGAATGGTGACGAGGATTGTCTGACGCTCAACGTTCTTCGTCCGTCCTCACAGAGCGATGCCGCGCGCCCCGTGCTGGTCTGGATCCACGGCGGCGCGCACATGACCGGAACGGCATCGGCGCCGGTCTACAGCGGGGCGTCCCTCGTGCGCCGCGGCGACGTGGTCTTCGTTTCGTTGAACTACCGCCTCGGGGCGCTCGGCTACCTCGATTTCCGAGAGTTCAGCACACCCGAACGCCCTTTCGAGGTCAACGTAGGTCTGCGGGATCAGATCGCCGCCCTCGAGTGGGTCCAACGCAACATCGCCGAGTTCGGCGGGGACCCGTCGAATGTCACGATCGTCGGTGAGTCCGCCGGCGCGAATGCGGTGTTGACGCTCATGTCCACCCCGGCCACCGAAGGTCTGTTCGCGCGCGGAATCGCGCAGAGCCCGCCGTCGGCCGCGACCAACGGCACGGAACTCGCCGCGAGGTGGGCCCGCGAGTTCCTCGACGTCGCGGGAGTGACGACGTCCGAGGCAAATGCGTTCCTCGCGGAAGCCGATCCTGAACTGCTCGTCCACACCGCCGCAAAGCTCAGTGCGCGCGGCGCCGACGAGGCTCCCGGCGTCCGGGTATTCGCGCCCGTAGCCGACGGCGCCCTGCTGCCCGAACCTCCGCTGTGGGCGTTCGAGGCCGGCCGCGAACACCGGGTACCGCTCCTGGTCGGCACGAACGCGCACGAGGGCCGGATCTTCCCGTGGTTCCTCGACATCCTGCCGACGAGCCGGCACCGAATCGAAAAGATGTTCGTGGAGACGGATCCGGAGATCAAGGCCCGGGTGATCAACGCCTATCCCGGATACCCGGGGCGGCGCGCCGCCCTCGACCTCGGCGGCGACGTGGTGTTCTGGGTGCCGACACTGCGGTTCGCTCAAGCCCACGCCCAGCACAGCGACACCTTCATGTACCGCTACGACTTCATGCCGCGGCTGATGCGACTGTTGGGCTTGGGCGCCACCCACGCGACCGACCTGGTCCCGGTATTCGGTGCGCGCACTCCGTTCGCCCGAGCGCTCACCGCCCTCGGCGGCCGGCGGGGTATGCGCGCCGTCACGGACACGATGCAGGGGCACTGGCTCTCCTTCGCGCGTACCGGCCACCCCCTCGACACGTGGCCGCGCTACTCCCCCGACCGCCGTGAGACGTTGATCATCGACGAGACCTGCCGAATCGAGTCCGATCCCCGGCGCCGCCGGCGAGAAGCATGGCTCGGGTTCCAACACCGTCACTGAGCGTCGACGCGATCACATCAGACACTGAGCGCGGATGCGATCACTTCAGACTCTGAGCGCGGATGCGATCACTTCAACAGACGTGACATTCGCCGGTCGGCGAGGATCTTCCCACCGGTCTGGCACCTCGGGCAGTACTGGAAAGATCGCTCGGCGTACGCCACCTCCCGCACGGTGTCCCCACACACCGGGCACGGCAGCCCCGTACGCGCGTGCACCGTCATCCCCGCACGCTTCTCACCCTTGAGCCGCGCCGCCTCCTGGCCGACCGATCGTTCGATCGCGTCCGCCAGTTCGGCGCGCATCGCGTCATAGAGCGCGTCCACCTCACCGGACGTCAGCTTCGACGCCGTCGCGAAGGGTGACAGCCGCGCCGCGTGCAGGATTTCGTCCGAATACGCGTTGCCGATCCCGGCGAGCAGCGACTGATCGACCAGCGCGGTCTTGATCCGGGCGGTGGTCCCGGCAAGGATCTCTCCGAACTCGGTACGGGTCACCTCGAGAGCGTCTGGACCGAGCCGGGCGATCCCCGGCACCTCCTGCGGGTCTGCCACCACCCACACCGCGAGCCGCTTCTTCGTCCCTGCCTCGGTCAGGTCGAACGCGGGCGTCTGCGCGTCGGGGGTGAACAGGTGAACGCGTAGCGCGAGCGGGCCCTTTCCCGGCTTCGGCGGTGTGGCGCTCGGGTTGTCGGTCCAGCGCAGCCATCCGCCGCGAGACAGGTGCGTGATCAGCCAGAGCCCGTCGCAATCGATCGCCAGGTGCTTGCCGAAGCGCCTCGCGCCGGTCACGTTCCTGCCCTGCAACGCGTTGATGGGCGGATCGACCGTCTTGAGCACGCTTACCGCGGCGAGGTCGACGCGGCCTACTACCGCGCCGACGGCTTCGTCGCGCAGGAACTGTGCCAGGGCCTCCACCTCGGGAAGTTCGGGCATGGGCTCAGCGTAGGCACGGACACCGACGCTCGGCAGGTGTTCAGCGGCGGATCAGGTAGATGTCCATGATCCAGCCCTTGCGTTCGCGTAGTTCGGCACGCACGCGGACGATCTCGTCCTCGACCTCCCGCAGGTTGCCGGAGATCAGGACCTCGTCGGGCAGCCCCAGGTAGGCGCCCCACCAGATCTGCACCTGGTCACCGGGGATGTGGGTGAAGCTGCACTCCGCGTCGAGCATCACCAGCGCGGTGTCGACGCCGTCGGGCAGGCCCTCCCGGAGCCGCCGTCCGGTCGTGATGTGGACGGGTTCACCGACCCTGTTGAGCACGATCCGGTGCTGAGCCGCCAGCGCCTGTGCACTGGTCACGCCGGGGATCACCGAGTATTCGAATGAGAGGTTGCCGCGGGCGAGGACGCGTTCGACGATCCGCAGTGTGCTGTCGTACAGCGACGGGTCACCCCACACGAGGATCGCACCGATACCGTCCTCGGCGGCGAACTTCTCCTCGAACAGCTGTGCACGGCGGTCGTGCCAATCATCGACGACGCCTGCATAGTCCGACGGGGTCCGGTTGCGCGGCGGGTCGATGATGTCGACGACCCGGTACTCGTGGTCCATGTGCTCGGCGAGGATGGTGGCGCGCAGGTCGACCAGTTCCCGCTTCTCCTCACCCTTGCCGATGACGAAGAACACATCGGCCCTGTTCATGGCCTTGACGGCCTGGATGGTCACCTGGTCGGGGTCGCCGGCTCCGATCCCGATCACGAGAAGCTCACGCATGCGTGGGACGCTACCGGCACGGGTCGGATGTCGGGACCGCGGAGCAGACTGTCCCGTCTAGACTGACCATCGTGCACACCCCCTACGAGGATCTTCTGCGCGTGGTCATGGACACCGGCACCGCGAAGGCGGACCGCACCGGAACCGGGACGCGCAGTGTCTTCGGGCACCAGATGCGCTGGAATCTGGCCGAGGGCTTCCCGCTGATCACCACCAAGAAGGTGCATCTGAGGTCAGTGGTGTACGAGTTGCTGTGGTTCCTGCGCGGCGAGTCCAATGTCAAGTGGCTGCAGGAGCACGGGGTCACCATCTGGGACGAGTGGGCCGACGCCAATGGCGAACTCGGTCCGGTGTACGGCGTGCAGTGGCGGTCGTGGCCGACACCGTCGGGCGAGCACATCGACCAGATCACCAAGACGATCGAGACGTTGCGGAGCAACCCGGATTCGCGTCGGATCATCGTCTCGGCGTGGAACGTCGCCGACCTCGACGACATGGCTCTGCAGCCGTGCCACGCGTTCTTCCAGTTCTACGTCGCCGAAGGCCGGCTCAGCTGCCAGCTCTATCAGCGCAGCGCGGACCTGTTCCTCGGCGTGCCGTTCAACATCGCCAGCTACGCTCTGCTCACCCACATGATGGCCCAGCAGACCGGGCTCGAGGTGGGCGAGTTCATCTGGACCGGCGGCGACTGCCACATCTACGACAACCATGTCGAGCAGGTCACCGAGCAGCTCTCTCGAGAGCCGTACCCCTACCCCACGCTGAAGCTGAACAAGCGCGACTCGATCTTCGACTACACCTTCGAGGACGTCGAGATCGTCGACTACCGGCACCACCCGGCGATCAAGGCGCCGGTGGCCGTTTGATGATCGGACTGATCTGGGGCCAGACCCTCGCCGGGGTGATCGGCAAGGACAACGCGATACCGTGGCGGATTCCCGAGGACATGTCCCATTTCAAGGAGACCACCCTTGGACACCCCGTGGTGATGGGCCGGCTCACGTGGGATTCGCTCCCGTCCCGGTTCCGCCCGCTGCCGGGACGTCGGAACATCGTCATCACACGGCAGGAAGAGTGGTCGGCCGAGGGCGCGCTGACCGCACACGGGATCGAGGAGGCTCTCACACTCGCGGGGGACACCGCCTGGGTCATGGGCGGTTCTCAGATCTATACGGCGGCAATGCCGTTCGCGGACCTGCTCTCGGTGACCGAGATCGACGCCGACATCGACGGCGACGCATTCGCTCCGAAAATCGGGGGTGAGTGGGTCGTCGGCGATGAGGGCGACTGGCGCATCTCCGATCCGTCCGGCCTGCGGTACCGCTTTCTCACGTACGTGCGCGCCTGACCGTCACCGCTTCGACGGTGGCCGAACCGTTAGCCCGATTGTCGGGTCTCCGCCGTCGTCGTGGGTCATACTTCGTGAAGAGCGTCCCCTTCGTCCCAGAGGTATCGGAGCAGCATGTGATGGACAAGACCTCATTGACGGCCCTGGCCCGCCAGCAGCTGAAGCTGGCGGCCACAATGTCGAGCGGACGCAGCTCGCAGACCGTCTTCGGTGGCCACCAACGTCACCTGCGCCAGACCGTGATCGCACTGACCTCCGGGCACAGCCTCGCCGAGCACGACAGTCCCGGTGAGGCAACCATACTGGTGCTCAGCGGCAAGCTGGCGCTGATCTGCGGTGAGGACTCCTGGAAGGGGTCCACCGGTGACATGCTGATCATCCCAGGGGCCCGGCACAGCGTCGAGGCGCTCGAGGACGTCGCCTTCCTGCTGACCGTCGCGAAGTAGACACGTCGCGAAGTAGACACACTGCACGGCGGCCTATGCTGCCTGCATGGTCGACGGCGCGAATTGGGACCTCGAGGATTTCGAGAACTTCGAGGAGGTCCTCGCCGACATGCGCAGTCGGCTCGTCGCCAGCGTCGCGACGCCCGCCCGGTTGCGCGAACTCGTCGAGGCCACCCTGGTGGTCGGGGCCGGGCTGGAACTCGATTCCACCCTGCAGCGGATCGTGCAGGCCGCGACGACCCTGCTCGATGCGCGCTACGGCGCACTCGGGGTGCGCGATCCCGACGGCGGCGGACTGCTGGAGTTCGTGTACGAGGGCATCAGCCCGGATGAGCGATCCCGGATGGGTCACCAACCGGAGGGCCGGGGACTGCTGGGACTGCTGATCGAGCATCCGCGGCCGGTGCGTGTCGCGCACCTGGGGCAGCACCCCGCGTCGGTCGGCTTCCCACCGAACCACCCGCCGATGGACAGCTTCCTCGGCATGCCGATCATCGTGCGGGGCACGGTGTTCGGCAGCATCTACCTCACCGAGAAGCGGTCCGGCCCGGAGTTCACCGACGAGGACGAGACCATCCTCGACGCTCTCGCCACGTCGGCGGGGGTCGCGATCGACAACGCGCACCTGTTCGAGGAGTCCCGCACCCGCGAACGCTGGCTCATCGCGCTCGCGTCGTTCAATTCGCGGCTGCTCTCCGGCGGCTCGATCGACGAGGCCCTCGACCTGCTCGTAACGCGTACCCGGGACCTGTGCGGCGCATCCGGCGCGTACGTGATGGTGCTCAACGACGACGGCGCCACCATCGAGGCGGCCTCGTCGAACGACGGTCCCCGAGCGGGTAATCACCTCGACCTGTCGGAGTCGGACCTGCTCGCGGTCGTCCGCGGGCGTCGGCCCGCCCTGCTCACCGCACGGGATCGGGTGGCCCCGTTCGCCGCAGCCGACGACGTCCGGGTGGCCGCACTACCGCTGTCCACGACGTCCGGGGTCGCGGGCCTGCTGGTGGTCACCCGGGAGGCGCAGGGATGGACGCCGGACGAGATCACCCGCCTGATCTCGATGGCGGACTCCGCGGCACTCGCGGTGGAGTTCGCCGATCAGCAGCATCAACGACGACAGCTCGACGTGCTGGCCGACCGAGACCGCATCGCTCGGGACCTGCACGACAACGTCATCCAACAGTTGTTCGCGACCGGCATGAGCTTGCAGAGTCTGCTGCTCGACGAGACCCACCCCGTCTCGGAGCCGGCGGCAGCCACGCTCGCGGAGACGGTCGCCCAACTCGACCGCACGATCCGAGAGATCCGCACGACGATCTTCGATCTGCACACCGCGGGCGAGCAGGCGCCGACGAGCCTGCGCCGACGGTTGCTCGACGCGATCGGCGACCTGACCACCCGGTCGGCGCTGACGCCGAACGTGCAGTTCACGGGCGCGATCGACACGCTGGTTCCGACGCGGATTCATCCCCACGCCGAGGCCGTGCTGCGCGAGGGTTTGAGCAATGCACTCCGTCATGCGGGCGCATCGACGATCAACGTCGCGATCGACGCCGCCGACCACCTGACGATCCGCATCCGCGACGACGGCGTCGGCGTGCCCGACAACCCGCGGCGCAGCGGCTTGGACAACCTGGCCCGACGAGCCGAGCAGTGCGGTGGCTCCTGCTCGGTGGTGCCGGGCGTCGATCACGGCACCGAGCTGACCTGGCGGGTGCCGCTGGGGTAGACCTCAGTCCCGCCGGTTGTTACGCAGTTCGGTCGCCAGCACCGCTGCCTGGGTGCGGCGCTGCATGCCGAGCTTGGCGAGCAACCGGGAGACGTAGTTCTTGATCGTCTTCTCGGCCAGAAACAGTCGCTCGGCGATCTCGCGGTTCGTCAGACCCTCGCCGATGAGGTCGAAGACGGCTCGCTCCTGGTCGGAAAGCTCGGCGAGCGGGTCGGTGGTGCGTTCGGACCGGATCCGCTGCATGAGCGCGGCCGTCGCGCGACTGTCGAGCAGCGACCCGCCCGCACCGACCGTCCGTACCGCCGAGATCAGATCCGTACCGAGGATCTGCTTGAGGACGAATCCGGAGGCGCCCGCCATGACAGCGTCGAACAGGGCCTCGTCGTCGGCGTACGACGTGAGCATGAGACAGCGCAGATCGGGCAGCACAGCCCGGAGTTCGCGACACAGTTCGACGCCGTTGCCGTCGGGAAGCCGGACGTCGAGGACCGCGACGTCGGCGCCACTGGACGGAATCCGCGCCAGCGCCTCACCGACCGAGGCAGCCTCACCCACCACGGTCAGGTCGGGAGCGCTGCCGAGGAGATCGACCAGCCCACGTCGCACGATTTCGTGATCATCGACCAGGAAGACTCGCGTCATCGGTGCCACCTTCCGTACTTGTCGGAAGAACGCTACCGCGCCGACCCAACGGACCGAGATGGCGGTAGGAGCACGCCCGCTGCGACCTAACTCGCGGAGGCCGCGTCAACCGTCCTAACATTTTTGTCGACAGTTGTGCTGCCGAAGGGAACCACGAATGACCACGGGTATCGAACAGCGCGAGTTCCAGACGGAGACTCGCCAGATTCTGGATCTGATGATCCATTCGGTGTATTCCAACAAGGACACCTTTCTCCGCGAGCTGATCTCGAACTCGTCCGACGCGCTCGACAAGCTCAAGCTCGAGGCATTCCGCGACAAGGACCTCGAGGCCGACACGTCGGATCTGCACATAGAACTGGCGGTCGACAAGGACACGCGGACGCTCACGGTGCGTGACAACGGCATCGGCATGTCCCGTGACGAGGTGATCGACCTGATCGGCACGCTCGCCAAGTCCGGAACCGCCGAGCTGCGTCGCAAACTGCGAGAGGCCAAGGACGCCGCGGCGTCGGAGGAGTTGATCGGGCAGTTCGGCATCGGCTTCTATTCGACGTTCATGGTCGCCGACAAGGTCACACTGCTGACGCGCAAGGCCGGCGAGAAGCATGGGACACGGTGGGAGTCGAGTGGCGAGTCCACCTACACGATCGAGACCATCGACGACGCCCCCCAGGGCACGACGGTGATGCTGCACCTCAAGCCGGAGGATGTCGAGGACCACCTCTACGACTACGCGGCCGAGAACAAACTGCGCGAGGTCGTCAAGCGCTACTCGGATTTCATCGCGTACCCGATCCGGATGGACGTCGAGCGTCCCGCTCCGAAGAGCGAGGATGAAACCGAGACCGAAACCGACACGCCGAAGACGGTCGTCGAGACCGACACGCTGAACTCGATGAAGGCGCTGTGGGCCCGCCCGAAGGACGACGTCACCGAGGACGAGTACAACGAGTTCTACAAGCACGTCAGCCATTCCTGGGACGACCCGCTCGAGGTCATCCCGATGAAGGCGGAGGGCACGTTCGAATACCAAGCGCTGCTGTTCATTCCGTCGCACGCACCGTTCGACCTGTTCTCGCGCGAGCATCGCGCCGGTATCCACCTGTACGTCAAGCGCGTGTTCATCATGGACGACTGCGAGGAACTCATGCCCGAGTACCTGCGCTTCGTCAAGGGCGTGGTCGATGCACAGGACCTGTCGCTCAACGTCTCTCGTGAGATCCTTCAGCAGGACCGGCAGATCCGCGCGATCCGCCGTCGCCTCACCAAGAAGGTGCTCACCACGATCAAGGACATCATGTCCGCCGATCAGGAGAAGTACCGGACGGTGTGGTCACAGTTCGGTCGGGTGCTCAAAGAGGGCCTGCTCTCGGACTTCGACAACCGGGAGACCCTGCTCGAGATCTCATCCTTCCAGTCCACCAACAGCGATGACGAGCAGACCACGCTGGCGCAGTACGTCGAGCGCATGCAGGACGGCCAGGAGCAGATCTTCTACCTCACCGGCGAGTCCCGCCAACAGCTCGAGGCGTCCCCGCACATGGAGGCGTTCCGTGCCCGCGGTCTCGAAGTGCTGTTGCTCACCGACCCGGTCGACGAGATGTGGGTGACGTCGGTCCCCGAGTTCGATGGCAAGCCGTTGCAGTCGATCGCGAAGGGAGAGGTGGACCTCGACACCGAGGAGGAGAAGAAGGATGCCGAGGCCAAACGGGAGGAACAGGACAAGGAGTTCGCCAGCGTCCTGTCTTGGCTGACCACGACACTGGAGGAACAGGTCAAGCAGGTGCGTCTGTCGACGCGCCTCACCGACTCCCCCGCGTGCATCGTCGGAGACGAGTTCGGCATGACCCCAGCCCTCGAGCGGATGTACCGGGCGTCCGGGCAGCAGGTGCCGCACTTCAAACGCATCCTCGAACTCAACCCCACCCACCCGCTCGTGGAGGGTCTACGCAGTGCGCACGCCGAGCGCGGCGACGATCCGGGCCTAGCCGAGACCGCCGAGTTGCTCTACGGCACTGCACTTCTCGCCGAGGGCGGTGAGCTGGAGGATCCGGCGCACTTCGCGAAGCTGCTTGCGAACCGCCTGGCACGCACCATCTAGACCCGACCACCGGCGGTTCCGCTCGGAACGCCCGCGGGAGTCCTACTCCAGCGGGCGTTCCGGCGCGAACAACCTGAAAGGTATCGGTGAACTGCCCGTCCACGTTCGGTGCAGCCACTCACTGTGCGTCCCGGCACCTCCGTTGCGACAACTGCTGGCCCGCGAGTGGGCCGGGTCGGCGATTGCCGGCGACGGCCGATCCACGTGTCACGGCAACATCATGTCCATGTGCAGGTGCATCATCATCATCTGACCCATTTCCATCATGTGCATGTCCATGTGCATCCCCATCATGTCCATCCCCATCATGTCCGTTTCCACAATCCTCACCTCCCTCCCACGAACTGTTCGTCTCAACTGAGATAGTCGACCGCCCATGCCGAGCACGAGGGCGCGCCAAGAGAGGAGGCGTCACGGGTGCATGGCCGACAGGTACTCGAACGGCACAGTGTCAGCGTTCTTGCGCGGCACGAAGATGGTCTCGACGGATGCGGTACTCGTCGACGTCGATCTCCCCGCGCGCGAAGCGCTCGTCGAGGATGGTTTCCGCGCTGCGCCTGTCAGTGTCGTTGGTCCCGTAGGGAGGATTGCGGTCCGAACGGATGCTGCGGAAGAGTGCCATCACCGCCACGATGACCAATGTCCAGAACGCGACCATCGCCAGGACCATCAGAACCCAGCCGCCCCAGCTCCATCCGTAGCCAAACCCGTCGTTCCACATCATGTTCGTTCGCCTCTTCTCGTCAGGGGTCTTACTTCTCCCGTCCAGCGTGGATTTCGAACCCGATGAATCGGTGAGGGTTCTGTGAAGTTTCGCTCAAGAAATGCCGGTCCAGGCCGGCCGCCACAGGATCGGAAGGGCAAAACCGACGATCGAGGGTGACGATGGAGAGCATGGATGACATGCCCGCCCTCACACCCCGGGATACCGCCGCACTTCGGGCTTTGGTGGTGGACGACGAGCGCCCGTTGGCTGCAGTGGTCGTGAGCTACCTCGAACGGGAGAACTTCGAGGTAGCAGTGTCCTACGACGGGATGGATGCGCTTGCCCGCGCCCGGGAGTTCGACCCGGACGTCGTGATCCTCGATCTGGGGTTGCCGGGTACGGACGGAATCGAGGTGTGCCGCGAGTTACGGACGTTTTCCGACGCCTACGTGGTGATGTTGACCGCTCGGATTGCGGAGATGGACAAGATCATCGGTTTGTCCGTCGGCGCCGATGACTACGTCACCAAACCGTTCAGCCCGCGGGAACTGGTAGCCCGAGTCCGTGCGATGTTGCGTCGACCCCGGAATGCGGCTACAGACGAGCCGCGCTCGCCCGTGCCCGGAGCACTCGAGCCGCGTGGGGGCGAGCCTCCACCGCGGGTGTTCGGGGCACTGCAAATAGATATCGCGGGTCGTGAGGTTCGTCTCAGCGAGCGTCCGGTGGGTTTGACTCGCACCGAGTTCGATGTGCTGGCGACGTTGTCGTCTCGGCCTGGCATGGCCTTCAGCCGGCGCCAGTTGATCGACTCGGTATGGGGGGAATCCTGGGTGGGCAACGAGCACCTCGTCGACGTGCACGTCGGTAATCTGCGCCGCAAGCTCGGCGACGACCCGGTCGCACCCCGGTACGTCACCACCATCCGCGGGATCGGATACCGGATGGGTACCGGTCGATGAAGGCGCCACACTCAACGGGCTCTCTCATCTCGGGCCGGGTGACTGGAGGCCCCGGCATTGGTCTGCGTCTGCTGTTGGCGCAATCGATGGTGGTCGTGGCGGGTGGTGCAACCTCGTGGGTGGTCGCAGGTCTGGTCGGCCCCTCGCTGTTCCGTGAGCACTTGGAGCAGGCTGGTCTACCGGACTCGTCCGAGGAGCAGTTCCATGCCGAGCAGGCGTACCGCTCCGCCACGGTAATTTCCCTGACAGTGGCCATCGGGGCGGCTGTCCTGGCTGTGCTTGTCGTGACCTGGTACTTCAGCCGGCGCCTGCAGCACTCGGTGAACGAGGTGTCCTCAGCTGCCACCGCAGTGGCCGACGGCCGCTATGGCATTCGGGTGTCACCACCACACCTGGGTGAGGACTTCAGCGCACTCGCCCGCGCGTTCAACCGAATGGCGACACGGCTCGAATCGGTGGAATCCACCCGCCGTCAGCTGCTCGCCGATCTCGCCCACGAGATTCGTACCCCCGTATCAGTGCTCGAGGCATACATGGAGGCGCTCGAGGACGGTGTCGAGACACTCGACACCGACACCATGACGATGCTCCGTGCTCAGATCCGCAGACTCGCCCGGTTTTCGGACGACGTCAGCGCGCTTTCCCATGCTGAAGGGGGCCTGAAATCGATCGAGCCGACATGGGTGGCTCCCGATGCAGTGATATCCACCGCGGTGATGGCCGCAGCCGACCGGTACGCAGCCAAGGAAGTGGCGCTCACCTCTCATGTTCCCGCGGACCTTCCCCAACTGTGGGCCGACCCGGTAAGGCTCGGGCAGGTGCTGGGGAACGTACTCGACAACGCTTTGCGCCACACACCCCGGGGTGGTCGAGTGAGCGTGACCGTGGAGCGAAGACACCAAGTGCTCGTGTTCGCGGTGACCGACAACGGCGACGGAATCCCTGCAGAACATCTCCCGTACCTGTTCGAGCGGTTCTATCGGGTCGATGCGGCTCGCGACCGTGAGCATGGAGGAGCGGGGATTGGTCTCGCGATCGCCAAGGCGCTCGTCGAGGCGCAGCAGGGTCAAATTGCGGCGAGCAGCCGTGGTCTCGGACTGGGAAGCACCTTCACCATTACCTTTCCTCTGCACCGGGACCAGAGATGAGGAGGTACCCCGGACGCGACACCGGACGTCGGCACGACTGCCACGCTTCGAGCGCGCCCTCAGTTGCTCTACGACACGGCGCTTCTCGCTGACGGCTGCGAGTAGAAGGGCTGGCATACTTCGCGAAACCGCTTGCAAAACAACGCATTGCCGACAAATGCGGCAGTATGCCGTCGAAACCACGCCGCATGACCACCGTACAGAGAACTACCTCGCGAAACCGGCCATGAATCTCCCTGGTGTGCGTAGCATCTAGACCATCTCGTCCAGACCATCTCGTTCGATTCCCTTCGGGAGGCCGGCGTGCGCGGACTTGGCATCGATCTCGGAACCACGAACACTGTCGTCGGGACCCTCGAAGACGGGATCGTCCTGAACGAACCGTCTTTCATGCTGGTGCGGAACAAAGATCCGCACCGCGCCCTCGCGATCGGCCACGATGCGCGGAACCTCATCGGTCGCACGCCTGCAGGGATCACGCAGGTTCGCCCCATGCGCGACGGCGTCGTCGTGGATCTGGACTCGGCCCGAGCCTTCGTCGCAGCCGTCATCGAGCGGGTCGCCCCGCGCAGGCTGTACCGTCGGCGGCCGAAGGCCATCTTCTCGGCTCCTGCCGGAGCCACTCCCCTCGAGCGTCGCGCACTTCTCGAGGTCGGGCATGAGGCCGGCCTGCGGAAGGTCGGCTTGATACCGGAACCGGTGGCGGGCGCAATCGGGTGTGGCATCAATCCACTCGAGGCTCGTGCCCATCTCGTCGTGAACGTCGGCGGCGGCACCTCTGAAGTCACCGCTGTCTCCTTCGGTGGCGTGATCTCCCACCGCACTTGCCAACTGGCAGGGGAGGAACTGGACGAGGCGTTGCACCACTACGTACGTGAAGAGCACCACATCATCGTTGGCGAGCTCACCGCCGAACGCGCCAAGATGGGCGCAGCCGACACCGCCGAGGGACAGTCGCTCGTGGTGGAGGGACTCGACGGCGTCACGGGCCGCGCACGGCTGATCTCCCTGGACGTCGAGGAGGTAGTGGAAGCGCTGCGGCCGACCACGACCGGAATCGTGCAGACGTTGACAGCCTGCCTGGATGACCTTCCCCCGCAAGCGATCAGCGACGTGATGGCCGAAGGTGTCCTGGTGATCGGGGGCGGCGCAGGGCTCCGCGGACTCTCTCACCTGTTCGAGGAGTCGTTCGGCCTCCCGGTGAAGACGGCCGAACGGCCGCTGACCTGCGTCGCCGAGGGGGCTACCGCCTGCCTCGATCACCCGGAGCTCGTCGCCGCCTACAGCAGCTGACCACCGAGGCGGCGCCTCGCGAACTCACCGAGGCGGTGCCTCGCGAACTCACCGAGACGTGCCCCGCGAACTCACCAAGGCGGCGCCTCGCGAACTCACCGAGACGTGCCCCGCCCTAGGTAATTGGGGCGGGGCACCGCGACGTCACAGATGCGGTGCCTCGCCTGAAGTCACCGTGCCGGGCGCCGACGGATCCCCCCACCTCTCCGGTCTCGGCGCCGGCCGTCACCGGCAAGGCGGCGAGCTGACCGGATGAGGTCGTAGCCTCCCACAGCGGTTGATCGCCCAGGCGGCGCCTCGCGGGTATCACCGAGGCCGCGCCTCGCGGATATCACCGAGGCCGCGCCTCGCGGGTATCACCGAGGCCGCGCCTCGCGGATATCACCGAGGCCGCGCCTCGCGGGTATCACCGAGGCCGCGCCTCGCGGGTATCACCGAGGCGGCGCCGGGACGGGACGTTCCGCGAGGTAGCGCTCGAGGATCGACATGGCCACGGGGCCGGACGTCGCCGATCCGAATCCCCCGCCACGGACCATTACTGTGACGACGATTTCGGGAGACTCGAAGGGCACGACCGCGGAGAACCAGGCGTCGAGACCATCGCCCGGCGCCGACGGATCCTCCGCCGTTCCGGTCTTGGAGCCAGCCGTGATCGGCAGACTGGCGAGCTGCCCACCCGTACCGGCAGCGGCCGAAGCCCGCATCCCGGCGCGGACCGGACCGAGCTGATCGGCGAAGGGAAGCGGATCAGGATCCGCCGTCGGAATCGGCGCGCCCTCCCCGGTTCCGTAGGCGGCGGCGAGTTGCGGAGTGACCATCGCCCCGGTGGCGATGCCGGACGTCCACCCTGCCACTTGCAGCGGGGTCGCCGTCACTGTGCCCTGCCCGATCCCCATCAACACCGTCGAGCCCGGGTACCAGGTGGCCCCGATCTCGCCGACCGTCTCCGGTGTCCCCAGGAAACCCGCGGACTCGCCCGGCAGATCGATCCCTGACCGTCGCCCCACACCCAATTGGTCGGCGACAGTAGCGATCTGCTCGGGACCGAGCATGAGGGCGAGCTTGTAGAAGTACACGTTGTCGGACCATTGGATCGCCCGCAACAGGTTGTTCGGACCCATCGGCTGCCAGTTCGCGAACGTGTGTCCTCCGTAGGTGAAAGCGCCACCGGTCGGGATCGCCAGGTCCGGATCCAGTACCTGATCATCCGCGTTCGCCGAAGCGACAACGATCTTGAACGTCGAGCCGGGTGGCGCGGCGGTCTGGAACGCGTGGTTGAGCATCTTGCTGGGTCCCGGGCCCTCTGTTTGGGCCGCCAGCGCGACGGCGTCGACTGGAGGACCGTAGACGTTGTTGTCGTACCCGGGAACGCTGGCGAGCGCCAGCACTGCGCCGGTGCGCGCGTCCATCACAAGCGCCGCGCCCAGGTCACCCCCGCTGCCGCGGACCGCCTGCGCCAAGGACTCCGTCGCCAGGTTCTGCAATCCGATGTCCAGGTGCAGCCGCAGGTTGTGGCCCGGTACCGGATCTACCCGCTCTCCCGCGCCGACCGGATTTCCCCTCGGATCGACGTATACGCACTGCTTGCCGTCGGTGCCGCGCAGCAGCGCGTCGTATTGCTTCTCGATTCCTGCACTCCCGACCCGCGACCCGAGTGCGAGCTCCGGCCAGCGTTCCATGTCGTCCGGATCGCCGACACTGACGTATCCGAGGACGGAGGCGAGCGTATCGCCGTACGGATATTGCCGACGGCCGGAGGGAAAGACGAGCACGCCTGGGATCTGCGCATCGATGATTCGCTGAGCCTGATCAGGTGCGACCCTGCCGACGACGGTCTGCATTTCCCCTACGCCGCGTTCAGCCAAGATGTTCGTCAGCTCTTCATGAGGAATCCCGAGGGAGGCGAGGAGCGCACCGCGCGAACCGGAGTCGTTCTCGTCGAACATTCCGGTGACCACCGAAATGGAGTATTCGGGAGCGTTGACCGCCAACGGCACGCCGTTCCGGTCGACGATTTGACCACGTTCGGCAGGCAGGCGGACACAGCGAGTCATCTGGCTATCGCTCAACGCACGCAGCTCCGGACCTCGATCGGTCTGCAACTGCCAGGTGAACACCGACATCGCGACGAGGAGTGCGGTCACCGCGGCGGTACCCGCCGTCATGCCCCGGGGCCGTCGCCTGCGTACGGACGGCTCGGCCCACAGGGGCCGAGCGACACCGTCACGGCGCACCGCGAGCACCAGCCCGATCGCGACGAACCCGACGAGTGCGACCGTGCCCCCGTAGCTGAACATCGGGAGCGGCATTCCGGTGTGGGGCAGCAGCGACAGGCTCGCCCCGATCGACAGCACCGCGTGGATCCCGAACAGCCCGCCGATACCCGCGGCCACGAGGGCAGCTTCCTTGGTTCTCGCCCGTCGGGCGGCGAGCGCGGCGCGCCAGGTGATCACCAAGCTGGCCGCCACGACTGCAATGCCGGCGAACAGTCCCCACCCGTACACGACGCTCGCGAACGCGAGGTCGTGCTCCGCTTCGGGAAGATACTGAGCCCTCAGGTCGTACAAGGGGTCTCGTGCCAGACCCCACAGCCCACCGCTGCCTACGGCGATGTCGGCCTGAAGCGATGCCCACCCCGACCCGCTCGGGTCGGCATCGCTCGACACGAACACCTGGATCCGTTCGAGTTGGTACGGACGGAGAAACAGCGCGGCAATGGGCAGCGAGGCAAGTCCCAGAGCGAACAGCGGCAACAGCGGCAACATCGGCACCCTGGCGAGGACCAGCATCAGCGCCGCAACCGCTGCCAGCACCACGGCGCTCGACAGGTCGGGCTGCAGGGCGACCAGTGCGACCACGCCGGCTGCGATCGCCAACGTCGCCGCCAACCGACCGATGTTGTAGCCGCCGGCCAGGACGGTCGCCGCCACCATGACCAGACCGAGCTTGGCGACTTCGGCCGGCTGAATGGTGAACACACCGAAATCCAGCCAGCGTTGCGCACCCTTGACCGACACCCCGACGAGCGGCACGGCCACCAGCATCGCGACCGACACCCCGAGGGTCACCAGTCCGAATCGTCGCAGGTTGCTCACCCGCATCCGCGACACCAGGAACATCACCCCGAGGCCGACGACGGCAAAACCCAGGTGACGGACCGCTTGCGATGTGAGTCCGATCGACACCAAGTTGAGGAGGCCGAAGATGGTGAGAACGACCGCCGCAATGACGATCCAGGGATCGGATTCGCGATCGTGTCCCTCCACACGACCACCGTCCCCGCGCATCAGCAGGTCACTTTCTCGGCAGGCACGTACAGCGGCTCCGAGGCAGCGACTGCCGGGGCGCTTGTGATCGCAGCGACACCCAGAGCGAAACCGGGCGGCAGGAACGTCTTACTGAGGCCGTACACCTCATCACGACCCGGTTCCACTCGCATGGTGACGTCACCACCGGCGTGCACTTCGCCGGAGCAGCGGTCGTAAACGTTCAGCTTCCAGGTGACCGTGTCGACGGGCACCGCCGGGTCGAGCCGAACGTCCACTCGTACCGCACACGATTGACCAGGACTACACGATCCGTCCGCGAAACTCGATGTGACGCTGGTGATCTGGCCCGCGTTGGGCGGGGCACCGGTCTGGACGGCGGCTGGCTCCACGGCGCCGGGCGCGGCCATGGCCGGGTCCGCGGGCACGACCGGCGGCGGCGACACCGGCCTGAGGGTGTTCTGATCCGCGAGGTCCACCGGATTGACGACGGTGTCCCAGCCCTTCTTTACCTCCGTCCATGCGCGGGGACCCGTCACTGCCGCCGTGAGGACAACTACGATCGCGACGAAGGTAAACACAACCTGATTCCGGGATGGCCGCCACCGACGGTGGTGCCATCCAGTTCGCACCGGCGGATACCAGCCTGTGGTTGACACGAGCGACCCGGCCGGCACATTGGTCGAATCTTCCCCCGCCCGATCATCCGGAAGCGGCCGTTCCATTGTCGCCCTGACGAGTTCGCCGATCTGGCGCCTCCGCCTGGTCTCGTCGGCCGGATCGAGCTCGGGAGCGATTGCTTGACCAACCCGGTGCACTTGGTCCCCCAGATTTGTTGTCTCTGATACCGATTCGATCACAAGATCACCGAACTCCGGCCCTCGACAGTTCGTCGCGATACCGCGAAGCAGGCTGGTGATCGCTTCGTCCATCTCGATGGACGGTGATCCTCTCCGAGTGCCCTCGATCGTGAGCCGTCCTCCGCCGGAGACCATCACGGCGTCGTCCCGCAGGATGGTCGGACGACCACCCCCGCTACCCGCCAGGTCGAGCTGGTCGGCCAAATCCGTGACCAGTTGCGCAGCCTGTGCCGGAGTCAACCTCGTGAACGCGAGCAGCATCGGGAGTGCGATACCGGCAGAGCCGCCACCCGAGTCGTCGTCGTTCGGTTCAGACGGTTCTGGTCCAGCTGAGGGCTCACTGCTGCTCCCGTGGACTCCCAAGGCTGCTTCGTTCATCGCGCATCCTCGAAACGATCGGCCTCCCGCAGCGTGACACCGAACCGAAGCGGGTGGGCGGTGGACTGGTATGTGCTTATTCCTGTCGAAATCCATTGCGCCTGCGCGAATCCACCCGACTCCGATCCGTATCACGGAGAAGAGAAGACGCGAAGACGAAAAAGTCTCGGGGACAGGGCCGGTGAGCAGGGGAGGAACCGGACACATTGCCCCCCAAAGTTCCTCCGAAAGTGCCTCCGAAAGTGCCTCCGAAACTTCTTCGGTCCACCCTCGCAGCATTTCCCGTTCTGTCAGACTCGATCGAGAGGTCGAGATCGAAGCGACACCTGACCGAAACGACGCCGGGACCGCGCGGTGAGCCGCGCGGTCCCGGAAAGTACGGATCTAGGGAACTAGGTGCCGGGCGGCACGATCAGCACCGGGCAGTCCGCGGTGTGCAGCATCGCCCGGCTGGTCGAACCCAGCAGCATCCCCCTGAAGCCGCCGCGCCCACGGGTGCCGACGACGATCAACTGGGCCTGCTCGGCGTACTCACTGAGGACGCGCACCGGCCGGTCGCGCGCGACGACCCGTTCGACGGTGACATCGGGGTAGCGCTCCTTCCATCCGGCGAGCCGCTCGGACAGCACCACTTCCTCCCCGGTCTGGATGCGGCTCCATTGCGGGTCGTCGGGGGTGGCACCGAGGGACGGCTGGACGCTCACATCGCTCCACACGTTGACCGCGATGAGATTTGCGCCCCGGATCGCCGCCTCCTCGAAGGCGGCCCCGACCGCCGGCTTGCACGACTCGGAGCCGTCGACACCCACGACGATCGGCCCCTCCGTCGGCGGGAGGCCGTCGAGGGTCCGACCGCGGACCACCGTGACGCGGCACTCGGCGTGCGCAGCTACCGCCGCAGTGACGGACCCGACGACGAGTCCGGCGATCTCTCCGTGTCCGTGCGACCCAAGCACCACCATCCAGGCCTGCTTCGACAGGTCGATCAGGGTTGGGGCGGGACGGCCATCGATCTGTTCGGTGGTGATGTCGATGGAACCGATGTCCTCGGCGGTCTGCCGAGCGAGCACCTGCGCGCTGTCGAGACGCGAGCGTGCCGTGTCGCGTAGCTCGTCCTGAAAACTCCGGGCCAGGTACGGCTCGGAGTAATAGAACGCGGGGATGTGCACGGCGGTGACGATGTGCAGGCGACGCTGGTGGACGGCGGCGGCGCGGGATGCCCACACCACCGCGTTCGAGGCCGCTTCGGACCCGTCGACAGCAACGACGATCGCTTCGGTTGCGCTCATGGATTCGGCTTCTCCTTCACACGCGCCCGGTAGTCGTCAGTCAACGATCGCGCGCAGCTTCTCGACCTGCGCGACCCGGCCGGCCCGGTCTGCGGCCAGCGGGGCCACGGTCAGCGTCGTCACCCCGGCCGCCTCGAACGCGGCGACCCGCTCCTTGACGAAGCTCTCGGTGCCGATGAGCGATACCGCCCGCACGAGTTCATCGGGAACCGCCGCCGTGGCTTCCTCCTTCTTTCCGGCGAGGTAGAGGTCCTGGATCTTCTCGGCCTCCTCCTCGTAGCCGTACCGGCAGGCGAGGTCGTTGTAGAAGTTCTTGCCCTTGGCACCCATTCCGCCGATGTACAGCGCGAGATGAGGCTTGATCCACTGCAGCATCGGCTCGACATCGTCTCCGATCGCCAGCGCTGGACCTGCGTAGATGTTCAGCTCACCCAGGCTCGGGTCCCGCTTGGCCTTGCCGGCTGCGAGCGCCTCGCCCCACACCGACTCCGCCTTCTCCGGGTGGAAGAAGATCGGCTCCCAGCCCTCGGCAATCTCCGCAGTGAGCGCAACGTTCTTGGGGCCGAGCGAGGCAATGACGACCGGAATTTGTTCGCGCACAGGGTGGTTGATCAGCTTGAGTGGCTTGCCCAGCCCGGTGCCCTGATCGGCGGGCAGCGGGATCTTGTAGTACTTGCCGTCGTACTGGACCTTCTCCCGACGCCACACCTGGCGGCAGATGTCGACCAACTCGCGGGTGCGGCCGAGAGGGGCGTCGTACTTGACGCCGTGGAACCCCTCGATCACCTGCGGGCCCGATGCCCCGATGCCCATCACGAATCGACCGTTGGAGACGTAGTCGAGGCCCGCCGCCGTCATCGCGGTCAGGCTCGGGGTGCGGGTGTAGATCTGGAAGATGCCGGAGGCCAGTTGGATCGTCGAGGTCTTGGCCGCGAGGTAGCCGAGGGCACTGACGGCGTCGAACGAATACGCCTCGGGGACGAAGATGATGTCCAGGCCTGCCCGTTCGAGATCCGCGACTTCTTCGCTAGCCTCCGCGAATCCTCCGCTGTAGTTCAAAGCCATACCGATGCGCACTGCTGCGACCCCATTCCGTGTTCCAAGTAACGGACGTTACGACACAGGACTCTACGACCGCTCGGGCCGCACCACCATCACAGGGCACTTCGCCTTCTGCACCAGCTCGTTGCTCGTCGACCCGAGCAGCAGTCCACGGAACCCGCCCCGACCACGGCTGCCGACGACCACGAGCTGCGCCTTCTGCGACCACGCGAGCAGATGGGTGCGCGGCCCGTCGATGTACAGCTCGCGGCGGACCTCGACGTCCGGGTACCGCTCACTCCATCCCGCGAGACGCTCGGCGAGCTCCACCTGCTGTGCATCCTCGAAGGCCCTCGGGTCAACGATCGCGCTGCGCCCGCCGGCGAGCGTGCCGTGCGGGGTGTCGCTCCACGCGTGGATCGCCACCAGCGGGACACCACGCTGCGCCGCCTCGTCGAACGCCACCGCGGTGGCGCGCTCGCTCGTGGGGCTGCCGTCGATCCCGACGACGACGGGACCGTCGCTGGGAACCTCGCCGTTGCGCTGGTGGACCACGACCACGGGGCACACGCCGTGGCTGGCGGCGTTCACCGCGGTCGAGCCGATGCCACCCGCCGCACCGCTCCCCGATGCCCCGAGTACGAGTGCCCGCGAATCCTCGGAGAGCGACACGAGCCAGCGAGCACCGCCGAGGGTGGAGATCTCGGTGGAGATGTCGAGGTCGGGCGACACCTCGCGCGCCGCGGCGGCTGCGCGGGCCAGGATCTCCTTGCCTTCGTCCTCCATCCAGTCGAAGATGCCGGCCACGTCGAGATAGGGCGCTCCGTAGGTATAGGACGAAAAGTTCAGGGCGTGGATGATCCGCAACGACAGGTTGCGGTCCGCGCACATCCGCGCAGCCCAGACGACGGCCGCCTGTGCGGCGTCCGACCCGTCGACCCCGACCACGACCGCGTTCGCGTCCCGTGCGGCCGACGGTTCCTTGACTCTGTACTCCATGCCCTCCGAGGTCATCCCGCTCACCCTCTCCCGTGTACCCGAAATCGGTGCGGCAGTCGTGGTCGATCCCTTGATCGGGCCGATCGCAGTGCCACCCTCGACGTTAGTCACTCGCGCGGGGGTACGTGGGGATCAGTCAGTCCCGCACTGCTCAGGACCAAAGTCCCTGCCGCCGAGGCCCAAGGTCGGGACCTGCGGTCGGCGGGCGCGAGCCCGGTCACATTTAATTGGAATCGCATTTACCAGTTTTTACTGTCGGGTTCATGCAGTTGACGCAGTTCACCGACCTGGGCCTGCGGATCGTCATGCGCCTGGCGGCCGGGTCCGCCACCGACGCAGGATCGGCACCCAGCACTCGCGTGATCGCGCAGCAGCTCGCCGTGTCATACACCCATGCCACGAAAGTTGTTGCGCGACTGGGTGAACTCGGCATCGTCACCACCCGCCGGGGCCGCGGCGGCGGACTGGCCATCACGGAGTTGGGCCGGACGGCGGCGCTCGGCTGGCTGACGCGACAGCTCGAGGGCGACGCCGAGGTCGTCACGTGCGAGGGCGACAACCCTTGCCCGCTGCGCCACGGCTGCCGACTCCGCTCCGCCCTGCGCGACGCCCAGAACGCCTTCTACGACGCCCTGGACGCCCTGACGGTCCAGGACCTCACCACCGCTGGATCGTCCCCCGAGAACGTGCTGCTGACGCTCACCGCGCCGACAGCGAACAAGCCCTGAGTACCCGTAAGACCGCAGCACCCGACCGACAGGAGAATCCGATGCTCACCGAGGCCTCGAAGGAAATCGTCCGCGCGACGCTGCCCGTTGTGGGAGCGGCGATCGGCGACATCACGCCGCTGTTCTACCGCAAGATGTTCGCAGCCCACCCGGAACTCGAGCGCGACCTGTTCAACCGTGGCAACCAGCGTCAGGGTGAGCAGCAGAAGGCGCTGGCCGGGGCCATCGCCGCGTTCGCGACACTGCAATCGGAACCCGACCAGGCGCGCGTCGACGCGATCCTGTCCCGTATCGCCCACAAGCACGCCTCGCTGGGCATCACCGCGGACCAGTACGAGATCGTCCACAAGTACCTGTTCGAGGCGATCGTCGAGATCCTCGGCGAGGCCGTGACGCCGGAGGTCGCGTCCGCCTGGGACGAGGTCTACTGGCTGATGGCCGAGACCCTCATCTCGATGGAGGCCCGACTCTACGAGCAGGCCGGCGTCGAGGCCGGTGACGTGTGGCACCCCGTTCGGGTGGTGCGCCGGACCCTCGAATCGACCGACACCGCCTCGTTCACGCTTGCCGCGAAGGACGGGTCCGCGTTGCCGACGTTCGCACCGGGCCAGTACATTTCGGTCGCCGTGCATCTACCCGACGGAGCCCGACAGATCCGTCAGTACAGCCTCGCGTGTGGCCCCACCGACGACGAGTGGCGGATCACCATCAAGCGGATCACTGCCCACACCCTGCCCGACGGCTCCACCGCTCCGGCCGGTGAAGTGTCGAACTTCCTGTACGACAACGTCTTCGAGGGCGACGAGTTGACCGTGTCGCTCCCCTTCGGTGATCTGGTCCTGCCGGAGGACGATGCACCGCTGCTGCTGATCTCGGCCGGGATCGGTTGCACGCCGATGATCGGCATGCTCGAGCACCTCGCCTCGACCGACGACAAGCGCAGCGTGTCGGTGCTGCACGCGGATCGCTCCGCGGCACACCATGCACACCGCGCCGAACTCACCGAACTGGTCGAACGGCTGCCATCCGGCATCATGCACCGTTGGTACGAGGACCTGGGTGCGCGCGAGGCCTTCGCCAGGACCCGGCTGGGTCGCGCCGATCTGGCCGACGTCACCCTGGAGCCCGGCACCCGCGCCTTCCTGTGCGGTCCGCTGCCGTTCATGCTCGCGATGAAGAAGTCTCTCATCGCGCGTGACGTGCCCGCCGAGAACATCCACTACGAGGTGTTCGGCCCGGACAGCTGGTCCGGCACGTCCGCATAGACACCGCAAAACGGAACCCGGGTCGTCGGCGACTCACGTCGTCAGGCCCGGGTTCTTGGGAGACCAGGTTCCCGGGCGACCGGGGCGAGAGTGTTCTAGCGTGAGGTGTGGCCCGACCGCAGTTGATTTTGACCCCGCTGACCCCGGCGGCGATCTTCCTCGTGCTCACCATCGACGAGGGTGGAGAGAACGCCACCCGAGAACTGATCGCGGACATCGACGGCCTGCGCAAGTCCGTCGGATTCCGGGTGCCCGACTCGGGACTGGTGTGCGTCACCTCCATCGGTTCGTCCGCGTGGGACCGATTGTTCGACGGCCCCCGGCCCGCCGAGCTGCACGCTTTCGTCGAACTGGACGGTGGCCGGCATCGAGCTCCGGCGACCGACGGTGATCTCCTGTTCCACATCCGCGCTGCATCGATGGATCTGTGCTTCGAACTGGCCTCGAAGATCGTCGGACGGCTGCGCGGCGCGGCGACCGTCGTGGACGAGACGCACGGGTTCCGATACTTCGAACAGCGTGACCTGCTCGGGTTCGTCGACGGCACCGAGAACCCCGAGGGCGTCGAGGCGGCCGAGGCGGTTCTGGTGGGTGACGAGGACCCCGCGTTCGTCGGCGGCAGCTACGTGATCGTGCAGAAGTACCTGCACGACATGGACTCCTGGAACGCGATCTCCACCGAGGAGCAGGAGCGCGTCATCGGCCGCACCAAGCTCGACGACATCGAACTGGACGACGACGTCAAGCCGTCGAACTCGCATGTCGCGCTGAACACCCTCACCGGCGACGACGGAGCCGGACGCCAGATCGTGCGCGTCAACATGCCGTTCGGCAATCTCGGCGACGGCGAGTTCGGCACCTACTTCATCGGGTACGCGGCCACACCCTCCGTCACCGAGGAGATGCTGCGCAACATGTTCATCGGCAAACCCGAGGGCAACACCGACCGCATCCTGGACTTCTCCACGGCCGTCACCGGCGGCCTGTTCTTCACCCCCGCCGTCGAGTTCCTCGACGAACTCCCACCTGCGCCGGGTACCCGGCAGATAGGTACCGAAGACACGAGCCCGTCCTCTGCCGTCGACGGATCGCTCGGAATCGGCAGTTTGAGAAGGAGTTCCACGCGATGAACAACCTCTACCGCGGTCTCGCCCCCATCACCGACGCCGCCTGGACGTCGATCGAGGAGGAGGCGACCCGAACCTTCAAGCGGCACATCGCAGGACGCACCGTCGTCGACGTCTCGGGCCCGCACGGCAACGACTTCTCCGCGGCGGGGTTGGGACGCACCACCGCAATCGACGCTCCGGCGGCCGGCGTGCAGGCGCGCCAACGTCGGGTGGCCCCACTCGTGGAGTTGCGGGTGCCGTTCACGCTGTCGCGCGAGGAGATCGACAACGTCGAGCGTGGCGCGCAGGACGCCGACTGGGATGCAGTGAAGGAGGCCGCGAAGAGGATCGCATTCGCCGAGGACCGCGCGATCTTCGAGGGCTACGCCGCCGCGGGTATCGAGGGGATTCGTGCGAGTTCGTCGAATCCGCCGCTGCGTCTGCCCGAGGACGTTCGTGACGTACCCGAGGCGATCAGCCAGGCCCTGTCCGGGCTCCGTCTGGCCGGCGTCGACGGACCGTACTCGGTGCTGCTGAGCGCCGAGGCGTACACACAGGTCAGTGAGACGTCCGACCACGGCTACCCGATCCGCGAGCACATCCGGCGTCTCGTCGACGGCGACATCATCTGGGCCCCTGCGATCGACGGCGCGTTCGTGCTCACGACCCGCGGCGGCGACTTCGACCTGCAGATCGGCCAGGATCTGTCGATCGGCTACCTGTCACACGAAGCGGAACGCGTCGAACTGTACTTCCAGGAGTCGTTGACATTCCTCACCTACACCGGAGAGGCATCTGTAGCCCTGACTCGGTGATCGGAGGCGTGGCTCGCACTACCGGTTCAGCGCGTAGGCCCCCCGACCGCTACACTCCCTAACTGCGGTTCGGCGCGAAACAGGTCGCCCGCCCCGCCCTCGTAGCTCAGGGGATAGAGCACGGCTCTCCTAAAGCCGGTGTCGCAGGTTCGAATCCTGCCGGGGGCACAGATCCAGCAACATTCCACGCATCAAGAACCATCTTGACCAGCTGGAATCCAGTTCCGGACCAATCCCGATGGCGAGTGATCGGGCGTTTTGGGACTCAGCCACCCGACCCGCCTCGCCGTACCGATTGCGGCGGGGATTCGTCGTGGTAGCGGCTCTTCGCGAGCTCCCAGTGCTCGGAGTCGATGGGCTCGCGTAGTTGAGGGCGTCTTCATTGCAGCCTTCGACTCGAATCACGGCCGCTCTGATCGGGTCCACGCCTGTCGTTCTCGAGATCACCGACGAACTGTTGACCGGGTCGTTGGGGTCGCTCGGGTCGTCGGGGTGGCTCGGGTTCTCGGGGGTGGCCGGGTCAGTGGGGTCGGCCGGGTCCTCGGGGTCGTAGGTCCAGAGCCGATGAAATGCCCCTGCCCGACGAGGGTGGGGCGTTTGTCGTCCTGCCGGAGGGGACCGTCCGCGCCTAGTGACTGCACCCGGTGAATCGAGTCACTTCGGATGAATGGCCCGAACTGCGCCGGCGTATCCCGTAAAGTCCCCACCCTCACAGGAAGACAGTCCGTTTCAATCTTTCGGCGCTCTGCACGGCGCGCCCGTCGAGATGCAAGTACCGCCTGCCTCCCCCATTGGTCGAAGGATCCCGATCGCATTGCCTCACAACACCATTGACCTGTCCCGCCTCGGAGGTAACCCAAGTTCGGGGCTCCGCACCCGACGTCGGCGCATGGCAGGGCTCGTCGCCGCCCTTGCGACGGGGCTCATGCTCACGGCCGGCCCGCTCGCGCACTCCGACACCGTCAAGACCACAATCCCGGTGGACGTCAGTCCGATCGGGGCGGCTATCGCCCCCGACGGCAACCGCGCCTACGTCGCCAACATGGGCGACGACACCGTGTCGGTCATCGACACCTCCACCAACACCGAGACCACCACCATCGACGTCGGCAACGGTCCACGCGCTGTGGCGTTCACCCCCGACGGCACCCGCGCCTACGTCACCAACCAAAACGACAACTCCGTGTCGGTGATCGACACCGTTGCCAACACCGTCACCATCACCATCAACGTCGGCGGCGCCCCGGAAGGGGTGACGATTACCCCCGACGGGACCCGCGCCTACGTCACCAACTATCTGGGCAACACCGTGTCGATGATCGACACCGCCACCAACACGTTCACCACGATCGACGTCGGCAACGGTCCGCGCGCGGCGGCGATCACCTCCGACGGCACCCACGCCTACGTCACCAACCAGCACGACAGCTCGGTGTCGGTCCTCGAGATCGACACGGCCCCGACCTTGACCGGCACACCCCCGGCTGGGGCCGTCGGACAGCCCTACGAGTACGCCTTCACCCTCACCGGGCAGCCCGCCCCCACCACCACGGTTACCGCCGGCGCACTGCCCGGCGGATTGACCCTCAGTGCTGATGGCGTGCTGTCCGGAACCCCCACCACCGCAGGACACTTCGCATTCTTCATCGCAGCCACCAACGACGTCGGTGGCGACGCCTCCATACCCGTCGTCCTCGACATCGCCGACACAACGTCGACCGGGCCCTTCGGGTCCCTCGGGTCCTTGGGATCGTAGGTCCTGAGACGACGACACGCCGCCACCAGACCGGCGGGTTCACGGTCGCCGCAACACTCTCGATGTGGGAGGTTGCGGCGACCGTGTCGTTTTCGGAGGACTGTGTTCGGTTCGGTGATCGGTCGGCGAGGTTGGTCGATTCCGGGGTGCCGGTGAAGGATGCCTCCGCAGGGACTTCCCGGACGACGAGAGCATGCGGGTGAGCCACGAGACGCCCTACCAGGCGCTGTACTTTCAGGCCCGCGGCGGCCTCAAACGGGAAGTTCAGCAAGCGCTTCGGACGGGCCGGGTGCGGCGCACACCGCGGCGCGGCGCGGATCGGCGCACCCACCCGCAAAACACTCGACTGGGAAACCCCAGCCGAGCGTCTGCGTGATCTACTGACCGCCTAGAACCAGACAGTGCTGCAACGACCCCTGGAAACCGTCAGCTACCGGCGCTGCCCGTCGATCCGGCGCCGGCACCGGCACCCGCGAACGAGCCCGCACCCGCCGAACCGGAGCTGCCCGCCGACCCGGCACCGGCGAACGGCCCTGCGAACGAGCCGGTGTCGATGCACAACGAGCCCAGGCACTTCTCGACGGCGATCACCGACACCGTGTCGTCAGCGTTGTTGGTGACGTAGACGCGGGTCCCGTGCGGGTTCACCGCCACCCGGATCGGTTGGTCCCCGACTGTGATGGTGTCGACGACCGTGTTGGTGGAGGTGTCGATCACATCCACCGTGTCGTCACCGAAGTTGGTGACGTAGACGCGGGACCCGTCCCGGTTTACCGCCACCCCTGCCGGTTGGGTCCCGACCGTGATGGTGTCGACGACCGTGTTGGTGGAGGTGTCGATCACATCCACCGTGCCGTCACCGAAGTTGGTGACGTAGACGCGGGACCCGTCCCGGTTGACCGCCACCCCGTTCGCGCTCCCGACCGCGATGGTGTCGATGACCGTGTTGGTGGAGGTATCGATCACCGACACCGTGTTGTCAGCATTGTTGGCGACGTAGACGCGGGACCCGCCCCGGTTGACCGCCACCCCGAACGGGTCGTTTCCGACCGTGATGGTGTCGATCACCGTATTGGTGAAGGCGTTGATCACCGACACCGTGTCGTCGTTGGCGTTGGCGACGTAGACGCGGGATCCGTCCCGGTTCACCGCCACCCCGAACGGGGCGTCCCCGACCGTGATGGTGTCGATCACCGTGTTGGTGAAGGTGTCGATCACCGATACCGAATCGTCGGACCGGTTGGTGACGTAGGCGCGGGTTCCGAGCGGGTTCACCGCTACTATGAACGGTTGGTCCCCGGCTGTGATGGTGTCGATCACCGTGTTGGTGAAGGCGTTGATCACCGACACCGTGTCGTCGTTGGCGTTGGGGACGTAGACGCGGGTCCCGAGCGGGGAGACTGCTACCCCGACCGGGGCGTCCCCGACCGTGATGGTGTCGATGACGGTGTCCGCCACCGCGGCCCCCGCCCCGATCCCGGCCATTCCCAGCGCCATCGCGGAAGTAGCGGTCATCCCGAACACCAGGCGGGCTGTGCGCCCCCCGACTGTGCGGTGACTTCGAAAACCACTGAGCCGATTCACATTTTTCTCCTACACCAGAGGAATAAAACGGACAGGCCATGCAGTTACACAAACCCGGCGGCCGAATACGACCACCAGCCGAAAGGAGGCTAACAACAACAATCCAGATCAGACCGCGGAATCACCGAAAGGCCGCATCACCGAAAGGCCGCACAATAACCAAGACATCAGCAATCGGCGCCGCTGCGGCGTCGCAATCCTCATGCGCCGGTGATCATCGACGCGGCCGTATTGCCCCCTATGTTCTTATCGACCGGGAGACCCCGGCCGATCGTCTGCGTGATCTACTTACCGTCTAAACCAGGCGGTGTTGTAACGACCCCCCGGCATCCGCCCTCAGGGTGGGGGCGTTCTCGTGCGCGGGGTAGGCACGGAACAGGACGCGTGGTTTGATCCCGGTATGAAACGGACAGTTGGAACGCGCAGCATCACGGCGGTCGGGATCCTCGCTATATGCACAGTCGGGCTCTCCGCATGCGCCGGCGCCGACACCGCCGACACCGACGGCAACTCGGTCTCCATCTCGAAGGCCGCAGCAGCCCCTCGCCCTGCCACGTACACGCTGAGCGAGATCGGCGATTACGGATACACGGCGACCGTCTCCACCGCCGACACCGACTCGATCGGCGCGGCCTGGACCATGATCCGCGGCCAACTCCTCGACACCAAACCCGACGGCGCATACTTCGTCAACTTCACCTGCGCCGACCCTGCACCCGGTAAGGATCCCCTTCTGGGCACCGCCAAGGTCGCGGTCGGACAGCTCGGCGCCACGCAGACCGGGATCGACGCCGGCAAGGGCTCGATCGACTACGTGCCAGGCGCCCGGTGCGGCGAGGACCCCGGCTACCAGTCCCAGGTCGATCGCAACGCCCCCCTCGACGCCGATGCGGTCAACGACCTCTGCCGCGAGTTCATCGAAGAGAAGTACGTCGTCCAGCAGCTACCCGTCGACATCGCCAACGAACGCACCGAGCAGAACTCCGACGGCAAGTGGACCGCTACCGGAACCTCTCAGGGCGCAAGCAAATACGGAGCCGAAACCGCGACGATCACCTACACCTGCACCGTCTCCAACACGACCGGCGCACTGTCCAGCAACGTCGAGTTCACCACGTAGCAGTGGTCATCGCGGACCGACTCCATGTGCGATGTCGTTCTGGGCACGCAGGCCATTCGATGGTGAGGGATTGACAACTGTCCGAAACCGATATCAGATGATCCGAAGCGTTGCTTCGACCCGAGAAGCGGTTGTGGGTTGATTGCTGGTCGCGTGGCGTTGCGCATACGTTTCCCTGTCGCGCGCCACCACCTACCGAGGAGTGGGGTGTTGCCGACGCACGACTTGCAGGAGTTGGTCGATCACCTAGCTGCGCGGTTGCAACGATCCGTCACGGTCACCGACCCGGATATTCGAATCCTTGCCACTAGCGCGCACTACGGAGACGAGGACGAGGCCCGGGTTCGGGCAGTGTTGGCTCGGGTTGCGCTACCCGAGGTCTATCGACACATCCATTCCTTCGAGGTCCGAAGTTGGAGCGAACCCGGTACCGTTTCTGCCGCACCGGAGTTGGGCTTCGAGCAGCGATTCGTGATCCCGATCCGGCAAGGCCGAACCCTGCTGGCCCTGCTCATGGTCATCGATCGGACCGAGAGCGGCCTCACCGATGTCGAACTGAATGCGGCGATGCAGACGACTCGAGCGATAGTCGGCATTCTCGATCGCGACCAGGCAGGCCAACAGCAACGGCGGGCACAACGCTCCAAGCTCCTCTCCGACCTTCTCAGTGATCACGATGCCGCGCGAGAGCAGGCTCGCTCGCAAGCAGCCCACATCATGGGCGGTCCAGTCGAGCAAGCCGTGGTCATGACGATGAAGATCGGCAGCGCGAGCCTCTACGGCACTGAGGTTGACCTCGAGGTCGATGCCGGGCTGGCAAACGCGGAGCTGAGGGAGGGCTCTCGGCTGGCGCACGTGTACGAGGGCGGAGTTGCGACGATTTGCTCGGTCACCGAACAGCCACCAGGCAAGGACCGCATTCTCGAGCAAGGAAGACACATCCTGGACTCGGTGAGTTCCCTTCTCGACGAGAGTTCCTGCTGCACAATGGGATTGTGCGATACCCCGACACAGCTGAGTATGATGCGTACGGCGCAGAAGAATTCACGACTGGCCGCCGAGGCTGCAACGCTGCTCCCCCAGTTCCGACCGTTGGCGACGTATTCCGATCTCGGGGTGTTTTCCGTCCTCTTGCGGCTACAGCGCGAGGATCTCGGAGAGGTAGTTCCGTCAAATCTGCGCCGACTTCTCGAGAATGACTCTCACGGTGTGCTCGGCGAGACACTGACGCTGTACCTAGCCTCGGGCGGATCGATACCTGTTACCGCCCAACGCCTTAGGTTGCACCGCACGTCGCTCTACTACCGCCTGAACCAGATCGAGACGCAGCTCGAGATGAGCCTCCACGATGGCGAGGTACGCCAACTTCTCCACCTCGGTCTCAAGGCAATGGAACTACTCGACGCCTACACCCGCTTGCAAGACAACTGAGCGGAACGGCTGCCCAGGTGATCGACTCCACAGCCGACGCGGAAACCGCTCGACGAGCGCATTACTACGAACCGTGAAAGTAGCAGCCTCATCTCGCGACAAAGCGCGGTTGTACGCTACGCCCCTCACGCCGACGATTGCGTTAGGCATCCAAGACAGGTTGCGAGCGCGACATCTACTCGCCGAAAGGAGAGACGCCATGACCGACACGGCGCAGCGCCAATCCATCTACCAACCCGTGCAACCGGGGCTGAACTTCCCTGAGCTACCAACGTTCAAATCTGCGGAAGAAGATCGCAAGCATCGAAAAGAACGTCTCGCGGCAGCGTGCCGCGCTTTCGACAAGTTCGGCTTCAGCTACGGAACTGGCGGTCACCTTACAGTCCGCGATCCGGAAGACCCTGATCTCTATTGGACGAATCCATTCGCCGTGCCGTTCGCGCACGTCAAGGTGTCAAACCTGATCCTTGTCGATCACAGCGGCAGGGTCGTGGAAGGCAACTATGCCGCGAATCGCGCCGGCTTCGTCCTGCACTCGGCAATACATGAGGCGAATCCCGACATCGTGGCGTCCTGCCATGCCCACACGGTTCACGGGGCGGCCTGGGCCGCCATGGGGCGGCTGCTACCACCCAATACACAGGATGTCTGTGTGTTCTTCGAGCACCACGCCGTCATCGAGGAAGAAGCCGGCGCGATCGTCGTCGAAGTCGATGCGGGAAAGGCTGTCGGTTCGAGGTTCGGCAACAACAAGGCCGTCATCCACCAGAACCACGGGCTGTTCTCGGCCGGAACACACAGCATTGACGAAGCGGCCTGGTGGTTCATCGCCCTGGAGCATGCCTGCCGGGTGCAGCTGTTGATCGAGGCGTCGGCAACGCCGCCGAAGCCGGTCGCACCGGAGGCGGCGCGGCACACCCGCCACCACTTCGGTACCCCGTACATGGGGTGGCTCAACTTTCAGCCCATCTACGAGAGCCTTGTCCACGACCAGCCCGATCTGTTGACCTGACGGGCACTTGCGAAAGTGAAACTAGACTGCGGTTCTGAAATTGGACTACGGTTTTGCTCATGGACTCCCTACTCGACAGCGACCGCGACCGGCGGCGGCGGCGCACCCGCACATCGGTGCTCGATGCTGCCGAGGCCCTGTTCACCGAACGCGGGTACCGCCAAACCTCGGTAGAGGACCTCGCGAAGGCTGCGGACGTTGCCGTGACCTCGGTCTATGGCAACTTCGCCGGCGGCAAGGCGGAGGTCTACGCAGTGCTGGGATGCCGGACCGCGCGTGACCATGCGGCCCGGATGGCGGAGGTCGTCGACGCCGCACCGGACGGCGCGGCCGCTGCCCGCGCGGCACTGGCCGAATACATCCGGTTCCATCGGGACTGCCCCCTGGCCTTCCGCCTCCTCGGCTTGACCGACATCGCCGACACGGCATCAGGGCACGAATCGAGCGGGGCCGACGTGGCCGGGCGGGCGCGGGCAGAGATCGCGACCCGTCTCGGTGGTGTGGTCGACCACGTTGTGCGGCGGGTGTCGCGATCGACGGGCGACGAGGACGACGCCCGGACGGCTGTCCTGCTCGGGTGGGCATCCGTCAACGGCATCCTGAGCCTGCTTCAACAGAACCTGATCGACGAGAAGACTGCCGACAACCTGCTGGGCGCGGCCGTCGAAGCCTCCCTGTCCCGCCTGGCGCAGACCGATTGGAGCGACATTGCAACCCGGTGAGAAGACTCGGCAACCCGGTGAGAAGAGCCGCGGCGAACGAGTCCGCCTCGGCGCCCGCGCACTGTTGAACGCCACCCTCGAAGTCCCGCGGGCCACGCTCGGCCCCCGTGTCGGCACCGATCGACCGCTCACTACCGCGCCCGCCACGCCCGTCTGCGTCGAGGCCGACGAGCTGGCGAAGCAGACGCTCACGCCCGCCATCTACGAGCACAGTCGACGCTGCTGGCAATGGGCTTGTGCGCTGGCCGATATCGACGAGATCACCCCTGACGCGGAAGCGCTGTTCGTCGCCTGCATGCTCCACGACATCGAACTCGGAACCAAAGAGCCCGGCGTCGGGTGCTTCGTCACCGCCAGCGGCGCGGTCGCCGCCGGGCACTGTCGCGATGCCGGTCGTCCGGAACTGGCTGATCTGGTCGAGCCCGCCATCCTCGGGCACTTCGATCCCACCCCTGGCCCGGCGCCCGAGCAGCGTGCACTCCACGACGCAGCGCACCTCGACGTCGTCGGGTACCGGCTTCGCGAGCTCACCCGAACCTTCGTCACCCACGTACTCGACGCCCATCCACGCGACGGGTTCCCGCAGGAGTTCCTCGCTGCCATGCGGACCGAGGCACGCCTACGGCCTCGTTCGGTCGCTGCCACCATGTATCGATCGGGGCTTGCACTGCCGCTACGCCTCAACCCACTCGATGGGCGCGGTTCACAAGCTTGAGGGCCTCGAGACCGCACTCATCCGAGGGTCGCCCAGAAACTTTGTGGTTCAGCCGGACTCGTCGCGGACGTCGTCAGGTGACTTGTCCTCACGCAGCCCCCGCCAGCTCGGATGTCGGAGCCGACCGCTGTCGGTGCGGTCCCGGAACCGGACCTCCCCGACGATCTTCGGTGTCACCCACACGGTCTCGCGTCCGCTGACCGCGGGTACGTCACCGATGAAGGGGCTGGTCCTGCGTTCGAGCGGGGCCAGCACCGCGCCCACACGGTCGAGTTCGCGCTCACTGAATCCGGCGCCGACACGGCCGATGTAGCGGAGACCACCGTCGCCTGGCACCCCCAGCAGCAACGAGCCGAACCGCCCACTTCGTGCGCCGTATCCACTGACCCAGCCACCGATGACGGCCTCCTGGGTGTGCCAGTTCTTGGTCTTGATCCACGCCGACCCCCGCCTGCCGGGCAAATAGATCGAGTCACGGCGCTTTGCGACGATGCCCTCGAGGTCACGGCTGCGTTCGACGACGTCTTGGGCCGAGCCCGTCAGCTGCGGCGGGACGACGAGCCCGTCCACCGCCGCCGCGAGCGCATCGAGCACCTGCCGACGGTCGTCGTAACGCTTGCGTAGCAACGACACACCGTCCAGGTACAGGATGTCGAAGGGCCAGAACACCGGCGCTCCTCCAGCCTGCAGGCCCGTGAAACTCGTGTGTCCGGCTTCGTCGAGGCTGACCACCTCACCGTCGAGCACCATCCGGTGCCCGTCGAGGGTGGTCGCCAAGGTCTGCAACGCCGGGTACCGGTCGGTCACATCGTTGCCGGCGCGGCCCCGCAGGGTGATCCTCTCGCCGTCGAACTCGACGATCAGCCGGACTCCGTCCCACTTGCCCTCGAAGGCCCACTCGGCGGGATCGAGGCCGTCGATGCTCCCGGCGGTGGCGAGCATCGGCCGCAACGCGCGCGGCAACTCTCCGCCGTTTCCGCCGTCCTTCATCCGGTGCATCAGCCACTGGTCGCCGTCGGTCCGGATGAGCGCGAACTGTCCCTCGACGCGCTGACCGAACAGACGAACGATCACCTCGTCATCGAGCCACTTGATCGGCTCGTAAGTGCCTGCATCCCAGATGCTCACGGTTCCACCACCGTACTCACCCTTTGGTATCGATCCCGAGAACGTCGCGTACTCGAGGGGATGGTCCTCGGTCTGCACGGCCAGTCGGTTCTCCTCGGGAGAAGTCGGAACACCGCGCGGCACGGCCCACGAGACCATCACACCGCCACGTTCGAGCCGGAAGTCGTAGTGCAGACGCCTGGCGTGGTGTTCCTGGATAACGAACGAATTCCCTTCACCCCCTTCGGCTTCCGTTCGTGGCATCGGTTCCGGGGTGCGCGCGGGATCACGCTTGCGCCGGTACTCGGTCAGGGTGTCCATCTTCGCGTCGAGATCGGCGAGCAGATCACCCATCCGCCGGTAGCGTTCGAGGACCTCGTCGAACCGCAGATGGCGCAGCAGCGGATCCTCGAGTTCCTGCCACGTGCGGGGCGCGGCGACGGTCGGCGCGGCGCGACCGCGCATCGAGTAGGGCGCGATCGTGGTCTTGGCGGGATTGTTCTGGCTCCAGTCCAGGAACACCTTTCGGTCCCGCACCGACTTCGACATCGTCGCCGTCACGAGATCGGGATGGAGTTGTTCGAGACTGGTGGCGACCTTGCGCGCCACGGTCGACGCACCACCGGGGGCGAGCGTGCGGTCGAGCGACACGTAGACGTGAATCCCCTTGCTACCGCTCGTGACCGGGTATGCGGTCCACCCGAGCGTCGCGACGAGATCCCGCACCGCAATTGCCACCCGCGCGCACTCGAGCAGGCCGACACCCTCGCCGGGGTCCAGGTCGAAGACCAACCGGGTCACCGGCCCCGGCTCGCCATCGACGAATCGCCATTGCGGTACATGCACTTCCAGCGCAGCCTGCTGCCCGATCCACGCGAGAGCGGCCGCGGAGTCGATGATGGGATAGCGGACGGTGCGGTCCTTGTGGTGAACGGCGTGGCTCGTGAGCCACTTCGGCGCCGACGCCGCGAGGTTCTTCTCGAAGAACGACGGCGCATCCACCCCGTTCGGCCAACGCTTACGGGTGACCGGACGGTCGACGACATGCGGAAGCATGGCGGGTGCGATCGCGGTGTAGTAATCGATCACCTCGCCCTTCGTGGTACCCGTGGCCGGGTACAGCACCTTGTCCAACCTGCTCACAGCCACGCGACGGCCGTCGATCGTCCGTGTGGGCATGCGGGCACCTCCCCTGGACCGACACCCTGTACGCACATTGTGCGCCGTCGACTCACCCGCGGCACGGAACTGCGCTATTACTCAAGCGTCGGAGGTCCGGAGGATCGTCGGCCCGAGGAACCTGCACACCTCCAGGGCAAGCGCCAGATCGAGCTTGCTGTGGTCGGCCAGACCCGTCTCCGGGTCCCCCAGAGTCTTGTTGATGCGGTACTTGACCGTGTTGCGGTGGACCTGCAACTGCTGCGCGGTGTGCAGGTGACTCTCGCCGGCATCGAGGTAGGTGCTCAGGGTGGTGCGCAGTGTGGCCGCCTGATCGGTGTCCTCGGCGAGTGAGCCGAGCACCTGCCACACCCACGCACGCGTCGACTCGAGATTCTCGGCGAGGAGCGCGACCGCGGCGACGCCGGGGTCACCGAAACTCACGATCGGGCGCACCGGTGCATGGGAGACACTCGTGACCGCGTGGGCCGCCAGGGCCTGCTCGTGGGACCTACGAAACCCATCGATGCCGACACCGGGAAGACCGAGCACGGCTCGAATGGCGCTACCCGCAGGCAGCTCGATCGTGAGGGCGGCGGTGTCTACACACGGCCATCGGTCTCCGAACGGCAGCCACGCCCAGACCGTGCTGCGATCTATGGCGCTGGTGATCGGCGAACCGTCCGTCCCCAACTGCTGGGCCATCGACCGCGCGAACCGACAATGGCAGGCCACGACGTCATCACCGCAGCGCGGGGACCACAGGATTACTGCGATGTGCGTCTGGTCGAGACGATAGCCGGTCTCCGCTTCGAAAACCTTCGTAGAGGTTCCCGCTCCCGTTAGCAGATTGCAGATCGCCGAGGAATGAACACTGCCGTGAGCTTCGATCCACCTCCGACGTTCCTGCTCGTAGGCGTCGAACACGTAGATGGTGATCCAATCGACGTAGCTGTAGAGCACATCAGAAACGTGTTCGAGCACCGCCATCGCCTGGCTGCCCGGCAACCCCAACGCCTCGACTTCGCAGTAGCACGCCTTCATCAGGGCTTCCTGCCACATGTGATACGCCCGAACCAGCCAGTGTGAGGGCATGTCACGTTGCGCCAGACGCAGCGCGTACTCCACCGCCGCGGTGGTCGGCTGCATGTGATCGACGGAGACGTCGTTGGCCAACACGCCCAGGATCGTCGACATGTTGCCGTGCGCGCACGCTTCGCCCAGCTCGAACAGCTGCGGATCCTCGTCGAGTTCGTCGATCTTCCGCGTGAGCGTCGCGGTCATCGAGCGGATTACCTGCGACTTTCGGGCGTCGATCCGGCGGGCGATGACACCGGCCGCCTCGAGGACGGCGTCATCCGCGGAAGCCGGGACACTCGCGAGCCGACGCCGCGCCACCGCTTCTGCATCCCCGGAGACGGCACCGCTCATGTCCCATCTCTACCGGCGCTCCTCCCCTGCCGCAACGCAGGCCCGTTACACCCGAGGACGTCGGCCGGAGTGCCGTGGGATCAAGCGCGGTGGGATCAGCTGTGCGTGGTCAGCGGCTTCTCCATGTGACGCCTGCGCAGCTCGGGCTTGTCCACCTTGCCGACGGGGTTCCGCGGCAGTTTGTCAGCGTCGACCAGGTACACCTTCGTGGGCACCCTGGTTCGCGGCACCCGTTCGGCGGCGTGGGCGAGCAGTTCTCCTTCGGTGACCACGCTGTCGGGGTAGGTCACGACATAGGCGACAGGGACCTCTCCGAAGATCTGGTGCTCGGCACCGATCACGGCGGCCTCGACCACCGCGGGGTGGGACGCGAGGGCCTTCTCGATCTCCTTGGGGTACACGTACTCTCCGCCCCGTACGATCATGTCCTTCATCCGATCGAGGACCGTGAGATAGCCGTCGTTGTCGAATCGTCCGACGTCGCCGGTGTGGAGCCAGCCGTCGACCACCGTGCGGGCTGTTTCCTCTGGCCGCCCCACGTATCCGGACATCACATTCGGTCCCTTGATGAGCACCTCACCGGTGCCGCCGATGGGCAGGTGTTCTCCGGACGGCCCGGCAATGGCGACCTGCTGGCCGGGCATCGGCGGCCCGACGGTGCCGATCTTGCGCACCCCTTCGACCGGGTTACATGCCGAAGCGCAGGTACCCTCGGTGAGCCCGTATCCCTCGACCACGGCCAGGCCGAAACGCCTCTCCACCCGATCGAGAAGCTCCTTCGAGATCGGAGCAGCGCCGCATATCCCGAACCGCAACGACGACGTGTCGGATGCAGTGTCGGCGGGCAGAGCCGCCAGAAGTGCATAGATGGCGGGCACAGCGGAGAAATAGGTCGGACGCAGCCGACTGACGTCGTCGAGAAAGCGCTCCGGTGAGAACTGGCCGGTGATGCTCAGTTGTCCGCCCGCCAGCATCGGCGTGAGGAAGCTGATGATTATCGCGTTGGCATGGAAGAGCGGCAGGATCAGCAAGCAGTGATCATGCTCGGTCACCCGCAGATGGCTCCGGATGGAATCGGCCATGAACTGTAGGTTCGCGTGGGTCAACTGCACGCCCTTCGGGTGCCCCGTCGACCCAGATGTGTAGATCAGCAGGGCCAAGTCCCCTCCGGCCGGCGTCACGCTCCAGGTCCGATCCGGCGATGGGGCGGCCGTCATCTCGTCGACCGAGACGGTCGGGCGCCCGCCGTCGGGTGCCTGCTGTCCCTCGTTGACCACCAGCACCGCGCCGGCATCGTCCATCTGGTAGTCGGCTTCGGACTCGGCGAACGCAGGGTTGATCGGAGTCGGAATCGCACCGACACGCCACGCCGCCATCACGGCGATCAGGAGTTCGGCACGGTTGGGCAGCATCACGGCTACGACGTCACCGGCGCCGACACCACGATCTGCCAAACGTTCGGCAAATGCCAACGCGCGATCGGCGAACTGGCGGTACGACAATTCGACATGGTCGTCGCGGACGCACGGTGCGTCGGGACGTTCCAGTGCCAGGTCCCACGCGAAATAGTTGATCTCCGACACAACATCACCCTTCCGTAGTGTCTCGGACACAACGGTGCCGATCACCACACTAAAGGCGTCCGGGCCGAGTCGAAACAGTCCCGCGGGCTCAACTTTCCCGCACCGATTGTCCCGACGGCACAAGCGACGGATGGGCGGTCGTGCTCCGCGTCAGGCCGCGGCGCGACTGCGCATTGCGTCGACGAAGACACCGGGAATCTCGGCGGGTGTGCGCGCGATATGACTGGTTCCCCCAGTCGCGGCCGAGATCTGCTGCAGCGTCTCGGCGTCGGCGTCGGCGGTAATGCCGATCGTGACGATGATGACAGGACGTGCGGGGTCTTGTTCCTTCTCGAATGTGTCGAGCAATTCGTCGAGCGTGATGCTCGACGGATCCTCGTTGGAGCCGTCGGTCAAGAGAATGACACTGTTGATCGCGGCGGGGTCATAGCTCTCCTTGACCTTGCGGAACGCCGCGAGCGTCGTGTCGTACAGCCCGGTGCCACCGTTGACGAGTGTCGGCAGCTCGCGCACCGCATCGGTGAGGCGCTCGCGGTGGCTGACACCGTTCCTCTTCTCGTCCAGACGGCGGATCGGCGCGAGTTCCCTGTAGTCCTTCCCGTTCTCACCGAGCCCGATCGAGAACGCCCACAGACCGAGTTGCGCGTTGTCCGGGAACAACTTTGCCCCGGTCTCGCTTGCCTGGACCGTCAAAGCAATCCGTGTCTCCGTGCCGGCGGTCTCGGACATCGATCCGGAGACGTCCTCGACGACGAGTGCTCGCGACGGCAGCGCCAGCACGGCGTATCGCTTCAGCAACTGCGACGCCGCCTCGGGGTCGGCCACCGTCAACTCCACAATCTCCCCGACTCCCCGACCGGCGTCGAGCGGAGCGCGATCCGGCCCCCGGAAGCCACCCTCCGACAGTGCGGTCTGCCCGGCTGCAGAGCGCATCACCTCCGCCAGCGCGACGCCGGCTTCCTTAGCCTCGTCGCGGCGAGAGTCCGGCGCAGTCACCACCATCGGGTAGTCGAGAAACACGGCCCCCGTGTTCGGTGCGGTGACCGTCAACCCTGCCGACTGATCCCCCCGGTTTCCTACCTGCTGTTCGGTCGCGATCGCAGTGCCGCCATCCGACACGACGGCCTCGAGACGCTTCCCGGCGTCGGCCTCGAGCATGTTGGTGGCCTGCGTCTGCGCGAGTGGGACCAGGGCCCCATTGACAGAGTCGGCGGGGACCTGGCCCGTGTCCGCTTCGACGAGTGCGCCGACGATCGGCCCGCTCGAGATACTGCTCGACAGCGGGTCGCCGGTCCGCAGCCCCTGCAGTTCCAACGCGCTCACCCAGTTCGCGAAGAACGGCATCTCGCCGTCACGTGCCGCGATCACGATCGGCGTACTCGCAACCGACGGGGCCGCGACGTCGAACTGGGTGCCCGACACGCCACTCGCGTGAGCGACCCACCGCGTGGAATCCGGAATCCACAGCTCAGGGCCACCCTCACGGCCCGGTGCCCCGAGTTCCTCGACACCGGACGCGGCCTGAATCGAGAAGCTGCGACAGCCGAGGTCTTCTGCCGAGGTTCCGCTGGAGACCTCGCTGAGAACGGGAGCGATCGAGGGATCTGCGGCCACGGTGTAGTCGCTCACCGAGTCACACTTGTTGCCGACCAGGCCGCCGACGATGGCAAAGGCTCCGACGCCGACGACGACCGCGACGGTGATCCCTATCGTCGTGTACTTGACTCCGGGCGGAACCGGTTTCGACGGTGGGGCACTGTGGCGACCGGCCATGGACTTCGAGACCTCCGTGATGAGCGCGAGGCGGCGATGCGCACGTTGCGCGGGTTCCGCCGATCAGATGTGGACGGTGACGAGCACCTTCGACTTGGGCACCGATGGTATCCAATCTCGAGAGTGACGTGCACAACAGTGCCCAACCGCGGTGGCTCCAACCGCCGCGGCGGCTACCGGCACGGTCCACGGTGGCTACCGGCACGGTCCACAGCGTGGCACACTCACGGCGCTACTGCTCCGGCGCACGTGTTCGCGACCGGCGCCCCCGAGAACCGCCCCGCAACCCAGTCGACCGCACCGGGCAGTGCGCGCGAATCGGCGTGGTGGTCGTCGGCGCGGTACCGCAGTTCGATGTTGTCACCGAGAGCGCACGCTCGGTCGACAGCGTCGACGGTCCAGTCCGGCTGGATGAGCTCGTCAAGGCCGGAGACCACCACCAGCATCGGTGCCGCAGCCGGTCGCTGCGGCAGGGCGTCCTGCATTAGCCACTCGCGCATTCTCGTGACGTCGGCGTTGCTGCGTGGGGCCGTGTCCGCGGGGGTGAGGCTCAATGCGATGGCCAGCTTCTGGGGCAGGAGATCGCGCGTACACGAACGGAGCACGTCGCGATTCTCGAGGAGCGGGCCGTGGATGTAGGCGCTCGCGTCGAGATCGGGGTGCGCCACCGCCAGCCCGTCGAGCAGCATCGGCAGGAACATCTGTTGCGGCACGCTGAGGTTCGGCGGGCCATCGGACACGACCGGGCTGAGGTCAGCCGGCGGCGACAGACTCGCAGCCCCGACGAAGTCGAGTCCTTCGCCGTACACCGCGGCCTGCTCCGCGGCCGCCCACGACGCCTGACCACCCTGCGACTCCCCTATCGCCGCCCAGCGCGGTGAGGTGTCCGGAACGAGGGACCGTGCCGCCCGAACCACGTCGATCAGGTTGTACGCTGCGGTGATCGGTTCCAGGTAGGGATGCGGGCCGGGCGTGCCCAACCCCTGGTAGTCGGTGACGGCGACGACGAATCCATGGCCCAGCAGGTCCCGGACGAGCCCGTCCGACCCCAACAGGTCGGGGGCACGCGAGGGCGCACACTCGTCGAGCAGACCGGTCGTCGGATGCCCTACGGTCACCACGGGCCAGCCGCCGGGCGGGGCCTGCCCAGGCGGGGCGAACACCGTACCCGAGACCTCGGTTCCGCTGCCGTCGATCCCGGACGTCGACCGATACAGGATCCGCTGCCCCAGCAACCCGATGCCGATGAACGGTTCGGCGGACACCACGAGGCCGCGCTCGGCTGGGTCGGGAGCTGGGACCACCGACTCGGCCGCGGTAGTGGCGGCGGTCGCGGACACGAACTCGGGCGCCGTCGTCGCGCAGCCGACGGCAGTCGCGGCGCAGACGAGCAAGGTGAGCGCCATCCGGGTCAGGGTCACGGATCCGATTGTGCCCGTCATCCCCTCCATCGGCGCACGCGCTGTTCCGCGGCCGCCTCCTCGATGTCTCGCGATTCGAGTTCGGCGCGCAGGACCTCGTCGTCGAGGTATCCCTCGTCACGCGCGGCTATGAGTGCGCTGCGTTGCGCCTGGAGCACCCGGCGCCGCACCGTGTCGAACAGGGCCCCGGCGTGGTGCAGCCTCGTGGTATTGCCGTCGTCGCTGCCATCGTCACCACTGCCGTCGTCATCGCCCTCGGCCTCCTCGACCTGCGCCTGGGCCCGGATCGACACGCGCACCCGGTCGAGAGCGTGCGCGAACTCCTCCGGGTCGACCCCTGGGGGCGGACTGGCTGCTGCTTCGGTGAGAGCACGCTCGGCGGCGACGGCCGAGATGCGGCGTGCGAACTGCACCTCCCGGCGGCCACGTTCGGCCTCCTCGTGGTCCGCGACGTCGAGCCGTTTGATCACGAAGGGGATGGTCGAGCCCTGGATCAGCAACGTGCCCACAGCGACGGTGAACGCGATCGCCTGGATGACGCCGCGCCCCGGGAACGGGTCGCCGGCCGCAGTCAGCACCGGGACACCGCCCGCGGCGGCGAGGGTGACGACGCCACGCATACCTGCCCAGGAGACGACGACTTTCTGCCGCCAGGTCATCCCGGTCTGTACCGCGGCTCCCTTTGCGGGGTCCCGGCGAATTCTCAGCCGACCCCAGATGACGAACACCCACAGTGGCCGCACGAGCATGGCAACCAGCAGGACCGCGAACCCGTACGCGAACACGTGGTAGACGGGAAGTCCCTCGTTGGCGACGTCGTCGATGACGAACTTGAGTTGCAGCCCCATGTACGCGAAGACGAACATCTCGAGCAGCAGGTCCAGTGTCGCCCACAGCGAGCGCTCCTGGATCCTCGTCGGGATCGAGGCGTTGGTCGCATGATGGCCCATCACGAAGCCCGCCACCACGACCGCCAGTACACCGGAGGCGTCGATCTCCTCCGCGGCGAGGTAGGCCGCGAACGGCAGCACCAGCCCCAGAACAGTTTCCAGCGGTGAGTCGAACATGCGGTCCCGGACGAGCCTGACCACAGTGGCCATCACGGCACCGATCACGACGCCGCCGGCGACCTCGTAGAGGAAGAACAGTACTGGTTGCTCGATCAGCACGCGGGTTCCGGCGACGGTGCCGACGCTGACAGTGAACAGCGTCAGTGCGGTCGCATCGTTGAGCAGTCCTTCACCGGTGAGGATCGCCAGTACGCGTTTCGGCAGGCCCAGCTTGCGTCCGACGCTCACCGCGCTGACCGCGTCGGTGGGCGCGACAACCGCGCCGAGGACGAGGGCCGCCCCCAGGGTCAACTCGGGGACCAGCCAGTTCGCGAAGAACCCGACAGCAAAGGCCGTCACCAGCACGAGCCCGACGCCGAGCCGCAGGATCGAGGCGAGGTTGCGGCGCAGGCTCGCGATCGAGAAGTCCAGTGCGGCCGAGTACAGCAGCGGAGGGAGCACGACCCCGAGGAGGATCTCTGGCGTGAGTTCGAGCCGGGGCATGCCTGGGATGAATGATGCCGCGGACCCGAACGCGACGAGGACGAGAGGAACCTGCAGATCCCGCCGCTTCGCCAGGCTCGTCACCGCGATGGCGGCGATCATGACGAGCAGTACCAGGCTCAAGCTCACCTGTCGATTGTGCCGCCAACTTCGCCCGGTCGGCGGCGACAGTGGGCGTCAGATGGTCATGACCTGCTGGAACAGCACATCAGTGCACGCCTGGCAGGTCGTCGCTCGAGGCGAACAGTCGACGGCGCTCACCGTGGACCCGTCCGGTCACCCACCAAGCGACCTCGACCAGCAGCACGCCCAACAGCCCGATCACGAACCCACCGGTCGTCGCGGCGACGTTCGACGGATCGAGCTTGAAGAATTCGCGCGTGAAACTGAACCCGAACAGGACGACGTAGCCGAGCACCGAGCACACGAGCAGCACGATCTTCCACCACGTGTACGGGCGGGCGACGACGGCCAGGACCCACAGCGCGATCATGATGAGGGTGATCAGCGCCGTTGTCCCGGCCTGCTCCACTTGCTGCTCGCTGGCTTCGGGGCCCGCGTATGCGAACAGATACGACACGTACGTCGCGACACCGATGATCACGCCCGACGGGATCGCGAGCCGCATGACACGGCCGACGAATCCGGTGCGAGCACGCTCGTTGTTGGGTGCCAGCGACAAGATGAACGCGGGGATGCCGATCGTGAACCAGGCAACGATCGTCACGTGTCGCGGCAGGAACGGATACGGCAGCGGGTCGAAGTCGAAGATCTGCGCCACGATGCCCGAGACGCCGATGAGGAAGGCAAGCAGCACCGAGTAGACGGTCTTCGTGAGGAACAGGTTCGCGACCCGTTCGATGTTGCCGATCACGCGCCGGCCCTCAGCGACCACGTACGGCAGCGTCGCGAACTTGTTGTCCAGCAGCACGATCTGCGCGACCGCGCGGGTAGCCGGGCTGCCCGAACCCATCGCTACTCCGATGTCGGCATCCTTGAGCGCGAGGACGTCGTTGACACCGTCCCCGGTCATCGCGACGGTGTGGCCGCGTGACTGCAGCGCACCAACCATCGCGCGCTTCTGGTCGGGGCGCACCCGGCCGAAGGTGGTGGCCTCCTCGAGCGTGTCCGCAAGTGCCTCGGGTTCCTCTGGCAGCCTGCGCGCGTCGACCGCGTTGTCCCCACCCGGCAGGCCCAACGTCGACGCGACCGCGCCCACCGAAACGGCGTTGTCACCGGAGATGACCTTGACCTCGACCTTCTGACCGGCGAAGTAATCGAGGGTCTCGCGGGCGTCGGGGCGCACCTTCTGGTCTAGGATCACCAGCGCCCGCGGCGTGACGCCACCGGGCGCATCCGGAGCGTCGACCGGCCGGTCGCTGCTGCCGAGCAGCAGCACTCGCAGGCCCCGCGCGCCGACCTCCTCGGCCTGCCTCGCCATGTTGCTGTCCGGGTCGAGCAGGACGTCCGGGGCGCCGAGGATCCAGTTGCCGTTGTCTCCGTAGGACTGGCCACTCCACTTCTTGGCCGACGAGAACGGTGCGACGGCGGTCGGTTCCCAGCCCGGATCGTCGGTGAGCGACTCCCGGATCGCGAGCATGCTCGCGTTGGGACGCGGATCGTCCGCGGCTATCGCGGCCAGTGCACGGGCGGCCTGCTCGTCGTCCGGCTTGGCGGTGCGCACCTCGGCGAGCCTCATGCCGGTCTCGGTGAGGGTGCCGGTCTTGTCCGCGCAGACGACATCGACCCGGGCGAGGCCCTCGATCGAGGGCAACTCCTGCACCAGGCACTTGCGCTGTCCGAGTCGAACCACCCCGACCGCGAACGCGATCGACGTCATGAGCACCAGACCCTCGGGGACCATCGGCACGAGGGCAGCGACCATTCCGGTGAGCGCCGGTCCGAGTGCCTGACCGCTCGAGAACAGCTGGTTGTAGATGATCAGCAAACCAGCCGGGATCATCAGGTAGGTGATGAACTTGAGGATCTTGTTGATGCCGGAACGCAACTCGGAGTGCACCAGCGTGAACTTGCTCGCCTCGTCGGCGAGCTTCGCGGCGTACGCCTCGTGCCCCACCTTGGTCGCCCGGTAGGCGCCGCTGCCGGCAGCGACATAGCTGCCCGACAGCACCCGGGCACCGACAGGCTTGGGCACCGGATCGGCCTCGCCTGTGAGCAACGACTCGTCTACCTCGAGGACCGACGCTTCGACCACGATGCCGTCGACCACGATCTGGTCGCCCTGGCCGAGTTCGATGATGTCATCGAGCACGACCTCCTTGGGCGGCAGCGGCGTCGCCGTCCGGTCGCGGCGAACCACCGGCTTGGCCTGGCTGACGATCGCAAGGCGGTCGAGCGTCCGCTTGGCGCGGATCTCCTGGATCATGCCGACCACACTGTTGGCGATGATCAGCAGACCGAACATCCCGTCGACGATCGACCCCGTCGCCAGCACGATGATCAACAGGACGCCGAGGATCGCGTTGATCCGGGTGAACACGTTCGCCCGGACGATGTCCTTGACAGAACGGCTCGCTCGATCCGGCACATCGTTGGTCTGCCCGTTCGCGACCCGCTGCGCCACCTGATCGGCAGTGAGGCCGTGCTCGATGTGCCGAGGATCGGTGTCCAAGGTGCCGACAACGCCACCTTCGATCGGCTCGTCCGTTGCCATGACACGAAGGCTATGCCAACCTGCCGCGGCCGCCACTGAATGATCCACGTTCCGGCGCGGTCATGTCGATCACACGATCACCGGGCGCCTCCGCACTGTGGTGCAGGTCAGGTGACCACGATGCGGCTCAAGCCAGGTCTTTCCACCACTTCTCTTGCGCGGCGGGACGCATCGCGTCGACGCGCTGGCCCACCATCGGAACCGACATCTCCACCCCGGCGGTGGCGGCCGCGTCGGTCAGACGGGTGATCGGCTCACCCCAAGAGTGGAACGCGAGGTTGAACGTGGCCCAGTGGATCGGGATCAGCAGCGCGCCTCCCACGTCGAGGTGTGTGCGGACCGCCTCCTCGGGATTCATGTGGATGTCCGGCCAGTGCTCGTCGTAGGCACCGACCGGCAACAAGGTGACGTCGAACGGACCGTACCGGCGGCCGAGGTCGGCGAAGCGCGGCGTGTACCCGGAGTCGCCGCCGAAGAACACCTTCCGTCGTGGACCGGCGATCACCCACGACGCCCACAGCGTGGTGTCGCGGGAGAGCCCCCGACCTGAGAAGTGGCGAGCCTCGGTGCAGGTCAGGGTCAGTCCGGCCACCTCGACGCTCTCGTCCCAATCGAGTTCGACGATCCTCGCGTCCGGGACGTTCCACCGTCGCAGATGCGCGCCCACCCCGACGGGGACGACGAACATGGTGTCCTGGGTACGGGCGAGAGCCGCGATCGTCGCCTGATCGAGGTGGTCGTAGTGGTCGTGAGATATGACTACGGCGTCGACCGCGGGCAGGTCTGCCAGCGCCATCGGCACCGGATGCATGCGTGAAGGCCCCACGACGGTGGACGGCGAAACCCGTTCACTCCATACGGGATCCGTCAGCACTCGGCGGCCATCGATCTCGACCAGCACACTCGAATGCCCGACCCAGGTGACGGCCAGTTCGCCGGCGGTGGCCGGTGCCAGCGGCGTCGCAAGTGGGATCGCGCGTCGTGGCCGGCCCGTGCTGCCGCGTGTGAGGAGGGCCTTCGCGAGGCCAGATTGCGATCCGGCCGGCAGTGACGAACTCGGGTCTGAATTGTGGAACCGGTTGTCGCGGTACCGCGGTGACTCCGACGCGTACGGTTCGATATCCGCGCGGGACGCTCCGAGCGCCGGAATCGTTCCCCACGCGGCCCGGGCCACCCATCCCAGTCCTGCCACCGCCGCTGCGACGAGTGCTCCTCTGCCGATCATCGTCTTCCCCTCTATCGACCCCGGAAGTCCGGCTCGCGGTTCTCGAGACGCGCTACCCGCGCCTCCTGCGCATCCTCGCTGCACCATGCCGCGAACATTGCGGCGAGCTGCTCCTCTGTCTGCGGTTCGCGGGTGCCGTCGTCGTTGAAGACCAGCTTGAGGTGCCGCAAAGACAGAGGCGCGAGTTCCGCGATGCTCCGTGCCCAGTTCTGCGCGGTACCGATGTCGCCGATCTTGTTCACCAGACCGCGTGCGAAAGCCTCATCCGCCGAAAGCGTCTCGGCACCGAGAAGCATCGTGCGAGCCGGGCCGCCGCCTATGAGCGACACCAGGCGATGCACCGTCCACTTGTCGACCGCGATTCCGAGCTTCGCAGCGGGGATACCGAAGCTGGCTTCGGGCGCGGCCACGCGCAGGTCCGACGCAAGCGCGAGCTGGGTGCCGGCCCCCACCGCAGGACCGTTGATCGCGGCAATGACCGGGACCGGGATCTCATCGATCGTGTGCAACATGGCGAGTAGGTGGTCGGTAAATCCCTCGGCGTACACATCACCGGAGAGGTCGGCGCCCGCACAGAATGCGGTGCCCTGTCCGGTCAGCACGACCACTCTGGCCCCATCGGCCACAGCCTTCTCGAGAGCCTCGCGCAGCGCAATGCACAACTCGGTATTGAGTGCGTTGCGGCGATCCTGGCGCTGCAACTCGAGCGTGACCACGTGGCCGTCCCGGCTGGTCCCGATCATCGGATCTCACTCGCTTCCTCGAACGCTGGCGCCATCCACCGTGGACGGTCCCCGGCAGGTGCGATCCGAACAGTACCCGCAACGCGAGATCCACCGACCGAGCCCTGTGGAACAACGGAACCGTCGCGCGCGTTGCGGAAAAATCGGACGGCAAATTCAGGCTATGCCAGAACGAAACGGGCAGGACGGAGCGGGATGGACACCCAGCTGGAAGTGGTTGTGATCGGAGCCGGTCAGGCCGGCTTGTCCACCGCCTACCATCTACGCCGATCAGGTCTGGCGCCCGAGCGCGAGTTCGTCGTCCTCGACCACGCTCCCGGTCCGGGTGGAGCCTGGCAGTTCCGATGGCCGTCGCTGACGTTGCAGACCGTCAACAACGTGCACGACCTGCCCGGAATGTCGTTCGCCGAGACCGTCGGACCCCGCGCCGACGCAGTACAGGCCGCCGACGCCGTCCCCACCTACTACGAGCTCTACGAGAAGCGGTTCGAATTGCCCGTGCATCGGCCGGTGCACGCCACGGTCGTGTCCGATCGCGGCGAGCGGCTCGCCGTCGAGACTCCGGAGGGGACGTACCTGACCCGTGGCCTCGTCAACGCGACGGGAACGTGGGAGCGACCGTTCGTCCCCGCCGTTCCCGGCGCCGAACGGTTCGAGGGCCGCCAGCTGCACACACGCGACTACCACTCGGCACACGAGTTCGAGGGAAAGCACGTGATCGTGGTCGGCGGCGGGATCTCTGCGATCCAGTTGCTCGACGAGATCTCGTGGGTGACGACGACCACGTGGGTGACCCGCCGGGAGCCGGAGTTCCGCGAGGAACCGTTCACACCCGAGATCGGCCGCGCCGCCGTGGCACTTGTCGAGGATCGAGTGCGGCGTGGACTTCCACCGGGTTCGGTGGTGTCGGTGACCGGTCTGCCCGTCAATCCCGCGATTCGGGCCGCGCGAGACCGTGGCGTCCTGCAACGTCTGCCGATGTTCTCGGAGATCACCGAGACCGGCGTCCGGTGGCGTGACGGATCCGAGCAGCGGTCCGACGTCATCCTGTGGTGTACGGGGTTTCGTTCCTCGCTCGACCATCTCGCGCCGCTTCGGCTACGCGGCCCCGGCGGCGGGATCACCATGACCGGCCGACTCGCGACGCAGGTCGCGGCGGACCCGCGCGTCCATCTGGTCGGCTACGGCCCATCGGCGTCGACGATCGGCGCCAACCGAGCCGGACGCGCGGCAGCGCGGGAGCTGACTCAGTTTCTCGGGCACTGACAGCGACAGCTCAAGCGTCGGACTTCACGATCGGCGGGATCCCGTAGCTGCCGTCGAACACGGTCTCGTTCGGGGAGTACATGTGCAGCAACGGCCGGAAGCGACCGGTCGGGGTGGGCAACCAGTTGGCTCGTGCGGTCGGCTCCGACGGCTCGGTGGCGCTCAATGTCATGGTCAGTGAACCATCGTCGCCGTAGACCAGTCCCTCCGTGCGATCCCCGATCGAGTACCGCTCGATGGGGTTCGATACGAGATGGAAGTGCGGCATGCTGTACATCGTGATCGACCAGAAACCGTCCACGGGCGGCGTGGGCGCGAAAGTGATGGTGTAGCGACGATCGCCCGCCAACTGGTCACCGTCCGCGTCCGTGCATATCGGAGTGACGGCGGCCTCGTGCCCGTGGGTATCCCACCGCACACCCGTCGCCGCGGCAGCGGGCACCCCGATTTCGTTGGCACGAAGCCGGACTCGCCATCCGGTGCCGTCGATCACCCCGATCGCGGAGTCGCTCGCGAAGAGCGGTGTCAACGAGATCTGCTGCTGGAGTTTGCGGGCGCGACCGATATCGTCCACGCCGTCGCATGCCCACCGCCCCACCATCGACACGATGCGGGTCGGGCAGTGCACCGAGGTGGCGTCGGCTGGTAGTTCACCTGGCCATCCCGGCGGAACCAGGACGTAGCGACCCGCCTTGGTGCCCGTCGCGCGCTTGCCGATGTACGCGAAGGTGTTGGTCCACCCGTCGACGAACTGGAGTACGAAGTAGACAGCGGTGGTATCCGGCACGTCCAGGACCAACGGACCGGCGCCGAGGTCGAGGTGTGCAATCGAACAGATGGTGTCGTTCTTGACCGAGGCGGACGTATCACCAGGGCCGGCCAGGCCGCCGGCGTGGTTGAGGGAGTTGAACGAAACAGCCGAATTCGCATCCACCCCGGTGGTCGCGAACCGCTCCACCCGGGACCGGTTGCCAACCGGAGCGAACCCATGAACGAACGCCCTGACGGCCGCCTCGATGCTGACCGCCGAATTCGAACCGACTACCGAATCTCCACTCGGGTGGGTCATGGCGATCATTCCACCATCAGCGACGGGGCTACGTTCGCGTTACGCCAACATTCGGTTCATCATGGTGTCGTGACCTCCTTCCCTGAGTGGGCCAGAGCCCTCGATCTCATCCCGCACCCCGAAGAAGGCGGCTGGTACCGCGAGACCTGGCGAAGCGACATCGAGTTGCCTGGCGTCGCGTTGCCGAATATGTTCGGCGGATCGCGGTCGGCCGGCACCGCGATCCTGTTCCTGCTCGAGCCCGGGGAACAGTCCGCGTGGCACACGGTGCGTGGCACCGAGATCTGGCTGTACCACCGTGGCAGTCCTCTGCTACTCGAACTCGCCGGCGACGGCGACGCACCCGGACCGGTGACGACGCACGTTCTCGGACCGGACATTTCGTCCGGCCAGATTCCCCAGGTGGTCATACCACCTAACTGCTGGCAGCGAGCTCGGCCGATCGGGGACGAGGCGGGATTGGTCAGTTGCATCGTCGTTCCCGGCTTCGACTTCGCGGACTTCCGCGTAGAGGGGAAGGAATACCCGATGCCCTCGCCTTCGCAGTTCTAGGCGTACGTTCCGGTTCAGCGCCGGCTGGGACGTACCGCCAGCAGCACGCCGAGGGCAGCACCGTAGAGCAGGTGTTCGACGAGGAAGGTGGGGTATCCGACCATGCTCGCCATGGTCCGGATCGGGTCGCCTCCGCCGAAGAGTGCGGCCGCAATGGGCAGCCCGACCCAGACACTAGCCGCGAAAACAACTAGGCCCCAGCCAATTCCGGAGACGACAACGCTGATGCCGCGCAGTTTGGCGAGCGACACCAGAAGGCCGAAGATCGCCCCATACACGGCGCCGACCATCATGTGGATGACCGCACCGAGCACCGCTGGACCAACCGAGAAATAGAAGACGTCGCCAGCGGCGGCGCTTTGCATCGAGCTCATCATCGTGTCGGGGGCAATGAAGGTCGACGCGATGTGGTACAGCGGCGTGAAGAAGCCAGAGTCCTGGTAGGTGGCCGCGGCGATCATCGCATATGCCGCCATCACGATCGATGCCACGACACCGGCAAGCGCTCCCCGGGCGATGACGCCGCCGACAGTTCCGCCGGTTGCGGCGCTCTCGGGTAACGAACTGCTCGAAGCTGGAGTAGTCATGGAAGGTCCTCTGCGTGTTGGGAAGGAAGTTCTCTCACCAGCAGTCAATCCCGTCGCGACGATTAACGAGCCAAGAATGTCAGCGTGCTGACAGGATGGGGGTCCAGTGGATAGGGGAGGCTGAGATGGACCGGTCACAGCGGCCATTCGCGCACCTGATGCGCGCACTGGGCGGGGAGTCGTTCAGCGACGATCAACTGCGCCAGGCAGCCTGGATCTCACGCTGTGTCGGTCGCGGCGCCGCCGCGCCGCTGCGAGCCGAAGACCTGGTGGCGTTGGCCGATCTGCTCGAGGTTCAGTCGTTGCCGACCGGGTCGGTCATGTTCTCGGCCGGCCACTCGGCCGACGGGGTATGGATCGTGCGGGCCGGACAAGTGGAACTTGCGGTCGGTTCGGGGCGTCGTCGTGCCGTGGTCGACGTGCTGCGACCCGGCGACGTCGACGGCGACATCCCGCTGCTGCTGGACATGCCGTTGACGTATACCGCGCGCGCACTGACCGATTCGACGTGCTTGTTCCTGTCGCAGGTCGCGTTCGAGAAACTGATGGCCGGACACCCGGCGATCGCGCGCCGCTGGCTATCGAGCGTCGCGCAGCGCACTGCCGCGACCCAGACACGTTTGATCAGCGTCCTTGGGCGCTCACTGTCGATGCAGGTAGCTCAACTGCTCCTGGACGAGGCGGCAGACGGCACCGTGCTGCTGGCCCAGCGAACGCTGGCAGCGATGCTCGGCGTGCAGCGGCCGTCGCTGAACAAGATCCTCAAGGATTTCGAGCGGGACGGGCTCATCGCGACACGGTATGCCGCCATCGACATCACCGATCCGGACCGGTTGCGCGCACTCGGAGGGTAGACCTGATTCGGGGCAGAACGGATGATGTCGGCGAGTAGCTCGGATGAGTCTGTGCTTGACTGATATTCATGGCGAAGCTAAGCGTCGGTGACCGCTTCGAACCCCGCCGCCTGGAGACGATCGATGGGGACACCGTTGCGGTGCCCAGTCCGGATCGGCTGATCCACTTGCAGTTCCGCCGCTATGCGGGCTGCCCTGTCTGCCACTTGCATCTGCAGTCGATCCTGAGGCGGTACAAGGAGATCACGGCCGCTGGTGTGACCGAGGTCGTGGTGTTCCATTCCGCCCCCGAAGCACTGCGCCGCTCTTTGGCCGACATGCCGTTCGCCGTCGTCGCGGACCCGCAGCGAAGCCTCTACTCGGAAGTCGGCGTCGAATCGGACCCCACCGCGATTGCACACCCACGGGTTTGGCTTGCTGCGGTACGCGGTGCGGCAAGCCAGCGTTCGATCAGATCCGCTCTCGGTCGGGGTGAGAACCACTTCGGAAAGCCCGCGGATTTCCTCATCGCCTCCGATGGCCGCGTCCTGGCCCGCAAGTACGGCACGCACGCCGACGACCAGTGGTCGGTCGACGAGATCCTCACGCTGGCAGATCAATTGCCCTCGCCTTGACGCCGGGCGACATCGTCCAGGGCCGACATCCGAGCGCAGTACCACGCACCGTGTTATTCGGGGCTATTCGGGTTCACCCTCGACCTGGATGCCGTTCCAGAATGCAACGTAGTCGCGGATCTGACTGGCCTTCTCTTTCGGTTCGGGGTAGTACCACGCCCCGTCCTCGTTCTTTTCCTCGCCGACCGTGACGTGGTAGTAGCTGGCAAGCCCCTTCCAGGGGCACACCGTTTCGGTGCGACTGTCGCTGAAGTACTCGCGGCTTAGCGACTCCGGCGGGAAGTACTGGTTACCCTCCACCTCGATCGTTGACGGCGCCTCGGCGATCACCGTGCCGTTCCAGATTGCGCGCATCATCTCGTGCATCCTCCTTCACGGGTCCTTCCTCCATTCGAGCCTTCCACGGCGCACAGCCTGTGTCGAATGTCGGCGTGATGACACGACCGGGGTAGCCGGTCGGGAGAACGGCAGCCTCGATTCGGTCAACCCTCAGCAGGGACCGGTTCTCTGTCGTCACGCGATATCGAAACATGTTGAGTTCCTGTGCCCTTACGGGGATCGACGAAGAACAGGACGGCTACGAACCCGAGCATCAGCGCAGCAGCTGGAAGCATCGTCGACTGCGCCATTGCGGTGGAGAACGGCTCGCGGACCAGTTCCGGTAGCTGACCGACGAAAAATCCCTCATGCACCGAAGCACCACCGGCACCCGGCACTTCCGCGGTGATCCGCGACGTCATGAGTGCACCCATCGCAGCGCTGCCCAGAACGGCTCCGACCTGACGCGTGGTGTTGTAGACACCCGATCCGGCGCCGACGTGTGCGGGCGGCAGGTTGCGGGTCGCCGTAGCGGCCAGCGGCGCCCAGATCAAGGCGTTGGATGCACCAATCATCGTGGTCGAAGCCAATATCTGCCAGATTGGCGTGGACGGGGTCAGCTGTGTCGCCAGCCACGCGATGGACAGCGCGAACATCAGGAAGCCTGGACCGGCTATGTACCGCGGGTGGGTCCGGTCGACCAGCCGTCCGACGAATGGCGCGAGGACGGCGGTGACGACGGCCAGCGGGGCCATCAGCAGAGCCGAGCGAGTCGGGGACAGTCCGGTCACGCTCTGCGCGTAAAACATGAACGGCAGCATCACCGAGGTGACCGCGAACCCCATCGTCGCGATGCCGACGGTTGCGACCGAGAAATTGCGGTCCTTGAACAATCCGAGCGGCACAAGCGGTTCGTCGCGGTTGACCTTCTGCCACCATACGAAACCACCCATGACCACTAGTCCGGCGCCGATCAGACCCCAGGTGCGGCCGTCCCAGTCGTAAGACCCGCCTTCCTGCAGACCGAAGACGATGCAGAACAGGCCGATCGCACTGAGCGCAACACCGATCATGTCGAACTTGTGGTTGTTGGTCGGCAGCGACGGGACCAGGCGCCAAGCGAGCAGGAAGCCGATGGCGCCGACCGGGAGGTTGATGAAGAAGATCCACTCCCAGCCGAGGTTGTCGACGAGGACGCCGCCGAGGATCGGGCCGACAAGGGTCGCGATACCGGCCACCGAACCCCACATTCCCATCGCAGCACCACGCTTGTTCGGTGGGAAGATTCGCGCGATGACGGCCATCGTCTGCGGCGTCATCATCGCGGCGCCGAGGCCCTGGAACACGCGGGCGACGATGAGCATCGCGACGTCGCCGGACAACCCGCACCACAGCGACGCGAGGGTGAACACGACCAGGCCGATCAAGTACAGGTTCTTGGGTCCGAACCGGTCACCTAGGCGCCCGGTGACGAGCAGCGGCACCGCGTACGCGAGCAGGTAGGAACTCGTTACCCAGATGACCGCGTTGACGTCGGTGTTCAAGTCGGCGGTGATGACCGGGTTCGCGACCGCCACGATCGTGCTGTCGACGATGATCATGAAAAATCCCAGGCAGAGCGCCCACAAGGCCGGCCACGGCCGGATTTCAGTCTTCATCGTTTGCCCTTCCGATCATCGAGCTTCAGTGATGCGAGGAGTTCCTCGGTCACCCACGGAACGGCGCCCGCACGGACGCGACCGACGGAGGTGTTCAGCCAGCCCACTTCGGCCCGCGTCATCGCCCGGGTGTACAAGAACGGGATACTAGCGGTTCGCGATAGCTACCTCGGACCGCACCGGCAGTCGTCAGCCGAAGGTCTCCGGGTTCCCCCCGAGGCGACCGTCGGGTCGATCGAGCGAACAGATCGCAAACATGTCGTCGGCGGTCAGTTCGAAGTCGAAGACATCGAAGTTGGACGCGATACGCTCCGGCGTCACCGACTTCGGAATGACCACGTTCCCGAGTTGAATGTGCCAGCGCAGGATCACCTGGGCCGGCGTGCGGCCATGCGCGTCGGCGATGGTACGAATCGTCGCGTTCGCGATGCTGGTCCCCTCCCCCAGCGGACCCCACGCCTCGGTGACGATGCCCATGTCGGCGTGGACCGAGCGCAGATGTGACTGGGTGAACTCCGGGTGCAGCTCGATCTGATTGAGCACGGGGGTCTCCCCCACCGCCTCGACAAGCCGCTCGAGGTTCTCGGCGGTGAAGTTGGAGACGCCGATCGACCGGACCCGGCCGTCAGCCTTCAGCTGCTGGAACGCCTTGAACGTGTCGATGTATCGGTTCTTGGCGGGGACGGGCCAGTGGATCAGGTAGAGATCGATGTACTCGAGCCCCAGTCGGGCGAGACTGTCGTCGAACGCCCGCAGCGTCGAGCCGTATCCCTGGTCGGCGTTCCGCAGCTTGGTGGTGACGAACAGATCCTCACGGTCGATGCCGGAATCGGCAAGCGCTCGCCCCGTCCCGGTCTCGTTCCCGTAGATGCTCGCGGTGTCGACACTCCGATAACCCACCGTCAACGCCTCCGAGATGGCGGCGTATGCCTGGTCGTCGGGCACCCGGAACACTCCGAATCCCAACTGCGGAATCGAATTGCCGTCGTTGAGCGCAATGTCCGGTACCGGATCGATCGAGGTCATACTCGGGCAACGAGAGCGACCGCCGGACTGTTCCCACAGCTCCGAAGCCGGCAACCGCGGACACCTGCGTATCCGTTGCGCCGCGACCTCGGCGGGGCCTACGTTGGGGCCTACGTGCGATCCAGGTGGTCTGGTCGGAAGGGGCGGGCGATGAACCTCGGTTACCGGCTGGCGTATCGACTTGGCGTCACCCCTTGGGAGCACGCTGGACGCATCATCTTCGGCAAGCAGCTCGACAGGTTGCTCGATGGGGCCGCGCCACCCGCGTCGGGCGCGAAGGCTCTCGACCTCGGCTGCGGCACTGGCGACCACTCGATCCAACTCGCCATGCGCGGTTGGTCCGTTACCGCGGTCGACGCAGTACCCCTGGCGATCAGCCGGGCCCGCGCCAAACTACCGATCGCAGGCGCGGACGTGAAATTCGTCCTCGGCGACGTCACCAACCTGCCTGCGTACGTCGCGCGGGGGTACTCCCTCGCGCTCGACATCGGCTGCTTCCACGGGCTCACCGATGACCAGCGCACCGCGTACGGCAACGGACTCACCGCGGTCACCGATCCCGGAGCACAACTGGTGATGTTCTCCTTTTCGCCGGGCTGGCGGGGACCGCTGCCACGTGGGGCGTCCCAGCTCGACGTGGAGCGGGCGCTGGGCGGCTGGACCGTCGTCGGCGACTATCCGATCGACCCCGACGCCTCGCTCGGCTTACTCGCGAAGGCCGACCCCCGGTTCTTCCGCCTTGTCCGGAGTTGACTGCCACCGATGCGAGTCAGCCGAGAAATCTGCGGCAATACCAAATCGGCGGCAATACCTCTGACAGTGATGAAACACCCCTAACCGCGATGAGCCTGTCTACCGGGCAGCCGACCACTAAGCTGAAGAGCGGGGCGGATGCGGTCAGCGTGCCGCCTGTGGTCGACGTGGGGTGCGAGGAGACGGCCATGAACAACCCAGTCGCCGGCGCCGGTCCGGAGCCGGGCAACGAACAGAACGAAGACGCCGCACCGCCGCCTCGCGGCTCCAATCTTGTACCCACGCGAGCCGGGATGGCATGGACTGCTGTGGCGGTGGGCGCAATCATCGTTGTCGGCATGCTGATTTTCATCCTGCAGAACACCGAGGAGATCGACATTGCCTTCCTCGGCTGGAACTTCACTCTTCCACTCGGGGTGGCGCTGCTGTTTGCTGCGATCGGCGGTCTGCTGGTCATGGCGTTCATAGGAGGGGCACGCATATGGCAATTGCGCAACGCCTACAAATCCGCCAGTGCTGAACCTTCTCGGCGGGACAGCACCTGAAACAGGAGGCCGCCATGCTTGTCATCGTCGGATTGATCCTGCTAATTGCCGCTGTGGTCGTCGTAGTCGCAGCTGTGTCCGCGAACAGCGCTGACGAACACATTCTTCCCCGCGAGTTCGAAGTTCTGGGCATCGACATCACCGGATCGACGGGAGAGCTGTTTCTGTACGGCGCCGCGGTCGGTGCTGTCGCCATGCTCGGGCTCGCCCTCCTCGTCGCAGGCATGCGTCGCCCGGCACGCCGGGTGACGGCCCCTACCGAGTCGGCGTGACCTGGTCGGCGGGCAATGCCGCTACTTCAAGGGCCCCCCGCGACCGCCGGATGCTGACACGATGGCGCCGCACCCGGCGGCGGCGGGTGGGCGAAGGCCGGCTCAGGCAGTACCAGCGTTGATCGGCTCAGCCGATACGAAGCATGAAACCGACTGTCGCCCAGGATTTCTCACCCGAGGAGTCCCTCCCCCAGGTACTCGCCCTCTCGACACCCGGGAGGGATCGCGAACACTGCAGAACCGATCGGCGTCGACCACTCGTTGAACATGTCGGCCTCCGCGAGTCGCTGCTGCACGGGTAGGTACTGGACATCGACGTCGGCCTGGTACGCGACGAAGATCAAACCGGAGTCCGATACCCCGATTCCGTCCGGTGCCTCGTCATAGTTGTAGCCCCGCCGCAGGAACCGTTCCCGCGGCGCGAGGGGTCGGGCGCGCGCGATGTGCGAGAACTCCGGGATGATCTCGAGCCCGCCAGGTCCGACCGCATCGAAATCGGGCGTGTCGAACTCCGATTCGCCGGTCAGGGGCGCACCGTCCGACATTCGGCGTCCCATCACCTCGTCACGGCCCGGACGGTCGAGTTCGTCCCAACCGTCGAGATCGAGGTGGATCCGTCGAATCACGACTGACGTTCCCCCCGCCATCCACGGCTGCTCGATGCCGTCGTTCCACACGACCTGCGCGAAGTCGTCGCTGCCCTTCCGCGGATTGATCGTGCCGTCCACCTGGCCCATGAGGTTGCGCATCGTGGTGCCCTCGGGTTCGCTGCCCCGCGCACGTCGGAACCCGCGCTGTACCCACCGGACCGTCGCAGTGTTCCGGGCGTTCTTCAGCAGTACTCGCAGCGCGTGCGCGACGGAGACCGGGTCGTCCGAACCCACCTGCAACAGCAGGTCACCATCGTTCCACTGCTCCTCCAGTCGGTCGATCTCGAACGGTGGCAGCGGATTGCACCATGAGGGGCGACGGTCCTCCAGGCCCGCTGCCCGGAACACCCCGGGACCGAACCCGACCGTGATGGTGAGCCGGGCAGGCGCGGTCGCCAGATCGGGCTCGGTGTCCGCCAACGCACCCCGCCCGTCCGTGAGCCGTGAGGCATCGTCGGTCCAGACCCGCATCAACCGAACCAGCGCCGCCCGGTCGGTCCCGGGCACTAGGTCGAGGCCGACGAACGTGGCGTGCGCCTGCGGCGCCGTCTCGATCCCGGCCTGGTGATCGCCGTAGAACGGAACGGTTTCCGAAACTTGCTCGGGCTCCACGGCCGGCCGCGCTATCGCGACCCCCGCACCGAGGCCGAGCCCGGCGCCGCCGACCGCGGCGGCACCGAACCCGAACAACTGCCGTCGGCTGATGTCAGCCACTGTGTGCCTCGCTGTCGTTGTGGTCGTGGTCGCTCGTCTCGTACCCGTGATCGTCCGTCTCGGTACGGGTCTCGCCGTGGGAGTCATACTCTTCACGGGCACCGGCGAAGTCACGGACCTGCGCCGTGACCTCGGCAGTGGCTCCGTCCGCGAATGTGAACGTGAGGTCCACGTCGGTACCGGCCTGTATCGGGGCCGGGAAATCGAACAGCATGATGTGATCGCCGCCCGGCGCGAGCTCGTGCGAGCTATGGGCGGCCACGGTAATGCCGCCGTCCTTCTCGCGCATCTTCATCGCACCGGTACCGTCGGCGGCCATCTCGTGCAGTTCGACGCGCGGAGCCGCCTGTGTCGTGACCGTCGTGAGCGTCACTGCGCTGTCCGAATCGTTGACGATCGTGCCGAACATGGCGGTCATCCCGCTGTCGGCCGCCTTGACCCACGAATCCTGCAGCGAGACTACGGTGTCCGTACCGGTCGATCTCGTCTCGTCTGAGTCGCTGCTGCATCCGGCGAGAGCGAGACCGGCCGCAAGGGCGACACCGATCGAGAGAACGCTGGCTCGGGTATATGCCTTCATCCAATGTGCCTTTCGTATGCGGGCGCGCGGCAGCCATCGGGCGTGCGGGCGCTGCCCGGCAAGGGTGTCCGGGATACCCCGGATGGGGAACGCGCGTCGACGACGCCGTCGCAACGCGGTGAAGTGCGGAAACTCAGCAGAAGGCCGGCGGACCGCGGCGCGCGATCGATCCCGAGCACGGATCCGACACCACCGGGCGCACATCCGCGAGGACACGCGGCGATGCCGGCTCGATCAGTACCGGTACCGAGGTGACGATCCGCGGCAGGATCCGGCGAAGCGCGGCGCAAGCGCGCGGACCGATGCGCTCGGCTGCCGCGATGAGTGCCGCGCACGCGAGGACCGCCGTGGAGTGCGCCAGAAGCATCGGCCCGGTCAAGTGAGATCCGGCGTGCATCCCGCCGTGGGCGTCTCCCAGAGACAACGTCAGGTGCGATACCGCCTGCCCGGCACCCAGCACGGGAACGAGCCAGCTCCTCCGAACGGCGAGGGTCGGCACCGCGGTCACGGCCGCGGCAAGTACCGCGGCGATGCCGGCGAGCAGTAGGAGCGTTCCGGCCTGCGGCATTGCGCCGCCCGCCAGTCCGTGGGCACCGATCGCAAGGGCGTTCGCGGACCCGGCCACGGAGAGGCCACGCACTTGGCGGGCGAGCTCTCCACCTGGGCCGTTCCGCATGGCCAGAGGTTACTACAGACCGTCGTACAGGATCGTGTACAGGACGTGTTTCGGAACACCCGTCCGTTTATTCGATTTGACACGTTGTTGGGTTTTTGCAACATTTGGTTGCATGAGTCCGGCGCGACGTGGGGCGAATCTCCCCATCTTCAATCGCATCGCGGTGCTGCGGGCGGAACGCAGGATGAGCCGCGTGCAGCTCGCCGAGCTGATCGAGGTGAATCCGCAGACCGTCGGGGCACTCGAGCGGGGCGACCACTACCCCAGCCTCGACCTCGCGCTAAGGATCTGCGCGGTATTCGAGCTTCCGGTGGAGGCTGTGTTCTCGCGCACCGAGTTCGGCCCCCTCAGCACCGAGCTCTACCGACCCGTCCGATCACAAGGAGTCGACAAGGATGGCTGACATCGGCCTGCTCGAGCGGTATCAGGACTTCCGCAGGAGGCGCTTCCTTCGCCGCGCCGAGCGCTACCGGCACTGGCTCCCCCGGTGGCGGACCCAGAAAAGGCGGCGCGTCCTCGTCGTCACCAACGCGGCGATGCTGGCGGGCCTGGCGGCGGTTGGGGTGGTGTCCCTGACGAACATCCTCGTCTTACCCCTGCTGTGGGTGCCGGCGAGCCTGGTCTTCCTGGCGATCTGGGCGGTCCTGCAGATCGTCTCGGGTCGGCAGGGCGATGCGCCGCGCGACGCCCTCGACGAATGGGAGATCCAGCAGCGCGACAGTGCCCGATCGATCGGACTCACGGTCACCCAGTTGCTGACTTTCCTCCCCGCGACATTCCTCCTCTACGCGGGGGGAGACCTCGACATCGACCGCCCCAACCTCGCCTTTTCCGCCGGAGTGTTGGTCATGACCGCACTCGTCGTCGGCGCCTGCGTGCCCACGATGATCCTGGCCTGGACCCGACCCGACCCCGACCCCGACGACTACCAGGAGCCTGCATGACCGGCCATACCCTCACCTTCGACGGCATCTCCAAACGCTACGGTGACGTCGTCGCGCTCGAGAACCTGAGCTTCGACGTCCGCCCCGGCGAGATCTTCGGATTCGTCGGCAGCAACGGCGCCGGGAAGACCACCACGATGCGGATCGCGCTCGGAGTCCTCGCGGCCGACAGCGGCGCGGTCCGACTCGGCGGCCGAACCGTCGACCTCGAGGTGCGGCGCTCGATCGGCTACATGCCCGAGGAGCGGGGCCTCTACCCGAAGATGCGGGTGGGACGGCAGCTCACGTACCTAGCCGAACTGCACGGGCTTTCGCGCCGTGAGGCAGCCGAGTCGGCGCACCGGTGGACCGAGCGCCTAGGCATCGCCGAGCGCATGAACGACACTGTCGACGCGCTGAGCCTAGGCAACCAGCAACGCGTCCAGCTCGCGGCCGCCCTGGTCCACGACCCGTCAGTCCTCATTCTCGACGAGCCGTTCTCCGGACTCGACCCCGTTGCCGTCGACGTCATGAGCGAGGTACTGGTGGAGAAGGCCAACACCGGTGTCCCCGTGATCTTCTCGAGCCATCAACTCGATCTTGTGCAGCAATTGTGCGATCGCGTCGGGATCATCACGAAGGGCCGGATGAACTCGATCGGCACCGTCGACGAGCTCCGCGGCACCGGCGAGGTGCTCCTCGAGGTGCACGCGCCCGAGGCTCCCGACGGGTGGGCCGACCACCTGTTGGGGGTGTCAACCGTCAGTCACTCCGACGGACGCACGGTGCTGTCGCTCGGCGCGGGTGCCGACGACCAGGCCGTGCTGCATGCCGCCCTGAAGACCGGGCCCGTGCGCGAATTCGCGCTACACAAGCCGACCCTGACCGAACTGTTCCGAAAGGTGGTGTCCGCATGAGCGACCGGGCAACCCTCACCTCAGTCCGCGCGATCGCCCTGGTAGCCCGGCGCGAATTCATGACCCAGGTACAGAAGAAGAGCTTCCTGATCAGCAACGCGGTCGTCCTACTGGTGATCATCGGCGGCATCGTCGCCGCCTCGGCTCTCTCCGGCACCGGCGACGAGTCCAGCTCGAAGGTGGGAATCGTCGGCGACCAGTCGCTCAGCGCGGCACTCGTCGCGACCGGGGACGCAGTCGGCAACCCGGTCGAGGTGACGGAGATCGGCGACGAGCACACCGCCCGGAGCCAGGTCGAGCATGGCGACCTCGACGTCGCACTGATTCCCCACGCCGACGGCGCCGTCACCGCGATCACGCAGTCTGAGATCGACGCACCGCTGCGGATCGTGCTCGACGGCGCGGTCGCCGCGCAGGCACAGACCGACGCACTCGCAGCGCAGGGAGTCGATGCCTCACGGTTGGCCCAGGACACCAGCTCCGCAGCCATCACCGTCGATGCCATCGACCCGCCGGACCCCGAACGCGGACAACGCATTGCGCTCTCCATGGCCGTCGTGGTGCTCCTTTACATGCAGATTCTCGCCTTCGGTATGTACGTCGCCATGGGCGTCGTCGAGGAGAAGTCGTCCCGGGTGGTCGAGCTGCTCCTGTCCACGCTGCGACCGCTGCAGTTGTTGTGGGGAAAGGTGATCGGCATCGGTGCCGTGGGATTGGCACAGCTGACCGTCTACGGTGTCGTCGGCGTCAGCGCCGGCACCGCTACCGGGGTCCTCACCCTGGGTAGCACCGCATGGGGCACGCTCGTGGGCACGCTCGGCTGGTTCGTCCTCGGCTTCGCGTTCTTCGCGGTGCTCTACGCCGCAGCCGGTTCGATGGTGTCGCGGCAGGAGGACGTCAACTCCACCGCCATGCCGCTGACCGTCCTGGTCATGGGGATGTTCTTCGCCGCGTTCTTCTCGTCCCAGGAGCCGGAGGGCACCCTGTCGAACGTGCTCAGCTGGGTTCCGCCGTTCTCCGCGATACTCATGCCTCTGCGCATCGCCGCCGGAGTCGCGAGCACAACTCAGGTCGTGACCACGGTGGTCTTGATGCTGGGGGTCACCGTCGCGATGTCAGCTGTTGCCGCCCGCATCTACCAGCGCTCGATCCTGCGGATGGGCAAGACCGTCTCGTGGCGCGAGGCGCTCGCCCGGTAATTCGACGCCGCCGCATCGAAATCCGTTTGCCTCACCCCGGAAGGGCTGTGCCAGCCGGCCGATGTTACCCTCCGGATCGGCGGTGAGACCAACGCCGGCCACACGAGCTTGTGGCCGGCGTTGCCAGTACCCCCACACTGATCCACGCGGGTACGCGCCACTACATAGTGACAATCGGATACAGGAGGACGGGTGGCCGCGACAGACGCAATGAAGACAATGCCGTGGATTGAATGGCTGGACTTGGACACCGCACTCGGTGAGGACGGCTCGGTGCGGTCCATCCTGCGCCGCCCCAAACCCGAGCACATCAACCACAATGGGCACGTCAATGCTCCGGTCATCTACGGTGTGGCCGAAGTTGCGGGAGCCGGCGCGGCGGTAGTGGCTGCCGGCGCGGCCGCAACGAGTGCGTACATTGTCATCCGCAGCGCGACGATCGAGTATCAGCGACCGGCGCAGGAAGGTATCACCGCCAGCGGCAAGGTCGATCCGTCTGTGGCTGCAGACCTCCAGCGAACTCTTCAAGCCGGGGAGGGTCGTGACATCGACGTTGCGGTCTCGTTGACAAACGAAGACGGGACATCTGCTGGGACTTGCACATTCGTGGTCAGCATACGGCCGAACAGGGCCGATCGCGACTGATCGATCACTTCGGTTCCGGGCAATCAGACATGGTGCTCGGCCGAAGAGGCCCTCGCCCGCTGACTAGGCTGGGTCACGGCGACCGTCCCCCCTCGGCCACGGTCGCCGTCGGCAGTCGTCGGACGTAAGGAATCACCATGTCCCGCACCACGATTTCGGCTCGGGAACTGATCGGGCGGGTGTTCGACGTCGACAGCTTCGTCTCGTGGGACACCACACCGGTCGACGTCTCTCCGGACGCGAGGTACCGCCACGAACTCGATGCGGCCGCGTCGAAGTCCGGGATCGACGAATCCGTGATCACGGGCACCGCCACCCTCGGCGGTCGCCGGGTTGCAGTCATCGTGTGCGAGTTCTCGTTCCTCGCCGGATCGATCGGTGTAGCCGCGGCCGAGCGGATCGTCGCGGCGATCGAGCGTGCCACCGCTGAGCGACTGCCACTGCTGGCATCACCGACGTCCGGCGGAACGCGCATGCAAGAAGGCACCGTCGCGTTCGTGCAGATGGTCAAGATCACCGCCGCCATCGCCGCGCACAAGACCGCACACCTGCCGTACCTCGTGTACCTGCGCGATCCCACCACCGGCGGCGTATTCGCGTCGTGGGGATCGCTGGGGCACGTGACGATCGCCGAACCGGGGGCACTCGTCGGCTTCCTCGGACCCCGCGTGTACAAGGCCCTGTACGGTGCGGAGTTTCCCACGGGTGTGCAGACGGCGGAGAACCTCTACCGCAAGGGCGTCATCGACGGTGTCGCGTCCGTCGACCAATTGCGTGAGCTGGTCGATCGAGCACTGCGTGTTTTGAGCGATCCGGCCGACGACAAGGTCCCGGTCCCGGAACACAAGGCAGGGGACATCGAAGCAGGGGACATCCCGGACGTGCCGGCGTGGCAATCGGTGATCGCATCGCGTCGTGCCGACCGTCCAGGAGTCCGCGAGCTGGTGCGGCACGCCGCGTCTACCCGCGTGCCCCTCAGCGGCACCGGGCAGGGCGAGGTCGACTCGACGGTGCTGCTGTCGCTCGCGCGTTTCGGCGGCCAGCCCTGTGTGCTGTTCGGTCAGGACCGGGCGGGCCAGTCTGCGCTCAACACGATGGGCCCAGCCGCGCTGCGGGAAGCCCGACGTGGCATGCGAATGGCCGCTGAACTCCGGGTCCCGCTCGTACTCGTGATCGACACGCTCGGCGCGGCACTGTCGCAGGAGGCGGAGGAACGTGGCCTGGCCCCCGAGATCGCACGGTGCATCTCCGATCTCGTCACCCTTCGTACCCCGACCATCTCGGTGATTCTGGGCCAGGGCACCGGTGGTGGCGCGCTCGCCCTGCTGCCGGCCGATCGTGTCCTGGCCGCTCAGAATGGCTGGCTCGCGCCGCTTCCCCCCGAGGGGGCGAGCGCCATCGTGCACCGGGACACAACCCACGCCCCGCAGATGGCTGCGGCGCAGGGTATCCGGGCGTTGGATCTCCTGCGCGACGGCGTCGTCGACGCCGTCATCCCGGAACTACCGGATGCCGCCCTCGAACCGGTGAAATTCTCGGAGCGCGTCGGTGCGGCGATCGCGCGCGAGATCACCGCACTGCGAGACTTCGCCGATGACGACCGGATGTCCTCCCGTCTCGCGCGCTACCGCACTCTGGGCCTCCCACCGGCCTGAGCGCCCACCCCTTCGGATTTCGCGCGGAACCCGCCCGCCAGGCCAGAAACGGGCGTTCAGGACGATCCACACCAACGGGGCACTAATGAGGCGTGCCTCACATAGGGTGTCGTTCGGAACACGAGAGGACACGAACAGATGAGCCGAACCGAGCCCGCACCGGGCACGAGCGCCGAAGCGTATGCCACCGCCTTCGAGGAGAGCCTCGAGCATCCGAACAAATTCTGGCTCGCGGCCGCCGACGCTATCGAGTGGGACTCCGCGCCGACCGTCGCGCTGGACCGCTCGAACGCTCCGATGTACCGCTGGTTCCCTGATGCCACCCTCAACACGTGCTTCAACGCCCTCGATCGGCACGTGCGCGACGGGCGCGGCGACGAGCCCGCGCTGATCTACGACTCGGCGATGGTGCCCGCGAAGCGGACGTACACGTACTCCGAGTTGCTCGCCGAGGTCGCTCGCTTCGCCGGCGTACTGGCCCACCAGGGCGTCGCGGCCGGCGACCGCGTCGTGATCTACATGCCGATGATCCCCGAGGCCGCGATCGCGATGCTCGCGTGCGCCCGCATCGGCGCCGTTCACTCGGTCGTGTTCGGCGGGTTCGCCGCCAAGGAGTTGGCCACCCGCATCGACGACGCCCAGCCGGTCGTCCTCGTCACCGCGTCCGGCGGTCTCGAGCCCGGACGCACCATCGAGTACTTGCCGATCGTCGACCAGGCGCTCGAGATGTCGGCCTTTCCTCCGCACACCGTCATCGTCAAGAATCGCCGCAGCATCCGCGGCTCCGCCGCCGATCACCACGGCGGCGGCACGATCTGGTCCGACTGGGACGAGCTGGTAGCCGCCGCCACCGACGCCGTCCCGGTCTCGGTCGCGGCGACAGACCCGCTGTACATCCTCTACACCTCCGGCACGACCGGGAAGCCCAAGGGCGTCGTCCGTGACAACGGCGGTCATGCCGTCGCGCTGGCCTGGTCGATGCGCAATGTCTACGACATCGGGCCGGGCCAGGTCATGTGGAGCGCATCGGATGTGGGCTGGGTCGTCGGCCACTCCTACATCGTCTACGCACCACTGCTCGTCGGCGCGACGACCGTGATGTACGAGGGCAAGCCGGTCGGCACGCCCGACGCTGGTGCATTCTGGCGAGTGATAGAGGAGCACAACGTCTCTGCGCTGTTCACCGCGCCGACCGCGATCCGTGCAATCCGCAAGGCCGACCCGGAGGCGGTCGAGGTCGCCAAGTACGACGTCTCGTCGATGGCGACGCTGTTCACCGCGGGTGAGCGCCTGGACCCGGACACGTATTCGTGGGCCACCGAGAGGCTCGGCGTCCCAGTGGTCGACCACTGGTGGCAGACCGAGACAGGCTGGGCGATCTGTGCAAATCTGCGCGGGCTCGATCCGATGCCCATCAAGGCGGGCTCCTCCACCGTCCCCACACCCGGCTACCGCGTGGGTATCGTCGACAGCGAGGGCGTCCCGGTTCCGTCGGGAACCGAGGGCAACATCGTGATCGCCCTGCCACTCCCTCCCGGCACGCTGGCCGGACTCTGGCGCGACGAGGAGCGTTACGTCAAGTCGTACCTGTCGGCGTTCGACGGCTACTACCTCACTGGCGACACCGGCTTCATCGACGATGACGGCTACCTGTTCGTCCTGGGCCGCAGCGACGATGTCATCAACGTTGCCGGACACCGCCTTTCGACCGGCAGCATGGAGGCTGTCGTCGCCTCGCATCCCGCTGTGGCGGAGTGCGCGGTCATCGGGATCCACGACGATCTGAAGGGACAGCGTCCCAGCGGCTACGTCGTACTCAAGGCCGGCGTCGAGATAGAAGAGGAAACTCTGCGCTCGGAACTCATCGCGATGGTTCGCGAGCAGATCGGTGCGGTGGCCACCTTCCGGGATGTGACGGTCGTCCCGGCTCTCCCGAAGACGCGCTCAGGCAAGATCCTGCGCAAGACGATGCGCCAGATCGCCGACAACGTCGAGTACACGGTTCCGTCGACCATCGAGGACCCCTCGGTTCTCGACGCACTCGAGGAACTGCTGCGCGGATAGCAGCGGGTGTCCAGGAAGGCTCCGCACTCGCACGTGTGCGGGGCCTTCCAATTCGGTAGGAAACGGGTCACCCTCACCAATTTGACCAAACGACATATGAGTTCGGTCACCTAAATCAGCAGGTCAGCCTGTAAATTTGACTCTTGACTATCACAGTCCGATCACGGTAGGTTTACGAACAGGATTCACTCGATCCTCGATTCGACGCCCATTGATTCGCCCTGCCCGAGGGGGAGAAGTGTCTGTAGTCACCCCAACCGTCCGCACTACACTGCGCGGTCTCGTCGCGAGCAGCCAGCGGCGTCATTTCCTGCATGATCCTGAGGGGATCGAGCTGTCCAACCAGGCTGCCCTGATGCGCGAGCTCGTGGTCACCATCCAGACCTGCCTGGAACCGGACCTGGCCGCCATCCGAGAGGCCGCCCGCACGGTCCCGTCGGCGGACCCGCGCCGCGTCGACACCCCCGGGATTCACCTGATCGCCTCGATCGCCCAGTACGAGGAGATCCTCGACACACTGCTCGACATGACCAGCCTGATCGAGCGTGGACGCATGAGCACCGCGTGGACTTTGCTCGCCGGCGCGGCGGAACGGCTTCGCATCCTCACCGCCCTCGACTCACCCTCCGGAAACGATGTGGCCAGGCAGTTGGCGGCCGCATCGGTGCGCACCCGCGCCCGGTTCACGGCCGCGGCGGCCGACAACGTCGACCTCGGGCTCTCTCCTGCCGTCGAATCGGCGGGGATCCCCGCACAGGAGCCCGGCCCGCTGACCCTACCGGCGCCGACGCCGGACGTCGTCGACCTCCTCGAGCTCGTCGAACTCGGTACGGCAACCAGCCGCGGCGGCGATCTACTGGCGGCTCTGTCCCTGGACGACTCGCCACCCGAAACCGACTACGATCATCTGGCTACGATCGGCGGCTACCAGTTCCATCTGGTACTCGAAATCATCCGTTCCGCAACCGATTCCCTGTGCGGGATTGCTGGCCCACTCACGACCGACGAGATCTGGTCAGCATGGGCCGACGACATCCACGAAGCCCTCGAGTTCGCCTGGGACTGCATCTAGAACAGACCGAACCTGGGACGAGTCCCGTTGTCGGTAACGTCGTCGACGGGCACGGCGACACGGTCGATCACCCCAGTTCGCGGTATCGCGCCAGAGCCTCGCGCCGCTCCTCGGCGTGATCGACGATCTGGTCGGGATATCCCTCCGGCCGAACACCTTTCAGGGTATGGACAGCCTTTCCGCCGACCCCACGCAGTTCGGGTACCCACCGCCTAACGTAATCGCCTGTGGGATCGAACCTCTCACCCTGGACAGTCGGGTTGAACACGCGGAAGTACGGTGCGGCATCGGTGCCGGACCCGGCCGTCCACTGCCAGCCGTGCTGATTCGACGCGAGGTCGCCATCGACCAACTTCTGCATGAAATACCGTGCTCCGCGCCACCACGGTAGGTGAAGGTCCTTGACGAGGAACGACGCCGCGATCATCCGGACCCGGTTGTGCATCCACCTCTCGGCGGCCAACTGTCGCATGCCGGCGTCGACGATGGGGAATCCGGTGCGGCCCGTGCACCAGGCCTCGAACAGCGCGTCAGCGTCGCGTCCGGCGTCGAAGCGCATGGCGTCGAACTTGTTGTCGTAGTTGCAACGCGCACTGTCCGGGCGCTGGAACAGGATGTCCGCGTAGAAGTCGCGCCACGCGAGCTGACGCCGGTACTGTTCGGCACCACGTCCGCGCCGGTCGCCCAGGTCCGCCAGCATCGTGCGGGGATGGATGTTGCCGAACTTCAGGTACACCGACATGCGACTGGTCGTGTCGAGGTCCGGGCGGTCGCGTTCCCCGTCGTAGCGAACCAGATCGTCGGCGCAGAATTCTCGCCACCGCGCGAGCGCTGCTGTCTCACCGGCCGCGATTCCCGGCTGAGACGGCATCGGAACAGCCGCACGCAGATTCAGACCGCCGACGTCGTCGGGGTCGATCCACTCGAGCATATCGGTGCCGGTCCGGGCGGGGGCGCGCCAGCCATGTTCGAGCCACCGCTCGAACCACGGTGTGAACACCTTGTACGCGGCGCCGTTGTCCTTTCTCACCCGCCCCGGGCTGATCGCGTACGGCGAGCCCGTGGCCACCAACTCCACCTGTTCCGCCACCGCCGCGTCTCGCTTCCGGCCGTACGGCCCGTAGTCGGCGCTGACGTGCACTTCTCGCGCACCAACGATCTTCGCGACCCGCGGGACCACCTCGGCCGGATCGCCACGAACCACCAGGAGACGCCCCGACAACTGGTTGTCCAGAGCGGACAGGCTGCGGTACAGGAAGTCTCGCCGGGGGCTACCCGAGGGCCCGAGCAACCGGTCGTCCAGGACGAACACTGCCAACGCGCGCTCCCCCGCCACGCTCAACGTCGGCAGGTCGGCTAGGCGTAGGTCGCGCCGGAACCATACGAGAGATTCGGTCACGTCGCCTCCCGGTCACGCCTCGACCCCCGCGATCAGCAATGTCGTGGTCAACTCGATATGCCTGCGCAACTCGTCGACCGCGCGGTCGGCGTCACGATCGACAGCGGCCGCAGCGATGCGCGCGTGTTCGGCGTCGACGTCGCGGTCCGCCGACTTGTCGTCGCCGACACCCCAGCAGCGGTACACCTCCGACACATCCCTCAGGTTCTCGGCAATCCGCACCAGACGGGTATTCGGGCACGCCCGAAGAAGAACACTGTGGTAATTGCTGTGCGCCGACAACCACTCCTCGGCTACCCGCCCCTCGGCATCCACGGCCGGCGTCCGCGCAAGCGTGTGACGGGAATCGAGCACCGCCGACTCCCACTCGAGATCGCCGTGCGCAATCGAACGACGCAACACCTCCGTCTCGATGAAGACGCGGGTTTCAGTAAGTTCCAACAGGTCCAGCACAGATACCGGTACCACCCTGAAGCCCATCTGCGCCTCTGACACGGCGAGCCCCTGCTCGACGAGCCGTGGGAGCACCTCGCGCAAGACGCCGGTGCTAACGTCGTAACGCTCCTGCAGCCGACCGAAGGCGAGCTTCTCGCCCGGAGCCAGCGCGCCGCTGAGGATGTCGGCCCGCAAGCGCGCATGAACCCCGTCTGCGCGGGTGCCGCTCGCCTGTGCCATGCCGCAAGTACAGGCCGATCCGAAACGGGAGTCAAGTTTCGGAATTCCGTTGCATCTCCTCATAATTAGCTGAACTACCGATACAACTCCCGGCGACCGCCCCAAGTCACGGGGGGACTACCGACACACCAGCCGATTCCACGTCGGTCCTTGCGAAAGACACTGTTGGCTAACCGCTTTCGAGATACCAAGCCAATCATTGGCACTAATTCGCTATCGCTGGAATGCATTCCGATACCAGAGTCGGACCAATCGATGTCGGTACCCTTTGGCCGCGGGCTCGGGCGAGCGTTGCCACCATTGCAACGGACCTACAACCGGCGGCGAACGAGCTCGCAGCACCTTCCGGCCGATGCGAATCGGTGAACAATGTTCACAATGAACTAGCATCACCGCTATGTCCGTTCTGTCCGGTCATTCCGATCGCTACGAGGCCGAGGACGCGTTGGCACGCGCCTACGTGCTCACCGAGCACCTCTCCACGTCTCTTCAGTCGGGTACCAGGCTGTTCGGACTGACGACGGCGAGAATCCGGGCACTGCTTTGTGTCCTGGAGAACCCCTCGATGACGCAGCGTGATCTCGCAGCCAACCTGCGGTGCAGCAGACGACAAGTGACAGCGCTCGTCGACGCGCTCGAGGAGTCCGGCCACCTGCGCCGCGACCCGCATCCGACGGACCGACGCGCCCATATCGTCGCCCTCACCGAGCGTGGTCGCAGCGACGCGGACCGGATACGCCAGTTGCGGACGGACACCGCTCGACGCCTGTTCGGAGGGGTCCCCCCGCAGGACCTCGACGCCTTCGTCAGGGTCGCCGACAGACTGATCGACGATTACGCGAACTCGATCCCGCGGACTGGAGAGTGACGAGGATGTGCGGAACCGAAGTACTCGACGGGCACAATACTCAGGTGAGCGCAACCGCAGTGGTCGTGGACGAAGGTCCGGATGCGCCCGCTTCACTCGAACGCGGGCTGCACCCGTCCGGCATACGGTTGGTGACGACTCTTGCGAGTTGACGGACGCGAGATACCGGTCACCGGCAGTCTGCTGCAGCCGCTGGTCCGACGGACCAGCGATATCTTGCGCGTCTTCGTCGCCTTGATCCTGCTCGCGGCGGTCATCGCCGGCTCGCTGATCACCCGAAGTGAGTGGGAGGCGCTCGAAACGTCGGTGTCCAACATCGTCGGCATCCTGCCACCGGAGTTGTCGGATACCGTCTATCTGCTGTACGGCGTCGCGATCCTGGCGCTGCCGTTCGCGATCCTGATTCAGCTCATCGTCGGCCGACACTGGAGGCTGCTCGCGGGTTATGCGGCGGCCGGCCTCGTCGCGGGTGTGGCCCTGTCGTTCACCGGGTCAGGTCTCGCGGCCCCGCAATGGCACCTCGACGTCAACGCCCAGCTGAATACCTTCCTCGCCCAGTTTCTCGACGACCCCCGGTGGATCGCGATGCTCGCGGCGGTCCTGACGGTGTCGGGGCCGTGGCTGCCCAAACGCTGGCGCCGCCTGTGGTGGGCCCTTTTGCTGCTCTTCGCTCCCATACACCTGGTCGTCAGTTCGATCGTGCCCGCTCGTTCGATGCTGGGTCTGGCTGTCGGGTATCTCGTCGGCGCGATCATCGTGCTCGCGGTCGGAACCCCAGCCCTCGAGGTTCCACTCGTATCGGCGGCCGAGGCCCTCGAGCGCCTGGGGCACCGGATCACTGCATTTCGGGTGATCGCTCCCGCGGGCAGTGGACCCCTGATCCTCGGCGCGTCCCGCGACGGACAACCCGAGTTGGTCGTGGAGCTGTATGGAAAGAATCAACGCAGCCGCGGGGTGATACGTCAGGTCTCCCGATGGCTCGCTTTCCGCAGTAGCGAGAGCGTGCCGGCCCACGCCTCGCTCGCCCGTGCGGTCGAACACCGCGCGCTCATGGGCATCGCCGTGGCGGATCTGGATCTGGCGGCCTCCAAGCCGATGGCCGTCACGGCCCTCGACCGCGGATGGGAGATGTTCGTCCGGCCCTTCTCGCGGGGCGCCTCCCTGCACGCGCTCGTCTCGGACCAGGCACGTCCGCACGATTCCCTTCTCGAGAAGGTGTGGGGGGCGCTGGTCGACCTGCATGCCCGCCAGATCACACATGGCGATCTGCGGGCGTCGGAGATCCGGATCGACGACGGACGACCCCTGTTCGACGGCTTCACGCATGCGGAGCTCGGCGCGTCCGAGGCGCAGATCCAGTCCGATACCGCTCAACTGCTGCTGACCACCGCGTCGTTGTTCGGCGTCGAACCGGCCGTGAAAGCCGCGCTCGCCGCGCGCGGTCGCGACCGGGTCCTGGCGGCCTCAGGACGCCTCACGAAGTCCGCCATGCCGGCGCGCCTGCGCAAGCCGATCCCCGACTCCTCGGCGCTACTCGGAACGATCCGCGACGAGGTGACCCGCCAGACCGACATCGAGAAGATCACCCCTGAGCAGGTCACGCGCTTCACTCGCAATCAGATCATCCAGTTGGTCCTGCTGATCGGCCTGGTCTACGTGGCCTACCCGTTCATCAGCCAGGTCCCCGCCTTCCTCACCGAACTGAGGACCGCGAACTGGTGGTGGGCACTCGCCGGCCTGATCGTGTCCGCACTGACCTACATAGGAGCCGCGGCCGCGCTGTGGGCTTGTGCCTTCGAGCTGGTGCGGTACCGCTACCTGCTGATCATGCAGATCGCCAACACGTTCGCGGCGACGTCGACCCCGGCCGGTGTCGGCGGCCTGGCGCTCAGTGTGCGGTTCTTGCAGAAAAACGGCCTCGGAGCAGTCCGCGCGACGGCCGCGGTAGCCCTACAGCAATCCGTCCAGGTCATCACCCACGTCTCGCTACTCATCCTCTTCAGCGTCGCGGCCGGACGGGATGCCGATCTTTCCCACTTCGTCCCGAGAGGCACCCTGCTCTACCTCATCGTGGGCATCGCGCTCGGTGCGATCGGCACCTTCATGTTCATCCCCAAGGCGCGGCGCTGGCTGCGCACCGAGGTACGGCCGCAGCTCACCGAGGTGCTGGGATCACTGGCCCAACTGGCGCGGAGCCCGAGTCGGTTTCTGCTGATTGTGCTCGGCAGCGTGGGTACGACGCTCGGCGCTGCATTGGCACTGTGGGCCAGTGTCGAGGCGTTCGGGGGCGGAACCACGTTCGTAACGGTGACGATCGTGACGATGATCGGCGGCACTCTCGCGTCGGCTGCGCCGACCCCGGGCGGAGTGGGGGCGGTGGAGGCCGCCCTCATCGGTGGCCTGACCGCCTTCGGGCTGCCGGTGGAGGTCGCGGTACCGTCTGTCCTGCTGTACCGCGTCCTCACCTGCTGGCTGCCGGTGTTCTGCGGCTGGCCTACGTTGCGTTGGCTGCAGAAAAACGACATGGTGTGACCGCCACGTACCAGACAGTTCCAAAAGAGAACACCAATTTCGGACAACCAGTAGCAAAACCGGACATATAACCGATACCAAAAGTGATATACACATCCGGAGACCGTGGAGCTGACCGCTGCTCCCGGCCGACCATCGAAGGCGAGAAGGAATGCGTGTAACCAAGAAGCCCGGCCGGCTCAAAGCGTTGATCGGCGCCACCACGGCGACGGTCGCCGCGCTGCCCGCCATCTTCGGGGCCGGCATGGCCTCGGCGGAGACGCCGGCGCAAAGCGACGCTGAGCACATCGAGGCCTCCGCGCAGGAGAACGACGGCACCTACCTCGTGTCTGCGACGCCTGGCAGCACGACCAACAAGATGCGGCTGGTCGTCCGGTCCGCGTCGATGGGCCGCGACATCCCGCTCGAGGTCATCCGCCCCGCGGACACCTCGCAGCCGGCACCCACGCTGTACCTCCTCAACGGCGCCGGCGGCGGCGAGGATGCGGCGTCGTGGCAGCGGCAGACCGACATCGTCACCTTCTTCAAGGACAAGCAGGTCAACGTCGTCACGCCGATGCAGGGCGCGTTCACCTACTACACCGACTGGCAGAAGCCCGATGAGGCCTTGCACGGCGTCAACAAGTGGGAGACCTTCCTGACGGAGGAACTGCCGCCGGTCATCGACTCCGCGCTCGGCACCACCGGCGTCAACGCCCTCGCCGGGATCTCGACGTCGGGCACCTCGGTGTTCAACCTCGCGATCACCAAGCCCGGCCTGTACAACGCCGTCGGCGCGTACAGCGGCTGCGCCGGCACTGCCGACCCGGTCGGCCAGACCTACATCCAGATCGTGATCGGTGCCCGCGGCGACGCGGACATCGAGAACATGTGGGGCCCGGTCGACGGCCCGGACTGGATCGCACACGACCCGATCATCAACGCGGAGAAGCTGCGCGGCACCCCGCTGTACGTCTCGACCGCCACCGGCCTGCCTGGCCCGCACGACACGCTCGACAGCAAGGGCATCAACGGCAATATGGTGACCCTGGCGAACCAGGTCATCGTCGGCGGCATCATCGAGGCAGCGACCAACGAGTGCACGCACCGCTTGGCCAACCGTCTCGCCGAGCTGCAGATCCCGGCCAACTTCGACTTCAAGCCGGCCGGCACCCACTCGTGGGGCTACTGGCAGGACGATCTCCACAACTCGTGGCCGATGCTGGCCGAGGCGATGAACACCCCGGTGTAACTCGCACGACCTGACAGACACGACCTGACAGAAAGGGCGCCCCGGCCTCGGCCGGGGCGCCCTTCTTGGTTCTGGTGCTTGGTCCTGGTGATCCGGCTGGTCTACCTGACCTTCCCGTTCATCCAGCAATCTCGGACAACCTGTAGCAAATCGGGACATATAGCCGATACCGAAAGTGATATACACATCAGGACACCGGGGGGGCTGACACCTGCTCCCGTCCACTACCGAAGGCGAGAAAGCATGCGTGTAGCCAAGAAGTCCCATCGACTCAAAGCGGTGATCGGCGCCACCACGGCGACGGTCGCGGCACTGCCCGCCATCTTCGGGGGCGGCGTGGCCTCCGCGGAGACGCCGGCAAAGACCGACGCCGCGAACATCAAGGCCTCCGCGCAGGCGAACGGCGGCACCGAGCTCGTGTCCGCGACGCCTGGCAACGCAAGCAACAAGATGCGGCTGGTCGTCCGGTCCGAGTCGATGGGCCGCGACATCCCCTTCGAGGTCATCCGCCCGGCGGACACCTCGAAGCCGGCGCCCACGCTGTACCTCCTCAACGGCGCCGGCGGCGGCGAGGATTCGGCGTCGTGGCAGCTGCGGACCGACATCCCTGAGTTCTTCAGGGAGAAGCAGGTCAACGTCGTCACGCCGATGCAGGGCGCGTTCAGCTACTACACCGACTGGCAGAAGCCCGAGGAGGCTTTGCACGGCGTCAACAAGTGGGAGACCTTCCTGACGGAGGAACTGCCGCCGGTCATCGACTCCGCGCTCGGCACCACCGGCGTCAACGCCCTCGCCGGTATCTCGACATCTGGCACCTCGGTGTTCAACCTCGCGATCGCCAAGCCCGGCCTGTACGAGGCCGTCGGCGCCTACAGCGGCTGCGCAAGCACCATGGACCCCATGGGCCAGACCTACATTCAGATCGTCATCGCGGCGCGCGGCGCCGCTGATGTCGAGAACATGTGGGGGCCGATCGGCAGCGAAGACTGGATCGCACACGACCCGATCATCAACGCCGACAAGCTGCGCGGTACCGAAATCTACCTCTCGTCAGCGACCGGGCTGCCGGGGCCGCACGACACCCTCGACAGCGAAGGCATCAACGGCAGCATCCCCCGCCTGGCCGAGCGCGTGATCGTCGGAGGCATCATCGAAGCCGCGACCAACGAGTGCTCCCTTCGCATGGCTGGTCGTCTGGCCGACCTGCAGATCCCGGCTGTGGTCGATTTCAAGCCGGCCGGCACCCACTCCTGGGGCTACTGGGAGGACGACCTGCACAACTCGTGGCCGATGCTGGCCGCGGCGATGAACACCCCGGCGTAATTCGCACGACCTGACAGGAGGGGCGCCTCGGCTTCGGCCGGGGCGCCCTTTCGTCTCGACTCGGTGCACAGAGGCTTTGCCTCGAGTCGGTGCGCAGTGGTTCATACTGCGGTTGTCAACTGACGTCGAACGGAGGGAATCGGTCATGAGCTTTACCCATCCCCGCGGAACCCGAGGTGGACGGCAGCCGGGTGGACGCATGATTCGCTGGGTGAACAAGTTCGCGATGCGCAGCATACGGCGCAGCAGCGGGAAGTTCATGGGCGGGGACGCATTGGTTCTCACCACCGTCGGCCGCAAGAGTGGGCAGCCGCGCTCCACCCCCGTCAGCTGGTTCCAGGGGCTGGACGACAGTTGGGTCGTCGTCGCCTCCGCCGCCGGGGCTCGCTCCAACCCCGCCTGGTATCACAACCTGGCCGCGCACCCCGACCAAGTGACGATCGAGATGGCCGGACAGTCGATAGCCGTGACCGCACGGGAATTGCACGGCGAGGAGCGGGACCGGACATGGGAGACGATCAAGACGACCTATCCCCGGTTCGGTCAGTACCAGCAGAAGACCGACCGTCTCCTCCCGGTCATCGCCCTGACCCGCCGGTCCTGATCTTCGAGCCCCGCCGGTCCTGATCTTCGAGCCCCGCCGGTCCTGATCTTCGAGCCACGCAGGCCCCGCACCTACGAACGGTGCGGGGCCTGCCTGGCTCGTGCTGTCGACTGTCAGGTGTCGAGCAGGTCGATCACGAACACCAGCGTCTTACCCGACAGCTGATGGCCACCACCGGCGGGACCGTACGCGAGCTCCGGCGGAACCGTGAGCTTGCGACGACCGCCGACCTTCATGCCGGGGATGCCCTCTTGCCAGCCCGGGATCAGCCGACTCAACGGGAACTTCACAGAGTCGCCGCGCAGGAACGACGAGTCGAACACCTCGTTCGTTTCGTACTCGACCCCGTGGTAATGCACGTCCACGATCCCACCAGGCTGAGCCTCGGCGCCCTCGCCGACGGTGATGTCCTCGATCACCAGCTCGGCCGGGGCGGGGCCCTCGGACGGCGCGATGACCGGCGGCTCAGGCGGTACGACAACGTCGAGCAGGTCGATCACGAACACCAGCGTCTTGCCCGACAGCTGATGGCCACCACCGGCAGGACCGTACGCGAGCTCAGGCGGGATGGTCAGCTGGCGACGACCGCCGACCTTCATGCCCGGGATGCCCTCCTGCCAGCCGGCGATGAGCCCTTGCAACGGGAAGGCGATGGACTCGCCGCGGCTCCACGACGAGTCGAACTCCTCGCCGGATTCGAACTCGACACCGACGTAGTGCACCTCGACCTTGGCGCCGGGCGTGGCCTCCGGGCCGTCGCCGATGACGAGGTCTTTGATTACGAGTTCGGTGGGCGGGGGACCCTCCTGGAACTCGATCTCGGGCTTGCTGCTCATGATTTGTCCGATCGGTCGGGCGGAACGGTCAGCGGGCCGATAGGTCGACGTAGCCGCGCTGGGTGTAGCCGGTGTAAATCTGACGCGGACGGCCGATCTTGGTCGCCGGATCCTCGTGCATCTCACGCCAGTGCGCGATCCAGCCGGGCAGGCGGCCGAGCGCGAACAGAACCGTGAACATGCGCGTCGGGAAGCCCATCGCGCGGTAGATCAGACCTGTGTAGAAGTCGACGTTCGGGTACAACTTGCGATCGATGAAGTACTCGTCCGTGAGCGCCGTCTCCTCGAGGTTCATCGCGATCTCGAGGAGCTTGTCGTCGCCACCGAGCTTGTCGAGCACCGAGTGCGCGGTCTGCTTGACGAGCGCGGCACGGGGATCGTAGTTGCGGTAGACGCGGTGACCGAAGCCCATGAGCTTCACGCCGTCTTCCTTGTTCTTGACCTTGCGGACGAACTCCTTGACGTCACCGCCGCTGGCAGCGATCTCGTCGAGCATCTCGAGCACAGCCTGATTGGCCCCACCGTGGAGCGGACCCCACAGCGCGTTGATGCCCGCGGAAACCGACGTGAACAGGTTCGCATCGGAGGAGCCGACCATGCGGACCGTCGACGTCGAACAGTTCTGCTCGTGGTCGGCATGCAGGATCAGCAGCATGTCGAGGGCCTTGGCGACCTCGGGGTCGACCTCGTACGGCTCGGCCGGGAAGCCGAACGTCATGCGGAGGAAGTTCTCGACGAGGCTCAGCGAGTTGTCCGGGTACAGGAAGGGCTGACCGACCGACTTCTTGTAGGCGTAGGCCGCGATCGTGGGCAGCTTCGCGAGGAGCCGGATCGTGGACAGCTCGACCTGCTCCGGGTCGTCCGGGTCCAACGAGTCCTGGTAGTAGGCGGACAGCGCGTTGACCGCACTCGAGAGCACCGGCATCGGGTGCGCGTTGCGCGGGAAACCGTCGAAGAAACGCTTGAGGTCTTCGTGTAGCAGGGTATGGCGACGGATCCTGTCGGTGAATACCTCCAGCTGTGACTGCGTGGGCAGCTCCCCGTAAATCAGCAGGTAGCTGACCTCGATGAACGAAGAGCGCTCGGCGAGTTCCTCGATGGGGTACCCGCGGTAGCGGAGAATCCCCTTCTCGCCGTCGATGTAGGTGATAGCGGAACTGGTGGACGCGGTGTTGACGAAGCCCGGGTCGAGCGTCGTGTAACCCGTGTCGGCAAGGAGCTTGCCCAGCTCGATGCCGTCGTTGCCTTCAGTCGCCTTGGCGATGGACATCGTGTGCTCGCCACCGGGGTAGCTGAGTGTCGGCTTGTTGTCATTCTCAGCGGGCACGGAAGGATCCCTCTCAAACTCAGACCAGCGAGTAACTTCGTAGCGTTCAAGTAGAAACTAGTCGCCCGTGAGCTGCGATGCCCACGGAGGGTCCGCCCCAGGCCGCGAAACCGTGACCGCTGCGGCACGAGCGGCGAATTCCAGGGCGCCCTGCCATTGTCCCCCGTCGAGCGCCGCCACCGAAGTCCTACTGAGAAGTTCGTGATCGGCGAACCAGTGCAGTAGCGCACCGTGAACCGTGTCACCAGCACCGATGGTGTCCGCCACCGGTACCCCGCGCCCGGGAACCTGCACGTGCAGACGCGGAGTCCGCACGCTCAGCCCGTCTGCGCCATGCGTAGTGACGATCGCGGCGACGCCACGTTCGAGCCACTGCTCGGGCGTCGTCCCGTCCAACCCCTGCCCCAGCCAGTACACGTCGTCGTCGGAGACCTTCACGACGTCGACCGCTGACAACAGGTCGACGAAACGCCGACGGTAATCGTCGGGGAATACCGCAGGACGGATGTTCGGGTCGAGAACGGTCAACCGTCCCTCGTCGTGGCTGCGGCACAGCAGATCGGCATAGACACTCGCGCCGGGTTCGAACACGAGTGACAGCGTCCCGAACGACACCGCGGCTACCGACTCGGGAAGCGGACCGGGTCCGGTGACCAACCGATCGGCGGTGCCGTCGGCGTAGAAGGTGTAGCGCGCACTGCCGTCGGGGTCGATACCGGTGACCGCGAGCGTGGTGGGCTCGGGTCCACGCTGGACGAGTTCGACGTTCACTCCCGATGCGGTCAGTGCCGCGATCAGTTGCTCCCCGAACGGGTCGGTGGAGATGCGCGAACAGAAGCCGACCGGACTGCCGAGGCGTCCAACGGTCACCGCCACATTGAACGGTCCGCCGCCCAGACGAGCCCCGAACGTCTGGGCACCGGTCGGCACGAGATCGACGAGGGCCTCACCGCACACGGTGATCGTCGGGCAGATGCCCACCTCAGACACTCTCAGGCACTCCTTCTCTGCTGACGCGGTACCGCACGAATGCCGGGAAGGCCAGGACGGCGACGACGACTCCGACCACGACCAGGACGCCTCCGCCGGCCGCCGCGACCGCGGTGCCGAAGTAGTATCCCGCAACACCGTGCAGGACGTCGCCGATGCGTGGGCCACCGGCTACGACGACCGTGAACACCCCCTGCAGTCGTCCGCGCATGTCGTCGGTGGCCACTTGCTGGAGCATCGTGTTGCGCAACGCCATCGAGACCATGTCGACGGCACCACCGAACGCAAGGAAGGCGAGCGCGAGCCCCAGCAGGATCACCGACGTGCCGGGCTCGGAGAAACCGACGACGACCCCGAACCCCACCATCGCCAGGCCCCATAGCGCGACACAGACCACCACCGCCCGCCCCTGAAAACGGATCCGCGGCAGCCATCCGGAGAACACCCCACCGAGTACCGCGCCCGCCGACATCGCAGCGAACAGCAGACCGAGCGCGATTCCACCGTCCAGCGGGTCCCCGAAGGAGTCGTGGGCGATCTCCGGGAAGAGCGCGCGCGGCATACCGAATACCATCGCGACGATGTCGACGACGAACGACGCCAGCAAGATCTTCTGGGTCGCGAGGTAGGCGAATCCCTCCCCCACTACCCGCAGGCCGGCGCGGCGGGCCGGACCGGTCGGCGGCAGCGCGGGCAACTTCATCACCGCCCACAGTGTCGCGAGCAGTGCGATCGAGTCGATCAGATACACCTCGGCCAACCCGATCACCGGGATGAGGACACCGGCGAGCAGCGGTCCGGCAATGGCACCGAACTGCATCACCGTGATGTTGAGCGAGTTCGCCGCCGGTAGGTCCCGCGCCGGCAGCAGCCGCGGGATGATGGCGCTGCGTGTGGGCGAGTTGACCGCGAAGAACACCTGCTGCACAGAGAACAGAGACAAGAGCAGCCAGACGTTGTTCAGGTTCGCGGCGGCCTGCAGCCACAGCAACAGCGACGTTCCGATCAACCCGAGCGTCGTGATGATGATCAGTTTGCGGCGGTCCATGACGTCGGCGAGCGCCCCGCCCCACAGTCCGAACAGCACCAGCGGCACGAGGCCGAACAGACCCGCAAGCCCGACGTGGGCGGAGCTCTGCGTGATCGAGAAGATCTGCAACGGCACCGCGACGACAGTCAGCTGGCCCCCGATGACGGTGACGATGCCGCTGACCCACAGCCGCCGATAGTCGGGGTTGCGAAGCGGAGTGACGTCGGCGAGCAGTCCACCCATTACGGTTGCAAACGCTCGACCATCCACGCGTCGTCGATCAAGCGGGTACGGACGCGGTTGTGCATCCGGTTGGGTCGGCCCTGCCAGAACTCGACCGACTCCGGCCGGATCCGGAACCCACCCCAGTACGGGGGGACCGGGACGTCGGAGTCAATGGCGTGCCGTTGTCCCGCGTCGACGAGTTGGGCCTCGAGATCCGCACGCGACGCGATCGGCCGCGACTGCCGCGAGGCCCACGCACCCAGGCGCGAGCCACGCGGGCGGCTGTTCCAGTACTCGGCCGTGACCTCGGCGCTGGTGCGTTCCACGGGGCCCCGGATCGTGATCTGGTGAGCCAGTGGAATCCACGTGAACGTCACCGACGCATACGGCGTCGCGGTGAGTTGTCTGCCCTTGTCGGATTCGTAGTTGGTGAAGAACAGCACGCCGTCAGCGCCGATGCCCTTGCACAACACGGTCCTGGTGCACGGGTGGCCGTCGGCATCGACGGTGCCGAGCACCATCGCGTTGGGCTCGGGAAGTCCCGCCTCGACCGCCTGCTCGATCCACCTGCGTGCCAGCGCCACCCAACCGCCGTCGAGCCAGGTTGGCTCCAGATCAGGCTCGACGACGGGCCGTTCGGGCCCGATCTCGCCGTAGCTCGTCCTCATTGCGGAGAGATCGGAGCTCCGGGAACCTCTGCGACGGGAATCTGACGACACAGGTGCAGACGCTACTCCCGGGTACGCGCTGGCCAGGCCACCGGCAGGACCGGCTAGAGTTTGGGCTGTACCCGGCGACAGTCTTCGTTCCTCCCGGGTGAGCACAGGGAAGCACGAAATGCGTGGATGGGCGCGGACCAGTCGGACGGATCGCGGATCGAGTGGTCGAAAGCCGAATCAGCACAAGGCAGTGCGGCTCTCACGGGCGGCACGGGGATGAGGAGAGTCCAGGAGCAATGGCACCCAGCGCTGCAGTACCCGAGGATTTCGTCAGTGGCCTCGAGGGCGTCGTCGCCTTCACCACCGATATCGCCGAGCCGGACAAGGATGGCGGCGCACTGCGCTACCGAGGCGTCGACATCGAAGATCTGGTAGGCCGTCGGGTCACGTTCGGCGACGTGTGGGCGCTGCTGGTCGACGGCAAATTCGGTGAGGGCCTGCCTCCAGCCGAGCCGTTCCCGCTCCCCATCCACACCGGTGATGTCCGTGTCGACGTACAGGCCGGCCTTGCGATGCTTGCCCCGATTTGGGGCTACCAGCCGCTCCTCGACATCGACACCGATACAGCACGCGAGAACCTCGCCCGTGCCTCGGTGATGGCGTTGTCGTACGTCGCGCAGTCTGCGCGCGGCATATACCAGCCGGCCGTACCGCAGAAGGTCATCGACGAGTGCGGCACCGTGACCGCGCGCTTCATGACCAGGTGGAAGGGCGACCCGGATCCACGACACATCGAAGCCATCGACGCGTACTGGGTCTCGGCTGCCGAACACGGCATGAACGCGTCCACCTTCACCGCGCGCGTGATCGCCTCCACCGGAGCCGACGTCGCGGCGTCGCTGTCCGGCGCGATCGGCGCGATGTCGGGCCCGCTGCACGGCGGTGCCCCGGCCCGCGTGTTGCCGATGATCGAGGAGACCGAGCGCACCGGCGACGCCCGCGCGCTCGTCAAGGGCATCCTCGACCGCAAGGAAAAGCTCATGGGGTTCGGCCACCGGGTGTACCGGGCCGAGGACCCGCGCGCCCGGGTGCTCCGCGACACCGCCAAGCGCCTGAACGCGCCCCGATTCGAGGTGGCCGCGGCACTCGAGCAGGCCGCGCTCGCCGAACTTCGCGAGCGCCGCCCGGATCGCGCGATCGAGACGAACGTCGAGTTCTGGGCGGCAGTGATCCTCGACTTCGCCGAGGTTCCCGCGCACATGATGCCCGCGATGTTCACCTGCGGTCGCACCGCCGGATGGTGCGCGCACATCATGGAGCAGAAGCGTCTGGGCAAGCTGGTCCGCCCGGCCGCGATCTACACCGGCCCCGAACCCCGCACCCCCGAATCGGTCGAGGGCTGGGACCGGATTTCGGGCAACTAGAACCGCTGGTCGTCCGACCAAATCCGAGCACTACAGGCACCAGCACTACAGGCACGAGCACTACAGGCAAAGGACAACCCGCACCGATGAGCACACCGATCATCCCCGCCGACCTCAAGCCCAATGACGGCCGCTTCGGTTGCGGACCGTCCAAGGTCCGCCCCGAACAGTTGCAGTCCCTGGTCGATGTCGGCGCTTCGGTGTTCGGCACCAGCCACCGGCAAAAGCCCGTCAAGGACGTCGTCGCACGCGTGCGCTCTGGTCTGCGCGAGCTGTTCTCTCTGCCCGACGGCTACGAGGTCGTCCTCGGTAACGGCGGCACCACCGCGTTCTGGGATGCGGCTGCGTTCGGCCTGATCCGGGAGCGTTCGCAGCACTTCACCTACGGCGAGTTCTCATCGAAGTTCGCGGCGGTCGCAAAGAACAACCCGCTCATCGGTGACCCGGTCGTCGTCTCGAGCGACCCGGGTAGTGCACCGGAGATCGTCGCCGACGGTTCCGTCGACCTCATCGGATGGGCCCACAACGAGACCTCGACGGGTGTCGCCGTGCCGGTGACTCGTCCGGCAGGCTCGGAGAACGCGCTCATCGCGATCGATGCGACGTCGGGTGCCGGCGGTCTGCCGGTCAACCCTGCCGACGCGGACGTCTACTACTTCGCGCCGCAGAAGTGCTTCGCCGCCGACGGTGGCCTGTGGATCGCCCTGATGAGCCCGGCTGCGCTCGAGCGCGTCGCCGAGATCAAGGACTCGGGCCGCTGGGCACCAGATTTTCTGTCGCTGCCGATCGCGATCGACAACTCCACCAAGGACCAGACTTACAACACCCCGGCGCTGGCAACGCTGCTGCTGTTCGCCGACCAGATCGAATGGATGAACAGCAACGGCGGCCTGGACTGGACCACCGGCCGTACCAAGGACTCGTCGTCGCGCCTCTACCAGTGGGCGGAGGCCTCCGAGTACGCGACGCCGTTCGTCGCCGATCCAGCGTTGCGGTCTCAGGTCGTCGGCACCATCGACTTTGCCGAGTCGGTGGACGCCGCTCAGGTCGCGAAGGTCCTCCGGGCCAACGGCATCGTCGACACCGAGCCGTACCGCAAGCTCGGCCGGAACCAACTGCGGATCGGCATGTTCCCGGCGATCGATCCCGCCGACGTCACCCAGCTGACCAAGAGCATCGATTGGGTCGTCTCCCAACTCGGCTAGTTCTCACCCTCGGCAAGACACCTACGACTCAACGACGGCCGACTCACCGACGGCTGTGAGTCACTGAGGGCTGCGACACGCGAACGGGGAGACACGCGGTGTATGCGTGTCCTTCCGGGCTCGACCGTCACAGATGAATTACAGTCGATCTTGGAATGATCGCGGTAGGCGCGATGAGGAGGACGAACGTGCGAGAGCTGCGAGTGATCGGACTCGAACCGGGCGGCGCGCATGTGGTGTGTTCGGAGCCCGAAACGGGAGCGAAGTTCCGGATTCCGGCCGACGACAAGCTCCGCGCCGCTTCGCGCGGCGACATCGCGCGGCTCGGTCAGATCGAGATCGAGACGGACAGCCAGATGCGGCCCCGCGACATCCAGGCACGGATCCGCGCCGGCGCCTCCATCGAACAGGTCGCCGAGGAGTCGAGTGTTCCGCTTTCCAGAGTGGAGCGCTTCGCCTACCCGGTCCTGCTCGAGCGCTCCCGAGCCGCGGACATGGCCAAGGGCGGTCACCCGATCCTGCCCGACGGCCCGGCTGTAGACACCCTCGCCGAGATCGTGGGGCAGGCGTTTCGTGCCCGCGGCCATGACCTCGACGCCGCCGCATGGGACGCCTGGAAGGACGAGGAGGGCCACTGGGTGGCTCAGCTGCAGTGGCAGGCCGGACGCACCGTCAACGCGGCGCACTGGCGGTTCCAGCCGGACTCGCACGGCGGTAATGTCACGGCGCTGGACGACACTGCAACCCAGCTCGTCGATCCGGACTTCGGTCGGTCCCTGCGCGGGCTCGTGCCCGTTCCCCAGGACGGCGCGTGCGGTCTGGCCGAGTTCGAGCAGGACCACCAGGACGATCACGACGCAGCGGCAGAACCCCCGATCTCGTTGGCAGACGATGCCGTCGACGACGACATCATCGAGGTCGCCGACGGTGCCGAGCCCGAACCCAAGGTCGCGCCGCAGCAAACGCCCGGAAAGGACAAGCGCGGCAAGCCGGCCCTTCCGTCCTGGGACGACGTCCTGCTGGGCGTTCGGAGTAACGGACGCGGCTGACGCCGGTGTCGGGGGTCAACGCTTCCACGCTCTGGTACGTCGACGTCGACGATCCCATCGCCGCTCTGCGGGATGCGACGCCCGACCGAGACGCTGCACAGGCGCTCGCCGTCCAGTTGCACCCGGGTCTCGAAGTGACACGTCTTGGAGACGAATCTCTCTCCGAAGCAACGGAGCTCGAAGAGGGAGAGATTGTCGTCGGGTGTTTTGCCGGGGTCTCGATCGTCCGAACGGGCGAATCGCTCCCCCCGGCACCCTCATCTTTAGTCGAACACTGGATCGACCCGACCGGCTCCCGCCATACCTATCTGTACTCCTCGAGTTCTGTGACGGGAGTCGGTTCGTGGGGCGCGTTCGCGCACTGGGACGGTGCGGAACTCAAACGATCGTTCAGCGCCACACCGATTCACATCATCGAGGACCTCGGCCTACCCCAGGTGTGGGAGCGCCCGTTCTGGGCGGGCGAGCACCCCATGCAGCCGTCGGTCGACGTACTACCCGATCCACAGACACTGCCTTTCGATCCGGCCGAGTTCGCCGAGGCAGCCTCCCGTGCGTGGCTGGGTGAGGAGCTGAACCCTGCATCGATCAGCGTGTCCCGGTTCGCCATCTACCCCGCCGGCGATATCCCTGTGTCGGTGCAGCGCCTCACCGGCCGTGAGCAGACACGTCCGAAGCGGCGGTCGCTCCTCGCACGCCTGTTCCGCGACGGGCACTGAGACAGGGACAAACGAAACGGCCCAGCCAGGTCTGGAACCTAGTTGGGCCGTTCTCTCACTGTGACGGATCTAGTGGGCTTCGAGATCGGTTCGGGCGCCGAGTCTGTTGGCTACTTCCCTTCGTCTTCCTCTCGTCCCAGATACGCGATCACGGGTTTGCCTTCCCCGAGTGCAGATCTTTGATCGTCTTCCGGACTCCAGCGACGACGAGCGCGGCCCAGGCACTGAATGGTCAAAACGCGCCGACAAGCAGCGCGGTCCATCCGGACACCACTCCCACGGCCACACCGTAGACAACCCATCGCCACACCGGGGCGCGCCGCCACCGCCACAGGGTCGGCGCTGCACCGCCGACAACCACCAGGTTGAATCCCGCGCCGAGCAGCGGATGGATGTTCGCCAGAGCAGTACCGAACGCGACCACGCCGACGAGCGTGAAGATCGCGGCGAAGGCGCTGACGAGCAACCCCGTGCCCCACGGGGTCGGCTCGGCCTCGGTACCCACCGTCACGGCGCCGTCCGTGTACGTTCGTAGAACGCCATAGCCGCGGCAGTCGAGACATTGAGCGAGTCGGTGCCCGGTGCCATCGGGATTCGGGCACGAACATCGGTGGCTCGCATGGCGTGTTCAGTCAACCCGGGCCCCTCCGCACCGAGCAGAACCGCGACCTTCTCGCCGGTCATGGCGTGTGCAAGCGGTACCGCCGTTGGGTTCGGAGTCAGCGAAATCAGCTGGAATCCTCTGTCACGCAGAACGTTCAGACCGCGTGGCCAATCCGGTACCCTCGCAAACGGCACCCTCAGCACGTGCCCCATCGACACCCGCACCGCCCGGCGATAGAGCGGGTCGGCACACGCGGCACCGAAAAGGATTGCGTCCGCACCGAGACCCGCGGCGTTGCGGAACATCGAACCGATGTTCTCGTGGTCGTTGACGCCCTCGAGGATCGCTACCGTCCGAGCTTCGCGAAGGACATCCTCGAGGTCCAGCACGGGCGGACGGTGGGCCGCGGCCAGCACGCCCCGGTTGAGATGGAATCCGACCACCTCCGCCATGACCTCGGCGGAGGTTCGATAGAACGGTACGTCGACTTCCGTAAGGTCCTCGGACAGCTCACCGAGCCGTCGGTCGACCCCCAACAGACTGATCGGCGAGAACCGGGACGCCAGCATCCGCTGCGCCACCAACACACCCTCGGCGATCACCAACCCCTTGCCCTCGGGCAGGTCGGGTCGGCGGTCGGACGAGTTGAGATCTCGATAATCGTCCAACCGCGGGTCGGACGGGTCTGCGATGTCGATGACGTGAACCACGGATCTATCGTGCCGTATGCCGTCTGGCGGCGCGGTGGCCGTCGGTCCAGCCCACGCACCGGACCTGGCGGTTCGTGCCGGCCGGACGCATCATTCGAGTCGGCGCAACACGAGGGCCGATCCCAGCCCGAGTGCGGCCGGGATCGTGACAAGTGCATGCTCACCGTCGACTCGACGCAACGTGTCGAGCGCGGTGACGAGGAGGTTGCCACCGGTCGCGCCGAGCGGGTGACCGACGGCAAGGGCGCCACCGGTCGGATTCACACAACGGGGATCGAGATCGAACTCGCGCATCATCAGCAACGGACTGACCGCGAAGGATTCGTTGGCCTCGACGGTGTCGAGGTCCCGGGCCTCGATACCGGCCCGGCGCAGTGCATCCCGGGCAGCATCGATGGGAGCATCCAGCAACGGAGAACGGACGGCGCGATGTGAGACCGCCACGATCTCGGCGACGGGTCGGCAGCCGAGTCGGCTCGCTGCCGAAGGGTGCGCGATCACAGCCGCCGATGCGCCGTCCGCGAGTTGAGGTGCGGTCGCGATCGAGTGCAGACCCGCGGACGGGCGTTCGAGCGTCGGGATTCTTCGCTGCACCCGACCCCACCCGGCGTCGTCGCCGAACAGTGCCGGCAGCGCTGCAAATTGTTCGACAGTGGCCTCGGGGCGAGCCCCCTCATCTGCGGTGAGAAGCACGTCGTCGCCGGATCGGGCCGGGACCACCGCGTCCGAGGGCGACGCCTTCAACGCACGGTGATGTGATTCGACGGCCCAGGAGTCCAGGGCATCCCGGGTGATGCCATATGCGGCGGCGGTCGCGTCCGCCGACACGCCGATGGTCACGAAGCCGGTGGACTCCCCCAGGTCTTGATCTGTCGCGATCGCCGGGTCATCCGAGAGCAACGGCACCCGCGACATCGATTCGACACCGCCCGCGACGAGCACACCCGCCTGCCCGGCGACGACCTTCGCAGCAGCGGTCGCGAGTGCCTCTATTCCTGAACAGCACAGACGCGAGACGACGGTGCCACCGACCGTGTCCGGCCACCCGACTGCCAGAGCCGATGCCCGGGCGATATTGCCGGCCTGCTCTCCGCTGACGGTGCTCACGCCGAGGACAATCTCGTCGACGATCGACGGGTCGAGGGAGCGTTCGTCGAGCGCGGTCAGCAACTGCCCGAACAGTGCGTGTGGACGGATGCCGGCGAGCGAACCACCCTCACGCCGTACCTGGCCGCGGGGTAGTCGGACGGCGTCGTAGACCATTGCCCTCGTCATCGAGTCACCACCTCTGACCTTCCTCGCGAATTTGTGGCCCGTATCACTCTGTTAGTTGTAGTCTCGACCCAACGGAACCGCAAGACCTGCAGGAAGAACCCGGCTGACATGACTGTTGACACGATCCGAGTAATCGGTGGCTACCAGACGGACTTCGCCCGAAACCTCACCCGGGAGGGGCTCGACATCGCAGACCTCGTTCGCGAGGTCGTCGAGGGCACCCTCGCTGACGCCGAACTCGACGCCGACGCCGTCGGCGTCGTGCACGTCGGGAACGCGTTCGGCCAACTGTTCACGGGCCAGGGGCACCTGGGCGCCATGCCGGCGTCGGTGGTCCCCGACCTGTGGTGTGTGCCCGCGAGCAGACACGAGGGCGCCTGCGCGTCGGGGTCTCTCGCACTCCTGGCAGCGATGGCGGACCTCGAGTCCGGCCGCTACGACTGCGCCCTCGTGATCGGGGCAGAACTCGAGAAGACCGTGCCGACCGATGCGGGAGCTCGGCACATGGGCGCCGCGGCGTGGGTGGGACGCGAAGGGCAGAACGCAAAGTTCATCTGGCCGTACATGTTCGACCAGATCGCCGACGAGTACGACCGGCGGTTCGGTCTCGACGACCGGCATCTGTGGGCCATCGCGGAACTCAACGCGCGCAACGCCGGCCGCAACCCTCTCGCGCAGACCCGGCACTGGCAGCGTGACGCGGCATCGTTCAGCAGCGACCCGGTGGCCAACCCTCCTGTCGAGGGCCGCCTCCGCAAGGCTGACTGCGGGCCGATCACCGACGGCGCCGCCGGGGTTGTCCTGGTACGACCCGATCACCCTGCCGCGCAGCGGAGTCCCGCAGTGCAGTCGAAGATCCTCGGGTGGGGCCACCGGACAGTGGGACTTTCCTTGGCAGACAAACTCTCCCGAAGTAGCGGTGACAAGTACGTGCTCCCACATGTGCGCGAGACCATCAATGACGCGTTCGCTCGCGCCGGCATGACCGACGTCGGCGACCTCGACCTGATCGAGACTCATGACTGCTTCACCATCAGCGAGTACCTCGCCATCGACCACTTCGGTATCACTGCGCCGGGCGAGAGTTGGCGAGCCGTCGAGGAGGGCGCCCTCGAGATCGACGGACGGATTCCGGTCAATCCCAGCGGCGGCCTCCTCGGCGTCGGGCACCCGGTCGGTGCGACCGGTATCAGGATGCTTTTCGACTGTCACCGGCAGGTGACCGGCCGTGCGGACGCAAATCAGGTGGAGGGAGCACATCGCGCTGCAATGCTGAATATCGGCGGAAGTACGGCAACGACAGCAAGTTTCATTCTCGGACGCTGACACTCTCGGGCACTGACATTTTCGGACACTGACATTTTCGGACACTGACATTTTCGAACACTGACACTCTCGGATACTGATCGGCACAGGAGACGAAGAACATGGAGATCGAGGTACTCGGGCGCGCACTGACGACGCTACCCGCGGACGACGACCACCCCTACCGGACCGGAGCCTGGCGCCCCCAGAGCATCGAGCGAAGCGCCGACGCTCTCGAGGTCGTCGGGGAACTGCCGCCGGACCTCGACGGGGTCTACCTGCGTAACACCGAGAATCCGGTACACCCGGCACTCGACGGCAGGTACCACCCGTTCGACGGTGACGCCATGATCCATGCGGTCGGCTTTCGCGACGGAAAGGCGTTCTACCGCAACCGCTTCGTGAAGACCGACGGCTTCCTGGCGGAACAGGCCGCGGGAGGTGCTCTGTGGGCCGGCATCGCGGAGCGTCCGGAACGCTCGATCCGTCAGGACGGTTGGGGCGCACGCGGAAGGATGAAGGACGCATCCAGCACGGACGTGGTCGTGCACAACGGTGTTGCGCTCACGAGTTTCTGGCAGTGCGGCGACCTCTACCGGCTCGAACCGACGACGCTCGAGACCCTGGGCAAGGCGACCTGGGGCGGTCAGTTCCCGACCAGCCAAGGAGTGTCGGCACACCCCAAGGTCGACGACCGAACCGGTGAAATGTTGTTCTTCAACTACGGAACCGAGGCGCCGTACATGCACTACGGCGTCATCGACTCCGACGACCGTCTGGTCCACTACGTCGACATCGAACTGCCCGGTCCCCGACTGCCGCACGACATGGCATTCACCGACAACTACGCGATCCTCAACGACTGCCCGTTGTTCTGGCTGCCCGAAGCGCTCGCAGCGGGCAAGTACAGGCCGAAGTTCCATCCGGACATGCCTCTGCGGCTCGGCGTGATTCCACGGCGCGGAACGTCCGACCAGATCCGCTGGTTCGAGGCCTCGTCCACGTACGTCCTGCACTGGACCAACGCATACGAGAGCGGCGACGAGATCGTCCTCGAGGGCTTCCATCAGGAGTACCCGGAACCGGAGGACAACGGCGAGGGTGGGATCTACCAGCGACTGTTCCGGTCCCTCGCGCTCGACCGAATGGGCACACACCTGCACCGGTGGCGCCTGAACCTACGCACGGGCGAAGTACGGGAGGAACGCCTTTCGGAGACGGTGACCGAGTTCGGGATGATCAACCCCCACCATGCCGGTAGGCAGCACCGCTACACCTACTCCGCGACCGGCGTCCCCGGCTGGTTCTTGTTCGACGGTCTGGTCAGGCACGACACGCTCACCGGCCGCGAGGACCGGTACTCGTTCGGCGAAGGCGTCTTCGGTAGCGAGACGGCGATGGCTCCTCGCGTCGGCGGGAAGGGCGAGGACGACGGGTATCTGGTGACGATCGTGTCGGACGTCGACAGAGACCTGTCGGAGTGCTTGGTGTTCGACGCCGCCAACGTCGCCGACGGCCCCGTGGCGCGGATCCGGTTGCCGGAGCGCATATCCAGCGGTACGCATTCGACGTGGGCGCCGGGGGCGGACCTGCCGCACTGGCGGGCCTACGACGACCCCACGGTGGCGATGGGGTTCGATCGACCCGGACTATAGTCCTGAGAGATGCCCGATGAGCTTGCGCCCGATGCCGGACCGACGTCTCCGTCGGCCGGGCGCAAGCTCGACCCGGGCGGAGACAACGCGATCGCCGTGACGCTCGGCCTGCTCGGCGACGAGTGGAATCTGTGGATACTGCGTCATTCCTTCCAGGGCGCCAAACGCTACAGCGACTGGATGCGCATCGGCGGAATCTCGCACGCGGTCCTGTCCTCGCGGCTCGCGACCCTCACCGGGGCAGGGATACTCGACCGAATTCGTTATCGGGACAAGCCACCTCGGTACGAGTACCGCCGCACAGCATGTGGTCAGCAGTTGTGGTCGGTTCTGTTGACCGTGTGGTCGTGGGAGTTGCGGTGGACACCCGACGAGGGCGTCCTACCGCTCATGCGTCACATCACCTGCGACAGCCACTTCACCCCACTCCTGTTGTGCGCGTCCTGCGGCCGTCCCGCGGGCTTGGGCGACGTCGTCGCCGAGATGGGACCCAGCGGCGGATGGACCCGTAGTGTCCCCGCAGCAACGAGCCGACGTCGATCCAGCGGTGCCGCCCGTATGCCACGGGTGGTGCCGCAGACCATGGAACTGCTCGGCAACCGGTGGTCGGCCGCGATGCTGGGGGCCGCGTTCTTCGGCGCCACGCGCTACAGCGAATTCGCCGAGCGGATGCAGGCGTCTCCTACCATCGTGGCGGATCGACTGCGCACGTTCACCGAACTCGGCGTTCTACGCGAATGTCCCAACACAGAACGCGCCGACCGGGTGACGTACCAATTGACCGAGAAGGGCCGGGCCTTCTTCCCGGTCGTGGTGTCGATGATCGCGTGGGGTCAGCGCTGGTTCCGGGCGCCCGAGGGCGACGCGATCGCCTTCGCGCACACCACTTGCGGAGACGCATTCACTCCACGGCTGGCGTGCAGTGAATGCGGTCTCGAACTGGACGCGCCAACGGTTTCGGTGGAGAGCCGAACCACGGACGTTCCCCGCGGCCGGACACCGAATACCTTCTGACGTCGCGGCGGTCGGAACGAAAAAACCTGGGCCCGAATCTGTTCGAGCCCAAGTCACAACAGTCGGTCAGTCGTTCTCGACGAGGGACGTGAGGATGACCACGGCATCACGAAGGGTCGCGCGTTGCTCGTCATCGAGGTGTGACAGCTTCTCGGTCATCCAGGCCTCGCGAGCCTGAGTTTCACTTTCCATGAGGGCCTGACCCGCGCTGGACAGCGAAACGATGATCTGGCGCCCGTCGGTGGGATGCGGTGCGCGATCGACCAGTCCGAGATCGCCGAGCGAGGCGATGACTCGGGTCATCGACGGCGGCTGCACCTTCTCACGGGCGGCGAGCGCACCAGGAGTCATGGCACCCTCGGTGCTGAGTGTGGCGAGGGCCGACAACTGCGTCAGCGTCACCTGCGCATCGCTCCTCCGCCCACGCAGGTGTCGCGTCAAACGCACCACCGCAAGGGAAAGGTCGCTGGCAAGGGCGCGAGTATCCGATGTCACAGGTCCAAACAATACGGGAACTCGAGCCCTCTCAATCACGTAACGGCGTCAGTAATCGGGCCAACCGCGAAGTATGCGACGAACAGCACCGCGATAATCCACAACAGCGGATGCACCTTCTTGGCGTTCCCGCCCGCGGCCGCGATGGCCACATACGAGATAAACCCGACACCGATGCCGTTGGCGATCGAGTAGGTGAACGGCATCGTGACAATCGTGAGGAACGCCGGCAAGGCGATCGAGAACTTGCTGAAGTCGATGTCGCGAACCTGCCCGATCATCAACGCGCCCACCACCACCAGAGCCGGAGCGGCCGCCTCGATCGGGACCACCGAGTACAGCGGGGTGAGGAACATCGCGGCCAGGAACAGTACGCCGGTGACCACGTTGGCGAGACCGGTGCGCGCACCCTCGGCGATGCCGGACGCGGATTCGACGAACACCGTGTTGGACGACGCGGACGCGCCGCCACCGACGACGGCGCCGGCACCCTCGACGACGAGGGCCTTGCCGATTCCGGGCAGGTTGCCGTCCTTGTCGGCGAGACGGGCTTCCTTGCCGAGGCCGGTCATGGTGCCCATCGCGTCGAAGAAGTTGGCGAGTACCAGCGTGAAGACGAGCAGGCTCGCGGCGAGGACGCCGATACGGGTGAACGCACCGAACAGGCTGAAGTCGCCGACCAGGCTCAGGTCGGGCATCTGCGCGACGACGTCGGGTAGCGCGGGGACGCTGAGGTTCCAGCCCTTGGGATCGACACCCTTGGATGCCCCGATGTCGAAGACCGCCTCGAGGATGGCGGCCAGCACGGTGGTGACGACGATGCCGATCAGCAGGCCGCCGCGGACCTTCCGCACGACGAGCGCGCCCATGAGCAGGACGCCGAAAATGAATACGGCGGTCGGCCATGCGGAGATCGAACCCTCGATACCGAGGCCGACGGGGACGGTCGTGCCGGCGGCGTCCGGAACGCGACGTACGAAGCCGGCGTCGACCAGGCCGATGAACGCGATGAACATGCCGATACCGGCGGCGATCGCGGCCTTGAGCTCACGCGGGATGGCGTTGAAGACCGCGGTGCGGAAGCCGGTGACCGCCAGCGCGACGATGATGATGCCGTCGATGACGACCAATCCCATGGCCTCGGGCCACGTCACCTGCGGCGCGATCGACACCGCGAGCAGGCTGTTGATGCCCAGACCCGCCGCTATGCCGAACGGGTAGTTGGCGACGATGCCGAAGATGATGCTCATCAAGCCGGCTGCGAGCGCCGTGACGGCGGCGACCTGGGTGACCGGAAGGATGTTGCCGAGCACGTCCGTCTTCGCGGCGGCGTCATCGGCAGAGAAGCTCCCGAGGATCAGCGGGTTGAGAACGACGATGTACGCCATGGCCACGAACGTGACCAGGCCGCCGCGGACCTCTCGGCTGATGGTCGATCCCCGCTCGGTGATCTTGAAATAGGTATCGAGCAACCGCGAGGGTGTCGACTGCCTAGTGGGCTCGGGGGCATTCTGGGTGACCGCCATGTCGTTCTCGAGTCCAATCGCCGGAATGTCGGATTTCGTTCATGGCAGAGTAGGGCACCGAGGGCCGGGTAACTTACTCGTGTGACCGAGATCCATCGCACGACGCTCGTGGAACGCCTGTCCGACCCACGCCCGGTGGTCGCTGTCGGCACTCTCGCGTGGGTGCTGGCGACCGTCGTCGTCCTGCTGGCCGGAGAGCCCTGGAGCGGTGCGCTACCTGTCTGCTACGCGGGAACTGCCTTGGGGGTCCTGGGATTCGGCGTGTTCCTCGTTCAGCGAAGCGCAGCTCGACGCGGCAAGCGCGGCGCCCAGCGCGGGCTCGACTGAACGCCCCGGCCGTCGCGGTTCCAGCCGTAACGAACGTCACACACCGTTCGACCGTGTCACCGGCGCGCGGCGGCGTCGGACCGCCCAGATCCACAAACCTGCCCACACGACCCCGAAGGCCCAGCCGGCGAGCACATCGGTGAGCCAGTGGGCGCCCAGATACACCCGTGACGCTCCGACTGCGAGGGTGTAGCACGCGAGCAACACGAGGAGGCTGATCCGTCGCACGCCGGGGGTGACGAACCGCACCACGACTGCGCCGAGCACGCACGCGAGGATCGCGGTCATCATTGCGTGCCCGGACGGGAACGAGTAGGTGTCGAGCTCGACGAGCCGTGCCGACGCCGGCGGTCGCATTCGGCCGAACAGTAGCTTGAGCGAACTCATCAGCGCCCAGCCCGTCAGCATCGCGCCGGAAACCATCACGGCCTCGGCCCGGTGTTGCCGACGCAGCAGCAAGATCGTCACGACGGCGACGACCGCGAACACCGCGACCGTCCCGCCGCTGTGGGTGACCACGGTCATGATGTCGGTGAGCAGCGGCGCACGGTGTTCGAGCATCCACTGAAGCACCGACTGGTCGACCGTCATGATCCTTCCCCGACCTGCCACCGACGCAAGTGTGTGCGTCCCTCGTCGTCCACCCACCAGGGCACCGCGACATCACCCTCGACGGCGCCCCGTGTCCGGACGACGAGGGCGTCGTGGACGACGACGGGTCCGGTCGGTAGGTGCATCCCGAGCGCGGCACACGCCAGCACCGCTCCGGGTTCGCGGTCCCACGAGCTGACCTCCCCGTCTCCCAGGATCTCGGCGTCGATCGCGGTGGACGCGAGCGGCAGGTCCAGCAGATCGGCGAGCGCCGGAGCAGTCTCGAACGCGCCGAGCACGATCCGCTCTGGTGGGATGGCCGCTCCGAGGTGTGCCCGGTCGAGAACCAACGCGTCCTCGGGGTCGACGACGGTGCCGGCGAGACTGCGAACCCGCGAGGGCAGGATCAGCTCGTCGAGGTCCAGCACATGCCTCGACGCGGCAGCGCCGAGCAGCCGGTGCGTGCGAGCCACGACGTCGGGGGTGACGGTGCGCGTGGCATCGGCGAGCCGGTCCAGCAGGACACCGGCCAACTCGGTGTCGTCGATGACCGCCGGTGCAAGCGCCGCGGCCAGCGCGGGCGCGGCCGGGTGGTCGAGGACGTCGAGCAGACCGGCGAAGGTGTCGTCGTCGCGCGCACGCAGCACAGCCAGCGGTCGACCGTCGATCCTCGCGTGGCGGCGCAGCCACCACGCCGTGTAACCGTTGCGGTCGGCGAGCGCGGCTGCTGTCTCGGGGTCGTCGGCCAGCAGCGTGAGGGCCTGTGGCCACCGGCTGGGATCGACCAAGTCCAGGTCGCGGACCGCGACGAGCGTGTCCGGGTCGTCGTCGAGGGTGTCCCACCAGGCGTCCTCGTCGTCGAGATCGTGCTCGGGACCGGTGGGAAGCTCCGCGCGCAGCACCGCAAACCCCCAGCCGACACCGAGAGCGCGCAGCGGCTCCTCCCCCACTCGAGCGACCAGGTCGGCATCGACGGTGCCGAACGGCGAGTCCTCGACGAGGACGTCCGCGAGCGGTGCGCCCGGCAGCAGCAATTCATCGGCGGGCACCAGTTCGCCGTCGGCGGCCGGCAGCGGCAGCTCACCGAGCCACGCCGGTCTCGCGTCTGGCTCCGCGAGACCGACGAGCGCGAGCACGGCGGTCGCCAATTCGGTTGCCGTGGTTGGGTCGTCGTAGTCGAGATCCTCCATCCGCGCCTTCAGCGCCGGGTCGGACAGCAGGTCACCGGCAGTCGCCCGCTCGGCGCCGAGACGGTTCAGCAGCGGATGTGCGGCGCCGGGGTGGACCAGCCGCACCCAGTCGAGTGCCGTTCCGGCATTGCCCAGTGCGCCCCCCAGGTCGGTACCGGTGACGGTCGTCCGTGGCCCGGTGACGGTACGGCCGTCAGCGAGCGGAACCGGGATCGCCGCAAGTTCTTCCACTGCGATCGCATCTACGACGATCGGCTCGATCGCGGTGTAGAGCGCGTGCCACCACGACGGCTCCCGGTCATGCCCACCTAGGAGTTCGGCGATGCGTGCCAGTCCGATCCGGTGCACGTCGACGGCCGCGAGCGCGGAGGCGTGTCGCGGCCCGGACAGGTGCGGGTCGACGAGATCGGGCACGACATCCGCGAGGGCGCCGGCCAACTCGGGAGTCAGCCCGGAGACGATCGTGGCGCGAGCGGGCGCGAGGTCGCCGGCGCCGGCCGCCGGTAGCCACGCGTGGGTACGAAGTTCGCGGAGCAACGCCTCGCGCAGCACCGCGTCGACCTCGCTCCGGGCGAACCCCGGCAAGGGCACGAGGTCGGGGCGCTGGTCGCTCGGCAACGCAGCCGCGAAGTCGGCGTACCCACGGACCAGATCGGTCAGGCCCGTCCCGGGCAGGATGCGCCGACGGTCGGGCTGCATCGCGACGTCGGCGATCAGTAGCGCGGGGATGGACAATTCCTCGTCGGAGCGGGTCGGCGCCCGCAGCACATCTCCGGTCAACGGCTGTAGGCGCCCGTCGGCCACCGGCACCAGCCATCGCGCGGCCTTCGTCACGTACTGCCACCAGGTGGTGGGACCGATGGTGACCTCGATGAGCCCACCACCGAGATCGCGCTCGGTCCGGTGTAACCGCGCCCCGTCGATCTCGATCGACTCGAGGGCCGGCAGTTCGAGGAGCAGGTCGACTGCCTCGGCGGCGAACCCCGCGAGCACGGCGTCGACGTCCACGTCGGAACGCAGTCGCAGGACCACTTCGGAGTCGAACCCCACGGGTGGACGCTCGTCGATAGGCCACGCCAGCCGGAGCACCGGTGCGCCGGAGTCGGGAACCTCGAGTCCGGCAGAAGCGAGTTCGATGCGGGTGCGTTCCGACGAGAAGGCCAGCGAGCCGCTCGAGGAGCGCAGTTCGACATCGTCACTCACCGCGAGCACCGAGGTGAAACCGACCCCGAATCGCCCTACTCCTGTGGACTTTCCAGACGCTCGCAGGGCAACCAGGGCGTGAACTCCATCGCGGTCCAACGGTGCACCGGTGTTCGCGATGCTCAACACGTCGCCGTGCAGTTGTACCCGCAACTTGCCCCGCGCGCCGGCGGCCATAGCGGCGTCGGCGGCGTTCTGGGCCAGTTCAGTGAGAACGCGGTCGCGGTAGCCGGCACGGACGAGATCGGCCTCGGCTGCAACGTCTTCACGTAGACGGGTCGGCGAACCACGCCACGCAAGGAGCGTCCCCTCCCGGAGCGCGGCGGTATCGAAGGGGTCCGTCAGTTGCCCGATGCCGAATCCAGCGGGGGCTCGAGTTCGGTCGGCGTACCGGGCTCCGCAGGGGCCTCGTCGACCGCGGGTGCCTCCACGACCTCGACCGCGGCGTCGTCGTAGGCGTCGTAACGGGGCGTGCCGGTGCCGGTGGGCAGGGTCGTGTCGGAATGCGCGCCACAGCCGAAGGCCGCGTTGACCACGTGCCCGTCGGCGGCCATCTCGTTACCGCAGACACCGAACTCGGCTCGCAGCACCCCGGAGAGCGGCAGGTAGAAGCCGCACAACTCGCACGTCGACGGCGCGGCCTTCGCCATCTCCGAGTCGGGCCCGTACTCGCCTTCGCGCCAGCGTTGGGCGCAGTCGAGTCGGCCTTCCCGGCTCATGACCTGTTTACGTCCCAGCCCCACCTCGTAGGCGACCGCGTCGATCTCGGGGTCACCGGTGGCAAAGTAGCCAGGCACTAGGCGCGGATCGTTCTCCGGCGGTGCCAGCAAGTCTCCGGGAGAGAGGTCGCCGGGGCGGACCCGCTGGTTCCACGGCACCCAGTCGGGAGCCACGAGTGCGTCCGGTCCTGGAAGGAGCGCAAGCTCGCTGATCGTGACGTGATCGGAGTCCGGGGCGGCGGCCAGCACGACGGCCCACTGCCAGCCGTTGTAGCCAGGCAGCTTGGCCTCGAATCGGTGCGTGGCGGCGCAGTCGTCCTCCGCGGTGACACCGAGGTGATCACCCACACTGCCCTCGTTCAATTCGACGAGCGCCGCGCGGGCACGCTCGACCGCTCGAGCGAGTACGGGGCGCACGACGGCGTTCTCGGGAGACGACGCAACACTCACGGCATCTATCTTGCCGCACTCTGTCCCGCCTGCGCGCGTCCGGTCTGGTCGGGCCTGTCATGCTGGTTCCGTGAATCCCCGCCGCGCCTCACGCCTACTCGCGATCGCAGCGTTGTTTCTGACCGCCGTCTTGCTCGCCGGGTGCTCCGGGGGCTCCTCTGCCGCACCGCCGGCGGGCACGGTCATCGCCGAGCGCCTGCGGACGGAGATCATCCGCGAGCTGCCGCACGACCCGACCGCGTTCACCCAGGGCCTCGAGATATCCGGCGACACCCTCTACGAGAGCACCGGACGCGTCGGCCAGTCGTGGGTGCGGGCCACGTTGCTGGACTCCGGCGCCGAACTGGCGCGTGCCGACCTGATGCCGCCGTTGTTCGGGGAGGGCATCACGGTCACCGGGGACACGCTGTGGCAGATCACGTGGAAGAACGGGGTCGCGATCGCCCGCGACCGCACCACCCTCGCCCAGCAGCGGCAGGTCCACTACAACGGCGAGGGCTGGGGTCTGTGCGCGCAGGCTGATCGGCTGGTGATGAGCAACGGCTCGGACGCCCTGGCGTTCCGGGATCCCGTGTCGTTCGACGTGATCGGGTCGGTCGACGTCACGCTCGACGGACGACCGATCGACCGGCTCAACGAACTCGACTGCAATAGTGACGGTTTCGTGTACGCCAACGTGTGGACCACGGACCAGATCGTGAAGATCGACCCAACAACGGGTGTCGTGGCGGCGCAGATCGATGCCTCGAACCTCGAGGACGCGCTGCCGTCGGACCAACGCGATGGCATCGACGTCCTCAACGGCATCGCGCAGGTCCCCGGCACCGACCGGTTCCTCGTCACCGGGAAGTTGTGGCCGCGCATGTTCGAGGTTCGTTTCGTCTCCTGAACGGGCCGTGCACGGTTCTGACACGTCCGTGCAACAGGAAACAGACCGCCCGGGTCGAACAATGTCCACGGACTAGGCCAGAATTGGGGAGTGACCGGACCCCGCGAACCCCACGACGCGTACCGGCGTGGGCAGGAACCGGGCGGCCCCGCGCCTGAACGGCATCCCGGCTACGACAACTACCCTCCGTCACGACGCACCGCAGCGCGCCGGACGCCGCTGCCGCCGCTGCATCCTGTGAACCAGCCGCCTCGCTCGGTGCCGGGACGCAGCGCCGCAGCCCCGGGCGAAGGCGTGCCCCCGGGCGAAGGCGTGCCCCCGGGCGAAGGCGTGGCCCCGGGCGAAGGCGTGGCCCCGGGCGAAGGCACAGCCGCCGATGCCGACCGTGGTGCGCCGAAGCCACCGCCGATGCCCCGCAGGCTCACGGTCACGCGGGTCGCGGCGATGCGTAGCCGCGAGCTGACCAACAAGGGCATCGCCAGCTTCCGCCGAGCGGCTACTGCGGACGGCGCCGACAAGTCCGGGCTGACGGCGCTGACGTACGCGGTGATGGCGAACTTCGCGACCGATGCGACGATCGCCGTCGCGCTCGCCAACACCCTCTTCTTCTCCGCTGCGACGGGCGAGGACAAGACGAAGGTCGCCCTCTACCTGTTGATCACGATCGCGCCGTTCGCAGTGATCGCGCCGCTGATCGGCCCGGCCCTCGACCGGTTGCAGCGAGGTCGACGGATCGCGCTCGCGTCGTCGTTCGCGCTGCGGACAGTGCTCGCGGTCGTGCTCGTCTTCAACTTCGACAGTTGGGCGCTGTACCCGTGCGCACTCGCGATGATGGTGCTCAGTAAATCGTTCTCGGTGCTCAAGAGCGCGGTGACGCCACGCGTGCTGCCACCGGAGATCGACCTTGTGCGGGTCAACTCCCGCTTGACCGTGTTCGGCCTGGTCGGCGGCACGATCGGGGCCGGTGCGCTGGCCGCCGCGGTGGCCTTCGTGACCGGATCCTCGACCGGTGTGCTGTGGTTGACGGTGCTGGTCACCGCATTCGGGGCGTACCTGAGCATGCGGATCCCGGCCTGGGTCGAGGTCACCGAGGGTGAGGTCCCGGCCACACTGACCTTCCACGGCGACAACTCCCCGACCGAACTGATCGACGTCGGTACGACCAGCAAGCCTGGCAGGCGCCGTCAACCACTCGGCCGCGCGGTGGTCACAGGGCTGTGGGGCAACGGCTCGATCCGGGTCCTCACGGGCTTTCTGACCTTGTACATCGCCTTCGTCGCGAAGGCCAGCACCGGCCATGACGCGCTGATGCAGGCCGCGATGCTCGGTCTCGTCGGCGCCGCCGCAGCGATCGGCAACTTCGCCGGCAACGCGACCGGCGCCCGCCTCGAACTGGGCCGGCCCGCGGTCCTGGTGCTGCGGTGTACCGCCGCGGTGACGCTGGCCGCGATCCTCGTGGCGGTAACCGGTAACCTGCTCGCGGCGGTGTTGGCGGCGTTCGTCGCGTCGGCCGGTAGCGCGCTCGCGAAGGTGTCGCTGGACGCGTCACTGCAGCAGGACCTGCCGGAGGCGTCGATCGCATCCGGATTCGGCCGTTCCGAGACCGTCCTGCAGCTCAGCTGGGTGCTCGGCGGCACGCTCGGCGTCATGCTGCCGACCGACCTATGGGTCGGCTTCACGGTCGTGTCGGTGGTGCTCTCGATCGGCCTGATTCAGACGATCCTGACTTACCGTGGGGCGACCCTGCTTCCTGGCCTGGGCGGCAACCGTCCCGAACACGTCAACCCCGAGACCACCGTCGGCCACAACCGCCGCACCGACTGACCCGAGAACGAGAGACGAAATCGATGATGCAAGCCCGGACAAAGCAGATTCTCGCGCTGATCACAGCGGTGGTGGTGGTATCCGCGGCGGGTCTAGCAGGGGTCGTGGCCTACCTCGTCGGGAACGCGGAGGAGAGGCTGCCGACCATCACGGCGTTCGCGAAGCAGGAAACCGCGACCGTCGAGCCCGGCTTCTGCGACCAGATGCTGCGGTGCGCGGGACTCGAGGTCATCGAGCTCCCGGTACCGGAGGGTTATCCCTTGCAGCTGTCCCTGCCCGAGGAAATCGCGAACTCCGATTGGCGTCTGAGCGTCCAGATCGGCATCCCCGAGACGCGCGAGGTGTTCGAGGGCTACCAGGACTACAAACCCGGCGAGGCGTACGCGGTGACCATCCCCGGCGCCGAGGGCGAGCAGTTGATCGGCGCGATCATCCAGCTTCCCGCCCAGGGCGGGCTGGCGCCGGTTTGGGCCATCCAGACGGTGCCGCTGCCGGGCGGTGGAGTAGTCGTCCCGGCGTCGTAGTCCCACTTATCCGAGTCCACCAGCTATCCGACCACACACGGGAGCCCTCCGGTTTCGACCGGAGGGCTCCAACTTTCAGCTGTCGAGTTCGCGGGCGACCGCGCGCACCACCTCGGAGATCCGCTGCGCGGTCTTGCGGTCCGGGTACTTCCCCTTACGCAAATCCGGCTGGATCTTCGCCTCCAGCAACGTGATCATGTCCTCGACCATGCCGTGCAGTTCGTCCGGCGTGTGCTTCCGGGACGGGGCCGCGTCCCGGCGGGAACCGCCCTGCCGGACCGAGGGCGCCGGGCTGAGCACCCTCACACTCAGTGCCTGGGGACCGCGGCGGCCGGCGGCCATGCCGAACTCGACCCTTTGCCCGGCCTTGAGGCCCTCGACGCCTTCGGGCAACGCGGAAGCACGGACGTAGACATCCTCCCCTTCTTCCTGCGACAGGAAGCCGAAGCCCTTCTCGACGTCGTACCACTTCACCTTGCCGGTAGGCACCGCGTTCACCCGCTCATCTGAACTGTCGCACCCCGTTTGAGTGCGCGCGTGGATCATGCAAAACAACGCGCCCCACCTGGAGTGCGGGACGCGCGTGAGAGCCCAAGTATACCGGCAGCGGCGGAGGTCCGGCCCAGTACCGGTCGGTTGGTTGGTCTTCAGTCGGCGCCGTCTTCCCTTGCTACCCGGGCCAGTTGGTCGACGGTCGCGGACGGTCGACGCATGGCCTCGAGAATGGCGGAGAGTTCTTCGTGTCCGAGGACCTGAGCGAGGCGGCCGGCGAAGGCTGCGTGTGCCGGGTCGATCCGGGAGATCGCGCGGCGCCCGCCTGCGGTCGCCGTGACGAGTTCGGCCCGGCGGTGGGCCGGGTTGGGCTGGTATTCGGCCAGCCCGGCGTCGACGAGCAGGTCGGCGATCCGTTGCACCCTCTGCTGGGTGATGCCCATCTCACGAGCGATCCAGGCGACGGACAAGGGCTGATCCAGGACGGCCCGAGGATCTGCCATCGCGCAGCGGTCAGACCGGCCGGACGTGCGAGGCCCACGGCGACGGCGCACCCGAGAACGGTCGACAACTTCGCCGCCACAACGGACCCCGTGCCCCGGGGTACGGCCATCGCGCCAACGCTGGTGGCCTACCGTTGTGATGTGACGAACGGATCGAACCGCGCCGACACCAGCGCACCCGCAGCCAGCGCATCCACACGGCCGGGCAAGGGGTTGCTCTATCTCGCCCTCGGCTGTTTCTTCGTCGGGATCGCTGCCATCGTGGCGATCTTCTTCGTCCACGCGCTCACCGACGGCGCTCCCGGCCTGACGCTCTACCTGCTCACCCTCGCCTGCCCGCTCGGATTCGTCCTCGCGGTCGCGTACGCCCTCCGTTCCGGCCGTCGCAGTCGCTGAAAGGAACGACCATGCGGATCCTGCTGAACATCATCTGGCTGATCTTCGGCGGCCTGTGGCTCGCGCTCGGTTACTTCGTCTTCGGCCTGCTCATGTGCGTGCTCATCATCACGATCCCGTTCGGCATCGCATCGTTCCGCATTGGCCTCTACGCGCTCTGGCCGTTCGGCAAGACCGTGATCGATAAGCCGACGGCGGGTGTTGCGTCGCTGATCGGCAACGTCATCTGGCTGATCCTGGCGGGTATCTGGCTGGCGATCGGCCACATCGCCTCCGCCATACTGATGGCGATCACCATCATCGGCATCCCTCTCGCGATCGCGAACCTGAAGATGATCCCGGTCTCGCTGATGCCGCTCGGCAAGGAGATAGTGGACGCGGGATCAGATCCCCGCAATTAGACCTCCCGGCCTGCCGCCTGAATATTCCGAAATGTGGGACACACCTGTCCGATTTTACTGTGATCTCCTTCACATAACGTAGTGATAACGACAAGGTGTCGGACTGTGACCAAATCTCCTCACGGCACGTCCACCTGCGGTGATGGCTTCCTGAGTCGGTTTCAATATCCCCACTCCCTGTGACCGACCTCGTTATCAACTGGTGACATTCGGCCCCAGATCGTCGTACCGTCGGTTCCGGCCGGTACCTCGGCCACGTCCGGACCTTCCGCGCCAAACCCCGTCCAGTGGGTCCGGAGGCAACCACGAACCATCCATGGACGGGGACGGGGGACCCAAAGGTCCTCCGGGAGTCCCGAGGAGGGACACCCCGAGGCATCGGGAGAGCGATCTCCCTAGGGGTGAAGCCGAAACCGCTACAGCAATGAGCGGCAAGGCCGGGCGACCTCTCAGCCCGAACCCGACAGCTGACCTCGTAGGCGCGTGCGGAGAGGAACGGATCGACATGAGCGGACGTCATCGCAAACCGACCAACACCGGTCGTACCGTCGCAAAGGTCGCCGTCACGGGCGCCATCGTGGGCGCGGGTGGCATGGCCTTCACCGGCACCGCGGCCGCCGCCCCCGATTCCGACTGGGATCGCTTGGCACAGTGCGAGGCCGGCGGCAACTGGGGCATCAACACCGGCAACGGCTACCACGGTGGCCTGCAGTTCTCCCCCGCCACGTGGAACGGTCACGGCGGCGGAGAGTTCGCCCCGACCGCCTACCAGGCCACCCGCGAGCAGCAGATCGTCGTCGCCGAGCGGGTGCTCGCCAACCAGGGCTGGGGCGCGTGGCCGTCCTGCTCCTCAAAGCTCGGCCTCACCAGTGCGGCGACGCAGCGCGACGCCCCGGCCACCCCAGCCCCGGCACCCACCCCTGCCCCGGCCCCGGCCGCTGAGCAGGCCCCGGCTCCGGCCGCCGATCACCCGGCGGCTGGCGTCTTCAGCCAGATCGACTCGCTCATCGACGCCGCCAAGGAACGGGGCATCGCGATCGACCAGCCGGTCCTCGACACCTACGAGGCCGCGAAGTCGTTCGACCTGAGCAAGCTGAACCTGCAAGACATCGCCGGCAACATCGCGAACGCGTTGCCTCGCTGACCCGAAACAGGCTGACCCGAAACACGGGCTGACCCGAAACGCAGAAAGGGCCCCTCACCGACGGTGAGGGGCCCTTTCGTATGCGCGTATGTCAGCGGTTGATCACGGTGTGCGGGTGCACGTACGGCAAGGAGTCCACCGGGAGCGGGAACTCCGTCTCCTCGCCGAACGGCGAGAGGTTCCCGGCACGGCTGGACGACAACTCCGTAACCGCGTGATCTCCGTCCGCGGTTTCCGGCCACCCTGGATCGACATAGCGCTTCTTCGAATTGTTAGCCACGCGCCCATTTTGGCAGGAGCCCGCGCCGTGGTACACCCCAGGTCATTAATCTCATAGTCGATGACCTCTACGCATGGCACCGAGGGCGGCTCGGGAACCGCGCACCCAGGGATGGCACCGACCCTGACCGACTGGTTGACCGACCGCACGGATGCCGAACTCACTGAACTGCTGCGACTGCGTCCGGACCTGGCCGTGCCCCCACCTGCGACCTGCGCCGTGCTGGCCGGCCGCGCCGAGCAACGAGCCTCGGTGATGCGTGCCGCCGACACGCTGAACACACTCGAATTCGGCCTGCTGGAGGTCCTGTCACTCGAACAGGCCGACCAGACCCCCGTGGCGCGCAGCCACCTGGACGACGCCTTTGCAGATCGCGCATCGAAGAAAAGCCTCGACAAGGCGCTGTCCCACCTGCGCAGCCTCGCGCTGGTGTGGGGCGACGGCGGCCGTCTCCGCATCGCGCGGGCCGCGGCCGACGCATTGCCCTGGCGGACCGGCCGCGCCCACACCGGAACCGACGCGATGACCGAGACCGAGATCCGGGCTGCGCTCGCAGAGATCGAACCGAGCGAGCGCGATCTACTGACCACACTCGCCCGGTCGTCGCCGCTCGGCCGCACCCGCGACGCTGCGCCCGGGACCTCACCGGACCGGCCCGTCCAACGTCTGCTCAGCCGCGGACTGCTGCATTGGATCGATGCCGAAACCGTCGAACTGCCGACTCAGGTGGGTCAGGTGCTGCGCGACGAGGCCGTCTACGATCCCGCGTCGCCGACCCCGCCACCGTTCGCCGGGCGCAAACAGAAGCTGACCGACGTGAACGCTGCGGCGGCCGGGGAAGCGATGGAACTGATCCGGCACTGTGAGGACCTCGTCGCAGCGCTCGGCGACGCCCCGGCACCAGCCCTCAAGGCCGGCGGTCTCGGTGTGCGGGAACTGCGGCGGCTGTCGAAGGCTGTCGGGATCGACGAGGCGCGGATCGGCCTGCTCCTCGAACTGCTCGCCGGCGCCGGTCTGATCGCCAGCGGGATCCCTGAGCCCACGCCACCCACCGACGTCGACGAATACTGGGCGCCGACGGTTGCAGTCACCGGATGGCTCAGCGCCGGCACCGCTCGCCGCTGGGCGACCATTGCCGGGGCCTGGCTGGCATTGCCGCGTCGGCCGTGGATGATCGGCAGCCGCGATACCACTGACAAGCCGATCTCCGCGCTGTCCGAGGAGGTGCGGGCCCCCGGTGCACCGCAAGAGCGCAGGTTCCTGCTCGAACTGCTCGCCGACGCCGGGGCGCGGGACCTGCCGGCGAGCGAGGCGAGTCGGCTACTGGCATGGCGACGCCCCCGCTGGGCGGGCCGACTGGGTCCGCACATCGTCGAACGCATGCTCGACGAGGCACGAACACTGGGCCTGGTCGCGCACGGAGCACTCAGCTCCCCGGGCAAAGCACTGCTGCACGGCGGCGATGCAGTGGCCGAATTGGACGCGGCCCTCCCCGAGCCGATCGACTACGTGCTCGTGCAGGCCGACCTCACCGTCGTCGCACCCGGACCGTTGATCCCGGAACTAACCGAGCAGATCACGCTCGTGGCCGACGTCGAATCCGCGGGAGCGGCGTCGATGTACCGGATCAGCGAGTCCAGCATCCGCCGCGCGCTCGACGCCGGACATACCGCGTCCGAACTGCAGACGCTGTTCGCGACCCGGTCCAAGACCCCTGTCCCGCAGTCGCTGATCTACCTGATCGACGACGTCGCCCGCCGGCACGGCCGGCTCCGGGCCGGGGTCGCGGCCTCGTTCATCCGCTGCGAGGACCCGGCACTGCTCGCGGAGGTGCTTTCCTCCCCCGTCGCCGACCAGCTCGCTTTGCGCTCCCTCGCCCCGACCGTCGTCATCTCTCAGGCCCCCCTCGGGGAGGTCCTGGCTGAGCTGCGGGCCGTCGGATTCGCCCCGGCCGGCGAGGACTCGAGCGGCACCCTGGTCGATCTGCGCCCGCGCGGGGCCCGGGTTCCCACCCCGCGGACGGCACGGGTGCGCGCGCCGGCGGTTCCCACCGACGAGCAGCTCGAAACGCTGGTGCGGTCGCTGCGTGCCGGGGATCGGGCGGCGGAGTCCCTCGGGTCCTCTGGACCATCGCTACGCAGCGACGGCACCCGCGCCTCGACCGCGGCGACGATCACGCTGCTGCAGACGGCGACTGCAGTACGTCGACAGGTCACGATCGGCTACGTCGACGCGCAGGGTGTCGCGTCGCACCGCATCGTCCAACCGGTGAGTGTCGGTGGCGGGCAGCTGGACGCGCTCGATCCGACGACCGGTGAGACGCGCCGCTTCATGCTGCACCGGATCACGTCCGTCGCGCTCACGGACTGACCGTCTCGACGAGCGATCTCTTCCGACCGAGGCAGGCCATATGGCAGGACGCCACCGTCGCCTGGACAATGGTTTGGTTACCGTCTGTGAGGAGGCGCAAGTGACCGACGGCCCGCTGATCGTCCAGTCCGACAAGACGTTGCTGCTCGAGGTCGAGCACGAGCGTGCCGATGAGGCGCGACAGGCGATCGCGCCGTTCGCCGAACTCGAGCGCGCCCCCGAACACGTTCACACGTACAGGATCACCCCACTCGCACTGTGGAACGCCCGCGCGGCCGGACACGACGCCGAGCAGGTTGTCGACGCCCTCGTGACGTTCTCCCGGTTCGCCGTGCCGCAGCCACTGCTGGTCGACATCGTCGACACCATGGCCCGCTACGGCCGCCTGCAACTGGTGAAGAACCCGGCGCACGGCCTCACCCTGGTCAGTCTCGACCGCGCCGTGCTGACCGAGGTGACCCGACACAAGAAGATCGCCCCGATGCTCGGCGCGAGGATCGACGACGACACCGTCATCGTCCATCCCAGCGAGCGCGGTCACCTCAAGCAGGTGCTGCTCAAGATCGGCTGGCCGGCCGAGGACCTCGCCGGCTACGTCGACGGCGAGGCCCACCCGATCGACCTCGCCTTCGAGGAAGGCCACTGGCAGCTGCGCGACTACCAGAAGATGGCGGCCGAATCGTTCTGGGCCGGCGGCTCCGGTGTGGTGGTGCTGCCCTGCGGTGCGGGGAAGACGATCGTCGGCGCGGCGGCGATGGCCGAGGCGAAGGCGACCACCCTGATCCTGGTCACCAACACCGTCGCCGGACGGCAGTGGAAGCGCGAGCTGATCGCGCGCACCTCGCTCACCGAGGAGGAGATCGGCGAGTACTCGGGCGAGAAGAAAGAGATCCGTCCGGTCACGATCGCGACCTATCAGGTAATCACCCGCAAGTCGAAGGGTGAGTACAGGCACCTCGAGCTCTTCGATTCCCGCGACTGGGGCCTGGTGATCTACGACGAGGTGCACCTGCTGCCTGCACCGGTGTTCCGGATGACCGCCGACCTGCAGTCGCGCCGCCGTCTCGGTCTCACCGCGACGCTGGTCCGGGAGGACGGGCGCGAAGGCGACGTGTTCTCGCTGATCGGGCCCAAGCGCTACGACGCCCCGTGGAAGGACATCGAGGCGCAGGGGTGGATCGCACCGGCGGACTGTGTCGAGGTGCGGGTGACCCTGACAGACGCCGAGCGAATGGAGTATGCGACCGCCGAACCGGAAGAGCGCTACAAGTTGTGTTCGACGGCGCACACCAAGATCGCGGTCGTGAAGTCGATTCTCGACAAGCACCCGGACGCGCCCACCCTCATCATCGGCGCGTATCTGGACCAACTCGAGGAGCTGGGCGAAGCCTTGGACGCCCCCGTCATCCAGGGTTCCACGCGAAGCACCGAACGCGAGGCGCTGTTCGACAAGTTCCGAGCAGGCGAGATCCAGACGCTGGTCGTGAGCAAGGTCGCGAATTTCTCGATCGACCTGCCGGAGGCATCGGTGGCGGTGCAGGTGTCGGGCACATTCGGCTCGCGACAGGAGGAGGCACAGCGGCTGGGCCGACTCCTGCGTCCGAAGCATGACGGCGGTCAGGCACACTTCTACTCGGTGGTCGCTCGGGACACGCTCGACACCGAGTACGCCGCCCACCGTCAACGCTTCCTTGCCGAGCAGGGCTATGCGTACCGCATCACCGACGCCGACGACCTGCTCGGCCCGACCCTCGGATAGGACCTCTCACCCGTGCGACGCTTCGAGTTCCCGGTCGACAGGCATCACGCCAAAGCAGTAAACGAGACCATCGGCGACATCCGGCACCTGCAGTGGTCCGCGGCGCTGATGGCTGTCCTTCTCGGCGCCGGGTCGGCATGGCTGTTCGTCCTGGGTCGGCCCTGGTCGTACATCGTGGGAGTGGTGCTGGCGATCTGCGCGCTGACGTCGCTGTTCATGGTGGTGTGGACCCCTCGCAAGGTGGGGAGCGTCGAAGACCTGTACGCGAAGGGCGAGTTGGTGCCAGCGGTCGTCTCGGAGATCCACCCCCGCGGCTACACCCTGCTCGCGCTGGTCGACATCGCCAAGCCCGACACCGCCAAGCCGCACTACGCCCTCGTGGCCCGCACGGTCCGGGCGCTGCCGGGCAAGGGGTACAGCGTCGGAGCGCGGATACCATCGACGTCGGTGCTGGGTGACCGCTCGACCCGCTCTCGAGGCGAGACGTATCAGATGGCGAGCATCATGCCGATCGCGTGGGGCACCCGCGACAGCAAGGTCCTCGCGCAGGCCGCGTCGCAGATCGACGGTGTCGAATGGAACCTGCTGAGCGAGAACATCTCCAGTTCGAAGAAGGTGCGCACGTCGGACGGGCAGTTCGTGCTGCTCGATCCGGCCGACCTCCCCGACGAATTGCATTGATGGGATTCGTCGTTCGGGACTCCCGCAGCGGCGAACCCCTCAGATCATCAGCGCCGCAAGGCTGACGCCACCGACGCTTATCAGGCCGACCGTCACCGCGAGGGCCACCGACCCCATCAGGATCAGTGTGGCCAGGGCCGGCACCACTGCGACCACGAACATCAGGGAAGCCCACCACAGCACCGTCCGGACGGAGTTCGATAGCCCAAGATCCAAGTCCCGCAACATGCTCGTCTGGGCAGTACTGGACATCGGCTGTGTAATCGACCCATTCGCGCGGAGTTCCATGAGGTGACCTCCAGTCAGGGGGTCACCTCAGTGTCTCGCACTTCAACGGTTTTCGCAGCACAGTTTCCCGAGGAATTCCGCATTGTCCGCTCTGTCCCGTTCGCCACACGGGGCGAACCGCGTTGAACCGCGGACGATCTCATTGCACTTGTCAATTGGACTGGAATGCGCGCGCTCTGGCTGGATACCGCGACAGGCGCATGCAAAGACAATGCTGCCCAAAGCTTTTCCCTACCACTCTGAGCGCCCGCGACGTGTCCCGTGCCGGACACGTTTGGGCGTGGGAAAGTTGCCGGAACCCCGAATCGTTGATACAACAACTCTATTCCGACAACTGGAGATCTTTCCGGTCCCGTCGGAAGGCGTGGGTAGCCTCGCCAGCGGTCATCCCGATAGGTTCGCCGATTTCCGGAGGGATTCGGGCACTCGGCTTGCGGATCCCGCGAGCGAGGATTCGCGCCGTCCGAGGACGCACCGACCACGGGAGAGTCGCTCGATGATGGATCTGTCCGACCAAAGCGCCACCGTCCTGTCCGATTTCGTCGTCGTGGCCAACCGGCTCCCAGTCGACATGGTGGAACGATCCGACGGCACCACAACGTGGCGGCGCAGTCCCGGTGGACTGGTGACCGCTCTCGAACCGGTACTTCGCAGACGGAACGGGTGCTGGGTCGGATGGCCGGGCGTTTCCGATCGCGACGTCGATCCCTTCGTGCATGACGGTTTGCGCGTGCGCCCGGTTCGCCTCGATGCGCCGGACGTCGAGGGCTTCTACGAGGGCTTCTCCAACAGCACACTGTGGCCGCTGTACCACGATGTCGTGGTGAAACCGACGTTCGACCGGCACTGGTGGGCGGTGTACCGGGACGTGAACCGTCGTTTCGCGCACGCCGCCGCGTCCGCCGCCGCGCCCGGGGCGACGGTCTGGGTCCACGACTACCAGCTACAGCTGGTCCCGCAGATGCTCCGCGAACTGCGCCCGGACGTCACGATCGGGTTCTTCCTTCACATCCCGTTCCCACCGGTCGAGCTGTTCGCTCAATTGCCGTGGCGAAGAAACGTCATGGAGGGCATGCTCGGCGCCGATCTGGTCGGGTTCCACCTCCCCGGTGGGGCCCAGAACTTCGTCGTCCTGGCCCGGCGGATGCTCGGTCTCGAGACCGCCCAGGCCGGGGCTGGGCGCGGTGAAGTCCGGCACGAAGGGCGGACCGTACGGGTCGGCGCCTTCCCGATATCGATCGACGCGGCCGACATGGTCGAGCGGGCCCGCAGCGAATCGGTCCGCCGGCGGTCGCAGGAGATCCGCGAGGATCTCGGCAATCCGGATCACATCCTTCTCGGCGTCGACCGACTGGACTACACCAAGGGCATCGATCTGCGTCTGGATGCGGTAGGCGAGCTGTACGACGAGGGCCGACTCGATCCGAGCCGCACCGTGATGGTCCAGCTCGCGACTCCCAGCCGCGAACAGGTCGAACAGTACGCACTCATGCGGAACTCGATCGAGACGCAGGTGGGACGCATCAACGGCGACCACGGCCAGCTCGGCCACCCCACCGTGCACTACCTGTACCAGCCGGTGGACCGGGACGAGCTGATAGCCCTTTACGTCGCGGCCGACGTCATGCTGGTCACGCCGCTGCGGGACGGCATGAACCTCGTCGCCAAGGAGTATGTGGCGTGCCACCCAGACCACGACGGCGCGCTGGTGCTCAGCGAGTTCACCGGTGCCGCCTCCGAGTTGCGTCGGGCACACCTCGTCAATCCGCATGATCTCGACTTGGTGAAGAACACGATCGTCGCCGCTCTCGAGCAGTCGGACGAGGAGCGACGGAACCGGATGGCCGCACTGCACGCTCAGGTGACCACGAACGACGTGCATCGTTGGGCACAAACATTTCTCGACACCCTCGCCGCTACGAGCGAACAGGCTCCACCCCGGGGACGCGAGGACGCATCCCCCGCATGGCAGATCCCGTCGACAGCGCCGTTCTCGTCGAAGGAGTCTCGCCTCGACGCCACCGCCGCGGGACGGCTTTCCACGCTGCCTCCGTACGAGCCGGACCCGACGCCGTCGTAGGATCGTGACATGGGTGTCGCGACACTGGCGGACTCGTTCGAGGAGCACCGAAGTCACCTGCTGTCCGCGGCGTACCGCCTCACCGGAAGCGTCAGCGACGCTGAGGACGCCGTGCAGGAGACGTGGCTCCGCCTCGCCGATGCCGACGTCGCAACCATTCGTGACCTCCGGGCATGGCTGACAACGGTGGTCGGGCGGATCTGCTTGGATCGACTTCGGTCCGCCGCGGTCCGCCGCGAGAACTACGTCGGACAGTGGCTGCCTGAACCCATCGTGACCGACGTGGCGCCGTCCAGGTCTCCAGACCCGCTGGATTCCGTTGTCCGCCAGGAGGACAACCGCATGGCGGCGATGGTCGTCCTGGACACGCTCTCCCCCGACCAGCGAGTGGCCTTCGTTCTGCACGACGGCTTCGCGATCCCGTTCGGAGAGATCGCAAAGGTTCTGTCGATCAGCGTGCCCACTGCGCGACAACTCGCGTCCCGCGCCCGCCGGGCGGTGGCAGATGCCCCGCCGCCGGTCTCGGAGACAGAACACGCCGAGGCCGTCACGCGGCTGATGGCAGCGCTGTCGAGCGGCGACCTCCAGGCCGTTCTCGCCGCACTGCACCCGGATGCGGTCACGGTCGGCGACGCAAATGGCACCACCACCACCGCTCTCAACGTGATCACCGGGGCCGACCGCTCGGCTCGCTTCTTCCTGGGCCTGGCCCGCAAGTACGGACTGGAGACGATCCTCGGCGCGGTCCCGGTGCTCGTCAACGGCCGACTCGGGTTCCTCAGCCCCAGCTCCCCCGGCGACGAGACCCACCCCGGTATTCCGGGGCGGGTCACCGCCTTCACCGTCCACGACGGCCGCGTCTGGGCTGCCTACGACATCGCGAACCCGGAGAAATTCGGCGGGATCAGGATTGCCGCTCCGCCTCGGATGCGGTAGATGCGTCCCACGGCACCCGGCACGCGTCACCCGAGTTGAAGCCCTGGTCGTGGATGCCCAGTGCCGAGTTCATACGCGCACGCATGTTCTCGAGCGCGATCTGATACGTCAGCTCGACGACGCCGTCGCGTCCGAAGCGCCGCTCGAGGTCGGCCACCTGCTCGTCGGTCGCGCTCGTCGGGGTCTCGGTCATCGCGTCCGCGTATGCGATCGCGGCCCGCTCGTCGTCACTGTAGAGCGGGGACGTGTCGTACTCGCCGATCTGCTGCAGTCGCTCCACGTCGAGACCGTCGAGACGCTGCAGCATGGCGCCGAAATCGATGCACCAGGAGCAGTCGACGGTCCACGCCACCCGATAGACCGCGATCTCACGGATGTTGGGGGCCAGCACCGTCGACGCCTTCTGTGCGCCCATCTCGTGACGTGCCGAGACAGTGAACAGCTTGCGATGATTGGCGAGCACGGCGAACGGTTCGGGGACCTCCCCGAACTGCCGTCCGGCGTACCAGTACGCCGCCTTGACCATCGGTCCGGCCTCCTGCGGGCTCACCGCTTGAATTCGAGCCATGACTTCCTCCATCGTCCGCGTCAGGTCGGCCCGCCGGTTGCGTGCCGTCTACTCCGTAGACGAGACAGCACCGGAGAACGTGACACCGCCGAGATCGTGGGCCATCTGGGCCCTCGCTACGCTGGACAAATGCCCTCAGCGCCCCGTTCCCGTACCGTCTCGCGACTGCAACCCTTCGGGTCCACGATTTTTGCCGAGATGACGGCCCTCGCCACCGAGCACGATGCGATCAACCTGGGCCAGGGCTTTCCCGACACGGACGGTCCGGAGTCGATGCTCGAGGCCGCGCGGCAGGCCATCGCCGATGGTCTCAACCAGTACCCGCCGGGGCCGGGCATGCCGGTGTTGCGGCACGCGATCGCCGCCGACCGGCTCGCGAGGTACGGGATCGCCCACGACCCCGAGCGCGAGGTGCTCGTCACCGTTGGGGCCACGGAGGGCATCAGCGCCGCAATTCTCGGGCTTGTCGAACCCGGCGACGAGGTAGTGCTCATCGAGCCGTACTACGACTCCTACGCGGCGGCCGTCGCGCTCGCAGGCGCGACCCGGCGATCGGTGCCGATGGCGCGGGACGGTGACCGCTTCGCACTCGATCTCGATGCACTGCGCGCCGCGGTGACCCCGAAGACCCGGATGCTGGTGGTGAACTCACCGCACAATCCGACAGGCACGGTGCTCACCAGCGCCGAGATGTCCGCGGTGGCGGAATTGGCTTGCGAGCGCGACCTGCTCGTCCTCAGCGACGAGGTGTACGAGCACCTCGTATTCGACGGCCGTACCCACACTCCGATGGCTTCACTGCCCGGCATGTACGAACGCACCGTCACTGTCTCCAGCGCCGCCAAGACGTTCAGCGTGACCGGCTGGAAGACCGGATGGGCGTGCGGCCCCGGCGAACTCGTCGACGCCGTGCGCGCCGCGAAGCAATTCATGTCCTTCGTGGCCGGTGGCCCGTTCCAGCCTGCGGTCGCACACGCGCTCGAGCACGAGCAGGCGTGGATCGTTGAAATGCGCAACGGATTGCAACGCAAGCGCGATCTACTGGCCTATGCCCTACGTGACGCCGGATTCGGCGTGTACTCGGGCGGAGGCACCTACTTTCTCTGCGCGGACATCACGGGGTTCGGCCTCCGTGACGATATCGAGTTCTGCAGGACGCTTCCCGAACGCGCTGGGGTGGCGGCGGTTCCGCTCAGCGTGTTCACAGACCACCCCGATCAGTGGAATCACCTGGTGCGCTTCGCCTTCTGCAAGCGGGACGAGGTCCTGGTGGAGGCAGCGAAACGACTGGGCCGACTGGAGGTGTCTGGGTGAGCCTGGCAACCATCCCGTCGGACTTTCTCCGACGCTCACTGCGCCTGGCCGAGGCAGCGGGTGCCGACTTGGCGTCGACGCTCGACACGTCCGGTATCGACGTGGCCGCGCTCGACGACCCCCGGGCGCGGCTGACCCCGGAACAGGTCACTGCCGTCACCCAGGCCGCCTGGCAGATGACGGACGACGAACTGTTCGGGCTCGGTGCGGCGCCGGTGCCGCGCGGGACATTTCGGCTGATCTGCCTGGCACTCATCCACCGACCCGACCTGGGCAGCGCGCTCGAGCGGATGGCAGACGTCACCCGTGCCCTCCCGGTCCCGCCACTCACGCTCGTTCACGGCGAGGATTCGACGCGGCTCGAGGTTCGCGTGGACGTCCGCGGCGACGTCTATGCACCGGAGTTCGTCGACGAGGCTTTTCGGCTCGTCACCGATTTCGAGTTGATCCTGCTGCACCGCTTCGCAGCCTGGCTCGTGGGTCGACGCTTGAAGCTGCGCTCGGTGCTGATCCCCTACCCCGAGCCCGAACCGCAGTTCGCGAAACACTACGACGCGATCTTCGGCGTGCCGGTGACATTCGGCGCGCCGGTGGCGTCCCTCGAGTTCGACAACGCCATTCTGCGAGCTCCGATCATCCAGGACGAGCGGAGCCTCGCGGAGTACCTGCGCGAGTCCCCGAACCTCTTGTTGTCCGAACGTGACTACGAGAGCACGGCGTCGGCGCAGGTTCGTCGAGTGCTGGAGATGGGAGTTCAGGGTCGCACCTGCACCGCGGAAGAGATCGCGGAGATGCTGTCGATCAGCGTCCCACACCTGCGCCGGCTGCTCCGGCAGGAGGGAACGTCACTCAACCATCTGCGCGAGGAAGTACTGCGCGACGCCGCGATCGCAGCGCTCCGTCGCGGCGAGCCCGTCGACGAACTGTCCGCCCGGCTGGGCTTCTCCGAGCCGAGCGCGTTCCGCCGAGCGTTCAAGCGATGGACGGGCGCGACGCCCGGTGCCTACCGCTAGACGCCACCGCACCGCATATTGCATGGGCGGGTCCCGGTCTCGGGCAATGACAGGACCCGGCCCATGCGAATCGACTCAGGGCTGCACGAGGATCCGGATCGGATTGCCTTCCTGGGTGCGCAGCTTCTCGATGCCCTTCGCGACGTCCTCGAGCGGGACGATCTCGCTGACCGACCGGGACAGGTCGAGTCGACCACGGGACACGAGTTCGGCGAGGGTTTCGATGTCCGCGTTCTTGTAGCCGAGGTGCCCCATCACTTGTTTCCTCGTGAACGCCAGCGCCGCGCTCGGACCGGCTGAGACTTCCTCGCCGCTCATCCCGACCACGATCAGGCGCCCACCAAAGTCGAGGCAGCGAAGCGCCTGCTCCGACGTGACCTTCAGGCCGACCGAGTCGAACGCGACGTCGAGGAGTCGGCCACCGAGGGCCTCGGCCACCTTCTGAACCAGGTTCTCGTCCCGTGAGTCAAATGCGTAGTCCGCGCCGAGTTCGAGCGCCCGCTCCCGCACTGCAGGGTTGATGTCGAACGCCAGGATCGGGGACGCGCCGACGACGCGCGCCAATTGGACGATGTGGGTGCCGATTCCGCCGACACCCCAGACGCCGACAGCTTCACCGACGGCGACCTCGCCAGTACGCACGACCGCACCGAACGGAGTGGACACGGCGTCGGCGAGCAACGCCGCCTGCTCCATGGACACGTTGTCGGGAATCTTCGTCAGGCCGACCGCCTGGGCTACCGAGTACTCGGCCCACGCACCGTCATAGGCGAAGGCCATCAACTGGATATTCAGGCAGTTCACGATGTCACCGCGACGACAGCTGCGACACTTCATGTCCGGTCGGCCTGCCGCGAGGATCACCCTGTCCCCGATCTCCCAGCCCTCGACCCCGGGCCCGAGCTTCGCGATGGTGCCGGACGACTCGTGTCCCTGCGTCACGACCGGGACGAGGGCGGGGAAAATGCCGTCGAGCAGGCTCAGGTCGGAGTGGCAGATCCCGCAGTAGGCGATCTTGACGAGCACCTCGCCGGGGCCGGGTTCGGGGATCGGGACATCCTCCACCACATTGGTTTTCGTATCTGCATGGAATCGCGCCGCGCGCATCGTCTCTGCCACCGTGTGGTCCTTTCAAAGCCGTGAGAACGGCTCATTCGAAGAACGCGCGCGGCCCACGGAAGTGCGCGTTCCACGGAGCCGAAGGGTCCGAACGCTCCAACCCTACGCCGAAGCGGTGCTGCTCCACGGCCCCGGCCGCGGAGCAGCACCAAGGAGAGCGCGACCGCGCGTCCGTCGTCCTCGAATCACGCGCCCTGGCGGCGGGAGGCGACGGCCTCGGCGAGACGCTCGAGCGTCGCCGCGGTGGTGTTCCAGTCGATGCATGCGTCGGTGATCGACTGACCGTAGGTGAGTTCGTCGCTGCGCCCGAGGGTCAGGTCCTGGCGTCCGGCCTCGATGAAGCTCTCGAGCATGATGCCGACGATGTCCCTGTCACCGGCCGCGACGCGCTCGGCGACGTCGGCGGCGACGTCGACCTGCTTGTTGTGGTCCTTGCGGCTGTTGCCGTGGCTGGCATCGATGACGACCCGCCGCGGCAGATCGGACTTGCGCAACCGCGCCATCGTGTCAGCGACGGTGGCGGCGTCATAGTTAGGCCCATCGGTGCCGCCGCGCAGGATGACGTGGCAGTCGGGGTTGCCGACGGTTTGGATCAGTGCTGCCTGGCCCTCGAGGTCGGTGCCGGGGAACACGTGGCTCGCCGCCGCGGCGCGAACGCCGTCGACGGCCACCTGGACGTCGCCCTCGGTGGAGTTCTTGATCCCGACGGGCATCGACAGCGCACTGCACAGCTGGCGGTGAACCTGGCTGGCCGCGGTGCGGGCGCCGATCGCACCGTAGGTGACCAGATCGGCAATGTACTGCGGCATGATCGGGTCGAGGAACTCGCAGCCGACGGGCAGGCCGAGTCCGGAGATGTCGAGCAGCAGCTTGCGACCGATCCGCAGGCCGGTGTTGATGTCGTAGGTGCCGTCGAGGTGCGGATCGTTGAGCAGCCCCTTCCACCCGAGCGTGGTGCGCGGCTTCTCGAAGTAGACGCGCATGACGATCTGCAGGTCGTCTCGCAACTCCTCGGCCTTCGCCGCGAGTCGGCGCGCGTAGTCCATCGCTGCCTCGGGGTCGTGAACCGAGCACGGGCCGACCACCACGATGAGGCGGTCGTCGCCCCCATCCAGGATGTTGATCGTGTCGGCACGCCCGGAGCGAACGGTGGCCGTTGCCACCTCGTCAGGGGTGTGCTCGGCACGCACGACGGACGGCGCCACGAGCGGGCTGATGCTGACGGTGCGCTGATCGTCGAGGCGCTGGTCGTTGGTGAGAACTGTCATCTCGGTTCGGTTTCCTATTCTCAGGCCGACCCTCGAAGACTTGAAGAATCCCAGCGAGCCGGCCCGTCATCCGGCTCTCGGGTGGGAGATTGTCAGCGCGCGGTTACGCCGACCGACCCACCCGGGGCCGGCCTGGTAAACCAGAAATAAGTCGCTGACACGCGGCCCACGTTAGCGGGTCCGGTTCGGCCACGCACCATCACCCCCGGCGAACGAGACAACGATCACAGCATCCACACGAGGTCACGATCGCTTCGTGATGGACGAGCGAGGGTCGACCGGCGCCTATGCTGGGCGGTGCAGATGGTTCGGCTGGCGCGGCCATGAGCAACCGGAGAGCAACGTGACCCTCGCTTTCACCGCAACCGTGCTGGGCTCCCCGCGAATCGGGCCCCGTCGCGAACTCAAGAAGGCCGTCGAGTCCTACTGGGCCGGGAACCTCGACGCCTCTGCGCTCGAGTCGGTCGGCAGGGACCTGCGCCGACGGACCTGGACCGAGCTCGTCGACGCCGGGATCGACTCTGTCCCCGTCAACACCTTCTCGTTCTACGACCAGATGCTCGACACCGCCGTGATGCTCGGCGCGTTGCCCGAGCGGGTCTCCGGGATCGACAGCGAGTTGGATCGTTACTTCGCGGCCGCTCGCGGCACCACGACGATCGCGCCGCTCGAGATGACGAAGTGGTTCGACACCAACTACCACTACCTGGTCCCCGAGATCACCCCCGCCAGCCGGTTCACGTTGAACGCGGCGAAGGTGCTCGGTGAGGTCGAGGAGGCCCTCGCGCTCGGCGTCCCGGCGCGCCCGGTCGTGATTGGACCGGTCACCTTTCTCCTGCTGTCGAAGTCCGACGACCGCGCGCCCCTGGACCACCTCGACGACGTCGTGCCGCTGTATGCGGAACTGCTGGGACTCCTCGCCGACACCGGCGTGAAGTGGGTCCAGATCGACGAGCCCGCACTGGTCGCCGATCGCACGGCAGCCGAGCTGGAAGCGACCCGCTCGGTGTACGACCGACTCGCCGCGCTGAACCATCGTCCCGCGATCCTGGTCGCGTCGTACTTCGGTGATCTCGGTGATGCGCTGACCGCACTCGTCGAGACCGGTGTGGAGGGCATCGCCGTCGACCTCGTCGCCGGCTCACTCGACCACGTCGTCGCGACGCCGGGAATCGAAGGCAAGCACATCGCCGCCGGTGTCATCGACGGCCGCAACGTCTGGAGGAGCGATCTCGACGGCTCCCTGACTGCCCTCGAAACCCTCCGGGATCGTGCAGGTTCGGTAGCGGTTTCCACATCGTGCTCGCTGCTGCACGTGCCCTACACCCTCGACGGCGAGAACGGACTCGACCCCGCACTCCGGTCATGGCTGGCCTTCGGTTCCGAGAAGATCCGTGAGGTTGCGACGCTCGCGACCGCCGTGCGCTCGGGACATGCCGCGATCGGTGACCAACTCGCCCAGTCCCGTGCCGCGGCCGAGACGCGCGCCTCCGACCCGCGACTGCACGACAACGCGATCCGCGCACGGCTCGCCGCACTGACGGATTCGGAGCGCAGCCGGACCCCGGCACCGGACCGTCGGACCGCACAGGATTCCGAGTTGTCCCTGCCGAAGTTGCCGACCACCACGATCGGCTCATACCCGCAGACGACCGCGATCCGAGTGGCACGCGCAGCCTTGCGCAAAGGTGAGATCGGCCAGGCGGAGTACGTGCGCCGGATGCGCGCCGAGATCGCCGACGTCGTTGCACTCCAGGAGGATCTGGGGCTGGATGTGCTGGTCCACGGTGAGCCGGAGCGCAACGACATGGTGCAGTACTTCGCCGAGCAGTTCGACGGGTTCTTCGCGACCGCGAACGGTTGGGTGCAGTCGTACGGCAGCCGGTGCGTCCGCCCACCGATCCTCTACGGCGACGTGCGCAGACCGAAACCGATGACCATCGAGTGGATCTCGTACGCGCAGTCGCTCACCGACAAGCCGGTCAAGGCCATCCTCACCGGTCCGGTCACCATCCTCGCCTGGTCGTTCGTTCGCGACGACCAGTCCCTGGCGGAGTCGGCCGACCAGATTGCGCTCGCGATCCGTGACGAGACCGCCGACCTGGAGACGTCCGGAGTGAGGGTGATCCAGGTCGACGAGCCCGCGCTGCGCGAGTTGCTGCCGTTGCGCGCCGCCGACCAATCCGCCTACCTGGACTGGGCCGTGGGCGCGTTCCGGCTCGCGACATCTGGCGTCGCCGACACGACCGCAATCCACACCCATCTGTGCTACTCGGAGTTCGGCGACGTCATCGGTGCAATCGCGGGACTGGACGCGGACGTCACCTCGATCGAGGCGGCACGGTCGCACATGGAGGTCCTCGACGATCTCAACGCCGTCGGCTTCGACCTGGGCGTCGGCCCCGGTGTCTACGACATCCACTCGCCGCGAGTGCCGTCGGTCGACGAGATCGCCGGTTCGCTGCGGGCCGCATTGGGGGCCGTGCCGGCCGAACGCCTGTGGGTCAACCCGGACTGTGGCCTGAAGACCCGCCGACGAGCCGAGGTCGAATCGTCACTGCGCAACATGGTGGACGCCGCACACTTGGTGCGCGCCGAGCACGGTTGGATCTCGACCTGATCGAGGTGGACGCCTACTCGCCGGCCAGTCCGGCGCGACGACGAGTCGCCTCGGTGATCGAGCACCAGTCCTGATCGGCCTGCCCGTGGGCGAGGGCGTCGAGGAACAGATCCTCGAGGACGCTACCGAAGGGCAGGCCCAACTGGGCCTCGCGGGCCTGGGACAGTGCCAGCCGAACGTCTTTGAGCCCCAACGCGAGCCGGAACCCGGCCGGCTCGTATCGGCGCTGAGAGATCATCTTGCCGTAGCCACCGTAGACCCTGCCAGGGAAGAGGCTGTCATTCATGACTTCCATCAGCAACTCGGGCGAACCGCCGACCTTCTCGGCCACCGTCGTCGCCTCGGCCATCGCCTGAATCGCATTCGCGATCAGGTAGTTTCCGAGGATCTTCACGGTGTTCGCCTGCTTGGCGTCGTCCCCGACCCGCCAGGTACGACGCCCGATCACGTCGAAAAGCGGGGCGACCTCATCGATCGCACCGGCATCTCCTGCGGCGACCACGGTCAGTTCCCCCGCCTCCGCCACCTCGGGCCGGCCGAACACCGGAGCCGCTACGTAGGAGACGCCCTTTTCGTTCAGAGCGGCCTCGGCCTCCGCGGACATGCCGGGACTGACGGTGGCCAGATTGACGTGCACCGAACCGTGTTTTGCGGCTCGCAGCGACGACGTCGACAACACCGAGTCCGCGAACGCCCGATCGTCAGCGAGCGAGCTGACCACGACGGACTTGTGCAACACGGCGGACAGGTCAGGCGCCTCGGACGCTCCGGAATCGACGACACTCGCCGCCTTGCCGGGGCTACGGTTCCACACCGTCACGTCGTACCCGGCGCGAGCGATGTTGCGCGCCATGGGACGCCCCATCCTGCCCATTCCAAGGAATCCGATGTCCACGGCAACCTCCGGCCCGAAATCGCGGTCACACGGTTGGATCCACTGTAGCGCCGTGAGATGGACAAGGTGCACCGTGATCCGCTGCCGGAATGCCCTGATTCAGGTCCAGCACCATCGTCCCGGGCAGGGTGTCGCCGCCTGCATCCACGAAGCCCAAGGATTCGTACAAATTCCTTGCAGGATTGCCATCCTCGACGCTCAAACTGACACCCGCGTTTCCTCGACTACAGGCGACCGAGATTGCATCGTTCATGATTTCCCTGCCCAACCCCGAGCCACGTACAGACTCCTGTACACATACGCTCAACTCACCGATCTGGGGTTTCACGAATCCGTAGCCGGGATCCTCCGAGGGCAAGAAGACTATCCACACCACGCCAACCCAACGGGCGCGATGAAATGCAACTACTCCGAAGTCGCCCCGTTCCGGGACCACTGTGGCGTAGTGCGCGAACTCGGGGTTCGAAAGAACGTCGCGTTCGCGGAACCGCGCTTCGTTCCAATTGAGATTGATGAGCGTGGCTTCGAGGAGGATCGCCTCATCGCCCGACCGGAGGTCACGCTTCCGCAGTCCGAGTCGACCACTAGCCGAATTCGACATCCAGGTTCCTCCCGCAGCGGAATTCTCATCATCGTGGACCGGAGATACCGGCAACCGACTCGACCTCCATGGTGCGGAGGTTGTCGGCGAAACCTTATACGTCTCCGGTTCGATCCAGGTCGCCGCCAAGAACGGACGAGACGATCAGCAATTCGAACCGCGGATACGACGAAGGGCGGGACAGGTGAATACGGCCCACCTGCCCCGCCCCGACGGTCTCGCCTATCAGCTGACGACGAGATCCAGTTCGTCGTCGGTGACCTTGACCGTGATCCGGCCGCCGGCGTCGAGGACGTCGTCGAGCAGCAGATCGGCGATCCGGTCCTCGACCTCACGCGCGATCGTCCTGCGCAGCGGGCGCGCCCCGAACTCGGGCTGGTGCCCTTGCTCGGCGATCCAGTCGACCGCATCGGGTGTGAACTCGATGTCGATGTCCTTGGCCCGCAGACGGTCCCGGCTCTCGCTGAGTAGCAGATCGGTGATCAGGTGCAGCTGCTGGGCCTCGAGCTTGCGGAAGATGACGATCTCGTCGATCCGGTTGAGGAACTCCGGCCGGAACGACTCTCGCAGGCGGCCCATCACCCTGTCACGCAACGGCTTCTCGGCCGCAGCGGCGTCGCCAGTGGTGAAGCCCAGTGCTCCACCCTTGCTCGAGATGATGTCCGATCCGAGGTTGCTGGTCATGATCAGGACGGTGTTCTTGAAGTCCACCGTCCGTCCCTGACCGTCGGTCAGCCGTCCGTCGTCGAGCACCTGCAGCAACACGTTGAACACGTCGGGGTGTGCCTTCTCGATCTCGTCTAGCAGGATCACCGAGTACGGGTGCCGTCGTACCTGTTCGGTGAGCTGGCCGGCCTCGCCGTAGCCGACGTAGCCGGGGGGCGCCCCGACCAGCCGGCTCGCGGTGTGCCGCTCGCCGAACTCACTCATGTCGAGCCGCAGCATCTTGCTCTCGTCCCCGAACAGCGAATGAGCCAACGCCTTCGCGAGCTCGGTCTTGCCGACACCGGTCGGACCCAAGAACAGGAAGCTGCCCACTGGTCGACGCGGATCGCCCATACCGGTCCGGCTGCGCCGCACCGCCCGTGCGATCGCCTCGACCGCGTCTTCCTGCCCGACGACTCGCTGGTGCAGCTCGTCCTCGAGCCGGCGCAGGCGTTCCTTCTCCTGCCGCGTCATCTGGCTGGCCGGAATCCCGGTCGCCCGAGCGACGATCTCCGCGATGTCGTCCGCGGTCACCGATGGTGTCTCGACAGCGATTTCACCTGTACGCGACTCGGCAAGACGCTGCTCGACCCCGGCGATCTCGTCACGCAGGTGCGACGCACGCTCGTACTGCTCGGCCTCGACCGCGGCTTCCTTGTCCTTCTCGAGCCGCGTGATCCGCTGCAGCAGGGCTTTCGCACCCTGGCCGGATACGCCGATTTGCAGTCGCTTTCGTGCTCCTGCCTGGTCGAGCAGGTCGATCGCCTTGTCCGGCAGGTAGCGGTCAGCGATGTAGCGCGACGACAGATCGACAGCGGCCGCGATCGCCTCGTCGGTGTACTGGACACGGTGATGGTCCTCATATTGCTCACGCAGCCCGCTCAGGATCGCCTTGGCATCGTCGGGAGTCGGTTCGTTTACCGTCACCGGCTGGAACCGCCGTTCGAGCGCCGGATCCTTCTCGACGTGCTTGCGGTATTCGTCGAGCGTGGTCGCGCCGACGACGTGCACCTCGCCGCGGGCCAGCCTCGGCTTGAGAATGTTACCGGCATCCATCGCGCCCTCGCCGCCGGCTCCTGCACCGACGATCGTGTGGAGCTCGTCGATGAAGACGATCAACTGACCGTCCTGTGAGACGATCTCGTCGACCGCCTTGGTCAGCCGCTCCTCGAAGTCACCGCGGTAGCGGGTTCCGGACAGCATGCCCGCCAGATCCAGCTGAACGATCTTCTTGTCCGCCAAGGCCTCCGGAACGTCGCCGCTCACGATCCGCTGCGCCAGTCCCTCGACGATGGCGGTCTTGCCGACACCGGCCTCTCCAACCAGGACCGGGTTGTTCTTGGTCCGTCGGGCCAAGATCTCGATGGCCTGCTCTATCTCCCCACTGCGGCCGATGACCGGGTCGACGCCGCCCGAGCGGGCGCGTTCGGTCAGGTCGGTACCGTACTTGTCGAGAGTGGGAGTACTCGAATCTTGCTGCGGCATGTCCGGACCCGAAGCAATCGCGGACTGCATCGATTCCGGTGTGACCCCCGCCGACGCCAGGACACGTCCCGCGGTCGAGTCACCACCCGAGACCAACGAGAGGAAAATGTGCTCGGGGTCGATATACGTCGAGCCCAGTGAACGAGCGATCTGGTGGGCCTCGAGCAGAGTCCGACGGCCTGCGGCCGTGACGGTCGGTGCGGTCGACACCGCTTCGCGACCTCGCGGTAGGCGCGCCTCCGCACTCTTCGAGATCGCCTCCGGATCTCCACCCACGCGCTTGACAATGTCACGCACAGGGTCCTTGTCCGCGGCTACGTACAGGATGTGCAGCGCGTCGAGACTCGTATCGCCCCGGCCGGCAGCGAACCGCGCGGCGTCCGCCATCAACTGCTGAGTGTCGTTGCTCATGAGACGGGTGATGTCGATCCGGCCGGACCGTTCGGGCCCGAAGAATGCCTGCATTCCGCAGCCTCCTCCAAGATTGAGTCTGATTGACTCATGGAACATGCATCACGGAAATTCAATTCCCCGTTCGAAAAGGTGTGAGAGCCACCACAACCGGCGCACCACCCGTCAACCGCGAGCACGCGCAGCGCATCCGCTCCCACAGATGGCGGTCGGTACGCAGATCCCAAGGCTCAGGCAACCGTGCCTTCCCCGGCTTCTTGCAGCAGCTGGGAGATGGTGTCGGCGGCGGCGCGCACCTCGCGACCCACCTTGTCTCGACCGCGCCCGAGCCGGAACTTGGGAGCGGAGACGTTAACCGCCGCAACGACACGGCCCCGCGAGTCGACGACCGGCGCCGCGGCCGCCACCAGACCGGCCTCGAACTCCTCTTCCGACCACGCATAACCCTGCCTTCTGGCGCGAGCGAGACGGGCGAGCATCTCGTCGATGTTTCGGGGGGACGCCGGTCCTGTCGGCTCGAACCGCGCGTCTTGCAGCAGTTGTCGGACCGCGGCGTCCGAGTGGCCCATCAGCAGGGCGTGCCCCGCGGAGGTCGAGTGCACCGGAGACGATCGCCCCACCCAACCGATCACCTGGATCATCGAGGGCCCATCCTCCGACAACACGGTCAGTACGTGGTCGCCCTGCAGCACCGAAAGGTGCGCCCGTTCGCCGATCCTCGACACCAACTGGCGCAGGATGGGGGCGGCGATGTTGACCAGCCGGTGGTTGCCGGCCGACTCGGCGAGCGTGAACAGCCGCCAACCGAGCCGATACGCGAGCGTCTCCGGGTCCCGATCGACGAATCCGGCCTCAGCGAGGGTCTTCAGCGACCTCGACACCTGGCTCTTTTCTCGCCCCACCGCCCGCGCGACCTCCCCGACCCTCAGGCTGTCACCCTGGCTACCTGCCGCTCCCAGAGCGATCAGGATGTCGAGCGCTCGCTGCACACTCGTCGACGCTTCACTTGCCATGGTCGCCACTATGCGACACCGTGGCAACAGGAACAACTTCTGTTGCAGATAGTGCAACGCTTTCGAGAAGGCAGAGGTCGCATGTCAGGGCGTGACCAGCGCCTCCGGGATGTCCGACGCGCAGCCGATCAAGGCGCTACGGTCGAGCCCCTCCGCGGCGAGCGCTTCGATCAGCATGAGCAATGCCTCCGGCGGCGGGGGACTGTCCGGTTGCCCCGCGTCGGAGGACAGGATGGTTCGGTCGTACCCGACCGTGCGCACCAGCGCCGCCAGTCGGGCGGCGTCCATGCCCCGCTGATGGAGTAGCTGGAAAGCGGTGATCTCGGCGAAGGCCCCGTGCTCGGTGAACGCCACAGCCTCGTGGGCACTCATCGCCGGGACTGTGTACGACGGGTGCGTCAACAGCAGACGCCGCACCCCCGCGGCCCGGGCTGCCGGGATCAACCACGCGACCTCCTCTGTGCTGAGATGTCCGGTCGCCAACACGGCATCTGCCTCGGCGATCAGATCGAGCACCTGGAGCACCCGCTTCTCGACAGAATCGTCCACCGGTGGAATCGCGTAGGTCGTCGCGTCGAGGCCAGTGCGGGCGCAACACAGCCGCGGCAACCCGGCGGCATGCTGCGTATGGGCGTCCGCGGTGGGCATCCAGATCACCCGCGCCCCCATCATCAAGGCCGCTGCGACCGCCGCCGGGTTGATTCCACCGACGTGATGGTTGAGCGCCTGACCGCCGTAGACTTTCAGTCCGAGTCCGGCGTTGGCGGCCTGCGCACGGCCGGCGGTGCCGTCGTAGTGCCCCTTCAGAACGCAGCCGGAGAACCCGGCATCGGCGTACCAACGAAGAATCTGGGCGTCGTCACCACTGCGCTCCCAGACATCAGGGGCGGCGTGAACGTGCAGATCAAACATCTGAATCAAACATTGATGTTGGTCGCGTGAGTTCGCGAAAGCTCGATCGGGAAACGAGGCGCGACGCCGCTCAGAGCGTCACCAGCCTCGCGGATCAACCGTTGCACCTCGTGTTCGATGAGGCCGAGGCGTGCCTCGGCGATCAACGGCACCTCCTGCCGACGGCGCCGCGCAACCGGCACCTCGATTTCCCTCACTAGTAGGTTCGGTTCCCACAGTGGAGCCTCCGCGACAGTTCGCCCATCAGGGTCGATCACTCGAGATCCGCCCCAGAAGGTGGCGCCGTGCTCGTCACCTACCCGATTGACGAACACGACCCAGCATTGCTGCATCCGCGCAATGAAGGCCATCAACCGACACCAGTATTCGATGATGTCGTGCGAATCGGAGCCGAGGACGGCGGCACTGTTGGTGGGCACGAGCAGCACCTCGGCGCCATCCTGCGCTGCCAGCCACGGTAGGGCGGGCTGCCACGCGTCATTGCAGATGAGTGTCGCTATACGGCCGAAGCGGGTGTCGAAGGCTCGCATGCCCTGGCCGGGACTGCTGCCCTTGCGCTCCTCCCACACCGCATAGTTCGGCAGATACAACTTGCGGTGGACGAAATGCGTTCGGCCACCTGAGAAGTATCCAGCCGAATTGTAGGTGCGGACGCCTCCGTCCTCGTAGAACCCGGCTACCACGTCCACCGCACCGGACGAAAGCTCAGCGATTCGCGAGTCGGAGGAAGAAACCGCGCGCTCGGCGGCCTGCGCTAGCGGATTGCCGTGCAGCGACAACTCTGGGAAGACGACCAGATCGGCGCCGGCGGCCGTAGCCTCCGCGACAGTACTTCGTGCGAGGGCCAAGTTCTTCTCGATGTCCCCCCTACAGTCCACCTGCGCCAATGCGATCCTCACGAAATCAACCTCCTCACTTGTCGTATTGGCACCCATGTATGGCATCGCCGAGGGCTATACACAATGCTCGTTGCTGAGTCAGCAACGCTCAGCACGTATATCCGAGTTGCGTATACAGCAACGATGATTGTCCGAGAGGCAACGCGCCCCCCACGATGAGTGACGAACACGATCGCGGCCTCATCGGAACACCGGGTTCGCACCGACGACACCCTTACATCCCCTCGAGCGTCGCCGAATCAGGAGAAGACTCACATGATCATCCGGCCCCTACCCTTCTTCAGCAGCGGAAGCCGCCTCGACGCCGACCTGCACCTGCCCGACGACGACGGCGCGGGCGCCCCGTACCCGGTGGTGGTCGCTGCGTCCGGATACCAGGGGCTCAAGGTCATCCATCCCGAACGCTTCGCCCGCGCCCTCACTCCCCTCGGCTACGCCGTGCTGGCCTTCGATTACCGCGGCTTCGGCCAGTCCGAGGGAGAACGTGGGCGTTTGCCACCGCAAGACTGGGCCGAGGACGTACGCGCTGCGGTCGACCGCGTCGCCGCTGTGAAAGAACTCGACGCAGACCGCATCGCGCTGGTCGGCTGGGGACTCGGCGGCGGCGTCGTCGTCGCCGAGGCAGCTGAGGATCCTCGCGTGCATGCAGTGGCCTGCCTCAACGGGGTCGCCGACGGCACTCGTTCCACCCGCAATATGCACGACGAGGAATCCTGGAACAGACTGCTCGAGCGGATCGACGCCGATCGCGGGCGCCGCGCCGAGTACGGACGCTCCGAGATCACTTCACCTTGGGACATCGTCCGCCTCGATCTCGACGGTCAGACCGACACATACGTCGGCGACGAGTTGTACAAGGCGCCCGGGTTCGGTTCCGGTGTGAGCCTCGAATCGGCGGACATGCTGCTGCGGTTCAGCCCCGAGCGGGTCGTCGGCCGAATCGCACCGCGCCCGATCCTCATCATCCACGGCGATCAGAACGAGCTGCACCGCCCGGAGGAAGCACAGTCGATGTTCGACCATGCGAACGAGCCGAAGCAACTGGTGTTCCTCGAAGGTCACGGCCACACCGAGTTCATGTTCGACGACCATCCGACGTTCAAGCGGATCGTCGATACCCTCGACAAGTTCCTGACGAACGCTCTGCAGCCTCAGCCGCCCACGGCGGGCTGACCCCACCGACCGAGTGGGTCACGTGAGACGCACCTACCCGCGCGACCCACTCCACCACTCCCCGGTTCGCCCCGAGGGTACGCACCGAGTTCGGCCGCTCCGGATACCAAGTGAGTATGTGTCTGCCGGGAGACCTATCGTCGGGGCGGAGCCCGGACACAGCGCCCCTTCCGTTGCCGTAGGTGACCAACACCCTCCCCGCTGTGGCCCCGGTCGTCGGCGACAGCATCGTCCGTGCGGACGGTTTGTGCTGCTCGCACCAACTCGCAGATCTCGCCGACCGCCGTGGCCGGCAACTGGCACATTTACCGGTGTACCGGTTTCTGCGCCGCGCATGGGTGTCCTCGGCGGACAGATCCGACAGAAGGGACAGAAGGTCTAGGCGTTGTAAATCACCCGTATCCCAACTGTTGCACTCTTTGCATCACATCATGGCCTTTGTTTACACACGAAAGTTAGCCTCATCACATGATTACCGGACCGGCGCCGGGCAGGAGCAGCGAAGATCATCGCTGCCTTCGAGGCGCTGGCGGTCGACGTGTCGATCACCGAACCGCACGGCGTGCCTGTTTCGGGGATCGCACGAGCGGCCGACCGCGATAGGACAACATTCCAGCGTTCGCACGGCACGTGAGCACAGCCCGCGCGAAGTTCACCCGAGTACGCCTGCGACACCAGCGAGCCTGAACCAGCTTTGCGTTCCATCATCGGACCACGAGGAGACATGATCATGCGAATCTCTTCGGCTTCCGTTCGGCGGCCGCCTTCCGTCAGGACTCCCATAACCGGCGTCGACGTCGGTTCCCTCGCTGGCGAGCGGTGAGATGAGTCTGTTCGAGTACATCTCCGACAACGCTCTACGCCTGGCGTTCCTGACTCAGCAGCACATCGAGTTGGTGCTGCTCAGCGTCGCCATCTCGGCAGCGATCGCTATCCCCCTCGCGTTCATCGGCGAACGCTGGCCCGTCGTCCGGAACGTCATGCTCTCGACCACGGCCACGATGCTGACGATCCCATCCTTCGCTCTGTTCGCGCTCATGATCCCGGTGCTCGGGTTGGGCATCGCACCCACGATCGCGGCGCTGGTGATGTTCGGGATGTTCCCAATCCTGCGCAACACGATCACCGGTATCGAGAGCGTGGACCCCGCCGTCGTCGACTCCGCCCGCGGGCTCGGCATGGACGGGAGACGGCGGATGCTCACGGTAATCGTTCCCCTGGCCTGGCCCGTGATCCTCAACGGCATCCGTACCGCCACCATCATGCTGGTGGCCACCGCCGCCATCGGAGCGGCCGTGCGAGGCCCTGGGCTCGGCGAGCTCATCTTCCGGGGGCTGTCCCGCATGGGTGGCGCGAACGCCCTCAACGAGGCGCTAGCCGGAGTGCTGGCCATCGCGCTCGTGGCGCTCGTCCTCGATCTCGTCTTTCTCGCCATCTCCAAGCTGACGACGCCCCGAGGTATCAATGTCTGAGCACACCTTCGCCGGAGCCGACACCATGATCCATCTCGATCAGGTGACCAAGCAGTACCCGGGACAGGACCGCCCCGCGGTCTCCCCACTGACGATGGAGATCGAGAACGGCGAGTTCGTGGTTTTCGTGGGCCCATCCGGCTGCGGGAAGACGACCACGCTGCGGATGATCAACCGTCTCGTCGAGCCGACCTCCGGTGATATCTGGATCAACGGCCAGAACGTGACTCACGCCGACGTCAACGAGCTACGGCGGGGAATCGGCTACGTGATCCAACAGATCGGACTGCTCCCACACCTGACGATCGCCGACAACATCGGGCTCGTCCCCAAGCTGCTAGGTATCCCGAAAACCGAAAGGCGCAGCCGTGCAGCGGATCTGCTTGATCTCGTCGGACTAGACCCCAAGACCTACGCGACCCGATACCCGCGGCAGTTGTCGGGCGGACAGCAGCAGCGCGCGGGCGTGGCCCGAGCACTCGCGGCCGATCCGCCGATCATGTTGATGGACGAGCCGTTCGGCGCCGTCGACCCGATCGCTCGCGAGAAGCTGCAGGTCGAGTTCCTGAAGCTGCAGGAGAAGATCCGCAAGACCATCGTCTTCGTCACCCACGACATCGACGAGGCACTGCGCCTGGGTGACCGCATTGCGATTTTCGATGTCGGATCTCGCCTGGCGCAGTTCGACACACCACTCAACGTCCTCACGAACCCGGCCGACGACTTCGTTCGCGACTTCGTCGGCGCCGGCGCCTCGGTTCGCCGCCTGTCGTTGTTGACCGTCGGTGACGTCCTCGCCGGAACCGTCGACGACGACCACTCGATTCCGTTGCACGACGCCGTCCAGGTGACGCTGAAAAGCACCGTCCACCAAGCGCTCGAACTAGTGCTGTCCGCTCGCGCCGACGGCGTGTGCGTCGTCCCTGATCTCGTGGTCGACGGCTCTTCCACCGAACCAGCGGGATCGACGAAGTTCATTGCACTGCAGGACCTTCTGATGACGGCATCCAACACCCCCGGCGACCCGCGATGAGCCTGAACGCCCTCGACTATTCGACCCGGCCGCGCAGGTCCGCATCACGGTGGATCATGCCCATCCTCATCGTCACGCTGGTCGCTGGGACGTTGATCTACACCCAGGTGGCCGACCTGGACTCGAGCGAGGCCCGCAGCCTCGAGCTGTCGCGGATCCTGCTCGATCTGCGTCAGCACATTCAACTGGTCGCAGTCTCGACCTTCTTGACGATCGCCATCGGCGTACCTCTCGGAGTGATGTTGACGCGGCGCAGCGCCCGCCATCTGAGCGCCCCGATCCTGGCCGTCGCCAGCGCCGGCCAGGCGATTCCGTCGATCGGACTGCTGGTGCTCCTGGCCATCGTATTCGGCGTCGGCTTCAAGATGGCCGTCGTCGCGCTCGTCGTCTACGCGTTGCTGCCGGTGCTCCGTAACACGATGGTCGGAATCCGCCAGGTCGACCCGGCGATCGTGGACGCGGGGCGCGGGATGGGGATGAACTCGTGGGAGATCCTCCGCGGGATCGAACTCCCCCTGGCGACGCCCGTGATGCTCGCCGGTATCCGGGTAGCGCTCATCCTCAATGTCGGTGTCGCCACCCTCGCCACCTACACCAATGCGGGCGGACTCGGCTCGATCATTGCGGCCGGGATCCACCTCAACCGGCTACCCGTGCTGGTCGTCGGAAGCCTGCTGACCATCGCGCTCGCCTTGACCGTCGACTGGGCGGCCTCGATCGCCGAGCAAATGTTGCGGCCCAAGGGGATCTGATCCAGGAGGAAGGACCTGACAACCCATGTTCACGAAGGCATTGTCCGCAGGGGCTGTTGTCCTGTCCCTGACGCTGAGCGGTTGTGCCCTGACCGCCAACAGTCCCGCGGAAGTTTACGGCACCGGCGGCGGCGGGGGCGTACTCGACGGCGCCAAGGTGACCGTCGCGTCGAAGGCCTTCACCGAACAGCTCATCCTGTGCGAGATCACGGCTCAGCGCCTCGAATCGCAGGGCGCCAACGTCAATCGCGTCTGCGGGATGACGGGCTCGAACACCGTCCGCGCCGCCGAGGTCAGCGGCAACGTCGACATGTCCTGGGAGTACACCGGCACCGGGTGGCTCACCCATCTCGGAGAACGGGAAGTGATCACGGATCCAGAGGAGCAGTACACCAAGGTTCGTGATGAGGACCTGGAGCGCAACCAGATCGTCTGGCTACCCCCGATGCCCGCGAACAATACCTATGCCGTCGCCGTCAAGACCGAAACCGCGGCGCGCCTGGGGCTCGAGACGCTCTCCGACTATGCGAACCTTGCCAAGTCCGATCCGAACGCCGCGCGGTTCTGCGGTGCGTCAGAGTTTCTCGGACGTGACGACGGATGGCCGGGACTGCAGCAAGCGTACGGATTCTCGTTGCCCCGCAACGACATCGCAGAACTTGCCGACGGCGCCATCTACAATGCCGTCGCCACGAACAACCCGTGCACGTTCGGTGAGGTCTTCGCGACCGACGGTCGTATCCCGGCACTCGGACTCACCATACTGACCGACGACCTCCACTTCTTCCCCGTCTACAACGGTTCACTGACGGTGCGTGAGAGCACTCTCGACGAGTACCCGCAGATCGCGCCGGTCATGGCACCGGTGAGCGCGCTACTCGACGACGAGACGATGCGCCAACTCAACGCGTCGGTCGACGCCGACGGCCGTACCCCCGAGGAAGTCGCGGGTACCTGGCTGCACGAGCACGGTCTCGCCTGACCGGCTCCTCGGTGACCGGTACCTCAGGCGTCGTGGATCGCGATCACCGGACCTCCACCGCTTTCGAGCCGGCTGCGGGTCATCCGCCGGCGCGTGCCCTACGCACCCGCTCCCACAGATGACGGTCGGTGCGCGGTCCCCCGTGGGTGTCGGCACCATAGCGCGCGATCTCAGCGTCGATGTCCAGCGGACGCGTGGGCGGTTGCGCGGAAACCAGTTCGTCGACCACGAGTTCATCTGGCACCAGCCAGCACACCTCGAACTCGATCCCGTCCGGATCGCGCCCGTACACCGCCTTGGTGGAGGAGTGGTTGCTCGCCCCGGTCAGCGCATCGGCGGCGCGCAGGCGGTCCCGTATCTCGGCCAGACCGGCGAGCGTGTCGATCTCCCACGCCACGTGGTAGAGGCCGACGTTGCCCGCTGTCACCTCGCTGGTCGGATTCTGGCTCTGGAACAAACCCAGATCGTGGTCGTTTACCGAGTCCGGCGCCTGCAGGAACACCCCACCGGGAAATCCGCCCGGTAGCTCGGTGAACCCCAGCACATCCCGGTAGAAGGCCAGGCTGCGCTGCAGGTCGGACACGTACAGGACGGCGTGGTTGAGTCGCTCGATCGCCATCGGAGTCATTCTCCGAAGTTGTAGTCGACACCAGTGAGCTGCTCCGACAGCGACCACAGTTGTCGCGCAACGGTTTCGTCGTGCGACTTCCGGTTCGATTTCACGACCTTCGGGTAGCCGCGGGTTTCGAACAGCGACGAGGGACCGAGGTAGCTGCCACCGACCGCGTCGGGCACGGTGGCCGCGTACAGCATCGGCAAGGTGCCCATCTCTGCCGACTGCGCGATGATCGGCGTGGCCAGGGCCATGATCCGCCCCGTGACCGACTCCGTGTGCGTCTGCAGATTGGTCGCCGCGTACCCCGGATGCGACGCGAGCGCCTTCACCTTCGAACCCGCGGTCGCGAGCCGGCGCTGCAACTCGTAGGTAAACAACAGATTGGCCAGTTTCGACTGTCCGTAGGCAGGCCAGCGTTTGTACGGGCGGCGCTCCCAGTTCAGGTCGTCGAGGTCGATGGTGCCGATGTTGTGCATCGCGCTCGACATCGTCACGACGCGGTCGCGAACCTTGTCCAGCAGCAGACCCGTCAGTGCGAAGTGACCCAGATGATTTGTGCCGATCTGCATCTCGAACCCGTCAGCAGTGCGGTACAGGGGCACTGCCATGACTCCTGCGTTGTTCACCAGCACGTCGAACGCCTCGATCGAACCGGCGAACTCGCGGACCGATGCCAGATTCGCAAGATCGAGCTTGCGTACCTCGGCACGGTCGCCGAGTGGCTCCGCAACTGCACGTCCTTTGTCGACGTCTCGGCACGCCAAGATCACCTTCGCGCCCGCTTTCACGAGAGCCTTGGTGGCTTCGGCTCCGAGACCGCTGTTCGCGCCGGTCACCACGAAGGTCCGGCCCTGCTGATCGACTATGTCCCCCGCCGTCCATGTAGTCATGGTCACAGCCTACGGAACGGTCCGATTTCGCGGGAGTGCAGACCCGGAACCTCCAGAGACGCGGACCGGACAGGTACCGTCGGGACGTGTCCATTGCTCCCCTACGCGTCCGTGACGGCCTCAACCCGACACGACTGCGCCTGCCGAACCCGGGCAGATGGGAGACGATGCTCGCCTTTCTGCTGGAACGGTTCGCGTCCGACACGACGCGGGTACTGCAGAAGGTCGAGGCGGGCGAGGTCGTCGACGAGCGCGGCGCCCCGATCACCGCGGCCACACCGTACCGGCCGAACGGGTTCCTCTACCTCTACCGAGACCCACCGGTGGAACCCCGCGTGCCCTTCGAGATCGAGATCCTGCACCGCGACGCCGATCTCCTCGTGGTGGACAAGCCGCACTTCCTCGCGAGCACGCCGCGCGGCGCGTACGTCGTAGAGTCGGCGCTGGTGCGGCTCAGGCGTGACCTCGACCTACCGGAACTGACCCCCGCGCACAGGCTGGACCGGATCACCGCGGGCGTCCTGGTCTTCACGATCAGAACCCAGGCGCGGCGCGCCTATCAGTCACTCTTCGACGAGCGCCTGGTGACGAAGGAGTACGAGGCACTCGCGGCCTTCGATCCGAGGCTTCGTCTCCCCCGCACGGTTCGGAGTCGAATCGTCAAGGAACGCGGCGTCTTACAGGCACGTGAGGTACCGGGGACCCCGAACGCCGAGAGCCGTGTAGAGCTGATCGAGGCGCGGGGCAGCATCGGGCGCTACCGACTCCTTCCACGTACCGGCAAGACACATCAGCTACGCCTACACATGAGTTCGATCGGGATCCCGATCCTCGGCGACAACTTCTATCCGGCGTTCTACGACGTAGCCCCCGACGACTACTCGAACCCACTGCGACTGGTAGCACGCAGTATCGAGTTCGACGACCCGTTCACTGGTACCCGCAGGCGATTCGAGAGCCGCCGCACGCTCACTGCGTGATAGGGGACGGCGACACAGCCAGTGCCGAGATCGGCTCGCGGCACTTGCCAGGTTGACGGTCGGCCATGCGGCGGGTGTGAACGATTGGGCCGTGGTGGCCAGGGCCGGGATCGAACCGGCGACCTTCCGCTTTTCAGGCGGACGCTCGTACCAACTGAGCTACCTGGCCGGACGGCACCCGAACCGAATGCCTATTCGTGCTGCACCGTTTCCGATACAGAGAAGCGACCCTGACGGGACTCGAACCCGCGACCTCCGCCGTGACAGGGCGGCGCGCTAACCAACTGCGCCACAGGGCCTTGCTTGATACTGCATGTGAAGATGTACTGCTCTCACGGAGGTCGAATCGACTTCCAGTGGTGGCCAGGGCCGGGATCGAACCGGCGACCTTCCGCTTTTCAGGCGGACGCTCGTACCAACTGAGCTACCTGGCCGGACGGCACCCGAACCGAATGCCCATTCGTGCTGCACCGTTTCCGATACAGAGAAGCGACCCTGACGGGACTCGAACCCGCGACCTCCGCCGTGACAGGGCGGCGCGCTAACCAACTGCGCCACAGGGCCTTGCTTGATACTGCTATTCAACTGTAATGGCGCATCAACGAGTGATGCGTACCCCCTACGGGATTCGAACCCGCGCTACCGCCTTGAAAGGGCGGCGTCCTAGGCCGCTAGACGAAGGGGGCCCGCCGGATCACTCCGGCCAGTACCCTCAACGGCGTTCCGTTGGGAGCTTGGATAGCTTAGGGCACCAATTTCACAAACCACAAATCGCCTGATCAGCGCGCATATACGCCAATTCAGCCGGGCACAGCCGCATCCAGCTCGACGGGCCAACCCTGACGGCGCCACTTCTCCAACCACGAATCCGAGGCCATACCCGCGAGAACCACCTCGAGTGACTCTTCGAACCTCGCGCGGAGGTCGACCTGTTGAGCCGTGAGATCGGACAGGTATCGCTGGCCGGCGAGGCTGGCCGCAAGCACTCGGGTGAACTTCTCGACGTCGACACCCTCCCGGACGAGACCTTCACGATCGGCCCGCTGAAGGAGTTCACGAGCCGAGCCACCCCATACCCGGGCACCACCGCTCTGCACGTCGGCGTAGAACTCAGGCTCGATGATCAGCCGGAACTCGGCACGCACGATCGGGTCGGACAGGAACATCCTTGCGACATTGTCGATAAGGCCGTGCAGAATCTGGAAGGGATCGAGATCGGCTCGGGCCATCCACCGGGCCGTCATCTGATGGTATTTCTCGAGGGCGGCGGCGAGCACCGCACGCCCGAGTTCCTCCTTCGACTCGAAGTGGAAGTACATCGCACCCTTGGTCGCGTGGGACCCCTCGAGGATCGCATTCACCGACGCCGCCGCATATCCGCGCACACCGAACTCGACTGCTGCAGCTTCGACGATCGCAGCGCGGGTCCGTCGCGCACGCTCCTGTTGACGTGCCATTGCGCTCTTCGCCTCCGAAAACCGTAGGACTCGCCGACGCTCGGTCAGCTTCCCGCCCGACAACCAGACTAGTCCCCTTGTCCGGTCGCTTGAAACGCAGAGGCCCTGATCTAGCCACTTCTTACTACCGCTACAGAAACACACCAAGTGGTATAGTTTTCAACGGCTCGGGCGTGCTGCAGGGGGGCGCGCACCCGAGCCTTCTACTCGAGAGGTCAGGCTCCGATTCGTCAGAGACCGAGGCTGTCGTACTCGCACAACCGCCCCGCGAAGCGGCGCGGAACCGGGGCCCAAATGTTGGACGGTTGGCGGACGCGACCGATCCGGGCGAGGCGCCACCTCAGACCGACCAAAGCTAGGACAGTTCCGGACCTGCGCAACATTCTGATTCACCCTCCCCAAGATCGGCTTGGTCGGACTTGTCCAGACTGCCGCGCCGGGCCGACGAGGGGAACGTCACAATTACCTATTGGAGTACCTGCTTCTCTAGCGGAGACCGCTAGATCTCAACCCGATCAGGGTGGGGTTGTTGAGGAAGCCGTCACCGTCCGCACACACCCGAAGGGGATTTACACGGCGGACGCTCCAGGTGCCCCCACCAGGGCTCGAACCTGGGACCCACTGATTAAAAGTCAGCTGCTCTACCAACTGAGCTATAGGGGCGTGCGGACGAATGCTAGCGGACAACGGGGCGGAGTGCACATTGGTTCGCGCAATGGCCCAGTCGCGTCGCGAGTCGCCCCGAGCGAAGACCGTCAGTGCAGGTGGGAGGCTCTTTGCTCCGCGAATTGACGGTCCGCTGAACCTGCCGGCTCAGCCCCGGCACTTCGGGACCGGTCAGATTTCCGGCCCCGGTGACTCTCCCGGCGACTGCGGCTCTCGCTGGTGCAGGTCGCCGCGGAGCTTGGCCACCTCTTCGCCCCGCATGCGGTATCGCCTCAAGAAATAGACCGCGGCGAGGAACACAAGTACACCGATGATCGCCCCCCACAGTGACGCCCCACGGAAACCGGGTGCGTCGACATCCAGGGTGCGCTCCCCCGCGTGGGCGGCACTGCTGCCTCCGAGGACGACCGTGAGCGTCAGCAGATTGGGAAGCGCGACGACGACACCGAGGATCAAACCCGCGGTCACCCAGAACCTGGCGTGTTTACGTCGACGCGACCGCCACGCAAAGTAGAACAGCAACAACGAGAGCGCGGTGCAGACCACCCCGAACAGCAAACCCAACAGGACGCCTGTCGAGAAGCTGCCGGAGGACAGTGACCCCACCTGGTGGCTCCACCACCTAGGGAGGAAGGCGGCGAGCACGAAGTACGCGACGATGAGTGCGGCAAGAATCGCGAGCGCCCAGATTGCCTTCTTCACCCAGGCCGGTCTGTGCGCCTTCTCGGCCGAGCTCATGTTCGCGGCCATGGCGCGATTGTGTGCCCCTACCGACCAGGACGCAAGGCCTTCAGTAGGTAGCGCAGTAGGTAGCGGTTGTCCTGACAGGCCACGACCACTGGCCAGACAGCTATTCTGTGCCCGGTACCGGTTCCCGGTGCCGGCACCGTCATCTCTCGAAGAATTTGCCCGAGGTCTTCATGTCACCCCTTCGCATCGGTTCGCTCGAGCTGGGCAGCCCAGTGGTGTTGGCCCCTATGGCGGGCATCACGAACGTCGCGTTCCGGACGCTCTGCCGCGAACTCGAGCTCGAACGCGCCGGCAGCACCGCGGGCTTGTACGTGTGCGAGATGGTGACCGCTCGCGCGCTCGTCGAGCGGCACCCGGTGACGATGCACATGACGACCTTCGGACCGACGGAGACGCCGCGGTCACTGCAGCTCTACACGGTCGATCCCGAGATCACGTACGCCGCGGCGAAGATGATCGTCGACGAGGACCTTGCCGACCACATCGACATGAATTTCGGCTGCCCGGTCCCCAAGGTCACCCGCAAGGGTGGCGGATCGGCCCTGCCGTACAAGCGCCGCCTGTTCGGTGAGATCGTCGCCGCCGCGGTCCGCGCGACCGAGGGCACCGATATCCCCGTCACGGTGAAGATGCGCATCGGCATCGACGCCGAGCACCACACCCACCTCGATGCCGGACGCATCGCCGCCGCCGAGGGTGCCGCTGCTGTGGCGCTGCACGGCCGCACCGCCGCGCAGCGCTACTCGGGCACGGCGGACTGGAGCGAGATCGCCCGCCTGAAGGAGCACGTCACCGACATCCCGGTCCTTGGCAACGGCGACATCTTCGCTGCCGAGGACGCCGTCAAGATGATGGCCGAGACTGGCTGCGACGGCGTCGTCGTCGGCCGCGGCTGCCTGGGTCGGCCGTGGCTGTTCGCCGAACTCAGTGCCGTGCTCAACGGCAAGCAGATGGCAACCCCGCCAAATCTTGGTGAGGTCACCGCGATCATGCGCCGACACGGTCGGCTGCTGGCCGACCACCACGGCGAGGACCGTGGCATGCGTGAGATGCGCAAGCACATGGCGTGGTATCTGCGCGGGTTTCCAGCCGGGTCGGATCTGCGCAACAGTCTGGCTCGGGTTTCGTCGCTCGCCCAACTCGAGGATCTACTCGGCCGACTCGACCCGACGGTCCCGTTCCCTGCAGATGCAGAAGGCCCCCGCGGAAGGCAGGGTTCGCCTGCCGCAGTGGCCCTGCCCGACGGTTGGCTCGACGACCCCGAGGACACCCTCGTACCGGTCGGGGCCGACATCATGCACTCCGGCGGATGACGCCCGCGCACCCTAGAATTGGAGCGCTGTAGTTCCTCGTAGGGGTTTTCCGGAGGGAGACGCCGTGACCAACGCATCAGCCGATTCGGGAGCCTGGCCCGCACTGCGAGTGGCGGATTGGGAACCCACCCGCGACACCCTGCACATGTGGACGCAGATCGTGGGGAAGGTCCGCCTCGCTCACGCACCACTGGTGAACCACTGGTGGCAGGTGCCTTTGTACGTGAGCGCTCGGGGACTGACAACGTCGGCAATCCCGTACGACACCCGGGTCTTCGACATCGAGTTCGACCTGTCCGGACATCAACTCACCATCCATGACAGCAACGGCGCACACCGTGAGTTCCCGCTCGAACCGATGCCGGTCGCCGACTTCTACCACCGAGTGATGCAGGCGCTTCGCGAACTGGGCATCGATACCCGTATCCAATCGACACCCAACGAGGTCGATCCGGCGATCCCGTTCGCCGAGGACACTGTCCACGCCTCCTACGATCTCGCCGCCGCGAACCTGTTCTGGAAACAACTCATCCAGGCCGACCGCGTTATGCACGAGTTCCGCTCGAACTTCGTCGGCAAGGTCAGCCCGGTGCACTTCTTCTGGGGTTCGTTCGACCTCGCCTGCACGAGGTTCACGGGGCAGCCCGCCCCTCAGCATCCCGGCGGCGCCCCCAACGTCGGCAACTGGGTGATGGTCGAGGGCTACTCACACGAGTTGTCGAGCTGCGGATTTTGGCCCGGTGGCGGCGAGGAGGGCGCGTTCTACGCGTACGCCTACCCCGAGCCGGAGGGCTTCGCCGACCACCCGGTCCTTCCGGAGCAGGCCTTCTACAGCGCCGACTTCGGGCAGTTCCTGTTGCCGTACGAAGCGGTCCGTACCGCATCCGACCCGGATGCGACTCTGCAAAAGTTCCTGCAGACCACCTACGAGGCCGCAGCCGACAACGGGCCTTGGGACCGCGCCGCGCTCGAGTGTGATCCACGTCGCTGGGACAGCGTGCGCTGACGCCTCCACCTGCGACACCTCCCACACCGCAACTACCAACCAATCGCACCGCCGGTTTGGCCGTGTCGAGCGCCGATGTCCGCGCATATCTACATCAGTATCATTGCGGCATCGTCGAGCAACGGTATCAATTTGGAGTCGGAGAGGGCAGGGCGAATAGGTGGGTGACGAGCACTATCCCGGTCGCGGTGCGCCAGAAGGCCGCGCCCCCTGGGAACGTCCCCTCGCCGACCACCAGTACCGCGACCAACAGGCCGGTCGACGGGGCCGTCGAGCACTCGACAGCGAAGCAACTGAACCAACCGAGCGACTGTCCGTCGCCGACCTGATGGCAAAGATGGGCCGCCCGGTACCGCCGTCCTTCAACGGCGCGCACCGCGAGGGGCCCGAGCCCGTCCAGGAGCCCGGCTACCCCGCCGTGCACGCACCCGAGTCGGGCCAAGGCGCATCCACCGAGATCATTCCGGCGGTCACCGACGGTCCCCCCGCATTCGACCCGCGCGCAGAACCTGACCAACACGGGGAACGGTGGTTCGCCGAGCCCGAACCGGATCCGGTGGCCCCAGCCTGGGCGGAAGAGACCGCGAGCCCCGCCGCACCTCAGTCGGTCGGCGCACCCAACCGCACCCGGCTCGCGGCGAGCCGGGACCGCAAGCGGCGCAAACTGCTGCTGGCCGGACGGTCCGCAATCGCCTTCGTAGCGGTGCTGGCACTACTCACGACCGGCGTCGTGTGGGGATACCTACGCTCGACCGAGGGCCGGTTCTCGCAGGTATCCGCTCTCGACACCGATTCCACCGACATCATCGACGCGGGTGGGCAGACCGGCGACGAGACGTACCTGATCGTCGGCACCGACACCCGCGCGGGCGCTGCGGGCGAGGTCGGGGCCGGCACCGTGGCGGACGCCGAGGGCGCGCGATCCGACACCGTCATGCTCATCACCGTCCCTGCCGACCGAAGCCGCGTAGTGGCGGTCTCCTTTCCTCGCGACCTCGACGTCCAACGACCGCAGTGCGACGGCTGGGACAACGATACGGGCACCTACACCGACGAGACGTACCTGGCCGCGGACGGTGAGAAGCTCAATGCCACCTATGCACTGGGCGGGCCCAAGTGTCTGGTCAAGGTCATCCAGAAGATGTCGGGGTTGAAGATTGGACACTTCGTCGGCATGGACTTCGCGGGGTTCGAGAGCATGGTCGACGAGGTCGGCGGTGTCGAGGTGTGCGCCCCGCAGCCCATGATCGACGGCGAACTCGGCGTGATCCTGCCGACTGCGGGCACCCAGACCCTCGACGGCAAGCAGGCGCTCGACTACGTACGTGCCCGTCACATCGTGTACGAAGGCAGCAGCGACTACGGGCGGATCAAGCGACAGCAGTACTTCCTCTCGGCGCTGTTGCGCGAGGCGATGTCGAGCAAGGTGCTCTTCGATCCGGGCAAGCTCAACGGCTTCATCAACGCGTTCTCGGAGTCAACATTCGTCGAGAACATCGATACCAAGTCGCTGCTCACCCTCGGCCAATCGCTTCGCAACGTCGACGCCGGCGCGGTCACGTTCATCACGGTCCCGACAGACGGCACCAACGATCGGGGCAACGAGATACCCCGCCTCGACGACATCGAGAACATCTTCCAGGCCATCATCGATGACGAGCCACTGCCCGGCGAGAAGCGCAGCGACGAGGAGACCCCGCCGGCCGAGCCCGTCCCGAGCCCCGAGCAGACCCTGCTCGCGGTCAGCCCGGAAGAGTTGAACCTGCAGGTTTCGAACGGCACGGGTCAGTCCGGGCTGGCCTCCACAACCGCCGACGGGCTCGCCGCATACGGCTACCAGATCTACAACATCGGGAACTACGACGAGACCAGCACCGAAACGCTCGTCCGCTTTCCGCCGGGATATGAGGCGGAAGCGGCGACCGTGGCGTCGTCGATCCCGGGCGCGGTGCTCGAGCAGGCGTCCCGCCTCAACAACATCGTCGAGGTGGTCCTCGGCACCGACTTTCGCCGCACCGTGACGGCACCGGCGGCAGCCGGTACGACCGTCGACGCGGGGCCGACTCGCATTGCCGAGGTCGAGCAGATCGAATTGCCGGCTGATCTGTCGGTGACCAACGCGACCGACAACCCGTGCGCGGAGCCCTGAGCCGCCGGGCATTCATTGGACGTTCACCGGAATGTGGCGACATGGTTTCCGCCGCACCGTAAAGTGTGATCTCATGCGCGTCGCCTACAACGAACAGATGACCGAGCTGGCGGATCTCCTCGGCGAGATGGCCGGCTTGGCCGGGGCGGCCATGGAAAAGGCCACTCAGTCGCTTCTGCAAGCAGATCTCGAGCTCGCCGAACAGGTCATCGGTGAGCACGAGAAGATCACCGAGCTCAGTGTCGCCGCTGAGGAGCGAGCCTTCGCGTTGCTCGCCCTGCAAGCGCCGGTAGCCGGCGACCTGCGGTCGGTGGTCAGCGGGCTCCAGATCGTCTCCGACATCGACCGCATGGGTGCGCTCGCACTGCACGTCGCCAAGATCACGCGCCGTCGCCACCCCAATTACGTCCTCCCCGAGGAGGTCAACGGCTACTTCGCCGAAATGGGCCGCATCGCCGTAGCCCTCGGCGCCAGTGCAAAGGAAGTCCTCGAGACCCGTGATCCCGAGCGCGCAGCCAAGCTGCGCGAAGAGGACGACGCGATGGATGATCTCCACCGCCACCTGTTCCGTGTAATCATGAACCCGGAGTGGAAGCACGGCGTCGCCGCTGCCGTCGATGTGACGCTGTTGGGCCGTTTCTACGAGCGTTTCGCCGACCACACCGTCGAAGTCGCTCGCAGGGTCATCTTCCTCGTCACCGGCAAGATGCCGGAGGAACCGCAAAACGAGTCCGAGGACCTCACGTCTTACACCCAGCCGTAGACGGCGAGGCCGCAACGGTGTACCTGCGTGCTCTCAGTCGCTGTCTCCCATAAGGTACGCCCGCTGTACGGATTCGAGGTCTGCGGCGATCTCGGCTGCCGTGCCTTCACGGATGACGCGACCGCGGCGCATCACGTAGACCCGGTCTGCCACCTCGAGCACCTGTCGGACATGTTGCTCCACCAACAGCACGCCGACACCATCCGAGGTCGCTGCGGAGCGCACCACCGCGAGCAGCCGGCTGACGATCTGCGGTGCGAGACCTAGCGACAGCTCGTCGGCGAGCAGCAGGCGCGGCCTGCGCGCCAATGCGCGAGCGAGCGTGAGCATCTGCTGTTCGCCACCCGAGAGTAGCCCCGCCGGTCGACGCAACAGTGGGCGCAGATCCGGGAAGATCGCGCATGCCGAGTCGGCGGAAACCCCTGCCAGACGCAAGTTCTCGGCCGCCGTGAGAGCCATGATCATCGATCTTTCCTCGGTGACGTAGCTCAGACCTCGTTTCGCCAGCTGCGCCAACGACGCCCGCCGCGCCTGCCCGAGCGCCCGGACCTGACCGGAGAGCGGGGTCAACTCCCCCGCAGCGGTGCACATCGTCGTGGACTTACCGGCCCCGTTGGCGCCGATAAGGGCCACCACCTCGCCGGACCGAACCGTCAAGTTCACGTCCCGGCACACCGTGACGCCACCGTATCCTGCACTCACACCACTGAATTCGAGGACGCTCGTCTGCTGATCGATCGCCGTCATGGCGTGGCTCCTGTCATCTCGCTGTCGTCGTGCGTTCCCAGATAGGCCACCCGCACCCTCTCGTCGGCGGCAACCTCCTGCGGAATCCCGTCCGCGATCACCCGGCCGCCTTCGAGGACAACGATCCGGTCGCATGTCGACATCACCAGATCCATGTCGTGCTCGACCAACAACACTGCCGCCCTGCGGCGGTCCGCGAGCATGCGGATGCCGTCCGCCAACTCGCGGCTCTCCACCTCGTCCAGTCCAGCGGCGGGCTCGTCGAGCAGGACGACCGAGGGACCTGCCGCGACCGCTCGCGCAATCCCGACGAGTCTTCTTCTCCCATAGGAGAGTTCGCCAGGCATCGCGTCGAGATCGTCTTCGAGCTCGAAGTCGACGACCGCCGCGGACGCCGTTGCCGAGAAGCGGTGTCGGCCGGGACGGATCAGATCCGTCAGCCATGTCCACCACCGACTGTCGTCCGCGCCGGCATGGATGTTCTCGGCAACCGTGATGTCCTCGAACAGCTCGAGTGACTGGAACGACCGCCGCATCCCCGCCTTCGAACGCCGTGCGGCGCTCCACTCGATCACGTCGACTTCGCCGAGCAACACCTGCCCCTTTTCCGGAGCAACGAAGCCGGTGACGGCGTCGATCACGGTGGTCTTGCCGGCGCCGTTCGGGCCGATGAGCCCCACCACCTGCCCTGGGGCTACTTCGAGGCTCACCCCGTCGACCGCTGTCACACCCCCGAAACGCACCGTGAGACCACGCACCGCGAGCCCGCGCGGCGGTACCGGGTCGAGATCGAAGTCCCGCACCTCCTGCAGGTCGTGCACGTAACGATGCCGTGGGCGGTCCCGCCGCAACCGACGCTCGACCACGCGACCCACGCGGGAGAGCATGTCGGCGATGCCGTTCTGATTGGTCAGCAGGATCACGATCAGCACCACGCCACCGACCAACGTCGACACCACCCCGGAGGCCCCGCCGCCCTCGAACAGCCGGCTCAGCAGCGCACCTGGAGCGAGCAGCCCGCCGATCACGGCGCCGAGCACATATCCCAGGCCTCCGGAAACGGCCTGCACCACGGCGTTGATCGACGCGAAGACGTTGAACTCGAAATAGGTGACGGCAATATTGCGCAGCCCCAACAGGATTCCCGCAGCGGCAGCCAGCCCGGCGGCCAGCGCGAAGGCGTAGATCTTGACGGCGAACACGCTGATCCCCAGTGACGCGGCGGCGCGCTCGTTGGTGCGCACCGCGATCAGCCGCCGTCCGGTTCGCGAACGCCGCAGGTTCGCAACCATGAGGGCACACACCACCAGGACGAACAGGCACAGCAGCGCCCACCGCTCGGGGTGGTGGGCGGCCGAAACGTCGAATCCGAGCAGACTCACCGAGTCGATTCGCACGGCACCCTGCACCCTGTCACCGGTGAACGTGGGGTTGTTGAACACCATCTCCTGGATCGTGAAGCCGAGACCGAGTGTGACGACGGCAAGATTGACACCTCGCGTCCGCAAGGCCGGGAGCGCGAACAGCACACCTACCAAGATCACCCCGACGATGGCGACCAGCGCGGCAGGGATCAGCGGCCACCCCGCCTGCCCGATCAGTCGCGCGGCGACCAGAGCGCCGAGTCCGCCGACGGTGTACTGCGCCAACGACAACTGTCCCGCGAACCCGGACAGCACCACGATCGACAGCAGGAACACCGCCGCGGCGATCGTCGCCGTCAGCGACCGCAACCAATCACCGCCCGACCCGACTATCACGCCGATCACGACGACCGCGACAATCGCTGCCGGCCAAACGATCCGCCCCGTCCCCAGTCTCGGGAGCCGGTCGGTCACATGGCTGCGCAGCGGCAGTCCCTTCCCGCGTACGACAAGAACGACGAGGATCACCAGGAACGGAACCGCGCGATTGATGCCTGTGAGCGTTTGCATGCCGAGCAGATCGCGGATGTCGTCCTGATAGAGAACGACGACGCTCTCACCCACGCCGAGGAGAAGTCCGCCGAGCAACGTGAGCGGAAACGACCGGAATCCACCGAGTAGCGCGGCCGCGAGGCTCGAGACCGTGACGATGACGACGAACGCAGTGGGCGTAAGTCCGGTGAGCGGCGCGACGAGAATGCCCGCTGCGCCCGCCAGCCCGCCGCCGACCGTCCAGGTCAGTGCGGCCAGCCGCTGCGGCGACCACCCGAGAGCGGCCGTCGCACGCTCGTTCTCGGAGGCGGCCGTGATCGCCAGTCCCACGCGGGTGAAGCGGGTCGCCGCCCACAGCGCCACCGTCGTTGCCACCGCGATGCCGAGCAGGATCAGACGGTCCTGCTGCACCACGATGCCACCCCAGTGGTAGACGTCGTTCGGCAGGAAGGACCGTACCCGGGTCGATTTCGATCCGTAGAACTGCTGGACTCCGGCCTGGAGGATCACCAAGAGCCCGAGTGTCGCGGCGAGTCGGACGATCGGCGCCGCCGTCGCCAGCCAGCGCAACACCAACTGGTGGAACAGGAATCCGATTCCCGCGACCGCCAGCACGGCCACGACGAACGACGTCAGGAGCGACCAATCATACTCACGCTGAAAGGTTTCCAGACAGATGTAGGCCGCGACCATCGCCATCGCGCCCTGCGCGAAGTTGACCACGCCCGATCCGCGGTAGACCAGCACCACCCCGTGCGCGAGCAAGGCGTAGGCTGAGCCGGCGCCGAGCCCGAGGATGGCGAACTGCAGCAGTTCCGTCATGCGAACCTCCGGGGAGACCGGTGCGGGCCCGGTTCGCTGGGCCGGACCCGCACCATCAGGGCTACTGGGTACGCAGGTCGAACATGTTCGGGTCGGTGACCACGACGTCACCGTCGAAGGTCATCTTGTACATCATCGTGTTGGACACCCTCTGGAAGATGCCGAACGGCTCCACCGCATTCGGAGTCCAGGCCGGCACCAGATCGAGCATGTCAATGTCCTGTGCGTTCTCGAATCCCTGCATGACCGTGGTCGAGTCGATGGTCTCCAGCGTCGAGGCGATCTCACCGAATGCGCGGACCGAGAGCCACGAGAAGATCTCGGTGCCGTTCAGATTCTGTCGTTCGAGATCCTCGCTACCCGCGGCGCGCATGTCGTCGAGGAACGGCACCAGACCGGGGAAGTCGTCGGTGCTCGACGACGGTGCGGGCACCGGACTCGTGTAGATCGCCGACGTCGCGAAGGTGCCGAGGTTCAGCAGGTCTTCCTCCGTGAAGCCGGTTGCGGCCAGCGCGAATCCGAGATCGGAGCCCAGCTGCTCGAACGCGTCGGCGATCTGGTTCGCCTCGGTGGCCGGGAGCGCCATGATCACGCCCTGCGCGTCATTGCGCTCGGCCGCGGCAATGAACTGTGTGTAGTCGGTCGCTCCCGCACCGACCGCCACCTCGTTGACGATCTGGGCGCCCTTGGCTTGGACCGCCGGGCCCAGCAGCTGGTTGAGCATCGCCGCGACCGGTGAGTCGGGACGCATCAATGTCAGCTTGGTCTTGTCCTGCGACACCAGCGCATCGACGTTCGCGTAGAGGGTCAGCAGCGATCCCGCGAACGGTGTGAACACATTGGGCGTGGAGAAGTCCGCGATGGCCATGGGGTTCATGCCGATCCGCGGGATTCCGGCCGTCGCGAGAATCTCGGACACCGAATCCGGCGAGGCCGGTGTGAAGTCCGCGAGCGTCGCGGTCACCCCCTCGCTGACCATCTTGTTTGCACAGTCGACTTCCTTGTTCGGATCACCCATCGAGTCACACTGGATCAACTCGAGCGGACGCCCGGATACACCGCCGCGGGAATTGAACGCCTCGATCGACGCCGTCATGCCGGCAGCCTGGCTCGCGACGGACAGGCCCCCGGCCTCGATCGAGAGGATCTGGCCGACCTTGATGGGCTCGCCGGTCGCGGCGTTCATTGGCGTTGCCTCGGAGCCGTCGCTGGCGCAACCCGAGGCCACGAGACCGACGGCAGCGAAGGCTGCGATGGCCGGAGCAAGGGTCTTCAGTTTCACGTGATGTCCTTCCCGGTGGGCACTGCACTTCCGGACCGGGCACCCCGACTCGAACCACACGCCGTCCCCCCTCGGCGCCGCCTGGTGCCCTTCCGACTTGACGCAGGAGCGTAGTTAAAGATCGAGCAATGTTTGGGCGATTCGGACAATTGCCTGCATGTCGCCGGTGGCCATGAGGGCGTGGAACATCCACCGACGCCTAGCGCACCTGTGGTTACCTTTCCCACAGGAACCCGTCTCAGCCGCCGAGCTCCATGGAAGCGGGGGATGATCGAGAGATGATTGACCAGCGCACGGCCCGCAACATGGCCCGGGTCTTCGCGGCATTCTGCGGCGCGCTGGGCGCGGCCGGACTGATCGCGTCCATGATTGCTGTGGACGAACGCTTCCCCGTCCTGCTGGCCGCGATGACCCCGACGCTGCTCGTCGTTGCCCTCGTCGGCGCCGTTGTCGCCGCGTTGGCCAAGGAGTGGGCCGTCCAGGCGGCCTGTCTCGCCGTCTGCGCGGTCGGCGCGGCTGCGCTCGCCCCCCTCTACATCCCGGGGGCCGGCGGCATCGATCCCGCCGAAGCCACCGGTCCCACGGTTCGTCTCATGCAAGCCAACATCAAAGTGGGACAAGCGGATCCCGTCGACCTGGTTGAAACGGTTCGCGGCCGCGAAGTGGACATTCTCACTGTGCAGGAGATCACCGACGAGTCGGTAGACGGGTTGCGCGCGGCCGGACTCGGCGAGCTGCTGCCACATCAGTTCGTCGTCTCCGACAGCCCCGACGGGTTGGGTGGCGCGATCTACAGTCGCTTCCCGCTGTCGAATACCCGTGAGCTCACGGGGTACCTGTCGGCGAATCTCACTGCGGACGTCGACGTAGGGCTCGAGGAATCTCTTGCCCTCATCGCGGTCCACCCCGCACCCGCCGTCCTCTTCCCCGCCCGGATGTGGGCCGCAGAACTACGGGGTGTGCACAGCGAGATGACAGCGAACACCTTGCGTGACAACGTCGTCGTGAGCGGAGATTTCAACGCGAGCTACCCACAGCGTCAGTACCGGGACCTGCTCACCGACGGCTATGTCGACGCCGCCGACCAGGTGGGCGCCGGATTAGTGCCGACCATGCCGGCCAACAGGTGGTTTCCCGCCGTGACCGGCATCGACCGCATCATCACCAAGGGCGCCGTCGTGACCAGCCTCGAGCGCATCGAGATCGTCGGATCCGATCATCACGGCCTGGTGGCCGACATCCGGTTGCGTGATCCCGCAGATCCCGGTGCCGTGACACCGCCCACGATCGTGCGGCCGTGACACAGCCCCGCGATCAGGCGGCCGCTCAGCCGAATCGGCCCGAGATGTAGTCCTCGGTCGCCTTCTTGGAGGGGTTCGAGAAGATCTTCTCGGTGTCGTCGATCTCGACCAGCCGACCCGGCTTACCGGTGGCCTCGAGGTTGAAGAACGCCGTCTGGTCACTCACACGCGCAGCCTGCTGCATGTTGTGCGTGACGATGACGATCGTGAAGTCCTGCTTGAGTTCGGTGATGAGGTCCTCGATCGCGATCGTCGAGATCGGATCCAGCGCCGAACACGGCTCGTCCATCAGCAGCACGTCGGGTGAGACCGCGGTGGCACGTGCGATGCACAGGCGCTGCTGCTGACCACCGGACAGGCCACCGCCCGGCTTGTCGAGACGATCCTTGACCTCGTTCCACAGGTTCGCGCCCCGCAGCGACCGCTCGGCAATCTCGTCGAGCTTCTTCTTGTCGCGCACGCCCTGGAGCTTGAGCCCCGCCACCACGTTGTCGCGGATCGACATCGTCGGGAACGGGTTGGGACGCTGGAACACCATGCCGATCGTCTTGCGCACACCCACCGGGTCGACATTGGAGCCGTAGATGTCCTCTCCGTCGAGCAGGACCGAGCCCTCGACTCGGGCACCTGGCGTCACCTCGTGCATGCGGTTGAGCGACCGCAGCACCGTCGACTTGCCGCAGCCCGACGGACCGATGAACGCGGTGACACTGCGCGGGGGGACCGACAGCCCGACATCGGCGACGGCGTGGAACTTGCCGTAGTAGATGTTGACGTCCTTGAGATCCAGACGCTTGGCCATTCAACGGCTCCCTAGTGGTGTGGGCGTTAGCTCGAGTATCAACTGACAGGGTTCGGGACGTGGGCCGATCGGTCCGATCGACGCGGTTTCGGTACTCACTGTTTGCGCACCGACGTGAAGTGACCGATCACCTTCGCGATCACATTGAGGAGCGCGATCAGCAGGATCAGGGTCAGCGCCGCGCCCCAGATCCGGTTGGAGCCGGCATCGGTCGGGTTGTTCATCTCCGCGACCATCACACCCGGCAGGGTGCCCATCTCCCCACCGAACAGGTCGAAGTTGATGAATGGGGCGTAGCCGACCAGGATCAGCAGCGGAGCGGTCTCACCGAGCACACGGGCCAGGGCCAGCATGACACCGGTGATGATGCCCGGCAGCGCGGTCGGAACGACGATGCGCGCGATGGTCTTCCACTTCGGTACGCCCAGTGCGTACGACGCCTCCCGCAGGTCGGTCGGCACGACCCGCAACATCTCCTCGGTGCTGCGGACCACCACCGGAACCATCAGCAACACCAGGGCGAGGGACACTGCGAACGCCGACTTCGGGAAGCCGAAGGTCGCGATCCACAGCGCGTAGATGAACAGGGCTGCGACTATCGACGGGACACCCGAGAGGATGTCCACCATGAAGGTCGTGAGTTTGCCGAGACGCGAGTTGCCTGCGTACTCAACGAGGTAGACGGCTACGAACAGGCCGAGCGGAACAGCCAGGATCGCGCACACGAGTCCCTGCATGAGGGTGCCGACGAGGGCGTGGTAGACACCGCCACCCATGGCGGAGGCGGACAGTCCGCTGAACGAGTTCGTGAACCACGTCTGCGACGTGATGGCCGGCAAGCCCTCGACGACAACTGTCCACAGCACCCACACGAGCGGCACGAGTGCGACGACGACAGACAGAGAAACGAGGATCGTCGCGGTGAGATCGGTGACTCGGCGCCGGATCCCGACGCCCTGGAACGCGGGCGCCTTGATCGGCTTGTCGAGAACGCTGGTCATCGGTCAGTCTCGCTTTCCTGCGATCGCGGCGCGGGCGGCCGCATTGACCACGAAGGTGAGCACGAAGAGGACCAGACCGGCGGCGATGTAGGCGCCCGCCTGGATGTCGTTGTTGAACTCGGCGTATCCGAGCGCGATCTTGGAGGCGATCGTCGAGCCGGAATCGTTGAGCGAGAGCCATGTCGCCGGTATCGAGGTGGTCCGCAGGATCATGTACAGCGCCATCGTCTCACCCAATGCGCGCCCGAGGCCCAGCATCGATCCGCTGATGTAGCCGGACTTACCGAACGGAATGATCGTGGTGCGCACCACTTCCCAGCGGGTGGCTCCGAGCGCGAGCGCCGCCTCGATGTGCGACTTGGGAGTTTGTGCGAAAACCTCGCGAGTGACCGCCGTGATGACGGGCAAGATCATCACCGCCAACACGATGCCGGCGGTGAAGACGGTGCCGCCGGCGTCGATCGAACCGGAACCGTCCGCAAAGAAGGGGATCCAGCCGAGCTGCTCGTTGAGCCACATCGCGACCGGCGCGGCGGCGGGCGCGAACACCAGCAGACCCCACAGGCCGTAGACGATGGACGGCACCGCGGCGAGCAGATCAATCGCGTATGCGAGAGGTCGCGCGAGGCGCGGCGGCGCGTACTCCGTGAGGAAGATCGCGATACCCAACGCGACCGGCATCGCGAGGATGAGCGCAAACACCGAAACCTTCACCGTCGTGATGAACAGGTCCATGACGCCGAACGCCATGTCGTCGATGTTCGTGGTTTCCCACACCCGACTGGTGAGGAAGTTGGCCTCGTTGCGCTGGAGCGCGGGGACCGCGCGCCAGACCAAGAAGACGCCAACCGCCGCGACGAGCAGTGTGACGAAGGCCGCAGACCCCGACGCTAGTGACCCGAAGATTCGGTCCGCAGGACGCGTGACCGTCTTGCTCTTCGTTGCTTGTGAAGATGTGATCGGGGCCTCCGGAATGCCGCTCGGACCGCCCACCTCGGCCCCGCGGTCCGCGGGGCCGCTGGCGCGTGGTGTCGACTGTGTACTCGCGTCAGTCATCTGCGCTCATATTTCTCTGTCCGAATATAGACGGGCGGTCCGAGGGTTGATAATTCGAGATCAGCCGATGGCCGCGATCGACTCGTCGAGCTTGGCAACGAACGATTCCGGCAGCGGCACGTACCCCTGCTCACCCAGGGTCTGCTGGCCCTCGTTCGCGGCGCTGGTCAGGAACGACTTCACCGCAGCAGAGGTTTCGGCGTCGTAGCCGGCAGAGCACACGATCTCGTAGGTCGCCAGGACGAGCGGGTAGGCGCCGGCCTCGGTGGTGCCGTAGATCGACGTCAGGTCGAGCGTCATGTCACCCGTGCCCGAGCCCGCGAACGCCGCGTCCTCGATGGCCTTCGACGCTGTCTCCAGCGACAGCTCCACCGGGCCGGATCCGGTGTCGATCTGCGCGGCCGGCAGGTTCTGCTGATCGGCGAACGACTTCTCGACGTAGGTGATCGAACCGGGATCGGACGAGACGGCCTGCGCGACACCAGCCGAGCCCTTGGCACCTTCACCGACACCACCCACGAAGTCCGAGCCCGCGCCGGCGGTCCATGCACCGTTGGACGCGGCCATCAGGTACTTCTGGAAGTTGTCGGTGGTGCCCGAGGAGTCGGAACGGGAGATCGGGCTGATCTCCTCGTCCGGCAGCGCAGCATCGGGGTTGAGCGCGGCGATGGCCGGATCATTCCATCGCGTGATTCCACCGTTGAAGATCTGTGCAATGGTCTCGCCGCTGAGTACCAGGTCGTCGACGCCGTCGAGGTTGTACGCGAGCGCGACCGGACCGAACACCAGGGGCAGGTTCCATGGGTCATTGCCCGCGCAGCGCTCCTTGGCCAGTTCGGCCTGCTCCCCCGAGATGGCGGAGTCGGAGCCCGCGAAGTCGACCTGGTCCGCAATGAACTGCGTGCGACCGTCTCCGGAGCCGCTGGGGTTGTAGGCGACGTTGACGGACGCGCCCTTCTGCTGGCAGGCTGCGATGTAGCTGGAGGTGAACTGGTCCATCGCGTTCTTCTGCGCGGACGAGCCTGCCCCGGAGAGCCTTTCCTTACCCTCGCACGACGCCTCCGATGCGGAGGTGTCGACGGTCGACGATCCAGCGTTGTTGTCGCTGCCGCACGCCGCCAGGGTCATGGCGCCGACGGCCACCACTCCGAGTAGTGCGCCGTTTCGCTTGAGGTTCACCCTTGTCCTCCGCTGTTCTAGCGTCTCGCCCGCAATCGGGCGGCATGGAGGTGCGGGCCGTACATGTCCGCACCGGGCAGCCCTGCGCTACCCAGCCCAGAAACTAAGGAACCGCGGTAGCCAGTTGGGCCCTGTCCGGTGAACGGGAGATGAACACCCCAGGGGAATTTCGCGACCTACGTCACACAGGCGGCCACACCAATCAGTCAGGCCCCGACGCGCGCGATCAAGCTCGGGCCGCGTACGCGACGTCGATGTGGAACGGCTCGAACCCGAGCCGCTCGTACGTGTGCAGCGCCGCGGTGTTGTCACCCTCGACGTACAAGAGCGCCGTGCCGAGACCCCGGTCCCGCAGGTGGTGCAACCCCGCCAGGGTCAGCACACGGCCCAGGCCCCGCCCCTGAGCCTTCGGATCGATCCCGACGACGTAGACCTCCCCCAGCGCGAGGCTGCCGTTCTCCGGCGGGTGCACCTTGGTCCAGTGGAAGCCGAGCAGACGGCTCGTGTCCCCTCCGGTATCTCCGCCACCCGGGTATGCGAGGAACAGCCCCTCCGCGTCGAACCATGCCTCGGCGCGACGCTCGTCGATCTCGCGCTGTGTCCACGTCCCCTGCTCCGGATGCCAGGCGAACGCCGCCGCATTGACCCGTAGCAACTCGGCGTCATCCTCATGGCCACGGTAGGTCCGCAGTGTGACCCCGTCGGGGACGACGAGGTCGGGCAGTTCGGGTGTCGTCAGCGAACGCCGCAGCTGCAACAGCTCACGGGCACCGACGAGGTCGAGCCGCCGCGCGACGGCGATCGCAGCCGGAAGATTGCCGTGCGCCCATACGCGAGTGTCCGGCCCGCCCGCCTGCAGCACCTCCGCGACCAGCCGCCCACCGATGCCGGCACCGCGGGCCGACGGATCCACGACAACCTCGGCCATCGGCGGATGGTCGCCGTGACCCGGCTCGAGCTGGGCGTAGCCGACGACCTCGCCATCGACGATGCTGACCAGGTGCCGAGCGTTGCCGGATCCGTCGAGAGCGTGCACAGCCTGCTCGGACACCGGTGCGGTCCCGTCCTCGACGGTGGCTCGGTCGATGAGACGGCGCACCACCTCGACCGCCGGTGAATCGATCCAGTCGAGCTGTTGGCTCTTCATCTAATACGCCGATTCGTTGGTAGGGGTCAGGTCCGCGGTGTCCGACTCCGGCTCCGAGTCCAAATCCGAGTCGGTAGGTTCGCCCTGAGTCCCGGACCGGTTCGTGGTACGCGCGGGACGCACCGCCTTGTATCCAACGTTGCGGACGGTGCCGATGAGGGACTCGTACTCGGAACCGAGTTTGGCGCGCAGGCGCCGCACGTGAACGTCGACGGTGCGGGTGCCGCCGAAGAAGTCGTAGCCCCACACTTCCTGCAGCAGCTGAGCCCGGGTGAATACCCGTCCCGCGTGCTGGGCCAGGTACTTGAGGAGCTCGAACTCCTTGTAAGTCAGGTCGAGGGGGCGGCCGCGCAGTCGCGCGGTGTACGTACCCTCGTCGATCACCAGTTCGCCGAGAGTGATCCTCCCCGCCGATTCGGGACTTTCCGGACCGCCGTTGCGGCCGACGAGCAGGCGCAGCCGCGCATCGAGCTCGGCAGGTCCCGTCGTCGGGAGCAGGATGTCGTCGAGACCCCAGTCCGAATTGACCGCGACAAGGCCGCCCTCGGTGAGCACCGCGACCACGGGGACTGCCGATCCCGTACTACCGAGCAGCCGACACAACCCGCGAGCAGCCGCCAGGTCGGTTCGCGCATCGACGATCGCCACGTCCGCAGAACCCGCCTCGAGCAGGGACGACACTTCTGTCGGAGCGGGGCGCACGGAATGCGACAGCAGAGCCAACGAGGGCAGCACCGTCTCCGGATTGGGGTCGGAGGTCAGAAGAAGTAGCTCCACTCAACCTCCCTCTCTCGCGGCGCGGGTGCCGGCGAAGGACCGACACCGAGTGGACCGACGTTCTTGTTCGCGGACAGATTAGCGCGACTTCGCAGCTTACCGTCCCACCGGTACCTGGCATCGCCGGTAAGAATGGTGCAGTGCGGAAACTGATAATCGGACTGGCGTGCCTTATCGGACTCGTTGTGGTCGTCGACTTCGGCGCGGCCGCCTACTCCGAGTACCAGGTCTCGCGTGCCCTGCGCGAGGGCGGCTCCCTCACCGCCGACCCAGAGGTCACCATCCACGGATTCCCGTTCCTCACCCAGGCGTGGAACGGGAAATACAACGACGTCGAGGTGCGGGCGCGCCAGGTGCCGAACGAGATGATCGGGGACGTGACGATCGAGGCGACGCTGAACGGGGTGTCGGTCTCGGCCGCCGAGATCGTCGACGGGTCGGTTCACGAGGTACCGGTGGACCATCTGGAAGGTCGGATGATGATCGACCCCACCGATCTGGGAAAGTTCCTCGGCATTCCCGACCTGCAGGTTTCCGCTCCGCCGGCGGACAGGTCCGACGGCACCGGAGGCTCCGGAGGCTCCGGCTCCCCGACCACCGGCGGCATCGTGTTCACCGGAACCGTGCCGGTGGGCCCGCTGCAAGAGTCGGTCAGCGTACAGGCCGACCTGGTGCTGCGCGGCGAACAGTTGATGATCGTCGCCACAGACTTCTATTTCGGGCCGGAGGGACAGGAAGACTTCTCGGTACCCGCTCCACTTCGGCAAGGCGTGCTCGACCGGTTCACCAAGACGATCGACCCGCAGTCCCTGCCGTTCGGCATCATTCCCACCGACGTCTACGCACAGGGCTCGCAGATAGTGATCGAAGGATCGGGCGACGACCTGATCATCAACCTCGACGAACTGCAGACGAAGGTGTGACTCGGGTCTTCTCGGACCCGGAGGCCCCAAGCCGTCGAGAATTGGGTACGCTGCACCACGTGTTCGCCAACCACGAGCTCATGCTCACCCGTCGCCGCGCAGTCGATCTGTGCCGCCTCGGTGGTTGTTGCTGTCCCTGCTGTTGATCGCGGCGGTCGACTCCTCGTCCCGTAACCAGCGTTCACATCGCTGACCGACGTTTCCCGTCCGTGATCGGTGACCTGCAGAATCCGCCCGCATATGGCCTGATTCCCGGGACCACCCCATCAAGATCCGCTCGAGCCATGCTCGCGCACCCTGTATCACAATTTCCCACTCGCCGTACGAACCCGAAAGGACAATCCATGGCTCGCTCCGACGTCCTGGTCTCCGCAGACTGGGCCGAGCAGAATCTCAGTGCCCCCAAGACCGTCTTCATCGAGGTCGACGAGGACACCGCCGCGTACGACGGTGGCCACATCGAGGGCGCGATCAAACTCGACTGGCGGAAGGACCTGCAGGACGGCGTGCGCCGCGACTTCCTGAACCAGGAGCAGTTCTCCGCGCTCCTGTCCGCGAAGGGCGTCGCCAACGACGACACCGTGGTGCTCTACGGCGGCAACAACAACTGGTTCGCGGCCTACGCCTACTGGTACTTCAAGCTGTACGGCCACAATGACGTCAAGCTGATCGACGGTGGCCGCAAGAAGTGGGAGCTCGACGGCCGTGCGCTGTCGAAGGAGACGGTCACCCGTCCGGCCACCGAGTACAAGGCCGCGACGCCCGACACCTCGATCCGCGCGTTCCGTGACGACGTCATCGCCGCGATCGGCTCGGCCAACCTGGTCGACGTGCGCTCCCCCGACGAGTACTCGGGCAAGATCCTCGCTCCGGCGCATCTGCCGCAGGAGCAGGCACAGCAGCGCGGCCACGTCCCGGGCGCCATCAACATCCCGTGGAGCACGACCGCGAACGAGGACGGCACCTTCAAGTCCGACGAGGACCTCGCAAAGTTGTATGCGGACAAGGGATTCGACGACTCGAAGGAGACCATCGCCTACTGCCGTATCGGCGAGCGCTCGAGCCACACCTGGTTCGTGCTGCAGGAGATCCTCGGCAAGAAGAACGTGAAGAACTACGACGGCAGCTGGGTCGAGTACGGCTCGCTGGTCGGCGCACCAATCGAGTTGGGAGCATAAGAGTTATGTGCGGAGCACCTGTTCAGACCCAGACCTTGCCCGCTGGCGTGAACGTCGAGACGGAGACGGTCATCACCGGCCGTGTGCTGTCCGCCGATGGCCAGCCGGTCGGCGGCGCGTTCGTCCGACTGCTCGACGGCACTGACGAGTTCACCGCCGAGGTCGTCGCCTCCGCGACCGGCGACTTCCGCTTCTTCGCTGCCCCTGGCGACTGGAAGGTGCGCGCGCTGTCCAGCTCCGGCAACGGCGATGTCCGGCTCAGCCCGTCCGGCGCAGGCGTCCACAATGTCGATGTGACGGTCGCCAAGTAGATCGTTCCTTGCCGTGGCCGAAGAGGGGCGTCGTTCCGACAGGAACGGCGCCCCTCTTCGATTTGACCCTCAGGACCCGGTCTAAGATGGGCGCCGTGGTCATTTTCTTCGAGGTTCTGCTTGTTCTTGCCGCACTCCTGATCACCTGGTTCTCGCTGTACGTCGTGTACCGGCTGGTCACCGACAAGCCGTGAGTCAGGGCCGGGAAACGGACCCCGAGTCGACGCCTCAACACCGTGACGGCGCCGATTCGCACGCAGTCCGGGGTAGCGGTGACCGCGCGGTCGCAGGCGCGGTGGAGCGTGCGAAGGAGACTGCGGGGCGCAACATCACGAACCTGCCGGATCTGCCGTTGACCGACACCGCCAACCTGCGCATGGGGCCGGACCTGCATCCCGGCATGCTCGCACTGCTGCCGATGGTGGGCGTGTGGCGTGGCGAGGGCGAGGGTCGCCATCCCGAGACCGGCGACTACCGCTTCGGTCAGCAGATCGTCGTCTCACATGACGGCGGCAACTATCTGTCGTGGGAGTCGCGTTCGTGGCGTCTCGACGAGACCGGCGGCTACGCGGGTCCGGATCAGCGCGAGACCGGCTTCTGGAGGGTTTCCGGCGACGGTGCCCCCGGCAGCGAGAACGAGGAAGTCCTCGAACTCTTGCTCACGCATGCCTCCGGCGTCGTCGAACTGTTCTACGGTGAGGCGCTGACGCAGTCGTCGTGGGAACTGGCGACCGACGTGGTGATCCGTAGCCAATCCGGTGAGCTGATCGGTGGCGCCAAGCGCCTGTACGGCATCGTCGAGGACGGCGACCTGGCCTACGTCGAGGAGCGTGTCGTCGCCGACGGCCCACTCGAACCTCGCTTCTCCGCTCGTCTGCAGCGCTACATCGGCTGAGAGACCGCTACATCGGCGAGAGACTACGGACGCTGATCGTGAGTCGCCGATGTGGCCACGAAACCGACTTACGTGGATTCTGAGATCGCCTTCAGAATATGCACCACCGGGGCACCCGTCAGGTGCTCCCCGAAGGTCTCCATCCACGCCTTGAAGTGCGGCGTCTGCAGGTGAGCGTCGAACGCCTCCGGACTCTTGTAGCGCTCAACCACGACGAAGGTTCTGTCGACGGTTGTGGATTCGAAAATCTGGTACGAGACGCAGCCCTCCTCGTTGCGCGAGGCCACCTCCAGTGGCGGGAACCCGTTTCGCACCACTTCCTCGGAGCCCGGCTTGGCTTGAACGGATGCGACGACATGCAAATCGGACATCGGTACCCTCTCGTAACCCAGCCACGGCGGGCCGGCCTGGATACCCATCAAGCTACTCGCCGAGTCCGTCGCTTCCGCGACGCTTCTCGGCGCGTCCGCAGCGCTACATCGGCTGAGTTCCCCGAACAGCAGCGACCCCCGAACCCGTCCATTGGCGACGCTCGGGGCGTCGCAGATGGGATTCCGGCCTGGACATGGCCGGAGGGTTCGGGGGTCGGGTAACTGCCTGGGATTCGCCAGCCGCAAGGCGGTCAGTGAATTCCGAGAGCTCCGCGGCTAGCTGGCAGCCACCTCACGTGTCCGTTTGTCATTCAACTTCAGACCACCTCCTTCCTCGTGTACGGAAGAAAGTACGCCCTCCCCCGAACTGTCGGCAATGGTTTTTTCAGTCAAAAGGGATCGGGGACAGGCGAACCGATCATGTCGGCGGAGCCGAGGCGGTGGTCAAGCGTGGCGAGCAGGATCGAACCCGACCGGATCGTCGGCACGGTCCCCCACGTCACCCCGGTCGCTGCCAACTGTCACGACTCTGTCCGCCCGCGTTTCCGGGGGCAGCTGATGCGTGACGAGGACCACCGTCCGATCTGCCTCGACCAGGGAGGACTCCCGGTCGAGGAGGGAACGAAGGATCGCCGCGCCGTCCGCGGCGTCGAGATGTTCGGTGGGCTCGTCGAGCAGCAGCACCCGGGCCGGCGACACCAGCGCCCGCGCGAGCAGCAGTCGTCGGCGCTGTCCCCCCGAGATCGCTCGGGCACCACCACCGAGCGGCGTGCGCACGCCGCGTGGGAGCTGGTCGACCCACTCCCCCAGGCCGACGGCACGCAACGCCTCGAGAGCGGCGTCGTCGGTCAGGTCACCCCGGGCCACCCGGAGATTCTCGAGGACCGACGTGTCGAAGATGTGGGCGTCTTCCGCGAAGAAGCCAATCGTGCGACGCAGGTCGTCCGGCCGGTAGTGCTCGAGCGGTGGTCCGTCAGCCGACACGGTCCCACCGCGGGGCGGCACCAGTCCGGCCAGCGTCATCAGGAGCGTGGTCTTACCGGCACCGCTGGCACCGACAACCGCGATACGGCTTCCCGGAGCGATGTCCAGGCTGACGGATGCGGTCGCGCGTTCGCTCCCCGGCCACCCACAGCGCAGCTCGCGGGCACGAATGTGGCCGGGCCCGGACGGCACCTCCGTCCCTTCCGGTCGTGGCTCGCCGGCGCGGTCGACGAGAGCGAGAATCCGCCCCGACGCGATCCGGGCCCGGGTCAGCGCGACAGCAGCCGCCGGCAGCGCGCCGGTCGCCTCGAAAGCGGCAAGCGGCACGAGCACCAGGATCGCGAGCGCCATCGGCGTCATCCCGCCGGGTGTGCCGCCGTCGGGTCCGTAGAGCGTGATGCCGATGAGCAGCGCACCCAGGACACTCGCCCCGATCGCGAGCGGCGTCGCGGCAGCAGCGAACGCCGCCTGCATCGTCGCGCGATCAGTGGCGCGGACGGCCGCCCGGTTCGTGGTTTCGGCGCGTCCGAGGACATCGCCGAGGCGACCGGCCACCCGTAGTTCGGCGGCGTGATCGAGCGCGGTTACGGCGGTCTCGCTGAACACTGCCGACTCAGCCGCGCTCTCCGACTCGGCCAGACGGGCCGCACGCGCTGACAACCACGGTGCGAGTACCCCAGAAACCAAGAGCGATGCCGCCAGGACGAGTGCGGCGCCCGGCGAGATGAGGCCGAGCAGCACGACCGCGCTCAGCGCCAGGACGGAGGCGACCGCGATCGGGATCAGTGCCCGCACCACCACGTCCCCAAGCGCATCGACGTCGGCACCGGTGCGGGCCAGCAGGTCTCCGCGTCGAAGACCCCCCGCGGCGGCCGGGTCACCGTCGGCGAGACGTCGATAGATCATCGTCCGCGCCGACGTCGTTCCACGGAGCGCAGCGTCGTGCGTCGCAAGACGCTCGAGGTAGCGGAAAACGCCACGGGAGATACCGAGGGCGCGCACGGCGACCACCGCCACCGTCAGGTCGAGCACTGGAGGCATCTGCCACGCCCGGGTGATCAGCCAGGCCGACAGAGCGGCGAGGGCGAGGGCGCTGCCCAGGGTCGCGACACCCGCGGCGATGGCGGCCAGAATCCGGCGCGGTGACAGGTCGAGCAGGCGGATCGCCCGCAGCAGATCACGATTCATGCGTCGCGTCGCCTTCCTTCAAGGCTTCGACTTCGATCACCCGATCACCGATGGCCAACACACTGGGCCGGTGGCCGACCACGACCACCGTGCGTCCGGCTCGGGCGAGTTCACGCAACGAGGTCAGCACCGTCCGTTCGGTGTCGTCGTCGAGGTGTGCGGTGGGCTCGTCCAGCAGTAGCACCGGCCGCGGCGACACCAGCAGTCGCGTCAGGGCCAACCTCTGACGCTGACCGAGGGACAGTCCCAGCCCACCGGCCCCGACCATCGTGTCCCATCGGCGCGGCAGTTCGAGCAGCACCGAATCGAACCCCGTTGCGCGACAAGCCTGTTGGAGAACGTCCGACTCGAGGTCGACGTCACCGACCAGTGCGAGGTTCTCCGCGAGCGTCCCCGGAACGATCACCGGATGCTGTGGCAGCCAGGCGATCTGCGCCCACCACTGCGCTGGATCGAGTTCGGCTACGTCGACACCGCCAACCCGGACCGAACCGTCGTCGGGGGAGGTGAGACCGAGAACCGTCTGCAATGCGGTCGACTTGCCGGACCCGTTGGCGCCGGTGAGCACCGTCACCTCGCCAGGGGCGCATCGTGCATTCAACCGGTTGGGGGCGGTGCCCGATCGCGAGCGTACGGTCAGCCCAGCGAGTTCGACGACGGCACCGCTCGCGTCGACCACGACGGTGCCGGACTCCTCGCGCCGCGGCGATCGGTCGAGCACACCGAATGCCCTGGTGGCGGCCGCGAGACCGTCCTCGGCAGCATGGAACTGCGCACCGACCACGCGGAGCGGCAAATACACCTCGGGAGCGAGAATCAGCGCGACGATGCCCGGTTCGAGGTCCATGTCGCCGAAGACCAGGCGCAGGCCGATGCTGACCGCGATCAGCGCCACCGACAGTGTCGCAAGCAGCTCGAGCACCATCGACGACAGGAACGCTACCCGCAGCGACGACATCGTGGTCTTGCGATGTGCGTCGCCGAGTTCCCGGATGCGGGCCGCCGGCCCGTGCTCGCGTCCGAGCGCCCGTAGTGTCGGCAGCCCGGCGATCAGATCCAACAACTGTCCCGACAGCCGAGTCAGCGCGGCCAAGGTCTGCTCGGACTTCCCCCTGGTGAGAAGTCCGATGAGGATCATGAACACCGGGATCAGCGGCAGCGTGACGACGACGATCATCGCCGAGGTCACATCCTGGAAGAGGATCACCACGAACGTCGCCGGCGTCAGCGTCGCCGCCAGGATCAGCGCGGGAACGTAGCCGGTCAGGTACGGCGCGAGTGCTCGCACTCCCCTGGTCAAGACCGTCGCGATCTCGTCGCGGCGCGGGTCGAGCTCTCTCGGCGGCATCCGCACCGCCGCCCGTAGCACCTCGACCTCGAGTTCCGAGACCACCCGGTTGGCTGCCCGGTGCGTGTACCGCGCGTGCAGCCAGGCCACCAGCACCCTCACCGCCACGGCGATTGCCAGCAGAATCAGATCGGTGCGCCATTCCGCGACGGTTCGCCGGTCCGATGTGATGACCCCGGCGAGGATCGTGCCGATCAGCACAGCCGAGACGATCACCATCGCGACGTTGACAGCCGACAGCACCACCGTGAGAACCAGGTAGCCGCGCGCCGACGCCGAGTACTTCCACAGCCGGGGATCGACGGGACCTCTGCGTCGTCCCGCCTCTTCGCGCCCCGCCCGTCGTTGCGATCGGGCGGGGCGATCGGTCCGAGTGCTCATCCGACCCCGATGCTCATCCGGCCTTCGAGGATCCGGCCTTGGTTGGCAGCCCGATCGACGGCGGGATGTGCCTGGTGGAGATTCGCTTACGGAACACCCAGTACGTCCAGCCCTGATAGATGAGCACGATCGGAGTGAGGAACACGGCGGCCCAACTCATCACCATCAGCGTGTAGTGACTCGACGACGCATTCTCGATCGTGAGGCTGAACGCCGGGTCGGTCGTCGACGGCATCACGTTCGGGTACAGCGACGCGAACAGCAGTACGCTCGTGGCGATTACGGCGAGCGTCGTGAATGCGAATGCCCACCCTTCGCGCTCGGCCCGGGCCAGGAATGTGATGGCGATGACGGCAATGGCGGCGACCGCCACCAGGATCCAGGTCCAGCCCTTGCCGTAGGCCAGCTGGGTCCACAGCACGAACCCACCTGCGATCGGCACAGTGGGGATGGCGAGTTTCTTCGCCAGATCCGCGGCGTCGATGTGGACGTCGTCGGCTGTCTTGAGAGCGATGAACACCGCACCGTGCAGCGCGAACACCAGCGCGGTGGTGATCCCACCGAGCAGCGCGTACGGGTTGAGCAGGTCGAAGAAGCTCGACGTGACCTTCTTGTCCGCGTTGATCGCGACGCCGCGAACGATGTTCGCGAACGCGACGCCCCACAACACGGCCGGCACCCAGGAGCCGATCATGATCCCGAGATCCGCTCGCCGGCGCCATTTGTCGTCGTCGATCTTTCCCCTCCACTCGATCGCGCAGATCCGCAGGATGAGTGCGACCAGGATGATCAGCAACGGCAGATAGAAGCCGGAGAACAGCGTTGCGTACCAGTCCGGGAAGGCCGCGAACAGCGCCCCGCCACCGACGATCAGCCACACCTCGTTGCCGTCCCACACCGGCCCGATCGTGTTGATGAGCACCCGCCGACGTTTGTCCGTCTTGCCCAGCACCGACATCAGCATGCCGACGCCGAAGTCGAAGCCCTCCAACACGAAGTAGCCGGTGAAGAGCACCGCGATGAGAATGAACCAGAATTCTTGCAGTCCCATGACGGTCTCCTAGTACGCGAACGACAGTTGCTCTTCTTCGGACTCAGGCTCCCCCGGTCCGCCGCCCTTCGGTCCCTCGCCCGGCGGGTACTCGTCGTGCGGCGACGGGCCCTCGATCGCGTACCGCCGGATCAGGTAGAACCACACGACCCCGAGCGCGCCGTAGAGCAGAGTGAACACGATCAGTGACGTCAGGACGAGTCCGGCCGGATGGTCGGAGACGCCCTGGTCCACGGTGAGCCGGATCAGGTCGACTCCGGTCGGGTTAGGATGCACCACCCACGGTTGACGACCCATCTCCGTGAAGATCCAGCCGGCACTGTTGGCGAGGAACGGTGTCGGAATCGCGATGAGGCACAACCACTTGAACCAATTCTGGTCCGGGACGCGGCCCCTGCGGGTGACCCACAGACCGGCCAACGCGAGTGCGAGCGCGCCGACACCGAGGCCGATCATCGCGCGGAACGACCAGTAGGTGACGAACAGGTTCGGACGGTAGTTTCCGGGACCGAACTGCTGTTCGTACTGGGCCTGGAGGTCCTCGACACCCTGCAGGGTGACGCCGCTGAACTTGCCCTCCGCCAGCCATGGCAGCACACCGGGCACCTCGAGAACGTGTGTGACGCTGTCGCAGTTGTTGTGGGTACCGACGGTCAGGATCGAGAAGTCCGGATCGGTCTCGGTGTGGCACAACGACTCCGCCGACGCCATCTTCATCGGCTGCTGCTCGAACATGAGCTTGCCCTGCATGTCACCGGTGTAGATGATCGAGACACCGGCGATGATCATCACGAGCATGCCGAGTCGAGCTGCTGGACGGAACATCTCACGCGCATCCCGGACCAGGACCTCGGATTCCTCAGGTGTTGCAGTCTTGGACTTGCGCATGTTGCGCACCATCCACCACCCGGCGATGCCGACCACGAACGTCGCCGCGGTCAGGAAGCCGCCGGCGACCGCGTGGAGATACGCCGCGACCGCGGTGTTGTTGCTCAGCAGCGCCCAGATGCTCTCGAGTTCTGCGCGTCCGGTCTCCGGGTTGAAGCGAGCACCGACCGGATGCTGCATGAACGAGTTCGCGACGATGATGAAGTACGCCGACGCGTTCACGCCGATCGCGGCCAGCCAGATCGTCGCGAGGTGAACGCCCTTGGGCAGGCGGGTCCAGCCGAAGATCCACAGGCCGAGGAACGTCGATTCCAGGAAGAACGCGACGAGGCCCTCGAGTGCGAGGGGTGCCCCGAAGACGTCTCCGACGAATCGGGAGTACTCGCTCCAGTTCATGCCGAACTGGAACTCCTGCACGATGCCTGTCGCGACGCCGATCGCGAAGTTGATGAGGAAGAACTTGCCGAAGAACTTGGTGAGGCGGTACCAGTGGTCCTTCTTCGTCACCACCCACATGGTCTGCATGATCGCGACCAACGGGGCCAGTCCGATCGTCAGTGGAACGAAGATGAAGTGATAGACGGTGGTGATGCCGAACTGCCACCGGGAGACATCCAGGACATCCATGGCTACTCCGAAAACTCGACCCGTACGACAGGCTTCGGGATCGAGACGTGGGTGGCCGCTCGATCCCTGTTCACAAAGCTACTGCGACGTGAACATGCCCGCAGAGCTTGCTACTACGAAATGTAGTAGACCGTCCGGTTCAAGCCCAACTGGGGTCAGCCGACCCCGACCTCCTCCACCGCCAACTCGACCATCGAGGCCACATCTTCGGCGGCGGCCGAGGGCGGTAGCGCGACGCCGTCCAGGGTATGCACCCGAGCAGCGAGGGTTACGCTGGACACCATCCAAACCCCCTCCGCTGCAAGGAGATCGTCGGGGTACAAGGCTGCGTACTCGCACACGTACCCCTTGTCCGGCGCCACCTCGAAGAGAGCCTTCTGTGTGGTGCCGGCGAGGATGCCCTGCTCGGGCGGTGGAGTGATCAATTTCTTACCCCGAGCGATCACCACGGTCGACCTCGGACCTTCGAGAATCCTGCCCTCGCTGCTCGTGAAGACGACGTCGTCCACACCCCGTGCCTGCGCATACCGCAACGCTGCCATGTTCGTGGCGTACGACAACGTCTTCGCGCCTGCCAACTCCCACGGCGTGGTAGCAGACATGTCCACCGAGATGCCCCGCGGCAACGTCATCGCCGAGATCCCCTCTCGCCGGGCCCGCACTACCCGTTCAGCCACCGGGCCCACTGTCACGAACGCTGTCGGCGGCCCGCCCGACTCGCGTCCACGGGTCAGGACCAGGCGCATCCACCCTTCGCGGTCGCCTCCCCACTCCCGAACCGCCACCCCGGCCGCGTGCGTCCACGGTCCCGGCCCGATCCACGGCAACTCGAGGGCACGCGCCGAAGACTCCAGCCGCGCCAGGTGCAGCGCGGCCTTGCACGGTCTGCCGCCTCGCACCAGCAACGTTTCGAACACGCCGTCACCGCGAACCACGGCAAGGTCGTCTGCGTACAGGAACGGCGCGTCGGCGTCGCGTACCTGCCCGTCCAGCGTCACCAGCACCTGATCAGCCATGCCGACCACGATAGCCAGATCTGGCACGACCGGTAGTTCGGTGACGGTCGTCTGGCATGCGCGAATCCCGCTCATAGAATGGGACCGTGGCCGACACTCCGCGCGTTGCACCCAGTCCCCTGCTGTCCACACCCGGCGCCGTGCCGCCTCCCGAAGGTTCACCCGACACCGGCGTCGCGTGGCACTACGGCGACCCGTTCGCCGAGCAACGCGCTGCAACCGGGTCGGTTGCGGTCGTCGACCGCTCCCACCGGTTCGTCATCGCAATCTCCGGCGACGAGCGCCTGACGTGGTTGCACACCATCTCCAGCCAGCACGTCGAGGCGCTGCCCGACCGGACGAGCGCCGAGAACCTGGTGCTGGACGTCAACGGACGGATCGAGCACCACTGGGTGCAGACCGACGTCGACGGCGTCACGTGGATCGATACCGAAACCGACCGGGGTCCCTCACTGCTGAGTTTCCTGAAGAAGATGGTGTTCTGGGCCAAGGCCGAACCCCGTGACGGCAACGACATGGCGGAACTGAGCCTGATCGGTCCCGATACCAACTCCCCCGCCGTCCTCGCGGCGCTGGGCATCGCCGAACTGCCGCGCACCTACGAGGTGGTGCCCCTGGCCGGCGGCGGATTCGTGCGCCGCATGCCTTGGCCCACAACGGACTCGTTCGACCTGCTGGTACCGCGCGCCGACCTGACCCGGTGGTGGACCGCACTCACCGAGGCAGGGGCACGCCCGGCTGGGTCGTGGGCCTTCGAGGCCCTGCGAGTGGCCGGCCACCGGCCACGGATCGGCGTCGACACCGACGAGCGGACCATTCCCCACGAGGCCGGCTGGATCGGCGGCCCCGCCGAGCACGGTGCCGTCCACCTCGACAAGGGCTGCTACCGCGGCCAGGAGACCGTCGCGCGCGTCCACAACCTCGGCAAGCCCCCGCGACACCTGGTGATGCTGCACCTGGACGGTTCCGCTGAGGGCCGCCCCGAGGTGGGTGAGGCGGTGACCGCGGACGGCCGCACCGTGGGGCGTCTCGGCACCGTCGTCGACCACTTCGAGTGGGGACCCGTCGCGCTCGCACTGGTGAAGCGGACCGTGCCCGCCGACACCGCGCTGGTGGCCGGACCATGTGCCGCGTCGATCGACGCGGACTCGGTGCCGGCACACGACGAGGAGCAACCCGGCCGGGAGGCCGTCGACCGGCTGCGTGGCCGACGGTGACCGGCCGGGTGGAGGCGGTGTGTGTCGTATTCGCCGAACGCGACACCCCGAGCAAGCGTGCGCCGCGTACCGCCATCGACAAACGTCCCGTCGACGGTCCCGTGCTCGTCACGCCGGACGGGCTCACCGGTGACTACGTGTGTGACACCAAATTCCACGGCGGCCGGGACAAGGCGGTCTACGCCTATTCCGCAGCCGAGGCCGACCGCTGGGGCCGCGAACTGGGCCGGGCGCTCGCACCGGGCTGGTTCGGAGAGAACCTCCGACTGGCGGAGGTGGCCACGACGGACGCGGTGATCGGCACCCGCTGGCGGATCGGGAGCACCGAACTCGAGATCACCCATCCGCGGGTGCCGTGCGGAACGTTCGCGCACTGGACCGGCGAACCCCGGTGGATCGAGCGCTTCACCGCCCGCGCCGACGTCGGCGCGTACCTGCGGGTGCTGGCACCCGGACACCTGCAGGCCGGTGATCCGGTCGAGATCTTGTCGGTTCCGACACACGGCGTGACCGTTCGCGACGTGTTCGTCGGCGACGACCCGCACAAGCTGCGGGTCCTCCTCGCCCAGCAACCGAATCTCGCCGCGGTGGCCGAAACGCGCATCCGGAAGTTCCTGAATCGTGTGGGAGAGCGAGTGTAGTCGTGAGCGTCGAACTGGTGGAGGTTGTTCGGTCCGGGTTCCGGGAATGCGTTCACCGCGGGTCGCTCGTGGTGTTGGCGCCCGACGGTACGACGACACTCTCGCTCGGCGAGGTTCACACCCCCATCTACCCGAGGTCCTCGAACAAGCCGATGCAGGCGGTGGCGTTGCTCCGCAGTGGATTCGCCCCCGGGTCGAGCGAGGAACTGGCGATCGCGTCAGCGTCGCACGACGCCGAGCCCGAACACATCGAGCTCGTCGAGAAGCTCCTGCATCGGATCGGCCTCGACGAGACCTACCTGCTGTGTCCGCCGGACCTGCCGGCCAACGAGATGGCCCGCGCGGCGGTACTCGTGACCGGGAAGCCTCGGCGCGCCGTCTACATGAACTGTTCAGGCAAACACGCAGCGATGCTCGCCGCATGCGTAGCCAACGACTGGCCGCTGGACTCGTACCTGGACCCGACCCACCCGCTGCAGCAGATGGTCATCGAGACGATCGCCGAACTCAGCGGCGAACCGGAGTCCGAACTCGGCATCGACGGTTGCGGGCTGCCGATCATCCCCGTCTCGCTCACGAACCTGGCACGGGCGTTCTCGACGCTCGTGACAGCCAATGGCGACACGCCCGAACATCGAGTCGCCGAAGCGATCCGCATGCACCCGCACCTGATCTCCGGAACTAGCCGCGACGACGCGCGACTGATGCCTGCGGTGCCGGGACTGCTGTGCAAGGCCGGGGCCGACGGCGTCCATGCCGGGGCGTTGCCGGACGGCACCGCGTTCGCACTCAAGATCGACGACGGTCACGAGCGTGCCCGCCTGCCCCTGACCGCAGCCCTACTGCATCGGCTGGGTGTGACGTGGTCGGAGGATCATGCGGCGCTCGCGTCGCAGCCGGTCTTCGGCGGCGGCGCCCGGGTAGGCACAATACGAGCTATCCCCGGTGTGTTCTAGCCTGCACAGTTCTCACATCACACCAGTTCACGGGCCTACTGAGACGAACTAGACACAGCAGGTAGCGGGACCTGGAGGCGGAACGGACTTTTCCACGCTAGAGTGTTGGTCAGGAAAACATTCAACACTCAACGCGGGGCCGCCAAATTCCCCAGGCCGCCCCGCGAAAAGCGCGAGGGGGTCAGCCATGGGCCGCGGCCGGGCTAAGGCAAAGCAGACCAAGGTTGCACGGGAGCTCAAATACAGTTCTCCGGCCACGGATTTCGACAGCCTGCAACGAGAGCTCTCCGGCAACTCGTCGCGAAACGGCATCCTCGCGGATCAACGCGCCGATCAGGATGGTCGCTCTCACTTGGAAGAGGACGACTACGAGGATTGGCGACGCTGAACGTCGAACCGATACGTCTGAAAGCACCCTAATGAGGGGGAGCCATCCAGGGCTCCCCCTCATTAGTGGTACTCGTGTTGGTGTACGTGATCATCCCGGACGCCCGACGACGGTCGGGTGTCCGTGCGTGTTCGAAGTCCACCGCACTCGCGTTCCGGGGACCTCGGCTACAAGCCAGCTACCTACATGCCAGCTACCTTGGCGATCCGGTGCCCACCGGACCTGACGCGCAAGCGGTTCAGAAGCAGCTCTGTTCAGAAGCAGCTCTCTTCAGAAACGCGGATGATCGCCAACCAGAGCGGCGCGAACCGCGTCGGCGTCAGACGCCTTCCTGACGGTACCGAGCGTCCAGCAGTCGATATGGCGGGCCGTGAGGACCGCCAGCGCCCGATCCACATCTTCCGGCGCGACGATCGCGACCATGCCGACACCCATGTTGAATGTCTGCTCCATCTCGGCACGCTCGACGCGACCACGCTGCGAAATCAACGTGAACACCGGCGCCGGGCTCCAGGTGCCGCGGTCGAGTTCGGCGACCAAGCCCTTGGGCATCACGCGTGCGAGGTTGTTGACCAGGCCACCACCGGTTACGTGGCAGAAGGTGCGCACGTCGGCCTCGGCAGCGAGCGCAAGGCAGTCCTTTGCGTAGATCTTGGTGGGCTCGAGCAGTTCCTCACCGAGCGTGCGGCCGAATTCGTCGACGTGACCGGTCAACGACATGCGGTCGATCTCGAGCAGCACCTTGCGGGCGAGTGAGTAGCCGTTGGAGTGCAGGCCCGACGAACCCATGCCGATCACGACGTCACCGGGGCGGACCCGGTCCGGTCCCAACACCGCATCGGCCTCGACGACACCGACACCTGTTGCCGAGATGTCGTAGTCGCCGTCCGCCATCACGCCGGGATGCTCAGCCGTCTCGCCGCCGAGCAGCGCGCAGCCGGCCTGGATGCAACCCTCGGCGATGCCGCCGACGATCTCCGCGACCCGCTCCGGTACGACGCGGCCCACGGCGATGTAGTCCTGCAGGAACAGCGGCTCGGCCCCACACACGACAAGGTCGTCGACCACCATCGCGACGAGATCGAGACCGACGGTGTCGTGCTTGTCCATCGCCTGGGCGACGGCGAGCTTCGTGCCGACGCCGTCGGTGGAGGCCGCGAGCAGCGGCTCCTTGTAGTGACCCTTGAGCGAGAACAGACCGGCGAACCCACCGAGACCCCCCATTACCTCGGGGCGGCTGGCCTTCTTCGCCAGCGGAGCAAACAGCTCGACTGCCCGGTCGCCCGCTTCGATGTCCACTCCGGCGGCGGCGTACGAAGCGCCCTGCGTGCGGGTACTGTCCTCGGTCATTGGGTTCTGGCTCCAGCCTTGATTTCGGTGAACGTCTCCACTGACGCAATCACGGAAGTCACGCATACGCATGCATGCGCGTACGCGGCAAATACCTCGATTGCGCCCTTACGCTACCGGAGTGCACGAGGCACGCCGGAACCGTCCTGCGCTCAGGGGCGGGACAGCACGTCGGCGTTGTCGTTGTCGTGCGAGATCGGGTTCCCCGCGGCGGACTCCAGCATTCCCTCGAGGACGTTCTTGCCCATCCCCTCGCTCGGCAGCGCGATCGGGTAGGTCCCGTCGAAGCACGCCTTGCACAGGCGTGTCGAAGGCTGCTCGGTCGCGGCAACCATGCCGTCGATCGAGATGTATCCGAGCGAATCGGCACCGATCGAGCGCCGCACCCCCTCGAGCATCTCATCGAGAGTGTCGTTCGCTCCGCTGCCCTCGGCACCGTTCGCGATGAGTTCGGCAGGCGAGGCGAAGTCGATTCCATAGAAGCACGGCCACTTGACCGGCGGAGAAGCGATCCGCACGTGGATCTCGAGCGCACCGGACTCACGCAGCATTCGGATCAGGGCACGTTGAGTGTTACCGCGGACGATCGAGTCGTCCACGACGACGAGACGCTTGCCGCGGATAACTTCCCGCAACGGGTTGAGCTTGAGCCGAATACCCAACTGGCGGATCGTCTGTGACGGCTGGATGAAGGTGCGCCCCACATAGGCGTTCTTCATCAGGCCCTGACCATAAGGGATGCCCGAGCCCTGTGCGTATCCAACCGCGGCGGGCGTACCGGACTCCGGGACCGGGATCACCAGGTCGGCTTCGGCCGGGTGCTCCTTGGCAAGACGGCGGCCGATCTCGACGCGAGTCGAGTGCACCGAACGTCCCGCGATCACGCTGTCGGGACGAGCCAGATACACGTACTCGAACACACAGCCCTTGGGCTCTGGGTTGGCGAATCGCGATGATCGGACACCGTCGGCATCGATCGCGAGCAGTTCACCGGGTTCGATCTCGCGGACGAAGGAGGCACCGACGATGTCGAGGGCTGCGGTCTCGCTCGCGACCACCCAGCCGCGGTCGAGGCGGCCCAGGCACAGTGGGCGAATCCCGTACGGGTCACGCGCCGCATACAGCGTGTGCTCGTCCATGAAAGTCAGGCAGAACGCGCCACGCAACGTCGGCAGCAGCATCATCGCGGCCTGCTCGAGCGTGCTGTCGGCGGCTTCGTGCGCGAGCAGGGCGCCGACTACGTCGGAGTCCGACGTCGCAGCACCCGGGCGCTTGTCGTCGATCAGTCCGAGCTCGCGGGCACGCTGCGCGAGTTCGGCCGTGTTCACGAGGTTGCCGTTGTGGCCCAGCGCGACGCCGGTGCCCGCGGCCGTGGTCCGGAAGATCGGCTGCGCGTTCTCCCACGTCGTCGAGCCCGTGGTCGAGTAGCGGCAATGGCCGACGGCGACGTGCCCAGGCATCGCGCCGAGGGTCTGCTCGTCGAACACCTGACTGACCAAGCCGAGGTCCTTGAAGACCAGCACCTGCGAGCCGTCGGCGACCGCGATGCCGGCCGCCTCCTGGCCGCGGTGCTGAAGGGCGTAGAGCCCGTAGTACGAGAGCTTGGCGACTTCCTCGCCCGGCGCCCAGACTCCGAAGACGCCACACTCCTCACGAGGTTCGTTCTCGTCAGCCTCCGGCGTGGTCGTAGCGAGAAGGTTCCGGCTGTTGACCGACAGGTCGGCACGAGTCACTGCAGGCGCTCCCTTAGGGGCTTCGGTGCGGGGCGAGCCCATTCTAACTACCGCGAGCGCATCAGTTGACGTTCGGTGGGCTGACTTTCTGCGAGTCGGGCAATGCCACGGTTGTCACAGACCACGGTTGTCACAGGCCACGCCTGTCACCGGCCGTGCTTGTCACCGGCCCTGCTTGTCTACAGACGCAGCAGCGGCAGCCAGTGGCCGACCTCCCGGGCCCGGCTCCCCGACACGTCCAGCGAGCCGGCCGCGGCGGCATCGTCGAACCCCAGCCGTCCGGTCACCATCAGCAGCCACGTTCGCGGATCGGTCTCGACGACGTTCGGTGGTGTGCCGCGCGTGTGCCGCGGACCCTCGATGCACTGCACCACGACGAACGGCGGCACCCGCACCTCGACGCTCGAACCGGGTGCTGTGTGTTCGAGCGTGCGGGCACTGAGTCGGACTGCAGCGGCCAGTTGTGCGCGCGCCGGTACCACCTGGTCCTCACCCCGCAGCCACGGTCCGACGGCGATTAGAGCGCTGCGAAGTTCGGCGGGATCGACGGCGCGACGAGCTGGCATGGGCATGGAATCTAACCGACGCTGCCGCCCCCAGCTGCCATCCTCGGGGAACAAGCCCGCATACAAAGCCGTTGCACAGGTCATGAGCACCGAGGTGAGCACGCCACGTCCGCTTCTCGATCTCGTTGCATCGCAGAACAAGGCGGTTCTCGTAACCGTCAAGCGCGACGGTAGGCCGCAGCTGTCGAACGTCATGTACGCGTGGGACCCGGACACCCGTACGGCGCGGGTGTCCGTGACAGCGGACCGGGCAAAGACCCGCAATGCAGCGCGGGACCCGCGGGTCTCCCTGCACGTGAGCTCGCCCGACTTCTGGAGCTACGCAGTGGTCGAGGGCGACGCGGATCTATCGCCCGTCGCCGCGGACCCGATGGACTCGACGGTCGGCGAGCTCGTCGAGCTCTACCGCGGCGCCACCGGAAGCGAGCATGAGGACTGGGACGCGTTCCGGCGCGCGATGGTCGACGAGCGCCGGCTGGTTCTGCGGATCAGCACCGAGCGCATCTACGGGATGGCCTAGCTGCCCCGGCCGGCGGTCACACCGGCGCATCCCTCACTTCTCCGGAGCTCACTTCTCCGGAGCTCACTTCTCCGGAGCTCACTTCTCCGGAGCTCACTTCTCAGGTGCTCACTTCTCAGGGCCGTCGCGCCCGCGGAGCGACTCGAGCACGCCACGGACCCGCTCGGTGTCTGCCTGCGTCCAGCCGTCTGGGTTGGTGACCGCCACCCAACCGTCGAGGATGGTGGTTCCGTAGTTGTGGCCGTGCCCGTCGGGAACTCCGGCCGCGTTCGCCAGGTCCGCACTGACCTGCCAGAAGGTCACGAACGGGAACCACTTCATCGACGGCAGCCGATCGAACCCGGGTGGCTCCGACAGCCAGGCCGGGCGTTTGAAGATGAGGTCGGTGGACCACCACACCACGGGATCGGACGGGTGCTGGATGTACAGCACGCGCGGCTCTAGCCACGGTCCCGGCCCCCCGGGTATGGCGGCGGCGTCGTCGGCGAACCGCACGACCAGACCGTCTGCATACACCGGCTGGATTTCCGGGGTGCCGGGATCCCGTCTATCGGTGAGAGACCGCCACAGCGGATTCGAGTTGGGCGGCCCCACCCAAAGCACGCCGTCGACGGTCTCGCGAATTTCGGCGAGCCCGTTGAAAGCGCCCTCCCCGGCCTGCGTTCCGAGACTCTCGCCGTAGACGTACAGCTTGGGTCGGGTGGCCTCCGGCTTGGTGAGCCACCGGTCGTGGACCGCACTGATCAGCGCATCGCCCGCGGCCGCCGCCTTGCTGCGGTCGGCGAGGAACGAGATCCAACTGGGCAGATACGAGTACTGGGCGGCGACGAGCGCGCTGTCGCCGTTCTCGACGAGTTCGATCGCCTGGGCCGCGGTCGGGTTGACCCAACCGGTGCCTGTAGTGGGGATGATCACGAGCGTCTTGCGTTCGAAAGCGCCGGTCCGCTCCAGTTCGTCGAGGACGACGTTCATGCGGGCCTCGGTGTCCTGGGCCGTTTCCAGCCCCGCATAGACCCGGATCGGCTCCTGAGCGGGTTCGCCGTTGGCTGCAGTCAGTTCGGCGGCGCTGATGCCGCCGGAGACGAAGTTGCGGCCCTCGAATCCGAGGGTGTCCCACGGCGCCAACGACACCGGGCTTCCCGACTTCTCGGGCAGTAGCGGCTGCACCACACCGGGGCGGGTTTCGTTGTTCTGGAGGCTGAACGCCGAGTTGACCGCGTTGTACCCGACCCGCAGGAGTATGCCGTCGACCAGCATGAACACCAGTACCAGCACGACGGCGAGTCCGGCCGCCGATGCGGCCGGACTCGGGATCCTGAGCCAACGGTTGAGTTGGCGTGCCACCCACCGGACGAGGTCACGCAGCACCCGCCACACGGAGATGAGCGCGGCCGCGACGAGCATGCTCAGGCCGAGGGTACGGATGTATCCGGTGGTGGTCGTGCCCTCCGCGTTCATCAGCGCGGACAACTCCCGCTGCCAGCCGGCCGAGTAGACCAGCATGATGGTCGCCGCGAGTAGCGAGAGGATCGGCACGGCCACCTTGACGGGCCGGATGATCCGGTCGGGCAGCGGCCACCAGGATCGGCGGGCCAGGCCGAACTCGTAGACCAACCAGCCGATCGCCGAGCCGACCGCGTATCCGATAGCGGCGCTGATGCCACCGATCAGTCCCTGGTACAGCCAGTCCCGCGGCAGCAGCGACGGCGTCAGCGACCAGCAGAAGAACAGCGTTCCGAACGCGATCCCCGTGAAATCCAGGCTGAGCAGACCCCACGCCCATGAAAGGAATGGATGCCGCTGCTGGAAGTTGGGGACCGCAGGGGGTGCCGGCTGCGGGTTCTCCCGCAGCTCAGTGACCGCCTCTCGTTCGACCCCCGGTTCCGTCACCCATCATCCAATCCGTCACGCATCATCCAAACATTGCAGGGAGGGTCGATTCGAACGACTCGCGCAACTCGGCCATCGTGACCGAGAACTGACCCTGCACCTCGATCGAGTCCGAGCCCTCGTCGACGACGCCGATACGAACCCATGGCAGGCCCCGGGCCGAGCACATTCCGGTGAAGCGGCTCTCCTCGGTACGAGGTACCGCGACCAGCACACGCCCGGCCGACTCGGAGAACAGCGTCACGAACGGGTCCGCATCCTCCGGTAGCAGGATTCGGCAGCCGGTCTCGCCGGACAGTGCGGCCTCTACGACAGCCTGCGCGAGGCCTCCCTCGGACAGATCGTGGGCGGCCGAGATCAGGCCGTCGCGCGAGCCGGCCAGCAGAATGTCTGCCAGCAGTTGCTCACGCTCGAGGTCGACCTGCGGCGGGACACCGCCGAGGTGACCGTGCTCGACCTGCGCCCAGATGGAGCCATCGAGCTCATCACGAGTCTCCCCCAGCAGGATCAGGGTCTCGCCCGGCTCGAGGCCGATGCCGGTCGGGATGCGACGCTCCACATCGTCGATGACGCCGAGCACCGCAACGACTGGCGTCGGCAGGATCGCGGTGGATCCGGTCTGGTTGTAGAAGCTGACGTTGCCGCCGGTGACCGGGATGCCCAGCTTGGCGCAGCCGTCGGCCAGGCCGCGCACGGCCTGCTGGAACTGCCACATCACACCCGGGTCCTCCGGCGAACCGAAGTTGAGGCAATTGGAGACTGCCTTCGGCGTGGCGCCGGTGACGGCGACGTTGCGGTACGCCTCGGCGAGCGCGAGCTGCGCTCCGGCGTACGGGTCGAGCATCGTGTAGCGGCCCGACGCGTCGGTGGCCAGCGCGATCCCGCGACCGGTCTGCTCGTCGATGCGGACCACTCCACCGTCGGCGTTCTCAGCGAGCACGGTGTTGCCACGGACGTAGCGGTCGTACTGCTCGGTGATCCACTTGCGGCTGCACAGCGCCGGCGACGCGATCATCTTCATCAGCGTCGCCTGGAGCTCTTCCGCGGTCTCCGGACGCTTCAGGTTCGCGGTGGTGTCGGCGATCAGCGCGTCCTGGGTGTCCGGCCGCTCGACCGGGCGCTCGTACACCGGCCCCTCGTGCGCGACGGTGCGCGGCGGGACGTCGACGACGGTCTCGCCGTGCCAGTCGATGACGAGTCGCTCGCCGTCGGTGACTTCACCGATGACGGTAGCCAGCACGTCCCACTTTTTGCACACCTCCATGAACGCGTCGACATTCTCGGGGGTGACGACCGCGCACATGCGCTCCTGCGACTCGCTCGACAGCACCTCTGCCGCGGTCATGCCGGTGGCGCGCATCGGGACCTTGTCGAGGTCGATGTGCATGCCTCCGTCCCCGGCCGCGGCCAGCTCCGACGTCGCGCAGGACAGTCCGGCACCGCCGAGATCCTGAATACCGACGACGAGCTCGGCCCGGTACAGCTCGAGACAGCACTCGATTAGCACCTTCTCGGTGAACGGGTCGCCGACCTGCACGCTCGGCAGCTTTTTGGGGCGGCCGCCGGCACTGTCGTCGAAAGTCTCCGAGGCGAGCACCGACACGCCGCCGATGCCGTCGAGGCCGGTGCGCGCACCGAACAGGATGATCTTGTTGCCGGCGCCGGACGCGAAGGCCAGGTGCAGGTCCTCTACGCGCATTGCGCCTGCGCACAGCGCGTTGACCAGCGGGTTTCCCTGGTAGGACTCGTCGAAGACGGTCTCGCCACCGACGTTGGGCAAACCGAGGGAGTTGCCGTAGCCGCCGATACCACGCACGACGCCGTCGACGACGCGGCGCGTGTCGGTGTGGTCGGCGGCCCCGAAGCGGAGCTGGTCCATGACCGCGATCGGGCGTGCACCCATCGCCATGATGTCGCGGACGATGCCGCCGACGCCGGTCGCCGCACCCTGATAGGGCTCGATGTACGACGGGTGGTTGTGCGACTCGACCTTGAAGGTGACCGCCCAGCCGTCGCCGATGTCGACGACACCAGCGTTCTCGCCGATGCCCGCGAGCATCGAGGCGCGCATCTCGTCGGTCGTGGTCTCACCGAAGTAGCGGAGGTGGACCTTCGACGACTTGTAGGAGCAGTGCTCGCTCCACATCACCGAGTACATCGCGAGCTCGGCATCGGTGGGACGGCGACCGAGGATCTCCTTGATGCGGGCGTACTCGTCGTCCTTGAGGCCCAGCTCCTTGTACGGCTGAGCGACCTCAGAACTCGAGGAAGCGTGAGTGACGGTATCTACCTGCGGAGACACGGGGCGTGCGGTCCCTTCCCTCTGAGATGAATCGGCAGGCCGGGCGGCGCGCTGCCACGGCAAAGTCTAGCCGCGGTCACCGACGCACCGCGCACCCGCGCCATGCGCCCAGTCCTCGCCGGTGAGTTAGCCTGCGCACCGTCTCGCGTGCACCACCTGCGCGGGGGCACGGCGGGACGTATTACGCGTGGGCAAGTACCGCAGCCGGCGCCCCGACCGACGCTGCACACGCTGAGGGGCGTTGACAACCTCGGTGCGACGACAACCTCGGTGCGACGACAACCTCGGTGCGACGACAACCTCGGTGCGACAACAGCCTCCATGCCACGACGGCCTCGGCGCGGCATCGCTGAATCGAACAGCGGCCGTTGAAATTTCGAAACCTTCACCTGGACAGTGACCCGAAACCGGCACAGCACCAACGAACCAGGCATCGAGTCGCTCAGCGGCCGCGGATCACCGTGCAGGAGAACGAGACACCGTCCCCCGCTAGCGCACCGGTGTGAGGAAAGCGGCGAGCGCATCGGCGTACATTCGGATGTCTCTCGCGCCCATCAACTCTCGGGCCGAGTGCATCGCCAACTGCGGCGCCCCGACGTCGACGGTCGACAGTCCGGTCCGGGATGCGGTGATCGGTCCGATCGTCGATCCGCACGGTAGATCGGCGCGGTGTACGTACCTCTGCAGCGGGACCCCGGCGCGGTCGCAGGCGAGTGCGAACTCGGCGGCGCCGGCAGCGTCGGACGCGTAGCGGAGGTTCTGGTTGACCTTGAGCACCGGTCCACCGCCCACCTCGATGCGGTGGGCTGGTTCGTGGCGATCTTGGTAGTTGGGGTGGGTCGCGTGCGCCATGTCGCCCGACGCACATACCGACCCGGACATCGCCCGCAGAAAGTCCTCGCGCCCGCCACCACGGAGGAGCACGATGCGCTCGAGCACCGAGTTGAGCAGGTCCGAGAAAGCACCGCGATCGGACATGCTGCCGACCTCCTCGTGGTCGAACAACGCGAGTACCGGGGTGCACTCGCCGGGCTCGGGGACAGCAGCGAGCAACGCCTGCGTTCCGGCGTAACAGGTGCCCTGGTTGTCGAGCCGTGGGGCACTCACCAACGACAGGTCCTCCCCGACCACCGCCGACGGAGCCAGGTCGTGCGTCATCAGCTCCCAGCCGAGGACGGCGTCCGTGTCGACTCCGGCCTCGCCGGCGAGAAACCCGATGAACGAGCGCGACTCGCCGCCGATGCCCCACACCGCGTTCACGTGCCGCTGCGGGTCGAGCTGCACACCCTTGCGATCCTCGGAAAGGTGGATCGCCAGCTGCGGCACCCGCAGGATCGGGCGGTCGACCCGAACCAGCACCTCTTCCACCGTGCCACCCGAACGAACACTCAGCCGTCCGGAGATGCCGAGGTCACGGTCGAGCCACGAGTTGAGCCACGCACCCCCGTAGGGCTCGAGGCCGACGAGTTGCCAGCCGGCGGCGACAAGGTCGGGGTGCTGCTTGACCCGCAAGTTCGGGCTGTCGGTATGACCACCGACGATCCGGAACGGCGATGCCGGCCCGGACTCAACGGTGCCCCCCTTCCCGGTGCTCTCTGTGCTCCACGCGATCAGCGATCCGCCACGGATCAGGTAGTACCGGCCGGGCACCTCGGGCCACGCGTCAGTCTCGCGCAGTTCGGTGAATCCGTTCTCGGCGAGCTCCGCCGCCACCGTCGCACACACGTGAAACGGCGACGGCGACGCGTCGACGAACGAGCACAATCCCTGGGCGTCGGCCTGCGTCATCGATGGCATACCGACAATCATGCAGTACCGGGCTCAGGCAGTCGGGGGCTCAGTGCCCTCCTGCCACGCAGAACTGGTTGCCGTCCGGGTCTGCGAACACGACCCAGCGGAAGCTGTCCATGCTCTGTCGATGCACCTCGGTCGCGCCCGCAGCCAGAAGACGCTCGACCTCGGCGTCGAGGTCGGACGACGACAGATCCACGTGCTGCCGGTTCTTTCCCGGGGTCGAGGCGCTCACCTTCTGGAAGCCGAGCTTGTGACCCCAGCCTGGAACTCCGACCACGTAGAACCAGCCGTCGTTCTCCTCCTCGATCGTGCCGCCGGTCAGGTCGGCCCACCACTTCGCGAGCGGGCCCGGGTCGGTCGAATCGGTTGTGATCATGCCTAGTCCAAGTGTCATGGCGGCACGCTAGCGCGGGGGTCCGACAACCGGGGTACGACTTCGAGTGTCTCAGGTCAGGCGGTCAGGACGCCGTCGAGGACCGAGTAGAACATGCCCAGCCCGTCGTCGCTAGGCCCGGTGAGCGGCTCGGTGGCGTGCTCGGGGTGTGGCATGAGTCCGACGACCCGACCGTTGGCCGACGCGATGCCGGCGATTCCGCGCTGCGAGCCGTTGGGGTTGTCGCCGGCGTAGCGGAACACCACGCGCCCCTCGCCCTCGAGCTCGTCGAGCACCTTGTCGGACGCCTGATAGCGGCCCTCACCGGACTTGAGCGGGATCAGGATCTCTGCGCCGGTCTCGTAGCGCGACGACCATGCGGTGGTGTTCGAGGCGACCTCGAGCCACTGGTCACGGCAGATGAAGTGCAGGCCCTCGTTGCGGGTGAGCGCACCCGGCAGCAGCCCGGCCTCGCACAACACCTGGAAGCCGTTGCAGATACCGAGCACGGGCATACCGCCCGCGGCCGCCTTCACGACCTCGCCCATGACGGGAGCGAAGCGGGCGATGGCACCGCAGCGTAGGTAGTCGCCGTAGGAGAAGCCCCCGGGGACGATGACCGCGTCGACACCGCGCAGGTCGGCGTCGCCGTGCCAGAGGCTGACGGCCTCGCCGCCGGCGAGGCGGACGGCACGAGACGCGTCGACGTCGTCGAGCGTGCCCGGGAAGGTGATGACTCCGATGCGTGCGGCACTCACTGGACTCGGGTTACCTTCCAGTCCTCGATCACGGTGTTCGCCAGCAGCGACTCGGCGATCCTGGCGAGTTCGTCGTCGCTGACGGTGTCGTCGACGTCGAGCTCGAACCGCTTACCTTGGCGGACGTCCGCCACACCGTCGTGACCGAGCCGGGAAAGGGCCCCGGCAATGGCCTGCCCCTGCGGGTCGAGAATTTCGGCCTTGGGCATGACATCGACAACGACACGGGCCACGTGCTGCTCCTCGCTATGGCTGGCTTCCGCCCGGGATCGCACCGGGCATGCGGGAGTTTACCGGGCTGCCCCGTCCGCGCCCGAACCGAGTGAGCGCCTTACACCCGCGCGCTCACCGTTGTGATCACGCATACTCGACTCATGCGACTGACGCACTTCGGCCATAGCTGTGTCCTGGTGGAACTCGACGGCGCAAAGATCCTCTTCGACCCCGGAAACTTCTCACACGGGTTCGAGGGAATCACCGGTCTCGACGCCATCCTCATCACCCATCAGCACCCAGACCACGCCGATCCGGAGCGCCTGCCCGCACTCGTCGAAGCCAACCCTGGAGCGGGGTTGTACGCGGATCCGCAGACGACGGCGCTGCTGGGTGAGCCGTGGACCGCGGTGTACCCGGGCGACGTCTTCAACGTCGGTGAGGTGCAGGTGACAGGCACCGGCGGCACCCATGCGGTGATCCACCCGGAGGTCCCGCTGATCGACAACACCGCCTACCTGCTCGGTGACGCCGAGAGTCCGGCCAAGCTGATGCACCCAGGGGACTCGCTGTTCGTGCCGGAACAGAAGGTCGACGTCCTCGCGATACCCGCAGCGGCTCCGTGGCTGAAGATCTCGGAGTCCATCGATTACCTGCGCGCCGTGCATCCGCGCGTCGCGGTGCCGATTCACCAGGCAGTGGTCGCGCGGGAGGCGCGCGGAATCTACTACGGCCGCCTCGCCGAAATGGGCCCGGGCGGAACGGAATTGCGCGTTCTACCCGAGGAGTCGAGCGTCGAGGTGTCCTGAGCGACATCGGGCAAGGGGGATGTGACCGGAGGGTCGGGCCTCACGCAGCCTCGTGCACCCGGTCCTGCAACGGCCACCGGTAGACGGTGGGCTCGGCGCCGTGGTGCATCGTCAGATCGACGGCGTCGAGTACTGCCTGTCTGGGCCCGGTCATGCCGAGTTGCTTCGCCGAGATCGCCAGGCGTACGAGGCGCCCGCGCCGCGCTCCTCGGGATGCATTCAGCACCATCGTCCGGCACCGCCACGGCTCGGCGCGGAAGCCGTCGCCGAGCCCGATGAGGGTGCCGCGGACGCTCACCCCTTGCGTGAGGTCTCGGATCGTATTCAGGCCCGCGAGCAGTCGAAAGCCGACACTCGGCAACACCGCCACTGCACCAGGGGACGCGACCCATCGGGGCGGAGCGAACAGCCGCGTACGCAGGCCCGTCTCTTCGAGTACGCGGTCGGCGGCCAACAGACGCAGCCTGGCCTCGTGCTCCGGCAGGATCGCGAACTCTGCGCGACGGCTCTTGGTCGCGGCTTGGTCGAAGCCGTGCAGGACGATGGCGTCACCGCGATCGCGGCGCCCGCGCAACCACTCCTGGGTACCCGGATCCGCCGCCAGTCGGTACTCGTCCTCGAGCCGTGGCGCGACCAACAGCGACAGCGGAACGGATCTTCGATCCATCTCTTCGGCGAACCCGGCGGCGAGGTCGCGCGTCTCGTCCGTGATTCCCGACACCGACACGATCACCTGTCCGGCCATGGCTTCGAGCGTGACAGTCGCAGGTGAACACCAGGCGGCGCCCGCACACACATTCGTGGACGATTCCGTGTGCGGGCGCGACGCGGTCCAGCTCGGCAGCGGCGCGGTCTAGCGCGGGAGCACAGCCTCGATGGCCGAGATCACCTCGGGAGCATCGGGTTCGGTGCGCGGACGGAAGCGGTTCGCGACGGTGCCGTCGGGGGCAATCAGGAACTTCTCGAAGTTCCACTGGATGTCGCCGACCTCGCCGTCGACGTCTGCGGCCTTGGTGAGCTCGGCGTACAGCGGGTGCCGATTCTCTCCATTGACCTCGATCTTCTCCATCAACGGAAACGTGACCCCGTAGGTGGTGGAACAGAAGGTCTGGATCTCCTCGGACGTACCCGGCTCCTGGCCCATGAACTGGTTGCACGGGATACCGATGACCGTGAGGCCCCGGTCGGCGTACTCGCCCGCCAGCTTCTCGAGGGCTGCGTACTGCGGGGTCAGGCCACATTTCGAGGCCACGTTGACCACGAGGACCGCGCGTCCGCCGTACTCGCCGAGGCTTGTCGGCTCACCGCCGAGAGTGTTGATCGTGATGTCCTGCAATAGGGTCGTCATATGCGTCAACCTAGCCAACTGCCTCGGGCTCGCGCTTCTCCTACGGGTGCACCCCGCGCCCAGGAGAAGCCTTCTGTGCCACGACATCGGTACCACTAACATCCAGGCCACGAACTTCAGGTACGTGCCATGGGTCGCTCCGCCGCCGCGTCGGATGCACCCGGCAGTTCGATGGCCGTCTCGGTATCCGAGACTCCGTGGTCGTCGACCATGGTCGCCTCGTCGAACGGCAGCCCACCGGCGAGGACGACGCGAACCTGCTCGTTGTCCACAGAATTGGTCCAGGTTCCGACCAGCAACGTCGCAACTGCGTTGCCGGAGAAATTGGTGACCGCGCGGGCCTCGGACATGAATCGATCGATACCGACGATCAGACCGACACCGTCGAGCAGTTCGGGGCGGTGGCTCTGCAAACCACCCGCGAGGGTGGCGAGTCCGGCGCCGCTCACGCCGGCCGCGCCCTTCGACGCGATGATCATGAAGATCAGCAGCGACAGCTGTTCCGGCAGCGACAATGGCTGCCCGAGGGCGTCGGCGATGAAGATCGCCGCCATCGTCAGGTAGATCGCGGTGCCGTCGAGGTTGAACGAGTAGCCGGTGGGCACTACCACGCCGACCGTGGAGCGCTCGACGCCGACGTGTTCCATCTTTGCGATGAGCCGCGGCAGGGCCGACTCGGACGAAGACGTCGCCACGATCAGCAGGTATTCGCGAGCGAGATACCGCACGAGCCTGAAGATCGAGACCCCAGAGACCACCCGCAGGAGGGTGCCGAGCACGCCGAACACGAAGATCAGGCAAGTCAGGTAGAAACCGAGCATGAGCGTGCCGAGCTGGGCGACGGCTTTGAGTCCGGTCTGTCCGACGACGTTGGCGATCGCGCCGAAGGCCCCGATCGGCGCCAGCCACAGGATCATCGCGAGCACCTTGAACACGAGCTTCTGCACGTAGCCGATGCCACGGAGGATGGGTTCGCCCTGCTTGCCCATAGACTGCAGTCCGAACCCGACGAGCAGTGCCACGAACAACGTCTGCAGCACGCTGCCCGCGGTGAGCGAGGACAGCATCGACGTGGGGACGATCGACGCGATGAAGTCCATCGTTCCACCGGCAGCATGGGCCTGCTCGGCAAGTGCCGCACCGCTGTTCATGGTGCCGGAAACGTCAAGCCCGCTGCCCGGCTTGAGCAGGTTGCCGATGACGAGGCCGATCGCGAGCGCGACGGTCGACATGCCGAGGAAGTACGCGAGCGCAATCCCGCCGACCCTGCCCACACTCGCGGCCGCCCGCACCGATCCGATGCCGAGGACTATGGTGCAGAAGATGACGGGGCTGATCATCATCTTGATCAGGTTCACGAACATCGTGCCGAGCACACCGAGAGACTTCCCGGCTTCCGGAGCTAGCCACCCGACGAGCACGCCGGCCACGACGGCGATACCGACACCGACGTAGAGCCAGTGCGTACGGTCACGCTTCCTCGCGCCTTCGACGGGTTGCGTTGCTCCTTCGGAGGGTTGCACCGATGCCGCATTCCCTGTTCCACTCGTGCTCATGCGGTGTCCTCTTGATTGGATGGATATTCGAGGAGTCGGGCGGATGATCCCTGAGAGTGATCGGGATCACGCCAACCCGAGAATGAATGCTGGACCCACCCGCGGCGCCGGTGAAGTTTGTGTTCATTAGTTTCACGAGAGGATCGAAGGCCCGCGGCACAGCCCGTCGGCCGATGAGCCTCGCGCGGCGGCTACTGATCCTGCAGATGGTCGTTCTGGGCGTGGTGGTTGCCGCCCTCTCGGTGCTCACGATCCTGGACGAACGACGCGATTCGGACGCCGCGACCCGTCGCCACGTGAGCAGCATCGCAGAGGCGATCGCACTGTCGGAGTCGACGATCGCCGCGCTGCGCAGCCCGGACCCTTCCTCGGTGCTGCAGCCGGAGGTCGAACAGATCCGGGTGGCAACCGGCACCGACTTCATCGTCGTCATGGCGCCCGACCGGACGCGCTACACCCACCCCAATCCGGCGCTGATCGGCCAACACTCCGAGGGGCACATCGAACGGGCGTTGGCCGGGGAGACCTTCACGGAGACATTCACGGGATCACTCGGTCCGTCGATCCGCGCGGTGGCACCGGTGCAGGCCGACGGGCAGGTACTCGGGCTCGTGTCGGTCGGGGTGACCCGTGAACGGATCGGCGAGGAGTTCGCAGAAGGGTGGCCGGCGCTGCTCGGAATCTTGGCGGTGGGGGTCGCCGTCGCGACCTTCGGATCACTGCTGGTGAGCAGGCACCTGCGGCGACAGACACTGGGCTTGGATCCCGAGGAGTTGCGTCGGTTGTACGAGCACAACGACGCCGTGTTGCGGTCGATCGGCGAGGGCTTGATCATGTTCGGCCGGGACCGCGACGGACGCGTGCGCGTCGATGTCGTCAACGACAAAGCGCGCCGACTGCTGTGGCTGCCGGACGGTCCTGTCACGCTCTACCAGTTGCCCGAGACGCTGCAACGGATCGCCTCGGACTCGGACTCGGAGGAGGTACAGGACGAGGTGCACGTGACCGCCGACCGGGTCCTGGTGGTCGGGCACGCGCCGGTCCTGTGGGAGGGCAGGAGGATCGGCACCGTCGTGACGCTGCGCGATCACACCGAGCTGCAGAGGGCCTTGGGTGAACTCGATTCCGCGCGCAATGTCGCGGAGTCCCTGCGCGCACAAGCCCACGAGTACGCCAACCGACTGCACACGATCGTGACCATGGTCGAGTTGGGCAGGGGCGATGACGCGGTCTCATTCGCCGCGGCCGAGCTGACGACGTCCCAGCAGCTGATCGACCGTTTGACGACGGCGGTCCACGAGCCAGCAATTGCAGCCCTGTTGCTGGGCAAGGTGACCGAGGCTGCTCAGCAGGGCGTGGAGTTCACGGTCACCGAGGATACCGCGCTCGGCCCTGTTCGCGTGCTCAGTCCGCTCGAGGTCGTGACCGTGGTCGGCAATCTGGTCGACAACGCGATCGATGCGGCCAGGTCCGGCTCCGACGAGAACCCGTGGGTGGAAGTGACAGTAGCGGAGGAAGATTCGGTCCTCGTCGTCCGCGTAGCCGACAGCGGGCCGGGTATGGATCCCGACACGCTCGAGCTCGCGACGACCCGCGGATACTCGACCAAACAGGTGGACGGACGGCCGGCACGCCAGCGTGGACTGGGTCTGGCCTTGGTGGCTCAGGTGGTGGCCCGGCACGGCGGTCGGCTGCGGACCGAGCCCTCGTTGGCGAGCATGCTCGTTGTGGAGATTCCGCTGCCGAACGAGCCCCGGGGAATCGACGACGGAGAGGACCCTGATCGATGATCCGTGTACTCATCGTCGAGGACGAACCGCTGATCGCCGAGGCACACCGCTCGTATGTCGAACGCATCGAAGGATTCTCGGTTCACAGCGTCACACTTACCGCCGCCGACGCGATGCGGGCGGTTGCCGATGCGGCCTCGTCCGGTGAACCGATCGACCTGGTCCTGCTCGACATCGGCCTGCCGGACGCGAGCGGACTCGACCTCGCGGGCGCGCTCGGCAGCCTGCGGCCCAGCCCGGACGTCATCGCGGTGACGTCGGCCCGCGACCTCGACGTCGTGCGGACGGCGGTCACCCGCGGCGTGCTGCTCTATGTTCTCAAGCCGTTCACCTTCGCGGCACTACGCGACAAACTCGGGCACTACCGGGAGTTCCGCACAGCGCTGCGCGAGGGCGGGACGGCCGCGAGCCAGCGCGACATCGATCGAGCGATGGCCGTGCTCCGCACCGCCGACCTGCGCGCTTCAGCGCCGAAAGGCATCGCGCCGCGGACGGCGGACCTGATCGGTGCGTGTGTGCGGGATGCGGACCGGCCGCTGACGGCCGCCGAGGTCGCGGCAGCCGTAGGTGTCTCGCGGGTGACCGCGTGGCGGTACCTCGAACAGCTCGCGGACGACTCCGTACTCACCCGAGAGACCAAGTACGGTCGGACCGGACGCCCGCAGGTTCGTTACATCTGGTCGGTGGGGTCACGTTGAGTGCATCGAGTGCACCCCCGCGGCGCGGGATCAGTTGCCGCGAGCGGCGACGGACGGGGACGTACTCGTCGTGTCGAGCACCCAGGCGTACTCGAACGCCACTTCCTTCCACTTCTCGTAGCGGCCACTGACGCCGCCGTGCCCGGCGCTCATCTCGGTCTTGAGCAGCAGCGGCTCGTCACCCTTCTTCGTAGAACGGAGTGCCGCAACCCATTTCGCAGGTTCGACATACAACACCCGAGTGTCGTTGATACTCGTGATCGCGAGGATCGCCGGGTAGTTCTTGGCCTCGACGTTCTCGTACGGGCTGTAGGACCGCATGTACTCGTACACCTGCGGATCCTCCAGCGGGTTACCCCACTCGTCCCATTCGATCACCGTCAGCGGTAGCGACGGATCCAGGATCGAGGTGAGCGGGTCGACGAACGGCACGTTGGCAAGGATGCCCGCGAACAGTTCGGGCGCGAGGTTCGCGACTGCTCCCATCAGCAGGCCGCCCGCACTGCCTCCGTCGGCGACCAACTGCTGGGCGGTCGTCCGACCCTCGTCGATGAGATGCCGTGCACACGCCACGAAGTCGGTGAAAGTGTTCTTCTTGGTAAGGGTCTTGCCGTTCTCGTACCAGTACCGGCCCATCTCGCCGCCACCGCGGACGTGCGCGACCGCGAACACCATGCCCCGGTCGAGCAACGACAGCCGCGCCACCGAGAACGCCGGATCCATGCTGGCCTCGTACGAACCGTATCCATACAGCAGGGTGGGCGCTGGGTCGCCGCCGATTCCCTTGCGCCGCACCACCGACAGCGGAATGCGGGTACCGTCGTCCGCAGTGGCCCATGCACGGTGTTGCTCGTAGTCCGCGGGGTCGAAGTCGCCCAGTACGGGTTGTTCCTTGCGCAGTAGCAACTCCCGGGTCGCCAGTCGGTAGTCGTAGACCCGCGACGGCGTGATGAACGATCCGTAGCCCAAGCGCAGCGTCGGCTGCTCCCACTCGGGGTTCGACCCGAGCCCCACCGAGAACAGTTCCTCGTCGAACGCGATCTCGGTCAGCTCGCCGTACCCGTCCGCGGTGAGCGGCCAGATCGCAAGCCTCGTCAGCACATCCCGCCGGTAGCTGAGGACGACATGGTCGGCGAATGTGTCGACCTCCTCGAGCCGCACGTCGTGCCGGTGCGGGATCAGGATCTCCATCGCGCCCGGGTCGGCGACCGGAGCCTGCGCAAGGACGAAGTTCTCGGCCTTCTCTCCGTCCACGACATCGTTGTGCAGGATGAGGAACCGGTCCTCGCCGCCGATCACGGCGTGCTCGGCGGTGTACTCGACGCCCTCGCGCCGCGGGAGGATCACCCGGAACTCGCCCTCGGGTTCGGCCGACTCGAGAATCCAGCCCTCGGTCGTCACCTTCGATCCGAGCCAGATCATCAGGTACTTCTGGCTGCGGGTCGACCCGACCGATACCCAGTAGCGTTCGTCCGGCTCGTGGAACACCCGGAAGTCGTCGTCCGGGGTGGTCCCGAGCTTGTGCCGCCACACCGTGTCCGGCCGCCACGACTCGTCGACCGTCTGGTAGAAGACGTGCCGGTGGTCGATCGCCCACGTCGCTCCGGGAGCGGTGTTGGGGATCTCGTCGGCGAGCGGTTCGCCGGTGCCCAGGTCCTTGAACCGCAGCGTGTACCGCTCGTCGCCGACCACGTCCACCGAGTACGCGAGTAGTGTCCCGTCGTGGCTGACGGAGAACGCTCCGAGCGCGAAGAACTCCTGTCCCTCGGCCTCGGCGTTGCCGTCGAGCAATACCTGCTCGCCCTCGATGGCGACATCCGCGGACAACTCCGGTGGGGTCCAGTCGTCGGGAGCCGCGATCGGGCATCGGCAGTGGACGCCGTACTGCTTGCCCTCGACCATGCGGGAGTAGTACCACCAGTCGCCGAACCGAGTCGGCACCGACATGTCCGTTTCCTGCGTGCGTGACTTGATCTCGTGGAAGATCTTCTCGCGCAACGGTTCCAGGTGTTCGAGTTGCTGTGCGGTGTACGCGTTCTCCGCCTCGAGATACTCGATGACCTCAGGATTCTCCTTGTCCCTCAGCCACTCGTAGTGGTCGATGAACGTGTCCCCGTGGTGGGTGCGCTCGAACGGCACCCGCTTGGCGACCGGAGGCGGAGTTGGCATCGGGGGCACTGTCATGTCAGCCCACCCATTCCTCGAATGACAGGCCCGAGATACGCTCGTACGCCTCGACGTAACGGGAACGGGTCGCGTCGATGATCTCTTTCGGCAACGGTGGGGGCGGGGTGTCCGACGCACGGTCCCAACCGGATTCAGGCCCTGTCAGCCAGTTCCGGACGAACTGCTTGTCGAAACTCGGCTGTACCTTGCCGGGCGCGTAGCCCTCGGCCGGCCAGTAGCGCGACGAGTCCGGGGTCAGGACCTCGTCGGCAAGGACCAGGTTGTCGTCGGAGTCGAGACCGAACTCGAATTTCGTATCAGCGAGGATGATTCCACGATCCTCGGCGAAGTTGGCAGCCCGGGTGTAGATCTCGAGAGTGTCCTCGCGCAGCTTCACCGCGAGATCCTGACCGACGGTTTCGATGACTGCCTGGAAGTCGATGTTCTCGTCGTGGTCTCCGATCTCCGCCTTGCTGGCCGGCGTGAAGATCGGCTCCGGCAGCTTGCTGGCTTCGGTCAGGCCCTCAGGCAACGCGACACCGCACACGGCGCCCGTGCGCTGGTAGTCCAGCAGACCCGAGCCGGTCAGGTAGCCGCGGGCCACGCACTCGACCGGGACCATCTTCAGCTTGCGAACCACCAGCGCGCGACCGAGCACCTCGGCCGGGATGCGCTCGTCCAGCGGGTCTCCGGCGAGGTGGTTGTTGCCGCCGAGTTTCTCGAAGAAGAACACGCTCATCGCGGTGAGCACCCGCCCCTTGTCCGGGATGGGGGTGGAGAGCACGTGGTCGTAGGCCGAGATCCGGTCACTCGCGACCAGCAGCAGGTGCTCGTCGTCGATCGTGTACAGATCGCGGACCTTGCCGCCGGCCAGGTGGGCATAGGAGTCGAGTGAAGGACGCACGTGGCCACCCTATCGGTCCCGCCGGTCAGCGCACGGGGCACCACAAGCGTGGGTGAGATTGCCGTCTCGGCCGGTCACGGCTCCTCTCCGCGGATGCGTCGGGTCGTTGTCCGGGGGCACCCGCGATGAGTCGGGAACATCTGAGTCGGGAACATCTCCCGCGGCTGACTGTTGGCATAGATTGTTAGCTTTCTTATGGACTTTGCGATCGACCGGCGGGAGATATATGGCGATCGGGACCAGCACGAAGTCGGTGGGCCTGAACTCGGAGCGAGGTCCGATCCTGCTGTCGTTGATGCTCAGCACGTCGCTCGTCGCGCTCGACAGCACGATCATCGCGACCGCGGTCCTTACGATCGTCGGCGACCTCGGCGGCTTCGCCCAGTTCCCGTGGCTGTTCTCGATCTACCTGCTGGCCCAGGCAGTGTCCGTGCCGATCTACGGGAAATTGGCCGACATCTTCGGACGCAAACCGATCATGCTGCTGGGTATCGCGCTGTTCGCGGCCGGCTCATTGCTGTGCGGCATCGCGTGGAGCATGCCCGCCCTCATCATGTTCCGGGCGCTTCAGGGCCTGGGAGCCGGCGCAGTGCAGCCCATGGCCCTGACAATCGCCGGTGACATCTACACCGTGGCCGAACGCGCCAAGGTGCAGGGCTATATCGCTAGCGTATGGGGCATCTCGTCGGTCCTGGGCCCGACGCTCGGCGGCCTGTTCTCCGAGTACCTGTCCTGGCGGTGGATCTTCCTGATCAACCTGCCGTTGTGCGCGATCGCGGCGTGGACGCTGACCCGCAACTTCACCGAGAAGGCACTGCCCCGTCATGCGCAGCGGCAGCGCATCGACTACCTAGGCGCCGTTCTCCTCACGACGGGCGCGTCGCTGGTGATCCTCGGCCTGCTCGAGGGCGGGCAAACATGGGCCTGGGTGTCACCGGTCGGCATCGGCGTCTTCGTCGTCGGCGCGCTCGCGCTGATCGCATTCGTGCTTGTTGAGCGGAGTGCCGCTGACCCGATCCTGCCGCTCCACATGCTCACCCGCAGGATCTTGGTGGCGAGCAGCCTGGTGTCGATGTCGGTTGGCGCCATCCTTCTGGGGCTGACGTCGTACGTGCCGACGTTCGTTCAGGGCGTGCTCGGCACAGGCGCTCTGGTCGCGGGGTTCGCCCTCGCCCTCCTTACCATCGGCTGGCCCATCGCGGCGTCGCTGGCGGGTCGGGTCTACCTGCGGGTCGGCTTCCGCACGACCGCGCTCATCGGGAGCGCGCTGGCGCTCACCGGGTCGGCTCTGTTGCTGCTGCTTTCCGGCAGCTCGCAGGTGTGGCAGGTGGGTGCGTTCTGTTTCGTCATCGGATTGGGCATGGGCCTGGTCGCTGCGCCGACGCTCATCGCGGCGCAGTCGAGCGTCGACTGGGGCGATCGCGGCGTCGTGACTTCGACCAACATGTTCGCCCGTGCGATCGGCAGCTCCGTCGGCGTCGCGGTGTTCGGAGCCCTCGTCAACTCGCGGGTCGGCGAGAGCGTCGAACCCCATCCGGCGGAGCTCTCCGGTGCGATTCACCTCGTCTTCCTCGGCATCCTCGCCGTCGCGATCCTGCAGACGGTGGCGTCGGCACTCATGCCGCGGCGTGAGAAGACGGACAAGGCGGACCGCGTCACGCAACCAGCAGGTTGATCGCGAGGCACCTGTACCGCCGTCGGGCAGAGGGAGGAGTCGGGCAGAGGGAGAGCACGATCTACCTCGGCCCGATCGGCCCGCCCATAAGGATCTCGATGAGCCGGAGGTTGGCCGACGCGTACGTTTCGGCGGCTCCGGGAGCCTGCAGGGTGGACGTCACGGTTTGGACGTCGCAACCGGCCGCGCTCGGCACTTCGTCGATCCTGTCACGGAGCCAGTTGAGTGCGTCCGGGGCACCGGTGACTATGAGGCTGGCGTGCAAGCTCATCTCATCTCGGCGGTAGGTCACCGGAGTGCCGCCCGCGCAATACGCATCGACCAGGTAATCCACGGTGGCGATCGGGACGATCTCGTCGTTCACGCCGCTGTAGACATAGACCGGGGCCGACGGGGAGGCGCCGCCCAGTTTGACTTCGTCCACGGCCGCCGCGACCACCGGCAACTGCATCAATTGAGCGTAGGGAACCGTGAAGTAGGGGCTGTTGTCGCGGAGGACGTTCGTCGCGAGGGTGCTCACGAGGCATTGATCGGCCAGCGCGCTCATGGCTTCGTGCCCCGCGGGTGTGAGATGTGCGTCGATCTCCCGCGCAGCGTCAGGGTAGACCTCTCGTGCCGACGCAAGACCGAGCAATTGCAGTCCCGACCAGAAGGTTCCGCTCAACGAGTTCAATGCCACCGGGTCGGGAATGGGCGAACCCATCGCGATTCCACGAATGTTCAACTCGGGCGCGTACGACGGCTGCACCTCCGCCGCCCATCCAGTCGCCAAGCCGCCGCCTGAGTAGCCCCACAGCCCGACCGGTGTCTGCACTCCGGTGAGTCCGAGCGGGTCGAACTGCACCGCCGCGCGGACCCCATCCAAGGCTGCGTATCCCGGCTCGCGGGGCGCACCGATGCGGGCTGCAGGCCCCGCGTGATCGGGAACCGAGACCGCCCAACCCTGTTGCAGCGCATAGCTGATGAACGTCATCTCGCCCTGTGTGACGAAGCCTTCCGGGCCGGACCCGGCCCGCATCGCGATCGAGGGAGCGCACTCGGGATCGATGCTGTCCTGGGCGACCTGGTAGGACAGCAACGGACGCCCAGCGGGCGGGGCTGCGCCCTCCGGGAGGATCACGGTGGTGACTGTCGCCATGGGTCGGCCCGCGAGATCCGTTGTCCGGTAGAGCAGTTGCCAGGACCGTACGTTGAACGGCAACTCGGAGTAGGACGCCAGTTCCACCGGCCGCTCCCGCAAGATCGTGCCGGGTGCCGTCGACTCGAATCCGTCCGGCGCACTGTAGAAGGCGTCGTCGCTCGCCGATACCGGAGTGGCCACCGCCGATCCAGGGCTCGCGACGGCGCCCGCCGCGAAGGCGGCCAGAGCCGCAAACGTCGCCATGACCCTCGTGATGCTCGCAATTCGCACGAGCCGGACAGTAGTCGACAGAGGGCCTGCGGCTGGTGCGCCGCGCCGAGCGCACCGATCACCTAGATCTGACACCCTGGAGGCATGACCTCCCGCGCTCGCGTCACCATCACCTACTGCACGCAATGCAACTGGCTGCTGCGCGCCGGATGGATGGCGCAGGAACTGCTCAACACGTTCGGCACCGACCTCGGCGAGGTGGCCCTCGTCCCGGGGACCGATGGCGTCTTCCAGGTCGCCGCCAACGGCACCGTCATCTGGGACCGGAAGGCCGACGGCGGTTTTCCCGACATCGTGACGCTCAAGAAGCTCGTGCGGGACACCGTCGTCCCGGAGCGCGACTTGGGGCACGCCGACCGGAAGAGTTGACTCGGATCGCGTAGACGGTCAATCCACCCGCGGTCCGAAACTGTCGACCATGACGATGGGCCGGTCGCCGCCCCGCGACGTCGCCTCGACCTCGAGCAGTCCGGCGAAGGTCTTTGCGGTGTAGACGGGGTCGAGCGGGATCCCGAACTCCTCGCCGACGCGCTGAGCGGCCCGCCCCTCTGCGGTGGTGTATCCGTATCCGGGGCCGAGGTAGTCGCGGGTCACGGTGAGTTCCATCGCGTCGAGGTCGATGTCTCCGAGCTTGGCACCCCGACGACGCAGGAGGGCCTCGGTGCGACGGGCGAGGTTCCGAAGTTCTCTCGGGCCGAGGGGCAGCGTGTCGTTGACGACCACCGCGATGACACCCGTGCGCAGACCGGCCAGGCGCAGCCCCAGCAGCAGCCCCGCCACGGTCCCACCGGATCCGACCGCTGCGACGACGTACGCCGGCTCCGGGATCTCCCCCGCTTCCACCTGCGCGGCCAACTCCAGTCCCGCCTCGACGTATCCGAGTGCTCCGACCGGGGAGGAACCGCCCGCCGGCAGGTAGTACGGAAACCTACCGCCGCGGACGTGGCGCAACATCAGGTACGGCGCAGCCGCGACCGTTCGTAGCTTGGTGTGGGTGAAATGCAGCGTCGCACCGGACCGCTGCAATCGCGCGAGCTGCGCACGAACGTGGTCGTCCACGGGCTGGTCGACCAGTGCGAGCGCCGTGTCGATACCGAACTGCTTGGCGTACAAGGCGGCCGCGAGTCCCCAGTTGGTACCGATACCGCCGACGGTGATGATCTGCTTGGCTTTGTGGGCGAGAACGTCCGGGATGATCCACTCGAGCTTGCGGACCTTGTTGCCGCCCCAGCCTCCGGATCCGAACGTGCTGTCATCCTTGAGCCACGCCCGGTTCCGAGTGCCCAGCCCCTCGAGCTTGCGGAGCGGCGTAGGTACGTCGCCGAGACGGACGTGCGGCAACGACTCGACCAGTTCCGGGAAGAGCCGATGCAGGTGCGGTGGCGTCGGCGCCGCGTCATCCATGGTGAGCACCGAGCCGTTCGCGGATCGAACCGGCCAGGGTGTCGAGGGCCGGTCGCGACGACGAGGCCGGGCGACCACGCAGCCCGAACCCGTCGCCCGCCTTCCGCGGGACCACGTGCAGATGCACGTGGAAGACCTCTTGGCCGGCCACCACACCATCCGCCAGGAAGAAGTTGATTCCCTCCGCTGCGACGGCGCTGTCCCGTAGCGCGACGGCCGCTCGCTGACCCACCTGGAACAGCCGACCGCCATCTGCGGGGTCCAACTCGGCCAGGTTCGCCGCGTGCGTCTTCGGAACCACGAGCAGATGCCCGCGGGTGAACGGACGGATGTCCATGAAGGCGATGGTGTGCGCATCGTCGTGCACGACGCTCGACTCAGCGTGGCCCGCGATGATGGCACAGAAGACGCAGTGGCTCATGCTGGACGATGGTATGCGGCAATAGCCGGGGTTACGAGTGACGAGATGCTGCGTGTGTCGCCGCCCGTCAGTGCAGAGTCGCCTTCGCGAAGGCCAGCACCTGCGGCCAGGACAACTCCCAGGCCGCCTTGTTCACCGAGTTGTCGTGCCGGGCGGGGGCGCTGAACCCGTGCTCGGCGCCGGGATACGCGTGCACGATCGTCGCCCCGCTCTCACGTGACTGCAGCGCCGCCTGCAACGCTTCGAAGGTTCCGGTCGTCAGGATGGTGTCGGCACCGGCGTGCAGCAACATGACCGGCGCGACAATCGTCGTAGCGAGAGCGACGGCGTCGACCGTGTGATTCGCCGCCGCCGGATCCCAGATCGACGGATGGTAGGCAACGACATTCGCCAGTCCGGCGTCGCGTGCACCGAGCAGCAGCGCGAACCGGCCACCGAGGCACCAGCCGATCACACCGACCCGACGGGCCCCGAGGTCACCGCGCGCATAGTCGAGCAGCGCGCCCATCTCGGACAGGCACGTCTCGTCGTCGAGCTGGCCCATGAGCTCGAAAAGGCGCTCCTGTGGCGTGTCGTCGAGGCTCGGTCCGTGCCACGGATCCCACACCAGCGCGGTGATCCCGGCTGCGGCGACGTCGGCGGCGAAGGCGCGCACCTGCGCGTCGATCCCGGTGATCATCGGCAGCAGCAGCATGACGCTGTCGCTGCCACCCTCCGGCCGCGCCAGGTGCGCGGTGAGGTCGCCGACTGCGACCACTTGGGTCTCGATCGTTCGGGTCTCGATTTCGAAATTTGTTGTCACAGAATCGCTCCGGGAACGTATCGAGCGGCGTCGGGGTTGGCGTCGACGAGCTTCTGCACCTCGGCAACCACCGAATCGACCTGCGCACCCGCGGCACCGACGAAGGCGCTCTTGTCGGCGAGTGCCTCGTCGAGTGCGGCCCGGTCGAGCCCCAGACGCTCGTCGGCGGCGAGGCGATCGAGCAGGTCGGGCTCCCTACCCTCTTCACGCATCCCGAGCGCGACGGCGACGGCGTGCTCCTTGATGACCTGGTGCGCGGTCTCGCGCCCCACGCCGGCGCGGACGGCCGCCATCAGGACCTTGGTGGTGGCGAGGAAGGGCAGGTAGCGGGCCAGTTCGTTCTCGATGACGGCCGGATAGGCGCCGAACTCGGCGAGCACCGTCAGGAACGTCTCCATCTGCCCGTCGATCGCGAAGAACGCGTCGGGCAGCGCGACACGGCGGACGACCGAACAGAATACGTCGCCCTCGTTCCACTGTGCACCGGCCAGCTCGGCGGCCATCGAGGCGTAGCCGCGCAGCACCACCTGCAGGCCGTTGACCCGCTCGCACGAGCGCGTGTTCATCTTGTGCGGCATCGCCGACGAGCCCACCTGACCGGGCTGGAAGCCCTCGGTGACCAGCTCGTGGCCGGCCATCAGGCGGATGGTGTGGGCCAGCGAGGACGGCGCGGCACCGACCTGGACCAGCGCGGACAGCACATCGTGATCGAGCGAGCGCGGGTACACCTGGCCGACACTGGTGAACACGTGCGCGAAGCCGAGATGCTCGGCGACCTTGGCCTCGAGCTGCTCGAGCTTGGCGGCGTCACCGTCGAGGAGGTCCAGCATGTCCTGGGCGGTGCCCATCGGCCCCTTGATGCCGCGCAACGGATAGCGGTCGATGAGTTCGCGGACCCGGGTGAGAGCGACCAGCAGTTCGTCGGCGGCCGAGGCGAACCGCTTGCCGAGGGTGGTGGCCTGCGCGGCAACGTTGTGCGAGCGTCCGGCCATCACGATGCCGGTGTACTCAGCGGCTCGCTCGCCCAGACGGGCGGCGACGGCGACACCGTGGTCGTATACGTGCTCGAGCGAGCGAAGCACCTGCAGCTGCTCGACGTTCTCGGTGAGATCGCGGCTGGTCATGCCCTTGTGGACGTGCTCGTGTCCGGCGAGTGCATTGAACTCCTCGATGCGCGCCTTCACGTCGTGACGGGTCACGCGCTCCCGCTCGGCGATCGAGTCGAGATCAACCCGGTGCAGGACCCGCTCGTAGTCCTCGAGGGCCTCGCGCGGGACATCGATGCCGAGCTCGGCCTGTGCGCGGAGCACCGCCAACCACAGCTGACGCTCGAGCACGATCTTGCGCTCCGGCGACCACAGCTCCCTCAGGGTGGTGCTGGCGTAGCGGGTGGCAAGGACATTCGGGATGCGACTCACGAGTCCTCAGTCTACGGCCGGACCCGAACGCCCTCGTCAGTGCATTCTCGACGGGGCCAGGTCGTCTATCAGGTCGAGCAGCATCGCCCGTACCATCGCCCGTGGATCGGGATCGACCTCGCTCAGGGCCCCCACCACAACGCCGTCGACGACGGCGACCAACCGGCGCAACCGCGTATCCCAGACGATGCGGCCGGACCGCCGCAGCACCTCGGCGAGCAGATCGTCGAGCTGAGCCCGCAGCCGCAGTTGGACATCCCGCAACTCGGGATGCCGGGCGGACGCGAGGAACCGCTCATACCGTGCAATCAGCCGCTCCCGTCCGCTGTCATCGACCTCGTCCGGCCCCACCAGCAACTCCACGATCAGGTCGACCGTGGCTTCGCCCCCGCGTCGCCGCTGAGGGAGGCCGTCGACCCGCTCACGCATCGTGTCGAGTTCACGGTTGCCGTTGTGTTCGACGGCGAGCGCTACCAACTCGTCCAGCGACCCGAAGTAGTAGGTGGTGGACGCGAGAGGAAGATCCGCACGGGAGGCCACGGCTCGATGCCGGACGGCGTCGAAGCCGCCCTCGAGCAAGAGATCCGCCGCGGCAGTCACGAGTGCCTGCCGACGCCTCTCGCCCTTAGGGGTCGGGGCGGATGTCATCCCTTCATCGTGCCAGGTCGGGGACCGTGCCATGGCGCATTGGACGATCGCCGCCGGCTCGCACCTACTTCGGCTCGGGCAGCCATCGCTCGAGCCGGTGCAGAGCATCCCGGATCTCGGCGGTCGATCCCGCGAACGACAGGCGCACGGTGCGGTCGCCGTGGGCGGTGTCGAAGTCGACACCCGGCGCCAGCGCCAGTCCGGTTTCGGCGAGCAGCCGAGCGCACCACGCCGTCGAGTCGTCGGTCAGGTGCGCGATGTCGGCATAGACGTAGAACGCGCCGTCCGCAGGTGCCAGGTCCGTGAGTCCCAGCTTCGGCAGGCCCGTCAGCAGCAGTTCCCGGTTCACGGCGTACCGCTGGACGTGGCCGTCGAGCTCGGCGCGGGATTCGTCCGAGAACGCCTCGAGTGCGGCGTACTGCGAGATCGTCGGCGGGCACACCGTCATGTTCGACGCGAGTCGCTGCATCGCCCGACGGAGGCGCTCGGGCACCAGCGTCCAGCCCAGCCGCCACCCGGTCATCGAGAAGTACTTCGATACCGACCCGACGACGACGGCCTCACGCGACGTCTCCCACACGCAGGCGGTCGACTGGACGTCCCTGTCGGCACTGTCGGCACTGTCGGCACTGTCGGCACCACCGAACTCGATACCGTGGTAGATCTCGTCGGAGATCAACAGCGTGTCGTGCTCCTCGCACCAGCGGGCCAGTGCTGCGAGCTCGGCGGGGTCGATCACCGTGCCGGTGGGGTTGGCGGGGCTCGCAACGATCAGCCCCGCCGGTGACGTACCCGACTGCTCCAGGGCCTCGAGCATCGCGACCGTGGGCTGGAATCGGGTCTGCGGACCGCAGTCGATCTCGACGACATTGCAGCCCAGCGCCGCCAACGTGTTCCGGTAGGCGGGATAACCCGGACGAGCCACGACAACCGTGTCCCCGGCTTCGAACGCGGCCAGGAACAGCAGTGTGAACGCACCCGACGAGCCGGTGGTGATGATGACTTCGTCGGCGTGTACGTCGATCCCCGACCGTCGCCGGTGGTAATCGGCGATGACCTCGCGGAGCGGTTCGATCCCGAATGTCTCGGTGTAGCCGAGCAGCTGATTGTCCAGGGCCTCCCGCGCCGCGCGCAGCACCGGCGCCGGCGCGGGCGTGGACGGCTGGCCGGCCGCGAGGGACAGGACGTCACCGTGGGTGCGTTGACGCTCGGTAGCCGCCTTCAACACGTCCATCACGTGGAAGGTCTGGATGTTGGACCGCTGAGATTCGGAGCGCACACCCTGACGCTATCGTGGCCCACTCGTTCAGGCGCCGACACGTCCCCGATACGACCCCGATACGACTTGGCCTTCCCCTCTCCCTTCCCCTCTCCCCCCGCCCCCGAGCGGGCACCGGCAGCACCTCGATTTCGCGCGTAGGGTCGAGGCGGCGGCTGTGCCCAGGGAAGCATGGACGGTTGGCCGTATCTCCCTCGGCGAATCCGTCACCAACTCCAGGAGCCCGACAACCGGGAGTGCAGCACCATGAACGAGTCCATCGCCATCGACAAGCTGCGACATGAAGTCAGCGATTACTACGGTCGGCAGCTGCAAAGCAGCGACGATCTCAAGACCAGCACCTGTTGTGACGCGGAGAGCATCCCCGACTGGTTGAAGCCGGTATTGGCCGCTATCCATCCGGATGTGCTCGCTCGCTACTACGGTTGCGGGCTCGTGGCCCCGGCTCTGCTGGACGGCTGCCGAGTTCTCGATCTCGGCTGTGGAACCGGACGCGACGTCTATGCCCTCGCACAACTTGCCGGCAGCGAGGGCCGGGTGACCGGCGTCGACATGACCGATGAACAGTTCGACGTGGCCCGCGAGCACCAGGACTGGCACAGCGAACGTTTCGGCTTCGCCAACACGAACTTCCTGAAGGGCTACATCGAGGAACTCGAGGCGCTACCCCTCGAGCCCGGTAGTTTCGATGTCATCGTTTCCAACTGCGTGGTGAACCTCGCGGCCGACAAGGAAGCCGTGCTGCGCGGGGTATACAGGCTTCTCGAGCCCGGAGGCGAGTTCTACTTCTCGGATGTCTACGCGGATCGCAGGGTGCCCGAAGTGCTGCGCGAGGACCCGGTGCTGTACGGAGAGTGCCTGAGCGGTGCCCTGTACTGGAACGATTTCCTGACGCTGGCCAAACGCTGCGGGTTCGCCGATCCCCGCCTCGTGACCGATCGTCCGCTCGACATCAGCAGCCCCGAGGTGGCGGCCAAGACCGGAAACATCCGCTTCCATTCGGCGACCTACCGCCTGTTCAAGCTCGAGGGGCTCGAGAGCGCCTGCGAGGACTACGGCCAGGCGGTGGTCTACCAGGGCAGCATCCCCAACCAGCCTGGGCGTTTCCTGCTCGACGAGCATCACGAGATCGAGACCGGCAGGGTATTCCCCGTTTGCGGCAACACCTGGCGCATGCTTTCCGAGACCCGCTTTTCTCCGCACTTCCAGTTCCTGGGAGATTTCTCCCGTCACTACGGCATTTTCGCCGGTTGTGGAACCGACATGCCGTTCTCTGGCGGTGCTCGGGACGGTTCCGGGCAGGGCAGCTCCTGTTGCTGAAGTGTCGAGGCCCGTCAGGGCAGTGGTGTCAGGCCCTTTCAGGGCAGTGGTGTCAGGCCCTTTCAGGGCAGTGGTGTCAGGCCCTTTCAGGGCAGTGGTGTCAGGCCCTTTCAGGGCAGTGGTGTCAGGCCCTTATCAGGGCAGTGGCGTCGAGCCCTTATCAGGGCAGTGGCATTGAGCCCTTTCAGGGCAGTCGCGTTGAACCCTTTCAGGGCAGTGCGATCCGGCCCTCGACCGCGGCGAGGCCGATGTCCCTGCGAAAGTGGCTGCCGGGCAACTTGATCCCGGAGATCTTCTCGTAAGCGTCCTCGCGGGCTCCGCTCAGGTCGGCTCCAACACCGACCACGCTGAGGACCCGACCACCGGCGGAGACCACCCGCTCGTCGACGAGTGCGGTGCCTGCGTGCAGGATGCCATCCCCGTCCGCACCGGTGATCGCGTCGCCGGTGCGCGGGGTCGACGGGTAGTTCTCGGCCGCCAGCACGACGGTGACCGCGGAACCGTCGCGCCACTGCAGCGGCGGGATCGAAGACAGGGCGCCGGTTGCGGTGGCGTTGAGGACCTCGCCGAGCGGGCTCTCGAGCAGCGCCAGGACGGCCTGGGTCTCGGGGTCACCGAAGCGGCAGTTGAACTCGACGACGGCAGGGCCGCCGCTTCCGATCGCCAGCCCCGCGTACAGCAAGCCGGTGAACGGGCAGCCCCGCTTCACCAGCTCGGCCGCGACCGGCTTGACGACCTCCTCCACGATCTGCGAGACCGTCTCGCCCGGCAGCCACGGCACCGGTGTGTAGGCGCCCATGCCACCGGTGTTCGGGCCGGTGTCACCTTCGCCGACGCGCTTGTGGTCCTGCGCCGGGAGCAGCGGAACCACGGTTTCACCGTCCACCAGGCAGAACAGCGACACCTCCGGGCCGTCGAGGAACGATTCGAGCAACACGGGGTGGCCGTTCTCGAGGCACTCGGCGGCGTGGTCGCGTGCGGTGCCACGGTCGGGCGTGACGACGACGCCCTTGCCGGCCGCCAGTCCGTCATCCTTGACCACCCAGGTGGGACCGAAACGGTCGAGGGCCGCATCGAGCTCGGCCGGGTTGTCGACGACCTCGCTGTGCGCGGTACGGACGCCGGCTGCCGCCATGACGTCCTTCGCGAACGCCTTGGAGCCCTCGATGCGCGCGGCCGCCGCGGACGGGCCGAAGCACGCGAGACCGGCGGCCCGAACGGCGTCGGCGACGCCGAGAACCAGCGGCACCTCGGGCCCGATGACGACCAAGTCGGCCAACACAGCCTTCGCGAGCGCAACGACCGCGTCACCGGAGGCGACGTCGACGGCGTGGGTCTCGGCGATCCGAGCGATCCCGGCGTTGCCGGGGGCACACATCAGCTTGTCGACACCCGGGTCGCGGGCCAGGGCCAGCAGAAGGGCATGTTCACGGGCTCCGGAGCCGATCACGAGTACGCGCACGGGTGCCAGCCTACGACCCGAGCGACCAACCCGAGTGACGAGGTCTCGACGACCCCCGCCCTCGTCACTGCGGGCCGTATCGGTGGCTGTCCAGTCATTGCGTCAGGTCGTAGATCGTGACGCCGTCGACCGTGTCCGGCGTGAACTCGGACTGTACCCACTCGGTGATCTCCGACGCGGTTCCCCGTGATCCCCCGCCGCCTTGGTCTGCGCCGCCGGCGATGAAGTAGTGGATCCTGCCGTCCGCCACGTACTGCTGGAACTGCTCGAGCGTCGGCGACGGATCGGTGCCGTTGAACCCTCCGATCGGCATGACCGGACTCTCGGTGGCGAGTTGGTAGCCTGCCGCAGCATTCGAGCGGACGGTAGCGGCCACCCAGGTGAAGTCGTCGGCATCGGTACGCAGCAGAGCGGTCAGTTCGTCACCGGGTGCGTCGGCAGACATCATTCCTCCGCCCTGCCGCCCACCGGGACCACCCGGACCGCCACCCGGAGCACCGTCCATCCCGGCCGGCGGGGGTCCGCCACCCGGCCGCCCACCGGGACCATCCGGAACGCCGCCCATCCCGTCCGGCGGCGATCCGCCACCCGGCCGCCCACCGGGACCACCCGGTGCGCCACCCATCCCGTCCGGCGAGGGTCCGCCACCCGGCCGCCCACCGGGAGCACCCGGCGCGCCACCGGGAGCACCCAGCGTCTCACCGTCGACCTGAGGCCCGACCGAGGGGAGCGAACGGGTGTTCGCGGTCGTGGTCATGACCGACGGGAGTCCACTGGTCTGCGCTGACGTAACCTGGTTGGCCGCGTAGGCCGCTGGACCGGCAAGCCCGGTGAACAGCGCCGCCCCGATCACGACGACAGTCCCGCGCCCGCGCAGCGCCGCGGGCACCAGCATCGCGACCGCCACGAGTACGCCTGCCACGACGACCATCCACCGCAGCCAAGGAACGAAATCGGCGCTGCGTCCCAACAGGATCCACGCCGTCACCGCAATCGTCGCAACCGTCACGGCCGCAACGATCCGCACACCCACCGCGTCGCGGTGGCGCCAGAGCGTCACCGATCCAGCACCGACGAGTGCCGCGACCGCCGGGGCCAGTGCCACCGTGTAGTACGCGTGGAAGATGCCCTCCATGTAGCTGAACACCAGGCCGGTTACGAGCAGCCACGATCCCCACACCACAAAGGACGCTCGACGCAGATCGGTGCGGGCGGCGCGCCCGCGGAGCACGAGGCCGGCCGCCAGCAGGATCAGTGCGGCAGGCACCAACCAAGCAATGTGCCCGCCTTGTTCGAAATCGAACAGCCGCGTGATGCCGGTCCCGCCCCAACTGCCGGGGCCGGGTGTGCCTCCACCGGACTCGCCGCCGGGCATACTCGCCCCCCTCCCTACGCTCCCCGGCTCAATACCGTTGAGCCGGCCGAAACCGTTGTAGCCCAGAGTCAGTTCAAGGATCGAGTTGTTCTGTGAGCCACCGATCCACGGTCGTGAGTCGGCAGGCCACAGCTCGACGGCGAGCACCCACCATCCCGCCGAGACGACCAGTGCGCCGAGGGCCGCGAACAGTTGCAAGATCCGCTTGCCCAGCTTGGGCGGGCCGGCGATCAGGTAGGTCAGCGCGAGCGGTGGTATCACCAACATCGCCGCGAGTTGCTTCGTGAGGAAGCCCAGGCCCACCAGCGCACCGGTCAGCACCAGCCACCGGGTGCGGCCGTCCTCGACCCCCCGAAGCAACGCCCACACCGCTGCGATCATCAGCAGAACCAGCAGGGCGTCCGGATTGTTGAACCGGAACATCAGCACCGCAACGGGTGTGAGCGCGAGTACGAGGCCCGCGAGCAGGCCCGCGGCGCCGCCGAAGTAGCGGCGCACGGTAGCCCACAGCAGCGCGACGGACGCCACGCCCATCAGCGCCTGCGGAACCAGGATGCTCCACGAATTGAGCCCGAACACCCGCACCGACAGCGCCATCACCCACAGCGAGGCTGGCGGCTTGTCGACGGTGATCGAGTTGGCCGCGTCGGAGGAACCGAAGAAGAATGCCTTCCACGATTCCGAACCTGCCTGCGCTGCAGCTGAATAGAACACGTTGGCCCATCCCGATGCGCTGAGGTTCCACAGGTACGCGACCGCAGTAGCGAGAAGCAGCCCGGCCAGCGCCCAGTACTCGCGGTTCGACTTGGGTGCAGCCGGCTGCGCGGCCTCCATCGAGCGATCGACGGTGATGCTCATCGGGTGACTCCTTCCACGGCGCCGTGGCGGAACACCCAGCGCAGACCGATGAATCGACAAAGTGTGGCAACGAGATTCGCGACTACCAGAACCGCGAGCTCGAGATGTGGAGAGGCTGCCGGCGCGAACCCGTGCAGAGCTGCGAGCGACCCGCTCGTGACGGCGAGGCCGAACCCGAACACGATCAGCCCCTGTAGGTGGTGGCGGCCCACACCTCGGCGACCACGCACACCGAACGTGAAGGCCCGGTTGGCCGCGGTGTTCGCGATCGCGGTGATCAGGAGTGCGATGGCGTTGGCCCACTGCGACCCCACCGCACCCTGGAGCGCAAGGAAAAGCACTGCGTACGCGAGCGTGCTCGAGACACCGACCACCGCGAACCGCACAAGCTGCCTCAGCATCGCGGGCTGCGATCCGGGAACGAGTGCGCCCCGACCTAGGCTCTCCCGTAGCGACGCCAGGGGCAGCGCACCGGTCGCGAGAGCGCGCCCCACCCGTGCGATGCCCTTGAGGTCGGCGACAGCTGTCGCGACGATGTTCACCCGGCTGTCCGCGTCGTCGATCCAGTCGACGGGGACCTCGTGGATCCGCATCCCCGCCCGTTCGGCCAACACGAGCAGTTCGGTGTCGAAGAACCAATCTCCGTCCTCCACCAGGGGCAGAAGTGCCTGCGCCACGTCTGCTCGCACCGCCTTGAACCCGCACTGGGCGTCGGAGAAGTGCGCGTGCAACGTCCCCCGGAGGATCAGGTTGTAGCCACGGGAGATGAATTCGCGCTTCGGTCCGCGCACCACACGGGACGAGCGGGCCAGACGTGAGCCGATCGCGAGATCCGAATGCCCCGACAGCAGCGGGGCGACGAGGGGCATCAGCGCTTCCAGTCCGGTCGACAGATCGACGTCCATGTAGACCAGCACCTTGGCGTCAGATCGTCCCCATGCGGCACGCAGTGCCCGGCCCCGCCCCTTCTCGTCGAGGTGCAGGACGCGCACGTCGGGGAACTCGTCGGCCAATGCCTGCGCAATATTCAGAGTCCGGTCCACACTCGCGTTGTCCGCGATGGTGATCCGGGCCGTGTACGGGACCTCGGTATGGAGGTAACTTCGCAGGCGTCGGACGCACTTGGCGAGCGCTGCCTGCTCGTTGTACACGGGTACCACGATGTCGAGAGCGGGTGCGGTGGTCACCACCTCGGGATGATGCAGGTCAAGCGCGGGCTGGGGTTCGGTCGTCATGCCCACAAGGGTGCGGAGCGACGCTCCGGGCCGGCTGAATCCGCGCTGTGAGCTTCCTGTCAGCCCGCGACCGAGATGTCCACTAGGTCGCGAATGTTCTTGTAGCCCGGTCTTATCGGAGCCTCATCAGGGCGCGATCACGCCCGCGATGGGGATCCGCCCCTTGACGGCGACGCGGAAGTCGATCATGGCCCGCTCCAAGTGGTCGGGGCTGGTCACGACGACCGCTCCCGGTGCTCCACGCTGCTTCAGGATCGCGTTCGTATTGATCGCGTTCTCGACGGTGGAACGTGACGTATTTTCCTCGGTGATCCGGAATGCCGGGATTCCGTTCGCGACCAACCACTGCCGCATCGCCTGCGCCTCGGTAACCCCGGACTGCGGGACGCCGCCGGCCACGATGATCGGCGCGAACGGAAACCGCTGCGCCAGTTGGAGGGCCGCTTGCATCCGGGATACCAGGACGGGCCGCATCGTCCCATTCGGGTAGAGACCCGCACCGAGCACGACGATGTTCGTGGTGAAGGGGTTGAGCGCCAGCATCACGGGAACCTGGGTTGTCAGGGTCTCGAGTCTGGTACAGCTCGTGATCAGATCACGGTTGGATGTCTGACATCCGCCCACGACCGACAGTGCCCCGTTGACCAGGGTCGTGGCTGACAGTGAATCGACGATGTCGAGCGAGGACTCGGCACTCGCCTGACCGGGCAGCGCCAATCCTGCTGCGGCCGAAGCGATGACAGCTGAGACCAGGAGCCGACGAGGACGCAAAGCGAACTTGGACATGGCACTCCCTCAGGTAGCACGTCCCCGACCAGATGTGGCGATCGACAATCAGTGTGAACGACCAAACTTGATCCGACATACCGTTCCGTGATATTGGAAGGTCACGACAAGGTCTCAGCTGGTCGGACCGACACAGCCGCGGGCGCGGTACCGGTACCGGTCGGCGCCGCCTATCCTCCCCGTATGCCTTCAGTCTTCAGCGCCATCATTGCCGGCGATATACCGGGACGGTTCGTCTGGGAGGACGAGGACGTCGTTGCGTTCCTCACCATCGCGCCGATCACACAGGGCCACACGCTCGTCGTACCCCGGCGGGAGGTCGACCAGTGGCAGGACGTCGACGGTGAAGTGTTCGACAAGTGCACCGCTGTCTCCCGCAAAATCGCACGGGCCGTTCGCAAGGCGTTCGACGCGCCCCGTGCGGGCTTCCTGATCGCGGGCCTCGAGGTTCCTCACCTGCACATGCACGTCTTCCCTGCGTACAGCATGGGTGACTTCGACATCTCGAATGCCGACCCGAACCCCTTACCGGAATCCATGGACGAGGCCGCGGCCAAGATCAAGTCGGCGTTGCGCGAGCTCGGCGACGGCGAGTTCGTTCCCGACTGATACGACTCACCCCTGCGGAAGTCGCACCCGGAAGGTGGCGCCCCTTCCGGGTGCGCTGTCCACGGTCACGGTTCCGTGATGCGCCTTGACGATCGCCGCAACGATCGAGAGGCCGAGTCCACTGCCCCCGCTCGTCCTGGTCCGAGATTCGTCGGTGCGGTAGAACCGCTCGAACACCCGAGCCGCATCGTCCTCAGCCAGCCCCGGTCCGGTGTCGGCCACTTCGAGGATCACGTCGGCACCGTCGGTTCCGACCCGTACGGTCACCGATGCATCGTCGGGCGTGTGCTCGAGCGCGTTGTTGACCAGATTGCCGGCTACCTGTCGCAGTCGGGCATCGTCGCCCAACACCTCGGCCGGACCCGAATCGGGCAATATCTCCAGCGTGATGCCCCGCTGCGGCGCAATCGCACGCGCGTCGTGCACGGCATCGCTGGCCAGCGCCAGCAGGTCCACCGGATGGAATTCCGTGGGGCGCTGGGCGTCCATGCGGGCGAGCATCAGCAGATCCTCGACGAGCAACCCCATGCGTTTGGCCTGGTTCTCGATCCGGTTCATCACCATCTCGCTGTCGGTCGACGCGCCCTGCCGATACAACTCGGCGAACCCCCGGATAGCTGCTAAAGGGGTGCGGAGCTCGTGGCTGGCATCGGCGACGAATCGGCGCATCTTTTCCTCGGACCGTCGCGCCGACTCCTCCGACGCGGCGGTCGACGCGAACGCCGACTGGATCTGGGCGAGCATGCCGTTCAGCGCCGTCGACAGGCGGCCGACCTCGGTGCGCTGATCCCACTCAGGCACCCGGCGGTGCAGGTCGCCGGCCGCGATCCTGGCCGCAGTCTCCTCGACCTCGCGCAGCGGCCTCAGGCTGCGCCGCACCACGAGGTAGCCGACGAACCCGAGCACCACCAGCACCCCTGCCCCAACGCCCACCTGGAGCACGATGAGGCGTTCTACGGTGGCGTCGATGTCGGTCAACTTGACCGCCAGCGTCGTCCTACCGATCGGCGTGGCCACGCTGATCTCCCGCCACCTAGTGTTGCTGCCGTCGGTGGACCCGACCGTCACCGGCCCCGGATCGGACACGATTTCCGGTGTCGTACCGATACTTTCGTCGTTGACTTCGAGCCGCACCGTGCCGTCGCGTTGAGTGACCCGGACGTAGAACTGGCTGGGCGGGCGATCGGGACTCGGTGCGCGGTCGAGGCTGGGCGCGGACAGCGGCGGCATCATCCGCCCAGGTTTCGCCCAGCCGTGCGCGGCGTCCAACAACTGCCTGTCCGTCCGGTCCAGGAGCGAACGCTCCATCGCCGAGGTCACCGCGATCCCGGACACGAGCAGTCCGGCGGCGGTGAGTAGGAGCAGCGCCGCAACGAGCGTGATCCGCAATGGCAACGCACGCAGGCGCCTCATCGTCTCCGCCTACCGTGGCTCACGCATCACGTAGCCGACGCCCCGCAGCGTGTGGATCAGGCGCGGCTCGGTGGTGTCGATCTTGCGACGCAGGTACGAAACGTACGACTCGACGACCCCGACCTCACCGCCGAAGTCGTAGTTCCACACGTGGTCGAGGATCCGCGGCTTGCTCAGCACGGTTCCGGCATTGACCATGAAGTACCGGAGCAGGGTGAATTCGGTTGGCGAGAGGGGCACCAGTTCGCCGGCCTTCCACACCTCACGGGTTTCGTCGTCGAGTTCGATGTCGGCGAAACGAACACGGGACGACTGTTTCTCCTGGTCGCCGTGGCCGACCCGGCGCAAAATCACCCGTAGCCGGGCGACAACCTCCTCGAGGCTGAACGGCTTGGTGACGTAGTCGTCGGCACCGATCGTCAGACCGGCCACCTTGTCCTCCACAGCATCTCGCGCCGTGAGGAACAAGACCGGGGCCTCGACTCCGTCGGCTCGCAGACGCCGCAGCATTCCGAACCCGTCCATGCCAGGCATCATGACGTCGAGGATCAACGCATCAGGCCGGAAAGTTCGTGCCTTGTCCAGGCCTTCCGCACCGTTCGTGGCGGTACCCACCTCGAATCCCTGGAAGCGGAGACTGACCGACAGCAGTTCGGTCAGCGTCGGTTCATCGTCGACGATCAGGACACGGGCCTCCGGCGTTTCGTTCACCCCGTCAGGGTCCGCGACCAATCTGGAGACTGGCTGGGCGTTCCCTGGGAGGTTCCTGTGAATGCTTGCTGCTCACCGAACGGGAGTTCAGGAAATGGGGGAAGGCGGTGATTTCGGCAACCATTGCGGGAATCGGTGATCGGATTGGGTATTTTTGAACCTGTCGATCGACACCCGGACGAGCACACCGTACCCGGCCAGCGACAAGACGGTGTCTGGGGAGTTGAACCATCATGGCTTGGATCGTCCTCGTCATCTCTGGTGTCCTGGAAGCGGTGTGGGCCACCGCCCTTGGTAGGTCCGAAGGGTTCGCTCGGCTCTGGCCGACGATCGTCTTTGGGGTCGCGTTGCTGTTGAGCATGGTCGGACTGGGCTACGCGATGCGCACCCTACCCACGGGCACCTCTTACGCGGTGTGGGTCGGAATCGGCGCATCACTCACGGTCGCGTTTGCGATGCTCACCGGCAGCGAGAGCGCCTCGATCGCGAAGGGCTTGCTGGTCGTCGCCATCATCGGCAGCGTGATCGGGCTCAAGGTCCTGCACTGACCGACCGCCCGTTTTGCCGTGCGCCGGGAGTTACAGTAAACGGATGAACCTGGTGTCAGCCGTCTCGATTCCGGTCCGAGCCGGGTTCACCATCGCGGTCTCGGCCGTTGAGGGCGCCGAGACCGCGCTGTCGACCGCGCGGGTGGCTCTGTCCAGCACCACCGCAGCGAGCGTGGGTGCAGTGCCGCTCGCCAACCCGCGGGGCCCGCTGCAGCTGGTCCAGCAGCTCGCGGCGCTCGCGTCCGAGGACCGCCCGCTCGGCCAGGCACTGCAGCCGGAGGGCCCGCTGGACCGTCTACTCGCGCCGGGTGGCGTCATCGACCGCCTCACATCCGACGGTGGCCCGCTCGAGCGGGTGCTCGCTCCGGGTGGCCCGCTCGAGCGGGTACTCGCCGAGGACGGGCCCCTCGATCGGGTACTCGCGGAGGACGGGCCGCTGGAACGTCTCCTCGCGCCGGGTGGTCTGGTCGACCGGCTCACCGCCGACGACGGAGCGCTCGAACGGCTGACGAAGAAGGGAGGCATTCTCGAGACGATCCTTGCCGACGAGGGCGCCTTCGAACGGCTGATCGCCGAAGGCGGACCGCTCGATCAGATCGTCGCGCTGTCCGAGACGCTGACGTCGTTGGCGCCGAACCTGCAACGTATGGGTGCCAGCATCGACCTGCTGCAGGAGACCGTCGGGATCCTCAATGCCGCAGTGGGCCCGCTCAGCGATCTCGCCGGACGCTTGCCCGGGCGTTGGCTCAAGGGCGTCCGCGGTCCCGACCTGTCACTCGGACCCACTTGACAAGTGGGCGTCGAAAAAGGCGAATACTCGACGCCACGCGTCCTCGGACTTCTCCTGGTCGTACCCCATACCGGCGATCCGCAGGAGAGTGTTGCCCTTCCCGACTGCGATGCGGTTCGCGAAGCTGTGCCCTACACCCGGGTAGGTCACGACATCGTGCTCGACGTCGAGTCGAGTCAGGGCTGCGTCCAACCGCGGCCCCGCGTTCCACAACATCGGGTCCCGTCGGCCGTAACTTCCGACGACGGGGCAAGCACCACGCAGTGCGTCGTCGATGCTGCGTGGCAGTTGCCCGTAGAACGGTGCCGACGCCGCAAAATCCTTGGGTGCGAGGACGAGTGCGAATCCGCCGCCCATGCAGAATCCGATGACCCCGACCCGACCGGTGCAGTCGGGACGGGCGGCGAGGAGATCGCGAGCCGCGAGTAGGTCGTCGACGGCCCGGCCCTGTCGGGCGAACAGTTCGCGGAAGACGCGGACGACGCACCGGGCGCGGCCGCCACGCGAGTACAGGTCCGGGGTCAGCGTCAGATAGCCGTGGGCGGCGACTCTGGAGGTGATGTCTCGGATGTCGCGCCCGACGCCGAGGGCGTCGTGCACCACGACCACACCCGGCCACGGCGGAGGTGTCGCGTCGCCGGGAGTTTCGAGCACGGCGTCGATCGGACCGTCAGGGGCAGGGACCGAAAGTGCGGACATTCCCCGAGCCTAGGGACCATCGTCCCGGACACGCCGGGGAGTCGTAACGATTGCGCCACCGTTCGGAGCACGTTGATTCCGTTTGTATAACCACTCGTCCGGTTCGCTTCCGGGTGACCTGCCCATCACTAACCTGATCTTGGCGCTGCGACCCGACATATGGGCCACGCCACCGATCACTCCGGTATCGAAAATTGCCGGACGGCAAACGATGCACCTGGAAGGCACGGACACAGTCGCATGAATCACTCCACGAACAGCCGGCAGACCAACGCGAGCGAACTCCGCACCGGAACAATCAGCACCGAGGAGATCAAGTCTCGCATCGCGGCAATGTTCGGAGATGCACCCGCCACCGCGCCCCAGGACCGGTAAAGGGCGCTCGACCGAACCACCATACGCATCGCCTGACCGCCCATCGGCAGCAGAACGCGAGGATCGAGATCCTGCGGTCGCTTCCCCGAACGCCGGCGGACGACATACCCGACACAAGCACCAGGGCGCGGTCAAATCCGCGCCCTGGTGCTTGTTCTTCTCGATCAAGCCGAGCTTCCCTTGGAACCGGCAGGCGCGGCCGCACAGTGCGTGCGGAATCGCTCACAGTGACGCCGCCGTAGTGATCCAGTTCACCGACACAAGGCCCACTTTCAGCTGGTAGGAACCTGATTTCGGCAGCTGAGGTATACCCACCGGGCCGAAACAGGTAGACGGATGGGTACTTCGGACGTGTCCCCCTCGTTACCTGAGCGGGATTCTGAATGCGTCGGGTCGTCGGGAAATTCGGGAGAGTGAGCCATGCTGCGTCGCGGGCGAAAGACGCTCGTTTCACTGGACAACGGAGACTGGTGCTTCGGCAGAGTCGTCGGACCACGCCGCGGTGCGTCCGGTTTCCGTGTGCAGCTCCAGAAGCACGGTGCAGGCCAGAAGCACCCGACTTTCACAATTGCCGCCCCGAATGGGGGCGACGGCTTCGCTCTGTAGCAGCGAAGAGCACCAGAGGCCGGTTCCGTCTCCAAGACCGGCCTCTGGTCTGTGTAGAGGGGCCCACATTTACCACGTGGCCGCCCACTCCAGCATCGACACGTTTGGTATGAATCGGACATGGGTATGAGCACCACCGGTATGAGCACTGAGTCTTGGCGACAACGAACCGAGTGGCCAATGATCGGAGCGTCGATCGTTTTCCTCAGTGCCTACGCCTTCAGCGTTCTCGCCCAACCAACCGGTACCTCGGCATACGTCGCGGCCACGACAATGACCCTCACATGGGGCCTGTTCGCGGTGGACTTCTTCGTCAGACTTGCACTCGCCGAACAACGCGGGCAGTGGCTACTCCGTCACCTCCACGAGCTCGCGATGGTCGTCCTGCCACTACTGAGACCTCTGAAGCTGCTGCGGCTCGTCACACTATTCGGTGTCCTCCAACGCTCAGTGGGTACGGCGCTACGTGGAAGGGTCGTCAGCTATGCGGCCGGATCGACGATTCTCCTGATTCTGGTTTCGTCGCTCGCGATGCTCGACGCCGAGAGAGCCGCTCCGGACGCCGGCATCACCACATATCCCGACGCACTGTGGTGGTCGACCGTCACGGTCACCACCGTCGGCTACGGGGACTACGCACCGGTCACGACAACCGGACGCGTCATCGCGGTGGGCCTGATGGTCGCCGGCATCGCGTTGCTCGGTGTCGTTACCGCAACTCTGGCGTCCTATCTCGTGCAGCGCATCGGAGAAGAGGACGAGGCGAATCAGGCTGTCACGCGAGAACACATCGTAGGGTTGACTGCACAGATAGAGACTCTCCGGGCTGAGGTGAGCGCACTCAGAGAGACGCGCCTGACCGAGTTGGCGGGAGACCGTTAGCCGTTCGGCAGCCTCGGCCGGTTGACGGGGCTGTTCCAACCCACAAGCTCCACTGCACGGAATGGCCGTCCACCCGCCCAGGGTGGGCGGCCATCCGTCTCTTCCCTTGGCTTCGGCGTCGACTCGGCTGGCTCACTCGCACGGCGCGCCAGATCTTGTTCGTTTGTGCGCTATGTAACACTCTTCCGGACTGCACCGGTATGTCATGTATGGGACCGAATCGGGGGGACTATTCGGTTTCCATTGCTGTCTTTCCGTGTCCCCGAGACCGCAGCGATGCCGGCGCCCGCTGGCGCCCCGTCCTGGATCGAAGGAGTCCGATCACGATGCACCACACCACTGTTGACCCGTCGCGCCGCCGGGGTACCCCCGGCCCGGGGCCCCGCACCCGGCGACCGTACGCGGCGGGATTCACCGCCGCGCTGGCCGCGGGGCTGATGCTCACGTCCGCCCCGGCTGCGCACGCCGAGTACGCCGGCACCGTCATCGACACCATCAAGGTCGGCGATAGCCCGAACGACGTGGCCATCTCCCCCGACGGCACCCGCGCCTACGTCACCGTCGGCAGCAGCGACTCGGTGTCGGTGATCGACACCACCACCAACAGGGTCACAACCACCATCGACACCGGCCAGGGAGCCTCCCGGGTGGCGATCAGTCCCGACGGCACCCGCGCCTACGTCACCGGCGGCAAGATGTCGGTGATCGACACCAACACCGACACCGTCACCGGCGCCATCGACGTCGGCGCAAGCCCGTACGACGTGGCGATCACCCCCGACGGCACCCGCGCCTACGTCACTGACCTCGGCAACGACTTGGTGTCGGTGATCGACACCAACACCGACACCGTCACCGGCACGATCGACGTCGGCGCCGAGCCATTCCGGGTGGCGTTCACCCCCGACGGCACCCGCGCCTACGTCACCGTCGTTGGCGGCACGGTGTCGGTGGTCGACACCACCACCAACAGGGTCACCGACACCGTCCAGGTCGGCGGCGGCAACACGAACGACGTGGCGATCACCCCTGACGGCACCCGCGCCTACGGCACCGGCGTCGACGGCACTGTGTGGGTGATCGACACCACCACCAACAGCGTCACCACCAGCATCCCCGTGGCCGACATCCTCGACGGGACGGCCGACGTGGCGATCACCCCTGACGGCACCTACGCCTACGTCACCCACGCCGCTAACGGCAGGGTGTCGGTGATCGACACCACCAGCAACACCGTCGTCGAGACCATCACGGTCAGCCAGAGGTGGCTGGTACCCGGACAGTACTGGCCGCTCGGGCTGGCGATCACCCCCGACGGCACCCGCGCCTACGTCACCCAGGCGAACGCCGACGTGGTGTCCGTGATCGGCCATTCGTCACTCGGCAGCCTCGGTTCACTGACCGGGCTGTTCTGACCGGCAAGCCCTACCGCCCGGGCGGCCCTCCACCCGCCCGGGTGGGCGGCCGTCCGCCTGTTCCCGCCGCCGTCGACAGTTCCTCGGCGTCCGCCTTTCGCCGAGTTTGCCCTCGGCTGCCCGGAGGGTGCCGACCAGCCCCTCGATACGACGAAACGCCCCCACCCGAAGGTGGGGGCGTCCTCGACGTTCGTCTGTCATCGGTTGTTGCCGTCGCCCTGCGCGGACTCGACCGCCTCGCGGGTGGCGTTCACACCCGCGAGCACCTCGACAAGTTGCCGTTGGGTATCGGCGAGGGCCTGCGAGAGCAGGCTCATGTCCGCCTCGTACTGGGCGCGCAACTCCCCGATCTCCCGCGAGTGCTGCTCCCGCAACTCCGCAATCTCCCGCGAGTGCCGCTCATCGGCGTCGCGGCGTTCCTGCCGGGACGCCTCCAGCTGCCGCTGCACCAACTCGAGCTCCGCGACGACCTCGGCGTAGGCGCGGCTGTCACGACCTGTGATCCACTGCCACATCGGGATCAGCGTCGCCTCGGCATACCGCCGGCCCATCGCCGCGATGATCAGCAGAACCAGCACCACGAAACCCGCGACCGCCACCGGATGCGTCGTCGCCTCGAGTGGAATCTCGACCCCGGAGGATGCCTCCTGAGGCACCACGATCACCCCCTACGTTCAGCGAACTTCTCGATCTCGTCGATCTGCCGCGCCGTCACACCGTTCGGGGTGAACTTCACCCCGACGACCGTGGCCACCGAAATCAGCACCAGCACAGCGGTGGTGACACCGGACGGCACATCGACACCGACCGACAACACCGTCCACAACACAGCCACAATCGCCATCACCGCCGCCGTCGCAGTGTTCGCGTACCTGCGCACCAGCGGCTGATCGGCCAGCTTCGCCCGCAAAATGCCGGCAACAGAGTCGGTATCCATCACTTGTCTCCTTCAATGTTGATAACGCCGTCCGCACGCCACACAAGCGAGCCGTGCTCGAAGTCCTGGCGGCGGCAGCCGTCATGGTCGTACTCGCCGGAAGTCCCTACAGCACGTACGCAAAGTCACCCTTCCCGCCAGTCGCGGCACCTCGTTGTACCGACTTCTTCACCTCTGCCACAAGCCGATTCGTGGACAGCATTACCCCCGTGCAGACCTGCTCCGGTAACCGAGAACCCGGCCCATCACCCGACGACAGGTCCGGCACCACCAACGTGGTGCCGGACCTGCCTCGGCCCGCGTCCGTCACTGCATTGGGGCAGGCCTACCCGGAGATGCCGGACCGCGACAACAAGGTCACGTCACTGGCAACTGGCTCAAAGCGACTTGGCCTTCCAGTCCGCCAGGGCCGGCGAGAACCAGCTTGCGGCGACATTCCGGTACCCCTCGACTCCCAGGCCGACCCGCCGATGGCTCGAGCCCACAGACGACACATTCTCGGTGTCGTCCCACACCATGACCTCGTTGTCGTCACTACCCGTGCGGAGGATGTACGCCGCGAACCGCTGACCGACCGCAGTGATCTTGATGGTGTCGCCGTCCTTGACGAGCTTGTCCGCAGTAGACGACGCCCGGACCGTGGCGGTGCCGTCCTGCACGCTGACGAGTTCGACTGACGCGCCGCCGTTGTAGACCCGGAATGCGACGTAGTCGGTCTGGTCGTCATTGGAACGGACGATGAGCTCCGTGTGAATTGGGGCGAGCGGGTCACTGGATACCGTGGGCCGAACTTCGTCGACCTTCGACCACACCTCCATGTCGTCGGAGTTCATCGGCGTCCTGTACAGGGCGGCGCTAGCCCTCTTGGTGGCAACAACAAGAGCGGAACCGACATACTGGAAGGCCCTGGAGTCGTTGACGTATGTGCGGTAGGAGCCCGTGTCGGGGAAGCCATCCCACCGATCGCTCGTGTCCAAGTAGCCCTTGTTGGGCTGGTTGAAGTATTCGGCAACTTCAAATCCATCAACAGTCAGATTTCCACCCTCAGGCATGATCCCGCTGAAGATGTTGAGAAGGATCGTCCCGATATACGGCATCTCTGCCTGGAGGATCGTCTTCGGCTCGATTTCGCCGGTGTCCTCGTTGAGGATGTGCAGCTTACGGACCGCTAGATCGTTGTAGGCATGTACGTGCTCCGTTGGGCCCGATTCGATACCAAGAATACCGTCGGGGGTGGCGTCGAGACCGGAGAACTTCTTCAAGTCCTCGATAAACGTGCCCACCCGGTCAATGAAGTGGAAGATGTTCCCCGAGGTCACGACCGAATCCACAATAAAGTTGACGGCCGCATCGATCACCCGGCCCGCGTTGGTAAGCGGGTTGGTAATCAGGCTTCCTTCGAATTCGAAGAACTCGAGTACCTCGGCGAGTTCGCGAACGAGGGCGTCCGGGTCCGCGTTGCAGATCGGATCGTTGTCGTTGATGATCTCGATCTGCCAGATCTTCTTGTGGACCTCCGCAGTGAACTCTTCCTTTCCGTCGTGCAAATAGGTTGCGACACCGAAGCCCTCGGGAGTGACGCTCCCCTTCGTCATGCCCCAGCTAGTGTAGCCCTCGGGCCGGAACGGGTTGGCGACATACAGGCCCGCAACGACCTTGTCGGCCACATCAGCCCCGTGCTGGCCGTAGGCTACCTCGTTGACGAACTCGTAAGCGGCACCGGCACCCTGGCTGAACCCGCCGATGATGGCCTTCGCGCCCACGGGCAGCTTCTCGAGCTCCGCCAGGACCTTCCGCTTCCCCTCGAGGCGAGAATCGTAGTGGTTCTCGTCGCCGGGGCCGACTGGGCCGATGGAGGAGGGGTAGCCGATCCACTGCGGGATGACGTTGAGATTGCCAAAGTACTCCGGGAGTGCCTCGGGCAGGACGTCGAACACCTCGTTCATGAGCGCGTGGCCCATGCTGGTTTGCGCGGGCCACACCTTCGGCTCAACCCACTCCCCGTTCTCGTCGAAATATCCCTCTTGCGTGTATCCCTCCTTTACTTGCTGCCAGTTGCGGGGATCGCCAGGTTCGGATGCGCCGGTTCCAGGAATCCAGAGCAGGTGGATCTCCATCTCGGGCGGTTCGGTCGGTGCAGTCATTGTCTTCCTATCTATTCGAGGGACGGAATACGCTTTTCTCCTGCGTATTCCGTAGCCGACGATCCGCCGGCCAACAGACCGGTAGTTGTCACAGATCATCGGGAGATTGTGTATTTGGCTCTGCCAGTGCGTGATTCGTGGCCAGCGTTGTAGCCTTGGGGTGAAGATCGGGCGCCCGCCGACAGTGGGGAAGTGTCGGCGGGCGCGTCCCCTGGGCGCCGGCCGGCTGCTCACAGGGGTGCCGGGACGTGCCGCTATGGCGGCGGGCCGCGCACAAGGGCTGCAGCGGCGGGGTGTCCCGGAGGATTGGGAGTGGTGGAATCCAAGCCGGATTCGATTCGAACCGGACGTCTTCTAGATGGTGTCGGTGGATCGAACTACGAAATGAGTTGTTCCCGAGCGACTCCCGGCCTATTTGGTGAAGGAGCCGGGGTACCGTCTACGGTTGATGGATACTCATCGACGGCACAGCCGTTTTCGATGACCTCGGCAAGGTGGCTGCAGTTGCCATCGTCATCAACGAGGACGGCGAGCACAGCCAGAAGGTCCGGAGCACACAACTTGCCGACTGTGGCATGTCATCCAGCGGTTTCCAGGACTCGCCAATCGTCCTATGTGCCAATATCGTTCTCTACCAACGATTCGAACCTCATATAGCGGAACAGAGAAGGGTTCTGCCTGGGGGCGGACGGCATACTCGGCCGTCAGCGTGAGAGATGTGGCTGCAGTTGATACGACGAAGGCGCGAGGTTGTAGCCACAACTCTCACGCCTGCAAGCTCAGCTTAGCACACAGCCGAGTCCATGCAACTCAACCGATTTCGGCTTCAGTGACCTGATCGACTCGGTCGACGAGGAAACGGATCTCGGCGTGGCCGAGGTCCGTCATGGCTGATCCTGGCGCCGAGTTCCTTGAGCACGGCTCATGCGGGCCGATGGCGTATGACGGTGACCGCGCATCGGAGTTCGTTGGGGTTGTCCGGGAGGGGCCGCGGAGCCGCTGGCAGAAGGCGCCGAGGATCTCGCGAACGCATCGACCACCGGATCCTCCGACGGGGCCGAGTACGTGATCGCAGTCAACTGCGAGGCATCTCGCGGCTCCGATATCTCCCTGGCGTGTGGACGGCCATTCTTCCCAATTCTCCCGTATAGTCCCCGCCAAAGTGGGGGGATTATTCGGTTTTCAGTTCTGCCCTTCCGCGTACCGCGCCCACAGCGGCGCCGGCACCTACCGGCGTCCTGTCCTGGATAGAAGGAGTCCGATCACGATGCCACACACCATTGTTGACCCGTCCCGACCGCGGGGTACCCTCGGCTCGGGACCCCGGACCCGGGGCCGGTACGCGGCGGGATTGGCCGCTGCCCTGGCGGCCGGGCTGACGGTCGCGGCCGCTCCGTCCGCGTACGCCGAGCACGACGGCACCGTGCACGCCGAATACGCCCGCACCGTCATCGACACCATCAAGGTCGGCGACCGGCCGAACGAGGTGGCCTTCACCCCAGACGGCACCCAGGCCTACATCACTCACCCCTCCAGCGACACGGTGTCGGTGATCGACGCCACCACCAACAGGGTCACCACCATCATCGACGTCGACCAGGGAGGCGGCGGGGTGGCGATCACCCCCGACGGCACCCGTGCCTACATCACCGGCGGCACGGTGTCGGTGATCGACACCACCACCAACGCCGTCACCGGCACCATCGACGTCGGACACGGCTCGTCCGACGTGGCGTTCACCCCGGACGGCACCCGCGCCTACATCACCCACCCCTCCAACGACGCGGTGTCGGTGATCGACACCGCCACCGGCGCCGTCGCCGGCACTATCGACGTCGGCGACGAGCCGCGGTTCTTGGCGATCACCCCGGATGGCACCCGCGCCTACGTCACCCACGGCGACCACAAGGTGTGGGTGATCGACACCACCACCAACTCCGTCACCGGCACCATCGACACCGGCCCGGGAGCTTGGGGGGTGGATATATCTCCCGACGGCACCCGCGCCTACGTCGCCGCCGACCTCAAGGTGTGGGAGATCGACACGACCACCAATACCGTTGTCGACACGATCGCCGTAGGCGTCGTCCTCGACGGGGTGGCCGAGGTGGCGATCACCCCGGATGGCACCCACGCCTACGTCACCCACTCTGCTAACAGCAGGGTGTCGGTGATCGACCTCGCCATCAACACCGTCGTCGAGACCATCACGGTCAGCCAGAGGTGGCTGGTACCCGGACAGTACTGGCCGCTCGGACTGGCGATCACCCCGGATGGCACCCGCGTCTACGTCACTCAGGAGAACTCTGACCTAGTGTCCGTGATCGGGAACGGCCAGTCGTCGTTCGGCAGCCTCGGTTCGCTGACCGGGCTGTTCTGACCGACTGGCCCTACCGCCTGGGCTGGCCGTGCACCCTGCTCGGGTGGGCGGCCGTCCGTCCGTTGCCTCGAGCGATGGTGGCCGCTCGAAGTGGCCGCGTGGTTTGCATTGCATGGGTGAGCGCCTGGACCCGCTGCGCTGGATGTCATGGAGGGAGGGCAGCACCGGCGTTCGTCTGTCATCGGTTGTTGCCGTCGCCGTGCGCGGATTCGACCGCGTCGCGGGTGGCGTTCACACCCGCGAGCACCTCGACCAGGTGGCGCTGGGTATCGGCGAGGGCTTGTGAGAGCAGGCTCATGTCCGCCTCGTACTGGGCGCGCAACTCCCCGATCTCCCGGGTGTGTTGCTCGCGCAACTCGGCGATCTCCCGTGAGTGCCGCTCATCGGCGTCACGGCGCTCCTGCCGGGACGCCTCCAGCTGCCGCTGCACCAGCTCGAGCTCCGCGACGACCTCGGCGTAGGCGCGGCTGTCACGCCCGGTGATCCACTGCCACATCGGGATCAGCGTCGCCTCGGCATACCGCCGGCCCATCGCCGCGATGATCAGCAGAACCAGCACCACGAAACCCGCGACCGCCACCGGATGCGTCGTCGCCTCGAGTGGAATCTCCATCCCGGAGGATGCCTCCTGAGGCACCACGATCACCCCCTACGTTCAGCGAACTTCTCGATCTCGTCGATCTGCCGTGCCGTCACACCGTTCGGGGTGAACTTCACCCCGACCGCCGTGGCCACCGAAATCAACACCAGCACACCGGTAGTGACACCGGACGGCACATCGACACCGACCGACAGCACCATCCACAACACAGCCACAACCGCCATCACCGCAGCCGTTGCGGTATTCGCGTACCGCTTCACGAGCGGCTGATCGGCCAGCTTCGCCCGCAAAATGCCGGCAACAGAGTCGGTATCCATCACTTGTCTCCTTCAATGCTGATGACGCCGTCCGCACGCCACACCAGCGAGCCGTGCTCGAAGTCCTGGCGGCGGCCGCCGTCATGGTCGTACTCGTCGGAGGTCGGCCAGCCCAACCGCGAGCCGCGGTCGACACGCACATCACCCTCGGCGCGCCAGCGGGCACCGATCGCGCCGTGCACCCGGTAGCCGGCAGTGCCGTAACGGCGGGCGACGATGCCGCCCTGAAACTCCTGGATATCGCCTTGGCCCGGGACGACGACGTGGTAGCGGGTCGGGTAGCCGAGGGGGCCCTGCTCCCACCTGCGGCGCGCCCACACCTGGTACACGAGGGCCGGCACCGGCACGGCCCCGATATCGGGATGCCAGTAAATCGAACCGTGCTCGAAGTCCGCGTACCCGCCGACACCGTCCTTGCAGGTCCGTTCCCCGGCATGCAGGCGCTCCCCGAGCCAACCCGAGAAACTATGGATGCGGTCGATCTCGTTGCCCGCCGTCCCCGGCGGTGTGCCGTCGTGGTCGATGTGGTCCTGGATATCGGCACGGAACTTGTCCATGTCCAGCCCACCCGGATCCCACTTGCCCTGCGCCGCGCCGGCCCATTCCTTGTGCCCGATCACCCGCGCCGAGCCGACACCGAGACGCCGGCAGATCGCCGCGCACATCTTCACGTACGCCTCGTACTGCACTGGCGACCAGCCCTCGGTGCCCGAGTTCTCAGCCTCGATACCGATGGTGACCTCATTCGCGTTGTTCTGCATGATCCCCGGCCACGAACCCTCACCCGCATGCCAAGCAACCCCGACTCCGCACACCGTCGCCTCACCGTCACGCGAGAGATGGACCTGCGACGCCAACCCCAAACTGGGATGCTCGGCGATCACACCCGGACCCGGATTCGAACCCGCCGGAGCACCAGTGTGATGAACCATCACACCCCACACGGTACCCATGTCACCGTGCCCGCGATTCCAGGCACCCGGATACACCGTAACCGACACCCCCGCATCGCCAATGACCTCCTCGAGCCACACCGGATCACCAGTCCACGCCATCATCGACCTCCTCGCCACCATACTCTTGCCGCCAGCCGCGGCACATCGTCAGACCGACTTCTTCACATCTGCCACAGGTAGATTCGGGGACACGATTGCCCCGAGTGCGCCCAATGCGGTCACCGAGAACGCGGCCCATTACTCGGCGGCAGGCCCGGCACCATCAATGGCGCCGGGCCCGCCCCGGCCCCGGACGTGACCTGCATTCGGCAACCGCAGTTACGGGTTACCACTGCCAGCAATACCAACGGCTGCAACCAGGTTCTGAGTGTCAGCAGGTTTACCTCCGTACTCAAAGATCGAGTGAAGGACCGTTGCGATATACGGCGCCTCTGCCTGGAGGATCGTCTTGTCTTCTAGATTGCCGGTCTTGTCGTCCACGATCGCTAGCTTTCGAAAACTCTTGTCCCCGTAAGCGGTAACATGCTCTGTTGGGAGTTTATCTTTGAAACCGGCGAGGGAGAGCTCGATTCCAGCGTAACCCTCAATTTCCTCCCATGTCCTAGCGACCCGGTCAAGGGCGGCGAGGATATCCCAAATGTTGTCGATCTCTGACAAGATTTCCGACTTGATGTTGTCGTACAGATCGATCCCTTGACCGATCCAGTTGATCAAGTTCCCTTCGAGTTCGAAATACTCGAGTTCGTCGGCAACGACTCGGAGGTAGCTGTCCGGGTCGGCGTTGCAGATCGCATCCTTCGGGTTGATGATCTCGATCTGCCAGATCTTGTTGTGAGTCTCCGCACCGTGCTTGGCGTCTCCGTCGTGGTCCGGGTCCGCGACACCGAATCCGTCGAGTTCGATTTCCAACTCTTGGTCCTCGCCGTTCTTCATCGCAATCGCATTCTCCAAGCCCCAGCTGGTGTAGTTCTTGGGGCGGAACGGGTTGGCGATATACAGGCCGGCAACGACCTTGTCAGCTACGTCTTGGTAGTGCCCGGCGGCCACCAGGTTGACGAATTCGAAAGCGGCACCGGCACCCTGGCTGTACCCGCCGACTATGGCCTTAGCCCCCTCGGGCAGGGAGACGAGCTCCCTGTAGACCCTGTCCCTCCCGACCTCGCGAGAATCGTAGTGGGACTCCCCCTTCGGGTCGCTGTAGAAGTTGGCAATCGTGATGGAGGCGTCGTAGGCGATCCAGCGCGGCTCGACTTTGAGATTGGCAAAGTAGTCGGGGTACTCCTGGGATTCGAACACCTGGTCCATGAGGGCGTGACCCATGCTGTATTGCGGTTCGTAAGCCCACTCCCCCTTCTCGTCATCCCAGATTCCGCTTTCTACCTGCTGCCAGTCGCGGGGATCTCCAGCAAAGGACGCGCCAGTTCCGGGAATCCAGAGCAGATAGATGTCCGGTTCGGTCGGTGCAGTCATTGTCTTCCTATCTATTCGGGTGATGGAATACGCCGTTCACCTGCGTATTCGATAGCCGACGACTCGCTGGCAACAGCCAGTCGGCAGTTGTGGCAGATCGTCGGTGCCTTACTTATTCGTCTCTGCCAGAGCCAGATTCGCTGCAGCTGTGCTGCCGAGCGATTAGTCGGCGACTACGGTGTGGACGCGACGCCGCCAAGAGTCTTCGTCGATGGAGTCGTTTAGATCCAGGAGGCGGCGCATATCGTGACGGCAGGCTCGGCACCACCGATGTGGTGTCGAGCCTGCTTCGGCGCCCAGCCGCGACCACATCCAATGCACGGCTAGCGGTTGACGGCGTGGTGGACGGCCGAAGCCATCCAGGGCTTCTCTGTCTCGCGAAGTTTGCTCTCCCTGCGGCTCTTCAACTTCAGGCGCCAGGGTGGAGGATGTAGTAGCAAATCGACGCGACCCACGGAATCTCTGCCTCGAGGATCGTCTTCTCGGTGCCGTCCACCGGGTTCTTCAGGGTTCGAACTTCGCGGTCCCAGTAGGCACGCGTGTGTTCTCCACCCTTGTAGCCGGCGAATTCGCCGTTCGCCCTCGAGATGCCGCTAACAAGAGCGGGGAAATCCCGCCAACTATTGATCTTGGTTGACCAGTCAAGCCGTTCGATCGCCTGTTCCAACTGGCTGCTCCAGTGAGCCAGGTCTCCTCCGAGTTCGAAGAACTCGGGCAGGTCTGCGAGTCCGCGAAGGTAGCTGTCCGGGTCGGCGTTACAGATCACATCCCTGTCGTTGATGAACTCCATCTGCCACATTTGGCGGGTCGCCGGACCGTTCGCACCGTCATCATCCGCGATACCCCAGCCATCGAGCTCGATTCCCACCTCGTTCAGGCCATTGCTTCCGTGAGCATTGGGCCGCAACGGATTAGCAATGTAGAGTCCCGCGCCAACCTTGTCCGAGACCTCTGTGTGCATTCCCATGGCCACTTCGTTGCAGAACTCAAAGGCCGCGGCGGCGCCCTGAGAATATCCACCGACGATGGCCTTGGCGCCATCAGGCAGAGACTTGAGCTTCTCCAGGAGAGCCGACTTGGCGACGAGGCGGGAATCGGTGGAGGGCAGTCCGAATACGTTCTCGAACTTGCTGATGGAGCTGACTGAGACGCTGTAGCCGATCCAGTGGGGAATGACATTGCCCAGGTGATCAGAGATGGGCTCGTCCGCATACACTACGGGGATGCGATCGAAGACCTGCTCCATGAGCTTGTGCCCCATGCTGATCCCCAGATTTCCCTGAGAGTCTGTTTCCGCCTTCACCTGGTCCCAGGTACGGGTATCGCCAACGTAGGACTCGCCGGTTCCGGGAATCCAGAGCAGATGGATGTCGTGAGAGGCCGGTTCAGTCGGCATAGTCGGGTCGGTCGGTGCAGTCATTGTCTTCCTATCTATTCGGGTGACGAAATACACTGTTCGCCTGTGTATTCCGTAGCCGACGACCCGCCGGACAACAGCCGGCCGTCAGTTGTGACAGCTCGTCGGGAACTTTCCTATTCATTTCCGCCAGGGGCAGATTCGGGGGTAGCGTCACTGCCACGGGGGCGAAAGTCGGGCGCCCGCCGACCGAGGGAGAGATGTCGGCGGGCGCTATCCCCTGGGCCCTCACTAGCGGCACGCAGGAGGCCGGGACAGGCCGCTATGGCGGCGGGCCGCGCGCACTCGAGGGCTGCAGCGGCGAGGTTGTCCCGGAATTCTGGAAGAGATGGTGTTCACGCCGGATCCGAACTGGGGAACCGTCGTGTTCTCAGGGAGGTCTGCGGATCGCAGCTAATTCAACGACGAATGGCGGGTGTCGGGGTCAGTGTGTTTGTCGTTCACGCGGAGAGCCCTCGCCGACACCGCGCCGGTGACGATCGCCACCTCACGTTCTTCGGATATCCGTCAGGCCTTCTCGATCCACTGCGGAAGGCGGTCCCAGTCCGGCAAGCCGTCGATTTGGGTGTTCCGGATGCCCGTGCGACTCATACGAGAGCCGCCACTCCCAATCGACCCAGGTTCTGGAACTCGAAGAATGCGTCAAACTCTGAAACGTGTTGTAGCCAAGCGACACCCGAGCCTCCGATCAATGAAGGGGCCCGGGTGCCGTCTCCGGTCGGTACTGGCTACTTGCTAGCAGCGCGGCCCTTCTCGACGACCTCGGCGATATCGCTGCGATCAATATCGTCGTCGGCGTTGTCGGCGAGCACAGCCACGAGATCGGGTGTACTCAGCTTGTCGATTCTGGGCGTCAACTCGCCGGTGTGCCCTTCTGGGTTGACGACTCCCTCTGCGACGTTGCCGGTTTCCTCTGCCAGCCGAGGGTTCGATGTGGAGAAAATGATGCCGTTCAGGTCGACTTCCCACTGCTTGGTGCCGTAGTACGTGGTGGGTCCGTCCGGTTGCCACTCCCTGTCCCACTCCGACAGCAGCATCTGTGCGCGGCCGAGACGGCTGTACGGATGGATGCAGGGAGCATACAGCGTCGGCTTGAAGTCGCGCGAGATCTGCATCTTCGGCAGGGTCCAGATCCCCTCGGGCCGCGGTGAGGTCCTGGTGATTGCGCCGATCGACCCGTCTACGTACGAGAGGACGACCCGGCCATCGATGACCTGTGCGGATATCTCACCGATGTACTGACCCGGGCCTGAAAAGGTCGGCCTGAGGATCGGGGTGGTGTGCCCAAAGCGCCTCCATTCCCAGACACCTGGGGCGTACTCGCCCCAGAACTCGTACGTGCTGCGATTCCACATGGTGCGCCAGTCCACGCGCATCAAATGGATTCCGCCATCCTGCCAGCGCCCTTCGTTGGTACCGTAGATATACACCCAAGGCTCACCGGGGAACATGATCATCGTGTTGTTCTGGAAGTGGCTCCACTCCCCCCAGTTCGGGAAGTCGAAGTTCTCGTGGTTGCCTTCGACGTCCCACGTGCGACCCCAGTGCTCCGCATGTGTCTCAGTGGAAGTCCACATGCGCGAGTGGAAGGTTGCCCAACTGTTTCCATCAGTAGCGTCGTGGGCCCACGATCGAATGGCGAAGGTGGTCATGATGTATCGGCCGTCGGGAAGATGGATCAAGTCGTTCGGGATGTTGGTGAACCCATCGGGCAATTCTCCACTGAAGATACCCCCCCTCGACTCGTAGGGGATCATCTTCTTGGCTCGGGCACCACCGATTGCGTTGTCCCATCGAATCCCGTTTTCGATGTCCGGGTTGGACTGCCGGAGTCCGACGGGAGAGCGCCACCCGTTTCCTTGGCCTAGATGACCATCGGGGCCATCGTCGAACGTGTCGCCGAAGAGCGTGATGGTGTAGCCGTGGTTGGTCTGGGCAACGTACCCGAGGTCAGTCGACGGCATCTGGAACGGAGCGGTCTCATCGTAGGTCAGAAGCTTGACGAATCTTGCCATGGTGTTTTCCTTTCGAGTGGTGAGATCCGATATGTGCGGATCGGTAACGAAGTTGGGTGGTACGAGAGATGTGGTAGGTGTAGCTGTGCGTCGCGGACGCGAGGCACACCATCGAGTGACGATTTGGGGAGGACGAGTGCGTAAGTTGAAGAAGTCAGCCAGCGGGATTGCTGCTGCTGCGGTGGCGGTGGGGATGGCTGTTGCCGTTCCAGCCACTGCGTCGGCGGAGCCGGCCACCGGGTCTGTGGGGTATGAGGCGCTCTTCGGTACGGGTGCGCAGGTCTACGAGGTCACCGCGGTGGAGAACTGGGAAGTGGCGACCGGGGCACAGGCGTCATCGGACCTATGGCTGAAGCTGGATCGATTGCCGAACGCTCGAGAAGGTCAGCCCACGACCGTGAAGTACGTAATCTGGGGTGAAGCACTCCCGGACACGTTCTACCTCGATGGGAAGGCCGGAAGTAAGTGGGCCCGAACCAACCCTGGCCCCGGACGGAATGCGCAGATGGTCGGAATGGATAACACCGGCACGGAGGTGAGTTCCGTGGGCCCATTCTCCATCCCTGGGGTTCCGGGACCGATCTCCGTGGCGTTCGCGAACCAGCGCCTCTAGTTCTTCTCGCCCTCTAGCCCGTTCTGCGGCCGGGCTAGAGGGCGTCAGGTCCTCGGAGCTTCTTCAAGGGAGACACCTCCTTCCAGTCCGAAACTGCGAGCCGGGTCATGCGGTGGCCGTGAAGGGTTCGAGCCTTCGACCACCCGGATATCGGCTGGGACCTTTCCCGTTGATGCGCCAGACCGTCGGCCGGCGCCGCGGCATTCGAATCGGCAGCCTGGTCGAACAAGCCGGCTGTAGCTGCCGATGGTGCCCTGCGCCAATGCTGTTCTCCGCCAGAGACCCGAACCCGATTTCCGGTCCAGAACCCAGCGTCTTGTCATTCGGCGAGCAGAGCTTGGCAGATGCGGCAGGACTCGAACCTGCAACCTGCGGTTTTGGAGACCGCTGCTCTTCCAGGTGCGCTACTCACCTTTGACGAAAAACAGACGACGGCATGGCCGCGATTCGATCGGCGGTGGAATATTCGGCCGCCAATTGCCGGTGTGAGGCGTGGCCGACAGTTGATACGACGAAGGCGCGAGGTTGTGGTTACAACTCTCACGCCTGCAAGCGAAGCTTAGCACACACCCGAGTCCATGCAACTCAACCGGTTTCGGCCTCCACATCATCGTCGCGCGGCTGGCATCGAGGACGTCACCGAGCCGGTAGATGTTGGTGAGCGTTCCACTGATCCGCGTAGTACGAAGCGGAGTAGGAACTTTCGTCTTGGTGAGGTACTTGATGTGAGACTGCGTCAGCTGGTCGTGCGACCTGTCGTGCTTGGCGACCTGAACACATCCACAGCTCGACGACTTTACCCGCACGGTCGTGTCGTCGATACTGCACCGCTCCCGCAACCTGCGGTTTTGGAGACCGCTGCTCTTCCAGGTGCGCTACTCACCTTTGACGAAAAACAGACGACGGCATGGCCGCGATTCGATCGGCGGTGGAATATTCGGCCGCCAATTGCCGGTGTGAGGCGTGGCCGACAGTTGATACGACGAAGGCGCGAGGTTGTGGTTACAACTCTCACGCCTGCAAGCGAAGCTTAGCACACACCCGAGTCCATGCAACTCAACCGGTTTCGGCCTCCACATCATCGTCGGCTCGGGTGGCATCGAGGACGTCACCGAGCCGGTAGATGTTGGTGAGCGTTCCACTGATCCGCGTAGTACGCAGCGGAGTAAGCACTTTCGTCTTGGTGAGGTACTTGATGCGAGACTGCGTCAGCTGGTCGTGCCACCTGCCGAGTTGCTTGGGGACCTGAACACATCCACGGGCATCAAGCGCGACTGACCGTGCCCGCACGATCTTGTCGCCGATAGTGTTCCGCTTCTGCAACTAGCGGGTTGGAGACCGCTGCTCTTCTAGGTTGAGCTAGGCACCTTCGACGAAGACAGAAGATCACCTCGTCGCGATTCGATCCGCCAACGGATTGGCCGGCAATGCGGGAGAGGTGGCCGGAGGTGGATACGACGAAGGCGCGAGGTTGTGGTTACAACTCTCGCGCCTGCAAGCGAAGCTTAGCACACACCTGAGTCCATGCAACTCAACCGGTTTCGGCCTGCGTGTCATCGTCGACCCGGGTGGCCTCGAGGACGTCACCGAGCCGGTAGATGTTCGTGAGAGTTCCATTGATCCGTGTAGTCCGCAGCGGAGTAAGCACTTTCGTCTTGGTCAGGTACTTGATACGAGACTGCGTCAGTTGGTCGTGCCACCTGCCGAGTTGCTTGGCGACCTGGACGCACCCGCGGGCGTTGAGCTCGAGGTTCCGTGCTTGCGCGAGTTGCTCGTCATCGATGCTGCGTTGCTTGGCTTTTGGACGGTCAATGATCGCGAAGGCCGCTTTGTAGACTTCGAGGATCTGGTCGTAGGCGTCGGTGGCTTGTTCGGTGGCGGCGAGGTCGTAGGCGTGGCGGGAGAGCCAGCGGGCGAAATGGGGTGCGCGTCCGTCGCCAGGCCAGGGCAGGTTTCGTTCGGTGGCGACGTAGTTGGTCCAGGCACGGAGAGTGCCGGCAAGTTCGTGAGCGAAGTCGGATGCTCGTTCGTTGAAAGCGAGTGGGACTTCGTCACGTGTGGTGACACGGGTGAGAGCCTTTTCTGTGAACACGATCTGGCGAGTGATGGTGTTCTCGAGCTCGAGATGGATCCAGCCGGCGATTTGGTCGAGGCGGTCGACGAGGAGGCGGATTTGGGTATGGTCGAGGTCTGTCATAGGGATCCTTGGTCTCGAGTGCGTTCGGTACGGCTTGTACGGGGCGATGGCGCGCGACGGTGGCCGCCTAACTGCCATCACCGACCGCACCAACTCCGCACTGCGGGCGTTGATCGATGTCGTCGTTCATGTCTCAGTTCGGGAGCTGTTGCAGCGGTGGCAGATCCATCCCCAGCCTCGGCCGAGTAATCGGTCGTGGATTCGGACGGGGGTAGGCGCCGGCTTAGCGTGCTCGAATGCTCTGTGCCAGCCGAGGCTGCACCGCTCGGGCATGTGGCGTTTGTCCGGGCCGTATAGGTCCACGAGGCCTCTCACGGTTGCCTCCCGCAGACCCGACCGCCGCGCAACGTGTTCAGGGTGAAGTTTGGATCGCTCACGGCTCGTCACCACCCGCCGACTCACCGACAGCACCGATGAATCCAGTGAGGAAGCCAGTCAGTGCCGCGCAGATGACCTCCTGAGCGTGGGCCATTCCAGCGATGAACCCCGCCTTGTGGTCGTCGTTCTCATGGTTCGGGAGCGGAGCGTTGCCGCACTCATCCTCGATATGACGCCGTAACACCATTTCGACCACGTGCGCGGCGTAGTTGATCCATAGTGCAGCCTCGCCGCACCTGCAGACGTAGTAGGGGCCGTGTCGGTCGGGCCGATGTTCGGCGAAGATCTGTTCCGCGATCGTCAGGGCCATTGTGCCACCAGCCAATCCATCAGCGCGGCGATCCGGGCGCGCTCGAGAGTAGGGTCTTTGACTACCAGAACCGGTGCGGTGAAGATTAATTCGGTCATATCACTATTCCTGTCGATGCCTTTGCTTCTGTCGCGACTTGGCGTTTGTCCATTCCGAGTCGGGTGGGTGTGGCGTTCATCAGGCGCCAGCCTTCTCTCCGGCACGGATGCGGGCACTACGGGCGTTCATGCAGGCACGACACCGACGGGTGTTCCGCTTGCTCCACTGCGTGTTCTCAGGTGTGTACCGGTGCCCATTGGGGCAGTGGGTGGCTCGATCAATGAGCTGGTCCGGGGTTCTGTCGGTGCCGTAGAGCTGGCCTGCCCAAATGCCGGCCTTCTGTCCGGTGTCCTTCGCAAACGAGCGGCACTCGGCGATGACCGGGCAAGTACGGCATACGTTGACCGCCCGGGCGATCGAAGTTGCGTCCCGGCTGTCCGGGAACCACAGTTCCGGATCGTGACCGAGGTCTTCCCGGCACGCGGCCTGCTGTCTCCAATTATTCACTGTCACTGTTCCTTCGGGTTGATGGCTTCTTTGACTGCCGGTACTGGATCACCGTCACCACGTCGGATCGGCGACGATCTGGCCGGCTCCAATGACGATGGCCACGGCCACCCCCGTTGCCGTCAGACCGACGGCGAGCGCGAACGAAGACAGCTGCCCCCACGTCACGATCCAGCCTCCTGCAGCTTGAGAATCTTGGAATCGGCCAGAGATTCGGCGGTCACAGGATCACTACCGGCAGCTCGACAGCCTCTACACCGCACGGGGTGTCGCCATGCCACAGTTGCCCTGACCGGACCCCCACAGTGAACGTCCGCCCCAGCGAACCCAACTCGCAGAACTTGGTACCCTTCGGCAGTTTCCAAATCTGCAAAGCATCCACCAGGAGTCGAGTCTCGGCGCTCATGACTCGGCCTTCGATGTATCGGTGAGCCCAAGTATCTGCAGCAGTGTCCGCGCGTCCTCGCCGTCGATGGCGTAGCGGCGCACGGTCCGTGCGGCAGCCTCAGCCATCTCAGGAGGCGTGTCGGGCAGGAACCACACATCGACTTCGGATTCGACGTTCACGCCTCCGGCGTTGTCGGCCCATGCCATGACCTCTGCGGTGATCGGATCGGTCACGTGAACCTCCACGAGCCGAGCAACCCCACAACCAGGGCCGCGGTGAACACGACCGCAGACACGCACACCACAACAGCGAGGGTCGCGTTGCAGTCGTCGACCGACTCGAGTGGGTCCCACTGGCCGCGGTCGTCGACGACCCGGTGGCAGTCGTGGCACAGCTCGTACGGGCCGATATCGTCGGTGCGCACGACGGTGTCAGGGTGCAGGCATGCAACTGACGGCGGTTCGCCTCGATCCACCAGCGGATTCATGCCGTCACCTCGACGTCGTCCCATGCCGGCAGCGGCAGTTCGCCAGCGAGACGTCTAAATATCGGGGTCGGGGACGGCAGAGCACCGGCATCCGATGGGGGTGTCGGGTCCGGTTGAGTGCGTCTGAACAGCCTCACTTCAAGCTCCAAAGGGTGTAGTCGGACGCGCGACAACCCATCCAGGGGTTTCGCGTCTTTCGTATAAGGTCAGCGGCGGCGGTGAAGTCGCCCCGCCACCGCGATGGATCAGATGGTTTCGGCGAGCAGATCCTCACCCAAGGCCCGCGCTTCGAGGTGAGTCAATGTCGCCACGAACCACACATCGTGGATCCAAAGGCTGATCCGAACGGCGTCACCGACGCGCACAGCCGAGGCATTACGGGCACCAGAGTCGTCGCTCATCAGGTCGAACGGGGCTTGTGCCCCGATCACCGGTGGTGGGCTACCATCGGTCACGTCTTCCTCCTGCAGTGGGTGTTGGTGGCTGGACTTGGGCCGCCAGTTGTTGGCGCAACTGGCGGCCACCCCGAAGCGAGCTGGTCGCAGGGGAGTTCGGACGACATAGTTCGCGAGAACACCGCGCGAAGCAGTGCTGGGCGTCTAAGCCGACTTCTTCCCGACATCGGAGAGGGTGCGAAATGTTGGGGGCAACAGCGAACCCGCCTCGATACGTAGCTCGTCGGCGATCGCCACGAGTTCAACCAGTTTGAACGGCGGCTTGCCCTTGAAGCGGCCGAAGAGTGCCTTCTCGGACATACCGACGGCAACACACAGGCTTTCCCACGTGTGCTTGGTGGAGTCGGCTACGGAGGACGTGATCGCCTTCTCGACGTGGCGGATCCAGTCGGAGTGAAGATCTGGAGGATTCAAAGTGACCATACGGTCGACACTAGTCACCGATCGGTAACCTTGCAACAGAATCGATGGTCTGTTTGATCACCGAACGGTGACCAAGAGGAAGATCAATGGTAAACTTAGTCACCGATCGGTTGCCACCAATGACCGAATGGCGATATCATGCGAAGCTATGGACACATACGACGATGATCAGGCTGCACTGCGTGTAAGGCAGGTCATTGGCGCAGAGTTGAGGGCTGCACGTGCCCGCGTGGGTATCTCTCAGAGGGAACTGGCATCGAGGACGTCGATGTCGCACGCCACGATCAGGCGATTCGAAAACGCCGAGCGCGCCATCGATGTTCTCCAGCTGCTGAAAATCTGCTCGGCCCTAGACGCCGACGCCGGCCAAATCCTCGACATCGCACAAGACCAGGGCCAGTAGCTCAGACGCGCGAACGCCCCGCCTCGTCGCATCTGCAACGAGACTCTCGACCGACATGGACGGATTAACAGACGATCCTTCTTCGCGCAATACGAGTACACCTCTTTGACAGACAACCTGACGCCGACCGGCGGATCGCCGGTCGGCTTCTCCGCATGTGGATGGCGTTGTTTCGTACGGGAAGTAAGAACGAAGGGCCGCCCGATCGACTCTCGTGGACCGTGGCCGCAGGGATCCCCTGAGCAAACCCCCCATGAGCAAACCTCCTATTCGCACCCCGTGGTGGCTCACCCCGGTCGCGCAGTCCCACAGGGATTTTCCCCGTGGGATACTTCCCGCCAGCCGAAGGATCTTCGGCTTCCCACAACAGTAAAGAAGCGACCAAGCATTATGAAAGCCAGGAAGGGATACAAAACTGTCTCCCCCACAACTCTTGCTTTTTCGAAGTGCATCCGCTAAAAGCCCACACGACAGGATCACTCATTCGAGCACTCCGCACCAAACGAGGCGTCACGCAGCGCGAACTCGGCGACCTCGCGGCACTCGCGCCCGCCACCATCAAGGCACTCGAGTCGAACAAGCGGCGGGCAACCGAGGCCGTGATCGACGCCATCACGCAGGCGCTGACGCTGACCAGCGGCGAGGAGAGCTACCTTCGTTCCCTCTCAGAACTCCCTCGGCGTCCAACATCCACACTGCCCGCGATCTCAGATCGGCACGCCATCGCCGTGACCCGCAGCTCGCTGACAGCCACGTTCGCCACGAAGGCAATCGAGGAACTTCTACCCGGCTTCGGGGTGGGCCAGAACTTCGTCATCTGGGTCTTCGAGCGCAGCGAGTCCAAAGAGGTGCTGGGAGAGTCGTGGGCGGCCGTGGCGACTCTCGTAGTCGACCTGGTGCGTTGGCGAATCGCCACGTATGGGCGCAAGATGCCGCGGTGGGCGCACACGCTCCTCAACCGCATGAAGGGAAATCCCGCCTTCCGCTCTCGATGGGAACGCGACACTTACGCCGAGCCGGCGCAATCTCTGCGCACACCGATCACCCTCCCCGATGGCCGACGGCTCAACATGACCATGCTGGTCCTCGAACTCGAGAGCGGGCATATCGCGCTGGCATGGCTGCCTTAGGCGACGACCCGCACCACTGTGACAGCCGACCCCCGCGCTACGACCGCGCGGGGGTTTGAATCTGAAGGGATTCGAGAGGGAGACCTGTGGCGACAATCAGCCCCTACGAGACCAAGTCGGGAAAGCGGTACAGGGTGCGCTACCGCAAGCCACTGATTCGTCGCCGAGGAGTCATTGGCAGGACGGCGGCGGACGGAATACGGGCAGCAGGACGGGGCGTGTCCAGCCGGAGTGGATGCGAAGGGTTCAAAGTAGCCATACGGTCGACTATCATACCCGAATGGTAACTTTTCAGGAGAATCGGTAGCCTGGCTAGCCTAGTGACCGATCGGTTGCCATCGGCAACCGAATGGCGATACTATGCGCAGCTATGGACTCATACGATGCCCAGGCTGCATTACGTGCAAGGCAGGTCGTTGGCGCAGAGCGTTGAGGGCAGCGCGGGCCCGCATGGGGCTCTCTCAGAAGAAATGCATCGAGGACGTCGATGTCACATGCGACGATCATGCGATTCGAGAACGCCGAACGATCCATCGACATCCTCCAGTTGCTGAAGATCTGCTCGGCGTTAGGTGCCGATGCCGGCCACATCCTCGACCTCGCTCAACAGCAGGTCCAGGAGCTCTGACGCACGAACCCCTCGTTTGGTCGCCTCTGCGACAAGTCGCTCCACCGGTATACCCAGAGGATCAGCAGACCCTTCTTCGCGCAATGCAAACACACCCTCGCATTTGACTCCAACGCCGGCCAGCGGTCCGCTGGTCGGCGTTGCGATAGCTAGACGCCGTTCTTTCGTACGGGAATCATGACCGAAGGGCTGCCCGATCGGTTCTCGCGGCCGTTGCTTCACAGATCCCATGGCAAAACTCCCCGTTCCTCACGCTCCCCCGATGACCCAACCGAACGTTCGGTTAACGACCGCCCGGAGATGCCCTCTCGCCGTGGGGGATACTCCCGTGAGCCGAGCAACACCTCGGCTGTCTCTACGAGCGTAAAGAAGAAACCGACGGTTATGCGAGTTCAAAAGGCGTACAAAATTGTACCCCTCGAAAGTATTGATTTCTTGATGTGGATCCGCTAGAAGCGCACACGACAGGATCTCTTGTCCAAGCACTCCGCACCAAACGACGGGTCACCCAGCGCGAACTCGGCGCCCTCGCAGCACTCTCGCCCCACACCATCAAGGCGCTCGAGTCGAACAAGCGGCGGCCAACCGAGGAAGTGATCGACGCCATCGTGCAGGCAATGAGGCTGGACATCGGCGAGGAGAACTACCTTCGCGTCCTCTCGAAACTCCCGCGGCGTCCAATGTCCACACTGGCCACAATCTCAGATCGGCACGCCATCGCCGTGCTCAGCAATTCGCTGACGGTCACATTCGCCACGTCGGCAGTCGAGGAACTTCTGCCCGGCTTCGGAAAAGACAAGAACTTCGTCCTCTGGGTCTTCGAGAGCGATGAGTCCAAACAGGTGCTGGGCGAGTCATGGGCGACCGTGGCGACCCTCGCCGTCGACCTGGTGCGTTGGCGAATCGCCGCCACGCATGAACGCAAGGAGCGACGCTGGGCGCACACACTTCTCAACCGAGTGAGTGGCAACGGCGCCTTCCGTTCTCGATGGGAACGCGACAACTTCGCTGATCCGATGCAAGCGCTGCGCACGACGATCACCCGACCCGACAGAGAGAGAGTGAGCATGACTATGCTGGTACTCGAACTCGAGGGCGGACAGACTGCACTGGAATGGCTGCCCTGACAACCGAGCGATTCGCACTACTCTGACTCCAAAAGCTAACTCCCGCGCCACGTCCGGCGCGGGGGTGCTGTGACTCAAGGCGGATTCGAGAGGAAGTCTAGCCGTGGCACGCCGACAGCTCCCACGACAGATCAAGAAGATCGAACTCACGACGCGCGAGCGCGGCAGACCGGTGGTCCGCTACCAGCTGACGGTCGACACCGACGCCTCGCAGTTCGCGTTGTCGGGGCTGCGGCGTGGCGAGGTGTGCGGCCTCCTGTCGGGGGATGTCGACCTGGAGGCGGGCATGCTGACGATCGCGAACAATCGCGTGTCCGTCAATGGCAGTGTCGTCGAGGGTGAGCCGAAGGCGGATCGGTCCGCGCGAACGCTCCCCTCACGCCGACGCTGCATCTTCACGGCGTCCCGACCACGGTCATTTCAGCGTGGCTCGGGCACGCTGACCGGGCCTTCACCACGCGCACCTACATGCACTCGCAGGACGACGCGCTGAAGCTTGCCGCCGCGAGTTTGCAATCAGTTGTGACAACTCGTGACAACGCTGCGAGTCCGTGAGCAAGAGCAAAGGCGCCTCACCGGCGTTTTTTCTGGTGAGGGGCCTTCTTTGTGGAGCCCCCTGTCAGGATTGAACTGACGACCGCTCGCTTACAAGGCGAGTGCTCTACCACTGAGCTAAGGAGGCAGTCGAGCGCGCCCATCATATCCATACCCAACGGTGGAACATGTACCGGTGCCCCGACCGCCCGACTTCGTTAGCGTTGTCGCATGAGCATCTCGGAGATCGCCACCGTTCTCGCGTGGCACGACGCACTCAACGACTCGGACGTCGAGACGCTGCTCATGGTCTCGAGCGACGACATCGAACTCGCCGACTCCGAGGGGGCGGCGCAGGGCCTCGCCGCACTGCGCGAGTGGGCAGCTTCGGCGGGTATCAGCCTGGTGCCCGGCCGGATGTTCCAGCACGACGGTGTCATCGTGGTAGAGGAGCAGGCCACCTGGGAGTCGAAGCCTGGCGAGTCCAGAACGGTGGGCACCGCCTTCCGCGTCGTGAACGATCAGGTAACCGCCGTCTTTCGGCACGAAACCCTCGAAGCGGCACTGGAGGCCACCGAGCTCACCGATAAGGATCTCGTCACCGATCTCTGACGTGCGCGGTCTCGAAGAGTTGATCGGCATCGACGTCGAGACCCCGGGCGCCGCAGAGTCTGAGAAATAAGGAGGAATACGGCTTTACGCCGAAACGCCACACTGCGCCGCCCGCGATTCGGGCGACGCAGTGTGCTGATGAGCAATTCCGTGTCCGGTTCCGGCGAGCCTAGCGCTCGGTAATCGGACCGGGCATATCACTTGTCGGCGTTCTTCTGGTCCTGCTCCATGGCTTCACGCAGGCTCTTGGGCCGCATGTCAGTCCAGTTCTTCTCGACGTAATCGACACACGCCTGACGCGAATCCTCACCGAAAACAATCCTCCAGCCCTGCGGGACCTCGGAGAACGTCGGCCACAGGGAGTGCTGGTCTTCGTCGTTGACCAGGACGTAGAAGCGGCCGTCTTCGTCGTCGAACGGATTGGTGCTCATCTAACCTCGCTTGTCGCGTATGGGTTGTCTTCGCTCAGCCTAGCAAGGCCTGCGGAAATATCTCGATGAGCGAGAATCGAATTGAGTATCTCTCCCGCACGCACCGCGGCATTCGACAACAACGACGATGTCAGACCGTGTGTTTTCTCCGTTCCGCCCTGCAGATAGATGCCGGCGTGACCGGCCGGATCGACCTCGAGTCGGTAGTCGCGGCCCACGTCTTGGTACGTACCGATCCCGGGCATCGACGTACCGAACAACGACTCCAGCGGGGTCGGCTCGAAACCGGTGGCCAGCACGAGGGCGTCGCACGTCAGGGCGTCGGTGAGCCCGTCGAGTGCGCTGGTCACGGACACCTCGATGCCGTCGGCCGTTTCCCGGACTGCGCTGACCTCGGACGCACGGCGCATGAACAGACGCCGCTGTCCCTGGACTCGCTCCTGGTACTCGGTGGCGTAGAGCTCGTTGATCAACTCGATGTCGACCGCCGAGTAGTTGGTGCTTCGGTGTACTTCGAGGAGGTGTTCACGCGCGGACGCGGGTGCCGCGTACAGCTCGTCCACCGCGGAAGGATCGAAGATCCGGTTCGCGTACGGGCTGTCGTCAGCCGGGCTGTACCCGAACCGGGAGAAGACGCCGTGGACCTCGGCCTGCGGGTAGTTGCTGTGCAGGTAACGCACGACCTCGGCGGCACTCTGCCCGGCACCGAGGACGACGAACCGCTGATGGGTGGGCTCGGGCATGTCCGCGATTCGGTGGAGGAACTGGTGGTTGTGGAAGCACCGCGCCGACGGCGTCGCCCACTCGGGTAGCCGTTCACGCAACCCCGCGGCCACCACGACATTTCGGGCATGAACGGTGGTGCCGTCGGACAGCGACACCGCAAGACGATCCACGACGGCACCGCCATCGACCGGATCGACGGCCGAGACGGTGGTGCCGTACCGGACGTCGGCCGAGACGCGCTCGGCCGCCCACTGCAGGTAGTCCTGGAACTCGACCCGGGTGGGGAAGAACGTCTGCTGGTTCACGAAGTCGACCAGACGACCGCGGTCATGCAGATACGAGAAGAAGCTGTAGCTACTGCGCGGGTTGCGGAAGGTGACCAGATCCTTGGGGAAGGCGATCTGCATGGTCGCGCCGTCGAGGAGCATGCCGGCGTGCCAGCTGAACTCCTGCTGCTTCTCGAAGAATCGTGCGGTGACCTTCTCGTCCGGGCCACAGCTCGCATTGTGTTCCTCGATCGCGATCGCCAGCGCGAGGTTCGACGGGCCGAACCCGATCCCGACAATGTCGACTGTTTCCGCCGTGTCGAATGGTCGATTCTCAGTCATCCCTCATACCCGTCTTCGTAGCCCGTTTGGTTCGTTGCAGAACATAGCAAAGGCTATCCTCATTAAGTAAGCCCAAACGATCGTTCGAACAGAGTGGGGCTTGTCACAACGCCCCCTTACTTCCCTTCCATCACTTTCCTTCACCGGTGTCCACGACAGACATCAGCAGCGCCGGAAGCTCACGCGCCCATCTCGCAACGGCGTCACCATCGACGGTTGCAGTCGAGAACTCTAAGTAGGCATGGACCGGGCCCGGGCCGACCGGCTCGTAGAAGCTGAGCGTCAGCTCCGCGGACGGCAACCCGACCGGCACCGGAACGAAGCCGTCCAGGACGCCGTCGAGCGCGTCGAAACGCGCCTGCTCGTGGTGTATCAGCATCACCTGCGGGAAGCGGCTTCCCGAACCGGCACCATCGATTTGGGCGACGACGTCGGCGAAACCGACATCCGAGTGATCGAGCGCGTCGAGATTGGAGACGCGGATCCGGGCGAGCAATTCCTCGAAGTCGGGCGTTCCGCTGGTGTCGGTCCGCATCACAACGAGGTTGAAGAAGCAGCCGACCATCGGCCCGAGCACGTCCTCGGATCGGCCCGCAACGAGCGAGCCGATCGGAATGTCGCTGCCCGCACCGTCCCTCGTCAGCAGTGTCGCCAACGCCGCTTGTAGCACCATGAACATGCTTGTCCCGGTGCGGCCGGCCAGCCTGTCGATCCTCTCGTGCAGACCGGCGTCGATCTCGATCGGCACCATCTCGCGGCGTGACTCACGCACCCCCGCCTGAGCGGGCAGAGGGATCCGGGACGGCATGCCCGACAGTCTCTTCCGCCAGTAGTCGAGCTGACGGGCGTGTCGGCTCTCCGGATCGGCCGGATCGCCGAGCAACAGGTGTTGCCACCGCACGTAGTCGGGGTACTCCACCGCGAGCGGGTCCCACTTCGGCTCGATTCCACCCGAACGGAATACATACGCGGACAACAGGTCCCCGAGCAGTGGCACTACCGACCACTCATCCACCGCGAGATGGTGCATCGTCAGCAGCAGCACCTGGCGCCCGGCGTCGTCACTGACCACATGCACCCGCAGCGGTGCCTCTCCGGTGAGATCGATCCGCAACTGCGCCAACTCGTATGCCCGACGGTGCAGATCGTCGTCGCCCACCTCGATCACGTCGATTCCCGGCCGCGGACCGTCGTAGGCGAACACCTCCGAACCGTCCGGAGCGAATACGGTTCGCAGCGTCACATGCCGGTCGACGACATCGTCGAGTGCCCGCGCCAACACGTCCGTGTCGATCGTCTCGCGCAGTTGCAGCGCGAGCGCATGGTCGGCGCGCGCGGACGAACCCGCCCCACGATGCCGCAACCAGTGCAGTCGCTGTGCCGGCGCCAACGGAACGGGCGTCGCGGCGCCGGTCGCGACCAGCACAGGCCGAGCGGGTGTGTTGCGGCGGCGGACGACGTCGGCCAGTTCGGCCACCGTCGGGGCGTCGAAGATGTCCCGAATGGTGATCTCGCACCCGAACAGGGCGCGGACCCGTCCGACGAGCTTCATCGACGCCATGGAGTGCCCTCCGAGGTCGAAGAAGCCGTCGTGGACACCGACCGCCGGCAGATGCAGGATCTCCGAGAAGGCCTCGCAGAGTTGCCGTTCGACCTCGTCGCGCGGGGTGCCGTCGCCGGCCAGGGCCGCCCAGTCAGGCGCGGGCAGCGCCTTGCGGTCGAGCTTGCCGTTCGGGGTGAGCGGCAGTGCACCCGGCAACACCACGACCATGGTGGGCACCATGTAGTCCGGAAGCAATCCCGCGGCATGCGCCCGGACCCCAGCGCCATCCAAAGGGCCATCCACGGCGACAACGGAATCCGCGCCGTCGCCGAACTCGGGTGAGACGTACCCGACGAGGCGGGTGATGCCGGCGTCCCGATCCGCGACTACCGCGGCCTGGCTGACCGCCGGATGGCTCGACAGCGCGGCGATGATCTCGCCGAGTTCGATCCGGAATCCGCGGATCTTCACCTGGTCGTCGACGCGGCCGAGGAAGTCGATGTTCCCGTCCGCCCGCCACCGGGCACGGTCGCCGGTGCGGTACATGCGACCGGGACCGAACGGATTCGCGACGAACCGTCCCGCCGTGAGCGCTGGCCTGCCGAGGTAGCCACGAGCCAGACCGCGCCCGGCGATGTACAGCTCACCCGCGATGCCCGGCGGCACCGGCCGCAGCAGGTCGTCGAGCACGTATGCCTGCTCGTTGGGGTCGGGGATGCCGATCGGTACCGCCTGCGTCCAACCCGGCTGCGCCTGCCACAGGGTGTTGTTGACGGTCGCCTCGGTGAGCCCGTAGGCGGCCAACAGATTCAGCCGCTCGGCCCAGCGCCCGATGAGGTCCGGTGGCACCGTCTCGGTACCCACCAGCACCGTGCAACCTTCCGGCACCAGACATCCCGGAGGCAGCGCCGCCATCAGCGACGGCGGCAGGATCGCGTGCGTGACGCCGCGCTCGTGCATGAAATCGGTCAGCTCCGGTCCGGCGACGCGCGCCTCCTCCGGGATGATCACCAACCTCGACCCGGTGCACAGCGCCATCGACAGTTCGAACACGGCGACGTCGAAGCCGACGGACGCGAACTGCATGACCACCGAACCGGTCGTGAGCCTCATCCGGTCCTCGGCCGTGGCAACCAGGCTCATGATGCCCTCGTGGGGCAGCACCGCACCCTTGGGCCGTCCCGTCGAACCGGACGTGTAGATGACGTAGGCCGCGTGGTCGAGGCCCGCCGGCGGAGTTGGCAGGTCGTCGGGTAGCGGACCTCCGAGTTCTCCCCGCACGTCCGGATCGTCGAGAAGCACCCTGGTCACGTCAGTGGCGACTCGCGCCGACTCGGGCGCCGTCGTGAGCAGGATCTCGGCATCCGGGTCATCGAGCATGTACGTGATGCGATCCGCCGGATGCGTGAGATCGAGCGGCAGGTACGCTGCGCCCAATCGCAGCACACCGAGCACCGCGGCGACCATATCGATTGATCGCGGAACGGCAAGCCCCACAACGCTTTCGGCACCAACTCCCCGTGAGGCGAGCACGCCGGCGATGCGCCGCGACCGCTCGTCGAGCTCGGCGAAAGTGGCCTCCCCGTCCCGGTCCGACACCGCCACCGCCTCGGGGGTGCGCCGCACCCAGAGGTCGAAGGCCTCCGGCAGCGTCAGCTCCTCGACCGGGCGGAAGGTGTCGTTGAACTCGTGCACAACGGCACCGCGTTCACCGTCGAGGAACACGTCGACAGCGGATACGCGGGTCGCGGGATTCGACGCGACCGCGCCGAGGACAGCCGTCTGACGGCGGGCGATGCGCGCGGCGGTGTCGTGGTCGAACAGATCGGCGCTGTACTCGAGCCGCAACTGCACCCGGTCCTCGTCGAGGAATTCGGTCCAATTGAACACGAGATCGAACTTGGCGCTGCGTTCCTCGATCGACACCGGCGCGAGCGCCAGGTCCGGCGACGACACAGGCTCGGCGGTTCGGCTGTGATAGCCGACCATCACCTGGAACAGCGGATTCCGTGCCAGCGTGCGCGCCGGATTGACACGCTCGACGACAGACTCGAACGGCACGTCCGCGTGCGAGAACGCCGCCAGGTCGAGCTCGTTGACCCGCGCCAGCAGCTGCGCGAACGTCGGGTCGCCCGAGACGTCGGTGCGGAGCACGACGGTGTTGACGAAGAAGCCGACCAGATCGTCGAGGCCCTGCTCGGCGCGACCGGCGACCGGCGCCCCCAACGGCAGGTCGTCGCCGGCACCGAGCCGGTGCAGCAGGGCGGCCGACGCGGCGTGCAGCACCATGAACATGCTCGCGCCACGGTCACGGGCGAGGGCTCGCAGTGCAACGGTCGTCTCGGCGGCGAGGTCGAGTTCGATTGCGCCACCGGCGAAGCTGGGCCGGGCGGGCCGCGTGCGGTCGGCCGGCAGCGCCAGTTCCTCGGGTGCGCCGTCGAGAACCTCTGCCCAGTAGTCCAGTTGGCGACTGATCAGCGAGTCCGCGTCGGACGGGTCGCCGAGAAGCGCCCGCTGCCACAACGTGTAGTCCGCATACTGCACCGGCAGCGGCGTCCAATCGGGTGCCTCGCCTTGGATGCGGGCCGTGTAGGCGACCATCAGGTCCCGCAGGAACGGCCGGTCCGACCATTCGTCGGTCGCAACGTGATGCAGAACGAGAGCAAGCACGTACTCGTCGTCACCGACCCGGACCACCGTGGCACGCACGGGGATCTCCGAGGCGAGATCGAACGGTCGGGCGACCGCGTCCGCGACCAGGCGACCGGCCCCCTCGGGCTGGGCGTCGAGAACGGTCACCTCGGGGTGGACGCCCTCGAGGATCACCTGAACCGGATCGCCGTCGTGCTCGTCGAACACCGTGCGCAGCACCTCGTGTCGGCCGACGACGTCACCGAGGGCCTGTGTGAACGCCTCCGCGTCGAGGGGACCGCGCAGGCGCAGCACGATGGGGAAGTTGTAGGCGGAGGACGCCGCTGTGTCCTTCTTGGTGCCCTGCTCGGCGCCCTCCCGGCTGCCCTTCTCGATCTGCTGAATCACCCAAAGCCGCTGTTGAGCAGGCGAGAGCGGCAGACGGTCGGGCCGCTGTCCCGCGACCAGGACCGGGCGGGTCGACTCGGATCGGTCCGCGATGCGTTCCGCTAGTTCGGCCACGGTGGGCGCCTCGAACAGGTCCCGCATCGTCAACTCGGCGGACAAGTCGCCGCGCGCCCGGCTCATGAGCCGGGTGGCGAGCAGCGAGTGGCCGCCGAGGTCGAAGAAGCTGTCGTCGATCCCGAGGCCCGCATCCTCGGGAAGCTCGAGAACCTCACCGAACAGTCGGCACAGAGTGTCCTCGACGAGGTTCCGCGGCGCGCGGGACTCGCCGTCGGCGCGTCCGAGGACGGTGTCCGCGGACGGCAGCGCACGCACGTCGAGTTTCCCATTGACGGTCATCGGCAGCGTCTCGACGGCGACGAAGGCGACCGGAACCATGTAGTCCGGCAGCGCCTTGCGCGCGTGGGCGGCCACCTCCTCGGACGCGGTCGCACGGGATGGCACAAGGTAGGCGACCAGGCGCTTGATGCCGCCCGGGCCGGCGTCGGCGATCACCGCGACCTGCCGCACCGAGTCGTGCTCGGCCAGCACCGATTCGACCTCGCCCAGTTCCACACGATGCCCGCGGATCTTCACCTGGTCGTCGGTGCGCCCGAGGAAGTCGATGTTCCCGTCCGGTCCACGCCGGACGAGATCGCCCGTGCGGTACATGCGAGCGCCGCCGCCGACGATCGGGTCGGCGACGAACCGCTCGGCGGTCAGCCCGAACCGGCCGAGGTAGCCGCGCGCGAGCCCGACACCGGAGATGTACAGCTCGCCCGCGACCCCGTCCGGGACGGGGCGGAGCCAGCCGTCGAGGATGTGCGCGACGGTGTTCCAGATGGGTCGGCCCACCGTGGGTGTCACGCTGTCGCCCGTGCCACCGCCGAGCGTGTTGATCGTGTACTCGGTGGGGCCGTACAGGTTGTAACCGCAGGTTCCGTCGGTCTGGCGCAACGCGTCCCACACCTGGTCGGAGACGGCCTCCCCACCGAGCAGGACCAGCGGAGGCCGGTGCTGTCCCGGCCCGTCGTCGAGCAAGCCCTCCTCGATCAGGTGCCGCGCGTAGGTCGGAGTCACGTTGACGACGTCGATCGCATGCCGGTCGCCGTACTCGACGAGCGCGCGTGCGTCGCGACGCAGCGTCTCGTCGCAGATGTGCACCTCGTGTCCTTCGACGAGCCACAGCAGCTCTTCCCAGGACATGTCGAAGGCGAAGGACACGGTGTGGGCGATGCGCAGCGTGCGCCCGCCCCCGGAACGAACGACGGGTTCGAAGATCTCCTCGCGGTGGTTGAACTGCATGTTGGTCAGGCCGCGGTAAGGCGTCACGACGCCCTTGGGTTTGCCGGTGGACCCCGACGTGTAGATCACGTACGCCGGATGGTCCATGCGGCCCGGGGTTCCGGGTGCGAAGCCGCCGAGTTCGGCGTCGGTGAGGACCGAGTCTTCGGTGGCGCGGAGCCTGTCCCACACCTCCTCGTCGTCGATCAACATCACATCGACCGTTGCCGCACTGAGGGTTTCGGCGACCTCAGTGGTGGTGACCATCGTCACCGGTCGTGCGTCCTCGAGCATCCCGACCAGACGCTCGGAGGGGTGATCGAGTTCGAGCGGGAGATATGCGGCACCGGTCCGCAGCACCGCGAACAGCGTGACGACGGTCTCCACCGACCGCGGCAGTGCCAGAGCGACGATCCGCTCCGGGCCGGCACCGTGCGCGAGCAGCATCCGGGCCAGGCGGTTGATCCTCGCGTCGAGGTCCGCGTAGGTGACGATGTCATCGCCGAACACCAGCGCGGTCGCGTCGGGGATCCGTTGCGCGGTTGCGCCGAAAAGGTCCGCGATCGTCGTCTCCGGCACCGGGTGTGCGGTCTCGGTGAGTCGCGCGTCGAGGCGGTCTCGGTCGGGCGGCGCGAGGGTGCCGGTCCGCCCGACCGGCAGGTCCACGTTGTCGGCGAACTGCTCGAGCAACCGCACGAATCCCGCCAGCAGGCGCTCGGTGTCGGACGCCGCCACCTTGTCGGGATGGAACTCGAACTTCACCTTGGTCTCGGCACCCGGGGTGACGACCACGGTCAGCGGGTAGTGCGTGTGGTCGATGCTGTCTCCGCCGCTGATGTCGTGGGCGGCGTGCAACGCCGACACCTGCCGCTCGTCGACGAAGTTCTGCAGCACGTACAGCACGTCGAACAGTTCGCGGTGCTCGCTCGTCCGCTGAATCGTCGCTAGTCCGAGGTAGTCGTACGGCATCAGTTCGAGCCGCTCGGACTGTGTGCGACGCATGAGATCCGCGACGGACTCGTTGGGCCGCAGCGACATCCGCACCGGCACGGTGTTGAGGAACATGCCGACCACGGAGTCGATGCCCGGCACCTCCGGCGGTCGGCCCGCGACTGTCGCACCGAACACGACGTCGCTGCGGCCGGTCGTGCCGGAAAGCACGAGCGCGAGGGCCGCGCTGAGGATCGCGTTGAGCGTCACGCCGGTACGGGCAGCCTGTGCACGCAGCCGCTCGCCGAGTTCCCGGGAGAGCACCGCGTCGCGGCGGTCGGGAAGCGCCGCAGCCTCGCCGGTGCGCCGAGCCAGCAATGTCGGCTCGTCGATCCCGGACAGCGCCCGTGCCCATGCGGCGCTGGCAGCGTCTCCGTCCCGTTCGGCGAGCCAGGACAGGTAGGAGTCGAATCCGTTCTCGGGCGTGAGGAATCCGGTGTCGTCGCCACCCGCCTCGTAGAGTGCGAGGAGTTGGCTGACGACGAGGCCGTTGGACCAGCCGTCCCACAGCAGGAACTGACGGTTGATCACCAGGCGGTCGCGTTCGTCGGACAGTCGCAGGACCATCGCCCGCCACAGCGGCGGTGCCGTCAGATCGAACGGGGTGAGCCGGTCCTCGAGCATCAGCTGCGCGGCGCGGGCCTCGCGGGCCCCGTCGTCCAGGTCACGCAGGTCGACCTCGATGATCGGCACGTCCAGTCCGGCGCTGACGAACTGCACCGGCGCGGTCAGCCCGGCGCCGACGAACCCGGCGCGCAGCGTCGGGTTGCGGCGTTGCAGCGTGCGGATGGCGGCGCCGAGCCGCTCGAGGTCCAGGTGCCGATCGAAGTCCAGCGAGAACTGGGCGGTGTAGATATCGGCGCCGTCGGCGATCGCGGCCTGGAAGTACAGGCCCTCCTGCAGCGGTGACAGCGGCCAGATGGTCTCCACCCCGGCCGGCGCCGCGGCGGTGACAGCGTCGATCTCGGACTGGGTGAGCGCGGCCAGCGGAACGTCAGACGGGGTGAGCAGTCCCGGACCGGTGTGACCGGACGCGAGCGCCGCGAGTTCCCGCAACGCGGCCGCCCAGCCGTCGCTGATCGCCTCGGCGTCCGACGCGGACAGGTCCGGCTCGGACCACCCGAACACTGCGCCGAGTACCGGGCCGTCGGGGGTGTCCTCGCACAGCGCGTTCACCAGTAGCCGGTATGGCCCGCTCATGTCGGCGTCGGGATCGGTTGCCAGCGAGTCGGTTTCGGGAGCGGTTGTCCACGGACCGACAAGGCCGGCGGGCATCCGGCCGAGGTAGTTGAACAGCACCTGCGCCTGGGCGCCGGCCCGCAGCAACCCGGCGGTGCGGCCGTTGACATAGCGCAGCATGCCGAAACCGATGCCACTATCGGGAGCCTCCCGCAGGCTCTCCTTGACGTCCTTGAGGACGTCGATCGGCGAGCCCCCCTCGGAAGTCCCCCCGGAAATCCCCCCGAACGGAACGGGCGCGCCCGCGGGCACGCTTCCCCGCAACCGGACCGGGGTGATGTTGGTGAACCAGCCGACGGTGCGGGACAGGTCGATGCCCGACACGAGTTCCTCACGACCGTGCCGTTCGAGGTCGATCAGCAGGTCGGCCTCGCGGCCCTGCCCGGCGAACCAGCGGTTGACCGCGATGCGCAGCGCGGCTACCAGCACGTCGGTGACGTCGGCGTGCGCGAGGGCGGGCACGGCCGTGAGCACGGCTTCGGTGTCGGCGACCGACAGCCGCACGCTCCGGCGCGATCCGGTCGCGATCGTGGCGTCCCCCTGCACGGACGGCACCAATTCGGCTCCGGGAGCGGTGACCTCGGTCCAGTGCGCCAGCTCGCGCAGACGGGCGGGCTGCTGCGCCTGAGCTGCGATGAGTTCCGCGTACTCCTTCACAGAGGTGCCCACCGGGTCCAGGGCGGCGGGCTCGCCGGACCGCGCCGCCACCCACGACATCGGCAGGTCCTCGAGCAGCACCCGCCACGACACCCCATCGACGACGAGGTGGTGCGCGACCAGCAGCAGCCGCCCGGGTTCGGCGTCGCCCGCGTCGAACCACACGGCCTCGAGCATCGCGCCCGACTCTGGGTCGAGACGGTCGGCCGCAGCGCTCGACTCGGACTCGATCACCGCTCGCAGCTGCGTGTCGTCGTAGCCGGCGACATCGACTCGGTGCAGCGACGGTGCGACCGTGCCCGGCGCGGCGATCTGCAGCGACCACACTCCCGCCGCATGCCGGGTCAACCGCTGGCGGAGCCCGTCGTGATGGTCGAGAACGGACTGCAATGCGGCCGTGAGGTTCTGGGTGGTGGCGCCGACGGGACTGTGCAGCAGCACGGTCTGGTTGAACCGCTCGGTGCCGCCGCTCCACTCCGAGAGCCGGTGGACGACGGGCAACGGTGCCAGGTCTCCGGTGGAGTCGACCGATTCGCGCACAGCGTCCCGCTGCTCGACAGGCGCGTCGTCGCCGATCAGTCGGGCCAGGGCCCGTGCGGTGCGTTGCTCGAAGATCTGCCGCGGGGTGATCGAGATGTTCTCGCGGCGAGCCAGGTTGACGAGCCGGATCGCAAGAATGCTGTCGCCTCCGAGGGCGAAGAAGTCGTCATCCTCCCCGACGGCGTCGAGACCGAGCACCTCGGCGACCAGTCCCGCGAGGGTCGACACACGAGGGGACGCCGACACACGAGGAGACAAGGCCGAATCCATTGTGCGCGTCGGTGTCGCGACGTTCGGTGCCGGGAGGGCGCGCCGGTCCAGCTTGCCACTCGGGCTCAGCGGGAGAGCGTCGACGACCACGAACGCGGCGGGCACCATGAACCCGGGCAATGTCCGCGCGAGGTGACGGCGAACGGATTCGATATCGAGGCCGGGGTCGGCTACGAGGTACCCGACCAGTTGCTGATGGCCGGGGACGTCCTCCCGGATCACCGCGGCGGCCCGGGTGACGTCGGCGTGCGACGCCAACTGCGCCTCGATCTCGCCCAACTCGACGCGGAAGCCCCGCAGCTTGACTTGATCGTCGGCGCGTCCCAGGAACTCGATCGCGCCGTCCCCGTTCCGGCGCACGAGGTCGCCGGTGCGGTACATGCGGTCGCCGGGCGCGCCGAACGGGTCGGCGACGAACCGGTCGGCGGTCACCGCGGCGCGGCCCAAGTAGCCACGCGCCAGCTGTGGGCCGGCCAGGTACAGCTCACCCACTCCCCCGTCGGCGACGGGCAGCAGGTACGGATCCAGGACGTACAGAGCGGTGTTCGAGACCGGTAGACCGATCGGCACCGCGGTCGCCTCGGCCGGCAGGGCCTGCACCGCCGCGGCGCAGCTGACCTCCACCGAGGCCTCGGTGGGTCCGTACAGGTTGTCGAGGACAGCGCCGGGCAGCACGTCGGAGAACCGGCGTGTCACCGCGAGCGGTAGCGCCTCACCGCTCGAGGCGACCACCCGTAGACCACCGCACGCCCGCGCCTTGGGCTCGGCGAGGAACAATTCGAGCATCGACGGCACGAAGTGCGCGCGGGTGATCCGTGTCTCGGCGATCAACTCCGCCAGGTACTGCGGATCACGGTGGCCGTCGGGCCGTGCCAGAACGAGCGTCGCCCCGGCGAGGAGCGGGCCGAAGAACTCCGGAACCGAGACGTCGAAACTCGACGGAGTCTTCTGCAGCACGCGATCGGTGGCGAGGATCGGTCGGAAGGTCTGCATCCACAGCAGCCGGTTCACCACTCCCGAGTGCGGGACCACGACACCCTTGGGCCGTCCGGTGGAGCCGGACGTGTAGATCACGTACGCCGGATGCTGCGGGCTCAGTGCGACCTTGGGTCGCTCGGCCGGGTACGCGTCGAGGTCGACTTCGTCGACGGCGATCGTCTCCCCTGTATCGCGCGGCAGGTCCGCTACGGCACCCGCCGACGTCAGCACGCACACCGGAGCCGAGTCCTCGAGCATGTACCCCAGTCGCTCGGCCGGGTACCCGGTGTCGAGGGGCACGTAGGCGCCTCCGGCCTTGCCGACCGCGAGCAGTGCCACCATCAAGTCGAGGGAGCGCGGCAACGCGACGGCCACCCTCGACTCGGGACGAACCCCACGCCCGATCAGCAGGTGCGCCAGTCGGTTCGCCCGCTCGTGGACCTGCGCGTAGGACAGCGCCCGGCCCTCGAACTCCACTGCGATCGCGTCGGGGGTCCGCTCAGCCTGCGCCTCGAGCAGTGCGGGGACGGTCGTGTTCGGGAACTCGGTTCGCGGGGTGGGCGAGGGCCGGTCGGCCAACTCGACCGAGGCGACCGGGCGGTCGATCTTCTCCGGGAGCAGAGACAGGACGGCCAGCAGTCCGTCGGCCATCTGCGCCGCGGTCGCGTCGCCGACGCGGGCGGTGTCGTACTTGACCTCGAACCGCAACCGGTCACCGGGCACCGCGATCAGCGTCAACGGGTACGGCGGGTGCTCGTCGAACCGGATTCCGGTGATCTGCACGGCGCCCGACGGATCGGCGATCGACGTGTTGCCGATCGGATAGTTCTCGACCACGACGAGCGTCTCGAACAGTTCCTGCAGACCGGTCAGACGACGCAGTTCACCGAGGCCCACGTACTGGTGGTCGAGCAGCCCCGACTGCTCGGACTGCCAGCGCGAGAGGATCTCCGCCGGGGTCTCCTCGGTGGACAGCCGCAGCCGAGCGGGAACGGTGTTGATGAACAGGCCGACCATCGCCTCGATGCCGGGCAGATCGCCGCCACGGCCGGACACCGTCGACCCGAACAGCACGTCGCGACGTCCGGTCAGCCGGGCCAGCAGCATGCCCCACGCACCGTGGATGAGCGTGCTGGTCGTCAGTCCGCGCTCACGGCCGAGCCGCTCGAGCGCCTCCGTCGCAACCGCCGACAACGCAACCTCGACGCTGCGAACCCCGGTCGGACCGGCGGTCGGCGTCCCGGGCAGGGTGGGCGGCTCGTCCGCTCCGGCGAGCGCGACGCGCCACGCGTCGACCGAGGCGTCGCGGTCCCGGGACCCCAGCCACTCGAGGTAGGCCCGGTACAGGGCCGGGGCGGGAAGGGCGGGTGGCGCGCCGGCCGGGCTGTAAAGCGCCATCAACTCGCGCAGCATCACCGGCACCGACCAGCCGTCCGCGACGACGTGGTGGATCGACTGCATCAGCAGGAACCGCGCCCGATCGATCCGCACCAGGGTGTAGCGGACGAGTGGCGGACGTTCGAAGTCGAAGCCGCGCAGCCGATCAGCGGCGAGTAGACGGTCGACCGCGTCCGACCAGTCGGGGTCGCCGGACAGGTCCAGCACCGTCATGGGAACGTCGGCTCGCGCCGAGACCACCTGCACCACCCGGCCGTCGGACAGCGGGCACAGTCCCGCCCGGAGCGCGTCGTGCCGGTCGACGACGGCCTGCAGCGCACGGTGCAGGGCGATCGCGTCGACCTCGCCGGTCAACTCCACGATCTGCTGGACGACGTATGGGTCGGGTTCCGTCTCGGCGGACCCGTCACGCTCGTCGACGCTGCGCTCGTAGACGCTGTGGAAGTAGATGCCGTCCTGCAGCGGGGTGGTCGGCAGGACCTCGGACAACGTCGGTGTCGACTCGGCGAGGTGGTCGACGTCGGCCTGCGCCATCGGCACCAACGGAAAGTCCGACGGGGTGTGGCCACCGTCCACCGCGGACGCGGCGACCTCGTGCAGGACAGCGTCCCACTGGGCGGCGAACTCGTCGACGTCGGCCTGAGACAGCACTCCCCCGGCCCGTGTGAACGTGGTGTGCAGCGTCGGCCCGTCGGGGCCGTCGGTGGCGATCACGTCGACGGTGAGGGCGTGTCCGATCGGCATCGCCGGATCGCTGCCACCGCCGGTCGCGGTGGGCAGCCAGTCGACACCCACGCCGGACGCGACCCGACCGAGGTAGTTGAACAGCACCGGCGGCGTGGTGCCAGCTCTGAGAGCATCACCCGATCCGCTCAGGAATCGCAGTGCGCCGTAGCCGAATCCGCTGTTCGGGACGCGGCGGAGCTGTTCCTTGACGGACCGAAGCGCGAACGGGACATGATCGGTCTCCATCTGCAGGCGGACCGGGTAGACGGTGGTGAACCAGCCGACCGTGCGCGAGACGTCCAGTGCGGTGCCCGGCCGGCGCACGAGGTGTTCCTCGCGGCCGTGGCCCTCGAGCTCGACCAGGACGTCGGTGCGGTCGCCGCCGCGCCAGCGCCGCAGCGCGAGCGCCAGCGCCGCGACGAGGACATCACCGACACCGGTGTGGTAGGCGGCGGGCACGTCGGCGAGCAGCGGGGCGGCGATCTCCGACGTCGTCTGCGCGGTCGTGGTGTCCGCCTCGGCCCACGTGTCGCGAGTGGGATCGACGGCACGCGAACCGATCTCGAGCGAACCGGGGGCCGTCACCGACCACCAGTAATCGAATTCGTCCTCGAACGCCCCGGCACGGGCTCGCTCCTCCAGCAGCTGCGACCAGCGGCGCAGCGACGTCCCAGCCGGCGGTAGCTCCACACCTGACGCGGCGTCGGTCCCACCGGCGAGAGCTGCGGCGGCGCGCGCGAAGTCCTCGACGATGATCCGCCACGACACCCCGTCGACGACGAGGTGGTGGCCCACGAGCAGTAGCTGCCCGGGCGCAATCTGCCCGGACCCATCCGCCGCGCGGTGGAACAGCACTGCCTGCAACATGATTCCGGACTCGGGGTCGAGCAGATCGACAGCGGCCTCACGCTCGTCGGCGACGAGGGCGTCGACGTCATCCAGGCCTTCGGGGAGTTCGGAAACGTGGACTGTCACCGGCACACTCTCGTCGGGTACCACGAGCGTTCCGGTCTGCCGGTCCCAGCGCGCCCGCAGCGCGTCGTGCCGATCGACGACCGCCTGCAGGGCCGCGGTCGCGGTCTCCTCATCGAATCCGGGCGGGGTCTGCACCAGCACCCACTGGTGAAAGGTGCGCACGTCGGCGCCGGCGCCGCACACGCGGGCGACAACCGGCGTCGCCGCCAACGCACCCGCCGCGACGTCGTCGGTGTCGGCCCCGTCGGCGACCCGCACGTGCAGCGCGGCCGCGAGCGCGCCCGCGGTTCGTAGCTGGAACACGTCGCGAGCGCTGACCGAAAGACCTTCACAGCGGGCCTGGCTCACGAGTTGGATCGCGACGATGCTGTCTCCGCCGAGCGCGAAGAAGTCGTCGGTCACGCCCACCTGCTCCAGCCCGAGTACGCCGGCGATCAGCGCGCACAGCGTCGCCTCGAGGTCGGTGCGCGGTGCGACGTGCTCGGCGGCCGCGGCCAGATCGGGTTCGGGCAGTGCCCGGCGGTCCAGCTTCCCGTTCGGGGTCAGCGGAAACGCATCGAGCACCACGAACGCCGACGGCACCATGTACTCGGGCAGCCTGTCCGCCGCCCAAGCCCGAAGGTTGTCGCCGGTGACCTCATCATCGCCGTTCGTAACGACATACGCCGCCAGATAATTCGACCCAGCCGGTGTCTTGCGGACCAGGACGGCACTGTGTCGCACGTCCGGGTTGGAGGCCAGTGCGGCCTCGACGTCCTCGAGCTCGAGGCGCATTCCGCGGATCTTGACCTGATTGTCGGCGCGGCCGAGGAAGTCGAGGCTGCCGTCCGCGGCCCACCGCGCCAGATCGCCCGTGCGGTACAGCACCGAGCCGTCGTCCGCGAACGGGTTCGCGACGAAACGCGAGGCCGTGAGTCCGGGCGCACCGACGTACCCGCGTCCGAGGAGATAGCCGCCCGCGTACAACTCCCCGCCGATCCCCTCGGGGACCGGGCGCAGCTGGGAGTCGAGCACGTAAAGCTGGGTGTTGGGGTTGGGACGGCCGATCGACGTGGCGATACGAGAGGCATCGTCGCGGTAGATCACGTGCGAGACACCGATGGTCGCCTCGGCGGGCCCGTACCCGTGGTAGAGCGTCGTCGACAGCTGGCGCCGGAATCGGTCGAACAGGTCCGGGGTCAGCACCTCCCCGCCGCACCACACGTGCCGTAGCCCGGACAGCATGTTAGTGCCGCGGGCGAGGTCGAGCAGGACGTCCAGCATCGACGACACCAGGTACACGAACGTCACCCGTTCGCGCGCAATGAGATCGAGCAGATACTGCGGATCGCGTTCGCCGCCCGGTTCGGTGACGACCAGGCGCCCACCCGAGACGAGCGGCAGCAGGATCTCGTTGACAGAGATGTCGAACGACAGCGGCGCCTTGAACAGCGACGCATCGTCGGCACCGAAGCCGAGGACCCGGTCGCGTTGCCACACCAGGCGGGCGCAGATGGCCTCGTGGCGGATCATCGCGCCCTTGGGGCGACCGGTCGAGCCGGATGTGAAGATCACGTACGCGAGGCGACGGCCGTCGAGTTCGGGATCCGACAGGTCGGTGGGCAGGTCCTTGTGCGCCCAGTCGTCGAGATCGACCAGGACGGAATCGGTCCCCGCGTCGACGCCGCCCGGGCCGGTGAGCACCAGGCGGGCGCGGGCGTCGGCGCGGACGCCGTCGCGGCGCTCCTGAGGCCACGACGGATCGAGCGGCACGAACGCGCCGCCAGCGCACAGCACCGCGAGCAGGCCGACGACCATCTCGGCCGACCGCGGCAGTCCCACCGCCACGACCTCCTCGGGCGCCAGCCCCCGCTCGCGCAGGTGGTGCGCCAGCTGTGCGACCCGCTCGGAGAGCTCGCGGTAGGTGAGCCGACGGTCGCCCGCCACGAGTGCCTCGGCGTCGGCATCCCGGCGGACGGCGTCGGCGAAGAGCTGCGGAACGGTGTGTGACGGCTGCGGTTCGGCGGTGTCGTTCCAGTCGACGAGCACGCGCTGCCGCTCGTCGTCGGTCATCGGTTCGAGCGCACCCACAGCGACCATGGGATCTTTCAGGAATTGAGACATGAAGTGCATCAGTCGATCCCGGTGCCGCATCAGCTCATCGCGATTTCCGGCGGGTGCGCGCAGGTCGATGCGGATCGGTTCGCCGTCCTCGCCGCCCTGGATCGAGAAGTCGAGGTCTCGAACCGGCCCCGTGACCGAGCTGCGGACGCGCGTCGGGTAGCCGTCGAGCTCGACCGGATGCTCGAACATCATCGAGTTGATGCCCGGCCCGAAGACGCGACGGTCCGGGTCGATCGCCCGCACCTCGCGGTCGAGATCTCCACCGCGGTAGCGGCCGTGCCGCAACGCCGTGACCAACCGTGCGTCGATCGCGCGGGCGAGCTCCCCGACCGTCGCCGCCGGGTCCACGTGGAACGTCACCGGCAGGATCGTCGACGCCATGCCCGGTGTACGGCGCATCGCGCGCCCGACGCGGGCTGCCATCGGCACCGACACCGTCAGGTCCCGCAGGCCGGTGACGCGGTGCAGGTACGCAACGAGCAGCGCCATCGGCAGGCGGGTGCGCCGGATTCCCGCCTCGGCCGCGAATGCGTACAGCGCGTCGGCGATCGCGGCGTCGATGAGTACCGTCGTGGACTCGGGTGGCCCCGACATCCCTGCCGCGTCGGTACCGCCGGCGCACAGCTGCGGCGGCTCGGGCGCCTCGAGAACCTCGGCGAGCCAGTAGTCGCGGTCGGCGGTGAAACGGGCCGAGTTGCGGTACTCGAGATCGGCGTCGACGAACTTGCGCAGCGACCACTGTCCCGCCTTCGACCCGAGGTCCTGATCCCCGAGGTTCGGATCGCCGTAGCGCGCGACCACATCCGCGACGATCAGCGAGATGCCGAGGCCGTCGACGATGCTGTGGTGATAGCGCTGGTACCAGACCACGTGGTCATCGGCGAGTCGGAACACCGCATGGGCGAACAGCGCGTCGCCGCCGGTGACGTCGACGACGGTAGCCATGTCGCGGTCCATCCAGGCCTGCGCCGCGCCCTCGGGGTCGGCGGCGTCACGGACATCGACCACATCGAGCGGCCACGCATCGCTCGGTGCGGGTACCTGGCGCAGCGTCCGATCGTCGTCCACCCGGAACCTGACGTGCAGTGCCTCGGCAGCCGTGACGGTGCGGCGGATCGCCGCGGCGAGCCGGTGCAGATCGATCGAACCGGTGACCTCGCCGACGAGGGAGAGGTTGTAGACGGTGCTCAGCGGGTCGAGCTGCTGCGCAACGAGGATCTCGGACTGTGCGGCAGTGACGGGCAGATCAACCACGGACTGGTCGAGCAAGGGGGCAGCCGAGTGGTGGTCCGCAGACATACAAATCCGATCGTCCGTCATGGTGCGCCGCAGTCGAGACGGTCGCAGAGAACGGACTTTAGGATAGGCTAACCCACATCATCGAAGCCATCTGCCCGCTGACCTCACTCGACCGGCGAGATCGACCACCCGAGGTCAGCCGCCGAGGAAGTCCAGAATCACCTTGTTCACGGCCTCGGGGCGCTCGAGGTAGCCGTAGTGCCCGACGTCGGAGATCTCCTGGTAGGTCGCGCCCGGAATGGCGTCGGCAACTTCCTTCGAGAGGTAGGCGGGGATCATCCGGTCGTCCGCGAAGCCGACGGCCAGGCACGGCCGGGTGATGCCCCGGTAGGCACTCCGCCGGTCGAAGTCACGGTTCATCGCCAGCTGTGCCCGCAAGCCGGGCGAGGTTTCTCCACCGGAGAACTCGAAGACGTCGAGCCAGTCGCGGGCCGCGTGCTGGTCGGCGAGCGTCGCGGGTGACAGATTCATGACCGCGGTCACCGCCGCGCGGTACTTCGACGGCAGCGTGATGCCTGAGTCCATCAGGTCGCGTTCACCCTCGTTGAGGGTTTGCTGGAATCGGTCCATCCGGGCGTGACCGGCGAGGAACACGGCACTGCGAACGAGTTCGGGTCGCGTGAGCGCCAACTCCTGCGCTATCCGGGCGCCCATCGACGTGCCCACGACGTGCGCGCGACCGCCGAGCAACTCGATCAGACCCGCGGTGTCGGCCACCATGTCCTCGATCGTGATGCCGTCGGCGCTTTCCCCCGACGGAGCGATGCCGCGGTTGTCGAACGTGCACACCTGGTAGCCGGCAGCCACCAGCGAAGGGACCTGGTGCAGATCCCACACGCGGCCTGGGCTGCCCGTCCCCATGATCAGGACGACGAGGTCTCCCTCACCCTTGACCTGGTAGTTCAGGGGAATCCCGTTGACGGTGGCAATGGGCATGTCGGCCTTCCTCGTGCTGCGTTCGCTCCATCGAATAGGGTTGGGTAACCTAATTCATCGTCGTCGCGAGTGGCGGCTTTTCCGGCACAACCCGACCAGGAGGATCGCGTTGAGAGTCGCCACGCTGGGCTACCAAACCTGGGGCCACCGTACCTTGCAGGCGGTCCTCGATTCCGATCATGAGGTGGTCCTGGCCATCACCCATCCGAAGAGCAAGCACGCGTACGAGAAGATGTGGGCGGACTCGGTCGCCGACCTCGCCACCGAGCACGGAGTTCCCGTTCACATCGCGAACCGACCCGACGAAGACTTCAAAGCCGCACTGAAGACCGCCCAGCCGGACATCATCGTCGCCAACAACTGGCGGACGTGGCTGCCGCGTGACGTGTTCGACGCACCGCGCTACGGCACCCTCAACATCCACGACTCGCTGCTGCCGAAGTACACCGGCTTCTCCCCGCTGATCTGGGCGCTCATCAACGGCGAGGAAGAGGTCGGCCTGACCGCGCACCTGATGGACGAGGAACTCGATGCCGGCGACATCGTCCTGCAGCGCAGCACCCCGGTCAGCCCCGAGGACACCGTCACCGACCTGTTCCACCGCACTGTGGACATGATCGGCCCGATCACGCTCGACGCGCTCGCGCTCATCGAATCCGGCCGCACCGACTGGACGCCGCAGGACCGCTCGAAGGCCACGTTCTTCCACAAGCGCTCCGAGGAGGACAGCCGCATCGACTGGACCTGGCCGGCCGACGCCATCGAGCGCCTGGTGCGCGCGCAGTCGGACCCGTACCCGAACGCGTTCACCACGTTCAAAGGCCAGCGGATTCGCGTGCTGCGGTCGTCGGTGTCGAAGGGCAACTACGGCGGCACCCCGGGCCGGGTCTTCATCCACGAGGGAGACGGCATGATCATCGTCGCCGGACCCGACGCCCGTACCGGACAGAACAAGGGCCTCGTCATCGAGCGCGTCCGCCTCGACGACGGCACCGAGATGTCGGGCACCGAGTTCTTCCCACATGGTGGCGGGTATCTGGGGCGCTGAGGCCCTGCTGGAACGACCGCGACACCCGTCAGCGGCAGGTACACCAGAGGGCACACCGAACGGTTCCCCGAATCCCTCGAGTAAACACAGATCACCGGAGCGAAATCACCCTTAAGGGACGGCAAGTAGCGCCGACCGGTGCCGTTCTCATAGAGTCGCAGTCAGAACCGCCTGCGGAGAAGTCCCAGCAAGCCCGGAAGGAACAAGATGGCCGCGAAGACGACCACCGAGAACGACATCGCGGATGAGGACCTCGAGCCCGTAGCCGACGAGACCGCCCGGCAGGCCCAGCGCGTCGTCGCTGCTTACGCCGCCGACGCCGACGAATGCCGGATGCTGCTCTCGATGCTCGGTATCGGTCCGAACCCTAAGAGCGACTGACCCCGACTCTCTAGAACGGCAGCGTCCGAAACACGACACAGCACAAGCAAACACATAACACAGACAAAACAGAAGGAGCGGGAAATCCGGTGACTGCACCCTCGGGATCGACGACGAGTTCCGAGGGTTCCGTATCTCTGGAAAGACCTGCCGAAGCCGACAACGCGGGTCGCACCGGATCCAAGTTCGTCGTCGTCGCGAACCGGCTCCCGGTCGATCTCGAAAAGCTGCCCGACGGCACGACTCGCTGGAAACGCAGCCCCGGCGGACTCGTCACCGCTCTGGAGCCGATCCTGCGAAGCAACCAGGGCGCCTGGGTGGGCTGGCCCGGTGTCGCCGACGTCGATCTCGACCCGATCGTCGAGGAGGGTCTCGACCTCTACCCCGTACGGCTGAGCGCGCAGGAAGTCGCCGACTACTACGAGGGCTTCTCCAACGCCACCCTGTGGCCGCTGTACCACGACGTGATCGTCAAGCCGGAGTACCGGCGCGAATGGTGGAACGCGTACGTCGAGGTCAACCGTCGCTTCGCTGAGGCCACATCCGCGGCGTCGGCCGAGGGCGCCACGGTGTGGATTCAGGACTATCAGCTGCAGCTGGTACCGAAGATGCTGCGGATGCTGCGCCCCGACCTGACCATCGGCTTCTTCCTGCACATCCCGTTCCCCCCGGTCGAGCTCTTCATGCAGATGCCGTGGCGGCGCGAGATCGTCGAGGGGCTGCTCGGGGCCGACCTCATCGGCTTCCATCTCCCAGGTGGCGCACAGAACTTCATGTATCTCGCGCGCCGCCTCGCGGGGCAGCAGACCTCCCGCGGGGCCGTCGGAGTCCGGTCCAAGCTGGGCGTCGTGCAGGTCGGGTTCCGCACAGTCCGCGTCGGCGCGTTCCCCATCTCGATCGACTCGGGCCAGCTCGACGAGATATCGCGACGCAGGTCGATTCGCCACCGCGCCAAGCAAATCCGCAAGGAGCTCGGTGGCCCCAAGTACATAATGTTGGGCGTCGACCGCCTCGACTACACCAAGGGCATCGATGTCCGGCTCGACGCTCTGTACGAACTTCTCGAGGAGGGTCGCATCGACCCCGCCGACACGGTCATGGTTCAGCTCGCGACCCCGAGCCGCGAGCGGGTCGACAGCTACGTGCAGATGCGCGGCTCGATCGAACAGACCGTCAGCCGCATCAACGGAGAGTACGCCCAGGTCGGCCGGCCGGTCGTGCACTACATCCACCGTCCCATCGACCGCGACGAGCTGATCGCGTTCTTCGTCGCCGCCGACCTCATGCTGGTGACGCCGCTGCGTGACGGCATGAACCTGGTCGCCAAGGAGTACGTGGCCTGCCGCAGCGACCTCGGTGGCGCTCTCCTACTGAGCGAATTCACAGGCGCGGCAGCGGAACTCCGCCAGGCTTTCCTGTGCAACCCGCACGACCTCGACGACGTCAAGGACAAGATGGAGGCGGCGCTCCACCAGAAGCGCGAGGACGGCCGACGCCACATGCGTGCCTTGCGCCGCCAGGTCTTGGCGCACGATGTCGACCGCTGGGCCCGATCCTTCCTCGACGCACTCGCGAAGCATGGCGTCGCCGGGTCTGCACTGCTGCCCTCCGACGCCGAGCTCAGCGAATAGCCCTGCCACCGAACAGCCCTGTCGCCGAATAGACCTGCCACCGGACAACACTCTCACCACACGACTGCGACCTGACGACGACGGGCTCCCGCCTTGCGCGGGAGCCCGTCTCGGTTCGGTCGGTTCGCTGAGCAGCTACACCGGCGTCAGCTTGTCTGTCAGCCAACGATCGCCATCCTTGTGCATGTACATGCGCACTCGGCTGCCCGTGGTGGCCGCATCAGGAGAAGCATCGCTCGTCGTGATCTGATTGACGAACAGCAGCACCACCGCTTCCTCCGCGGTTGCGGAGACGATCGAAGCCGCCTGCACTGTGGCCTCGACGGTGATCTTTCCCTCCTTCGCCCCCGGCGCGATGGTCTCTTGCACCAGCTTGTTGTAGTCGTCCTTGAAGTCCCCGGTGAGCCCGTCCGCCGCGGCCGCCAACTGATCGTCCACGTCGTTGTAGTTGTAGGAGAGCATTGCGGTCGCCTGGTTGCTCGCCGCCTGAACCGCGTCGACACGGGCCTGCTCGGTACCTCGATCGGCCCGCTCGATAGCGCGGTCGTCCAGATACCCCTTGAACAGGATCCCGACGCCGACGACGAGCGCGAGAACCACCGCTCCGGCCACTGCCACCAGCACCTTGGTCCGCGTCTTGTCGATCATGGGACGAACTCCACCTGCGATGCCGTCATGACTCCTCCGTCGTCGGTGACCGTCACCCTCATCCGGAAGTCACGTGGTCCGCCCTCGGTGCCGTTGGGGGTGCTGACGTCTGCACGCGCGGCCACGAGAACCTTTGTGGTGTTGCCGTCTTCGCTCTCGATTCCCGTCTCCAGGATCGTCCCGACCGTCGTCACACCCGCCTCCTTCACCACACTGACGAAGGGGTCCACACGACCATCGAACTCGGCCTCGAACGCGCCGCTCGCGCCGGCGAGGATCCTCTCCACGTCTTGCTCGACCGTCTCCGGCTTGATCGTCGTCAAGTTGAGCACCGTCTCGCGAGCGACTTCCATGACGGCGTTTCGGCGCTCGTCGACCACGTTGCGCTCAACGGCAGCCTCAATGGCATTATTCTGCTGGACGAACAGCCAACTGCCGGCACCGACAAGTGCGACGACGAGCGTCACCCCCGCCGCGATTGCGGCGAACAGCCGACCACGCTGTGCACTCCCCGCGGTGGGCGTGGCCTCGTGGTCGCCGGAATCTCCCTCCGCCTCGGGTTGTTCGACCGCAGCGGGTTCGGCGGTGGTGGGCGCCGTCTCGCCGTCCTTTGCCGACGGCTCCTTTGCCGGCGCCTCCTCCTGCGACGACTCCTCTGCCGAAGACTCCGTGTCAGACGTCGCTGCGACTTCGGCACCCTCGTCGATACCGGGAACTCGTGTTTCATCGACAGGCTTCGAGGGAATGGCTCCGTTCGCGGGCCCGGCACTGCGGCTGGCTCGCCGACGTGACGGGCGCTTTTTTCCGTCGAGTGTCAGTCCTGCTGACGTGTCATCATCGTCTGCCACGTCGTGTCCTCTCTCGGTGTTCCATCCGCCAACCCAGGCTGCGAGTACAGCAGACCGTCCGGTCCGGTGTACTTACCGGTCGTCGGGTCGTAGGGGCGGGCCGTGGCCGGCACGGACTCCCCGTCGTAGGAAGCCGGCGCGGTCGTGTAAGAGGGTACAGACGGATCCTGTGGTGGCCCACTGGGCGGGTTGTTGCCCTCCGGAACGTATCCCGTTTCGCTGCGGCACTCCTCCGGAGAGGGTGCCCGCCTACCCGGGACCTCCATGCACGGGTAGTTCCGCGCGCCGCGGACCGTGCTGGGATCGTCCTGGGCCGCCTTGCAGAACAGGTCAGTTGGGGTGGCGGGAACCGTCCGCTCGTTGGCGGCTCGCCACTGGTCCGGAGGGAGGAAGCCGGTGGTGCACGGCGGCGGATCGTTCAATTCGAGGGCGAAGTTCACGATCGCACCGTCGTCGATCGGCCCCTTGAGCGCAGCTGTCACCAGAGCCGACACCAGCGGCGGGTAGATCACCAGCACCTGCTCGATGCTCTTGTGGTAGATCGTGGTGACCTCTCCGACACTCACGAGGTTGGCCAGCAGCAGCGGCAGTGTCGGCTGCAGACCCTGGAACAGCTCGGTGGCCTGCGTGCCCGCGTCCGGGGCCGTCTCCAGGACACCACGGATCTGAGGATCGCTGGCACGCAGCTGATCCGAGAACGTCACGAGATCCCGGGTCCACGAACGGATAGCATCGCTCGTGTCCAGCTGCGTATCGAGGATCCCTTCGGCCTGTTCGATAAGCGTCTTCGTCGCGTCGACGTTGTCGTTCGCCTCCTGGACGAACAAGCGCGCCGAGTCGATCAACCGCTGCAGGTCCGGACCGGCGCCATTGAACGCCCGGAACGACTCGTCGACGACCATGCGCAACTTGGTATTCGAGATGCTCTGGACCAGAACGTCTGCCTGATCAAGCATTTCGCCGACGTCCTGCGGAACGGAGGTGTCTTCGACCGGAATCACGTCACCGTTCGCCAGGAACGGTTCGGAGTCGGTGCGCGGGATCAGATCCACGTACTGCTCACCGACCGCCGACACGCTCTTGACTGTCGCATCGAGATCCGCCGGGATGCGGTAGTCGCTGCTGATGGACAGCGTCGCGTCCACACCGTCCTCGGTGAGCACCACATCTTCGACCTTGCCGACGTTGGTGCCACGGAACGCGACGTTGGCGTTCGAGTACAGCCCCCCGGTCGACGGCAGCTGCACGGTCACGCGGTACTGACCGATCCCCAGCATTGCCGGCACCTGCACGTACTGGGTGGTCATCACCACCAGACCGATCACCGTGAGGATCGAGAAGATCACCAGCTGGACACGGACGAACTTCGAGAGGTTCATGGCGTCGGCGCTCCTCCGGGCGAATCGCTTTCTGCCGAAACAGGTGTCGGCTCAGGCTGGATCAGGTCGGGCCCACTCGGTTCGGGGATGCCGAGCGGATCGTTCGCCTGCCCGGCGACACCCGCGATCGAGCCGAGCGCGCCCTCGAGGCCACCGAGCGTCACGCCGAGACCGGTATCGGCCAGGAAGTTCTCGTCGAGTCGCTGATTGGTCAGGTCGATCATCATGTTCAGGTTCGCGTAGTCGCCCTGGAACACCTGATCGATGGTCTTCATCGTGAATGGGAAGGTGAGCAGCAGCGACAGCACTTCCGTCAGCGCGTCACCGGTACCGGCCAGTTCTCGCAGAATCGGAGACAGCGAGGCGAGGTTGGATTTCAGGTCGTCGCCGCTCTCGTTGATCACTCGCGTGGCGGTGTCACTGAGGTCGCCGAGGGCGATGAGCGCGCCGGTCAGGTTCTGTCGCTGCCCAACGAGCACCTCGAGCGCCGGCGGAACATCGTCCAGAGCCCGGGCCAGGGTATCGGTCTGCTCGTTGACAGTTCCGGCGAGTCGATCGATGCCCTCCATCGCGGAGATGATCTCGGCGCGCTGACTGTCGAGGCTGCCCACGAGTTGGTCGAGCTGCGGGAGCAGATCGCGGATCGAGTCCTCACGTCCGTTCAGGGCCGCGTTGAGCTCACGTGTGACGTCGTTGATCTGGGCGAGGCCTCCACCGTTGATTACCACCGACAGCGACGACAGCGTCTGCTCGGTGGTCGGATACGCGCCCGCCCGATCGAGCGGGATCACATCCCCGTCTCTCAGGGTGCCCTCCGGTGCCACACCGAGCGGCGGCGCCAGTTCGAGATGCTGGGATCCGAGCAGGCTGGTCTGCCCGATCTTCGCGGTCGCGTTCGCCGGCAGATTCACATCCTCGTTCAGCGACACGGTGACGAGCGCGTGCCAGTCCTGCACCTCGATGCCGGTGACCGCACCGACCGCGACATCGTTGACCCGGACCGGCGAATTCTGCGACAAAGTAGTCACATTCGGCATCTGAATCTGAACGCTGTACGACCCTTCCCCGCGGCCTTCGGTGCCGGGCAACGGCACCGAATTCAGCCCGTTCCACTCGCACCCGGTCACGGCCAACGTCAAGGCGATGGCGGACGCCGCCGCCACACGGGTGCGTTTGCGGCGCTCGATCATCGCCCACCTCCGGGATTGAGTAGCGCCCCGAGACCGGCCGGCACCGAGACCGTCGGCAGCGCGGCCAGCGGCCCGGCGAAGGTCGTGGGCGCCGACCGAGCGGACACCTCGCCTGCCAGGCTCGGCGGGCTGAAGGCGATCTGCTCGGGCCGGGCGGCCTGGGAGATCGCGGGATTGGTCAGCAGGCCCGGGTAGTTCGTGGCGACCGAGTTGAGGACCGGACCCAGGTACTGCGCGCACAGCTCGGCTGAGCGATCCGAGTCGTTGGTCTCGAGTCCCGCAATCAGGCCACAAATCATGGTGATGGGGTTCCGCGCATTGCTGGCCGCGAGCACCCCGTTCAGGGAACCCTGCTTGGGACTGTAGAGGTTGTTGAAGTTCGCCAGTGCGTTCGGCGCGATGTGCAGCACCAGCTCGATTTGCGGCCGCTTCTCGGCGAGAATGGACGTAACGTCGGCCAGACGGCCGACCTGCTCGTTCAACGATTCCTCGTTCTCGGTGACGAACCGGTTCACTTCGCCGATCGCGACGTCGAGGTCCTGCAGCGCTCTTCCGAGTTCGCCACTGGTCTCCGCGAGCAGCGACGACACCGACTGGAGTCTTCCTCCGAACTGCACGATCTGCTCTTCGCTGGCCGCCAGTGCCGATACGAACTGCTGCAGGTTGCGAACGGTCCCGAACAAGTCTGTCCGACCGTCCGACAGCGTATTCATCGTGTCGGAGAGCTCACGCAGGGTGTCGCTCATGGCATCGCCGTTGCCGTCGAGGTTGTCACCCACGGTGTCGATGAAGTTGCCGAGCGAACCCTGATCCGCGGCGCCCTGCGGCCCGAGTGCGTTCGACAACCTCGTCAGCTCGGCCTTGATTTCGTCCCACTCCACCGGAACAGCAGTCCGCTCGAGTGGGATCTCGTCGCCGTCGGCCATCGCCGGACCACCCGTGTACACCGGGGTCAGCTGGATGAACCGCGCCGCCACGAGACTGGGCGCAATGATCACAGCCTTCGCGTCGGCCGGAACATCTACGGAGCGGTCGACATTCATGACCACCGTGGCACCGGTCCCGTTCGGATCGATACTCTCGATCGTCCCGACTTTTACCCCGAGTACCCGGACGTCGTCACCGGCGTACAGACCCGTGGTCGAGGGAAAGTGGGCGGTGATCGTGGTCTTCCCGAGACCCGGGAACAGGTAGACCACGCCCGCAACGAGCACGGCGAGGGCAACGGCGGCGGCACCGCCGACGATCAGCCACCGCTTCCTCGGGTTCGTCTGCTTCTTGTCGTCGCTCATCGGTTCGGATCCTGGAGTTGGGTCGTCACCGGCGGGAACTGCTCGAGATCCTGCGGGACGTGTTCGGGCCACACCAACTGGTCGACGAACGTCTGGGTCAGAGCGCCGACACTGAAGTTCGCGACGTAAGCCATGAAGAACGGGCCGCTGCCGACGGCCTCGCCAAGCGAACGCGCATAGGGGCCGAGCCCGTCGAGGGCACGGTTGATGTTGTCCTTGTTGTCCTGCAGGTTGGCAACGACGGCGTTCAGCTTGTCGAGCGTGGGCTTCATCTGCTGCTCGTTGTCCTGCACCAGACCGGTGAGCTGCTGGGAGACGGCGGAGACGTTGGTGATCAGCTCGCTGATCGCGTTACGCCGGCGATCGAGTTCGCCGAGCAACAAGTTGCCGTCGAGGATCAGGGCGTTGATCTGGTCGCTGCGGTCCGCGAGGATCTCCGTCACCCCTTCGGCCCTTGCCAAAAGGTCTTCCAGCGACTCGTCGCGCGAGTTGATGCTCTCCGACAGGCGGGTGACGCCGTCGAGTGCCGCCCGCAACTCCGGCGGTGTGTCGGTCAACGTTTCGGAGATCGCGTCGAGCGAGTCGTTCAGCTGGTTCGTGTCCAAGTCGGACACCGTGGATGTCAGATCCCCTAGGGCGTCGTTGAGCGAGTACGGGGAATTGGTGCGCTCCAGGGGAATCGTGCTCCCCACCCGCATGACGTCGGATCCCTCGGGAGTTACCTGCAACGACTTTCTTCCGAGGATCGTGTTGGTCTTGATGTCGGCGCCGGTGTCGTCGCCGAGTCGGATCCCCTCGTTCATGGAGAAGGTCACCCGCACGGCGCTGCCGTCGAGTTCGACGTCCTCGACCTTGCCGACGTTGACACCGGCGACGGTTACGAAGTCGCCGGGTAGCAGACCACCCGCGTCCTCGAAGAGCGCCTCGTAGCGCACGCCGCCGAACAGGAACGGCAACCGGTCGTACTGCAGGCCGGCCAGGACCAGCGCCGCCGAGACCGCCACGCCGATGACACCGGTCCGCAGGAGATTTCGTTCGCGCATGCTCACTGCATCTCACACCTTCCCGTGGTCTGCTCCGGAGTAGTCGGCAGGTCCACTCGCAACTCCTGCCCGTCGGGTCCGGAGAACTTGAATGCCACCTCGCAGGTGTAGAACTGGAAGAAGCCGCCGTAGGTGCCCGTCCGGATCAACTTCGTGTACGCATCAGGCAATCGTTCGAGCACCCAGTTGATTTCGTCCTCGCCGTTCTGCAGATTCGTCGCGAGGTTGCCCGCCTCGGCGATCGTCGATTGCAGGTCCGGGCGCGCACCCTGGAGCAGCCCTGCCAGATCATTGGTGGACGTGGCAATCCGAGGGATCGCTGCGCCGATCGGATCCCGGTCCTGAGCCAATCCGCTGACCAACTGTTGGAGCTGATCGATCGTGGACGAGAACTGATCGCCCTTGTCGTTGATCGTCTTCAACGTGGCGTTCAGGTTGTCGACGACGTCCCCGATCAGCTCGTCCCGGTCCGCGAGTGCGGAGGTGAACGAGCTGGTGCTGCCGAGCAACGACACCAAGGTGCCACCCTGGCCCTGCAGGACGTGCAGCAGAGAGCCGGTCAGATCGTTGACCTGATCTGCACTCAGCCCGCGGAGCAGTGGTTTGAATCCGCCGAGCAACAGATCGAGGTCCAGCGCCGGCGCCGTCTGCGACTCGGGGATCGTGCCGCCCTTGGCGAGTGTCTCAGCGGACCCGGCTCCCTCCAGGAGCTCGAGATACCGGTCGCCGACGAGGTTCTCGTAGCGGACCGTGGCCCGGACGCTCTGCAGCAAGGGGTATTTCGTATCCACGTTGAAGCTCACGTGCGCGAGGTTGTCGGAGCCCACCTCGACACCGTTGACGGACCCGACAGGGACGCCGGCGATCCGTACCTTGTCGCCGGTCTTCAGACCGGAGGCATCGGTGAACTCTGCGCGGTACCCGACATTGCTACTGAACCGGGCCTGGCTGAACACGATTGCCAGACCGGCGAAGACCACCACCATCACCGTGGCGAAGGTCAGGAACTTCACCGTCGTCGCACGCATCACTACTGCCCCTCCTGTGGCGCAACGCCCCCGTACAGCCACTGGAACAGCTTGGGCACGTTCAGCGAAGCCCCGGTCGACGGCACGTACGGCTCGATCGCCGTATCCGCGACCACGAACGGCGCGTTGCCGTCACGCCTCGGATCGAGGTCCGGCAGACCCCAACAGTTGGGTCCGCCGGTGGCGTTGACCACCGGAAGGTTGTCCGGGTAGGTGTACGGCTCGAATCCGGGGATGAAGCTCGCGCTCATCGCAAAGCCGGGCTGGTTGCCGCCCTCGATCGCCTCGGCAGCGGGGCGAGCGTTGTTGAGCCCGACGATGGTGCAGGAGATGCTCGGCGAGTACCCGGCCAGTAGGGCCGTCGTCGGTTCGAGCAGCGCGAGCGATCGGGTCAGATCCGCCTCGTTGTCGGTGAGCAACAGGTTTCCGGTCCTCGCCAACGCGGCGACGTTCTCCAGCGTCATTCGCAGGTTGTCCCGCTCGTCGGCGAGGGTGCCGCTGGTCACAGTCGCATTGTCGAGAAAGGCCATCAGGTCAGGTGTGACGTCCGCGTAGAGGTTGGCCACGATCGCCGTCTTTTCCAGGTCCGCCTGAAGTTGGGGCAGTACCGGATTGATCGTCTTCAGGTAGGCGTCGGACTCGGAGAGAAGCTGGCCCAGATCGTCGCCGCGACCGTTCAGCGCCGACGAGATCGCTCCGAGTGTCGCGTTGAGCTTCTCCGGTTCGATCTGCTGCAGCAACTCCGACAGGTGCTGGAACAGCGTGTTGAACTCGACCGTCACACTGTCCGCGTCGATCACGGCACCCGGCTGCAACGCAGTTCGCGACGGGTTTTCGGGCGCAACGAAATTGACGTACTTGGCGCCGAACACGGTGGTGGACTTGATCTCGACGCTCGAGTTCGACGGGATGAGATGCATCTGGGACGGATCGATGTCCAACCGCAGCTGCGCCTGGCCGCCGATCTCGTCGATGGCGGCCACACGGCCTACTTCGACGCCGCGCATCTTGACTTTGGCGTCGGGATCCATGACCAGACCCGAACGGGGCGCGGTCACCGTCACCGGCTCACTCTTCGTGAAACCGCCGACGAACATCGTCAACGACAGCGCGACGATCCCCACGAGACCGAACACCATCACGGTCGCGGCGAGTTTCGTCTTCCACCTTGCTTCGGGCATGGTCCCTCCGCTCTAACCCGACAGGTTGAAGTTGCCGGACTGGCCGTAGATCGCCAGCGAGATCAGCAGGGTCACGGTCACGACGGCGATGAGCGACGCACGAACGGCGTTGCCGACGGCCACGCCGACACCCACGGGACCACCGCTCGCGTTGTACCCGTAGTAGGTGTGGATCAGCATGACTGCCAACGCCATGACGATCGCCTGCGCGAACGACCAGAGGATGTCCGTCGGTATCAGGAACGTCGAGAAGTAGTGGTCGTAGACGCCGGGAGACTGGTTGTACAGGAACACCGTCGCGAACCGGCTGGCCACGAAGGACGCAATCACCGCGAGCGAGTACAGCGGGACGATCGCGATCATGCCGGCCATCACGCGGGTCGAGACCAGATACGGAATCGACGGGATCGCCATGCACTCGAGCGCGTCCACTTCTTCCGACACTCTCATGGCACCGAGCTGCGCGGTCGAACCGGCGCCGATCGTGGCGGCAAGGCCGATGCCGGCGATCACCGGTGCCGCGATACGCACGTTGATGAACGCCGCGAAGAAGCCGGTGAGCGCCTCGACGCCGATGTTGCCGAGTGAGCTGTAGCCCTGGACCGCGATGGTGCCGCCGGTGAACAGCGTCAGAAAGCCCACGATGACGACGGTGCCGCCGATGACCGCGAGTGCACCCGTGCCCATGCTGATCTCGGCGACGAGCCGGAGCACTTCCTTCTTGTAGTGGACAAGCGCACGGGGCGCCCAGATCAGGGCACGCCAGTAGAAAAGCGCCTGCTCACCGAGTTGATCAATCGAGCGAGATACGCGTGCGACTCGTCGTCGAGTACGAAGGAATCGCCCTGACGCGACCAAAGCCATTAGTTCACCCCCGCTCACCCGGCCGTCAGCTTGATGCCGATGGCCGTGACGAGCACGTTGACCACGAATAGCGCCATGAAAGAGAAGACGACGGTCTGGTTGACGGCGTCGCCGACGGCCTTGGCACCGCCCTTGACGTTGAGTCCGAGGTACGCGGCCATCAGGCCCGCGATCATTCCGAACAGACCGGCCTTGAGCATCGAGATCATCAACTCACCGAATCCGGTGAGCAGTGTGATGCCGCTGACGAACGCACCGGGGTTCACATCCTGTACGTACACGGAAAACAGGAAGCCGCCGAGGATGCCAATGGTGCAGACCAGGCCGTTGAGCAACAGGGCGACGACGGTGGACGCCAGGACGCGCGGCACGACCAGCCGATGGATCGGGTTGATGCCGAGCACACGCATCGCGTCGATCTCCTCGCGAATGGTGCGCGCGGCGAGATCGGCGCAAATCGCGGTCGCCCCGGCTCCGGCAACGATGAGAACTGTGACGATCGGCCCGACCTGCGTAACGGCTCCGAGCGCGGCACCCGCGCCGCTGAGGTCGGCCGCCCCGATCTCTCGCAGGAGAATGTTGATCGTGAAGCTCACCAGGACCGTGAACGGAATGGCCACGAGCACGGTCGGAACCATCGAGACCCGAGCGACGAACCACGCCTGATCGATGAACTCGCGTCGCTGGAACGGACGCGAAAAGACGGCCCTCAGGGTATCTGCCGACATCGCGAAAAATCCGCCGGCGGCCCGCAGTGGGACCTCGAGGAGGTCGACCACGTTACCTCCTCACCATCCTCGTCACGATTGATCACAATACGTGGCGAAAGCCACACAAAACACCCTCAAAGCACCCGAAACGGGACAAACTCTGTGTGATCCAGCTCATACTAACTAGAACATGTTCACCTGTCAAAACCTTCGGCTAACTAAGCTTCCGGGTAGTCGGCAGGCCTCATCCGCATCGGCCCCGGCCGGCACGTTCCGCGTGCCCCGCGGGCCAGCCGCGCCAGCGCCCCTCGGCCGGACAGCGCCCGACACCCGAACGCAAAAGACCACCTTGAACAGGGAAAACCATGTCCAGTCGAGCTGTGGGCACGCTAGCCACACACAACGACCAGCACGTGGGCGGATGGAATCCGAGGCCGTCCGACTGACCCCGCGGACCGATAGATGCGATCACGGACAACCGCATCCACGGCCCGCGCGAAAAGACAAAACTAGAACCTGTTCTAATCCCCCCAGTACCGTTTCGCGGCGGCACGCCCCGGCCCCATTGCTACCCCGGATCGATCCGAATGGGCTCCGCACCGCCCCCTGGGCCGGGTTTCATCCTGTATGGATCGAGATCCCCGAGGGTCCCCATCACAGGAAGATTGCGGGACCCTTCAGAAGGATACGCCGCCCGATTCGAGCGGCAAGAGTCAGCCGAGGCTTCCCAGCGCTTCCGACGCCGAGAACGTGCGCTCCGGGTCACGGCCGTCGAAGTAGGCCGACATCTCGTCCGCGAGAGTTGTGGGCGTCCACTGAGCCGCGTCTGCATCGAAGCGCTGCTCGACCACGGGGGCCGCCATCAGCGCAACCATCGGGCCGTAGACGACGAAGACCTGGCCGTTGACCTTGTCGGCCGCCGGCGAGGCCAAGTAGGACACCAGGGCGGCGACGTGCTCCGGCGACAGCGGATCGACCTCGCCCTCGGGAGCGTCACCGAACACGGACTCCGTCATCGACGTCCGGGCCCGTGGGCAGATGGCGTTGGAGCGCACGCCGTAGCGGGACAGACCACGCGCCGCCGACAGGGTCAGAGCCGTGATGCCGGCCTTGGCCGCGCCGTAGTTCGGCTGGCCCGCCGGGCCGAGCAGACCCGCCTCGGACGACGTATTGATGAGCCGACCGTAGACGGAGGCACCCTCCGCCTTCGACTTGTCGCGCCAGAACGCGGCAGCATTGCGGGAAAGCAGGAAGTGGCCGCGCAGGTGAACCTTGAGGACGAGGTCCCATTCCTCGTCGGACATGCTGAACAACATGCGGTCGCGGACGATGCCCGCATTGTTGACGACGATGTCCACACCGCCGAGTCCCTGTGCGGCGGCCATGAGCGCGTCCGCGGTGGACCGCTCGCCGACGTCACCGGCAACGAATTCGACCTTGCCTCCGAGGGCACGGATATCCTCGAGCGTCGACTCGACCGCATCGCTGACCGCGAGATCGTTGACCACGACCGCCGCGCCGGACTGCGCCAGGCCGATCGCCTCGGCCCGGCCGAGACCGGATCCCGACCCGGTCACGATCGCGACCTTGCCCTCCAAGCTGACCTCGCGGCTGCTGTCTGCACTCATGTACGTACTCCCGTACCCGTGACGTCGACCGGCCTCACACCGGTCGGGTGGCTGATCGTCGCGGCTGTCGACGACGCGGCCAATGTAGAACGCGTTCTACATTGGCCGCAAGGCGTCTCTAGTGCTCGGTGAGCGCAGCGCGAGGGCACTGCGCAATGGCCGAGCGAACGTCCGCTTCGCGGTCCGCGGGAGGCACGGGCGCTGTGATGATCAACTCCTCGTCGTCATCAAGTTCGAAGATGTCGGGTGCGATTCCGACGCAGACGCCGTTGGCTTCGCAGCGGTCCCTGTCGACCCTGACCTCCATGGCCATTCCTCATTTCACGCTAGTTTGGAAGGGTAGACGGATGCGCGGTGCACCGGGCTGTGATGCAACCACATTCCGCCATTAGACTAGAACCTGTTCCACCGCTGTGCAATGATTCGATCGACCATCCTCGACGCGCCAACCGCACGGTCGGCACGGTGACGGAAAGGCCGCTGTCACAGCCTCGTACAAGATCAGCAGTGTCCGCGATCATTCCAGCAGACAGTGCCGAGTCGGGCGAATCAGCGCCGACGATTGCCCTGGAATGGAGAAGCCACGTGGATATCACCTACACCCCGCAGCAGCAGCAGCTGCGCGAGGAATTGCGAAGCTACTTTGCGAAACTGATGACCCCCGAACGTCGTGAGGCACTCGCCGCGACGACCGGCGAGTACGGCGAGGGCAACGTCTACCGCGAGGTCGTCCAGCAGATGGGTAAGGACGGCTGGCTCACCCTCGGCTGGCCCAACGAGTACGGCGGCCAGGAGCGGTCCGCCATGGAGCAGCTGATCTTCACCGACGAGGCCGCGATCGCCGGCGCACCGGTCCCCTTCCTGACCATCAACTCGGTCGCGCCGACGATCATGCACTTCGGTACCGCCGAGCAGAAGGCCTTCTTCCTCCCGAAGATCTCGGCGGGCGAGCTGCATTTCTCGATCGGCTACTCCGAGCCGGGCGCCGGTACCGATCTCGCGTCGTTGCGCACGTCCGCAGTCAAGGACGGTGACGACTACGTCATCAACGGTCAGAAGATGTGGACCAGCCTCATCCAGTACGCCGACTACGTGTGGCTCGCGTGCCGGACCGACCCGAATGCCAAGAAGCACCGTGGCATCAGCATGATCATCGTGCCGACCACTGCCGAGGGCTTCTCGTACACGCCTGTGCACACGATGGCGGGCCCGGATACCAGCGCGACCTACTACCAGGACGTACGCGTGCCGCAGAGCTCCCTCGTGGGCGAGGAGAACGGCGGCTGGAAGCTCGTGACGAACCAGCTCAACCACGAGCGTGTCGCGCTCACGTCGGCGGGTCCGATCATGACGGCTCTGCAGGAAGTCCGCGAGTGGGCGCAGAACACCAAGCTCGCGGACGGTCGACGGGTGATCGACCAGGAGTGGGTGCAGATCAACCTGGCTCGGGTCCACGCCAAGACCGAGTACCTGAAGCTCATGAACTGGGAGATCGCATCGGCCGAGGACCACGCTCCCGGACCCGAAGCCGCATCGGCCAACAAGGTGTTCGGCACCGAGTTCGCCACCGAGGCCTACCGCCTGCTGATGGAGATCCTGGGCCCGTCGGCAACGGTCCGCCAGAACTCGGCCGGTGTTTTGCTGCGCGGACGACTCGAGCGGATGCACCGCTCCGCGTTGATCCTCACCTTCGGTGGCGGCACCAACGAGATTCAGCGCGACATCATCGCGATGACCGCCCTCGGCCAGCCCGCCTCCAAGCGATAAGTAAGGACCACGACTATGGACTTCTCCCTCACCGAGGCCCAGAACGACCTGGCCGGCCTCACCAACGGCATCGTCTCGGAAATTGTCACGAACGAGCACCTGCGTGAACTCGACTCGGCCGAGGACCGCTTCGACCGCAAGCTGTGGGATGCGCTCGCGACCTCCGGCGTGCTGAGCGCGGCCCTGCCCGAGTCGATCGGCGGCGACGGATTCGGCGTTCTCGAGCAGTGCAGCATCCTGATCGAACTGGGCCGCGGCGTGGCTCCGGTGCCCTACCTGTCGTCGATCGTCATGGCCGCGGGCGCAATCGCCGAGTTCGGCTCGGACGCACAGCGTTCGGAGTGGGCTGCCCTGGCCGCTGCCGGCTCGAAGATTCTCGCCGTCGCACTCGCCGAGGACCTCAACGACAACCCCGCGGCACCCGTCACCCGCGCCGAGAAGACCGCAGACGGGTGGACGCTGCGCGGCACCAAGGTCGTCGTCGACGGTGCGCCGATTGCGGATCTGTTCCTGGTCCCAGCCGCAACCGACAACGGCACCGCGGTGTTCCTGGTGCAGGCCGACGACGCCGGCGTCTCGGTCACCCGCCAGCAGACAACCGATTTCGGATGCGTCGGCATCGTCGAGTTCACCGACGTCCCCCTGGGCAAGGACCGCATCCTCGGCACCATCCAGCGCGGACGTGAGATCGTCGACTGGATCCTCGACCGTGGCGCCGTCGGCTCGAGCGCCTTCCAGTTCGGCGTGCTAGACCAGGCGCTGAAGATGACCGCCGATTACGCTCGTGAGCGCGTGCAGTTCGACCGCCCGATCGGCAGCTTCCAGGCCGTTGCGCAGCGTCTGGCCGACGGATACATCGACGTCAAGGGCGTACGACTGACACTGTGGCAGGCGGCGTTCCGGCTTGCGGAGGGACTTCCTGTCGAAGGCGAGATCGACACGGCGAAGTTCTGGGCCGCCGACGCCGGCCACCGGGTCGCACACACCGTGGTACACGTCCACGGCGGTGTCGGTCTGGATGAAGACCACCCCACCCATCGCTACTTCCTGGCAGCGAAGCGGCAGGAGTTCCTCCTCGGGTCGGCAACCGACCATCTACGCCGCCTGGGTTCAGTTCTGGCTGCGGCTCCCGCGTAAACGTCTCGGGCACAAGCAGTCCCAAAAAGCGGAAACGGCAGAGCAAACGGCGTAACACGCGTCATGATGTGGACATGAAAGCTAATCCCACCGTCGCGGATCTTCTCGAGCCGCTCTGCGATGCCGACACGCACGGAATCCGATTCGAGGATTCGTACATTCCGTGGGCGGAACACGTCCACGGAATGTACGACCGTGCGGCTCTGCTGAACGCCCTGCTCGACCCCGGCCGCCCTCGAAACTTCGGGGTGCTCTTCGACAACATCCCGGAGTTCTCGTCGCTTCTCGGCGCGGCGGCGTTCTCCGGCACTGTCCTGGTCGGTCTCAACACCACTCGCCGGGGTGACGCCCTGGCCCGAGACATTGCCCTGTCCGACTGTCAGGTCGTGTTCACCGAGGCCAGCCAGGCACATCTTCTCGAGGGACTGGATCTCCACGGTGTACGGGTCATCGACGTGGATTCACCCGAGTGGCCCGAACTGCTGGCGCCTTTCGCCGACAGCCCCGTCGTCCCGTCGAAGGCACGTCCCGACGACCTGTTGATGCTGATCTTCACTTCGGGCACCAGCGGAGACCCCAAGGCGGTGCGCTGCACGCACGCGAAGTTCACCGTCCCCGGTATCATGCTGGCCGAGCGATTCGGCCTCTCGACGGACGACGTCGTGTACATGGCGATGCCGATGTTCCACTCCAATGCAATGATGGCGGCGTGGTCCGTGGCAGTCCACGGACAGTGCGGGATCGCACTCCGGCGGAAATTCTCCGCATCCGGATTCCTGCCGGATGTCCGCCGATACGGCGTCACCTACGCCAATTACGTCGGAAAGCCACTGTCGTACATCCTCGCCACTCCCGAGCGGCCGGACGATGCCGACAACACGCTGAAGATCATGTACGGCAACGAGGGTTCGGCGCCGGTGGCCCGGGAGTTCGCCCACCGATTCGGAACGCTCGTGCTCGACGGCTTCGGCTCCACCGAGGGTGGTATCGCAATTTCCGCTCACCCCGATGCACCCTTGGGTGCGCTGGGCCTGCTACCCGACAATGTCGAAATCCTCGATAGCGAGACCGGAATGCCCTGCCCACCAGCTGAGTTCGACGAGTCCGGACGGATTCTGAACGCGGACAAGGCGACCGGCGAGATGGTGAACATGAGCGGCGCCGGCGCCTTCGCGGGGTACTACAAGAATCCCGAGGCCGACGCCGAGCGGCTTCGCGACGGCAAGTACTGGAGCGGTGACCTCGGGTACCGCGACGCCGACGGTTTCGTGTACTTCGCGGGCCGTAGTTCGGGCTGGCTGCGGGTCGACGGCGAGAACCTCGGCACGGCGCCGATCGAGCGCATTCTGCTCCGGTACCCGGGATTCACCCAGGTGTCGGTGTACGGGGTGCCGGACAGCGAGGTGGGTGACCGGGTGATGGCAGCCGTCATCCCGACGGGCGACGTCGCCTCCTTCGACCCGGTGGCCTTCGCCCGGTTCCTCGACGGCCAGCCCGACCTCGGCCCCAAGCAGCGGCCGACCCTGGTGCGGGTGTGCTCACAGTTCCCGCGGACCGCGACGTTCAAGGTCGTCACCCGAACGTTGAGCGCCGAGCGCTGGCACTGCGCCGACCCGGTCTGGCTGCGCGGCCACGGCCAGGACGAGTTCACTCTTCTCACACCGGAACTCGCGCGCATGCTGGAACCGCGGAGCCCCGGCGCGTAGAAGCCAGACAACAGCGCCCCGGAACGATCGCGTTCCGGGGCGCTGCAGCGTTCTACTTGCGTCTCAGTTCTTCAGACCGTCGAGGCGAGAGATCGTGGACTCGAATCCCTCGATCAACTCGGCCATGACCTCGGCGACCGGCCGGATCTTGTTCATCCGTCCGACGATCTGACCGACCGGCATGGCCACGACCTCGGGATCACCGCCGGCGGAGATCCGCTGATGTGCCTCGCTGACCAGAATGTTCTGCAGCGGCATCGGAAGCGGGTCGGGAGCATCGGGCTTGGCCCACGCCTCGGTCCACTTGGTCTTCAGCAGCCGCGCGGGCTTGCCGGAGAAGATCCGGGAACGGACCGTGTCGGAGGACGACGCGGCGAGGAGAGCACGTTGGACCGAGGTCGGTCCGTCGGCTACTGCGCCCAGCCGGTACTCGCTCGTGGTGAGCCAGTAGGAACCCATCCACACGCCGGATGCGCCGAGCGCCAACGCCGCCGCGACCTGTCGGCCGCTGCCGATGCCACCGGCGGCAAGCACTGCGGCGTCCCCGCCGACGGCGTCGACGATCTCGGGGACGAGCACCATCGAGGCGATCTCTCCGGTGTGCCCGCCGGCCTCGTAACCCTGCGCGATGACGATGTCCACGCCGTTCGCGACGTGGCTCCGAGCGTGTTCGACGGCACCGGCGAGCGCTGCGACCGGGACGCCCTTCTCGTGGGCTAGATCGATGACGTCCTTCGGCGGAGAGCCCAGGGCGTTGGCGATCAACGAGATCCGGTGCTTCAGCGCGACGTCGACATGCGAGCGTGCGACCGAGTGCAGCCACCCGAGCACACCCGTGGCGTGCTCGACGTCGTCGGAGAGGGGCGGCACACCGAGGTCGTCGAGAGTGCGGTTGACGAACGCCTTGTGCTCTGCGGGAATGAGCTTGTCGAGATCGACCACCCCACCCTCGGTGGGCACCTTGGCCGGCATCACGATGTCGACACCGTACGGCTTGCCGTCGGTGTTCTCGTCCATCCACGTCAGGGTGGCGTCGAGTTCGTCCGGGTCGTTGAACCGCACGCATCCCAGGACGCCGAGACCACCGGCACGCGAGATCGCGGCAGCGACGTGCTCGGACGGCGTGAAACCGAAGATTGGGTACTGGACCCCGAACTTCTCGGCGAGATCCGTGCGCATCACGCGTCCTTGCCGTTGGTCAGGTGGTCGTCCGCTTCACGAGCCTGGGTCTGCGCGGTGGCCCACTTGTAGTCGGGCTTGCCGGCAGGCGAACGCTTGATCTCGTCGACCAGCCACAGGCTGCGCGGCACCTTGTAGCCGGCGATTTCGTTGCGGGCCGCCTTGACGATGTCGGCCAGGCTCGGACGAGTTCCGGGCCGCGGTGCGACGACCGCGACGACACGGTTGCCCCAGCGCTCGTCGGGCACGCCGACCACGAGCACGTCGAAGACATCCGGGTGAGTCTTGATGGCGCCTTCGACCTCTTCGGGGTAGATCTTCTCGCCGCCGCTGTTGATCGAGACCGATCCGCGTCCGAGCATCGTGACGGTGCCGTCCTCCTCGACCGAGGCGTAGTCGCCGGGGATCGAGTAGCGGGTCCCGTTGTAGAACTTGAACGTTGCCTTGGTCTTCTCCTCGTCCTTGTAGTAGCCGAGGGGAAGGTGACCGCTGCGGGCAAGCATTCCGACCTTGCCCGATCCGGGCTCGATCGGGTTGCCCTCGTCGTCGAGGACGACGGTCGCTGCGTCGATCTTCACCCGCGGACCACCGGTGTGCTCGAAGCCCTTGGTGATGGTGGCGAGACCGCCGAATCCGGTCTCGGACGAGCCGATCGCGTCGGTCAGCAGGCGGTTCGGCAGCAGCTCGAGGAACTGCTCCTTCAGAGCCGGGGAGAACAGCGCTGCGCTGCTGGCGATGACGTAGAGCGACGAGAGATCGTACGGTTCACCGGTCTCCGGGTTGCCCTTGATGAGCGCGTCGATCATCGGGCGGGCCATCGCGTCACCGGTGATGAAGATGAGGTTGACCTTGTGACGGTCGATGGCCTGCCACACCGCATGCCCGTCGAACTCGGGGACCATCACCAGGGTGCCGCCGCCGAAGAGGCTGTGGAACACCGCGGACTGCGAACCGCCGTGGATCATCGGCGGAATCGGGAAGCGGATCATCGCCGGGTTCTCGGCGCCGATCTTCGCAACCTCCCACTCGTCCTTGACGTACTCGCCGGTGACGAAGTTGATGCCGCCGCCGAGCACCCGCCACCAGTCCTCGTGCCGCCACATGACGCCCTTGGGCATGCCGGTGGTGCCGCCGGTGTAGATGATGAAGATGTCGTCGGGGCTGCGGTCACCGAAGTTCCGCTCCGGAGAACCCTGGGACAGTGCGGTCTCGTACTCGACACCGCCGTACGACGAGTAGTCGGCATCCGTGCCGTCCTCGACGACGATCGCCGTCTTGACCAGCGGGGTGTTCGGCAGGACCCCGGCCACCTTGTCCGAGTAACGACGCTCGTGGACGAGCGCCACCATGTCCGAGTTCTCGAAGATGTACTGCAACTCGTTCTCGACGTAGCGGAAGTTGACGTTGACCATGATGGCGCGCGCCTTGAACACCGCGACCATCGCCTCGATCGCCTCGATGGTGTTGCGGCTGTAAATGCCCACCTTGTCGCCCGGCTTGACGCCCTGATCACGCAGGTAGTTGGCCAGCCGGTTGGCGCGCTCCTCCAGCTGCGCGAAGGTGAGCTCGCGCTCCGCATCCACCAGCGCCAGGCGGTCCGGGTTGAGGTCGATCGAGTGCTCTACGAGGTCTGCGATATTAATGGCCACGTCAACAAAGTAGAACGTGTTACTGTCACAGACAAGACCCAATCTGAGACTCAACTCACATACATCCCGGGAGTGCCTAAGTGTCCACCGAAACCACCGAGAAATCCGACGTTTCGGCGAAATCGCCCCACTGCCTGGTCGAGAAGCGTGGCCACGTCCTGATCGTGACCATGAACCGGCCCGAGGCACGCAATGCGCTGTCGGGCGAGATGATGGCGATCATGGCCGAGGCCTGGGACCGGGTCGACTCCGATCCCGACATCCGCGTCGCGATTCTCACTGGTGCCGGTGGCACGTTCTGTGCCGGCATGGACCTCAAGGAGATGAACCGGAACGCCCCCGGCGACAGGTTCGGCGAAGGCGGGATGGACCTGACCAAGCTGCCGGCACTACTCAAGGGCCGCCGCCTCAGCAAGCCGCTCATCGCCGCAGTCGAGGGCGCGGCCATCGCGGGCGGCACCGAGATCCTTCAGGGCACCGACATTCGCGTTGCCGGCGAGGGCGCCCGCTTCGGCGTCTCCGAGGCACGACTGGGCCTCTTCCCGCTCGGTGGCTCCGCGGTCCGCCTCGTCCGGCAGCTCCCCTACACCCTCGCCGCCGAGATCCTGCTCACCGGCCGGACGGTGCCCGCGCCCGAGGCCAAGGAGATCGGGCTCATCAGCCACATCGTCCCCGACGGTCGAGCACTGGACAGGGCTCTCGAGATCGCTGAGCAGATCGCTGCCAACGGCCCGATCGCGGTACAGGCGATCCTGAAGACCATCCGCGACACCGAAGGCATGCACGAAGAGGACGCGTTCAAGCTCGAGGCCGAGATCGGTGCCGCGGTGTTCAAGAGCGACGACGCCAAGGAGGGCCCGCGCTCCTTCGCCGAGAAGCGCGCCCCCAAGTTCACCGGCCGGTAGCCACCCGGTGGCCCGGTCCGCAACCGGGAATCTCGAAAAGGCTCGGCCCGTGGTGGATTCCCACCACGGGCCGCGCCTTTCGTGTGCCGGAGGAGATCAAGCTGTGCCGACCGCCGCAGCGAGCTCGCGCATGTGCTCGACGGAGCGGCACGTCACCAGCAGCATCGTGACCCCGGAGTCCTCCCACTCCTTGACCTGCGTACGCACCTCGTCGAGGTTGCCGATGATCATCGTGTCCGTGACCATCTGGTCGGGCACGATCGCGGCGGCCTCTTCCTTGCGTCCGGACAGGAACAACCGCTGGATTTCCTTGACCTCGTCGCCGTATCCCATCCGGGTGTACACCTGGGCATGGAAGTTCATTTCGGCCGCACCCATGCCGCCGACGTACAGCGCGGTGATCGGCCTGAGCTTGTCGATCTCGGCCTTGCGGTCATCGGTGACGACAACCTGGCACGTCGCGGCCACCTCGAAGTCCTCGCGGGTTCGGCGCGCGCCGGGACGTGCGAATCCCTCGTCGAGCCACTCGTTGTACATCGGTGCCAGTCGCGGCGTGTAGTAGATCGCCAGCCAGCCGTCCGCGATCTCGGCGGTCAGCGCGACGTTCTTGGGGCCCTCGGAGCCCAGCCAGATCGGCAGGTCGGCGCGCAGCGGATGCGTGATCGGCTTGAGCGGCTTGCCGAGGCCCATCGAGTTGGGCCCGGTGTACGGCAGCGGGTAATGCGGGCCGTCGTTGCGAACAGCCGCTTCCCGCGCGAGAACCTGACGCACGATCGAGACGTACTCGCGAGTGCGGGCCAACGGCTTCTTGAACGGCTGCCCGTACCAGCCCTCGACCACCTGCGGCCCGGACACGCCGAGGCCGAGGATCGCCCGTCCACCGGACAGGTGGTCGAGCGTGAGCGCGTGCATCGCACAGTTCGTGGGCGTCCGCGCCGACAGCTGCGCCACCGATGTACCCAAGCGGATGCGCTCGCTGTTCGAGCCCCACCACGCAAGCGGTGTGAAGGCATCGTTACCCCACGACTCGGCCGAGAACACGGAGTCGAAACCAGAGGCGTCCGCCTCGTCCACCAATTCCTGTGCGTTGGCCGGAGGCTGTGCGCCCCAGTACCCAAGTTGCAACCCAAGCTTCATTGCGTGCCTCCGTATCCGCAGTGATCAGGCATGACTCTTGCCACAATAATAAGAACCTGTTCTACTCGATTCTGTGACCCCTGGAAAGAGCGGAGTGGCCGAGCAGCCACTGAGAGCACCACTTAATCTGAAATTCGACTACACCCGATCGGTGGGGCCGACCATCGGAGCGTTCGTTACGGCTCTTCGTGACCGTAAGGTCATCGGTGCCCGCGGATCCGACGGCCGCATCCACGTGCCGCCACCGGAATTCGACCCCTCGACCCACGAACCGATGACCGACTTCGTGGACGTCTCGGACACCGGAACCGTCGTCACCTGGACGTGGATGCCCGAGCCGATCGACGGCCAACCCCTGACGCATCCGTTCGCGTGGGCCCTGATCAAGCTCGACGGTGCCGACACGTCGATCCTGCATGCCGTCGATGCCGGGTCCCCGGAAGCGATGAGCACCGGCATGCGGGTGCGAGTTCGCTGGGCGGACGAGCGCACCGGACACATTCGGGACATCGCCTGCTTCGAGCCGGGTGAGAGTGACGCTGGTAAGAGTGACTCAGCTTCCACCGCAACAGCTTCCGGAGACAACCTGGTAACCGGGATCATCACCCCGGTCGACCTGCACTACACGCACACCGCCTCGTTCGAGGAGAGCTTCTACCTCCGCGGCCTCGCCGCCGGCAAGGTCATCGGTGGACGCACAGGACCGGGCGCCAAGGTCTACGTCCCGCCGCGCAGCGCAAGCCCGACCGACGGCATCCCGACAACGGAGCAGGTCGAAGTCTCCGACAAGGGCATCGTCACGACCTTCTGCATCGTCAACGTCCCCTTCATGGGCCAGCAGATCAAGCCGCCATACGTCGCGGCCTACGTCCTGCTCGACGGCGCCGACATCCCGTTCCTGCACCTGATCCTCGACTGTGACGCCTCCGAAGTCCGCATGGGCATGCGCGTCGAGGCCGTGTGGAAGCCGAAGGACGAGTGGGAGTACTCGCTCAAGAACATCTCGCACTTCCGCCCCACCGGTGAGCCGGATGCGGACTACGACACCTACAAGCACCACCTCTAGGAGCCTCGAGAACCATGACAGACATTGCAGTCGTCGGCTTCGCACAGGCCCCACATGTGCGCGAGACCACCGGCACCACCAACGGTGTCGAGATGTTGGTCCCCTGTTTCCAGGAGTTGTACTCCGATCTCGGAATCACCAAGTCCGACATCGGATTCTGGTGCTCCGGCTCCTCCGACTACCTGGCCGGACGAGCCTTCTCGTTCATCTCCGCGGTCGACGCGGTCGGCCCCGTCCCGCCGATCAACGAGTCGCACGTCGAGATGGACGCCGCCTGGGCGCTGTACGAGGCATGGATCAAGCTGCTGACCGGCGAGGTCGACACCGCCCTCGTGTACGGATTCGGTAAGTCCTCCGCCGGCAACCTCCGCCAGGTCCTGGCCATGCAGATGGACCCCTACATCGTGGCCCCGCTGTGGCCGGACTCGATCTCGGTCGCCGGCCTGCAGGCCCGCCTGGGCCTCGAAGCCGGCAAGTGGACCGCCGCGGACATGGCCGAGATCGCGAAGCGCAGCCGAGCCGCCGCCATGAACAACCCCAATGCACAGATCTCCGGTGAGGTGGACGTCGAGACGTTGCTGGCCTCCGAGTTCGTCGCGGATCCGTTGCGGGCGCACGACTGTGCACCGATCACCGACGGTGCTGCCGCGGTCGTTCTCGCCCGCGGCGACCGCGCCCGCGAACTGTGCGAGCGCCCGGCATGGATCACCGGCTTCGAGCACCGTATCGACTCACCGAACATCGGTGCGCGCGATCTGACCACGTCGCCCTCCACCGCCGCAGCGGCCCGAGCGGCAACCGGCGGTGACGCCGCGAGCATCGATGTCGCCGAACTCCACGCACCGTTCACCCACCAGGAACTGATCCTGCGCGAGGCGATCGGACTCACCGATGCCGCCACGATCAACCCGTCGGGTGGTCCGCTCACCGGCAACCCGATGTTCTCCGGCGGTCTCGAGCGCATCGGCCACGCAGCCCGCAAGATCATGAACGGCGAAGCACAGCGCACCCTCGCTCATGCCACCAGTGGCCCTGTGCTGCAGCAGAACCTGGTCGCAGTCATGGAAGGACGCAACAACTGATGGCGAGTGACATTTCCCGAGGTAAGCAGCCTGCCGCCGTCCTCGGTACCGGGCAGACCCACTACGTCGCCAAGCGCCACGACGTCACGATGGCGGGCCTCGTCCGCGAGGCCGTCGACCGCGCGATGGCCGACGCCCACGTCGGCTGGGACGACATCGACGCCATCGTCGTCGGCAAGGCTCCCGACCTGTTCGAGGGCTCGATGATGCCGGAGCTCGCGATGTCGGATGCTCTGGGCGCCAACGGCAAACCGCTCCTTCGCGTGCACACCGCCGGATCCGTCGGCGGTTCCACGGGCAACGTCGCGGCCAGCCTCGTGCAGGCCGGTGCACACAAGCGCGTGCTCGCAGTGTCGTGGGAGAAGCAGTCCGAGTCGAACGCGATGTGGGCACTGTCCACCCCGGTGCCGTTCACGATGCCGGTCGGAGCCGGTGCCGGTGGCTACTTCGCTCCGCACGTACGTTCCTACATCCGCCGTTCGGGTGCGCCCGAGCACATCGGCGCGATGGTCGTGGTGAAGGACCGCCACAACGGTGCGCTCAACCCCTACTCGCACCTCAAGCAGCCCGACATCACCGTCGAGTCGGTGCAGGCGTCCCAGATGCTGTGGGACCCGATCCGCTACGACGAGACCTGCCCGTCGTCGGACGGCGCCTGCGCGATCGTCATCGGCAACGAAGACGCTGCGCAGGAGGTCCTGTCGGAGGGACGCAAGGTCGCATGGATCCATGCCACCGCGATGCGTACCGAGCCCACGACGTACGCCGGTCGCGACCAGGTCAACCCGCAGGCCGGCCAGATGGCCGCCGCCGCACTGTGGAAGGCCGCCGGTATCACCAACCCGCTGAAGGAGATCGACGCGGCCGAGATCTACGTGCCGTTCTCGTGGTTCGAGCCGATGTGGCTCGAGAACCTCGGCTTCATGCCCGAGGGCCAGGGCTGGAAGCTCACCGAGGCCGGTGAGACCGCGATCGGCGGACAGCTCCCGGTCAACGCTTCGGGTGGCGTGCTCTCGTCCAACCCGATCGGTGCATCCGGCATGATTCGGTACGCCGAGGCCGCCATGCAGGTCATGGAACGCGCCGGGGACCATCAGGTCGATGGCGCACGTAAGGCTCTGGGCCACGCGTACGGTGGTGGCTCGCAGTACTTCGCGATGTGGGTGGTCGGCTCCGACCGTCCTACCCACTGACCGTCCTACCCACTGACCGTCCTACCCACTGACCGTCCTACCCACTGACCGTCCTACCAACTAGGGAGAGGGACCAGCCATGAAGTTCACGGTCGGCATCGCGATGAGCCCGTTGGAGCAGTTGACTGCTCTGGCGCAGACCGCGGAAGAGTGTGGTTTCAGCAACATTGCACTGCCGGACTCGCTGTTCTTCATGGAGACGGCCGCCGCGGACTACCCGTACACCCCCGACGGATCGCGCATGTGGAACGCGGAGACGCCGTGGGTGGACCCGTTGATCGCGGCGGCCGCGATGGGCGCCGCCACGAGCACGATCGGGTTCTACACGAACGTGCTCAAACTCGGCTCCCGTAACCCTCTGCTGCTCGCGCGACAGGTGGGCTCGGTGGCCAACCTGACGGGCAATCGGTTCGGGTTCGGAGTCGGGATCGGCTGGGCCCCCGAGGAGTTCGAGTGGTGCGGTGTCCCGTACAGCAAGCGCGGGGCCCGGGTCGACGAGATGATCGATGTCATCAAACTGGTCCTCGGTGGCGGGATGGTCGAGTTCCACGGCAAGTTCTTCGACTTCGACCGGCTCCAAATGAGCCCCGCCCCGAGTAAGCCGGTCCCGTTCTACGTAGGTGGCCACACCGACGTCGCGCTGCGCCGCGCGGCGCGCGTCGGGGACGGCTGGACGTCGGCGATGATGAAGTTCGACGACCTGGTCGCGACGATGGCGCGGCTGAAGGAACTTCGCACCGAATACGGTCGGGCAGAAGAGCCTTTCGAGATCCAGGCGGTGTGCATCGACCGATTCGGCAAGGATGGGTACGCCCAGATGGCCGAAGCGGGCATCACCGACAGCATCGTCGTGCCGTGGATCTTCGACGGTCTCGGTTTCGACGCTCCGCTCGAGGCCAAGCAGGACTCGCTGCGGAAGTTCGCCGATCTGTACATCACCAGGAGCTGATATGACCGCAGGAACCGAGTCCGCCGCCCCCGAACACCCCGCGCGCGTGGCCGCCCGTGCGTCGCAGTCTGCCGCGAGCGGCAAGCGCAAGCAGGAGTGGCTGGATCTGTTCGCCGAGGACGGCTGGGTGGAGGACCCGGTCGGGCCGTCGGGATTCGACCCGGAAGGCAAGGGACACCACGGCCGCGAGGCCCTCTCGCGGTTCTATGACATGACGATCGCAAACACCGACTCGCTCGAGTTCATCATCAACGACTCGCTGGTGTGCGGCGATGAGAACGTCAACATCGGTACGGTCCGCACGGTCCTCGCCGGCAGCCGGGTCGATGCCGAGGGAGTGTTCATCTATCGCGTCAACGCCGAGGGGAAGCTGCAGTCGCTCCGGGCCTTCTGGGAAGTCGAGCGCGCGATGCAGACGATCACTCAGGTCTGACCACTCAGGTCTGAGGTCTCCGAAACCGAGAGTGGGGCGGTCACCGATCCGGTGACCGCCCCACTCTCGTTGTGTCCGTGACTCGCTCGGTGCGCGCCTGAAGGCTCCAAGACGACAGGCCCCAAGACGAACGGTAGCGCCAGCGAGAGACGAGGGTTCTCGCCGGCGCTACCGCGTCCGTGTGCGCTCGATCTAGTGCTTGACCGGGCAGCCCGAGGTCTTGTAGTCGACCTGGTACTCCTTGAGGCCGTTGAGCCAGCCGGAGCGTAGACGCCGCGGGTCGGCAACCTCAGTGATGTCCGGCAGGTAGTCCGCGATGGCGTTGAAGATCAGGTCGATCTGCATCCGGGCCAGGTTGGCGCCCAGGCAGTAGTGGGCACCGGTGCCACCGAACGTCACGTGCGGGTTGGGGTCACGGGTGATGTCGAACTTGTAGGGATCGTCGAAGACTTCCTCGTCGAAGTTGGCCGAGAGGTAGCTCATGACCACTCGCTGCCCCTTCTTGACCTCGGCGCCGCCGACCTCGGTGTCCTCCAGCGCGGTGCGCTGGAATGAGGCGACCGGGGTAGCCCAGCGGAGGATCTCGTCGGCAGCGGTCTTGGGCCGCTCCTTCTTGAACAGCTCCCACTGCTCGGGGTTGTCCATGAAGGCCTTCATACCGTGCGTGGTGGCGTTGCGCGTGGTCTCGTTGCCGGCGACAGCGAGCACGATCACGAAGAAGCCGAACTCTTCGGGGCTGAGTTCCTCACCGTCGACGTCCGCCTCGATGAGCGTGGTGACGATGTCGTTCGCCGGGTGCTTCTTCTTCTCCTCCGCCAGCTGGTAGGCGTACGCGAGGATCTCCATCGACGAGGCCTGCGGATCGATGTCGAGTTCCGGATCGTCGTAGCCGGTCATCTCGTTGGACCAGTCGAAGAGCTTCTGGCGGTCCTCCTGCGGCACCCCCATCATCTCGGCGATGGTCTGCAGCGGGAGCTCGGCCGCAACCTGCGTGACGAAGTTGCCCTCGCCCTCCTCGGCTGCCCCCTTGACGATCGCCTCGGCACGGGCGGTCAGTTCCTTCTTGAGACCGTTGATGGCGCGCGGGGTGAACCCACGCGAGACGAGCTTGCGCAGCTTGGTGTGCTCGGGCGCATCCTTGTTCAGCAGCACGAAACGCTGCAGTTCGATGTTCTCGCGCCCGATGTCGTCGGCGAAGCGCGGGATCACGGTGTTCTGCCACGTCGAGAAGACATCGCTACGCATCGAGACGTCCTTGACGTCCTCGTGCTTGGTTACGAGCCAGTAGCCACCGTCGTTGAATCCGCCGATGCCGTCGGGTTGATCGACCCAGAACACCGGCTGAGTCTTGCGAACCTCCGCGAGTTCCTCGACAGGGAGTCGGTGTGCATAGATGTCGGGATCCGTAAAATCGAACCCGGAGGGAATATTGGGCTGCGCCACTGCTGTCTCCTACCCTTGCGACCAGACGCGAAGCGATGTGGAACACGTTCTACACGCATTGAATCACAGAGCGTCGATCCGGGGAAGAACTAGCTAACAGTCAACCCGAATAGTCGACCCCCCGGAACCTTGCCCGGTGGAGTGAACCTGTTCTATTTTTCGAGAAAGAGCGAGAAAGAGAACGAAAGGAGCCCGCCGTGGGCACACCAGTAATCGTCGAGGCAGTTCGCACCCCGATCGGAAAGCGCGGTGGCTGGCTGTCCGGGCTGCATGCGGCCGAAATCCTCGGTGCCGCGCAGAAGGGAATCGTGGACCGTGCCGGGATCGATCCGGCGCTCGTCGAGCAGGTGATCGGCGGGTGCGTCACCCAGGCCGGTGCGCAGTCGAACAATGTCACTCGCACGGCGTGGCTCGCGTCCGGTCTGCCGTGGCAGGTCGGTGCCACGACAATCGACTGTCAGTGCGGTTCCGCGCAGCAGGCCAACCACCTGATCGCCGGTCTCATCGCCACCGGTGCGATCGACATCGGTATCGCGTGCGGCGTCGAAGCCATGAGCCAGGTTCCGCTCGGTGCCAACGTCGGTACCGAGGCCGGGCCGCGCCGACCCGCCTCCTGGGACATCGACATGCCCAATCAGTTCGAGGCAGCCGAGCGGATCGCCAAGCGCCGTGGACTCACCCGTGAGGACGTGGAGGTGCTCGGCGTGCGGTCGCAGGCGCGTGCGAAGCAGGCGTGGGAGGAGGGCCGCTTCGACCGCGAAGTCCTGCCGGTCCCCGCACCGGTCATCGGTGAGGACAAGCAGCCCACGTCGGAGATGAACGTCGTCAGCCGCGACCAGGGCCTGCGCGACACCACCGCCGAGTCCCTCGCCAAGCTCAAGCCCGTCCTCGAGGGCGGCGTCCACACCGCCGGCACGTCGTCGCAGATTTCCGACGGTGCCGCCGCCGTCATGCTGATGGACGAGGACCGCGCCCGCGCGCTCGGCCTGAAGCCGCGGGCCCGCATCGTGAGCCAGGCGCTCGTCGGCGCCGAGCCCGAGTTCCACCTCGACGGCCCGGTCCAGGCGACATCACGGGTGCTGGAGAAGGCCGGCATGAAGATCGACGACCTCGATCTGTTCGAGGTGAACGAGGCCTTCGCGTCCGTCCCGCTGTCGTGGGCGCAGGTCCACGGCCCCGACATGGACAAGGTCAATGTCAACGGCGGCGCACTTGCACTCGGACATCCCGTGGGCAGCACCGGTTCTCGCCTCATCACCACCGCGCTGCACGAGCTCGAGCGGCGCGACGGCTCGACCGCGCTGATCTCGATGTGCGCGGGCGGTGCTCTGGCCACAGGCACCATCATCGAGCGAATCTGACGCTTCCGCGTCGGGCCGGCGGCGGGTTGGGGATTCGCAGCGTGGGCGCTCCACGAATCGCGCGCAGCACTCCCCCGCCCGGCGTCCGGAAGCAATAATGGTGACGACGCCCGGCACGCACCGGCGCCGGGCACACCGGTTCTCGAGGAGGAACGTCGCAACATGACAGTGAAGAACCACGACCGTGTGATCGACCGGCGCGAAATCGCTTCGGCGCTACTCAAAGCGTTGGACCGGCGCCATGAGGTCCTGGACACCATCGTCGAGAGCAAGGACCGTGACGCGGCCGTGACCGCCGTGCGCAAACTGCTCGACACCACCGACTTCTGCGCCGACGCGGTGCTGAACCTGCACTTCGACCGGCTCACGATCAAAGAACGCGACCGCATCCGCGCCGAGATCGAAGACCTCGACGCTACCCTCCCGTGGCTGCCGGAGCAGCGACCCTACAGCACAGGGTCGGGGGTTCGCCTCCGCCTGTTCACAAGTTCGGACTCGGACACTCGGCTGTTCGGCAAGCGTTCCGCTGAGCGCCTCGACGATGCCGGCGCCCCATGGAGCGCCGACCGAATCGAGAAAGAGCGGAAGGGCGGCCTGGCACGGATAGCCGATGAGTCGGCCGCCTGGTTCGTCGCGGAGTGCACTACCGGAGAGCAGCCGGACAGCATCGGCATGGTGTTCGGCGAGTTGACCGGCAACGAGGTGGACGTCGCGATCTGGGTAGCCCCGGAGGTACGCAAGCAGGGCTACGGCACGGCGTCGCTCAAGCAGGCACGCAGCGAGCTCGCCGCGTACTTCCCGGGTACGACGTTGATCGTCCGCGCACCCGCGTAAGAGGCCCGAGACATGAGAATGCCCGTGCGCAGAGCAGTCGCGCACGGGCATTCTCGTGTTTTGAGCGCACTAGTGTCTCAGCGCCGCCGTTCGTGACTCAGGCGCCGTAGACCGGAGTGGGGGTCTCGGCCTTCGCCAGCAGGTCGGCGACGACGGGGCCGAGCTCGCTGGGCTCCCAGCGATCGCCCTTGTCCTGGGTGGGGCCGTGGCGCCAGCCCTCGGCGACGGTGATCTTGCCGCCCTCGACTTCGAAGACGCGTCCGGTCACATCCTTCGCCTCCGCCGAACCGAGCCACACGACCAGCGGGGAGATGTTCTCCGGCGCCATCGCGTCGAAACCGTCCTCCGGGGCGGCCATCGCGTCGGCCATCGCACCGCCGGCACCCAGCGTCATGCGGGTGCGAGCCGCGGGCGCGATCGCGTTGACGCGCACGCCGTAGTTCTTCAGCTCTGCGGCAGCCTGGACGGTCATCTCCGCGATGCCTGCCTTCGCAGCGGCGTAGTTGCCCTGGCCGATCGAGCCCATCAGGCCGGCGCCCGAGCTGGTGTTGATGATGCGGGCATCGACCGGGCGTCCCGCCTTGGCCTCGGCACGCCAGTAGGCGGCAGCGTGTCGCAGCGGTGCGAAGTGCCCCTTGAGGTGCACGCGGATCACCGCGTCCCACTCCTCCTCGCTCATTCCGACCAGCATGCGGTCGCGCAGGAAGCCGGCGTTGTTGACGAGAACGTCGAGTCGCCCGAAGTTGTCCAGAGCCGTCTTGATCAGGTTCTGGGCGCCATCCCACGACGCGACGTCGTCGCCGTTGACCACTGCTGTGCCGCCGGCCGCCTCGATCTCGGCGACGACCTGCTCGGCCGGGGTCTCGCCGGTGGCGGAGCCGTCGCCGCCGACACCGATGTCGTTGACGACGACCTTGGCGCCCTCGGCCGCGAAGGCCAGGGCGTGGGCACGACCGATTCCGCGGCCGGCGCCGGTGATGATGACGACTCGACCGTCAAGCAATCCGCTCACTTGTTCTCCTCCGTATTAGCCGCGGCCAGGAAGGCCGGGCGCTCGCCGCCACCGTGGACGGTAAGTGTCGACCCGCTGACGTAAGCCGCCAACGGTGATGCCAGGAACGTCGCACAGTTGCCGATGTCCTCGGGAAGTGCCATCCGACCCAGCGGTACGGTGGCGCCCACCGCCTCGATACCGGCCTCGTCGCCGTAGTGCAAGTGGCTCATCTCGGTCTGCACCAGCCCGACGATGATCGAGTTGACCCGCACCTTGGGGGCCCATTCGACCGACAAGCTTGCCGCGAGGCTGTCGATCCCGGCCTTCGCGGCGCCATAGGCCGCTGTGCCCGGGGAGGGACGGCTGCCGCTGACGCTGGAGATCATTACGATCGATCCACCGTCCTCCTGCTTCTGCATGACCTCGTTGGCGATCTGTGAGATCAGAAGGGGCGCAAGCAGGTTCAGTTCGACGATCTTGGCATGGAACTTCGGGCTCACGTCGGCCGCCATTGCGAACGGCGCACCACCGGCGTTGTTCACGACGGTGTCGAGTCGGCCATGCTTGTCGACGATCCCGTCGATCAATGCCTGCACCTGCTCGGGGTCACGCACGTCGCACTGGACGAACTCAATACTGCGGCCGTCGACCTCGACGGGCTCGGCATCCTCTTCTCGGGGACGGCGTGCGCACGTCACGACGGTCGCCCCGGCGCGCAGGAACGCCCGGCTGATCCCCGCGCCGACTCCTCGCACTCCGCCGGTCACCAGTACGACCTTGCCTTCGAGACCGAGATCCACGTTGTTCCTTCCTGAGCGACACGGGCCATCCGCACCCGCCTGTGATAACTTACCAAGCAATCGCTTGGTTCGGTCAACAGACGTAAGGAACATGCCATGGGCATCACCTCAACCTCGGACGGTGCCGGAATCACCACGGTCACCGTTGACTACCCGCCCGTGAACGCCATCCCCTCCCAGGGCTGGTTCGACTTGGCCGACGCAATCCTCGAGGCAGGAAAGGATCACAACACTCACGTCGTGATCCTGCGCGCAGAAGGACGCGGCTTCAATGCCGGTGTCGACATCAAGGAGATGCAGGCCACCGAGGGCCACGGCGCCCTGATCGACGCCAACCGCGGCTGCGCGGCCGCCTTCGCCGCGGTCTACGACTGCGAGGTCCCCGTCGTGGTCGCCGTCAACGGCTTCTGCGTCGGCGGCGGCATCGGTCTGGTGGGCAACGCCGACGTCATCGTCGCCTCCGACGACGCGGTCTTCGGTCTCCCGGAGGTCGATCGCGGCGCCCTCGGCGCGGCCACCCACCTTGCCCGACTGGTCCCACAACACATGATGCGCACGCTGTACTACACGGCCAAGAACGTCGACGCGCAGACGCTCAAGCACTTCGGGTCGGTCTACGACGTCGTCCCGCGCGAGGAACTCGACGCTGCCGCGCTCGAGATCGCCGGTGCGATCGCCGCGAAGGACACTCGGATCATTCGGCGGGCCAAGGAGGCGATCAACCGGATCGACGTCCAGGACGTGCACACGAGCTACCGCCTGGAGCAGGGCTTCACCTTCGAGCTGAACCTGGCCGGTGTCTCCGACGAGCACCGCGACGAGTTCGTTGCCACCGGCAAACCGCGCGCGAACAAGTAGGGAGTTGGAAAACTATGCGTGACAAGAGGATGTCGCTCGACGAGGTCGTCGGCGAACTGCGCAGTGGCATGACGATCGGCCTCGGCGGATGGGGCTCACGCCGCAAGCCGATGGCGTTCGTGCGCGCGATCCTGCGTTCGGATCTCGAGGACCTGACCGTCGTCACCTACGGCGGACCGGATCTGGGCCTGCTGTGCTCGGCCGGCAAGGTCAAGAAGGCCTACTACGGCTTCGTCTCGCTCGACTCGGCGCCGTTCTACGACCCGTGGTTCGCCAAGGCCCGCACCAGTGGCGAGATCGAGGTCCGCGAGATGGACGAGGGCATGGTCAAGTGCGGCCTCGAGGCCGCGGCCGCCCGCCTGCCCTTCCTCCCGATCCGCGCGGGCCTCGGCTCGGACGTCCCGAACTTCTGGGGCGACGAGCTGAAGACCGTCACCTCGCCGTACCCTGGCCCGTCGGGCGAGGCCGAGACGCTCGTCGCGATGCCGGCACTGAACCTGGACGCGTCGTTCGTGCACCTGAACATCGGTGACGCCCACGGCAACGCGGGCTACCAGGGCGTCGACCCGTACTTCGACGACCTCTACTGCCTGGCCGCCGAGAAGCGCTACGTCTCCGTCGAGAAAGTCGTCGAGACCGAGCAGCTCGTCAAGGAGGTTCCGCTGCAGCAGCTGATCCTCAACCGCATGATGGTCGACGGTGTCGTCGAGGCCCCCAACGGCGCCCACTTCACGCTGGCCGGCGACAGCTACGGCCGGGACGAGAAGTTCCAGCGCCACTATGCGAAGTCGGCGCAGTCGCCCGAATCGTGGCAGGCGTTCGTCGACCGGTTCCTGTCCGAGTCCGAGGACGACTACCAGGCCGCCGTCAAGAAGTTCGCAGAGGAGCAGCAGGCATGACCTCCACGGAAAACACCGACACTGGCACCGTGACGCGGGCCGAGTACTGCGCGATCGCGTGCGCCGAGATCTTCTCCGGTGCCGGCGAGATCATGGCCAGCCCGATGGCGACGCTGCCTCTCATCGGCGCCCGCCTGGCCCGCCTGACCTCCGAGCCGGATCTGCTCATCACCGACGGGGAGGCGCTGATCTTCGCGGACACCCCGCCCGTGGGCAAGAAGGGTCCCATCGAGGGTTGGATGCCGTTCCGCAAGGTGTTCGACGTCGTCGCGTCGGGTCGTCGCCACGTCGTCATGGGCGCCAACCAGATCGACAAGTTCGGCAACCAGAACCTGTCGGCGTTCGGGCCGCTGCAGCACCCGACCCGCCAGATGTTCGGTGTCCGGGGCGCCCCGGGCAACACGATCAACCACGCCACCAGCTACTGGGTGGGCAAGCACAGCGCGCGTGTGTTCTGCGACAAGGTCGACGTCGTCTCGGGCGTCGGCTACGACAAGGTCGACCCGCAGAACCCTGCGTTCAGGTTCCTGCATCTGCACCGCGTCGTCACCAACCTCGGGGTGTTCGACTTCGGCGGCCCCGACCGCACGCTGCGCGCGCTGACCCTGCACCCGGGCGTCACTGCGGAGGACGTCGCATCGAATACGTCGTTCGAGGTGGCCGGACTGGGCTCGGCGGGCACCACCCGCGAGCCCACCGCCGAGGAGCTGCGCATCATCCGTGAGGTTCTCGATCCGAAGAACCTGCGTGACCGTGAGGTGGCGTCGTGACCCAACTACTGAAGACCCCGTTCACCGAGCTCGTGGGTGTCGAGCACCCGATCGTGCAGACCGGCATGGGCTGGGTCTCCGGTCCGCGCTTGACCTCCGCGACGGCGAACGCGGGTGGCCTGGGAATCCTGGCGTCGGCGACGATGACCTACCCGGAGCTCGAGGCTGCGATCGCCAAGACAAAGCAGCTGACGGACAAGCCGTTCGGTGTGAACATGCGCGCCGACGCGTCGGATGCGCAGGAGCGTATCGACCTGCTGATCCGTGAGAAGGTCAAGGTCGCCTCGTTTGCGCTCGCGCCCAAGAAGGACCTCATCGCCAAGCTCAAGGACAACGGGATCGTCGTGATCCCGTCGATCGGTGCCGCGAAGCACGCCGTCAAGGTTGCCTCGTGGGGCGCCGACGCCGTCGTCGTGCAGGGCGGCGAGGGTGGCGGCCACACCGGCGGTGTCGCAACGACTTTGCTGCTACCGTCCGTTCTCGACGCCGTCGACATCCCGGTTGTCGCCGGTGGCGGCTTCTTCGACGGTCGGGGGCTGGCTGCGGCTCTGTCCTACGGTGCCGCCGGGGTGGCGATGGGTACTCGCTTCCTGCTCACCAGCGACTCGGCCGTGCCGGACTCGGTCAAGCAGGAATACCTTCAACGGGGCCTGCAGGACACCACGGTGTCCGTCAAGGTCGACGGCATGCCGCACCGCGTGCTCAACACCGACCTGGTGAACGCCCTCGAGAAGTCCAGCTACGCAAAGGGGCTCGTCGCCGCGGCACGGAACGCCATGAAGTTCAAGTCCATGACGGGCATGAAGTGGAGCACGCTGGTCAAGGACGGCCTGGCGATGAAGCGGTCCAGCGACCGTACGTGGCAACAGATCATCATGGCCGCCAACACCCCGATGCTGCTCAAGGCCGGCCTGGTCGAAGGCAACACGGAAGCCGGCGTCCTCGCCTCCGGTCAGGTGGTCGGCATGATCGACGACCTCCCTAGCTGCAAGGAACTCATCGACCGGATCATGGCCGATGCCGTGGCACGGATCGACGCGCTTGGAGACCTCAGGGCCTGACCGGCCCGTCTCCGCATCGAAGGGACCCCTCGTGCGCTACCCGCGCGCGAGGGGTCCCTTCTGTTCGAGGTTCACACGTGCTCGAGAGCTCTCGGCCGTTTCCGATACGCACCGTGACTCGAGTGCCATCGATGGATCTGGACCGTACGGTTCCGCCGTTGGGTGCTCTTCACTGACCTTATATCTCAGACAGCGACGTCGTGGATACCATGGTCGTGCAACGTGTTCGGTGTGCAGTGGTATCCGTCTGCTGTCTGCGCGGTCATCGCCACCTCCCTGGCTGATTGCACGGCATGCCCGAAATGCCTTTGTTAACGCCTCCTGTCGGTGGATCGATAGCCCCCCATAGGGTTGCCAATTCACCACAGCCCTACCGGGTCTCGGTCCGGTCCACTCTAGGGAGGGATTCCCACAATGGGTTTCATTCAGAAAGCACTAGTCGTTGTCGCTGTCACTCTAGGACTCGTCGCCGGCGGATCTGGTATCGCCCAGGCGAACACCGCGTCGGTCGAGCCCAGCATCCAGGCGGTGTCCGCCATGACGTCGACAGAAACGATCGTCGACACCGTCGCAGACGGCGTCCGCGCCTCGCTCGGCATGGTCGTAGGCTCCGTGATGCTCCCCTTCGTTCTCCCACTTGTTTGGGGGATATGCGCCGTAACCGATGACTACGACGAGTGGGATATGATGGGGTTCTTCTCGTCGTGCACCATGTTCGGCAGTTCCTAGCCCTCCCTTGCTGGCCCGGCACCATCGCGGTGTCGGGCCAGAAGCATCTTCGGGCCCGGTGTTTCTTCGTGTTGGTTCAGGTCCGCCCCACGGTACGCTCTCCAGGCCAATGGGTTACGTTGCCGTGGAAACCGGCATGCCCGAAACGCCTTTGTTAACGCCTCCTGTCGACGGGTCGATAGCCTTCCATAGGGTTGCCAATTCACCACAGCCCTACCGGGTCTCGGTCCGGTCCACTCTAGGGAGGGATTCTCACAGTGAGCTTCATTCGGAAGGCGATGGCCGTCGTCGCTGTCACGTCAGGACTCGTCGCCGGCGGATCCGGCATCGCCCAGGCTGCGTCGGTCGAGCCCAGCGTCCAGGCCGTGTCCGCTATGACGTCGCCAGCACCGATTGCTGACACCGGCGAATTCCAATCACCCGGCTCGCTCGGAAATATCGTAGGCTCCGTCGTGATGCCCGTGTTCTACCCATATTTCTTGATGATGTGCGAGGTGGCTGCCGATACCGACGACCTTTCCCTACAAACGATGAACGAGGCTTGCGCTAGCTTCTTCAGCGTCCTCGGCAGTTCCTAACCGCCCCTTCCTGGCCCGGCACCATCACGGTGTCGGGCCAGAAGCACTTTCGGGCACGCTGTTTCGCGTTGGCTTGGACCGGTCCCACGGCGCGCTCGCCAGGTAAATCGGAATTGGTGCCATGGAAACCATTTTCGCGCAACGTGTTCGATACGACGAGCTATCCCACTTTCCGTCTGCGCGGTCATCGGCACCTCCCTGCCGGATCGCCGACACCGTCGCAGACCAAGACCCCAGCCTGCTCGATATGGTCATAGGCCCCTTGATGCTCCCTGTGGCGCTCGCATCTCTTTCGGTAGCATGCCTGTGCGATCCCGATCCCGAGGACTTCTCGACCCTGTCTGTGCTCGAGGCTCGCTCGTAGTCAAATGGGTTATGCTGCCGCGGAGCGAAAGTCGGACGCTGGTTGATATGGAAGAAGTGTCGGCGGGAGCTTTTTCCTGGGCGATGGCGCGGTGCTCACATGGGGCGCTGGGACGTACCGCTATCGCGGCAATTCCGCGCACGCGGGGGTGGGTTGCAGCGGCGGGGTGTCTCGGGAGAATCGGGTCTGGAACGGGCGCAAGGGTCGAGTTGGCATCTGTTCTCGCCCCTGCGGCGACTCATCCGGCCCCGCGACGGCCGGGCGTCTTCATTTCCCGACACGCGTGGTGTCTTGAGCCCCGGCGGTGGATCTAGATTGTACGGTTCTGCCGTTGAACAGGCTTTCTGCTGACGTCCAAGAAGTCTCATCCATTATCTAGGAGAAGACGACGTGCGAAACGGAACCAGGAGCATCATCGCAGCTCTCTCAGCCCTCACACTGGCCATCACCGCGGGTGGGGTCGCATCCGCCCAAGGATTGTTCGGTAGTGCCGGTGGGTTCGGAAGTGCCGGCGGGTTCGGAAGCATCGGCGCAATAGGAAGTCTCGGCGGCGCCGGGTCGTCGGGCAGCCTCGGGAAGCCCACCATTCCCGGGGACGGCACCTTCCCGGTGGGTAACGGGTTGTTCGGCACCGTCAAGCCGGGCATCTATCAGAACCCCGGCCTCCCGGACACGGTGTGCATTGCGGGCCGCGCAGGGCCAACGATCGCTAACCAATCGTTCTTCCTCAATACCTTTGGTCCGTTTCAGTACGGAACGGCGGTGATCATCGAACCCACCGACACCGAATTCTTCACGGCCAGTTGCGCGACGTGGGAGTGGGTTGCCCCCGTGCCGCATTCGACAGGATCGGTTGGCTCGTCAGGGTCGTCGGGCAGCCTCGGGAAGCCCACCATTGAAGGGACCGGTGTCTTCGACGTGGCAGCAGGCGAGGTCGAGCCGGGCATCTACCAGAATCCCGGGCTCATTGACCAGGACTGTTCCTGGGAACGAGTAGGGCCGAATTTCGAGACGGGTTACTCATACGAGCCCGAACCCGGTGAGCAGGTGGCGTCGGCGGTGATCATCGAACCCACCGACACCGAATTCATCACAACCGATTGCGCAACCTGGAAGTGGGTTGCCCCCGTGCCGGGCTCGACAGGCTCGCTGGGTTCGTCCTAGGAGAGGCCCGGTCGGCCGAGATCGGGCACGCCGTGCCTGGGTGTTCCCATCTCGGCTACCGTGCCGCCGCCTATATTCTGGTGCCGAACTCGACGCCGGCGCTCTCGAGAGGCTCCCGCAGATCGTCGAGTTTGATCCAGTCGTGTATCCAGGTCGGTGACTCGATCGGATTACGCAGAAGCCTCATCACTACCTCCGCCGCAAGGACCGCCGTTGCCCGGTACAGGCCGTAACTTGCAGCCCAACAGCATTGCCCGGCGCCGCCATGTGCCGCGATCACCCAGACGGCGCCGCCGGGCATGTCCGGCAGTATCGCCGCGAGTCGCGGCATCAGAGTGAGAGCGGCCAGCTTGACGGTGGCGACCCGGGAATCGAGCCGTAGGTAGCTGCGTACCGGGACGCCGAGGTCTACGGTGAGCTGGTTCTGGTCGCCGAAGTCTGTTCGCAACGCCGGAAATCGCGAGTATCCCGCTTGCGCGGGAAGTTTGAAAAGCTTGGGCCGGGTGTAGTTCCGCACCTGCGACCCGTCCGGGTCCGTGAAACGCTTGCCGCTCAGCCCGTCGAAGAACTCCGCGGATGCAGGCCCACCTAGCTCGCCCGCCCCGAACCCGATCACCACGTCCACTGGCCCACCGCCCCGAGCTGCCTCGACAGCGAGCAGGGTGGTCAGCCCGGGTGCGATCCCAACGCCGAGCAGGACAGGGCCATCCACTTGCTCGAGTTGCTGGAAGTAGTCGTAGTTGGAGGCGATGTCCGTGAACGCGATCCCGCGTACGGCGGCGGCCGCCGCCACGGTGGGATCCTCGATACCCGAGCAGTTCACCACTACGGACACCCCGTCCAAACCGGTGGACAAGGATGAGGGATCGGATAGGTCGATCACCCGGTCCGCGCGCGCCCGGTCGCGACCCGCCGCCAGCGCCTCGATGCCCGCCGCCCGCAGTATCTTGACCAGGTGCTTTCCTGCTGCCCCGGACCCACCGAGGACCAACACTGATTGCGTCATCCCGACCGCCTCCGAGCGCACCAGAGAATAACTCCGGTGCGAAATTCTAGACCTCGACTTCAGTACGCGACAACGGCGAGTCAGGACGACCGAGTGAGGACGACAAGACGCCGCCGCGGCAGAAGATCCTGACCCGACCGCGCCGCCCCCGTGTGCTCCACACCTGACGATCACTCTCGCCGACAGGGTCGACCACCTCGACAGCGAGCGCTGCGTCGACATCGGGCTGACGTTTCTGACCCCCGAGACCCACATCCTGCTCATCGGCGAACGCGGATGGGGCCCAGACGATTATGAGCGACGGATGGTCGGCTTGCTCGCTTGCGTCGCCGACCTCAGGGTATGAGCGGCTGTGCCGAGCGCGGTCTGAGCATCGACCTCTGGGACCCTGCTCGGACGAGCGCGCCGACACGATTGATTCGTCGATTACAGTCTGGCCATGACTGCCGCAGGAGACAGCCACGAAATCGACCGACTCCGTGAATCCGTACAAGCCCGCCTCGAAGTGGCGGTGGGAAAAGGGCGGCTGACCCTGGAGGAGTACTCGGAGCAGGCCGCGGTCGTGTGGTCGCGTGACATCGGTATCGAGCGTCTCCGCGAGCTGGCTTCTGTCGGTGTCGCGATGGCGCCAGTGTCGGCACCTCAGTCGACCATCGTCGGGGTCTTCGGGGACGTCAAGCGTTCCGGGCGTTGGTCACTCGCAGTGAAGACATCAGTGCTGCTCGTGTTCGGGGATCTGAAGCTCAACCTCAGGTCGGCGGTGATCGGTGCCCGGGTCTCGACGATCACCCTCATCTCAGTGTTCGGAGACAGCACCGTCACCGTTCCGGAGGGCGTGCACGTCGAGTTGGATGGGTTCCACCTCTTCGGTGACCGCGAGTTCGATTCCGGTGCACAGGCTCCCGGCCCCGGCGCTCCGACTATCCGGATCAAGTCGTACTCGGTGTTCGGCGACCTGAAGGTGCGCACTCGCTAGTCGTGGCTGAGCCGCTTCAGCAACGCCGACTTGATGGTGGGCCGCCCGGCTATGACCAGCGTGAACGTCGCCTCCCGCATAAGACGTTCCGCAGTGTTCCCGGCAACGGCCGAGGAACCGCCTTTCGCGGTGACGAGGGCAGTCGCCGTCCGGACCGCCAGCGCCGAGGCGCACGCTCGTGCGTCGGCGATCTCCGCTCGTCCTTCGAGGGCCGCATCGAGGTCCAGGCGCGCCTGCGCCACCTGCTTCTCGAACGGTTCGGCGTCGGCGCAAAGGGCCTTCAGTTCGGTGATGGCACGTCGCGTGATGCCCATGGCCGCGCACCCGCCCAGCCACATCACGAACGGCTGGCCCTCCGCGAACTCCTCCGGGGTGAGGGAAGCCGCAACCATTTCGCGGGGCACGGTCACACCGTCGAACGACAGGCGCACGGTGTTGGAACCTCGCGCAGCGATCAGGGGCAGTAGTTCAGCGGAGAGGCCCGGCAGCGAGTCGGTGGGAATGAAGGCCTGCACGATGGAGTTGTCGACCTCGTCGCGCGCCAACACCATGAGCAGATCGATCATGCCCCACCCGGTCACGAACGGCGCGAACCCGTCGAGCACGTAGCCGTCGTCGCCGCGGCGAGCCCACAGCAGCGGCGGCACCGGAATCGCGCCGGCGTTCGAGCCTCCCGCCCGGATGGTGCCGTCCAGGAGACCTGCGAGGTACCGCTCGCGTAGATCAGAGTTGGGTGAATTGGCGATCACCGCGGCCGGCCCGAAGTGCTGTATCCACGTGAAACCGGTGGCGAGGCACCCACCGCAGAGCGTCTCGACCACCTCGACCAGCACGGATGGCGTCACCTCCGTCTCGTCGGCCGCGGCGAGACCGTAGAAGCCGTGGTCGGCGAGGACCTCGAAATGACTCTCCGGGATCTGTCCGTCGGCGTCGACGCGACCGGCGACCGGGAACAGGATGTTGTCGGCGATTTCGTGCGCCATGTCAGTCCAGTTGGTCACCCTCTCGAGGGTAACGCCGAAGCGCGGTAGCCGCCGAGGCGCGAGCAGCCGACGGACATGACCGACGACAGATCGAGGCTAGGCGAGCTCGCTGTCCGCTCGGGATCGGCGGTCTGCGCTCGAGAGGAGCCCGCCGATCACTTCCAACGCGTCCGCCCACGCGTCGATGGTTGGTGGCGCGAGCCTGCGGTGATCCAACACGCCGGGCTGGGCGAGGGCCGGGTCGAATGGAACCTCGACGAATCCCGCGACCCGCGGCGACAGGGCGCCTCGGATCGGACCGAGGTCGACCGGTGAATCGGGGAGCTGATGCGAGACGACGACGATCGCCTCGCCGAGTACCTGCGGGCCGTATGCCGACACCACCCATGTGAGGGCGTCGCGCATGCGGCTGAGCGGTTCGGAGCGCGCGGGGGCCACCATCACCAGAGCGGCACCGGACCGAATCAGCGGGGCCAGCCGTGTCGAACGAAGAGCCGTGCCGACGTCGTGGACACGCGCGCTGTGACGGGCCGCGAGGAGCTCGTCGACGATCGCCGGATCGCTGGGCTGCCCGTCGCTGCTGCCGACCACCACGGCACCCGCCGACGTCAGTGCCATGCGGGACTCGAATTGCCGAATGGACCGCACCGAGTCGACGGCCTCGAATCCCGTCCGGGACAGCAGATTTCCGCCATCGCTGGTGGAGTCGACGGCCGAAACCTCCAGCCCGGTTCCGAGCCGCAGTGCGGTCGCGAGCCCGTAGGCCGTCGTGGTGGTCGCCGCGCCCCCCGATCCCGCAACGACCAACGCGGATACTCGCTCGGGCTCCGGCATGTTCGGCACCCGGCGTAGCGAGACCACATTGCTCACTACGCGTCCTCCACCTTCGCGATCTTGTATCCCTCGGGCGACGGGGCGACAGTGATCCGCTGCAGGATGACGCCCTCGGTTGCTCCTCGCAGGCCGAGTTCGACGGCAAACACGTTCGGATCCGGGGTTGATGTGATGGTGACACAGTGCTCGGTGCCGAGCGGGACGCCGTCGATCCACTTCTGGATGTCGGGAACAGCGCTCGGGGCGACCATGAGCGACGCGACACGGGCGCCGTCCCGTTCGACGTAGTAAGCGTGGTCGAAGGCCCGGATGACGCCGGGGCCGTCGGAAGTGCTGCCGGGACCGCGGCCGACGCTGCGCCCACCGGATGCCGATTCCTCACACCAGGCAGAGTCCGAGGCTGCCGGCGGCGCCGCCTGCGTCGCGAACGCGTCAGCTTCCGGATTCGGCGTACCGCCGGTCACCTCGTCGTCCCCGCCTAGGACGACGATGGCTGTCGTAGCTATCGCGAGAAGCGAAACCGCAAGCGCGCCGATCAACAGGGGCTTCCTGCGGTCGGATGTGTTCTTCTCCGCCGCGCGCTCCTTGGGCTCCGTGGGCGCAATGGGCTCGGTGTGCACCATGGGCTCGGTAGGCGCCGTGCGCTCCGTGGGCTCGGTAGGCGCCGTGCGCTCCGTGGGCTCCGTGCGCTCCGTCGGCGGCATGGGCGCCGCGGGCACGGTCGGCGGCATGGGCGCCGTGCGCTCCGTGGGTTCCGTGCGCTCCGTCGGCGGCATGGGCGCCGCGGGCACGGTCGGCGGCATGGGCGCCGTGCGCTCCGTGGGTTCCGTTCGCTCCGTCGGCGGCATGGGCGCCGCGGGCACGGTCGGCGGCATGGGCGCCGTGCGCTCCGTCGACGCCATGGGCGCCGTGCGCTCCGTCGGCGCCTTAGGTTCCTTGCGCGCCTTACGCTCCTTGCGCGCCTTACGCTCCTTGCGTGCCCGACGCTGCTTCCGCTCAGGGGCCGGTGATTCTGGAGCGACCAGCCACGTCGGCATCTGGTCGAAATCGGCGGGCAGGTCCGAGGTCTGTTGGGGTTGGGGGTTGACGACGTCGATCCGCGGGTCAGCCGGCAACACGCCCCAGGCCGGCTCGACATCGGGAACCGGGGTCGGATCGATGTCCGGAGCAGGATGTTGCTCGACAACCGGGACCGGCGCCGACGCGACGTCCGGAACCGGAGATGGCTCGACCGGCGCTTCGGCTAGAGATTGCTGCGGCGCGGATTCCTCGGTGACCGAGGCCCGTTCGTAGTGCTCGGTCACGTCCGGAAACAGTGAGTGACCGATCCGGTTGTCCGTCGCCATGTGTCCTCCTGCGGGATGGGGCGGACCCGCGACCGGGCCCGCCCCACCTGTCTCATGCCTGGGTGCCGGTACCTACGGCGTCGCTGATCATTTGCGATGCGAGACCGACGGACGATTCGGTGTAGAACGTCTCCAGACGCTCGTCCACATCCTCGAGGAACTGGTCACCGCCGGGCACTGATGCAACCAAATCTCTTGCCTGACGGTCCACTTCGGGCGCGATAGCGACGATGCCGCGTGCCGCCGACGCGGCCAGATTGAGGCCAGGGATGGCGTCCCACTGCGCGAGGGTCTCCTCCGTCCACTCCTGGATCCCCGGCTTGTCGATGTCCGGGATCGCCAGGTCCTTCGGCTCGCCGAGATCGCCGGCGCCCACGGCGGTACCGACCGAAGCGCCCACGGCGCCAAACGCCAGAGCCGCGGGGATGCCTGCGATCGCCGCACCGGCGGCAATACCGACGGGATTGCCAAGAGTCGCGGCTCCGCCGACCGCTGCACCAGCCAACGCGAACCCGGTGCCGAATGCGACCGCACCGGCTGTAGCGCCTCCGAGCCCTCCCGCGGCGACCCGGTCGGCGCGGCTGGTCTCGACACCGACCGAACGCCAGAAGTTCGATACTTCGGCCTCGATGACGGCGGAGGTGTTGTTGGTACGGGCGAGGTCGCCGTCGGTGACCCAGTTGGGCTGCGACGCATGGTGAGTGCCCAGACGCAGCGTGTCACGCGGAGCGATGATCGGCGCGGTGGGCTCTACCTGCGTCGGCAGGTGCAGTTCCTGGATCTGGATGGGTGCGACCTGGTAGTCGTCGGGTGCGTCGTAGGTGTTGGTCTCGTAGTCGTAGTTCTCGAGCGGCTGGTATTCGATGTTCTGATACTGGGCCGGCGGTTCGACCCAGTACAGGGGCTCAGGCTGCTCGGGCACCGAGGTGACGCCGCCCTGCGTCGACGGAGCCGATGTCACGCCGCCCTGCGTCTCGGGGGCGGATGTGACACCACCCTGCGAGGGCAGTTGGTTCGGTGCCGCCTGTGCTGTGCCGGAGGCGGCCACGATCACGGCGGCCGCAGCGGACGGAACGATTGCTACGCGCGCTATCTTCCCCGCATTCGCCTTGTGGTGCTTACCCATCTATGGGATTCCCCCTCGCTGTTCTGGACATAGTCTCGGTCGGTCCGACCTGCGGGAGCAGCGCGCCGAAGAAAGGAGACGTTCGGTGGTTCGCGATGAAGGAGGGATGGACGTGGCGAACGAGCGAAGCGCCGCCCACGCGGGCAGTTGAACACCCGCCAATCCCCCTCGGCAACAACGCTGCCCCCGTCTCGATAATGTCTATCCCGTCGACCCGAGGCCCCAGGCCAGACCCTTGCGTCGGGCACTTTACACGGGCCGGGCCCACGCACTCGAGGCGCCCCTCGACGGCGCCGGAGCAGCCGACTTGCATTGGTCCGCGGTCGCCGAACGTGTAGGACGAGCTCGCCGCGCCACGTCAGAGCCCGTCACCAGGGGTTGCGAATATCGGCGACCCGCTGAAACTCGGCGTTGCAGTATCCGTCTCATGGCAGCGGTCTGACCACCCGACAGGGATTCCCTGCAGCGAAGACGTGCCCCGGCACGTCCTTCGTCACGATGCTGCCTGCCCCGATCGTGGTGTTGTCGCCGACGGTCACCCCTGGGCAGACCGTGACGCCGCCGCCCATCCAGACATTGTTGCCAATGGTGATCGGCGCAGCCGTCTCCCACCGCTGTCGTCGGGCTTCATGGTCGGCCATCGGATGAAGGGCGGTCAGGAGCTGCGTCCTGGGCCCGATCGAGACGTCATCTCCGATCGTGATGGGCGCACAGTCCATCAGGATCGCGTCGTAGTTGAGAAAACTGTTCGCGCCGATGTGAATGTATCGACCGTAGTCACATTGGAACCGCGGCATGATCCACGATCCGGCACCCAGCGAACCTAGGAGGTCATCCAGCAAGGCCCGCCGCAGATCATCCTCGTCGGCAAGAGTGGCATTGAATTTGTCGAGCAGTCGCTGACACGCCTTGCGATCGGCAACCAGATCACCATCACTGTCGCGGTACAACTCTCCACGCAGCATGCGTTCACGCTGTTCACTCACAACGCGCGACGTTAGTTGGTGCGGCCACCTGTCGTTCAACTCGACCCGCACACGGGCACCTTCGAAGCCGTCAGGAAGCCGTGGTCGTACCGCGTGCGGCGATCCGCTCCCGTACCTCGGGCCGTCGCAGCGGCGGGACGGTCTTCGGCGGCTGCCGGCGCGATGGCAGGGCTGCGAGCAGTTCAACCGTCGTCGCTGCGACCTCCTCGACGGCCTTCTCGAAGGCGGTCCGGTTGGAGTCCGAGAGTTTCTGGATGCCGCTGACCTTGCGCACGTACTGCCGGGCAGCGGCTTCGATCTCCTCTGTGGTGGCTGCCGGTTCGAGCCCGCGCAGCTCCGTGATGTTTCGGCACATGCCTCGAACGGTAGTCCCGCGAAACGGCGTCCGGAAGCGTTCCGGAGGCAACCTCACCGGCTGCACTGCTGATGACCCGGGTACCAGGCGATGCTCGATTACGACATGTCCGAATCCGACTCGCACCGTTGATATTCGGGCATTCCAGTCTTCCCGCCACGAATTCGTCGCTACTGTGCGCGGCACACCCGTACACGAGGAACGGCGAAAATCATGGACTCAGCCCTGGCCACCGTGGCCCTACCGGCCGCGCTCGCGATCATCATGTTCGGACTCGGCCTGTCACTGACGGTCGCCGACTTCGTCCGCGTCGCACGACACCCCCGCGTCGTCTCGATCGCGCTGGCATGCCAATTGCTGATCCTGCCCGCGGTCGCGTTCGGGCTGGTGCTGCTGTTCGATCTGCCACCGCTGCTCGCGGTGGGCATGATGGTGCTCGCCGCCTCGCCCGGCGGCACCACGGCGAACCTGTTCAGCCACCTCTTCCGCGGTGACGTCGCGCTGAACATCACACTCACCGCTGTCAACTCGGTGATCGCGGTCGTGACACTTCCGATCGTCACGAACTTCGCACTCGGCTACTTCGACCCCGACACCGGGACCTCGGTGGGCATGCAGTTCACCAAGGTCCTGCAGGTGTTCGCAATCGTGCTCATTCCCGTCGCCATCGGAATGCTGGTGCGGGCCAAGCGCGCCGTCTTCGCCCAGCGCATGGATCGCCCCGTGCGGATCGCGTCGGCGGTCGTACTGATGCTCGTCATCGTCGGCACCATCGTGGCCGAACGCGAGAACGTCGGCAGCTACATCGCCGACGTCGGCATGATCACGCTACTGTTCTGCCTCGCGAGCCTGACTGTCGGCTACTGGATTCCGAAGCTCCTGGGCGCCGACAAGCGCCAGTCCATCGCGTGCTCGATGGAAATCGGCATCCACAACAGCGCCCTCGCGATCGCGATCGCGATCAGTGTCCTCGACAGCGTCGACATGGCGATCCCCGGCGCCGTCTACGGAGTGGTGATGTTCCCGGCCGCCGCTGCCGTCGGATGGCTGATCGCCCGGAGACGGGCCGAAACGAGCGATGCCCTCCCGGCCCGTGAGAGCGCCGAGAGGGCAACGGAAGCGGGCTAGCTCGTCAGCCCTGGATGCGCTCGATGATCGTGACGTTCGCGGTGCCGCCGCCCTCGCAGATCGTCTGCAGGCCATAGCGACCGTTAGTGCGCTCGAGCTCGTTGAGCAGCGTCGCCATCAATTTGGTGCCGGTCGCACCGAGCGGGTGACCGAGGGCGATCGCACCGCCGTTGACGTTGACCTTGGCCGGATCGGCCCCCAGCTCCTTGATCCACGCGAGCACGACGGGAGCGAAAGCCTCGTTGATCTCGACCAGGTCGATGTCGTCGAGGGTGAGGCCGGTCTTCTCGAGCGCGTGCTGGGTGGCCGGGATCGGCGCGCTCAGCATGAAGATCGGGTCGTCTCCGCGGGCACTGACGTGATGGATGCGGGCGCGCGGCTTCAAGCCGTACTTCTTCACGGCCTCTTCCGACGCGAGCAGCAGGGCGCTGGCCCCGTCGGAGATCTGGCTGGCGACGGCGGCAGTCATGCGACCGCCCTCGACCAACACGTTCAAGCCGGCCATCTTCTCGAGGCTCGTCTCGCGCGGGCCCTCGTCGGTGGTGAAGTCACCGACCGGCACGATCTCGTTGTCGAAGCGGCCCTCCGCGATTGCGGCCTTGGCACGCTCGTGGCTCCGCAACGCCCACTTCTCGAGCTCCTCGCGGCTGATGTCCCACTTGTCGGCGATCATCTCGGCGCCGCGGAACTGCGAGACCTCCTCGCCGCCGTAGCGTTCGGTCCAGCCCTTCGACTCGGCGGTCGGGGTGCTGAAGCCGAACTCCTTGCCCACGATCATGGCGGCCGAGATCGGGATCTGGCTCATGTTCTGGACACCACCGGCGACGATCAGGTCCGCGGTGCCGGCCAGGATCGCCTGTGCGCCGAACTGGAGGGCCTGCTGGCTCGAGCCGCACTGGCGGTCGACCGTCACGCCCGGGACATGCTGGGGCAGGCCTGCCGCCAGCCACGACATGCGCGCGATGTTGCCGGCCTGTCCGCCGATCGCATCGACACAACCGAAGATGACGTCGTCGACGTTGGCCGGATCGACACCGGTGCGCTCGACGAGTGCCTTGATGATGTGCGCGCCAAGGTCGATCGGGTGGACCGGGGCAAGGCCACCGTTCTTCTTGCCGATCGGGGTGCGGATGGCGTCGACTATGTAAACCTCGGGCATGGACGGCTCCTGGTTGTCATGTTACTTGCGAACGTCGGGGCTGGTGAGCCCGTCGAGAACAATGGAAAGGTACTGCTTGGCGACGGCCTCGGCGGTCATCGAGCCGCCCGGCCGATACCAGCGCACGGCCACCCAGACGGTGTCGCGCATGAAACGGAAGACCAGTTCGATGTCCAGATCCTGGCGGAAGCTGCCGTCGGCGACACCTGCCTCGAGCACCCCGACCCACAGGTCGCGGAACTCCTGCTTACGCTCGGCGAGATACGCGAACCGCTCATTGGAGGCGAGGTGTTTGACCTCGTCCTGGTAGATCGCGACCGCACTGTGGGAGGCATCGATGGCCTCGAACGAGGCGATCACCAGGGCCTCGAACGTCTCACGCGAGCCCATGTGGGCATCGACGATTTCGCGGTAGCGTCCGAACAATTCATCCTGGAAACCCCGAAGGATCTCGTCGACCATGGACTCCTTGGAGTCGAAATGATGGTAAAGACTGCCGGACAGGATGCCCGCCGCGTCCGCGATGTCGCGCACGGTGGTGGCACGCAGACCACGCTCGGCGAATAGGCAGGCGGCGAGTTCGAGTAGCTCGGCACGACGCCCGGACTTGTTCGAAGACTCGTCAGCGCCTCGGGGTGGGGTCATGCTCGGCATCCTACCAACCAAGCGATTGCTAGGGCCTCGTTCTTTGCTCGGTGGATGCCATTCCGGGGTGGCCGAATGCGGCATCGGGTCAGTACATCTGCACCGATGCGACACTCGGCCACACTCATGGACGGCTACCTATGCGCGCTGGCTGGAGATCGAGACGATCTCGCCGGTCAGGTAGGTGGTGTAGTCGCTCGCGAGCATCGCGATGGTTGCGGCGACCTCCCAGACCTCGGCGGCGCGCCCGTAAGCCTCGCGCGATGCCAGGGTGTCGAGCAATTCGTCGCTTGTCACCTTCGCCAGGAAGGGGTGGCGCGCGATGGACGGCGCGACCGCGTTGATACGCACGCCGTACTCCGCGGCCTCGATTGCCGAGCAGCGCGTGAGCGCCATGACACCGGCCTTCGCGGCGGCGTAGTGCGACTGCGAGTGCTGCGCACGCCAGCCCAGCACCGACGCGTTGTTCACCAGGACACCGCCGTGTTCGACGCTCTTGAAGTAGCGCAGCGCGGCGCGGGTGGCACGGAAGGTGCTGGTGAGGGTGATGTCGACGACGCGGTCCCACTGCTCGTCGGTCATGTCGACGATCGGGGTCTCGCCACCGAGGCCGGCATTGTTGACGAGAACGTCTATGCGGCCGAGCTTCTCGGCGGCGCCGGCGATGAGCGCATCGACCTGTTCGGTGCTCGAGACATCGCACACGAACGACTCGACCCGCGGGCCACCGAACTCGGCCGACAGCTTCTCGACGGTCTCGCCGAGACGACGTTCGTGGAAGTCGGACACCAGGACGTCTGCGCCCTCGAGTAGCGCGCGACGTGCGGTCGCGAAGCCGATGCCGGTTCCGGCCGCGGCCGTCACGACGACCTTCTTGCCCTTCAGCAGGTTGTGGCCCTCGATCTCCTCCGGGGCGACAGACAGGGGGGACTTGACAGTGGCGGTCACGGGCGTGCCTCTCGGGGAAGGCCGAGCACGCGCTCGGCGATGATGTTGCGCTGGATCTCGTTGGACCCGCCGTAGATGGTGTCGGCGCGGGTGAAGAGGAACAACCGTTGCAGGTCGTTCAGTTCCTCGCCCGGCTCGGTGTTCTCGACGCCCACCAGCGAGGCCGCACCCTGGACCTCCATGGCGAGTTCTCCGAGACCGCGGTGCCAGTTGGCCCACAGCAGCTTGGCGACCGACGCCTCACCACCGTTGGCGCTGGCGTCGACGGTGGTGAGCGTGCGCAGCGCATGAGCACGGATCACCTGCAGGCTCATCCACGCACGGGTGAGCTTGTTGCGGATCGCGGGATCCTTTGCGGCACCGTTACGCTCGGCCAACTCGACGATCGAGGCGAGCTCGCGAGCGAAGCCGATCTGCTGACCGAGGGTCGAGACACCACGCTCGAAGGTGAGGGTGCCCATCGCGACGCCCCAGCCGTTGCCCTCACCGCCGACGACCAGGTCGGCGTCGGTGCTGGCGTTGTCGAAGAACACCTCGTTGAACTCGGAGGTGCCCGTGAGCTGGATGATCGGGCGAACCTCGACGCCCTCCTGCTTCATGGGAACCAGCAGGTACGACAGGCCCTTGTGACGCGACGAGCCCGGCTCCGTGCGCGCGACGACGAAACACCAGTCGGCGAGGTGCGCGAGCGACGTCCACACCTTCTGACCGTTGACGACCCACCGGTCCCCCTCGAGGCGCGCCGTCGTCGACACATTCGCGAGGTCGGATCCCGCTCCGGGCTCGGAGTAGCCCTGGCACCACAGTTCGGTGACGGTCTTGATGCCCGGCAGGAAGCGCTTCTTCTGCGCTTCGGTGCCGAACGCGATGAGCGTCGGGCCGAGCAGCTCCTCACCGATATGACTCACGCGCGCAGGTGCATTTGCACGCGCATACTCCTGGTGGAAGATGATCTGCTGGCTCAGCGTCGCCTCGCGTCCGCCGTACTCCTTCGGCCACCCGAGGCAGGTCCAGCCGGCGGCGGCCAGGTGGCGGTCCCACTCGAGACGTTCCTCGAACGCCTCGTGTTCACGTCCCGGCCCGCCCAGGCCCTTCAGTTCGGCGAACTTCCCGGTGAGGTTCTCCTCCAGCCAAACACGAATCTCCCGCGCAAAAGCCTCGTCAGCGGCTGTCCTCGCGCTGGTCTCAATACCCTGGCTAACGTCCACAGCGATACGGTACCCTACCAAGCACTTGCTTTGTAGGCCTCGTCGAGGAGAGATAGTGAGCACGACTGTGACCACCGAGCCCCGGACGACCCCGGCCGCGCTGTGGCGCGCCGCTGAGCAATTCGGATCGAACGAGGCTGTCGCGGACGGACCGGACCGCATCACTTACACCGAGCTACTCGATCGCGTGCGCACCGCGGCGCGGGCACTGATGGCCAAGGACATCGAGGCCGGCGACTGCGTCGCCGTCTGGGCCCCCAACACCCACCACTGGATCGAGATCTTCCTGGCCGCCCAGTACGTCGGCGCGACCCTGGTTCCCATCAGCACCCGCTACACCGGCCACGAGGCACTCGAACTCCTCGAGCGCACCCAGGCCAAGGCCTTGGTCGTGCCCGACCGTTTCCTCGGCAACGACCGTCTCGCAAGCCTTCTCGAGACCGCCGGGCCCGACGGCCTTCGACCGCTGAAGCTCGTCGTGCGCACCCCGGCCGACGATTCCTCGTCCGGCGCAACGACCACCGAACTCCCGGGCGGCGAGATTCTCGAGTGGGATCAGTTGCCGGCCGCGGCCGCGGCCGTCACCGTCGAGGCCGCCGACGCCCGCGCCCGCGCGGTCTCCCCCGACGACGTCGCCGACATCCTGTTCACCTCGGGCACGACCGGAAAGTGCAAGGGAGTCGTCACCGCTCACCGGCAGACGGTCGGCATCGCCGACGCGTGGGCCGAGTGCGCCGAGGTCGGACCCAACGACCGCTACCTGATCATCAGCCCCTTCTTCCACTCGTTCGGCTACAAGGCCGGAATCGTGGTGTGCATCCTGCGGGGCGCCACCATGGTGCCGATGGCCGTCTTCGACATGCCGAAGGTGATGGCGATGATCGCCGACGAGAAGATCAGCGTGCTGCCGGGCGCGCCGACCATCCACCAATCGATCCTCGACTTCCCGAGCCGCGGAGACTTCGACCTGTCGAGCCTGCGGGTCGCCGTGACCGGCGCGGCCACGGTCCCGGTGGTCCTCGTCGAACGCTTGCAGTCCGAGATCGGCTACGACGCCGTCCTCACCGCCTACGGGCAGACCGAAGCCGTCGTGGTGACGATGTGCCGCACCGACGACGATCCCGTCACCGTCGCGAGCTCGTCCGGGAGGGCGATCCCCGGCATGGAGGTCAAGCTCGGTGAGCAGGACGAGATCCTTGTGCGCGGCGAGAACATCATGCTCGGCTACCTCGACGATCCCGAGGCGACGAAGAAGACGATCGACGAGGACGGCTGGCTGCACACCGGCGACGTCGGGGTGCTCGACGACCGCGGCTACCTCGACATCACCGACCGCCTCAAGGACATGTACATCTCCGGCGGATTCAACGTCTACCCGGCGGAGGTCGAAAATGCCCTCGCACGAATGGAATCCGTCGCCGAAGCCGCCGTCATCGGCATCCCCGACGAGCGGATGGGCGAGGTCGGCCGCGCATACGTCGTTCCGAAGCCGGACGCGACCGTTACGGAGGAAGAAGTCATCGCCTTCTGCAAGGAGCGGCTGGCGAACTTCAAGATCCCTCGCGAGGTGAGGATCGTCAGCTCTCTGCCGCGCAACGCTTCCGGCAAGGTGCTCAAGAACGATCTGCGCGAGGGCAAGGCATGACGCGCAGGTCCTCGGTCGGGGAATGGACGTCAACGGTATGAAAGCGAAGGCGAAATAGTGGATCTCGAACTGGATGAGAAGGCCCGCGCCTTCCAGCTGGAAGTGCGCGAATGGCTCGCCGCCAACGTCCCGGCGGAGCCACTGCCGTCGATGGACACCCCGGAGGGCTTCGAGGCCCACCGCGAGTGGGAACACAAGTTGGCCGACGCCCGGCTGTCGGTGGTCTCGTGGCCGTCGGAGCTCGGTGGCCGCGACGCGTCGATGATCGAGTGGGTCCTCTTCGAGGAGGAGTACTACAAGGCCGGCGCGCCGGGTCGGGTCAGCCAGAACGGCATCTTCCTGTTCGCACCGACGCTGTTCGAGCACGGCACCGAGGAGCAGCTCGCACGGATCATGCCGCGCATGGCGCGCGCCGACGACATCTGGGCGCAGGCGTGGTCGGAGCCGGAAGCCGGTAGCGACCTCGCCGGCATCCGCTCGACGGCACGCCGGACCGAAGGCGGGTGGATCCTCAACGGACAGAAGACCTGGAGCTCGCGCGCCGCGTACGCGGATTGGGGCTTCGGCATGTTCCGCTCCGACCCGGAGGCGCAGCGCCACAAGGGTTTGACGTACTTCATGTTCCCGCTGAGCGCAGACGGCGTCACGGTGCGCCCCATCCCCCAACTCGACGGCGAACCGGGCTTCGCGGAGATCTTCTTCGAGGACGTCTTCGTCCCGGATGCCGACGTCGTCGGCGAGGTCGGCAACGGCTGGCGCGTGGCGATGAGCACCGCGAGCAACGAGCGCGGCCTGTCGCTGCGCAGCCCGGGCCGCTTCACCTCGGCGGTCGACCGGCTGATCGAGGTGTGGAAGACGCACGCCGACGCCACCGACACCGCCGCCCGCGATCGCGTCGTCGACGCGTGGATCGGCGCGGAGGCGTACCGCCTGCACACCTGGGGCACCGTCACCCGCATGCTCGAGGGTGTCCCACTCGGCGTCGAAGGTTCGATCAACAAGCTCTTCTGGTCCGAGCTCGACGTCCGCATCCACGAGACCGCCCTCGATCTGCTGGGCGCCGACGGCGAGCTCGCCGGCAAGTGGCAGGACGGCTACCTGTTCTCGCTATCCGGCCCGATCTACGCCGGTACCAACGAAATTCAGCGCAACATCGTTGCCGAGCGTCTGCTCGGACTCCCGAAGGCGGATCGATGAAATTCTCCCTGTCCACCGAGCAGCGTGATTTCGCGGACAGCCTCCGCGGTCTGCTCGCAGGTGCCAACACCCCGGCCGTCGTCCGTGCGTGGGGCGAGAACGACACCGCGTCCGGCCGCGCACTGCTCCAGCAGCTCGCCGAGACGGGTGTGACCGCGCTCGCCGTGCCCGAGGAGTTCGACGGCATCGGCGCCCATCCGGCCGACCTGGCCGTCGCGTTCATCGAGCTGGGCCGCGCGGCAGTCCCGGGCCCGATCCTCGAGACCGCCGCCGCCGTCCCGGTCCTGCTTTCGTCGCTGGGAGACCATCAGTTGGCCAAGCGATTCCTGCCCGGCATAGCCGAGGGGTCCACGCTCGCGTCGCTGGTCTTCGAGCCGTCGACACCGCGCGCCCTCGACGGTGACCTTGCCGATCCGGTCCTGCGGGTCTCCGGTGACACCCTCGAATTGGTCCGCGCCAGCACGCGACTCGAATCGGTCGACCCGGCCCGTCGTCTGTTCGAGGTCGAGCCGGTCGAGACGCTGGCGCAGGGTCCGGACGTTGCCACCGCCGCGCAGAAGGCCTACGACCTCGCCGTTCTCGCCGTCTCGGCGCAGCTGATCGGCGCCGGCCACGCGATGATCGACCTTTCCACCGAGTACGCCAAGAACCGGTCGCAGTTCGGCCGCGTCATCGGCAGCTTCCAGGCCGTCAAGCACCATCTCGCCGACGCCCTCGTCGCCGTCGAAATGGCGACCCCGTTGGTGTACGGCGCGGCGATCTCCATCGCCGAGGGCGCTGCCACCGTCGGACGCGACGTCTCGGCCGCGAAGGTGGCCGCAGCGGACGCCGCCTATCTGGCATCCCGCAAGGCGCTGCAGGTTCATGGCGCGATCGGTTACACCCTCGAGTGTGACCTGTCGCTGTGGCTGACCAAGGTGCGGGCGCTGCAGTCCGCGTGGGGCACCGCCGCCGCGCACCGTGCACGGATTGCGAGCGCGCTGTGAGTGGGGTCGGAGTGTTCACGGAGGAGCAGCTCGAGCTCCGCAAGACGGTCGCCCAGCTACTGAGCAAGCGCGCCGACGCGGCCGCGCTGCGTCGAACGCTCGAGTCCGGAGAGGCGTTCGACCGCGGCCTGTGGGAGGTGCTGTGCCAGCAGGTCGGTGTCGCGGCGCTCGCGATCCCGGAGGAGTTCGGCGGCTTCGGCGCCACCGTCGTCGAGCAGCATCTGGTGCTCGAGGAACTCGGTGCGGCGTTGACGCCGTCGCCGATGTTCGGTTCGGCGGTCCTGGCCGCGCAGGCGATCCTGGCGTCGGGCAACACCGACGCGTGCGAGCGGCTGCTGCCCGGCATCGCCGAGGGATCGACCATCGCCGCGCTGTGCTGGGTGGGTCCCGACGGCCACTGGCGCAGCAACGAGGTCGCGTGCACAGCCTCCGGCAGCGATGCCGACGGTTTCACCGTCTCGGGCAGCGCGCACTACGTGCTCGACGGCGCGCACGCCGACGTGCTGATCGTCGCGGCGTCAGTCGAGGGTCAGGACGGTGCGATCGCACTGTTCGAGGTCGATCCGTCCGTTGACGGCGTGACGCGTCGCGCGCTGCCGACCATGGACCTGACCCGTCCGATGTCGCTGGTGGAGTTCGCCTCCGCCCCGGCCGTCCGGCTCACCGCCGACGACGCGTCCGCCGCGCTCGAGCGGGTCCGCGACATCGCGATCGTCGCGCTGTCCGCAGAGCAGGTCGGTGCCGCGGCACGCTGCCTGCAGATGACGGTGGACTACAGCAAGGACCGGGTGCAGTTCGGTCGCGCGATCGGCAGCTTCCAGGCGCTCAAGCACCGCATGGCCGACCTGTACTTCCTGGTGGAGACGGCACGGTCCGCCTCGTACGCGGCGGTCTACTCGCTGAGCGAGGGGCTGCCGTCGGCCGCCGCGGATGCCGCGGTCGCGAAGGCGTACTGCTCGGAGGCGTTCAACGCGGTCGCCGGCGATGCGATTCAGTTGCACGGCGGCATCGCGATCACGTGGGAGCACGACGCGCACCTGTTCTTCAAGCGCGCCCACGGTAGTTCGCAGCTGTTCGGGCAGCCCGAGCAGTACCTCCAGGAGATGGAGTCGCTCGCGGGTCTGCCCTCCTGAGTTCGGGTCCTGTGCCGGGGCGTTTCTCCGCCCCGGCACAGTCAGGCCAGCAGTTCCTCGAGGTACTGCGCGACGCCGTCGTCGTCGTTGCACGGCAGCACCCGTCCGGCCAGCGCACGCGCCTCCGGCAACGCGTTCTCCGGGCACAGCGCGGCGCCACCCCAGGTCAACATCGGCACGTCGTTGACGCCGTCACCGATCACCGCAACCTCGTGCGCCGCAATACCTCTCGATGCGCATAGCCTCGCGAGTGCGCTGGCCTTCGACACACCTGACGCCGCCATCTCGATGTACGGGGCACCCGAGTGAGTCAGCTCGACCCCATCGATTCCGGCCGTGAGCGCCAGACGGTAGAGCTCACGACCGGGCACCTCGGGATGCCGAGCGACGATCTTGACCATCGGCTCCCCCATCCGCGGCAACCGCTCCTCGAGGATCATCTCGTCGAGGGTCCGTTGATGGTCGGTGTGGTCGCACAGCGCCGCGTACTCGGGCTCGGCCACGAAGGTCGTGGGCCCGACGTTGGCGAACACCACGCCTGGCACGAGTGTGCGGACACGGTCCATGACCGCGACGGCCTCAGTGATCTCGATCGAGACGGTGGCGGTGATCTCGGGGGTGCCCTCGGCGAGGTCGAGGGTGATCGCACCGTTGGCGCAGATCACTTCGCCGCGGAACCCGCACGAGAGGGCCAGCGGACCGACCGAGTGCCGGGCGCGGGCGGTCGCCCACACCACCTCGATGCCGGCATCGCTTGCCGCCGCCATCGCCCGGGCCGTCCGCGGTGAGACCGTCCCGTCGGACCGCAGCAGGGTCCCGTCGAGGTCGGATGCCACCAGCCTGATTCGCGTCACCTCCCGATGATCGCAGGTATGAGAGCCGAGAGGGGATTCGGGACTCTTCCGCACCATCCGTCACCGGCCGGATGTCAGCCTCAGAAGTCGACTGCGCTGAATCAAACTGAGGAGCCGCCGAACACCAACTGCATGGAGCCGACTATCAGGCGTGCTGCAGCGAGGTCCAGCGCGGTGATCGGTGCCGTGGGGCACCTGGGCAGGCCGGTTGCGATGTCGCCTGCGCTATCTTCCCGGCACTCGGTGATCTGCTCCCGGGTGTAGGTCCGGTCGAATCGATAAGCCTCGAATACGGTCTCAGCGGAACCCGTGAAGCTGCCGCTGCTGCCTGCAGGGAGGCTCCCGCCACCGCTGGAGTCTTGAGCGTGGGCGACTGCAGGGGCTGCGGCCAGGACTAGCCCCGCGGTCAAGATTGCGGATCGCATCAAGGTGAGTCGCATGGTGGTCACCCTAGGCTGACACCACACCCACAGTCCGCCGAAACGGGACTATTCGGCCGAATCCGCTCACGCAGCCGGTCTGCTGTGTGATGCTCCGCCCATGGACACCCGCACCTTCGAAGAACTGGCCGCGCTCGAGGAGCTCCGCCAGCTCAAGTACCGATACTTCCGCACCCTGGACCTCAAGCAGTGGGACGAGTTCGCGGACACCCTCGACGACGACATCGTCGCCGAGTATGGAACTCATGCGCTGAGCGAGCCGCTGGTGTTCGAGGGCCGCGAAACCCTGGTCGGGTTCATGCGGAATGCCCTGGGGACGGAGGTCACCTCCGTGCACATCGCCAACCATCCCGAGATCACCGTCGACGGTGGTACCGCGGAGGGCTCGTGGGCCTTCGAGGACACCGTCATCGTCCCCGCCGCCCGACGCCTGATCACGGGTGCGGGCTACTACCGGGACAGCTATCGCCGTGGCGACGATGGCCGCTGGCGGATCACCCGGACGACGTACGAACGGATCTACGAATCGATGATCTCGCTCGACGACGTCCCCAGCTTCGAGTTCCTGACGCATATGTGGTCTCGGCCGCCGGTGCAGGGCGAGTAACTACTCAGCGGCCAACTGCCCAGCGGCACGACGCCAACACTCCTAGCCTGGGTTCATGACCACTCCATCGATCACCCTGAGTTCCGGAACCGTCATCCCCCAACTCGGCCTCGGAGTGTGGCAGGCCACGAACGCCCAGACCGAGCGCGCCGTGCGCTTCGCGCTCGACGAGGCGGGCTATCGGCATCTCGACACCGCGTCGACCTACCAGAACGAGGAGGGTGTCGGCCGGGGCATCGCGCGCTCGTCGGTGCCGCGTGAGGACATCTTCGTCACCACGAAGCTGTGGAACTCCGACCAGGGGTACGAGCCTGCACTCGCCGCCTTCGATGCGAGCTTGTCCCGACTCGGCCTCGACTACGTGGACATGTACCTCGTCCACTGGCCGCTGCTGGACCGGAACATCCGCCTGCGCACGTGGGACGCCCTCGAGACGATCGCCGCCTCCGGACGCGCCAAGGCGATCGGCGTATGCAACTTCGAACCGCACCACCTACAGGACCTCGTCGACCGCGGCGGCGCATTGCCCGTCGTCGACCAGGTGGAACTGAACCCGCACCTCCGCCAACACGCGATCCGCGACTTCGCAGCCCTGCACGGCATCGCCGTCGAGTCCTGGAGCCCACTCGGCGGCACCAGCAACTCCGGATGGGGCCCGGCGTCCAAGCCCAACACTCTGCTCAATGACCCGGTCATCGGGCGGATCGGCGAGCAGCACGGAAAGTCGCCTGCGCAGGTCCTCATCCGCTGGCACCTGCAGAACGGCCTGATCGTGATCCCGAAATCGACCCACGACGACCGGATCGCGCAGAACATCGACGTGTTCGACTTCGAACTCACCGATCAGGACCTCGCCGACATCGCGGCACTCGAGAACGGTGACCGCGTCGGACTCCACCCCGACGAGATGAACCTCGGCGCCCCCGCCTAGGAACGACCCCACCTGGGCTATGGGCAAAAAGACAGTACGGGAAGGACCTTCATGCGACTCACGCACTTCCTCGCCCTCGCCGCCATGGTGATGGCACTCGATGTCGCCCCCGCAACCGCGTCCGCGACGCCGAGCGAGGGCGTTGCTGGGGAGACCTTGGCAGAGGCCAGGATCGGCGACAAGGACTACATCCTCACCCGGATCACCATCGCGCCGGGCGGCACGACGGGCTGGCACTACCACGACGGCGAGCCGTACGGGATCATCACCGAGGGCACGTTGACGCACTACGACTCGGACTGCGCGATCGACGGCATCTACAACGCCGGCGACACGCTCATCGAACCGAGCGGCAGCGGCTACGTCCACATGGCCCGAAACTTGGGGCCGGTCCCGATGGTATTGCTCGCGCTGTTCGTCAACCCCGTCGGTAGCCCGCTCTCCCAGGAAGTCCCTGCGCCGGACTGCGCGCAGTCCCTCTGATTGTTCAGCGCCGCCAGTTCACCTTGTTCAGCGCCGCCAGTTCACCGACGGCATCATGCGCGTCGAGTCCACACATCCGTAAGTCCCGAGAATTGCCCAACCCCTTCCCTGATAGTAGAACTTGTTCCTACTATCAGCGGGGTATCCGCGGAGGAAGGGAGAAGGGATGGGTTCGGAGACGGACTCCGGAGCATTCGCCGGTGGCCCGCGCACAGTGGTGTCGCTGTGACGACGCATCAGGTGCTCGGCAAACAGGTCGACATGCCCGTCGAGGTTCGGACCGCATCGGCGTTCATGGCGATGTACTCGGTTCCCGCCGCGGCCGCGCAGAACCTGATCGACCACACGGGGCTCGAGCTCCTTCAGTACCGGCCGGGCCACGGCCTGTGCGGATTGGTGTTCGTCGACTACATCGACGGCGACCTGGGCCCGTACAACGAGTTCGGCGTGACGTTCATGGTTCGCAACCACCGTCGCCGCCGGAAATCTGTGCTGAGCGATCTGCGTTCACTGGTCAACGGTGACTCCGGCGCGTTGATCCACCAGTTGCCGGTCGATGGCGAATTCACTCTCGCCGCCGGCCGCGGGATTTGGGGCTTCCCCAAGATCCTGGCCGACTTCGAGGCCGACCACGTCAGCGACGTCCGTCGCGGCAAGGTCAGCCACGAAGGCCGCCTGATCGCAGAACTGGCTGTCAGACAGGGCCTTCCGACACTCGTTGGCGGCACCGACAGGTCTCTCATGGCGTACTCGCACCTGCAGGGTGTCACCCGGTACACGAAGTGGGACATGCGTTCTACCGGGGTCCGGTCCAGGATCGGGGGTGCCTCCCTGCGTCTGGGCGACCACCCGATCGCGGACGAACTGCGTTCGCTCGACCTGCCCCGCAGAGCACTGTTGGCCACCACGATCCCCGATCTGCGGATGACCTTCGGCGACGCAACCCCCGTCTGAAACTCCGACACTCGACGGACCCGACGTGCCTCTTGCGCATCGAGACCGTGTCGTGTGTGCTGGACACTTGGACATTTGACCAGTTCATTTTGACCTCGCGCAAAGGACTACCACGTGACGATCAGTCGACGCAGCGTGCTGGCGGGGGCCGCGACCGCCCCGGTGTTCGCGGCCATTGCCAACTCGACCGCTTCAGCTCAGCCCCGCTCCGCGGTCGCCTCGGCCCGCACCCAGGCGCCGTACTCGGGATTCCGGGTCGGCGTCGGGTTGTCGGACGTGACCGGGCCGATCGCCGAGAACGGCATGATGGGCTACTCGCAGTTCGACCAGCGGGCCGAGGGACTACATCAGCGGACCCGCGTGCGCGCGTACGTCTTCGCCGACGGCGGCGACAACCGCGTCGTCTACGTCTGCACCGACGCCTGCATGGTGTTCCAGGCGGTGCACGACGCCGTGCTGGCACGTCTCGCCGGAATGTACGGCAACCTCTACACCGAGAAGAACGTGATGCTCACCGCCGTGCACTCGCACGCGGCGTGTGGCGGCGCCTCGCAGGACTACGCGTACAGTCTTGCGACGCTGGGCTTCCAGCCACAGGTGTTCGACGCCGAGGTCGACGGCGTCGTCGAGGCGATCACCGCCGCCCACGACGACCTGGCGGCAGGCACGGTGTCGTACGGGCGCAGCGAACTGACGAACGCCAGCGTCAACCGGTCCCGCGTCGCCTTCGACCGAAACCCTCAGCGCGACAAGGACTACTACCCGCTCGGTATCGACACCGCGATGCGTGTGCTGAAGGTCAGTCAGGGTGACGACAACGTCGGCGCCATCGCCTGGTTCCCCACCCACTGCGCGTCGCTGACCAACAAGAATCACCTGATCTCCGGCGACAACAAGGGTGCCGCCTCCTACTTCTGGGAACACGATGTCGCCGGGGTGCGCTATCTCGACGGCAGGCCCGGCTTCGTCGCCTGCTTCCCGCAGACGAACGCCGGCGACATGTCCCCCAACCTGCACCTCGCACCGGGACAGGGGCCCACCGACGACGAGTTCGAGAACACCCGCATCATCGGTGAACGCCAGGTGACTGCCGCCCGGGAGGCGTTCGGGAACGCGGCGACGTCATCGTCGACCACGGTCGACAGTCGAATCATGTACCTGGACATGGCGAACCAGGTTGTCGACGGCAGGTACACATCCGACGGGCAGACGCGTCGCACTTCGCCTGCGTGCATCGGTGCCGCGATGGCCGCGGGCAGCACCGAGGACGGCCCCGCGATCGAGATCTTCTCCGAGGGCACCCGCAACCCGCTGCTCGCCGCACTCGGCGGCACGGACACCCCCACCCCGCAGTGGCTCGCCGACGCGCAGGCTCCCAAGCTGGTGCTGGTCCCGGTCGGCCTGTTGCCCCCGGACGGCTGGGTGCCGAACGTGCTCAAGATCCAGATCATCCGCATCGGCGACGTCTACGTCGTGGGCGGGCCGGCCGAGTTCACCATCGTGTCGGGTCTCCGCATCCGGCGGACGGTCGCGGAGGAACTGGGTGTCCCACTCGAGAACGTCGTCTTCCAGGGCTACGCCAACGCGTACTCGAGCTACTGCTCCACGCCTGAGGAGTACGACGAGCAGCAGTACGAGGGTGGCTCGACGCTGTTCGGTCGCAACACCCTTCCCGCCTACCAGCAGGGCTTCGCGGCTCTGGCTGCGGCGATGAGGGACGGAGTGGACGCCCCACGCGGTCCCGCACCGCGCGATGTGTCCGGCTTCCAGCCCGGGTTCGGACGCGAGTTCCCGTTCGACGCGCCGCCGCCCGGGCGCAACTTCGGCGACGTCGTCGTCCAGCCGGCGGGCAACGTCGGCGCGGGCGAGCAGGTGGCTGTCGAGTTCGTCACCGGCCACCCCAAGAACGACCTGCACCGCGGCGGGACATTCTTCGAGGTGCAGCGACGAGACGGCGACCGCTGGTTGCGCCACGCCGATGACGGCGACTGGTCTACCAAGTACCGCTGGCGCCGCGACGGAACCAACGCCTCGATCGCGCGCATCACGTGGGACGTACCGGCAGGCACCCCGTCCGGCTCCTACCGGATCCAGCACTTCGGCAACTGGAAGAACCCCGTCGGCGCGGTGTTCCCCCTCACCGGCACGTCAGCGGAGTTCACCGTCCGCTAGACCAGGCCTCTGCAGCCGAAGGGTCCCTTCGTGCGCCGAGAGCGCAGGAAGGGACCCTTCCCACACCTTGCGCGGGTACGGCTTGATCACCGGGTAGCCTCACGCAGTGCACGGGGCAACCTGTGACAACTACCGAACGCACACACACGGGGGCCCGCACCAGCGGGCTGAGAGGACGGCTAGGGCCGTCGACCGTCGAACCTGTCCGGGTAATGCCGGCGTAGGGAGTACTTGCATGAGCAAAGCTGGATCCAATCCCGCCTCTGTCACCGTGGGCCCGATCGAGGGCAGCACCAAGGAATATGTCGAGTTCGACGCCGGGATCGGTGTCCCGGTGCGGCGCGTCCACCTCACCAATGGCGAGCATCTCGACCTGTACGACACATCGGGGCCGTACACGGACCCGAGTGCCGATATCGACCTCGAGTCCGGTCTGCCGCCAATTCGCGCATCGTGGGTGGCCGACCGGGAGGGTACGCAACTCGACGCAGCCAGGGCCGGGGTCATCACCCCAGAGATGCGGTACTGCGCTGTTCGCGAGGGAGTTTCACCAGAGCTCGTTCGCGAGGAGGTCGCCGCCGGCAGGGCAGTGATCCCGGCCAACCATCGTCATCCAGAGCTCGAGCCGATGATCATCGGCAAAGCGTTCGCGGTGAAGATCAACGCGAATATCGGCAACAGTGCCGTCACGTCCTCGATCGCCGAGGAAGTCGAGAAGATGGTGTGGGCCACCCGCTGGGGTGCCGACACGATCATGGACCTGTCCACCGGCAAGAACATCCACGAAACGCGTGAGTGGATTCTGCGCAACTCCCCGGTGCCGGTCGGAACGGTGCCGATCTATCAGGCCCTCGAGAAGGTCAACGGCGACCCGGCCGCATTGACGTGGGAGATCTACCGCGACACCGTGATCGAACAGTGCGAGCAGGGTGTGGACTACATGACCGTGCACGCGGGTGTTCTGCTACATTACGTTCCGCTGACCGCGAATCGGGTCACGGGAATTGTCTCGCGTGGCGGGTCCATCATGGCCGCTTGGTGTCTCGCCCACCATCAGGAGTCGTTCCTCTACACGCACTTCGAGGAGTTGTGCGAGATCCTCCACCGCTACGACGTCACGTTCTCGCTGGGCGACGGGTTGCGGCCGGGATCGATCGCGGACGCGAACGACGAAGCCCAGTTTGCCGAACTTCGCACACTCGGTGAGCTCACTCGGATCGCGAAATCGCATGGAGTGCAGGTCATGATCGAGGGCCCCGGGCACGTGCCCATGCACAAGATCGTCGAGAACGTGCGACTCGAGGAGGAGCTGTGCGAGGAGGCCCCGTTCTACACCCTGGGCCCGCTCGCCACCGACATCGCCCCAGCGTACGACCACATCACGTCCGCGATCGGTGCTGCGATGATCGCTCAGGCGGGGACCGCGATGCTCTGCTACGTAACCCCGAAGGAACATCTGGGCCTGCCGAACCGCGACGACGTCAAGACCGGTGTCATCACCTACAAGATCGCCGCCCACGCCGCCGATCTTGCCAAGGGGCATCCACGTGCGCAGGAACGTGATGACGCACTTTCGCGGGCGCGGTTCGAGTTCCGCTGGCACGACCAGTTCGCACTCTCCCTCGACCCTGATACGGCGCGGGAGTTCCACGACGAAACCCTGCCGGCGGAACCGGCCAAGTCGGCCCACTTCTGCTCGATGTGTGGCCCGAAGTTCTGCTCGATGCGGATCTCAGCCGATGTTCGAAAGTATGCCGCCGAGCATGGTCTCGACTCCGCTGAAGCGATCGAGGCGGGAATGGCAGACAAGGCGGCCGAGTTCGCCGAGTCCGGATCGCGGGTGTACCTCCCGATCGATTCCTTGTCCAAGGCGGGCGATCGGTAAGGGAACCGTTCGCAGCTTCACGGCACCTCAGAAGCCGACACGGCGCCGGGAGATTGTGCGACGTCACATCGCACAATCTCCCGGCGCTCGGCCCGCGGGTCGGCAACCCGCTTGTGCGCGTCGTGATCGACGCGTCGAGCTGAGTCACGCTACGCCGAGGGTCCGCCCGGTACGGCCCAGCGTGGCGTCCAACGTTGCCTGGTCGACGTCGACGGGCTGCTCGAGTCCGGGCATCAGACGCTTCAGTATCGGATGCCAGCTTTCGGCACGGTCTGGGAAGCAGGTGTTCAGGAGATCGACCATTGCGGCGGGTGCCACCGACGCTCCGGGCGAAGCGCCGAGCAGGCCTGCTATGGAGCCGTCTTCTCCGGCCACTACTTCGGTGCCGAAGGTCAGTACCCCAACCTTGCGCGGGTGCGGCTTGATCAGTTGAGCCCGTTGCCCGGCATCGATCCAGGACCAGTCATCGACACGGGCCGTAGGGTGGAATCGCCTAAGCTGCTGGAGCGTTCGGCTTGGTGTGGCCACGAGCTGACCGATGAGGTAGCGCACCAGTCCGAAATTCTGAATGCAGACAGCAATCATCGGCGCAAGGTTGCGAAGCCGGATCGTAGTCAACAGGTCGGTGAGACGACCGTGTTTGAGTAGCCGGGTGCTGAAGGTCGCGTAGGGACCGAACATCAACGATGCGCGCCCGCCGATCACCCGCTTGTCGAGGTGCGGCACCGACATCGGCGGGGCACCGACGTCGGCTTGGCTGTACACCTTTGCCTCGTGACGAGAAACAAGCTCGGGGTTGTCAGTACGCAGGAACCGTGCGCCGATGGGGAACACCGCGTACCCGTTGACCTCGGGGATGCGGGCCTTCTGCAGCAATTTGAGTGCGTAGCCGCCCGCACCGACGAACACGAACCGCGATCTGACCGAGAATCGACTTCCGTCGGCACGCCCGGAGATGGTCCACCAACCTCCCGAATCGCGGCGTAGCCGAGTGACTTCGTGCCCTGTCAGCACTACCGCACCACGCGTATCCATGTCTCGAATCAACTCGCGTGTCAGCGTGCCGAAATCGACATCGATACCGGCGGCGTACCGGGTCGCGGCGATCGGTCCGGAATCGGTACGACCGTCCATCACCAGCGGTGCCCACCGGCCGATGACCTCGGGGTCCTCGCTGTACTCCATAGCCGCGAACAGTGGCGATCTTTGCAGTGTCTCGTACCGCTGCCGCAAGTACGCCACATCACGGTCGCCGAAAACCACATTCAGATGCGGCGTCGGATTCGCAAACGAAGGGGTCAGGTCTCCAGCTTCGACAAGGGAAGCCCAGAACTGCCGCGAAAGTTGGAAGTGTCGGCCGATCTCTTCGGCCCTGGACGAGTCACAGGGGTCAGGCATGTAATTGAGTTCGCAAAGTCCCGCGTGGCCGGTACCGGCGTTGTTCCACGGTGCGCTGCTCTCCGCAGCGATGTCCTCGAGGCGTTCGAGAACGAGCACCGACCAGTCGGGCTCGAGTCGCGCGAGCAACGCACCCAACGTAGCCGACATGATGCCCGCGCCAACCAGGACGACATCGTATTCGGAGCCGATATCCTTTGTGCCGCCGATGGATCGGGGTTCACGCACCATAGTGCACCTACCTTCGGATCGCTGGTTCTTCCAGAGTGCAAGACACAAGCCGATCCGTCCAATGAACATACAGCGGCATTATGATCCGGATATGGATTGGTTCTTGTCCGACGAGGCCGCAGCGATCGTGCCCCTACTTGCGGCATTCGATACTTCTGCACGCGAGGGACACGTCACGCGCGCGGCCGACCAGCTGGGTATGCCGCAGTCGTCGGTCAGTCGGCGCATCAAAGCACTGGAGCAACTGATCGGCGTACCGCTGTTCCAGCAAGTCGGTCGCGGAGTCTCACTGACCACGGCGGGGCGCGAGCTGCATGAGCACACTCGTGATCTCATTCGTGAACTCGATTACGCGATCACCACCGTGCGAAGCCACGCCGACCCCGACAGCGGCCTCGTGCGTTTCGGGTTTCCACTGACACTGGGACCGCAAAGCGTTCCTTCTCTTCTCGCCGACTTCCACCGCACCGCGCCGCGTGTACGGCTACATCTCGTCCAGGCACATGGGGAAGCACTCGCAGAGATGGTGCGAGACGGGCGACTGGACCTCGCGGTCATGATCCCGCCACCCGACGACCTACCCGTCACAGTTCTGGGACACCAACGTCTGTTGCTGCATGTCGCGATCACCCATCGGCTCGCGGGCCGTGACGAAATCCGCCTCAGCGAACTGGCCGATGAACACTTCGTCGCCAGTCCTCCGCCCTACCACGTGCGAAAGCAACTCGAAAGCTACTGCAAGGAAGCAGGATTCGATCCATATATTGCTTTCGAGATCAGCGAGTTCGATACGATACGGGCGTTCGTCGCCTACGATCTCGGAATCGCGCTCTTGCCGCCAGCCGAAGCTGTAGTCCCCGGAGTTGTGTCGATTCCTGTCACCGGCACCAGTGAGCGATCCATCGGGCTGGTGGTCGGTACGCGACAGCCGTCCCCCGCGGTTCAACGACTACGGGATCACATCGTCAAGCATGCGGACAGATTGTTGATGACCACAGACTCTCCACCGAACTGTTGATCACCCGCCGCGAACCCGCGCTGCAACACGCTTCGGGACAGCCTCCCTCATAGTTGAGGGCCCCTTCACGCGGCATCAGCGCGTGAAGGGGCCCTCCAACTCATTTCCCCCGGGGCAGGTCTACAACCAGGTGTCCTCGGTGACCGTTGTGAGGAACGCCTCGAGGTCGTCCCGCCACTTCGCCGGCACCGTCTTGTCCGGTTCGATCGCGGTGTACTGCCCCCGGTAGAACAACAACGGCCGCTCGGTCCTGACCTCACTCATCGAGTGGACCCGACCGAACACCACGAAGTGGTCGCCACCGTCGTGGACCGTCTCCACCGTGCAGTCGATGTGAGCGAGTGAGCCCGTCAAGATCGGAGATCCCAACGGGGAGGGCGTCCAGTCGATTCCGGCGAACTTGTCCGGCTCGCGAGAACCGAACCGGGCGCACGTCGCCTGCTGCTCCTCGGCGAGGACGTTGACGCAGAACCGGCCCGACCGCTCGATCGCCGCCCAGGACCGCGACGCCTTGGTCGGGCAGAACAGCACGAGCGGCGGCTCGAGCGACAACGCTGCGAACGACTGACACGCGAACCCGACCGGGGCACCGTCGTCGACCGTCGTGATAATCGTGACGCCGGTGCAGAACTGACCGAGGACGTTTCGGAACTGGCGTGGATCGATCTCGGCCCCGGTCGCGGTCGCCCCGTCCTTGTCGGGCGAGGAGACCGCGTCGGGCGATGTCACGGCTTCATTCCCACCGTGAAGTCGTGGCCCCACAAGCTCACGGCCGTGCTCTCCCGCGCGATCCAGTTGTCGTCCTCGACCTCGAGTCCTTCACAACCGAACTCGACGTCGAAGCCGCCCGGGGTCTTCATGTAGAAGGACAGCATCAGATCGTTCACGTGGCGACCGAGGGTCGCGGACATCTTCACGTTCTTGCGCAACGCGCGGTCGAGGCACAACCCGACGTCGTCGGAGTTCTCGACTTCCACCATCAGGTGCACAATTCCCGTCGGGTTCGGCAGCGGCAGGAATGCGAGGCTGTGGTGACGCGGGTTGCAGCCGAGGAAGCGCAGCCACGCCGGCTCGCCGTCTTCCGCCCGACCGACGAGTTGCGGCGGCAGCCGCATCGAGTCGCGTAGCTTGAAGCCGAGCACGTCGCGGTAGAACCGCAGCGACGCCTCGTCGTCATTGGTGGTGAGCACGACGTGGCCCAGACCCTGCTCACCGGTGACGAACTTGTGTCCGTACGGGCTCACCACACGGCGGTGCTCGAGCGCTGCGCCGTGGAACACCTCGAGGGTGTTGCCCGACGTGTCCTCGAACGTGATCATCTCGACGACGCGACGGTCGGCGAGCTGATCGGCGGTACCCTCCTTGAACGGCACTCCCGCGGCACGCAGGTTGTCCCGCACCTCCTGCAGCTCAGCCTGATTCGCGGTCTCCCAGCCGGAAACCTGCAGGCGGTCGCGTTCGCCCGGCACGATTACCAACCGGGCAGGGAAGTCGTCCATCCTCAGGTACAGGGCGTCCGGGTTGGTGCCCTTGCCCTCGACCATGCCGAGGACCTTGAGACCGTACTCGCGCCACGCGGCCATGTCCGTAGCCTCGATGCGCATGTAGGCGAGTGAACGAATACCCATTACTTGCTCCCGTCCAGAAGGAAGTCGCTCGCGAGCCGGTTGAATTCGTCGAACTTCTCGAGCTGCGCCCAGTGCCCACAGCCGCCGAACACGTGCAGCTGCACTCGCGGAATCATCTTGAGTGCCACCAGCGCACCATCGATCGGGTTGACGCGGTCCTCACGGCCCCAGATGAGGAGCACCCGCTGACGCAGCTTGTAGGCGTCACGCCACAACATGCCGAGCTCGAACTCCGAGCTCGAGAACGACTTCCCCATCGCCTTGGCCGCCGCGAGCGACTCCGGCGTGCTCGCCGAGGCGAAGCGCTCGTCGATCAGTTCGTCCGTGATCAGATTCTGGTCGAACACCATGATGCGCAGGAACGCCTCGAGATTCTCCCGCGTCGGCTGGTACGCGAACTTGCCGAGGTTCTTGACGCCCTCGGTGGGGTCCGGAGCGAAGAGGTTGACACTCAGGCCGCCGGGGCCCATGAGCACGAGCCGGCCCGCGCGATCCGGGTAGTCGAGCGCGAACCGCACCGCGGCACCGCCTCCGAGCGAATTACCCAGCAGATGAACGCGCTCGGTGATCCCGATCGTGTCGAGCAGATCCCTGAGCGCCGACGCACTGTGCCGGAAGTACTGCGGGTGATCGGTCGGCTTGTCGGACTGGCCGTAGCCGGGCTGATCGACAGCGATCACGTGGAATCGCTGGGCCAGAACCGGGATGTTCTTGGCGAAGTTCGACCAAGAAGACGCACCCGGGCCACCACCGTGCAGCAGCACGATCGTCGGGCCTTTACCCACACCCGCCTCGTGGTAGTGCAGCCTCAGATCTGGCCGAGCCTGCGCGAAGCGCGAGGTCGACTCGTACGTGAGTTCTTCAGTTGCAGTCACGTTTCGCCCCTAGACCATCGTGTCCGTGAGCGGCAGACCGAACTCCGCGCCGCCGAACATCACGTAGGCGCGCTCGGCATCGTTGGCGGCGTGGACCCGGCCGGCGTGCGCATCGCGCCAGAAGCGCTGGATCGGGGTGCCGTTGGCCAGCGCGGTGGCGCCCGAGTTCTCGAACAGCAGGTCGATCGACGCGATGGCACGGCCGGTGGCGCGGACCTGGTCACGGCGGGCGCGCAGACGCAGCTCGATCGGAACCTCCTCGCCGGCAATCAGATGCGCGTACTCGTCGGCGACGTTGCCCGACAGCTGTCGCCATGCAGCGTCGATGTCGCTGGACGCCTCGGCGATACGGACCTTCGAGAACGGGTCGTCCTTGGCCTTCTCACCCGCGTAGGCTGCGCGCACGCGCTTGCCCTGGTGCTCGACGTGCGCGTCGTATGCACCGTAGGCCATGCCGACGATCGGGGTCGAGATCGTCGTGGGATGAATAGTGCCCCAAGGCATCTTGTAGACGGAAGCGGAGTTCTGCTGCAGGCCCGGAGAGGCGAGGTCGTTCATCGCCTTGAAGCTGAGGAAGCGGTGACGCGGTACGAACACGTCCTTCACGACGATGGTGTTGCTGCCCGTACCGCGCAGGCCGACGACGTTCCACACGTCGTCGATCTCGTAGTCCTCGCGGGGGATCAGGAAGCTGCCGAAGTCGACGGGGCGGCCGTCCTTGATGACCGGTCCACCGACGACGACCCACGTCGCGTGGTCACAGCCCGAGGACCATGCCCACGCACCGTTGACCTTGTAGCCGCCCTCGACGACCTCACCGGCACCCATCGGCGCGTACGACGACGAAATGCGAACGTCGGTGTCCTCGCCCCAGACGTCTTCCTGCGCCTGCTGATCGAACAACGCGAGATGCCAGTTGTGGACGCCGAGAATTCCGGCGACCCAACCAGTGGAACCACAAGCACTAGCGATGTTGCGCACCGCGGTGAAGAAGGTGACGGGATCGGCCTCGTAGCCGCCCCACTGCTTGGGCTGCAGCAGGCGGAAGAAGCCACTCTCCTGCAGGGCCTTGATGGACTCGTCGGGGATGCGGCGCAGATCTTCGGTCTCCTGCGCGCGTTCACGCAGCACCGGCAGTAGCGCGTCGATCCGACCCATCACCTCGCGGCTGTCATGGTCACCCACTGGACGCTCCCGTCTTTGAATCGATGTTCACTGCCCTGAGACTAGAACACGTTCTCTTCCATGTCGAGAGAAACCAAACGCTGCCGGTAACCAGTAGTCGTCGGCGATGCAAAGCCCCCGGAATCTAGCGGAATCGGCCGAAGTTCTATAACGTGTTCTAGCAAATGCCAGGAAGGATGTGAGGTACTGATGGCGCAGATTCGTGAGATCGATGTGGGAGCCTCGCCGACGCGTTTCGCGCGCGGTTGGCACTGCCTCGGTCTGGAGAGCGAGTTTCTCGACGGCAAGCCGCACGCGGTGGAGGCATTCGGCACCAAGCTGGTGATCTTCGCCGACAGTCAGAACAAGCTCCACGTACTCGACGCTTACTGCCGGCACATGGGTGGAGACCTGAGCCAGGGCGAGATCAAGGGTGACTCGGTCGCGTGCCCGTTCCACGACTGGCGCTGGGGTGGCAACGGCAAGTGTACCGACATCCCATACGCCCGCCGCGTGCCGCCGATCGCTCGCACGCGCTCGTGGATCACACTCCAGGAGAACAAGCAGCTGTTCGTCTGGAACGACCCGGAGGGCAATCCTCCGCCGGACGATGTCGTGATCCCGCACATTCCGCAGGTCTTCACCGACGAGTGGACCGACTGGAAGTGGAATCGGATCCTCGTCGAGGGCTCGAACTGCCGTGAGATCGTCGACAACGTCGTGGACATGGCGCACTTCTTCTACGTCCACTTCGGTTTCCCGAAGTACTTCAAGAATGTCTTCGAGGGTCATATCGCATCGCAGTACCTGCAGAACCACGGCCGCCCTGACGTACAGAACATGGGCACCCAGTACGGCGAGTCGGTGCTCGACTCGGAGGCGTCGTACTTCGGCCCGTCGTACATGATCAACTGGCTGCACAACGACTACAGCGGCTACAAGGCCGAGAGCATCCTGATCAACTGCCACTACCCGGTCACGCAGGACTCGTTCGTGCTCATGTACGGCGTGAGCGTGGAGAAGCCCAAGGGCCTCGACGATGCCACCACCGAGAAGATCGCCGGCAAGTTCACCGAGGGCGTCACGATGGGCTTCGAGCAGGACGTCGAGATCTGGAAGAACAAGACCAAGATCGACAACCCGCTGCTGTGCGAGGAGGACGGCCCGGTCTACCAGCTGCGCCGCTGGTACCAGCAGTTCTACGTCGACGTCGCCGACGTCGACGAGAAGATGACGCAGCGCTTCGAGTTCGAGATCGACACCACCAAGGCCGTCGAAGCCTGGCAGCGTGAGGTCGACGAGAACCTGGCCCGTCAGGCCCGGGAAAAGGCCGCGAAGGCCGACACGGACAGCGCCGACAGCGCCGAGCACAAGACGGGAGTGTGACTATGACCTCGACCTGGGCCAAGGCCCCCAGCTACGCGGACAGCCCGGACCGGGTCGAGGCCGTCCGTGCGCAGACCGTCGCCGACCAGCACAACTATCTCGACGCTGGTCTACAGGAGGTGCAGTGCCGGTCGTGCGGCACGTGCGTGCTCGTGCGCAAGAACAGCTACAGACACACCAGCATCCAGTGGCAGGCCAACCCGGAAGACGTGTGCCCCGAGTTCGCCGGTTCGGGCGGACGAACCGGGTCGCGTCAGACCTGCCCGCGGCTGCTGGACAGCATCGAACACGCGGTGCTGGAAGGCATCATCGAGGTACGTGACACGGAGTCCTAGCGAGCTGTCGAAACGAACCTGATGTTTGTGATGAGAAGGGGCGTGCATCCCACGGGATGCACGCCCCTTTTTGCAGTTTTCCGATTCTGCAGTGTCCGATTCTGCAGTGTCCGATTCTGCAGTGTCCGATACGGACCTACCGCGCCGCGCCCTCGCGCTGCAATTCGAGCGCGATGTCGATCAACTGATCCTCCTGACCACCGACCAGCTTTCGCTTGCCGGCCCGCACGAGCATCTCCGCCGCTGACACTCCGTAGCGCTCGGCCTGCAGCTCGGCGTGCTTGAGGAAGCTCGAGTAGACACCGGCATACCCCATCATCAGGGCCTGCCGGTCAAGCAGACACTCGGCCGGCATCACGGGGCGCACGACGTTCTCCGCGGCGTCGGCGACAGAGAAGAAGTCGATGCCGGTCTTCACACCGATCTTGTCGCACACGCCGACGAAGGCCTCGACCGGAGTGTTGCCGGCGCCCGCGCCGAAACGCCGGGTGCTGCCGTCGATCTGCTTGGCCCCGGCCCGAACCGCCGCGACGGAGTTCGCGACGCCGAGCCCCAGGTTCTCGTGGCCGTGGAAGCCGACCTGGGCGTCATTGCCGAGTTCCTGAGCGAGCGCCTCGACGCGTTCGGTCACCTGTTCCAGGACGAGTGCACCGGCGGAGTCGACGACGTACACGCACTGGCAGCCGGCGTCGGCCATGATGCGGGCCTGCTCGGCGAGCTTCTCGGGTGTGACGGTGTGCGCCATCATCAGGAAGCCGACCGTCTCGAGACCACGGTCTCGGGCGAGCCCGAAGTGCTGGATGGAGACGTCGGCCTCGGTGCAGTGCGTCGCGATACGGCAGATCGACGCGCCGTTGTCCTGCGCCTCGATGATGTCCTCCTTGACGCCGACACCGGGCAGCATGAGGAACGCGATCTTCGCCCGCTTAGCGGTTTCGACCGCGATCTTGATCAGTCGTTGCTCAGGGGTTCTCGAGAATCCGTAGTTGAACGAGGACCCACCGAGCCCGTCACCGTGAGTGACCTCGATGACCGGCACACCGGAGCCGTCGAGGGCCGCGACGATGTCGCGTACCTCGGCGCCCGTGAACTGGTGCCGTTTGTGGTGAGATCCGTCGCGCAGCGAGGTATCCGTCACGCGGATGTCCCACGTGCTGTCGAAGTGAACCCCGTCGGTGTGAACCCCGTCGGTGTGAACCCCGTCGGCATGAACACTGCCGGTCCGGCCGATCTTGTCGCTGTTGCCCATGTCGCTCACGCCTTCACACTCAGAAGCTCTCGGGCGATCTCCTCGCCCACCTTGGTTGCCGCGGCGGTCATGATGTCGAGGTTGCCCGCGTACGGCGGGAGGAAGTCGCCGGCACCCTCGACCTCGACGAACGTCGTGACGGTGGCGTGCCCGCCCGAGACGACGGTCGGGCCGCTGAACTGGGGCTCGTTGAGCAGTCGGTATCCGGGTACGTACTGCTGGACGTCCGCGACGACGCGGTGGATCGATTCGGTGATCGCATCGCGGTCGGCATCCTCGCTGATGGCACAGAAGATGGTGTCGCGCATGATCATCGGCGGCTCGGCGGGGTTCAGGATGATGATGGCCTTTCCCGCGCGGGCACCGCCGATCACCTCGACACCGCGGCTGGTGGTCTTGGTGAACTCATCGATGTTCGCGCGCGTTCCCGGCCCGGCTGACACCGACGCGACCGACGCGACGATTTCCGCGTACGGCACGTCCACGACGCGGGAGACCGCGTAGACGATCGGGATGGTCGCCTGACCACCACAAGTGATCATGTTGATGTTCGGGGCGTCCAGATGTGCACGCAAATTCGCCGGCGGCACCACGGCCGGGCCGACCGCGGCCGGGGTCAGGTCGATTGCGCGGATTCCGTGCTCGGCGTACCGCGGCGCGGCATCGCGGTGCACGCGCGCGGAGGTCGCCTCGAAGATCAGGTCGGGCTTCTCGGCCTGGTCGAGCAACCAGTCGACGCCCTCCGCGGACGTCTCGAGCCCCATCTTCCGGGCGCGCGCGAGGCCTTCGCTCGCGGAATCGATGCCGATCATCCAGCGCGGCTCGATCCAGCGGGAACGCTGCAACTTGTAGAGCAGGTCCGTGCTGATGTTGCCGGAACCCACTATTGCGACACTTGCCTTCGTCATGTGAACTCCTACTCGAACCGCAGGAATGCCGCGACGAACGCAGACACCACGAAGAGGGCTGTAACGCGTGTTCGTTTGCCATCGTCACGGTCGGGCGCTCCCGGACATACTTACTGGCAGAAAGCATGGACTGGCAGCCACCCCATTCTATAACGTGTTCTACATGAGCAAGCAGGAATACGACATTGTCGTCGTCGGCAGCGGTGCTGCCGGTATGACCGCCGCCCTGACCGCCGCACATCAGGGCCTGAGCGTGGTCGTCGTGGAGAAGGCCGCCCACTACGGCGGCTCGTCCGCACGGTCGGGCGGAGGTGTCTGGATCCCGAACAACGAGGTGCTCGAACGTGACGGCGTCACCGACACCACCGACGCGGCCCGCACCTACCTCCACAACATCATCGGCGACGTCGTTCCGCCGGAGAAGATCGACACCTACATCGATCGCGGCCCCGAGATGCTCTCGTTCGTGCTGAAGAACAGCGCCCTGGAGCTGCAGTGGGTGCCGAACTACTCGGACTACTACCCAGAAGCGCCCGGCGGCCGGCTCGGCGGACGCTCCGTCGAGCCGGCTCCGTTCGACGGCAACCGTCTCGGCGACGACCGCAAGAACCTCGAGCCGGACTACGTGACGGCCCCCAAGAACTTCGTCATGACCCAGGCCGACTTCCGCTGGCTCAACCTGTTCATGCGCAACCGTCGCGGTCTCACGCGCGCGATGAAGGTCGGCATGCGTTTCCTGGGCGCCCAGATTCGAGGCAAGGACCTTCTGGTGCGCGGCCAGGCCCTCATGGCCGGGCTGCGGATCGGCCTGCGCGACGCGGGGGTCCCGATCCTGCTGAACACCCCGCTCACCGATCTCCATACCGAAGATGACGCCGTGCGCGGCGTGAAGGTACTGATCGACGGTGAGGAACAGGTCATCCACGCCCGCTACGGCGTCGTACTCGGCTCCGGCGGATTCGAGCACAACGACGAGATGCGCAAGAAGTATCAGCGTGCCCCGATCGGCACGGAGTGGACCGTCGGCGCCAAGGCGAATACCGGTGACGGCATCGCTGCCGGCCAGAAGCTCGGTGCCGCTGTCGATTTCATGGACGACGCGTGGTGGGGCCCCTCGATCCCGCTCACCGGCGGACCGTGGTTCGCGCTGTCGGAGCGCACCCTGCCGGGCTCCATCATGGTAAATACGAGCGGAAAGCGCTTCGGCAACGAGGCCGCGCCCTACGTCGAGGCCGTCCACACGATGTACGGCGGCGAGTACGGCCAGGGCGAGGGACCCGGTGAGAACATCCCCACCTGGATGATCCTCGACCAGCGCTACCGCAACCGGTACACGTTCGCAGCCATCACTCCCCGCTCGCCGTTCCCCGGCCGATGGCTCAAGGCAGGAATCGTGGTCAAGGCCAACACGATTGCAGAACTTGCAGAGAAGACCGGCATGCCCGTCGATGCCCTCACCGAGACGGTCGATCGCTTCAACGGCTTCGCGCGCGACGGCAAGGATGAGGACTTCGGACGCGGCGACAGCGGATACGACCACTACTACGGCGATCCCCGCCTGAAGAACCCCAGCCTCGCAGAGATCAGCAAAGCGCCGTTCTACGCGATCAAGATGGTCCCCGGTGATCTCGGCACCAAGGGCGGCATCGTCACCGACGTCGACGGTCGGGCGCTCCGCGAGGACGGCTCGGTCATCGAGGGCCTCTACGCCGCCGGCAACTGCAGCTCGCCGGTCATGGGGCACACCTACGCCGGCCCCGGCGCGACCATCGGACCCGCCATGACGTTCGCATACCTGGCCGCACTCGATGTCGCCACCCGGGCCCGCGCCGCTGCGGAATCCGTGAAGAACTGACAGGAGAGACCAGTGCCCATCGATCCGTCAATTGCGATCGGAGCCGAGCTGCCCGGCCAGGAGTTCTCCTGGACGCCCTCGGACGTGCAGCTCTACCACCTCGGGATCGGCGCGGGTGGCCGCCCGCTCGACCCGCAGGAGCTGCGGTACCTCGACGACGCCAAGCCGCAGGTCCTGCCGACCTTCGCGACCGTCGTCGCCAACATCCACGCCACCGAGGCGCCGCGCGTGTCGTTCCCCGGGGTCGAGATCGACCTGGCCAAGGTCGTCCACGGCAGCCAGGAAGTGACTGTGCACCAGCCCATTCCCGCCAGCGGATCGGCTCGGACGACCACCCGGATCGCCGAGGTGTGGGACAAGGGCAAGGCCGCGGTGATCGTGCAGGAATCATCGACCGTGACACTGGACGGATCGCCCCTCTGGACGGCGCGTTCGTCGATCTTCGCGCGCGGAGAAGGCGGTTTCGGAGGCGAAAGAGGTCCCTCTCAGTCCGTCGAGCTACCCGATCGTGCACCCGATGCAGAAGTGATCTCGCAGGTCCTGCCGCAGCAAGCGCTCCTCTACCGGATGTGCGGAGATCGCAATCCGCTCCACTCGGATCCCGACTTCGCGTCGGCAGCAGGCTTCCCCGCACCGATCCTGCACGGACTGTGCACGTACGGCATCGTCTGCAAGGCAGCGACCGACACCGTCCTCGACGGTGATGCTAATCGCGTCAAGGGATTCCGGGCGCGATTCGCCGGAGTGGTCTTTCCGGGCGAGACGCTCCGGACGCGAATCTGGCGGGAGGGCAGCGAACTGCTGCTCTCCGCAACCGTTCCCGAACGTGACGAGTCGCCGGCCCTGGCGGACGTCGTGCTCACCGTCGCGTAGCGACACCCCGCCTGTACCGGTCGGGTCGACACACGTGTCGACCCGACCGGGCAATTTGCACCTCGATTCCCCCTCAACACCCTGGAGTACACCAAATGACGTCATTCGACGAGCAGCCGCGACTGTCGCGGCGAGGCTTCCTGGCTGCGGGCGCCGGCGCTGTCGCGGCAGGCGCCTTCGCGGGGGCCTGGACCCCGGCCTTCGCCGTTCCCGCAGGTTCCTTGGGATCGCTCGGTTCCCTCGGCTCGGGATCTACGGCACCGCTTCCCACCCCGCCCGACTTCCCCGAGGGAATCGAGCTCTTCCAGCAGGCGTACGAGAACTGGTCCAAGGAGATCGTGCTCGACGCTACCTGGGTCTGCTCACCGAAGACTCCTGACGACGTCGTCCGTCTTGCCAATTGGGCACACGAGAACGGCTACAAGGTCCGTCCCCGCGGCGCGATGCACGGCTGGACCCCACTGACGGTCGTGCACGACTCGAACGTGGAGAAGGTGATCCTGGCCGACACCATGTCGCACCTGGACTCGGTGGAGGTGAACCCGTCCGGGTCCCCCGCGACCGTCACAGCCGGTGCGGGCGCAAGCCTCCAGTCGATCTGCACCGAACTGGAGGAGCACAATCTCGGCTGGGCCAACCTGCCCGCTCCCGGTGAGCTGTCGATCGCCGGCGCGCTCGCCGTCGACGCCCACGGTGCAGCCTTGCCGGCCGACGGTGAAGCACCGGTGCCGGGCCACACCTTCGGGTCCCTGAGCAACCTCATCACCGAACTCACCGCCGTGGTCTGGGACGGCGAGAAGTACGCGCTCAGGACCTACCTGCGCGACGATCCCGCGATCACCCCGATGCTCACCAATCTCGGTCGTTGTTTCCTGACCTCGGTGACCATGCAGGCCGGTCCCAACGTGCGTCAGCGGTGCCAGAGCTACACCGACATCCCGTGGGAGGAACTGTTCGCACCGAAGGGTACCGATGGACGGACCTTCGAGAAGTTCGTAGCCGAAAGTGGAGGCGCCGAGGCGATCTGGTACCCCTTCACCGAAAAGCCGTGGATGAAGGTCTGGTCGGTCGCGCCGACCAAGCCGCCTCAGTCAAAGGAGGTGAAGAAGCCCTACAACTACACCTTCTCCGACAACCTGCCCGAGTTCATCACCGACATGCTCGGAGCGATCACCTCCGGAAACCCCTCGATCGCACCGGCGTTCGGTAGGGGGATGTACGCCGCCACCTCCGACGGCCTGACCTTGACCAACACGAGGGACATCTGGGGCTGGTCGAAGGACGTCCAGTTCTACATCAAGGCGACGACGATGCGTCTGACGGAGGGCGGCGGCGCCGTCATCACGAGTCGTGCCAACATCGCCACGGTGATCTACGACTTCACGCAATGGTTCAACGAGCGCGTGGAGTTCTACCGCTCCCAGGGCAAGTACCCGCTGAACGGCCCGGTCGAGATCCGTTGCTGCGGACTCGACCAGCCTGCCGATGTGCAAGTGCCCTCGGCAGGTCCGCCGACCATCTCGGCGGTTCGTCCGCGTCCCGATCGTCCCGACTGGGACGTCGCCATCTGGCTGAACGTTCTCGGCGTTCCGGGCACCCCCGGCATGTTCGAGTTCTACCAGGAGATGGAGCAGTGGATGCGGCAGCACTACAACGACGACAACGCCACGTTCCGTCCGGAGTGGTCGAAGGGGTGGGCGTTCGGTCCCGATCCCTACACCGACCCTGACATCATCGCGAACAAGATGCCCGCCACCTACCGCGAGGGCGTCCCGGGGTCCGAGAACTGGGACACTGCACTGGCTCGCTTCAACGAGATCGATCCGCACCGCATCTTCTCGAACGACTTCATGGATCAGCTGCTCCCCTAGCCGGTCCTGATACCGAATCGACGCCGGTGGCACCTCGCGAATTCGCAGGTGTCACCGGCGTCGTTTCAGGCCCGCTCGTTCTCGCCGTCGGTGTAACGTCGAGGGTGACTAATTGCAGATGCGAATGAGGTGATGCTGTCATGACCTCGATAAATCCGGAGCCTGCACCTCCTCCGCCCCCTTCCGGTCCCGCGGAATCCAGACAACCGCCAGCCCCTCCGCCGACCAACGCCGGCTGGGCCGTGGCCACACTGGTCGCCTTCTGGCCTCTCGCATTCTCCGCATTCAGCAATGCGTTCGAGGTCTATCCACGGTGGGCGCGCGGCGACTACGCAGGCGCCCGGTCCGCCTCCAATCGGGTCCGCAGGCTCGGGCAGCTGTCGTTGTGGCTACTCGGCGGCATCTTGGTGCTCGTCGTGATTGCCTATGTCGTGTTGACTGCGGCGTGGATCTCCCGCGAAGGCTCTTGGTATGACAACGGACTGATGCACTGGTAGTCCTCGGCACACGATTGCCCTTCCCGTCGTAGGCGATGCGATCGTCACCACCCGACGACGAGGATGACGGCCGCTGAGACGCCTGCAAGTCCCGCAACGGTGACGGTCAAGCCAAGGACGTGAAGAAACGGATATACCGTGCGACCTGCCTCGAGACGCTCAACGGCTCGTTCGTTTCGACTGCGCGCGGTCACCATCACCGCAGACGCCGCCACGACTGCCCAAGTCCCGAACACTTGTACCATCACCGACGACCCTGGTACGTACCGCAGACAGAGGAAGGCGACGGCCACTAGACCCATGGCGGTGCGCACCCAGGCGAGTGTTGTCCGCTCGGGTTGCAACCCGGGGTCTCGGTGCCCCGTGCCCGCCCCGTTCAACGCACTGCCAAAACGAGCAATGTGATGCCCGCAGCGGCGATGATGCACGCGACCAGTGCCGCGATCGCCGGCACCGGCAAACTGCGACCCTCCCGCATCGCCGCCTCCACACCCATCCAGCGCAGGAACGCGAAGACGACCAACAGGACCGCACCGACGAGCAGACTCACCACGAGGGTGGTTTGGATCCCCGGTGACGCCACCTCCGCCCCGAACGCCTCCAGACCGACCGCGCCGGCGATCAGCCCGAGGCCGGTTCGAATCCAGGCGAGGAAGGTCCGCTCGTTCGCAAGGCTGAAGCGCGGGTCCGGATCCTCCCCGACACGGAACGCTTTCGGTCGCCACCCGCGCAGTGCCACCGTGACGTCCCTCCTCGCTCGAGGACCAGCTCACCGGATGCCGCGGCATATGCCGCGACCCGTCAGCGAAACACCTTACGCAGGCCGAGGGGCCTCGGCGGGCGCTTCGGAAGCCCGACGCTGCACTTCCTCGAGTCAGTCCAGTTCGGTGCAACTTCAGCGGTCGTCGACGAAGGGAATTAATCGACATGTCCACCTGGCTCATCACCGGCTGCTCGAGCGGCCTAGGTCGCGCGCTCGCCCGCGAGGTGCTTGCCCGCGGCCACAACGCGGTCGTCACTGCCCGCGACACCGCCGCCTTGCAAGAGTTCATCGACGGGTACCCGAGCACCGCGCTGGTGGTCGGTCTGGACGTAACGAAACCCGCGCAGGTGACAGCGGCGACGGAGCGGGCCCAGGCCCGGTTCGGCAGTGTCGACGTGCTCGTGAACAACGCGGGGCACGGCTACCGCGCTGCGGTCGAAGAGGGCAATGCGGACGACGTCGACCGGTTGTTCGCCACCAACTTCTTCGGTGCGGTCTCGATGATCAAGGCCGTGCTGCCGGGCATGCGGGCACGGGGTGCCGGCGCGATCGTGAACATCTCCTCGATCGGGGCGAGGAGCACAGCAGTCGGATCCGGCTACTACGCGGCGACCAAGGCAGCGCTCGAGGGACTATCCGGATCGCTCCAGAAGGAAGTCCGACCGCTCGGCATCAGCGTGACGATCGTCGAACCCGGTGGGTTCCGCACCGACTTCGCGGGCCCCAAGCTGGCCCAGTCCGCCGAGCCGATCGCGGACTACGCCGAGACGGCAGGAAAGCGACGCAAGGAAAACGCCACCGTGTACGGCAGGGAGCCGGGCGACCCAGCGAAGGCCGCGCGGGCGATCGTCACAGCCGTCGACGCTCCGGATGCACCGTTCCTGCTTCTGCTCGGCGAGGACGCCTACGACAGATTTCAGAGCGTCTACAAGGCCCGCCGCTCGGATGTGGAGCAGTGGCGGGAACTCACGCTGGGCACGAGCTACGCCGAGTGACCGAAACAGCTACGCGGACAACACGAGTCCCGAGGTGGGCACGCCGGTGCCGGCGGTCACGAGGACGTTCTCGACGTCGGGCACCTGGTTGACCGACGTGCCCCGGATCTGCCGCACCCCCTCGGCGACGCCGTTCATGCCGTGAATGTACGCCTCACCGAGTTGACCGCCGTGCGTATTGATCGGCAACCGCCCGCCCAACTCGATCGCGCCGTCAGCGATGAAATCGCGTGCCTCGCCGCGACTGCAGAAGCCGAGCTCCTCGAGCTGCATCAGTACGTACGGGGTGAAGTGGTCGTAGAGCACCGCCATCTGCATGTCCGATGGCCGCAGCCCCGACTGCTCCCACAACTGGTCCCCGACCAGCTCCATCTCGGGCAGTCCCGTCAGGCCGTCGCGGTAGTAGCTGGTCATGATGTACTGGTCGGCTCCGCTGCCCTGCGCTGCCGCTGCGACGATCGCCGGCTTGTTCGGCAGATCGCGGGCCCGCTCCGGCGAGGTGACGACGATCGCGATGCCACCGTCGGATTCCTGGCAGCAGTCCAGCAGGTGTAGCGGTTCGGCGATGAACCGTGAGTTCTGATGGTCCTCGAGCGTGATCGGCTTGCCGTAGAAGAACGCCTTGGGGTTGGTGGCGGCATGCTTGCGGTCCGCGACCGCGACACGGCCGAAATCTTCACTCGTAGCGCCATACACATGCATGTACCGCTGCGCAACCATCGCGACGAACGACGCGGGGGTTCCCAGCCCGTGGGGGTACGAGAACGCATTGTCCGTACCCGAGGAGTTGACCTGCTGCACCAGCCCGGCGTTGACCTGACCGAAGCGGGCACCCGACCGCTCGTTGAACGCTCGGTACGCCACCACGACGTCCGCTACACCGGTTGCGACCGCCATCGCTGCCTGCTGGATGGTGGCGCACGCCGCGCCGCCACCGTAGTGGATCCGGCTGAAAAACTTCAGACTCGGAATCCCGACCGAACGAGCAACGGCCGCTTCGGTGTTGGTGTCCATCGTGAACGACGTCAGGCCGTCGACGTCCGACGGTTTCAGTCCCGCGTCGTCGAGTGCCGCCTTGACTGCCTCGGCTGCCAGGCGGAGTTCGCTACGTCCTGAGTCCTTCGAGAAGTCGGTGGCTCCGATGCCGACGATCGCGGCCTTCCCGGACAGCCCGCTCACGCTCGTCCTCCATCCGAGTCGTCGTTCATCACCAACGTCGCCGTGGACGTGATGTGGTCCCCGAGGCTGTCCTTGCCGACGACCTTGACCGTCACGACCCCGTCCTCCATCGCCACGACCTCACCGGACAGGTGCAGCGTGTCGTATGCGTACCACGGCACACCGAGGCGCAGCTTGATCGACGTGATCCGCGCTCGCGGACCGGCCCAGTCCGTGATGAATCGCTGCACCAACCCGGTGTCGGTGAGGATGTTGACGAAGATGTCCTTGGACCCTCGCTGCTGTGCCTTGTCCCGGTCGTGGTGCACGTCCTGGAAGTCTCTGGTGGCCAACGCCGTCGAGACAATGAACGTGGGATCCCCGTGGATGGACAGGCCCGGGAGCTTGTCGCCGACGGAGATCTCGAGTGCGCTGGTCATCTACGACTCCTTCACCGGACGCCACGCGTACAGCGTCCAGGGCTCGTTCCCGGTTTCGTCATCGCCCGGGAAGTCCAGGTAGCAGGCCTCCACCGGCATGCCGACCGCGACCTCGGACGGGTCGACGTCGCGGAGCTCGCCGAGCATGCGCACGCCCTCCTCGAGCTCGACGAGCGCCACCACGAACGGCAGCGAGCGGCCCGGAACCTTGGGGGCGTGATGGACGACGAAGCTGAAGACGGTGCCGCGACCCGAGGCGACGACGAAGTCGGTGGTCTCGGTCTTGTCCTTCCACAGCGCCGGTACCGGGGGGTGTTGCAGCGATCCGTCCGGCCGTTGCTGGATCCGCAACTCGTGCGCGGCAACGCCGTCCCAGAAGAACTGGGTATCACGCGACGGCATCGGCCGGAGCATCCGCGACGGATCGAGATCATCGGGGACCGAACCGGATTCGGTCTCGACGTGCTGCGTCTTTGCCGGCGGAGCGAATTTGAGGATACGGAACAGCATCTCGGCGACGACCTCGTCGCCGACCTTCCAGAAGTTGCGTGTGGTGAAGAACCAGCCCTCACCGAGCCCGGTCTTCTTCGGGCCGACCACGTCCTCGAGGGTCGACTCGATGGTCACCTCCTCGCCTGGACGGAGGTAGCGATGGTAGGTCTGGTCACAGTTGGTCGCGACCACCGACGTATACCCGGCATCGTCGAGGATCTGTGTCATCCGGCCCAGCGGATCGTCCTCCTCGCGAACGGCTCCGAGGCCGCGCATGGTCCACACCTGCGCCATCGCGGGCGGTGCCACGAGACCGCCGTGGCCCGCCGCGATCGCCGCGTCCTCGTCCACGTAGATCGGGTTCTCGTCGCCGATCGCCTCGAGCCAGTTGCGGATCATCGGCATGTTGATCGGGTCGCGGCCCGCGCGCGGCTTGCTCGGCCCACCCGCCCTGACCTGCTCGGCGCCGGCGAGGATCTGTGCTGTCGTGTCGTTGTCTGTCATCGCGGCACCTTCGGCAGTCCGAGTCCGGCCATGGCGATGAGCTCACGCATGACCTCGTTGACGCCACCACCGAAGGTGATGACCACGTTTCGCTTCACCTGGACGTCGAGCCAGCGCATGAGTGCTGCAGTCTCGGGATCACCCGGGTCGCCGTGAGCGCCGATGATCTCGTCCGCGATCCGCCCCACGCGCTGAATACGTTCGGTCGCAAAGACCTTGGTGGCCGACGCGTCCGCGACGTCGACGTCGCCGGTGGCCGCTGCGACCTGCCAGTTCAGCAGTTCGTTGAGACGGTAGGTCGCGTGGATCTCGCCCAGTCCACGGCGGACATCGGGCAGGTCCAACAGGTTCCGCTTGGCCGCCCAGTTGTGCACCTTCTCGTACAGGCCAGCCACCCGACCGGCGGGTCCGAGCATGACCCGTTCATGATTGAGCTGCGTCGTGATGAGCTTCCAGCCCCTGTTCTCCTCGCCGACGAGCATGCTCGCCGGAACACGGACGTCGGAGTAGTAGGTGGCGTTGACGTGATGTGCGCCGTCGGAGGTAATGATCGGCGTCCATGAGAAACCGGGATCTTTGGTGTCGACGATCAGGATCGAGATGCCGCGGTGCCGCGACTCGGCGTCGCCGGTGCGGACCGCGAGCCAGATGTAGTCGGCGTCGTGACCACCGGTCGTGAAGATCTTCTGACCATTGATGACGTACTCGTCGCCGTCTCGCACCGCCGTGGTGCGTAGCGCGGCGAGGTCGGTACCCGCATCGGGCTCGGAGTAGCCGATCGCGAAGTGCACCTCGCCGGCGAGGATGGCGGGCAGGAACTTGCGCTTCTGTTCCTCCGTCCCGTACACCTGCAGCGTCGGCCCGACGGTCTGCAGTGTGACGGACGGCAGCGGAACGTCCGCTCGCACGGCCTCGTTGACGAATATCTGTTGCTCGATCTCGCCGAAGCCTCGGCCACCGAACTCGACGGGCCAGCCGACACCGAGCCAGCCGTCCTTGCCCATCCGGCGAATGACCTCGCGGTAGGTGGGGCCGTGCCGTTCGGTCATCATGATCTCGGCTTCGGCCGGAGAGATCAGTTCGGAGAAGTAGCGGCGCAGTTCCGCCTGCAGCTCACGCTGCTCGGGTGTCAGATCGATGAACACCGGGCCCCCACGAGGTCGAGTCGGTACGAGGCGCCGCCGACGAGGCGCGCCAGGTCTTTGGCGATGGAGAAGTAGCGATGCATCGGGTACGTGACGTCGACGCCGATACCGCCGTGCAGATGGTGCAGCGTTCGCATCGCGGCCGGGACCTCGGTCGCGATCCAGTACGCCATCACATCGAGATCGTCTGCGGCATTGAGCTCTTCGGCCACCCGCCACGCTGAAGCGAGCGCGGACACGTGCAGCGTCCGGGACGTGACGTAGACGTCCGCAATCTGCTGGGCGACGGCCTGGAAGGTCGCGAGCGGCTTGCCGAACTGCTCCCGGGTGGACAGGTGCTCGGCCGCCAGTGCGGTCGCACCGGCGAGCAGTCCGTCTGCGTAGGCGCCGATGCTCGCGAGCGCGATCCGGTACAGGGTCGCAACGCCGTCGGGTCCCCCGCCGAGGACCTCCGCTGAAGGAACCCGGACCGCGTCCAGCCGGACCGAGAACTCCGGACCACCGCTCGAACTCGGGCTCTTGGTGAGCGTGACCCCCGGCGCGTCCGGGGCCACCGGCACCACGCCGGCGTCGGTCGGCACCAGGATGCGGTGAGCGATGTCCGCGAAAGGCACCGCGATCTTGTGTCCGGTCACGACGACGTCGTCTCCGTCCGCGACGGCGGTCGTCGACGGCGTCGCGGGGAACGCGGCGCCCTGCTCGGCCAGTGCCGCGGTGAGCACCCGTCCGGTCGAGACGCCGTCGAGCAGCGCGTCCTGCTGCTCGGCAGTGCCGAGCGCGAGCACCGGGAGCACACCGAAGCCGAGCGTCGCGAGCGCCGGGACGGGCGCGGCGCCACGGCCGATCTCGGTGAGCATCGTCGCGATCTCCAGCACACCCAACCCGTCGCCGCCGAGCCGCTCCGGCACGGCAAGCGAGAGCAGGTCCGCTTTTGCGAGCGCCTGCCACAACTCGTCGCTGAAGCCACTTGTGTCGGCCGGATCGGTGTGCTCGCGAGCCAGCAGACCCACGACGATCTCCGCCACCGTTTCTTGTGTCTGATCCAGAGAGAAATCCACGCTGCCAATCCCGCCTACGATTTAGAACGTGTTCCTGTTGTATCACTCGCAGGATAGCGATGAAAGTCCCACAAGATCGAGAACATGTTCACCTGGCCATACGATTCGGGTTCGACGACGCCGCGAGTGCCTGATGCCAGTATCTGCTGATGTCGTCGTCACTCACAGCCGAACGCTTTCGCCGCCTCGCTCGGTCGTCGCCGTGGCGCTGGCAGTCGCTCGAGTTCCACTGGAGCACCCATCGCGACGCGCGCCGGCGCGCCTGGATCCGCAGGCCCGGCGATCTACGGGTCGAGGACGCGGACGGCAGACTGGTCCAAGTCTCCAGCGAGAGCAAGCCCCCTCAGGGAGCCCGCGCTTACTTGACCTCCGGTTACGGGCGGGCGCCGATTCCGGTTCGGTGGCCGTCCCAGGTCGAACCCGTCTACGCCGACGACGGCCTGGTCGCAGCCGTACCGGATGCCATCGATATCGACTACGACCGGCCGTTCTTCGAGAGCTACCACTGGGTCGCGATGCTGAACCCGATCGAACTGGCCGACCGCGTCCACGACCGTGACGCAGCCGAGTCGGCTCCCGTCGAGCTACGGGACTTGACGGTCGTCGAGCACCACGGCCGACCGGCATGGCAGGCGACGGCACAGCCCACGGCGGCCTACGACCCGCGCTGCAGCTGCTGTCCGCTTCTCAGCGGCGAGTTCGACGACGAACACGACGTCTGGGCTCCCGGACCACCCTCCCTCGTCCGTCTCGACGAGCAGACCGGCGTGTGTGTCCGGATCGAGTGCAACGAAGATGTCGCGCTCGACGTGGAGATCGTCGGCGTCGACCTCCGCCTGGACAACGACCTGTTCGCGCGGCGGCGCCGCCGTTTCTTCCGTCGCTGACCGCTGCTCCTGAGAACGGCGGCCCCGAGAAGGACGAACGCCCGCCCGTGAGCATCTTCCAATGTCCACGAGCGGGCGATCGTTTCAAGTCTGAAGCCGCAGGTGTCAGTCCCGCGGCAGCCCCAGCAGACGCTCGGCGGCGACCGTCAGCAGGATCTGGGTGGTCCCCCCGGCGATGGACAGGCACCGCGAGTTGAGGAACTCCCGCGTGAGCGGACCCTCGACCCAGCCGGCCTCACCCGCGAGCTCGACGGCGAACTCCGCCACGTCCTGACGATTGCGCACGCCGACGAGCTTGCGCACGCTCGATGCCGGCCCTGGATCCTGGCCGTCGAGTTGACGCAGCGTCGTGCGGAGCTCGAGCAGTGATCCGACCAGCGCCTCGGCGATCAGCGCGCCCAGGCGGTCAGCAGTCACCGGATCGGGATCACCCGCGAGTTCGAGGAGTTCCTCGACCGCCTTGCCGAGCGACGATCCCCCGCCCATCGCGACCCGCTCGTTCGCCAGGGTCGTGCGGGCCAGCTTCCACCCGCCGTTCACCTGCCCGACGACGCACTCGTCGGGGATGAAGACGTCGTCGAGGAAGACCTCGTTGAACAGCGCTTCGCCAGTGATCTCCCGCAGCGGCGAGATTCGAATCCCGGCGGTGCGCATGTCCAGCAGGAAGTAGGTGATGCCCTTGTGCTTGGGCGCATCCTTGTCGGTGCGCGCAAGGCAGATCGCCCAGTCCGCCTCACGGGCGAGCGACGTCCAGACCTTCTGCCCGTTGAGCCTCCAGCCACCTTCGACCTTCTCTGCGGTGGTGCGCAACGACGCCAGGTCCGAGCCCGCGCCGGGTTCGCTGAACAACTGGCACCAGGTGATCTCGCCGCGCAGCGTCGGCAGCGCGAAACGTTCGATCTGCTCGGGACTTCCGTGCTCGAGGACCGTCGGAACCGCCCACCAGCCGATGACGAGGTCGGGGCGGTCGATGCCGGCCGCGGCCATCTCCTCGGCGATCAGGATCTGCTCGGCGGCGCCCGCGCCGCGACCGTACGGACGCGGCCAGTGCGGAGCTGCGTACCCCGACTCCGCGAGCGCCACGCGGCGTTCGGAGTCCGGCACGTCCGCGAGGGCGGCGACGTCGGCGCGGATGGCCTCACGCTCCGACTCGAGTTCGGTCAGATCGATTGTGAGATGGCGGCGGGCTCCGTCGCGGGTCAGTTCCGTCACCCGGGCACGCCAGCGGTTGCTGCCGCCGAGGAACTGCTTCAGCGAGACCGCGCGGCGCAAGTAGTAGTGCGCGTCGTGCTCCCACGTGAAGCCGATACCGCCGAGGATCTGGATGCAATCCTTCGCGTTCTGGACTGCCGCGTCGAGCGCGATCGATGCGGCCACGGCCGCGGCGATCGGCAGTTCCGACACCGCGGACCGGCCCGTGTCCGGGTCCGGCAGGGCGTCTTCGGCCGCGACCGCGGCATCCCACGCCACCGCACGCGCTTGCTCGGTACGACACAGCATTTCCGCACACAGATGCTTGATCGCTTGGAACGAGCCGATCGGCTTGCCGAACTGCTCGCGGATCTTGGCGTACTCGACCGCGGTGTTCAGGGTCCAGCCGGCCACACCTGCCGCCTCCGCGGCCGCGAGTGCCGCCGCGAGGTCGCGCACGAGTTCCGGCGCCGCGCCCGAGACGATCCGGTCCGGCGCCACGACAACGTTCTCGAGGCGGATCCGGGCCGTGCCACGACTCTTGTCGAGAATGTCGAGCTCCTCGACCACCAGACCGGGCGCAGCACCGTCGACCAGGCACCACACGAGGTCGTCGCCGGCGCGTACCGGCAGAAGAACCGCAGTGCCGGGCCCGCCACCGAGCGCGTTGCCCGCATCACCGTTGAGGACCAATCCTCCGTCGGCTTCGGCGGTGGCGGACAGCGCGCCGCCGTCGACCACGATCGAGACCGGGAGATCGCCTTCCGCGATCTGCCCAGCCCATTGCTTGGCGGCGGCACCGGCGCCGCGTCCGAGGACCAGTCCGGCGAGAGCAGTCGGCAGAAGCGGGCCACCCACGAGTTCGGCCGCGCTCTGTTCCAACATCGCGGCCAAGTCGACGATCTCACCTCCGACGCCTCCGACAGACTCCGGAACGCCGACCGCAAACAGGCCGAGTTCGGCGACCGCGGGCCACGACTGGCGCCAGAAATCCGCAGGTCCCTCGCGTAGGATGGCGGTCGGGGTCGCGGAGCGCGCCCACGCCTGTATCGACCTCTGGACAGCTTTCTGTTCGTCGGTCGTGGCGATTGTCACGGTTACACCTCTCTTGATGACAACTTCATCTAGAACGTGTTCTAATATGATCGGCCGTCAGGAGTCAAGGTGCGAAGGAACTGTCGATGACCACCTCATCACGATCTCAGGCCGCAGGGGGGCCGGTCTCGACCCTCAGCGACGACGACCTCAGTTCGAATGCTCAGCGCGAGCGACGCAAGAGGATCCTCGACGCTACCCTCGCGTTGGCATCCAAGGGCGGCTACGAAGCCGTCCAGATGAGGGCCGTCGCCGAACGCGCGGATGTCGCCGTGGGCACGCTCTACCGCTACTTCCCGTCGAAGGTCCACCTGCTCGTCTCCGCGCTCGCCCGCGAGTTCGCACGGATCGAGTCGAAAGGCAAGATCCCACCGGGCCGCAGCCCGCTCGAGCGGATGCAGCTCATCCTCGGCCAGATCACCAAGGCCATGCAGCGCGATCCCCTGCTCGCCGAGGCCATGACCCGCGCGTTCATGTTTGCCGACGCGTCCGCAGCCGCAGAGGTCGATCAGGTCGGCAAGCTGATGGACACCTTGTTCGCGCGCGCCATCACCGACGGGGTGCCCACCGAGGAAGAGCTCGCGATCGCGCGCGTCATCAGCGACGTGTGGCTGTCGAACCTTGTCGCGTGGCTCACCCGCCGATCCTCGGCCACCGATGTCGCGAAACGTCTGGAACTCACGGTCGAACTGCTCCTCGGCAACGGCTCGAAAGCGCACGTATAGGCGGTATCCACCCCCTCTGGGTGGGGAGGACTGCGCGCCAGCGCGCCTCCGATCGCTTAGGTTTGTTTCTGTGAGCGCTCTAGATCTGCCGATCGAACTCCGCCGGGCCCTGTCCACCGCGGCCCGGACTCCCCGCCTGCTGGTGGCGTCCGACTACGACGGTACGATGGCGCCGATCGTCTCCGATCCGGAGAAGGCGTACCCCCATGCCGAATCGGTGCGGGCGCTGCGCGCTCTCGCCGGACTCGCCGGCACCGCCGCTGCAGTCATCTCCGGGCGGGCACTCAAGGACCTCGCAACGCTGTCGCGGCTCCCGGTCGAAGTCCAACTGGTCGGCAGCCACGGTTCCGAGTTCGACATCGGATTCGTGCACGCGATCGACGCGAACGCCCGCAAGCTGCTGGGCGAGGTGACATCGGAGTTGTCCCGGATCGCAGACCTGCACCCCGGGGTGACCGTGGAGACCAAGCCCGCCAGCGCGGCACTGCACGTACGCAACGCCACCCCGGAGGTGGGAGCGAAGGCCCTCGCAGCGGTCCACGCCGAAGCCGCGCTGTGGACCGGAGTGCAGGTCACGGAAGGCAAGTCCGTCATCGAGCTCGCTGTCATCCCGACAGACAAGGGCAACGCACTCGACATCCTCCGCCATCAGGAGGCCGCGACCGCCACGGTCTTCTTCGGCGACGACGTCACCGACGAGAATGCCTTCAGACGCCTGCAGGGCCCGGACATCGGCATCAAGGTCGGTGAGGGTGAGACTTCGGCCGAGTACCGCGTCGACTCGTCCGAGGACGTCGCGGCCGCACTGGCGCTCCTGCTCGAGGAGCGGCGCACGTGGCTCTCCGGCGCGGACGCACCACCGATCGAGCGGCTGACGATGCTCGCCAGCCCCCGCTCCGTCGCCCTCATCACCCCCGATGCGAACGTGACTTGGATGTGCCACCCTGAGCCGGACTCGGCCGCCGTGTTCGCGCACCTGCTCGGCGGTACCGAGGCCGGACATTTCAGTGTCGGCCCACAGCGCGAGGCACTGCCGCTGAGCCAGCAGTACATCGACAGCACCATGACGGTGCAGACACGGTGGGCCAGTCTCGCGGTCACCGACTACCTGCCGCACGACGTCGACGCCGGTCGTACCGACCTCACCCGCGTCATCACCGGTCGGGCGAAGGCGGTCGTGAGCTTCGCTCCTCGTCCCGAGTTCGGCCAGGTGCCTGTCCAGTTCGAGCCTGACACCGACGGCCTACGGGTCTTCGGCACCAACGAACCCATGGTGCTGCGCTCCCCCGGCGTGCGTTGGAACATCACCACCGACGGCACACAGCAAACGGCGTACGCCGTCGTCGACCCCTCACAGGGCCCGATCGTGCTCGAATTACGTTTCGGAACAGACGATCTCAGTCCATCGAACACACCCGAGCCAGAACGGCGCGAGATTGCCGAGTCGTACTGGAGGGACTGGGCGAAGACTCTCGAGCTACCGCCACTGAAGCGGGACCTGATGAAGCGGTCGGCGCTGACGCTCCGCGGATTGGTACACGCCCCGAGCGGATCGATTATCGCGGCAGCGACCACCTCCTTGCCGGAGGAGATCGGCGGCGTGCGCAACTGGGACTACCGCTACTGCTGGCTGCGTGACGCCGCGCTGACAGCGTCGGCGCTTGTGAGCCTGGGTTCGCTCGAGGAGGCCGAGGGCTACCTCGAATGGGTACACGGCGTGCTCGAGACGCTGTCCGGCCCAGAGCGCCTGCACCCGCTGTACACGCTGTACGGAACCGGACTGCCCCCGGAGGCAGTGATCGACTCGCTTCCCGGATACGCGGGGTCGCGGCCGGTGCGCGTCGGCAACGCAGCCAACCAGCAGGTCCAGCTCGACGTGTTCGGACCGATCGTCGATCTCATCTCGAGCCTCGCCCACGCCCGCGAGCAGAAGGGCATAGCCGGTTCCGGGGCGCTCACCGACCGAGACTGGGAACTGGTGTGCGCCATGGTCTCCGCGGTGGAACGCCGCTGGACCGAGCCGGACCACGGCATCTGGGAGATCCGCGACAACCCGCGCCACCACGTGTACTCGAAGGTGATGGGCTGGCTCACCGTCGACCGGTCGCTGACCCTGGCCGAGAACTTCGGCCGAAAGGCCGGGGCGGGCTGGGCTGCCTTGCGCGACGAGATCGCCGAGGAAGTGACCGAGAAGGGCTGGAACGCGGACGTCGAGTCCTACACGGCGGCCTACGACGGCACCGACCTCGACGCGGCCACGCTGCACATCGGACTGTCCGGGCTGATCGACCCCTCCGATGAGCGGTTCACCGCGACCGTCGACGCGACCGAGGCCGAACTGCGCAGCGGATCGACCGTGTACCGGTACCACCACGACGACGGACTGCCCGGCTCGGAGGGCGGATTCCACCTCTGTGCAGCGTGGTTGGTCGAGGCGTACCTCCTGATCGGGCAGCGCTCCGATGCCGAGGCGCTGTTCAAGCAGTTGGTGAACGCGGCCGGACCGACCGGCCTGCTCGCCGAGGAGTACGACCCCGTCACCGAGCGCTCGCTGGGAAATCACCCCCAGGCGTACAGCCATCTCGGCCTGCTGCGGTGTGCGCAGTTGCTCAGCTCCGATAAATTCGCCCAGAGCTGACGTCCGACCTCACGCCGTCTCGGCGATGTCCGGCTCGACAACGGAGCCTGGTGGCGATGCGGTGGTGCGGCCGGCCACCAGTTGTGTCTCGACCGTCTCGACGGTCGCGACACCGGAGTCCGAGCGTGAGAGCAAGAGGGTGCCGGCGCGTCGACCCTTGTCCTCCTGCGGTTGGCGCACCGTGGTCAGGCCCTCGCGTAGGGCCTCCTCGATACCGTCGAAACCGGTAATCGACAACTGGCCTGGGACGTCGACGTCCTCGCGTCTCGCCCACTCCAAGGCACCGAGCGCCAGGACATCGGTGGTGCACACGAATGCGGTGATGCGCGGGTTGGCCGCGAGTGCCTGCGCGGCCGCGGAGCTCCCGGCACGGGCGGTGTGCTCGGAACGCTCTACGACGGTGAGCGACGTCGGATCCAGACCGGCGTCCGCTAGCGCGTCCTGGACGCCGGCGATGCGCTCACGCTGGACGTGGAATTTGGGGGCGTGCAGACGCTCCCGGTCGACGACGCCGTCGCAACGGTCGTGACCGAGACGCATACACAGGACACCGATCTCCTTGTGCCCCAGATCGATCAGGTGGTCCGCCACCGTCCGCGTCGCGGCACGGTCGTCGATGCCGATGAGCGAGACCCCCGGCACCCCCCGCGGCTGGTCACAGATGACGGTCGGCAGGCGCCGCTCCCGCACCGCGGCGAGGTAGGGGTCGTCGTCGGCGACGGAGTACACGACGAAACCGTCGACGCCGGCCTGCTGGACCACCGCAGCAGCCTCAGCGTCGTCGCGGGCGGGCCCGGCAGGGATGAGCAGCAGACCCTGCCCGGCAGCTTCGCACGATTCGGCGAGGCCCGCGAGGAAGCTCATCGCGGCCGGATCCCGGAACGAGTAGCTCAGCGCCTCGGTGAGTAGCAGGCCGACCGCTCCGGCCCGTCGGGTGCGAAGTGAACGAGCCACCGGATCGGGACCGGGGTAGCCGCGCTGCTTGGCCGCGAGCAGCACCCGTTCGCGCAGCTCGGCCGAGAGCTGGTCGGGCCGGTTGTACGCGTTGGAGACGGTCGTCCGCGAGATCTTCAGTTCGGCGGCGAGCGACGCCAGCGTGGCTCGGGGGCGCGGCTGACGAGACCTTGGCATAACGGGACGGTAGCGGCTCGGCGACAAGAGAGCTAACTCGGATGGCTGCCTGGTGCGAAGCGACCAAAATAGCTCCGTTAAAGTGTAAACGAGAACCGTTACCAATAAGGAACCGCGGCCGTTCCAGACCGGCCGTTTCGAAATCGTGACCAGGAGAAAGTTGTGCGCATATCCCGCAAGTCCCTTGCTTTGCGTTCGGCCACAGTGGCCGCCGGAGCGACCCTCGCCGCGGCGGTCTTGACCGCCTGCGGTAGCTCTGCCGACACCGACGACCAGATCCGTGTCGTCGCATCTACCAATGTGTGGGGCAGCGTCGCGCAGGCCGTCGCCGGAGACCGGCTCGAGGTCACCTCGATCATCACCGAGCCGTCCGCCGACCCACACTCGTACGAGGCCAGTCCGGCCGACGCCGCCGACATCACCGACGCTTCGCTCGTCGTCCTCAACGGCGGTGGCTACGACCAGTTCTTCGAGGACATCCTCGGATCCGCCGGGGACAAACCGACTGTCAACGCGTTCGAACTGTACGAGGAGAGGACGGGCGAGCACGCGAGCGACTCCGACACAGACGAGCACGCGAGCGACTCCGACACAGACGAGCACGCGGGGGAGTCCGAGGAAGAACACGCCGCCCACGCGCATGGAGCAGAGAACGAGCACGTCTGGTACGACATGCCGACTGTCGACGCCACCGCGAGCGCGATAGCCGAGCAACTCGGCAAACTCGACCCCGAAGGTGCTGCGACGTACACGGACAACGCGGAGGCGTTCCGGGCGCAACTGCAACAGGTCTCCGAGACAACGGCTGAAATCGCGTCCACGCACCGCGGCGAGCCCGTGGCGCAAACGGAACCGATCGCGCACTACCTGATCGAGGCCTCGTCACTGAACGACATCACTCCCCCGGACTTCAGCAACGCCATCGAGGACGGCACCGACCCGTCGCCAGCGGCGATCGCCGAGACCCGGGACCTGCTCTCCGACAAGAAGGTCCGCGTCCTGCTCTACAACACGCAGACCGAAGACAGGGTCTCCCAGAGTGTCCGCGAGACGGCTGAGGCCGCCGGTATTCCCGTCGTCGAGGTCACCGAGACCCTGCCCGAGGGGATGGACTTCGTGCAGTGGCAGACGCAGACTGCGCAGTCACTCGCCGACACCCTGAATGCGGCATCCTGACTGTCATGACCACAACGAGCACGCCGACAGCAACGGGTACCACGCCCGCTGTCGAACTGCGTGAGACGTGCCTGTCGTTCGGTGACCGTAGCCTGTGGTCGAACCTGAACCTGGCCGTGCAGCAAGGCGAGTTCCTCGCCGTCCTCGGCCCCAACGGATCGGGCAAGACGTCGCTGCTCAAGGTCCTGCTCGGTCAGCTCGCGCCGACTTCGGGCAGCGTGCGGATCGCCGGCACCCCGGCCCGGGCCGGGAACGCGAACGTCGGGTACGTGCCCCAGCAGAGGTCCCTCGACGACGGTCTTCCCCTGCGCGGACGTGACCTCGTCGGACTCGGCGTCGACGGACACCACCGGGGCATCGGACTGCGCGGGCGCGCCAAGCGTCGGGCGATCGTCGACTCCGCGATCGCCCAGGTCGGCGCGCAGGCGTACGCCGACGGTCCGATCGGGTCGATGTCCGGTGGCGAGCAGCAACGGCTGCGGATCGCGCAGGCACTCGTCGGCGACCCCAAGGTCCTGCTGTGCGACGAGCCGCTGCTCAGCCTCGACATCGCGAACCAGCACCGTGTCTCGGACTTGATCGACCGGCGGCGCCGCGAACACGGCACCGCCGTCCTGTTCGTCACCCACGAGATCAACCCGATCCTCCCTCTCGTCGACCGCGTGCTCTACCTCGTGGACGGTCAGTTCAGGATCGGCACCCCCGACGAGGTCATGACCGCCGAGGTGCTGTCCGAGCTATACCGCACCGAGGTCGAGGTGCTGCACGTGCGCGGCCGGCTCGTCGTCGTAGGCACCGGCGACGCCATCGACGCGCTCGGCAGCGGCGGCGGACCCCGCCCGGGCGAGGGCGTCCATCACACCGAGGACCACGCATGAGCATCGAGTTCGGCAGCAACAAGTTCACCGACGCGATGTCGCGTCTGTTCGATTTCTCCGAGACGGCCGATCTGCTGCAGTACGACTTCGTCCAGCAGGCTCTGATCGCCGGCGCGATCCTCGGCCTGCTCGCGGGCATGATCGGCCCGCTGATCGTGAGTCGGCAGATGTCGTTCGCGGTGCACGGGACGTCGGAGCTGTCACTGACCGGTGCGTCCGCCGCACTGCTGATCGGCATCGGGGTCGGTATCGGTGCCGTCGTCGGATCGGTCGTGGCGGCCGTCCTGTTCGGGCTGTTGGGAACCAAAGCACGGGAACGCGATTCAGTGATCGGTGTGATCATGGCGTTCGGCCTGGGTCTGTCGGTGCTGTTCCTCTGGGCATACGAGGGGCGTACCGGCACCAGCTTCTCACTGCTCGTCGGGCAGATCGTCGCGCCCGGCATCTCCGGCCTGGCGCTGCTGTTGCTGTGCGCGGTCGTGGTGCTCGGCACGCTGTCGGTGATCTACCGCCCGCTACTGTTCGCCAGCACCGACCCCGAGGTCGCTGCCGCGCGTGGCGTGCCCGTGCGGGGCCTGTCGATCGTGTTCGCCGTCCTCGTCGGCATCACCGCCGCACTGGGCGTACAGATCGTCGGTGCCCTGCTCGTGATGGCCCTGCTCATCACCCCGGCGGCCGCCGCCGCGCACGTCACTGCCAGCCCGCTGCGGGCGACAGTACTGTCGGTCGCGTTCGCCGAACTCGCCGCGGTCGGCGGCATCCTGCTTTCGCTGGCCCCTGGCGTCCCGGTATCGACTTTCGTCACCGCCATCTCGTTCGTGATCTACCTGGTGTGCCGGGCAATCGGGTCGGCCCGCCGACGCGGGATCGGGTCGGCCCGTCGCCGATCCTCGGGACGCGTCGTCGTGGCCGATGAGCGAATCGCCGCCTGAGTCCCACCCGGGGTCGGCCTAAGATCAACACCATGGCGGCGGTGATCGATCTCAACAGTGACCTCGGCGAGAGCTTCGGCGCCTGGACCCTCGGCGACGACACGGCGATGCTCGACCTCGTCACGAGCGCGAACGTCGCGTGCGGGTTCCACGCCGGTGACCCCGCCACACTGCTCCGGACCTGCCGCGACGCCGCGCAACGAGGAGTGCGGATCGGCGCGCAGGTCGGCTACCGCGACCTCGCCGGATTCGGACGACGGTTCATCGACGTCTCGTCCGCCGATCTGACCGCCGACGTGATCTACCAGATCGGCGCGCTCGATGCGTTGGCCCGCGCCTCCGGTTCTGCCGTCGCGTACGTCAAGCCTCACGGCGCGCTGTACAACGCGATCGTGCACCATCGTGATCAGGCGCGGGCCGTCGTCGATGCGGTGGGCGCGGTGAATCCATCGCTGCCGGTTCTCGGGCTTCCCGGATCGGTCTTCCTCGAGGAGGCCGAAGCGGGAGGGCTCCGGGCGGTCCCGGAGGCGTTCGCCGATCGTGCCTACACTCCCGAGGGCCGTCTGGTCCCTCGCACCGAGCCGGGCGCGGTCCTGCACGACCCTGCCGAAGTCGCGCAGCGGGTGCTGCAGTTGGTCACCAAGGGAACGGTACGAGCGATCGAAGGGTCGCTGATCGACGTTGCGGCGGAGACGATCTGTGTGCACGGCGATACGCCCGCTGCCGTAGAGATGGCAGCGGCGATCCGCAAGCTCCTCGACGACAAGAAGATCCGAGTGAGACCGTTCGTGTGATGCGCGTCCTCGACATGGGAAGCCGCGCGTTGCTGGTCGAGTTCGACGGGCTCGACGAGACGCTCGCGCACTATCGAGGACTCGTGGCCGAACGCCACTCCGCCGTCACCGATCTCGTGCCCGCAGCCCGCACCGTCCTCGTCCAGTTCCACGGAGCCCGACCCGACAGCATCGCCGCGTGGGTGCGATCGACTGCGCCGGTCGACGCCGTGGATCCGTCCCGGATCGACCACGTCGAGATCCCTGTCCACTACGACGGACCCGATCTCGAAGAAGTCGGGGCGCTCACAGGTCTCGGCGTCGACGGTGTCATCTCCGCCCACACCGGACGGACGTGGACCGTCGCTTTCGTCGGCTTCAGTCCCGGCTTCGGCTACCTCATCGGTGGCGACACCGGTCTGCACGTCCCGCGCCGCTCCTCGCCCCGCATGACGGTCCCCGTAGGCGCTGTCGGGCTCGCCGGCGAGTTCTCCGGGATCTATCCCCGCAGCTCACCCGGTGGTTGGCAACTGATCGGAACTACCACCGAACGGATGTGGGACGTCGGCCGCGACCCGCCGGCGCTGTTGCGGCCGGGCGTGGCGGTCACGTTCGTCGCTGTGTGAGGTTGGTCTTCCGGGCTTGCGCCCCAGCCCGATCGGCAACAATCGAGACATGGCATGGCTCGAAGTCCTGCGCTCCGGCGCGCGTACAACCGTCCAAGACCGTGGGCGGGTCGGCCATGCGTCACTCGGAGTCGGGGTCGCGGGCGCCGCGGACATCACCGCGCACGACTGCGCCAACCGCCTCGTCGGGAACGACCCGTCGGCCGCCACCCTCGAGGTGACACTGGGTGGACTTCAGGTGCGCGCGGTCGGTCCGGCGACGATCGCGGTTACCGGCGCGCCCACCCCCCTCATGATCAACGGCGCGCCTGGCCCGCTCTACTCGACGATCCATCTGCAGGACGGCGACGAGGTGGCGCTCGGCATCGCCGCCGCCGGACTGCGCTCCTACCTCGCGGTACGCGGCGGGATCGACGTCCCCGCCGTCCTCGGCAGCCGCTCCACCGACACCCTCTCCGGGATCGGACCCGAACCGATCCGCGACTCGGACCGACTCCTGATCGGAAACCTGCACAGCGAGTTGCCGATCGAGAACTTCTTTCCCCCTCCCGCGCCAGCCACCGACCCCGTCGAACTCCGCATCCGCATGGGTCCGCGCGACGACTGGTTCACACCCGCCTCCCGTACGGCACTCGTGCGGCAGACGTGGGAGGTCACCGCCGACACCGACCGAGTCGGCACACGCCTGGAGGGTCCGGCTCCCCTGCTCCGAGTAGGCCGCGGTGAACTGCCCAGCGAGGGCATGGTGACGGGGGCGCTGCAGGTGCCACCGAACGGCATGCCGGTGCTGTTTCTGATCGATCACCCGGTGACTGGCGGCTACCCGGTGATCGCGGTCGTCGTGGAAGACGACATACCGGCCGCAGCTCAGCTACGACCGGGGTCTCGCATCAGGTTTCGCCGGGTGTAGCGATCCCGGTGGACCCTCAGCGGCGGCGCTGACGCGCGATCTCGGACAGCACCACACCGGCAGCGACGGACGCGTTGAGCGACTCGACCTCACCGGCCATCGGGATGCTGAGGATCGTGTCGCACGTCTCGCGAACGAGCCGAGACAGGCCCTTGCCCTCGGAGCCGACGACGACCACGACCGGATCGGTGCCTTCGTAGTTGTCGAGGCTCGTGTCGCCGCCCGCGTCGAGGCCCACAACCTGGATGCCCTTGGATTGCCAATCCTTAAGTGTACGAGTCAAGTTCGTGGCTCGCGCGACGGGCATCCGGGCCGCGGCACCGGCGCTGGTGCGCCAGGCGACCGCCGAGACGCTCGCGCTGCGACGCTGCGGGATGACGACGCCGTGACCACCGAAGGCGGCCACCGAACGCACCACGGCACCGAGGTTGCGTGGGTCGGTGATGTTGTCGAGCGCGACCAGCAGCGCCGGTTCCTGAGCGGCGCGGACCCTGGTGAGCAGATCGTCTGGGTGTGCGTACCGGTACGGCGGCACCTGGAGCGCGATGCCCTGGTGCATTCCGTTGGAGCTCATCCGGTCCAGATCGGTTCGGGGTACCTCGAGGATCGAGACCCCGGCATCAGCGGCGCGCTGCACCGCTTCCTTGAGCCGGTCGTCCGTCTCGGCACCGACCGCCACGTACAACGCGGTCGCCGGCACACCCGCGCGCAGACACTCGACGACGGGATTGCGTCCGAGCACCGTTTCCGGGGTGTCCTCGGCACGGCGGATCGCGGCGACGCGCTGGGACTGGCGTTGTTCCGCGGCCCTCGCGGACGCTCGAGCTCGTTTGGCTGCGGGGTGCTTGGTCCGGGCCTCGGCGGGAGGCGTGGCGCCGCGCCCCTCGAGGCCCTTGCGGCGCTTGCCACCGGAGCCGACAACCTGGCCCTTCTTGGTTCCGCCCTTCCGGACCGCACCACGCCTGCTCGAATTACCCGCCATCACGTACCCGATTCATTGGAAGAAGATCGTTCGAGCGACCACTCGGGCCCGCTCGGGGTGTCGGTCACGGCGATGCCCGCCGCCGCCAACCGGTCCCGGACCTCGTCGGCCACCGCCCAGTTCTTCTCGGCCCGGGCCTGCTGACGCCGGTCGAGTTCGGCCTGCACGAGCACGTCGAGCGCGCCCATGGCCACCGAGCTGTCCGCCGCCACGGTCCACTGCGGATCGAGCGGATCCACACCGAGAATCCCGAGCATCGCCCGCACCTGCGCTGCCAGTGTCAGCGCGCCCTCCGAATCGCCCGACTCGAGTGCGATGTTGCCTTCGCGCACCCGTCCGTGGATCTCCGCGAGTGCAGCGGGCACGTTCAGGTCGTCGTCGAGCACGGCCGCGAACTCTTCGGTCCACTTTCCGACATGGACCTCACCTGCGCGTTCGACCGTGCGCATCACGAAAGACTCGCAGCGGCGGTACGCGATCGCGGCCTCCTGCAGTGCCTCCTCGGAGTACTCGAGCATCGACCGGTAGTGGGCACTGCCGAGGTAGTACCGAAGTTCCTGCGGTCGAACAAGTTTCAGCACATTGGGCACCGACAACACGTTGCCGAGCGACTTCGACATCTTCTCGCCGGACTTGGTGACCCAGCCGTTGTGCAGCCAGTACCGCGCGAAACCGTCGCCGGCGCACTTCGCCTGCGCGATCTCGTTCTCATGGTGCGGGAACACCAGATCCATTCCACCGCAATGGATATCGAACTCGTGCCCAAGGTAGAACACGGCCATAGCGGAGCACTCGAGGTGCCATCCCGGCCGTCCCGGTCCCCACGGCGTCGGCCACGACGGCTCCCCCGGCTTCGCGGCCTTCCACAGCGTGAAGTCCCGCGGATCGCGTTTGCCTGCGGCCTCGCTCTCGCCCTGGTGCACGTCGTCGAGCTTGTGCCCCGACAGCTTGCCGTAGTCGGGAAAGCTCGCGACGTCGAAGTACACATCACCCGCCGCCGCGTACGCATGACCGTTGTCGATCAGGCGCTGCATCATGTCGACCATCTGCGTGATGTGGCCGGTCGCGCGTGGTTCCGCCGACGGCGGCAGCACCCCGAGTTGTTGGTAGGCCCAGTCGAACGAACGCTCGTAGGTCGCGGCCCACTCCCACCAGGGGCGACCGGCCTCGGCGGCCTTGTTCAGGATCTTGTCGTCGATGTCGGTGACATTGCGCACGAACGCGACGTCGTAGTCGTGCGCGAGCAGCCAGCGCCGCAGGACGTCGAACGCGACACCGCTGCGGACGTGTCCGATGTGGGGCTCACCCTGAACGGTGGCGCCACACAGGTACACCGAAGCATGCCCGGGGGTCAGCGGAACGAAGTCACGCAAAGCCCGTGTCACGGTGTCGTATAGGCGCAGGGTCACGACGAGCGATTCTACCGGGCGCTATCGGTGGGGATGACCAGCGCGGTCGCCACCGCGGCAACGCCCTCACCGCGACCGGTGAGCCCGAGTCCATCGGTGGTCGTCGCAGATACCGACACCGGTGCGCCCACGACGTCACCCAGAACCCGCTGAGCTTCCTCGCGACGCGGGCCAATCTTGGGACGGTTACCGATGATCTGCACCGCCGCGTTGCCGACGACGTAGCCGGCGTCCTCGAGCAGCCGTCGGACCTCGGCGAGCATCCGCGCGCCGCTGACGCCGTCCCATTCGGGTCGGCCGGTGCCGAACACCGAGCCGAGGTCACCGAGCCCCGCCGCCGACAGCAGGGCGTCGCACAGCGCGTGCGCCGCGACATCGCCGTCGGAGTGTCCCGCGCAGCCGTCCGCGTCCTCGAACAGCAGACCCGCCATCCAGCACGGACGGCCGGGTTCTATGGGATGGACGTCGGTGCCGATTCCCACTCGCACGCGTGAAGCTCCCTTGCTTGGAGGACTGCCCGAAGTTTCGCGGTTCAGGTCTGCCCGAGCAGAGTCCGGGCCAGGGCGAGATCCCACGGCGTCGTGATCTTGAATGCCTCGGGTTCCCCGACGATGGTGCGTACCCGCTCGCCCAACCGCTCGACAAGTCCCGCGTCGTCGGTCGCGTCACCGTCGATGTCCCGGTAGGCGCGACGGAGCAGGTTCGCGTCGAAGCCCTGCGGTGTCTGGACCGCACGCAGCTCCGAACGCGGCGGTGTGCCCGTGACGGCGCCGAGCACGTCGACGGTCTTGATGGTGTCGATGACCGGCACCACCGGTATCACCGCAGTGCGGCCCGCGTGCAGTTCCGCGACGACCCTCGCGATCAGCGACGGTGGCGTGAGCGCCCGAGCCGCGTCGTGCACCAGCACAAGCTCGGCGTCGGTCGCCGCAGCGAGACCGGCACGAACCGAATCGGTCCGCTCCTTCCCGCCGACAACGATCACAACGCTGTCGGGCAGATCCGCCCGCGCACGATCGACCAGTTCCTCAGGCACGATCACCACAACCGTGTCCACGACCCCGGACTCGAACAGACCGTCGACAGCCCAGCACAGCATGCTTCTTCCGGCCAGTTCGACGAAGGCTTTCGGAATCGATTCACCCAGCCGAACTCCGCGTCCAGCGGCCGGGACCAGCGCGACGACCGGTCCTCGATTCTTACTCACCGTCAGGAGGCTGCGGCCAGAACCTCGTCGAGAATGGTCTCTGCCTTGGCGTCGTCGGTTCCTTCCGCCAACGCGAGCTCACCCACGAGGATCTGCCGGGCCTTAGCCAGCATCCGCTTCTCGCCCGCGGACAACCCACGGTCCTGCTCACGCCGCCACAGATCACGCACGACCTCGGCGACCTTGTTCACATCACCCGACGCGAGCTTCTCCAGGTTCGCCTTGTAGCGGCGAGACCAGTTCGTCGGCTCCTCGGTGTGCGGCGCACGAAGCACCTGGAACACCCTGTCGAGACCCTCTTGGCCGACCACGTCACGCACGCCGACGTACTCGGCGTTGTCCGCGGGAACGCGGACGGTGAGATCGCCTTGAGCGACTTTGAGAACGAGGTATTCCTTCTGTTCACCCTTGATGGTGCGGGTTTCGATCGCCTCGATCAGCGCCGCTCCGTGATGGGGGTATACGACGGTGTCTCCGACCTTAAAAATCATCTGTCCCGTGCCCCTTTCGATCTTCCGAGTTTAACACGTGACCAACGGATCGGCCCATCAACGGTGCAGGTCAGGGGCTTCCTTGCCTGATCTTAGGGCTTGACAGGCGGCGCCAATCGTGCATTTCCGACCGCCCGAAGTGCCGGATCGGGAACACAATGGCGCCTTCGGGCAGGGACGCAGGCTGTGTTGTGCGCCCTGCGCGAGGTCGTTGTGCGCCCTGCGCGAGGTCGTTGTGCGCCCTGCGCGAGGTCGTTGTGCGCCCTGCACGAGGGCGCTACGAGCACCCACCGAAGGACCGATCGAGGCTGACTACTACTCTGCCTAGTGGATGTGAACCTGACCCATGGAGGACAACCCGTGACTGCTCTCAAGGCGTCGCCTACTCGTCGAGTCGCCACCGCCGTCGCTCTCGCTGCCGGCGCGACGCTCGTGCTGTCCGCGTGCGGCGCAGGTCAGATCTCGCAGACGGCTACTCAGGTCGCTGCCGTGAACGGCAACAAGGCCGACGTCAACGACATCGCGATGCGCAACGTGCACGTCGTCTACCCGAACTCCGAGGAGTACAGCCTCGAGCCCGGCGGCGATGTCCAGCTCGCGTTCACCGCAATCAACCTCAGCGAGCACCAGACGGACGAGCTGACGAGCATCGCGACCGACTTTGCCGGCTCCGTCACCATCGACGACCTTGACGGCACCCTCGAGATCAGGCCCCAGCAGGCCCTCGGTGCGGGCAACCCGGACGTCACGGTTCCCGAAGAGGCCCCCGAGACCCTCAGCCTGATCGACGTCACCCTCGAAGACATCACCGAGGACGTCCGCCCGGGCCTGACATTCCCGGTTGTCTTCACGTTCGAGAACGCCGGCGACGTCGTCGTGCAGGTTCCGGTCGACGCCGGCCCCACCACCGAGCGTCACGAGTCGGAGTTGTCCCCCGACGTGGCAACCGAAGGCGGCGCCGAAAGCGGTCACTGATCCACCGGATTCTCCGCAGCGCTTTCCAGATGAGCCCAGGTGACTCGTTCACCTGGGCTCATCTTCTTCTTCGGGTCGTCTTCGGAACCGAACGGGCGCGGATACCGGTTGGTGTCGGCTACTCCCACTAGGCTGCCGGCGTGGCAAGAGCGAAGTCGAGCTTCCGGTGTTCGTCGTGTCAGCACACGGTGGCGAAGTGGGTGGGCCGCTGCCCCGAGTGCGGCACCTGGGGCTCGATGGACGAGGCGCCCGCGCTCACTGCGGTGGCGGCTCGTCCCGGCGTCTCGCTGGCCCGCAGCGGCGCCGCAGCGCTCCTGCCGACCACACCAGCGGCGCCGATCACCGACATCGACGGGACGGCCACCCGCGCCAAGCCCACCGGTGTCGACGAACTCGATCGTGTGCTCGGCGGCGGCGTCGTGCCCGGGTCGGTGGTCCTGCTTGCCGGCGAGCCCGGCGTCGGGAAGTCGACGTTGCTGCTCGAGGTCGTCCGCCGGTGGGCCTCACGTGGGCCCGACGACCGAGCGCTGTATGTGACTGGCGAGGAGTCGGCCGGTCAGGTACGACTGCGAGCGGACCGGACCGGCGCGGTCCATGAGCGGGTGTACCTCGCGGCCGAATCAGACCTCGCGACGGTACTGGGCCACATCGAGCAGGTCCGCCCCACGCTGCTGATCGTCGACTCGGTGCAGACGATGCTCGCCGCCGACGTCGAGGGTGTCGTCGGCGGCGTGACCCAGGTGCGGGCCATCACCAGCGCACTGACGTCGCTCGCGAAGGCCAGCGGCGTTCCCGTGTTGCTGATCGGTCACGTCACCAAGGACGGAGCGGTGGCCGGTCCACGCTCGCTCGAACACCTCGTGGACGTCGTCCTGCACTTCGAGGGCGACCGGCACTCGACGCTTCGGATGATCCGCGGCATCAAGAACCGATTCGGCGCGGCCGACGAGGTGGGCTGCTTCGAACTACGCGAGGACGGCATCGCCGGAGTCAGCGACCCGTCCGGACTGTTTCTGCATCATCAAGCCGACGAGGTGTCCGGCACCGCGGTCACCGTGACGATGGACGGGAAGCGCCCGCTGCTCGGCGAGGTACAGGCGCTGGTCGCCCCCACGCACAACCCTTCGCCCCGTCGCGCAGTGAGTGGACTCGACTCGGCCCGGGTGTCGATGGTGCTGGCGGTCCTCGAACGTCGTCACGGCATCAAGCTGTCCGACCGGGAGGTCTATGCCGCGACCGTCGGCGGGATGCGGATGACCGATCCGTCATGCGACCTCGCGCTGGCCGTCGCCGTCGCGTCGGCGGGTAAGGACCGGCCGATCCCAGCGGGGACGATCGTGCTCGGCGAGGTGGGACTGGCCGGCGAGGTCCGCCGAGTCACCGGCGTCGGCCGCAGGCTCGGCGAGGCAGCGCGGATGGGGTTCACCCGAGCGGTGGTACCGGTCGATCCCGGAGACCTCCCGAAGGGCATACGCCCCGTCGAGGTCTCGAACGTGGGTGACGCCCTGCGAGCGTTGCATCTTCGCTGAATGTCAGACCGCGGAGGTGCCGAACGGCGACGTCGGGACCCCGTCGACGAAAGCGGCCGTCGGTTCGAAGTGCTCGGACGTGACCGTCAGGAACAGGCCCCGCGACGTCGCGACCGGGGTGTCGGGGTCTGCGCCCGGACCCTCGACGATGTACGCCTCCGAGGAGGTGTACACCTTGCGTCGGACCGTGCCTTCCAGACGGGCCCGGAACTCGAGCACCGTGCCGAGTGGGATGGGACGCGCGAAGTCGATCTCGAGGTGCGCGGTCACGACCGGGACGCCGAGAATCATGCACGCCGTGCCCTGCACCTCGTCGAACGCAGACGAGAGAATGCCGCCGTGGATCACGCCCGGACCGCCCTGGTATCGCTTGGCGACCTCCAGTCGACCTGTCACGGAGCAGTTCTCGCCGGCGGTGAAGCTCATCGCCATGCCCCCGGGCTGGTCGTCACCACAACCGAAACACTTCGACCAGTGCTGGGGTAGCGGGTCGCCGGGAGCCGGGAAAAAGTCCGGCACCTTCGGCATGACGAGGTCATCGGGCAAGGTCCAAGTACTGCTCACAACTAGGTAATGTAGAGCCGTCCAGACCGCGGCCCGAATACGGCTCGGCCAGATGTGACGTCGAACTCAGTCGGATCACGCGGATCGAATTCGAAGTGCAGACTGCCACGCACCAACCGCACCAGGGGGATCCCGCGATGAACGATGCCACGCCAGAGGCTGTGCTCCGCGGCACCATCGCCCGCCTAGCCCCCGGAACCAGCCTCCGTGACGCGCTCGAACGCATTCTCCGCGGCCGCACCGGTGCACTGATCGTCCTCGGGCACGACGAACAGGTAGAGGCCCTGTGCGACGGCGGATTCGAGCTCGACGTCGAATTCGCGCCCACCCGCCTGCGCGAGCTGTCCAAGATGGACGGTGCCGTCGTGCTGTCTACCGATGGCACCCGCATCCTGCGCGCCAATGTGCAGTTGGTACCCGACCACAAGATCCCCACCGTCGAGTCCGGCACCCGGCACCGTGCCGCCGAGCGCACCGCGATCCAGACCGGCTACCCGGTCGTGTCGGTGAGTCAATCGATGAGCATCGTGAGCGTGTACGTCCGGGGGATCCGACACGTCATCAAACCGTCGGAAACCATCTTGTCGCGGGCGAACCAGGCCGTCGCGACGCTCGAGCGGTACACGTCCCGGCTCGACGAGGAGACGCGACGGCTCTCGGTAGTCGAGATCGAGGATTTCGTGACGCTGCGTGACGCGCTCACCGTCGTACAGCGGCTCGAGATGGTGCGACGCACGTCCGCCGAGATCGAGCAGGACGTGCTCGAGCTCGGCACCGACGGACGGCAGCTCGCGTTGCAGCGCGAAGAACTGGTCGGCGACAACCACGCTGTCCGCAACCTCATGGTTCGCGACTACCTGGCAGGGTCCGAGCCGGCGGCGACGGCGGCGGTCGAACGCACTCTCACCGCGCTCGACGAGCTCACCGACGTCGACCTGTTGAACCTGACGATCCTGGCCCGCACGTTCGGATACCCCGACACCATCGAGGCGCTGGACGAACCGATGAGTCCCCGTGGCTACCGGATCCTGACCCGGGTTCCACGACTGCAGTTCATGCAGATCAACCGGCTGGTTAGCTCGTTCGGCACGCTGCAGGCGCTGCTCGCCGCGACCTCCGCGGACCTGCAGTCGGTGGACGGCATCGGGGGTCTTTGGGCGCGGCACATCCGCGAGGGACTCTCCCGTCTTGCGGAGGCTTCGATCACCGGCCCCTACGACTGAGAAGACCTGAGCCTGAGAAGGCGTGAGTGGGAACCAGGGCGGATCGTCAGGCGAGGTTGAAGGGCTCAGGCGAACTACGCAGCTCGCCAAGCTGGGCGACCAGCGTGTAGGCGCCGGCCGGAACCTGGTTGCGTACGGTTAGGCAGCCCGGGTCCGACGTCGTGCCGGACCATCTGATCGTGAAGAACCTCTGCCCACCTGGCTCGAGCACCTCCACGGCCGGATCGCCGTACGGGTAGCAGTCGATGTTCGACCACAACCGCCGGTTCCCATCGAGGGTGTACACGAGCACCTGTTGCAGACCAGAACCGAGGTCGCGTTCACACGTCACGGTGCCGATGTTGGTGATCGCGATCGTGAAGCTGGGCTCCTCGCCGACCCGGTACTGAGGCTGGTCGGGCGTCGCCTTGATCGCCAAGGACTGGTCGGTGCAGTAGGCGGGCTCGGCATCTGACGTCGCCGCGGCCGGTTCGGCAGCGTCGTCCTCCGAAGCCTCGGCCGTCGCATCCGACGGCTCGGAGGGCGGGGCGTTGGTCTCGGTGGTTTCGGAGGTGTCAGCTGCAGCCGCCGGTTCCGAGGCGCCCCCGCCGGTGACTGCCGTGATGATCCAAACGATCAGCGCGATCACGACGACGAGCACGCCGAGAGCGACCAGGCGCCGACGCCAGTAGACCTCGGGGGGCAGCGGGCCGGTCGGTTGAAACACGAATCAACGGTAGTTGCAAGCGACTGGCGCTTGCCTCAGGGGTCCCGGCGTGTCGCCCGGCGCGCACGGTCGGCTTCGCCACCGTGCGCCCGGGCGACCCGGTTCGACCGGGGCAGCCGGGAGGTCTCAGGCGACGGAGTCTCCGACGTCGCCGACGACGCTCTGCAGCTTGATGTCCCCGTCAGACAGGCTGTAGGTGACGCCCACGATCGCGCACCTGCCGGCCTCGACCGCCTCGGAGATGATCCGCGACCGCTGCATCAACTGCGAACCGGTCTCGACGACGTGCCGTCCTTCGAGCTCGTCGACGGTGGTCAGGCCCTCGCGACGGCCCGCCAGGATCGACGGCGAGACGCGCTCGACGACATCACGGATGAAACCGGGGGGGATGGTTCCGTTGTCGAGGGCATCGATCGTTGCCTTGACCGCGCCGCAGCTGTTGTGTCCGAACACGACGACGAGTGGGACGCCAAGGACACCGACGGCGTACTCGAGGGAGCCGAGTACTGCGCTGTCGATCACCTGACCGGCGGTACGGACGACGAACATGTCGCCGAGACCCTGGTCGAAGATGATCTCGGCGGCGGTTCGGGAGTCGCCGCAGCCGAAGATCGCGGCGGTTGGGTGCTGGCCGTCGACCAGCTTCGCGCGGTCAGCTATACCCTGGCTCGGGTGCATAGGGGTACCACTGACGAAACGCTCGTTACCCTGCTTGAGGGCTTTCCAAGCGGAGATCGGGTTGGAGTTGGGCATGGGGCAATTGTGCACGCCCGAACCTCCACCGTCTCGTCGGACGCGACAAATCCGGCAGTGGATGCCCGTGCAGGATGCGGGGAAGGGTGAGGGTGTCGATGTCGGTGGACAGCTCGACGCTACTGCGGTGGTACGGCGAGACGGCCCGGGATCTACCGTGGCGCCGCGAGGGCGTGACGGCCTGGCAGATCCTGATGAGCGAAGTCATGCTGCAACAGACCCCAGTCACCCGCGTCGTCCCAGTCTGGGCGGATTGGGTTCGCCGCTGGCCGGTGCCGTCACTGATGGCAACATCGAGCCAGGCCGACGTCCTACGGGCTTGGGGCAAGCTGGGGTACCCGCGACGCGCCCTGCGGCTACACGAGTGCGCGGGCGTGCTGGCCACCGAGCACGGTGACGAAGTCCCCTCCGACATCGACGTGCTACTCCGCCTGCCCGGCATCGGCGACTACACCGCTCGCGCGGTCGCATGCTTCGCGTATGGACAGCGAGTCCCGGTGGTGGATACCAATGTTCGACGTGTCGTAGCCCGCGCCGTGCACGGCCGGGCCGATCAGGGCAACCCTTCGGCCAGGCGTGACATGGCCGACGTCTACGCGCTGCTTCCTCGCACCCGGGAGCGGGCGGCCCGATTCTCGGCGGCGCTCATGGAACTCGGCGCGACCGTCTGTACCGCCCGAACGCCCGACTGCGACGGTTGCCCCCTGACTCGCTGCGCCTGGGTGGAGGCGGGTCGGCCCGCGTTCGAGGGCGAGCCGCGCAAGGTGCAGAAATTCGCCGGAACAGATCGTCAAGTCCGCGGAAAGCTCCTGGACGTCCTGCGGGGCAGCCCGCACCCCGTCGAGCGCGCGCGGCTCGACCTCGTGTGGCTCAGCGACCCCGGCCAGCGGGACCGCGCGCTGGACTCACTATTGGTGGACGGGTTGATCGAGCAGACCGAAGACGGTCTGTTTGCACTGGCCGGAGAAGGCGGATAACGCCAGTCATTCGAGGGATTCGAGGAACTCCTCGACAGCGTCGCGGTATCGCTCGGGCTGGTCGTCGTGGACGAGATGCCCGGCCTGGGCCACCCACACGTAGCGGGCGTCGTGGCCTTCTAGCATGCGGCGCATCTGCCCCTCGGGGGTGATCGTGTACTCACCTTCGATGAGCAGCGCGGGCGCGCGTACGGCGTCCCACTGTGCCCAGAAGTCGCGGGTTCCCCACTCCTCCGAGATGTCGCGGAACGTCTCGACGTCGCCGTGCAGGTACCAGCCGTCGGCGCGCCGTTCGAACGAGTCGAGGAAATAGCGGCCGGCGACCTCACCGAAGTATTCGAGAACCGACTCCTCGGTGGGGAACGGCTGCGGCCAAGCGGAAATCATTGTCGCCCAGTCCTGTGCGGTGCGACCGCGGAAGTCGGGTGCCATGTCCTCGAGTACGAGTGCCCGGACCCGGTCCGGATAGGCTGCCGCGAAACACCACGCGTGCAGGGCACCCATCGAGTGCCCGATCACGGCGAGCGGCTCGTCGAGTCCGTCCAGGGCCGCAGCGAGGTCTTCGACGAACAGCTCGGTCGTCGGAAGGCTGGCGATCGGCCGCCCATGCCCCGCCGCGTCGAACGTGTAGACGCGGCCGTGCTCGCGCAGCCACGACACGTGCCGCGACCACGTCCGTGCGCTCCCCATCAGCCCGTGCAGCAGCAGTATCGGTCGTCCGGTCCCACCCTCGTCGTGCAACACGGAATCGACGGTAGCCGAACGCACGCACCCCGGAGAACACGCATCCCGGGAGTACTCTCACACCCATGGCAGTCGTGAAGATAAACGCAATCGAGGTTCCCGAGGGCGCGGGCCCCGAACTCGAGAAGCGGTTCGCCAATCGCGCGCACGCCGTCGGAAACTCCCCCGGATTCCTCGGGTTCCAGCTGCTGCGTCCGGTGAAGGGCGATGACCGCTACTTCGTTGTGACGCAGTGGGAATCCGAAGAGGCGTTCCAGGCGTGGGCGAGCGGCCCGGCCCGTGAGGCCCACGCCGGCGGGAACAAGCCCGTCGCTACCGGCGCGTCGCTGCTCGAGTTCGAGGTGGTGCTCGACGTCAACGCGGCGGGCGAATCCTGACTTCCGACCTGTGCGGGAGACCCGAAAGGGAACGGAAACGTCCGATATTTCGTGGCGATGTTTGACTGCTCAATTGACACCGCGACCTGAAGGGTGCCAAAGTTCGCTCGACAGAGCGATGGATCGACGGTAATCCGGTGCCATTCCGGAGCGGTCGCGCCACTGTGTTCGAGGTCCCACTGTGTTCGGGGCTGCCCTCGAGAGCCAGACACCCCGGCCATCGCATGGACCTAGCGGGACGCGAAATCCCAGGAGGCACCGATGGCATTCGTCTATTCGCCCGACAAGTCGACCGAGTCGGCCGCTGTCGCACTCATCGCCGCGGCAGTGGTACTGCTTGCAATGGTCGCCCTGTACTTGGTCGGATTCGACCAGGGCGCAATCTCCCGTAGTGGCGTGTTCATGCACGAGCTCATGCATGACGGTCGCCATCTGCTGGGCCTGCCGTGCCACTAGCAACAGTCACCGAAAGCCTGAAGACCCTACTCGTCCGCGGCCTGCTCGCCGGCCTGATCGCCGGCCTTCTGGGCGGCGTCGTCGCGTTCACGCTCGGCGAGCCGCACGTACAGGCGGCCATCGAGATCGAGGAATCGATGGCGGCAGCACCGGATCATCACGCCGGCGAGAGCTCGACTGCGGCGCACGACCACACCGCGGTGGCCACGGACGACACGGAAGCATCCGGGGGCCATTCGCACGGCGACGACGCCCTTGTCAGCCGCACCGGACAACGGATCGGACTGTTCCTCGCAACCGGCTTTGCCGGGGTGGCACTCGGCGCGATCTTCGCCGTCGTCGTGCACTACGCACGCCGTTCGACCACGTTGCCCATGTCGCTGCTCGCCGTGGCGGTGGCCGGATGCGGTTGGCTTGCAATCCAAGCCGTGCCGTTCTTCAAGTATCCGGCCAACCCTCCGGCGGTCGGCGATCCGGACACGGTGAACGAGCGGACCCTGCTCTGGCTCGCGTCGGTGATCGTCGGCCTCGCAGCGGTCGCGGCCGCGGTATACGTCGGCCGACGGCTCGCCGGCCAGCAGATGGTGTCCGTCCGGGTCATCGGGCCGATCGCAGCCTTCCTCCTCGTTGTCGCGATCGGCTACATTGCGCTGCCCGGCGTCAACGAGGTCGGCGAGGACTTCCCCGCCACGCTGCTTTGGGAGTTCCGCATCTCGTCGTTCGCGACTCAGACAGCGCTGTGGCTCGGACTGGGGTTGGCCTTCGCCTTCCTCACCGAACGTGCCCGGCGGCGCGCGATCCGGTAGGCCGGATCGCGCGCCATCGTCAGGGCGGTCAGTTGCAGGTCTCGGCATCCACGCCGAGACCTGCACTGCTTTCCCGGGTTTCGCCCTGGACCTGCTCGACCGCCTGACGGAGCAGCTCCGTGAAGACCTCCTTCGGCTGCGCGCCCGAGACCGCAAGGCTCCGATTCGCGACGAAGAACGGCACGCCCGAGATTCGCAGCTGCCGGGCCGCTTCGAGATCGGCGCGCACCAGATCCGCGCCGGCATTGCCGTCCAGCGCCGCGGCCGCCTCCTCGGCGTCCATTCCGACGCTCGCCGCAATCTCGACCAGCACCGCGCGGTCGTCGAGCACCTTCCTTTCCGTGAAGTGTGCCCGGAACAGCGCCTCGAGCAGCGCTTCCTGCCGCTCCCCTGCCACATGCAGCAGGCGGTGCGCGTCGAACGTGTTCGCCGCGAACGCGTTCTCGAAGTCCATGACCAACCCGTCCGCGGCGGCGATGCCCGCAACGTGCCGGAACATCTGACGGACCTGATCGCCCGACATGCCCTTGTGCTCGACGAGAGCCTCGAGTTCGGTGCGACGCGCTCCCACGGGGGTGTCCGGCGCGATCTGGTACGAACGCCACACCACAGCGACCCGATCCCGCTGCGGGAACTCGTCGAGTGCCGCCGCGAACCGGTGCTTGCCGATGTAGCACCACGGGCAGCCAACGTCCGACCACACTTCGATCGGGACCGTCCCAGGCGGAAGTTCAGTAGACGGTGCTTCGGTGTTTCTCTCGATGGTCACGAGACATTCGAACACACACCCCTCCGGCGTTGTTCCGGACCCGGCGCTGACTCAGCTACGGCAGAGCAAGCGTCTCAGCCGCGGGCCTCGGGTCCCCGTCGGACGAGTTACTCGAGTGCGGCGTCGAGCGTAATGGCGACACCGGTGAGGGCCTTGCTCACCGGGCAGGACTCCTTGGCCGCTTGAGCGGCGCGGACGAACCCGTCGGCGTCCAGTCCGTCAACCTCCGCCCGAACGGTAAGGGCGATACCCGTGAGCTTGAAGCCCGGCTTGTCCGGGCCGAGGGATACATCGGCACGGACGTCGAGGCTCTGCGGCGTTCCCCCCGCCTCCCCGATCAGGGCCGACAACTGCATCGCGTAGCAGGACGAGTGGGCTGCCGCGATCAACTCCTCTGGGCTGGTCGTTCCGCCGGCGTCCTCGGCGGCCCGCTTGGGAAACGACACCTCGTACGTTCCGACCCCCGAGCTGGTGAGTTCGACCTGCCCGGAACCCTTCTCGAGGGTTCCATTCCAAGCGGTGCGCGCGGTGCGTGTGGGCATTGCACGTCCTCTCGTGGTTGTTCGGGTTACGCCTCGAACCTACTCGTAGAGATCGGCCACCCGCCGCGCCCGAGACTCCATCGCGACCCGCAGGTGTTCCGGCGCCAACACTTTGGCGTTCTCCCCCCCCATAGCCCACAACACTTCAGCCCACAACACTTCGCCGGCGTGGGGGTCCCCGCCGAACGCCACCTCGATGCGCACCATTCGCTGTCGAACGGCGACTCGGACAGCACCCCAATGCGCGACACGAAATGTTATGAATTTCGCCGATAGTTTCCTCATGCCCCAAGCGACACCGGATCCGCGTCCCCTCTACCGCGAAGCGCTGGCCTGGACCACCGGGCTCATCGCCGGTGTTCGCCGGGACCAGTTGGCGGCGCCGACCCCCTGCCCCGAATTCGACGTCCGCACCCTTCTCGGTCACCTCGTGGCCGGCGTGGAACGTGTCCGGATCATCGGGGAAGGCGGCGACCCGTCCACCAGCCCAACAGTTGTCACCGGCATCTCCGACGACGGCTATGGGGCCGCATATCGGTCCGCCACCGATCGCGTGTGGCCCGCTTGGACCGACGGCCGGCTGGACGCCGACGTGACCGCGCCGTGGGGCACCGTCCCCGGCCGGGTCGCGATCTGGGTCTACTCGATGGAGACTCTGGTGCACGGCTGGGACCTCGCGACCGCCACGGGCCAGCCCGCCGAGACCCGTCCCGAACTGGCCGAGTCGGTGCTCGCTGCCGTCCGCCATGCGATCCCGCCGGAACGGCGCGGCGAGAAGATGCCATTCGGCCCCGTCATCACCCCCTCGGCGCATGCCGGCCCCACCGAAAAGCTGGCCAACTGGTCCGGACGAGCCAGCTCCTGACCGAAACGCCGGCACCCCACAACACGGCGGCACCCCACAACACGACGACGCCCCGGACGCGATTGCGTCCGGGGCGTCGCTGCGCTGGAACCGGCTACCCTGCGCTGGAACCGGCTACTCCTGGGGGCCGCTCTCGGGCTCACCGGCGCTCGCGAGCGCCTCGGCGGGCGAATCCGGGACCGTGACCGGCTTGGGGGTACCGCGGAACGTGAACTTCGCGTTCTCGCCGGCGCCCTCCCCGTCCCAGCCCTCGACATCGACGAGCACGATCTGGCCCGGCTCCAGCTCGTTGAAGAGGATCTTCTCCGACAACTGGTCCTCGATCTCGCGCTGGATGGTGCGACGCAACGGGCGCGCGCCCAGCACCGGATCGAAGCCGCGCTTTGCGAGCAGAGCCTTTGCCTGCTCGGTCAGCTCGATGTCCATGTCCTTGTTCTTCAGCTGTGCCTCGACCCGGCTGATCATCAGGTCCACCATCTCGATGATCTCGTCCTGCGTCAGCTGGTGGAAGACGATGATGTCGTCGATACGGTTGAGGAACTCGGGCCGGAAGTGCTTCTTCAGCTCGTCGTGAACCTTGAGCTTCATGCGCTCGTAGTTCGACTCGCTGCCACTGCCCTGGGTGAAGCCGAGACCAACAGCCTTCGAGATGTCCGAGGTGCCCAGGTTCGAGGTGAAGATCAGCACGGTGTTCTTGAAGTCGACCGTACGACCCTGACCGTCGGTGAGACGACCGTCCTCGAGGACCTGCAGGAGAGTGTTGTAGATCTCCTGGTGCGCCTTCTCGATCTCGTCGAACAGGACCACCGAGAACGGCTTGCGGCGCACCTTCTCGGTGAGCTGGCCGCCCTCTTCGTAGCCGACGTAGCCGGGAGGGGCACCGAACAAGCGCGACGCGGTGAACCGGTCGTGGAACTCGCCCATGTCGATCTGAATGAGCGCATCATCGTCACCGAACAGGAAGTTTGCGAGCGCCTTGGACAGTTCGGTCTTACCGACACCGGACGGTCCGGCGAAGATGAACGAGCCGGACGGACGCTTCGGATCCTTCAAGCCGGCGCGGGTGCGGCGGATCGCCTTCGAGACGGCCTTGACGGCGTCTTCCTGGCCGATGATCCGCTTGTGGAGCTCCTCCTCCATGCGGAGCAGACGCGTGGTCTCCTCCTCGGTGAGCTTGAAGACCGGGATGCCGGTCCAGTTGCCCAACACCTCGGCGATCTGCTCGTCGTCGACCTCGGCGATGACGTCCAGGTCCCCGGACCGCCACTGCTTCTCCCGCTCGGCGCGCTGCGCGACGAGCTGCTTTTCCTTGTCACGCAGGTTCGCGGCCTTCTCGAAGTCCTGCGCGTCGATCGCGGACTCTTTCTCGCGGCGGGCGTCGGCGATCTTGTCGTCGAACTCGCGGAGGTCCGGCGGCGCGGTCATCCGGCGAATGCGCATCCGGGCGCCCGCCTCGTCGATGAGGTCGATGGCCTTGTCCGGCAGGAAACGGTCGTTGATGTAGCGGTCGGCCAGGGTGGCCGCCGCGACCAGCGCGCTGTCGGTGATCGAAACGCGGTGGTGTGCCTCGTAGCGGTCCCGCAGACCCTTGAGGATCTCGATGGTGTGCTCGACGGTCGGCTCACCCACCTGCACCGGCTGGAAGCGGCGCTCGAGAGCGGCGTCCTTCTCGATGTACTTGCGGTACTCGTCGAGGGTGGTGGCACCGATGGTCTGCAGCTCACCGCGGGCCAACTTCGGCTTCAAGATCGAAGCGGCGTCGATCGCGCCCTCGGCCGCGCCCGCACCGACCAGGGTGTGCAGCTCGTCGATGAACAGGATGATGTCGCCGCGGGTGTTGATCTCCTTGAGGACCTTCTTGAGGCGTTCCTCGAAGTCGCCCCGGTACCGGCTGCCGGCGACCAGGGAACCCAGGTCCAGCGTGTAGAGCTGCTTGTCCTTGAGGGTCTCCGGCACCTCGCCGTTGACGATGGCCTGTGCGAGGCCCTCGACTACGGCGGTCTTACCGACACCGGGCTCGCCGATGAGAACCGGGTTGTTCTTGGTGCGGCGGCTCAGGACCTGCATCACGCGCTCGATCTCCTTCGAGCGACCGATGACCGGGTCGAGCTTGCCTTCGAGAGCTGCCTGGGTGAGGTTGCGGCCGAACTGGTCGAGGACCAGCGACGTCGACGGGGTGCCCGCCTCGCCACGGCTGCCGCCGGCCTCCGCCGGCTCCTTGCCCTGGTAACCCGACAGCAGCTGGATGACCTGCTGGCGCACGCGGTTGAGGTCGGCACCCAGCTTGACGAGGACCTGGGCGGCGACGCCCTCACCCTCGCGGATCAGACCGAGCAGAATGTGCTCGGTGCCGATGTAGTTGTGTCCGAGCTGCAGCGCCTCTCGCAGGCTGAGCTCGAGGACCTTCTTGGCACGGGGAGTGAAAGGGATATGGCCGGACGGTGCCTGCTGGCCCTGCCCGATGATCTCCTCGACCTGGCTGCGGACACCTTCGAGGGAAATACCCAACGACTCCAACGACTTGGCCGCTACGCCCTCACCCTCGTGGATGAGACCCAGCAGGATGTGCTCCGTGCCGATGTAGTTGTGGTTGAGCATCCTCGCTTCTTCTTGAGCCAGGACGACGACGCGCCGCGCGCGATCGGTGAACCTCTCGAACATCGCTCTCCCTCACATTTTCCGGTGGTCCAGGTACGAGGCCCCGCCTCTCTCGGTGTCTCGCACCTTCCCGCCGAGTTTCGCTCCGGCACAACAGGCTGACGGCCTCCGGAACCGAAGGTTCCACGACCCCACTTCACACTCTAGTGGGCCACTCTTCGGCCTGCCGCTCCTCCGCCCGTCGAGCGAGTGGAGCGAACCTGCATGAACTCCTCAACGTCGCAGGTCGCGGAATCGTTTCCCGCCGCCTGTACGCCTGAAGCGAACACGGCGTCGAGCGGCCGGGATGCCGACGATCTTGCGACCGATTTCTGAGCTTGTCGACGCTCTCTGTCAGTCAGCTCGGGTGGGAGTAAGCGCGGCCTTCTCGTCGACGGCACTGGTCTCGCGCCAGGACACCTTCATCGGTCGACGCTCTTGCCGGGGACCGCTGTCGATGAAACGCAACAGGGTTCGGTGCAGCGCCCAGGCAATCGGGACGGAGAACGCGACCGTGACGACGAAGACACCGACCGTCGAGCCCTGGAACGTCTGGTAGCCGAGCATGTCGACGACGAATTCCAGCACCACGAGGTGCACGAGGAAGATCTCGTAGGAGATCTCGCCGAGCCACACCATCGGGGCCGACGAGGACAGGCGACCGAGCGGTCCCGGCCGGTCACCGATGACGAGCGGCGCTATCAATGCCGTCGCGAACAGCAGGTACAGCATCGACTTGGTGACCGCCTCGGTGGCGTCCATGGGCACGATGGTCGCTTCCCCCGCCAGGGGTGTGCACACGAGTAGCAGGAAGTAGATCGCCAGCAGACCCATCCCGTACGGGTTGCAGCGCTTCAGCGTTACGGAGGCCAGCGCGAGCAACATGCCGCCGGCGAACCAGGCGATGAACCCCGGCAGCCAAAGCCGGGCCGTGAAGTCGATGTCGGTGTTGTGGGTGATCAGCGTCCACAGCGGCGTGATCGCAACGAGAACGAGCAGGGCGACCGCGAGGCGGACGGGATGCCACCGCCGGCGGCAGACGACCACCACCAGGAACCACCCGATCACCGGCAGCAAGAGGTAGAAGGCCACCTCGACCGCGAGGCTCCACATCTGGGTCAGCCCGGTGTGCATGTGCCCGGCCCCGTAGATCTGGGTGAAGGTCATGTTCCGCAGGAACCCGGACCAGCCCTTCCCCGTTTCTCCAGGGTCCTCCCGGAACAGGAAGATCGCGTAGGTCGCGATGATGGTGATCCAGTACGCCGGCAGGATTCGTCGCACCCGGCGCCACGCGTAGATCCGCGTCGACGGCAACTCCCCCTGCCCCGCGGCAGCCTTCAGCCAAGGTCGCGCCAGCAGGAATCCCGACAGCACCATGAACATCGTGACGCCGACCTCGAGCCGGGAGAACGCGGCACCGGCGAGATCGGGCGTGTACCGACCGGTCCAGAACCCGGCGTGCGCAAAGATCACCATCAGCGCCGCGATCGCGCGCAGGCCGGTCAGCGACTTCACGTATCCGGCCGTCGCCTCACCGGTGGGGGCCGTCACGATCCCGCCTCCGGCGCCGGCGCAACGGCCCCGACGGGGCCGGCACCGATGCACATCTCCAGCCCCGGAGTCACCGGGCTGATCCGAATTCCGTCACCCGCCCCCAACAGTCTCACGAACGCCTGGTTGAGCCCGGCCTGTACCGGAACCGTCACCGTGTCCCCGCTCCGATTCAAGCTGACTTCGATGGTGCCGTCGGTGCTCGCGAAATAGTTGAGCTGGGCCGTCCACTCCCAGTCGATGAGCGGGCCGTCGAGCGGCAGATCTACCATGTCGTTCTCGATGCGATAGCCGCATTCGGGGACGGGACCCTGCCCGATGCTGCGGATCCGCACGACGGCGCCCGGGATCAAATGCCCGGAGTCATCGAAAACCTGCAGATCGTCCGTCGACCGCCCGAACTCGGGGCGATCGTGCAGCGGGCCGAAGATGCGGCTCGCCAGGTTGTGCGGGTACGCGACGGGAAGCAGGACATAGATCGACGCGGGCTGATCCAGCAACGGGGTCTCCTGATTCGCAGCGAGTGCGGCGCGGCCGTTCGCAAGGTAGTCCACGGTCGGGTTGTCGCGCCAGCGCTGCACGAAGGTCGCCGTCGACCACAGGCTGCTCGCGATGAACAGGGCCACCAAGCCGACGACGAGAACGGGCCGAGGCCGCGGGAGCGGACGCACCGCTCGTTTGCGAGGCGCCCGCACGATCAGCGCCCAGCCGATCGCGATCACGACCGCACTGTCGGCGACGTAGCGCAGTGTCTGGGCCAACTCGTACGCGGTGTCGGGGCCGGAGCGGGTCAGGATCATCGCCGCCTCGGACACCGCGACGTACGCCGCCATCGACACCCAGACGCCGACCGTGCGCTGCCGATACCGCAGCGACCACACGAGCGCCGCCGCCACCGCCGTCCAGCCGAGGACGACGAGAACCGTAGGCGGCGTGGCCCACGGCGGGCTCGGAGGCCAGCGATCCCAGCTCCATGGCCCGCCGAGCAACGTCGGCACCAGGCCCAGCGAGGTGCCGTGGTGAGCAAGCCCCGCAGTCTGGGAGGCGCTGGGCACCACGAACCGAGAGTCCGTGAAGTACAAGTACGCCGCCGCCCACAGCGCGACCACCACCGCGAGGGGGATCCACAGCGACTTCCCTCGGTTCAGTGCTGTGTGGATCGGACGCTCGATACCGTCGACTCGGTATGCGAGCGTGACCGCCACGAAAGCGACCACCGGTACCAGAATCGACTTCTCGAAGAACGCCAACGACAGCGCCGTCACGACAGCGCCCGACACCGCGAACCGGGCACGTCCGGTCCGGCACAGCCGGATCGCGTCACCCGCCACCCAGGCCAGCGCGATCTGCATCGGCAAGGAGTTGAGTCCTGCCGCCCACCACGCGAACGACGGCAGCGTGAGCGGGGAGAACAGGTAGAACGCCAACGGCAGCAGCAGCACCGGCCGGGTGCCCAGCAGCAGGCGCAGGATCCGCAGCACCGCAAGCGACGCGAGCGCCTGCCCCACGACCAGCGTCACCGCCGGCACCGTCCAGCTCAGCGGTGCCGCCGCCGTCGACAGCCACGCGACCAGGAAGGCCGCCGGCATGAAATGACCGTCGTGGTCGTAGAAGAGTAAGTCAGCCGACAGCGCAGGAAACTCGCCTGAGCGGCTGATCAGGATGAGGTCGTCCCAGTAGAAGTCGCCCGAGAACGCTACGGCGGATCGAACCACGATCTGCAGGGCGATGAGTGCCAGCGCCGCGACGAGCACCTTCCGGGTGGTCAGTGACCACTGCCGACTTCTAGTCAGTGACGGCCATCGACTCCTAGTCGGTGACGACTGCCGACTCCCAGGCGAACGGGGGTCGGACTCGACGACCTCGTTCGCGCCGACGTCCGGAACCGCTCGCACGCACACACTCCTTCCACAGAACGCGGCGCCGGGACGGAACCCCGTCCGCGCAGATCATTCCAAGCGGACGGTCCGAGTGAGACAGCGGGTGAAGCTCAGCCGCCCACGATCGGCACCACGAACTGGCACGGTACCGAACGTTGGTTGTCCGGATCCAGAGCGTTCAGAACGTGCGCGGCTGCGACGGAATCCGCGGCAACAGCAAGATGCTCACCGAAGTTCGTGCTGCAGTCGTCCTGCAAGACGATGTTGGTCGCGTTGGGCCCCTCGAGATACCCGCTGGTGTAGGGGACGATCACTTGGTCGTAGCGAGTCAGGATGTTGGTGTAGGTCACCTCGGGCGCGTAGATTCCGTTCGCCTGCAGCGCCTGCAAGAACTCCGAGCCTGTCGCCATCTGCGGGCACGCCAGGCAGAACTCGCCGCTTCCGTCATCGATCAGGGCGCTCATGGCATCCATCAGAGTGTCCATCGAACTGTCTCCACCGGACCCGTCTGTGCCGTCCCACAGCGGCGCCAGCGACACGTACTTGTCGATCTTGTCGGCACCGCCGAGTTGCTGGACGTAGTAGGTCGGCATCAGGGTGCCCTGGGAATGGCCGATCAGATCGACCTTCTCCGCGCCGGTCTCCTGCAGGACGCGGTCGACGAACTCACGGAGTTGCTCGGCGCTCTCTTCGATGGGCTTCAATCCGCCGATCGCTGAAATCGGCCACGGCTGATCCTCGAGTGCGCCGTAAGTGAGCGCGAAGACGCAATACCCCTCGTTCGCGAGAAGCGGAGCAAACGAACCCCAATTGTCTTGGCGGTTGCCAAAGGTTCCGTGCACCAACACCACGGGATTCGGGCGCTCATCGGACGGTTTGCATGACCAGTCGTTCGAGCCGGGCGCGGACCCGCCCGGATTACTCAATTCCAGCGAAATTCCTGCAAGGAAGTTGTAGGGCACCGGGTAGGCCTCCTGGGCCGTTGCCGGCACCGCCACACCAAGCAGTGTCAACGCAGAAAGAAGTACGCCCGCAATGAATCGTCTCAGCTGCACGGGGCGTGATGTTAGCAGACCCCTTTACAGAGGGAGCGATCCCCGAGCCGTGTTGCGACCGTGATTCAGTGAGCCTGGTTGTACGCCTCGGTAATTTCGGCGGAGATCCGACCGCGCGTGGAGACGTTGAGCCCCTGGTTCTTGGCCCATTCGCGAACCTTTGCACTGTGCTCTCGGTCGGCGCCGCCGCGGGACCCCGCACGAGTCCCCCCTCTGCCACCACGGCGACGACTCGTCACCTTGCGTGCATGCGAAACCCACATGTCGAGTTCCTCGCGCAACCTTGCTGCGTTCTCGGAGGACAGATCGATCTCGTACGCAACCCCGTCCAGGCCGAACTCGACTGTTTCATCGGCGGTGGTATCCGGATCGACGTCATCGATGAGCGTTTCAATGACCTTCTTTGCCATGGGGCCGATTCCTTCCGAATGACGCGTCGTCGCTCGGACGCAAAGCGTCCCAGCCGGGGCAACTCGAAAGCAATAGTACCCTGAATCCTCGAAAATGATGGCTCATCATTAACCAGGGTTTTGAACTCAGGTCAACGAGTCGATGGTCGGACAATTGGGAACAAGATGGTTTCCCTGATTCCCAATCCAGTAAGTGCCATCAGAAGGCGATCGATTCCCATACCGGTTCCGGTGGTAGGCGGCATACCCTGCTCCATCGCAGCGAGGAACTCCTCGTCGAGAATCATCGCCTCGTCGTCGCCGGCCGCGGCGAGGCGCGCCTGATCCATGAAACGCTCACGTTGAATGATCGGGTCGACCAACTCCGAATACCCCGTCGCGAGTTCGAATCCGCGGATGTAGAGATCCCACTTCTCCGTCACACCCGGCAGGCTCCGGTGCTGACGGGTGAGTGGCGACGTCTCGACCGGGTAGTTCCGCACGAAGGTGGGCTCGTACAGCTGGTCGCCGCACTGGTGTTCCCACAGTTCCTCGACGAGCTTGCCGTGCCCGTATCCCTTGTCCTTGGGGATCTCGAGGCCGACCTTCGCAGCCAGTGCCAACAGGTCCTCGACGGGGGTGTCCGGGGTGACCTCGACGCTGATCGCCTCGGACAGCGACGGATACATCTCCATCGTTTTCCATTCGCCGCTGAGGTCGTATTCGGAGCCGTCGGCGAGCGTGACGACCTGGGAGCCGAACGCGCCCTGCGCAACCTCCTGGACGAGTTCGCGGATCATCTTCGCGGAATCGTCGTAAGTGCCGTACGCCTCGTACGTCTCGAGCATCGCGAACTCCGGTGAGTGCGTCGAGTCCACACCCTCGTTGCGGAAGTTTCGGTTGACCTCGAAGACCTTTTCGATACCGCCGACGACGCAGCGCTTGAGGAACAATTCCGGCGCGATTCGCAGATACAAATCGATGTCGAGGGCGTTCGAGTGAGTCACAAACGGCCGCGCCGCCGCACCGCCGTGCAGTGTCTGCAGCATCGGCGTCTCGACCTCGAGGAAGCCGCGACGCTCGAGCGCGTTGCGCAACTCCCGAACGACCTCGACCCGCTTGCGCGCCATCTCGCGGGCTTGTGGACGGACGATGAGATCCGCGTAGCGCTGCCGCACCCGGGACTCCTCGTTCATCTCCTTGTGCGCGACCGGCAGCGGACGCAGTGCCTTGGCCGCGATCTGCCACGCGTCGGCCATCACGCTCAGCTCTCCGCGCCGCGAGCTGATGACCTCGCCGTGGATGAACACGAAATCGCCGAGATCGACGTCGGACTTCCACGCCGCAAGGGCGTCCTCGCCGATCTTCGCGAGGCTCAACATCGCCTGCAGCTGAGTTCCGTCCCCCTCTTGCAGGGTCGCGAAGCACAGCTTGCCGGTGTTACGGAGGAAGATGACACGGCCGACCACGCCGACCATGTCGCCGGTGCTCGAGTCCGCCTCCAGTTCGGGGTACTTGGCGCGGATCTCCGAGAGCGAATGAGTGCGCGGAACCGATACCGGGTACGGCTCCTGGCCTTGGGCGAGCAGACGCTCCCGCTTCTCGCGGCGGATCCGGAGCTGCTCGGGGGTGTCGTCGACTGGCTGGGAAGGTGCATCACTCACGGGGTACAAGACTATAGGGCCGCATTCGCCGAGCGTGTGAGCCGGTAGCACGGCGGCCCCGAAGGGCGTCGAACGGGGATCCGGTCAGTGCGCCGAAACCGTGGCCAAGTCCCGGACGCAGTGCCGCTGCCCGAGCAGGGCACCCTGCAGGCCGGCCGCCTTGATGGCCTTGTAGCCGCCGACAAGGTCGGTGGCCTTGTGCAGCCCGAGCTGCCGAAGGGCAGCGGCCGCGAGGCTCGAGGTGTACCCCTCGGAGCACACGATCACCCACTCCACGTCGTGGTCGACAGCGAGCGCAAGGTGGGCGCTGCTGGTCGGGTCCAGGCGCCACTCGAGCACGTTTCGCTCGACCGCGAGCGCGCCCGGCAGCGTGCCCTCGAGCGCCCGCTGGGCCTGGGGTCGGATGTCCACGAAGATCGCGCCGCGTCGGACGGCCTCGGCGATCTCGAAGACGTACATGCGATCGATGTGGGTGCGGGCGTCGTCGAGCATTTGGTCGATGGTCACTTCAGGCTTCCTTCGAGCAGATCGGTCAGCTCGGCGCGAGCGCGACGCAACGCCCCGTGCCCGGCGACCTCGTAGTAGTTCATGGCTGCGTAGTAGGACACAGCGGCGAGCGGCAGTGAATGCGCATGCGCGTCCGAGGCGCCGTGATCGGTCATCCGCCGCAGATCAGCGGGAAGCAGTGGCGTGGGCAGCGAGGCCGCAACGTGTGCAGACGTGCGGACGCCTAAAGAATATGCAGAATGCACGAGTAGAGCTCCAGGAGAGTGAAAACGATCGAGGCAGCGTTCAGCCTCGACAACACTCCTGGGCACTCATGCAACGGAACACGTCGAGCATTCTGACACAACATCGACGTCGGGGGAACCCCCTCGTTCGAGTGACGCCGGCTACTCGGGTGGTCAGAGCTCGCTGCGGCGCGACTTCCTCCGTGCGAGATTTCGCTCGTAGACCAGGCGAAGACCTTCGAGCGTGAGGTCGGGCTCGTGATGCTCGATGGTCTCGCACTCGGGCATGATCAGCGGCGCACTGTCCCCCGTCGCGATCACCGCGACGTCCGGACCGCTGAAGGCTCCGAGTTCGCGCCGAACTCGGCACACCAAACCGTCTACCAGACCAGCGAATCCGAAGACGGCGCCCGACTGCATGCACTCGACCGTGTTCTTGCCGACCACCGACCGGGGCCGGAGCAGTTCGACCTTGCGCAATGCCGCGGACTGCGACGCCAATGCGTCCGTAGAGATCTCGAGGCCGGGCGCGATGGCGCCGCCGAGGAATTCACCCTTCGCGGATACCACGTCGACACACGTCGACGTGCCGAAATCTACTACGATGCAGGCACTCTCGTACATGTGGTGTACTGCAAGGGCGTTGACGATGCGGTCGGCGCCCACTTCCTTGGGATTGTCCACCAGCAGTGGGACCCCGGTGCGCACGCCGGGTTCCACGACCACATGCGGGACGTGATCCCAGTACCGGCCGAGCATTACGCGTATCTCGCGCAGCACCGACGGCACCGTCGAGAGTGCGGAGACACCGGTGATCTGATCGACGTGCCGGCCGAGCAGTCCGCGGAACTTGAGCGCCAACTCGTCGGCGGTCAGCCGCGCATCGGTCCGCATTCGCCAGTCCTGCACCAACTTCGAGTTGGAGCCGGTGCCGGTGAAGAGTCCAAGAACGATGTTGGTGTTCCGGACATCGACGGTGAGAAGCACCGCCCTACACCAGACTGGAGAGCATCCGCGGCGTGACCAGACCGGAGCCCTCGGGCGCGTGCGCCGGGTCCGATCCGAGGTCGACCGGCTTGTTGTCGCCGTCGACGAACACGACTCGTGGCGAGTACTCGCGGATCTCTTGTTCGTCCATCACGCCGTATGCGATGAGGATGACCAGATCACCCGGGTTGACCAGATGTGCTGCAGCACCATTGATCCCGATGACACCCGAGCCCCGCTGACCAGTGATCACGTAGGTCTCGAGGCGGGCGCCGTTGTCGATGTCGACGATCGTGACCTGCTCACCCTCGAGCAGGTCGGCGGCCTCCATCAGGTCCTGGTCGACGGTCACCGAGCCGACGTAGTGCAGGTCGGCGTGCGTGACCGTGGCACGGTGGATCTTCGACTTCATCATGGTGCGCAGCATGTTCGGCCCTTCGGTATTCAGTGGGAGAGGAGGTCGTCGACTGGGTAGGAGGACGTGGCGGGGTCGGTGGTGTCTCGCTCGAGGAACCCGGTACCGACCGCTACACCGACGTTGTCGATCAGTCGGGTGTCGCCGAACCGCGCCGCGACGAGGAGCCGGCCGTCGCCGCGCTCGGGCGCCGGACCGAGATCCACACCGCGGACCTCGAGGTAGTCCACCTCGACCTCGGGCGCGGAGGCGAGCACCTCGCGTGCGGCGGCGAGGATCCCCTCCGCCCCGCCGGACGCGGCGTGTGCGCCGGCGACCAGCGCAGCCGACAGCGTGGTGGCCAGCTGCCTCTGCTCCGGGTCGAGGTAGCGATTCCTCGAGGACAGTGCCAGACCGTCCTGCTCACGGACCGTGGGAACGCCGACGATCCGCACGTCGAAGTTGAGATCGCGCACCATCTGCCTGATCAGTGCGAGCTGCTGGTAATCCTTCTCGCCGAAGAACGCGGCGTTGGGCGCCGCGATCTGGAGCAGCTTGGCGACGACCGTGAGCATGCCCGCGAAGTGCGTCGGTCGGCTCTTGCCCTCGAGGTCGGCACCGAGCGGTCCCGGGAGGACGGTGGCACGGGGGCCGTCGGGGTACATCGTGGAGGCCGTCGGAGCGAAGACCAGCTCGACCCCGACCTCGCGCAGCAGTTCCAGATCCGCCTCGAGGGTGCGCGGGTAGGCGTCCAGATCCTCGCCCGCACCGAACTGCAGCGGATTGACGAAGATCGACACGATCACGACGGCGCCGGTCAGCTTCGCCTGTCGCACCAGCTCGAGGTGACCGGCATGCAGGGCACCCATGGTGGGGACCAGCGCCACCTGGCGCCCGACACCGCGCAGCGCCTTCGACACCCGCGTCATGACCTCGGGGTCGTGGTGCACGGTCAGTTCGCCGCGCTTGAATCCGCCCTGCACTGCAGGAGCATCGTTCCCAGTGCTCATCCTCGGCTCATCCTCCATCTTCGAGCATGTCCATCAGTTCCGGCTTCGCCCCCGCGCGCTGCGCAGTCCGCAGTGCAAAGGCCCGGTATCCCGCGGCCAGCCTCGGGTCGACGTCCTCGAGCACCTCGAGGTGCTTCGCAACGGCGTCCGCGTCACCGCGCGCCACGGGTCCGGTCAGCGCAGACTGCCCGCGCCGCAGGGCGTTGTCGAGGGCCGCCGACAGCAGCGGACCCAGCACCCGTTCCGGCAGCCCGTTCGGGTCGTCACCGACGAGTTCCTGGCCCAGCAGTTCCTGCCCCTCGAGCGCGACCCGCAGCGCCGCGACCGCGTCGACGACGAGCGTCACGAGGTGGTTGCTGCCGTGCGCGAGGGCTGCGTGATAGAGCGGGCGGACGTCCTCGCGGACCCGTACCGGCTCGCCACCGATCTCCAGGACGAGCGACTGCCCGATCGCATAGCCGATGTCGTCGGCCGCTGTGATCCCGAAACACGCGTCGGACAGCCGGACGGTGTCCTCGATGTGGCCGGTGAAGGTCATCGCGGGATGGATCGCCAGCGGCACGATGCCCTGCTCGGAGAGCGGTGCGAGAATGCCGATGCCGTTAGCGCCGGAAGTGTGGACGACGATCGTGCCGCGGCGAACCGACTCGGTTGCCGCCAGTCCGCCCACCAGTCCGGCGAGTTCGTCGTCGGGAACCGCGAGGATCAGCAGCTCTGCGCGGGCCGCGACCTCGGGAACGGGCAGGATCTCAGTGTCAGGGAGTCGTGTCTGCGCACGATGAACGGAGGCGCCGGAAACGGCTGAGCAGGCGACAACGACGTGCCCGACTCGCTCCAGCGCGGCGCCGATTGCTGTCCCGACCCGTCCCGCCGAGACGATACCGATCGTCAGTCGTGCAGGCGCGGGACCGTTGGCGATCCCAAAGGAGGCCACTTTCGTCCTCTCGTTCGTTCCAGTCCCGCACGGCGGGTACCAGACGTCCTGCGGAGAGAATAGCGCGTGGGAAGACGCGGACCACTGGCCACCGACGTGATCTACGGCTCACTTGGCGGCGAGAGCGAGTTCGATCTCGCCGGCGCTACCCTGCGGTGGGCTACTCGGCGCGATGACGTGTGTGCGGGGGCACCGCGCCCTCCCCCGTGTCGTCGGATTTGAGGTTCGCCATGATCTCGGCAACCGAAAGGCCGTTCGTGTGCGCGCCACCGGAGTCCTCGGCCAGCCGGCGCGCGCGACGCGACACCGGCCGCGGCGTCTCGGAGTGAGAAACCCTGAACTGTCCCTGTTCGTCCCGTTCCGGTGTGTGTGACGGGGCGGCGGGCGTGGGCGGCTCGGCCTTCGGCTCAGCGGTCTCGCCCATCGGACCAAGGCCGTACTCGGGCGCCAGTCTCGCAACAAGAGGCTCTTCCAGCGGAGTCTCCGGGCCGCCGAGGACAATGTCCGCGGCGGTGCTCTCGGCGGCCGCACCGGCTCTGTGGTTGGCCATAGGGCTGTCGAGGTGGTTGACGGCGGATCTGTCGAAGTCGTTGACGACAAGACCGTCAACGGCCTCGACGTCTATCGCCGGAATCACGGCAGTCGTCTCCGCCGTGACCGGGTCGTCGTACGGGGTTGCGAAACCGGGACCCTGGGGCGTCGGGTGCCGCGTCAGATCGGGGCTGGGAACCTGAGCATCGGGGCCGGACAGGTGAGCATTGGGGCCGGGAGGCTGAGCGCCCGGAACGAATAGGCCGGACGCGGCGGGGTGGTAGCTACCCGCCAACTCCTGGACTCGTGTCGACTCCGCGCGCAACGCCACGCGGTCCTCCGGTAGCCGACCGTCGAAGAGCATCTCGAGGTTCCGGCGAAGTGCAGAGAGCTCGTCGCGAAGCGCCTTGATGGTCTCGGCTTCGGCAGCCATCTCGCCCCGAACCCGGACCTCTACCCCGAGCTCGTACTCGCGGCGTGCGCTGATCTCGCGCTCCAGCTGTAGTTCGTACACCTTCTGCAGGTCACGAACCTTCGCCTTTTCCCGAGCGGACTCGCGCCGGTACTTGGTCATCGCTATCGCACCCAACGTTGCGGCCCACAACGCGACGACCAGGCCTACCCGAAGCAGTTTGACGCTGTCGCTGAAGATCATGAACAGTGACGCCGCAACGGCGAGCGACACAAGCCCGGCACTTATCATCTGGCTCGTAGTGCGTCGATTGCGGCGTACCGACTTGGCGCGACCCGAAACCGTCATGCAAATCAGGGTAGCCGCACGCGCCCGTAACCCAATCCGGATACAATAGTAGGTACAATCTGTCTGGGCCGCCCGGAGAGATCAGGGAGCTGGCTCGTCGGGCGGCACGTCGGGCGTCCGGCAACAGCGCTCGAGCCAAAGGGCCGCCAGCACCAGCAGGACCGCCGCGACCAGACCGACGATCGCACCCGGACTGTCGGACACCGCGGCCCGCAGCTGTGAGCGCTGCGGCCACAGATAGACGAGCAATCCCGCCCATACGCCCGCACTGGCGGCACCGACCAGCGCCGACGCCTTCGCCAGCGCTGCTGTGCGCGCGGCCGTGATCGGATGCAACTGTCGGGGACCAGGACCGATCGCGTGGTCGCGAATCCTCGCCCGGATCACGAACGCCAGCACCGCCTCGATGAGGGCAACCGGGTACAGCGACGCCCCGGCGTAGACGGGAATCGGGGGAATGGACCCGTACGCGACACGGACCAGCAACCAGGTCGCCACCGCGGCGAGCAGTGCCAGCGATAACAAGTCCCAGATCCGGGTCGGTTTCATCACAGCTACCGTAGTTCCAGTTGCCGCGTCGTCCGTCGAACTCCGGCCCTTTCGGCCACGTCGAGACGTCCGAGCAAGTCGTCGACCCGCACTTCGGTCCCATCGACGTCGAGGGTCGCATCCGGTTCGACATCGAGCCACGGAACCAACACGAACGCCCGCTCGAGGGCGCGTGGATGAGGCAGCGTCAGCTCGGGATCATCGCTGCAGATCCCGTCGCACGTCACGACGTCCACATCCAATGTGCGTGGGCCCCAACGTTGCTCCCGCACCCGCTCCGCCGCGGCCTCGAGTTGCTGTCCGCGCCGCAACCAGTTCCGACAGTCGGCGCCGGGATCGTCCACGATCAGGATGGCATTGAGGAAGTCCTGCTGTTCGACGCCACCCCACGGCGCCGTCGCATAAACGGGTGAGATCGCGACGATCCACTCACGCAGGCCGTCCACCACCGTCTGCAGATACGCGAGGCTGTCCCCGATGTTGGAACCGATGGACAGCACCGCCCGGCTCAACAGGTGGCCTCGGCAGCGGTGCGCGACCGTGTAGCAACCACAGCGACGTCCGCGAACGTCAACGGAATCGGTGCGGACGGCTTGTGCAGCACCACCTCGACACGCTGGACGCGCGCATCACGCATGACGTCGTCGGCGACCTCCCCGGCGACGGTCTCGATGAGATCCCGCGACGGTCCCGCGACGATCGCGGCCGCGCGCCGGGCGAGATCACCGTAGTCGAAGGTGTCCTCGAGGTTGTCGGACGCCGCGGCCGGCGCGAGATCCATCCACAGAGTCACGTCGACGAAAAACTCCTGCCCGTCCCGCTTCTCATGATCGAAGACGCCATGGTTGCCGCGGACCTTCAGTCCCCGCAACTCGATTCGATCGCCACAGATGTCATTCATCCGTCACCTCCCGGCTCCCGAACGTTGACTACCCCGCTCCCAGGCACCCGCGACGGCTATCGCGTCGAGCGACGCCTGGGCGTCGTGGACCCGCACACCCCAGGCGCCGTTCGTGACCGCCAGGGCCGAGATCACTGCGGTCGCGACTTCGCGGCCGGACGGCGGCCGGTCGGTTCCGTCCGCACTTGCCAGCAGCGACCCGAGGAACCGCTTGCGGGACGCCCCGATGAGGACCGGGAACCCCAGTTCGGCCAGTTCGGGAAGTCGGTGCAGAAGCTGCCAGTTGTGGTCGGCGGCCTTGACGAAACCGAGGCCCGGATCGAGCACGAGCGCTCTCGGGTCCACGCCGGCCGCCACCGCGGCGTCCACCTGAACCATCAACTCGTCGCGCACCTCACGGACCACGTCGTCGTAATGCGACGATCCACCGGCGTGAACGAACTCGCCCGCGGGACGCCAGTGCATCAGTATCCAGGGCACGTGGGCCTCCGCGACGACGCGTGCCATGTCGACATCCGCGCGGCCACCGGAGACGTCGTTGACTATCGATACTCCGGCTTCGATCGCCGCTCGAGCCACCGACGCCCGCATCGTGTCGACGCTGACGGTTACACCCTCGGCAGCGAGTGCGGCGATTACCGGTACAACCCGTCCCGCCTCGACCTCGGGATCGACACGGGTAGCACCCGGGCGAGTCGACTCGCCACCGACGTCGACGACGTCGACCCCGAGTCGCTGCAGGTGCAGGCCGTGCTCGACAGCGGCGTCGCGGTCGAGGAATTTGCCGCCGTCGGAAAACGAATCGACAGTCACGTTGAGGACTCCCATGACGATGGGACGTCCGAGGTCAGGTAGGGCGATCACCTGCGGAGGATCAGATCGAGAGCCTCGGCGCGGGAGGCGGAGCTCGTCTGAAACTGCCCACGCACCGCTGACGTCGTGGTGCTCGCGCCCGGCTTACGGATGCCGCGCATCGCCATGCACAGATGCTCGGCCTCGACCACGACGATCACACCACGCGGATCGAGTTTGCTCATGAGGGCGTCCGCGATCTGGCTGGTGAGCCGTTCCTGCACCTGCGGGCGCTTGGCGTACAGATCCACCAGCCGCGCCAGCTTCGACAGTCCCGTCAGCCGGCCCGTCGGCCCGGGAATGTAGCCGATGTGCGCGACCCCGTGGAACGAGACGAGGTGATGCTCGCATGTCGAGTACAACGGGATGTCTCGGACCAGCACGAGTTCTTGATGGCCCTCGTCGAACGTCGTGTCGAGGACGTCGTCAGGATCGGTATAGAGGCCGGCGAATACTTCGCGGTAGGCGCGGGCCACCCGAGCCGGAGTGTCGAGGAGCCCCGGACGATCGGGATCCTCGCCTACCGCGATCAGCAGCTCGCGCACGGCCGCCTCGGCGCGCGCCTGATCGAACGGCCTCCCAGTCATGAGCGCTACCGACTCACTCCCCAGCTGATTCACCGACAACCGACGTACCTCCAGTATTGGGGCTCAGCGCCCCGGACCATACGGGTGTGCCGAGTCTGAGCCTAGCTGTGGGCCGATTACTGCGGGCCGGTCGGCCCCTCCCAGACCTGCGTCGGAGTATCACTGTCGGACCGTCCGCTCCCCCTATCGCCAGGTGGACGGCCCGAGCCGTCCTCGGGCCCGGCAGGGCGCTGGTGGGACGGATCCCACTGCGGGTGCTGGTGCCGTCCACCTTGCTGACCGTGGCCACTGTCAGCCCGCTGACCATGACCGCCGTCAGCCCGCTGACCATGACCACTGTCAGCCCGCTGACCATGACCGCCGTCGGCCGGTTCGCGGGGCGGCCAACCCGGAGCGGACCAGCCCGCCGGAGCGCCGTAGTCGGGACGGGTCCCCTGAACCGGCGGCACGGGAGGCTGCGCAGGACCCTGTTGCGCAGGACCCGGTTGTGCTGGTCCCGGTTGTGACGGAGGCCGGCCGTAGGAAGGCTCTGCGGTGGCGTTCCCGTTGAACGGAGGCGCCGTTTGGCGCTGCGCGAACGTCGGCTGTGCCTCCCGCACCGGCTCGGGCGCCGGCGGCCACGTATCGCCCCGCTCGATCGCAAGCTCTCGCGGCGTCTTGATCGGCGGCTTGTCGGACGGCGTGCGGTCACCGAAAACGTCGAACTCAGTGATCCGTGGGCGCTTCTCCACCGTCGTGAAGATCTTCTCGAGGTCCTTGCGCGTCAGGGTCTCATGCTCGAGCAGCTGGCCGGCCAGCTCGTCCAGGACGTCGCGGTACTCGTTCAGGATCGACCACGCTTCCGTGTGCGCGGCCTCGATGAGCTTGCGTACTTCCTCGTCGATCTCCCGAGCGATCTCGTGCGAGTAGTCGGAGTTCATGCCCATCGTGCGGCCCAGGAACGGGTCGCCCTGTTCTTGCCCGTAGCGGACCGCACCGAGCTTGGCGCTCATGCCGTACTCGGTCACCATGGCCCGGGCGATCTTGGTGGCTTGGTCGATGTCGGACGAGGCACCGGTCGTCGGCTCGTGGAATACGAGTTCCTCGGCGGCGCGACCACCCATCGCCATGACCAGGCGCGCAATCATCTCCGACCGCGTCATCAGGCCCTTGTCGTCCTCGGGAACGGTCATCGCGTGACCCCCGGTGCGTCCTCGCGCAAGGATCGTGACCTTGTAGATCGGCTCGATGTCGGGCATCGCCCACGCCGCGAGCGTGTGACCACCTTCGTGGTACGCGGTGATCTTCTTCTCGTGCTCGGAGATGATCCGGCTCTTGCGGCGCGGACCGCCGATCACCCGGTCGACGGACTCCTCGAGCGAGGTCTCCGTGATCACGGTCCCATTCTCGCGAGCCGTTAGCAGCGCGGCCTCGTTGATCACGTTCGCCAGGTCGGCACCCGACATACCGACGGTGCGCTTGGCGAGGCCCTCGAGATCGGCATTGGGGTCGAGCGGCTTGCCCTGCGAGTGCACCGCGAGGATCGCCCGTCGCCCTGCCAGGTCGGGGGCGCTGACCGGGATCTGACGGTCGAAGCGCCCAGGGCGCAGTAGTGCCGGGTCGAGGATGTCGGGGCGGTTCGTCGCGGCGATCAGGATGATGCCGGTGCGGTCACCGAAGCCGTCCATCTCGACGAGCAGCTGGTTGAGGGTCTGCTCACGCTCGTCGTGTCCGCCGCCCAGGCCCGCGCCGCGCTGCCGACCGACGGCGTCGATCTCGTCGACGAAGATGATGCACGGGCTGTTCTGCTTCGCCTGTTCGAACAGGTCACGCACACGCGAGGCGCCGACACCGACGAACATTTCGACGAAGTCCGAACCCGAAATCGTGAAGAAGGGGACACCGGCCTCGCCTGCGACGGCCCGCGCGAGCAGCGTCTTACCCGTGCCGGGCGGGCCATAGAGCAGCACACCCTTCGGAATCTTGGCGCCCAGTGCCTGGTAGCGCGCGGGATGCTGCAGGAAGTCCTTTATCTCGTAGAGTTCCTCGACCGCCTCGTCGGCGCCCGCGACGTCCGCGAAGGTGGTGCTGGGCAGATCCTTCGACAGTTGCTTGGCCTTGGACTTGCCGAAGCCCATCATTCCGCCGCGGCCACCGCCCTGCATGCGGTTCATCACGAACAAGAAGATGCCCAGCAGGATGATCATCGGCAGCACGAAGAGCAGCATCGAGGTCAGCCAGCTCTCCTGCGTGACGCTGGTGTTGAACTCCTGCAGTCCCGAACCCGAGACCTTGTCGAAGATCTGCTCGGACGCCGCTTCCGGATACTTGGCGATGATCTCGGTGCTGCCCTCGGTGGCGTCGTTACCGCTCTTGAGCCACAGGCGGACCTGCTGTTCGCGGTCGTCGATCTGCGCCTTGTCGACATTGTTGGCGTCGAGTTGCGCGATCGCCACCGAGGTGTCGACCGACTTGAACCCCCGCGTGTCGTTGCCGAAGAAGCTGAAGGCGTAAATGACCAACAGGACACCGGCGACTATCGCCAGGTTGCGGAACACAGTCTTGCGGTTCATACAGGTTCGGCCACCGCGGCCGGTCCTTTCGATAGTGCGGGCGGTCGTGCAGGTACGTGATCACCGTTCCGGCTGGCCAGACGAGCGGATGTCCCACTGTCCGGACACCTCAGATTACCGCGGACGAAGATGCTCGATGCCTGGTAGCAGCCAGCTGTCCCGGTTACGTCCCCTGGAAGTATCGTCATCAGTTTCAACGCGCTTCACCCCCGTCTCGGTTCCCGGTCTGGGACGTACGCCACCCGCCCGGGACGAACGTGCGCATCTCACACAGGCGAGTGACGCAACCAGCCCTGCCGATGTTCGATCTCGGCCGCCACCGCGAGCACAGTCCGCTCCCCGCCGGGCGGCGCGACGATCTGCACCGCCAGCGGTGTCCGGGACGCGGAGTGCATACCGACCGGAACGCTTGCTGCCGGCCAGCCGAGAACGTTCCACATCGCACTGAACGGCGCATACCGGACGTTTGCGACAACGTTGGACAGCCAGGACTTCTCGCTCCACGAAAGTGCCGCGACCGGGGGCTGCGCGAGAGACGGCGTCACCACGACGTCGTAGGCCGAGAAGAACGACCGCATCTTGGCCTCGATGCGGTCCACCTGCGACTGCCGCACCAGCCCTGCCCGTTTGATCATCCGACCGACCGCGGCGTGCCTGCGGGTGCGTCGTTGCAGCAGGGCCGGATCGAGTTCGGCAGCGTCGTCTGCGGTCCCGGCCATCCAGCGCGCGAACGCCGCCGTCATGTTGGGCGGATACGGCACCCGCGTCTGCGACGTACGGTGCCCGGCCTCGGCGAGCAGCGCCGCAGTTTTCTCGACGCCGCTCGCCCACTGGCCGTCGACCCGCAAGATCGGCGACGGCGCGTTGACAGCCACGCCGACCCGCAGCGGCCGCGACTGAGGGATCCGACCGAGGTCGGGCTCGTCGGCCAGCACCGAGAGCATCAGGGCCGCGTCCTCGACGGTCGACGCGATCGGCCCGTTCTCCGACATCCCGAACCACGAGTGCTCGCCCAGCTCGGACGGCACAACACCGCGCCCGGGCTTGATGCCGAAGACACCACATGCGGCCGACGGAATCCTGATCGAACCCATGCCGTCAGCGGCCAACGCGATCGGCACCATGCCGGCAGCGACGGCGGCGGCGGAACCACCGGACGATCCTCCGGGCACACGGTCCGGGTTCCACGGATTGCGGGTGATCACACCCGGCGAGTCGACGGCACCCCACACGCAGAGTTCCGGGACTGCGGTCAAACCGACCGGGATGGCGCCGGCCGCCCGCAACCTGGCGACGGTCGGATGGTCGCTCGCGGACGGGTTCGGATCCGTCGCAACCGAACCGTCACGCATGGGTTCGCCCTGAACCTGAACATTGTCCTTGATCGCGACGGGAACCCCGGCGAGGGGCAGGCTCGAGAGGTCGGGGCGGCCGGCGAGCGCCTCGGCTTCAGCCCGGGCCCGCTCCCTCAGCACGCGCACGAACGCGTGGATCCTCGAATCACGCTGTTCGATGCGGGCGAGGGCATCGTCGACGGCAGCGACCGGAGACAGCGCCCCGGCACGCACTCGACTGGCGATGGAAACGGCAGTGAACTCGTCGACTGTGGACTTCTCAGCAGTAGGCCCCTCGGCACCCGGATCTCGCACCTGCCGAGTATGACGCCAACGGCGATATCATTTCGAGTACCCCTAGGGGTGAGTTGGCCCCACCTTGCCGCACTCCCCATCTTCGGACGTGACGTGTGATGGACGGCACAACCGCATCGACCCCGACCGCCGCCTCGACGATCGACGGCGGGCCGCCGCCGGATCTCGGCGCGCGAACGGTGTCCTTCCTCGCCGACGTCGTCGCCCGGTTCGCCGACCGGTGGGCGGCGGCCGACGACCCCCCGCAGATCGAATCGTTCCTGCCAGGTGGGATGCCCGTCCGCGATGCGCTGCGCCGTGCCGCAATCGTCGAGCTGATCAAGGTGGATCTCGAGTACCGACTACTGCATGCGAACCGACCGAAACCGCTCTCGGAGTACCGCGCCGAGTTCCCCGAACTGCGGTCGAAGCCGCTTCCGGTAGACCTCATCTACGAGGACTTCCACCTACGCCGTCGCGGCGGTCACGCCGTCGACGCCGAAGCGTACGTGCGGGAGTTCCCCGAGAACGCGGAGCAGGTGACGGCCCTGCTCGCGCCCGACGACTACCGCAGCACCCTGGTTGCACAACCGGGCGCACAGCGGGCCCTCGAGCAGGTCAACGTCGGCGACCGGGTCGACGACTTCGACCTGCTCACCGAGCTGGGCCGCGGATCGTTCGCACGGGTGTTCCTCGCCAGGCAGCGGTCGATGCAGCGGATTGTCGCCGTGAAGGTCTCGCACGACCACGGCACCGAACCGCAGACCCTGGCCCAACTCGACCACGACTACATCGTCCGGGTGTTCGACCAGCGACTACTGCCCGATCGCGAACTGAAGCTGCTGTACATGCAGTACGTGCCGGGTGGCACCCTGCTCGACGTCCTGCGCCGCGTTCGCGAGCATCCCGCCGATCCGGAGCATCCCCGAACCGGTCAGCTTCTGCTCGACTCGATCGACGCTGTCCTGGAACGTAAGGGCGAGATCCGGCCGAGCGATTCGAGTGTGCGCGCCGAGATAGCGGGGCTCAGCTGGCCCGAAACGGTCGCGTGGCTGGGCCGTCGTCTCGCCGACGCCCTCGAGTACGCCGACCAGCACGGCGTCCTGCATCGCGACATCAAACCCGCGAACGTCCTGTTGACGTCGGAGGGCGTTCCCAAGCTGGCGGACTTCAACATCAGCTTCAGCGACCGTGTCACAGGGACCAGTCCAGTCGCGTACTTCGGTGGATCCCTGGCTTACATGTCGCCCGAGCAACTCGAGGCCTGCCACCCGGATCTGTCCGGCACGGCCACCGACCTCGACGCCCGGAGCGACATCTACGCGCTCGGGGTGATGTTGTGGGAACTGCTGACCGGGCGGCGTCCGTTCGCGGACGAACGCGACGCCGGCGAATCAGCGACATCGCTCGAACGCATGCTGGCGCTGCGACGACACGAGATCGATACGCGGTTCCAGGAGGATCTGCCCGACGACTGCCCTGCTGCGCTGCGCCGCGTTCTACTGACGTGCCTGGCACCGAATCCCGAGGATCGCTGGTCGACGGGTGCGGAACTGGCGCAGCAGTTGGATCTGTGCCTCGATGCTCGGGCCCGTGACCTCGTCGACCCACCACCGCACAGCTGGCGACACCGTCTGTTGCCGTGGATGATTCCGATCGTCGCACTCGGTGTGGGTGTTCCGAACACCCTCGCGGCGATCTACAACTACAACCACAACCAGACGCTGATCATCAATGAGCTGTCTGCCGATGCACAGCAGCGATTCGTCGAGATCTCGCAGGTGATCAACAGCATCGTGTTCCCGCTCGGGTTCGTGTTGATCGTGTACTTCTGCCGTTACGTCATCTACGTGCCCTTGGGTCTCCGGAGGGGAAGAAGCTACGACGCTGCCACCCTCTCTCGTGCCCGCGCCGACACCCTGCTGATGGGTGACCGGATCGTCGCAGTGGTGTTCGCGCTGTGGCTCATCGCGGGAATCGCCTTTCCGGTCATGCTGCAGATCGCCGCCGGGGCCCTTCCACAGGGCGTCTATTTGCACTTCCTGGGTTCGCAGATCGTGTGTGGGGCGATCGCGGTCGCATACCCGTTCTTCCTGGTCACGTTCTACGCTGTGCGGTGCCTGTATCCATCGCTGTTGCCTCACGGCATCACCAGCAGCAGCGACGAGCGCCGGCTACGAGGTCTCGACCGCCGCAGCACCATGTACCTCGCGGTGGCCGCGTCGGTGCCGTTGGTCGGGGTCGCCGGGGCGACGTTCCTGCCTCCCGACGAGATCTCTTCCGTCATAGTCGCGGTGCGAGTGCTGTGCGTCGGCGGCGTGGTCGCGTTCGTGTTCGTGTACTGGCTCTTCCGCCTGCTCGAGGAGGACCTCCGGGCGCTCGAGCGCGTCGTGTCGTAGGGGCTTCAGCTGTTCCCGAAGAGAGAACTCGGCGCTGCGGGAAACAGCCGCTCGACCGCGGTGACGATAGCTGCTCGACGGTCTGCCAGGAACTGCTCACGCGCACCGCTTTCGACGGACGTCAGGCCTGGTTGGTCGGCCCAGGCCATCGCCAGCTGGTTGACGAACACGAGGATGTCGAGCGGGTCCCACGAAGGATCGAGCAGTCCTTCCCGCTGCGCGCGGCGAAGCTTTTCCGCCTTGCGGCTGACCGTGTCTCGAGCGGCGCCATCAGAGCCGGTGTCGGCGAATTCGAGCTGCCCCCAACGCATCAGACGTAGGTTGTCGGGGTTGGCGACGAAGTAGTCGTGGACTCGTCCGGCGTAGCCGGGCAGATCAGCGGGATCCATCTGCGTTGCTTCGGCGACCGCGTCGAGTTCACGGGCGGCGACGAACCCATAGAGCTCTTCTTTGCTGCGAAAGTACGCGTAGACCCGCTCCTTACTGGTCCTGGCAGACTTCGCGATCCGATCGATGCGCGCACCGGCAACCCCGTGTCGCGCGAATTCGGCGGTGGCCGCTTCGACGATGCGGCCACGGGTCGAATCGGTACGAGGCGAAGGCGACACCCGGCCACCCTACCAAGCCAAACTAGTTGGTTTGACCGAGTCAGCAAGCGCGTGTAGCGTCGAACCAAACAGTTTGGTTTGACTCTGAGAGAGGGCTTGTTCATGCAGCACAGGGCATTGGGAACGCAAGGACTGACCGTCTCGGCGATAGGTTACGGATCGATGGGCACCGTGGTCGGATACGGAGCCAGCGACGACACCGAATCGGTCGCCGCGATCCGCCGTGCACACGACCTTGGCGTGACCTTCTTCGACACCGCCGAGATGTACGGCTGGGGAGAAGGCGAGAAACTACTCGGCCGCGCGGTGGCACCGTTTCGCCATGAGGTGGTGATCGCCACCAAGTTCGGATTCACCCCCCGCTTCGGCACCGACTCGCGCCCCGAGCACATCCGCGAGGTGGTCGACGCCAGCCTGCGCAACCTGGGAGTCGACAACATCGACCTGCTCTATCAGCACAGAGTCGACCCCGCCGTGCCGATCGAGGACGTCGTCGCGACCATGGCCGAGTTCGTCGACGTCGGCAAGGTGAAGTACCTCGGCCTTTCCGAGGCGACACCCGAGGTCATCCGCAAAGCCCATGCCGTGCACCCGATCTCAGCGCTGCAAACCGAGTATTCGATCTTTGCCCCGGACGCCGAACCACTGTTCCCACTATTGGAAGAGCTCGGAATCGGGTTCGTCGCCTACTCCCCGCTGGCGCGCGGATTCCTCACCGACACAGCGAAGCCGGCCCACGACTACGATCCGACCGACTTCCGTACCCTCATGCCCTGGTGGAACGCCGACAACTACGACGCCAACGCGCACATCATCGGTCAGCTCACCGAACTCGCCCACGCCAAAGGCATCACTGTCTCGCAGCTGGCGCTGGCCTGGACTCTCGCGCAACGCGACAACATCGTCCCGATTCCAGGCTCACGCAACCCCGACCGCGTCGCTCGAAATGTCGCAGCCAGCGACATCGCGCTCACCACCGAGGATCTCGAGCGCATCGCCGCCATCGCTCCCGCCGGCGGCCAGGGGGGCCGCGGCACCCCCTCGCCATGGCTATAGGGGGCAGCCGCCGTGTGCAGACCGATGCACTGAGATGCCGCGACCCGCGCTTTCTCCTTACTCCCACCACCTGAATCAGACCACGATGGCCAGAAGCATCGCCGATGCGATCAGCATGTCCGGCCCGCGTAGCTTCTGCCGGATCAGGTCGACAGGAAGTTGTCCTACTCCTGTTTCGAGGATGAGCCCGTCGTAGGCGGTCGGTAGCCGGGTGCGCAGACGGTACGCCGCAAGGCACGCACCGCCCGCGGCGATCAATGTAGGGGCGGCAGTCCAACCCACGAACGGTGCCGTCGTCGCAGTCACCGCCGCTGCTGCACACGCCGGGACCACCATCATCGGACGGTGCAGTGCCCGGTCGGCCATGCCGAGCATCCCCAACAGCTCTCGGCTGTTGGACATCTCTCGAAACCCGGTGCTGAACACCACCGCGGTAATGAACACCGCCGCGAGTTGCGTCCACGCCGCTGCAATTGGCGAGACCGCGCCGCCGACCGTCCAGGTGGCAGCAACAACCACGCCGACAATGGCGAAGGTTGACGGTCGGCGCAGGTGCCGAAGGAGATCCGAGCGGATCAGCGCGCGCGTACGTCTGCGAGGCAGCGATCGAGAGGGACAGCGAGCGACCCGTCGCCACGCATTGTCGTCGGCTACGCCCGTCAGAATCGATAGATCCAAGCCGATGATCGAGACCCGCATCGCCACTGCGATGTCGGCTCCCTCGTTCAGATCGGCGGCTGTGATCCGCCTGCATACACACAGCGCTGCGATCACGAGCGGGGCCGTCAGGGCCGAGAGGACAACGACTGGAGTCCATGTCGTGAAAACCGGGACCACGGCGCCGGCAACCGCAGCCACCACCGCAGCAACGCCTACCGCCGAGAACAGGATCCGCACGCTCGAGACTATCGGGGCTGGAAGCACTTTGCCCTGTTCGAGTACGGCGACGGCGGCAACGCCCGCACAGCCGGCGGCGGCACCAGCTGTCAGGGGTGCCCACTGCTCGACAGCCCCAGCGAACGCTGCCAACCGACCGCCGGCCGCCCCTGCCACGGCGGCACCCATGAGCGTTACGAGAAGTCTCGGCCGTAGCAGCGTGGCGCGGTCGATTGGTGTCGACAACACCCAAAAGGTGCATTCGGGGCTGGCGGTCAGGGGTCCGATGGCACGTGCCGTAGACCCAACCACCACCATCGCGGCGGCGGCAACCGCCCACGCCCACGTGGGGTTCCACCCCTGGACGGTCGGCAACAGCCCCGAGTCCAACAGCGCGGTCGCAGGTCTGGTCGCCAGCCACCACACGGTTCCGACGACGACATACGTTCCGAGTGCCGCGACAACAATTGCGCCGACTCGGTCAGCGCCGGGGGCGTTGGAGCGAGCCAACCGACGCTGCATCGCTCGGATGGTACGCGCGGACGGAACGGTCGAGGCGGGGCTGATCAACGCCATGAGTCACCGTCCACCGTGTCGTCGGCGACCGCCGAGACCAGGGTCGAGTCGTGCGAGACGACCAGGACCGCGGTCCCGAGCTCCTTCTCGGCGTTGATGCGGGTAACGAGCCACGCTCGCCCGGCCGCATCGAGGTGTTGTTCGGGCTCGTCGAGCACCAGCAGCCGCCGAGGCCTGACAAAGGCCGATGCCACCGCGAGGCGGCGGCGTTGGCCGCTGGACAGTGTCACCGGGAGTTGGTCCGCGGCCCCTGAGAGCCCGACGTCGGCCAGTGTCTGCGTCGCCAGTTCGTACGGTTCAGGCATGCCGTGGGCGGTCGCGACGAGTTGCAGGTGCTCGTGCGCGGTCAAGTGAGCGAATGTGGCCACGTCTCCGACTACAGCAGCCACCGCGGACCGGAATGCGGGTGAGGATTCGTCGACAACGTCACCGTCGACACTGATTGTGCCGCCGTCGAGTCGGTCGACGCCGATCACGCAGCGGAGCAACGTGGACTTGCCGACACCGTTCGCGCCGACGATCGCGCAACACCGGCCGGCCGTGACATCGAAGGTGACGGCGGAGAACACGAGCTGATCGCCGAAATGGCGCTCGGCATCGCGTACGGACAAGACACGGCCGTCCGGCTGAGAAGGGCTGAGCATGGGGTACCCCCGTGGTTCCTCGGAGAGATCGTTTGTCGCGAGGAAGCAGGGACCGGTCAGATTGATGCAGGAAGAGCGGCCCCTGCGAAGAGGCCCGGTGCTCGAGGTTGCGGACGGCCGGGAGTATCAGGGTGGGAATGGCGGCGGAAGGCGCCTCGCAGGCGCTGCTCCTCGCTCGTCGGGCCGCGGGTGGTCCGGCACAGCCCGAACATCAGGTCCTCGGAGCGCCAGACGAGAACCAGCACAGCAACAGCGACGACCGCTGCGAACAGGCCAGCGAACAACGATGTTGTGTCGCCGGCGAAGGTGAGATCGACCGTGAGTAGCCAGACGGCGGCCCACGACAGCAGGAAGACCAGCACATCAGCGCCTCGCCGCCAGCCGTGTCTCATGCCACGCAGCATATCCGGACCGAAACACCGATCATGGTCGGCACACCCACGAAGATGAACGATTACAGGCGCTGCAGCCAGGAATGGCCGAAGGGAGGACCTGCGGGCCCTCGAGCGCGGGTCGTGTCGCGGGGAAGCTATCCGCCGTACACCTTGGGGTCGAGGGTGCCGATATAGGGCAGATCCCGATAGCGCTCGGCGTAGTCGAGGCCATAGCCGACGACGAACTCGTCGGGGATGTCGAAGCCGACGTGCGCGACCTCGACGTCGACCTTGATCGCCTCCGGCTTCCGTAGCAACGTGACGACCTCGAGTGACGCCGGGTTGCGCGTCCTCAGGTTGCGCATCAGCCATGACAGCGTCAGACCCGAGTCGATGATGTCCTCGACGATCAGCACGTGGCGACCGGCAATGTCCTTGTCGAGGTCCTTGAGGATCCGCACGACGCCCGACGACGACGTCGATGATCCGTACGAACTGACAGCCATGAACTCCATTTGCGTGGGGATCGGCAGCGCCCGTGCGAAGTCGGTCATGAAGAAGATCGCGCCCTTGAGGACACCGACCAGCAGCAAGTCGCCCTCAGGGGCGCCGGTCGGATATCGCTCGGCAACTTTCGCGGCGAGTTCCGCCGTCCGCTGCTTGATCTGCTCCTCGGAGATCAGTACCGATGCGATGTCGCCCTCGTACACGAAGCATTCCCTTCAATCGTTCACGAAGTCCGCCGACAGCCTGCCACGGCTTCGGGACGCGACCAACCTGACACCTGGACCGCCGCCACCGACAGCGACTCCGCCTTGCCCGCGCCAGTGGCCGATCAGGTCGTCGACTGCCCGTAACTGCTTGTCGGTCAGGGCTTTCGCGCCACGGTCGAGGAGCCAGGCCCGCAAGACCCGGCGGCGCACCGCGACGGGAATCTCGCGCAGGCTCTCGACGAGGAGATCGTCTCCGTCCCGCGCCGACGCGAGTGCCTGGCGGGCGAGGGTGTCGAGCACCTCACCATCCTCACGGAGCTGTCCCGCGGTGCGGGCCAGTGCAGCCGCCACCCCGCCACCGAGGGTGTCCTCGAGCAGCGGCAGCACCTCGGTGCGCAGCCGTACCCGAGCGAAACCCGGATCGGAGTTGTGGGGGTCCTCGTACGGCTCGAGCGCGAGTTCGGCGCAGGCGCGGCGGGTCGTCTCACGCCGGACTGTGAGCAGGGGCCGGCCCCAGGGCGCGTCGTATTCGGCCATGCCTCGGATCGACCGCCCACCGGAGCCGCGGGCCAGACCCAGTAGCACCGTCTCGGCTTGGTCGTCGAGGGTGTGTCCGAGCAGGACAGGGTGCCCACCGCGGCCCGCATCGAGGGCCGCGTACCGGGCGCTGCGCGCGGCAGCCTCGAGTCCACCGGACGCGGCGACGTCTACCGGCACGACGTCCGCCCGGGCACATCCGAGGTCCAGTGCCCGCGTGGCCGCGGTGGCGGCGACGAGGCCCGAGCCGTCCTGGAGTTGGTGGTCGACGACCAGCGCACGCACCGAGGGCGCCTCGACGACCGCGGCCGCCGTGAGTGCGAGGGAGTCGGCGCCACCAGAAAGCGCGACGACGACCGTTCCGGCCGGCTCGTATTGCGCCAGCCACGCCCGAACCGCATGCCGCACCTCGAGGATCGCGGGTGCTTCCGGGAGGCGCCTCACCCCAGCACCCGCGCTATCCAGGCGTCGGGATGCTCGATCTCGTCGAGGGTCGGCATCGTTTCGGGGCCGGTCCAGATCGTGTTGAACCGATCCATCCCGACTCGGCCGACGACGGCGTCCACGAAGCGCTTGCCGCGCACGTACTGCGCCATCTTGGCGTCCACACCGAGCAGCGCACGCAGGATTCGCTGCACGGGGGTGGTCCGGCGACGACGGCGCGCATCGAATGCCCGCCGAATGCGCACCACCGACGGCACCACGTCGGGTCCGACGGCATCCATCACGTGGTCGGCGTGGCCCTCGAGCACGGTGCCGAGCACGAGCATCCGGTCGAGCGCCGCACGCTGGGGTTCGGCCTGGGTGGCGCGCACCAGTCCGATGATGCCCCGCTGGTCGACGGGTAGGTCCTCGCCGCGGCGCCGATCTCGCAATGCCGAAGAGAGTCGTGAGACGAACTCAGCCATCGTCTCCTTCGACGACTCGCCGAGTGTGGCGACGGAGCTGCGCATGTAGTCACCCATCCAGGGCGCCGACGAGAACTGTACTCGGTGGGTGACCTCGTGCAGACATACCCACAACCGGAAGTCTCTGGCCGGCACCGCCAGCGTCCGCTCCACCTGCAGCACATTGGGCGCGACGAGCAGCAGCGTTCCGTGCTCACCGGTGAACGGGTCGTACTGGCCGAGAATCGCCGACGAAAGGTACGCGAGCATCGCACCCGCCTGCACACCACCCGTCTTTCCTGCCAACGCTGAACGCTGCGGATCGACGTCCGATCCCGTGAGGTGTGCCATGGACTGCGCCGCGGCGCGGACCCAACCGGCCCGGTCGACGACCCGCGCGGAAGGGGTCGGCAGCCCGTCGGCCAGCCCGGTGACACCGCGGACTGGCGCTTCCGCGCGGAACGAGGCGCTCTCGAGGTCGGCGACCACGGCCTCTGCGGTGTACCGCGACGTGACAGGTCCGGCGGGCGCCAGACGCACGCCCGTCCGAGCAGCCAGGCCCCAATCCACCGCGCCGCCGAATCGGCTGTCCGAGTCTGCCGTAGTCACCCTCACTACCTCATCTCGCCGCAACTCACCTGCACCCACACTGCTCACCTGCGCCCACACTGCTCACCTACACCCACACTGCCGCAGCGCTCCGGCGACCGCGTCGAGCGCGGGCCGGCTCACCATCGGCAGACGATCGTTGGACATCAGTGTGAACGTCAGCACGCGCCCATCCGCATCTACGACATATCCGGTCAACACGCTAGCGATCGAGAGCGTTCCCGTCTTGGCCCGAACCCACCCGGCGCCCGTCCGGTCGCCGGACACGTACCGGTCGGCCAGGGTGCCGGTGGCACCAGCGACGGGCAGGTCGTCGAGCATTGGACGCAGTTGCGGCTTCGAGTCACCGGCCGCCGCGTTCAGGACGTTGTCGAGTAGAAGGGCCGAGACCCGGTTGTCGACGGACAGGCCGCTGCCGTCGTGCAGGATTAGCCCGTCCATCTTGAACCCGGCGTCGTAGAGGACCTGCGCGACGGACGCGGTGGCGCCCGCGAACGATCTATCGACGTTCTTCGCGCCGGCGACCTCGCGTGCGATTGTCTCGGCGAGCACGTTGTCGGACATGCGCATCATCTGGCCCAATCGATCACGCAGCGGCGCCGACTGCACGCTCGCGACGGTGGCCGCGTCTGGCTCGGCCTTACCGAGCGCCACCCGGGCCGGGTCGATGCCGAGTGCCTGCGCCAGGGTGCGGCCGGCGTCGAGCGCCGGCGTGGCGCTGCGTGGCGACTCGTCGATGAGCGGTTCGATCCGCGCGCCGTCGATCATGACTGGCTCGACTGGCGCGATGAAACCGGCGGCGATGTCGTCGGGCACCCACCCCGGCGCCATCGCGGGGCCGATGTATGCACTGGTGTCGACGACAATCCTGTCCACCTCGACGCCCGCACGCCGGATCTGTTCGACGAGGTCCGCGACGTGCGGCGCACCCGGGTAGTAGTTCGGTTGCCCGGGCGGCTGCGCGGTGAGCGTCGGATCGCCCTCGCCGACGAGCACCAGTTCACCCGCGCTCGAGCCCTGCACCACCCGTGTTTCGACGCGATGGTCCGGGGGCAGGGTCAGCATTGCTGCGGCCGCAGTGAGGATCTTGGTCGCCGACGCGGGCGTCATCAGAGTGTCGGGGTCCTTGGCCCACAACACGGTGCCGGTTTGCGCGTCGGACACCACACCGGTGAAGACGCCCAGGTCGGGGTTCGACACGACCGGGGCGAGGGCCGCCTCGAGAGCCTGACGAGTTGGCATGGGGGCATCGTCGGGCAGCGGCGCGACCTGGGGGGTGGCGGTGATCAGCTGCGGCGAGGTTGCGGCCACGTCCTGGGCCGCGGTCGCGCTCCCGCGTTGCACCAGCACGACGGCGGCGCCGCCGACGACGAGTGCGAGAACGGCGACGAGCGAGAGCAGGATCCGAACATTTCGACGTCGACGCTCGGCCAGGATGCCGACCTTCTTCTTTCCGTCGCTCCCCAACTTCCCTCCGAATCGCCCAAATTTCCCACCGAAGCGCCCAGCGCTCCGACCGCGGATTCCGCGGACCGCTCAGATCGTTCCGAACGAGGGCCGGAGGCGTTCCAGCACCTGCACCACCCGCATCACACAGTATCGCCGACCCGCTACTCTTTTCCCGAACCGTCTACTCGGGCGGCAGTCGCAGATGCAGACAGTCAGACGCAGACAGTGAGGACAAGACGTGGAGTTCGACGTCACCATCGAAATCCCCAAGGGCCAGCGCAATAAGTACGAGGTCGATCACGAGACCGGCCGCGTGAAGTTGGACCGCTACCTCTACACCTCGTTCGGCTATCCGGCCGACTACGGCTACATCGACAACACCCTCGGTGAGGACGGCGACCCGCTGGACGCGATGGTGCTGCTGCCCGAACCGGTGTTTCCCGGCGTCATCGTCGAGGCTCGCCCGGTCGGCATGTTCAACATGGTCGACGAGGCCGGCGGCGACGACAAGGTACTGTGCGTACCCGCGGGCGACCCGCGCTGGGATCACATCCAGGACATCGCGGACGTCCCCCAGTTCGAGCTCGATGCGATCAAGCACTTCTTCGTGCATTACAAGGATCTCGAGCCGAACAAGTACGTCACCGGAGCCGACTGGGTCGGCCGCGCGGAGGCCGAGAAGGTCATCTCGGAGGCCATCGAACGCCTGAAGGCGAACGGCGGACACTGAAGTAGTTGCCGGTGAAGGTGTGGGAGCGCATGTGCTGCTCCCACACCTTCACCGTTTCCAGGGCCCACCTACCCCACTACGATTCGCCGGGTGACCGGTTACGACGATCTCGACATGTTCGGTGGCCTCGACCCCTCCACCCTGCCGCCAACCCAGCAGCGGATCCTGGTAGCGATCCACGACTGGGTGTCGGCGCACGGGTGCCCGCCGAGTACTCGAGAGATCGCGCATGCAGTGGGCCTACGGTCGACGTCGTCGGTGTCGAAGCACCTGAAGAGCCTGGAACACAAGGGGTTTCTCCGTCGCGGCGGATCGATGACCCGGCAACTCGATGTGCGTCCATTCCTCACCGGGTCGGCGCCGGAGCAGTCGCCGGAGAACGCAGTGACGGTGCCCGTGGTCGGTGACATCGCGGCCGGCACGCCAATCCTTGCCGATGAGCACACCGACGAGGTGCTGGCGCTGCCGCGTGAGATCGTCGGCTCGGGCACCGTATTCGCGCTGCGGGTTCGCGGCGACTCGATGGTCGACGCTGCGATCTGCGACGGCGACCTCGTCGTGGTGCGGCAACAGCAGGAAGCGCACTCGGGACAGATCGTCGCCGCGATGATCGACGGCGAAGCCACCGTCAAAGTGTTCCGGCGCCGCGGCGGGCACGTCTACCTGGAGCCCCGCAACGACTCCTATCCGGTCATCGACGGCGACGAAGCCGTGGTCCTCGGCCGGGTGGTGTCGGTGATGCGGCGAATCTGACCGGGCTCCCCCAACCGCCGTTCACACGGCGCCTTACGTTCACCGCCTTACGTTCACCGCCTTACGTTCACACTGTGTCGGCTGCTGCGCCGTCGGTGTCGTCGGTGACGGTGTCTTCGGCGTTTTCGGCGAGGCCCGACTTCTTCCGCAGCGGCACCTCCCGCCAGATCAGGATCAGCACCAGCGCGGCGACGGCCAGTACCACGATCGGTGGGTAGATGGCCTCGAACGCGACCGCGAAGCCGTTCTTGAACGGTTCCGCGAGGGTCGCGTTGAGGTGCTCGATGAACGAGGTGTCCTGCATCGCGGCATGCGTGGCACTGGGGTCTCCGGTCGCCAGCGCGCGGGCGATTCCCGCCTCCGCTGGGTCCGGGCTCTGCAACCCGGCCGCAACCGCCTGCCGGAACTCCGGTGACTGCGCCGCGTCCTCCAGCTGGGTTGTGATCGCGGGCGTCAGCTTCGCGAAGAGAATCGACAGAAACAGCGCCACACCCATCGTGCCGCCGATCTGCCGGAAGAACGTCGCGGCAGCGGTCGAGACACCCATGTTCTTCGGCGGCAGCGCGTTCTGGATCGCGAGGGTCAGCGGCTGCAACAGATTTCCCAGGCCCAGGCCGAGCACGAAGATGAACACCATGAAGACCGGCAGGCTGGTGTCGGCTGTCACCGAGTGCAGCAGCACCGCCGCGACCGCGGTCAGCACAGCGCCGAGGATGGTGAAGATCCGGTAGCGGCCCGTCCTGGAAATCAGCTGTCCCGACAGAATCGACCCGATCGCGATACCGAGCACCGCGGGCAGCATCTGGAAGCCGGACATCGTCGGACTCGACCCCTTCACCACCTGCAGGTACTGCGGGACGATGATGATCGCACCGAACATGACTGCGCCGACGAGGAAGCTGATCACCACGCCCAGCGCGAACGTCTGGTTCCGGAAGAAGCGCAGCGGGAACAGTGCCGAGTCCCCCATGAAGTACTCCACCACGACGAAGGCGGAGATTCCCACGACACCAATGGCGTAGCAGGTCAGCGATCGGGGGCTGCCCCATCCCCAGGACTGCCCCTGCTCGGCGACCACCAGCAGCGGAACCAGACCGATGGTCAGGGTCAGCGCACCCCACCAGTCGATCCGCACGAGACGGTGCACCGGGGGCAGGTGCAGCACGCGCCACACGACGGCGAGCGCGAGCAGTCCGATCGGGGCGTTCACCAGGAACACCCACCGCCAACCAGCGATTCCGAAGATCGATTCCTGTCCGGCCAGCAGGCCACCGATCACGGGACCGAGCACACTCGACGTGCCGAACACCGCCATGAAGTAGCCCTGATAGCGGGCGCGCTCGCGGGGCGGGACGATGTCTCCGATGATCGCGAGCGCCAGTGAGAACAGGCCACCGGCACCGAGACCCTGGATCGCGCGGAACACCGCGAGCATGGGCATCGACTGCGCGAAAGTACACAGGACCGAACCGAACACGAACAGCGCGATCGCCGCCATGAAGAACGACTTGCGGCCGTAGATGTCGGAGAGCTTGCCGTAGAGCGGGGTGACGATCGTCGCGGTGATCAGGTACGCAGTCGTCACCCACGCCTGCAGGGAGTAGCCGTTGAGGTCGTCGGCGATCGTGCGCATGGCCGTCGCCACGATGGTCTGGTCGAGCGCGGCGAGGAACATCCCGAGCAGCAGGCCTGTCAGGATCGCCAAAATCTGGCGATGCGTGAACGTGGCCTGCTGCTCAGGCGCGACGGTGGACTCGGTGTCCTTGTAATCCTGTGCCATTTCGGCTCCTCACCGTCGCCATCACATGGCGGTCAGCGCCCCTTGAACTCGGGAGGACGCTTCTGGAACACCGCCGTGATGGCCTCGGTGAGGTCCTGTGACGGCAGGAAGGCCGCGTTCCACGCGGCCACGTAACGCAGGCTGTCGTTCACCGCCGCGGAACGGCTGTGGTCGAGCACATCCTTGATGCCATGCACCACGAGCGGCGGGTTCGCCGCAATCTCGGCGGCGGTCGCGTGGGCCGCGGCAAGCACCGCGTCCGCATCGTCGAACACCTCATTGACAAGCCCGATCTTCTCGGCGCGGGCCGCATCGATGTCCTTGCCGGTCAGCGCGAGTTCACGCAGATGCCCATCGCCGATGATTGCGGGCAGACGAGCGAAACTGCCCATGTCGGCGACGATGGCAACCTTGACCTCGCGGATGCTGAACTTGGCGTCGGCGCTCGCGTAGCGGACGTCGGCGGCCGAGATCAGGTCGACGCCACCGCCGATGCACCAACCCTGGATCGCCGCAACGACGGGCTTTCGGCAGTCGGCGACGGCATTGATGCCGGACTGCATGCGTTTGATCATTTCGTGGAAGTCCGTGCGAGGGCCGGCCTGCGCGTTCTCCGCGAGCACTTCGCCCAACCTTCCGCTCATCGCCGGTAGGTCGAGCCCGAAGGAGAAATGCTTGCCGGACCCGGCGAGCACCACGGCGCGGACCTCGGGGTCGGCGTCGAGGTCGGCGAAGACGCCTGGGAGTTCGTCCCAGAAGTCCGGCCCCATCGCATTGCCCCTGCCCGGGCCTATCAAGGTGACCTGGGCGACGTGGTCCTTGCGTTCGACCGTGAACGCATTCCAACTCTGCTGTTCCGTCATTACTGGAGAGTAACCTTTCGATCCGACCTCGCCCTTACCGAGCGTCGGTCGCCTTCTAACCGGCGCGAGCGACAGCGCCGGCGAACAATGCGGTGACGGCAGCCCCTATCGCCTGCTCGTCCACTTCCTCGGGATCGACGGCGTGCTCGAGCACCAGACCCGAGATCAAGGCGGTCAGCGACAGGGCGGTGGTGTGCACGTCCATGTCCACGCCCCACTCGCGGGCGCGGTCGGCAATCAGTTCGATGAGCTTGCCGCGCAGGAGACGCCGCTCACGTTGATACGCCTGTCTGACCTGGGGATCGCGTACGGCCTGGACTCCGAACTCGAGGACCAGAAGCGACCACTCGGGGTCGGCGACGAGGGCCGATGCGATGGCTGCCCCACCCTTGCCCACGGCGTCGGCGAGACCGAGGCCTGCGATCTCACCGGCCACACGGCCCATGAGGTCGAGCCAACGTTGCTCGAACAGTTCGACGAACAGGTCCTGCTTCGACTCGAAGTTCGAGTACACCGCACCCTTGGTGAAGCCCGCCCGGCGTGCGATCTCCGCAAGACGCGCGCCTTGGAATCCCCTGTCGACGAACTCCTCGGCGGCCGCGGCCAGAATGCGCGCCCGCACAACGTCTCGCCCCGGACGCACGGTCGAGGGCACCCCGTCTTGGCGGACTTCGGACACGATACCTACGGTATTCACCACCTGCCGTGTTGACAACCCGTTCGGGTCCCGCGAGATCGAGCGCGGGGATGTGATCGACCCGAGCAGCACGGACATGCTGACGACGGCCCGTGCGGGCGGCAGTTCGTACGGGCCGATCTCCCGAGTCGGATCGGGCGCAGTCTGCCCACTTGTCACGATCCACGTTCTGGGAACCTTTGCCGGACATTGGCTCCCGCTGTCGCTGCTGGGTACGGGCGTTGCGCTCGGTCCGGTCGGCTCCAGCCCTCCCGCTGTACGCCGCCGTAGCGCCGGTCTACTGATCGGTTTCATCGCGGGGCCAGTCGGTTACTCCCGCAGATCGAGCGCGAATATCCCTGCCCCCGCCACGATCTAGATTTACTCTGAGTTCATGCCCAGGCTGCTGCACCCCAATGCGGCGCACGTCGCCGACACGTTGATCGCTCGCGGCCACCACGGGGTGATCGTCAGCCAGCCCGCTCCGACACGCAGCTCGACCGAGGCCGCGACCGCGCTGGGCGCCGATCTCGGTTCCATCGTCAAGTCACTGGTGTTCCTCCTCGACGACGAACCGGTGCTGCTGCTGGTCTCCGGAGCGCACGAGGTGAACGTGGTTGCCACCGGCGCGCGCCTCCAAGGCACGCTCACGCGGGCACCGCTAGACGTCGTCCGTGAGGTGACCGGACAGCCGATCGGCGGGGTTGCGCCGCTGGGTCACCCCACCAACCTGCCCACCTACCTCGACAGCGCTCTCGACGAGTTCCCGGAGCTGTGGGCGGCGGCAGGGCACCCCGATACCGTTTTCCGCACCACGTTCCCGGAACTGCTGCGGGTGACGGCGGGCCTGGCAATCGACATGGACTGACCCGCCTTTCCCGCCCGGAATGCCCGTGCCCGATTGATGAATGCGATTCCTGACTGGCCGGTGCAGCTGGCCTATAGTGGCGGACAGCCGTCCAGGTTCGAATCGGAGAATCCCTTGCCGCAGTCCGTCGAGAATGCACCCGAACTTGCCGTCCCCTTCGCCGAGGGAGGCATCGGCAACGACGAGTACAAGGCCGCGATGCGACGCCATCCGGCCGGTGTCACGATCGTGACCCTCGATTCGAAGGACGGGCCGGTCGGCTTCACGGCGACATCGTTCGCGTCGCTGTCGATGAACCCGCCGCTGATCTCGTTCAACATCGCTCTCACCTCGTCGAGCATCAAGGCGCTCCACGCGGCCGACTCGATCGTCGTGCACCTACTCGGCGAGCACCAACAGCACCTGGCGCAGCGGTTCTCGCGCAGTGCCGATCAGCGCTTCAGCGACGAGTCCCTGTGGGGTCGCCTCGAGACGGGTGAGCCCGTCCTGCACGGAACCCCGATCTGGATGCGCGCCACCATCCACCGCCTGATTCCGGCCGGCGACCACACACTTGTCATCGGTCTGGTCACGCGAATGCACAACGACAACGACGACGAGGCCTCTTCAGCCCCGCTGCTGTACCACGAGGGCAGCTACCACCGGCCGACACCGCTCGGCCCGTAGCACGGACTTCTGCCGGCCTCGACGCTGGCAGCATCCTGTTCATTCGCGGCGGAACACCAGCATGCGATCGGCTCCCCGCTGGAACTCGTAGTCGACGACGTGGACTCGGCCGCGGATGCCGTGCTTGCGCAGGTCGGAGAGCATATCGTCGAGTCCGGCATACGGCGTGGACGATCCCGCGGCCACCAACGGGAAGATGCGCAGTTCTCGGGTCACCCGCATCAGTTCCCGAATCGCCTCGACGTGGAAGCCGTAGTCGAGACCGTCGGAGTAGCTGAAGAGCAGATGCGAGCTGAGGGTCAGATCGAAGCCTTCGTCAACGAACGGGAGCACGGGCAGGCGGCTGGCGACATAGCGGCCCGGGTGTTGTCCAAGGTGGCCGGCGAACCGTTCGACCGCCTGTCGGCGGACCCGTTCGTGCTCATCGGGATCGGCGAAATACGTCCACCGATACTGCTCGCGACGGTCACCGACGTATCGGGCCCCCCGAGCTGCTTCCTGTTCCGCAAGTACGACAAGCGCTTCGGCGCTGTGCCCGAAATAGGCAATGTCACAGGCGATCACATCGCCACCACGGTCGCTAACCTCGGCGGTGAAGCTCGCCGCTCCGGCGGGACAGTCGAGGATCTTTCGGCGGAGGTCATTGTCGGTGAGCCCGAACATGGCTCGGTACTCGTCGAGTGAGCGGTCCTGGACCTCGATATCGCTGTTCACGGGACATTCGCCCGCTACTTCCCGGTCGCGAGGCCGGACGTGCCACCGCAAACACGGTCCTGAACCTCGACATCGCGAACGCGAGCGAATGTCCCTTGAACAGCGAAGGTTTCCCGCGAACTACCGAACGTGTCGGCGACCACGAACTCACGTCGTTCGGTGCCGGCTCTCCGTGGGGTGGACGATCCGCCCACCCCACGGACAGTGGTGCGTCAGTAGTTGCCGCAGGTGTCCGCGATAACCTGTGCCTTCTCGCTCATTACGGACCGCTGGCTTGTCGACGGCTTCCCGGGACGGTCGCGGTTCTCGCTCATGGCCTGCCGTTCCTCGGGCGACATCGCCCTGAACGCCTCGCGCTTCTCGTCGCGATTGTCCATCACGCCCTGCCGTTCCTCGGGCGACTTCGCCCAGAACGCCTCACGCTTCTCCTTCGCTTCAGGATTTTCGTCCAGCCACGCGGCGAGCTGCGGGGCCTCGGCGCGGATCGCCGCGTCGATCTGGTCGGCACTGCATGTGGTGCTCGCGAGGGGCCCCGGCTGGGCCGAGGCCACGCCGGGAACGAGGACGGCGGCGGCGACAGCACCGGCTGCCGCGATGCCGAGCTTCAGTCGTGTTCGTGAGATACTCATGCAGGTTCCTCTCGTAGTGTGGGTCGAACGGCATCGACACTACGATCGCGATCTGCACGTTGACTGTGTTGCGCCTCCGTACTTCCTGTGAATCCACTTGCACCGAAGATGCATTCACGGCATTCGTGCCGTACCCGGAATGTCCGGCCGGGCGACCTCGTGACGGATATCCCCCGAGGAGATCACACGCACTTTGAGGCGCCGGCGATGCGCTCGGTGAAACCGCGGGTCTCGGGAACCGGGTTCCACAGACCATCCGTCTTGCCGTAATTCCAGGTCGCCTCGCCGGCGACCAGTTTCCGAATAGCGCTCACGAGCCGATCGACGTCGTCGGAGCCGGTGCCCAGGCCGAGGCTCGCGCGCACGGCACCATCGGCGTGGCCGATACGGTGCAGTAGCGGATGGGCGCAGAACCGACCGTCACGCACGCCGATGCCGTGCTCGGCCGACAGGTATGCCGCGATGTGGCCGGGTTCGAAGCCGTCAATCGTGAAGGTCACGATGCCGAGACTGTCGGGGGCGTCCGACCACAGACGCAGCAGGTGCACGCCGTCGATCTCTGCGAGCCCCTCCGTCAGCCGTGTCGACAGGACGCGCTCGTGCTCGACGATCTCCGCGAAATCCAACGCGGACAACGCATCACACGCCGCAGCCAGTGCGGCGACACCGAGGACGTTGGGACTACCTGCCTCGTGACGGGCTGGGGCCGGAGCCCAGCAGGTCTCGTCGATCGTCACCTCACGCACGGCGCCACCGCCCGCGAGGTAGGGCTCGGCCTCGTCGAGCCAGTCGCGACGGCCGACGAGCACCCCGGCACCGAACGGCGCGTACAGCTTGTGGCCGGAGAAGGCCAAGTAGTCGACCCCCGTATCGGCCAGGTTGACGCGGCGGTGCGGGGCCAGTTGCGCACCATCGACGAGGATGCGCGCACCGCAGCGATGTGCAGCCTCGGCCAGCTCGGCGATCGGCAGGACCTCACCGGTGACGTTGGAGGCACCGGTGACCGCGAGCAGCGCGGCAGGCTTGGCGCACAGTTCGGCAACCAGGCGGCGGACAGTCTCGGTGACGGTGTCGGCGGCCTCGACGATGCGGGAATTCTTCCACGGCAACAGATTTGCATGGTGTTCGATATCCAGGACGACCACGTCACCGGGCACGCAGCCCGCGAGGAGGTTGAGCGAGTCGGTGGTGTTGCGGGTGAACACCACGACCTGGTCGTCGTCGGCACCAACGAAGCGCTCGACGCTGCCACGGGCGTTCTCATACGCGTCGGTGCTCACCCGGGACGCGTAACCGGCGCCGCGGTGGACGCTGGCGTAGAACGGCAGCAATCCGTGGACGCGGTCGGTGACCTGCGCCAAGGCGGGCGCGCTGGCGGCGTAGTCGAAGTTCGCGTAGGTACAGGTCCCACCCCCGACGAGAGGAACCTGCAGGTCACAGCCGGACACCCGGGCGAGCGGGGCGGTGGCACAGTCGACGGCAGTCAGTACGGCGGTCATCACAACATCCTTCGAGTCCAGGGACTCGTCGGCTGACGGTTGGCGCCATCGGAGTCCGCGCTTGTCATGTCCTTGTGGACCATGACCCGGTCGTCACCCGGAGCACCCCACCGCGGTTGGAGGGTTGCCGACCAGCTAGCCGGGGCTTGACGCTGGTACTCGTGACCTGGGGACGAGGATTGCAGAGCGATTCCGGTGATGTCAACCCCGGGCGCCGTCAGTGTTGGACTTCCAGGTTGGATCCCAAGGACTTCAGTCCATTGATGACGGCCGCCTCGAGGGCTTCGAAGTCCGTCTTGCGAGTCATTCTGCCCGTTGCCTTTTCGAGTCGACGCAGCTCCGCGAGTGGGCCGAGCAGAACCGCGGCGACCACCTGAGCGGGAGCGTCGATGGCCAACCGCCGAGAATCGAGCCAGGCGCGTAGGCCGATCCCGAAGTCCCGAGCGGCCGGCCCCAACTCGCCCCGCTGTCCATTGCGTTCAATCAGGGCGGCGAGCCCTGGATGCGCGCGACTCCAGGTTCGGTCCGCGGCTGCCGCGGCGGCATATCCGCCTCGTTCGAGTGCAGCGAGAAACGCGGCTGACCAGGCTCTGATGGCCTCGTCGGCTGCGGCCGCCTCCACCCGGTCCAGAGAGCCGACGTGGTGATACACGCTGCCGTTGCTGACTCCGGACTCGGCGACCAGGGAGCGCACGGTCAGAGCATCGATGCCGTCGCGATCGATGATCGCTAACGCCGCTTCCAGCAGGCGTTTCGCCGTTGCCGATGATGACTCCACGGCGGAAGCCTAGACGAGGCTGGAGCATTGTTCTACTCTCCCATGACGGACTAGAGCATTGCTCCAACCGCCGCGCGGCTTGGAAAGAGAAGGGAAGTTCAGTGGCAGCAACCGAAGCGATGACGGCGATGCCGTGGATTCAATGGCTCGATCTCGACACAGAGCTGGGCTCCGACGGGTCCGTGCGAGCGACGTTGTCTCGCACCAAGGCCGAACACGTGAACCACAACGGCCACGTCAACGCGCCAGTCGTATACGGCGTGGCCGAAGTGGCCGGTGCGGGTGCCGCGGTGGTGGCGGCGGGGAGCGCAGGCAGTGGCGCGTACACCGTGATCAAGAGTGCCGCCATCGAGTACAGACGCCCGGCTCGCGGAGGAATTTCCGCGGAGAGCCGGGTCGACACGGAGACGGTCGCTGAAATCCAACGAGCTCTCGAAGCTGGGGGCCGTTGTGACATCGATGTCGACGTCGAATTGACGGACGCCGACGGCGCTACGGCCGGTACCTGCCGGTTCGTCGTCAGCTTCCGGCCGTCGAGGTAGTCACGAGGCCGACCCCACGGTGAGCTGGGCGGGTCAGCGGGCGCCAGGAAGCCACGGCTCGCGGCGTGATCAGACCCTCCATAAGACAGGCGGCCGATGCCCCGTCAACTGGGCATCGGCCGCCTGCGACCATTTCCGATCCGACCCGAAGGGGTGTCAGCCTCGGTCGGCCTTGATCAGATCCGCGCACCGCTCGCCGACCATCATCACGGTGATGTTCGGGTTCACGGTGGTGTGCTCCGGGAACACCGAGGCGTCGGCGACGCGCAGGCCCTGCACACCCTTGACACGCAGTTGCGGGTCGAGCGGCGACATGTCGTCAGCGTCCGCGCCCATCCGAACGGTGCCGATGGGGTGATAGACGGTGTTGTGGGTGCGGCGAATGTAGTCGGCCAGTTCCTCGTCGGACTGCACGTCCTTTCCGGGGAACAACTCCTTGCCGGTCCATTCACTCATCGCCGGCTGAGCGGCGATCTCACGCGCGCGCCGGATTCCGGCGATCATGATCCGCATGTCGTAGCCCTCGGGATCGGTGAAGTACCGCGGATCGACGCGCGGCTTGTCCCGGAAGTCCCGGGACCGTAGGCGCACCGTGCCACGTGAACGCGCATGCGTGATGTTGGGGGTGAGGCAGAAGACGTTCTCAGCCGTGGGGTAGCCCTGACGCAGAGTGTGCATGTCGAACGGCACCGACCCGTAGTGCATCATCAGGTCCGGCCGGTCCAGGCCCTCGTCCACCGTCGTGAAGACGCCGATCTCCCACCACTGGGTGGAGGATTCGACCATGGGCTGCATCGCCTCCCACGAGATGACGCCCTCCGGATGATCCTGCAGGTTGGCACCGACTCCGGGAGAATCGACGAGCACGTCGATGCCGTGCTCGCGCAGATGCTCGGTGGGGCCGATTCCCGAGAGCATCAGCAGCTTCGGCGAGTCGATGGCTCCGGCCGACAAGACCACTTCGCTCGTTGCCCGGATGACTCGCGGACGCCCGAACTGGTTGTCCACCACCTCGACCCCGACGCACCGGGTGCCGTCGAACACCAGTCGGGTGGCACGTCGACCCGTCAGCAGTGTGAAGTTCTCCCGATCGGCGATCGGGTGAATGTACGACACCGAAGACGAGGCCCGGGTGCCGTCGGCGCGCCGGTTGATCTGCAGGAAGTTGGCCCCGTTGATCACGGTGCTGCCGGTGTTGAACTGCGTTGTGGGGATGCCGTCCTGCTCGCACGCCTCGAGTAGCGCCACCCCGCAGGGATCGGCCGGCGGGACGTTCATCAGATGCACGGGGCCGCTGTCACCGTGATGCGGTGCATCCGGGCCGGCGTCTACGTTGGTCTCGAGACGCTTGAGCACCGGCCAGAGCGTGTCCTGGTTCCAGCCGGTGGCACCGTGCTCCGACTCCCACTCGTTCAGGTCTTCGGCGGGAGGCCAGAACGCGATGCACGAATTGTGCGAGGAGCATCCGCCCATCACCTTGGCTCGGGCGTGACGCAGGAACGAGTTGCCGTTCTCCTGCGGTTCCACGGGATAGTCCCAGTCGTAACCGGATTCGAGCAACTCCATCCACCGGTCGAGTTGCAGCACCTCGGGGATGTTGCGGTCGTCGGGGCCGGCTTCGATCAGCGCGACCGTGACGGCGGGATCCTCCGACAGTCGCGCCGCGACGGCCGAACCTGCCGAGCCCCCGCCGATCACGACGTAGTCAAAGGTGCTGCCGGCAGCCGATTCGTTCATCGGTTCTCCTGCTGTGATGCGTTCTCGAACCAGCCGGTGACGGCAGGTTCGATGTTCTGATAGACGTGCTTGGCCTCGCGGTATTCGTCGAGGCCGGTGGGCCCGAGTTCACGACCCACCCCGGACTGGCCGAATCCACCCCACTCCGCCTGCGGCAGGTAGGGGTGGAAATCGTTGATCCAGATGGTGCCGTGACGCAACCGGTTCGCCACCCGCTGCGCCCGTCCGGCGTCCTGAGTCCATACGGCGCCGGCGAGGCCGTAGTGAGTGTCGTTACCGATTCGCACGGCATCGTCCTCGTCGGTGAACGTCTCAACCGTGACGACGGGCCCGAAGGCCTCGTCGACCACTACGGACATCCCGCTACGCACCTGGTCGAGCACGGTCGGCAGGTAGTAGTAGCCGGCGTCGAGATCGGTGTCCCCGGACGTGCCGGTGGCGAATGCGCCGCCGCAGCGGACCCGCGCCCCCTCGGCGACACCGGCCTTCACGTAGGCGTCCACCTTGTCGCGGTGCGCCGCCGAGATGAGCGGGCCGGTCTCGGCCCGCTCATCGAACGGACCACCGAGCCGAATCTGCTGTGCACGGGCCACGAGCGCATCGGTGAACTTCTCTGCGATCGACTCCTGCACGACGATCCGGGCACCCGCGGAGCACACCTGCCCCGAGTGAACGAACGCGCCGTTGAGCGCATTGTCGACAGCAGCATCGAAGTCGGCATCGGCGAAGATCACATTCGGGTTCTTGCCACCGAGCTCGAGTGCCACCTTCTTCACTGTCGCGGCAGCGGCCGCGGCCACGACCCGGCCGGTCACCAGCCCGCCGGTGAACGAGACCAGGTCGACGTCCGGGTGCTCACTCAGGGGAGCGCCGGCATCCGGGCCGTTGCCGGTGACGAGGTTGGCGACGCCCGCGGGCAGACCGAGCTCGTCGAGCACCTCCATCATGAGGATCGAGGTGTGCGGGGTGAGCTCGGCCGGTTTGAGCACGAACGTGCAGCCCGCGGCCAGAGCGGGCCCGATCTTCCATGCGGCCTGGAGCAGCGGATAGTTCCAGGGGGTGATCATCCCGCACACGCCGACCGGCTCGTACTGGATGCGGCTGACGACGCTGGCGCTGCCCGCGTCGACGAGTCGCCCCGCATCCTGTGCGGCCACGCGGCCGAAGTACTCGAAGCACGCCGTGATGTCGTCCATGTCGATCTCGGACTCGACGAGCCGCTTCCCGGTGTCGAGGGATTCGGCGCGGGCGAACTCGGCCTTGCGTTCGCGCAACCGCTGCGCCACCCGAAGCAGGAAGGCGCCGCGTTCGCTTGCCGGGACACCGGACCAGCGGCCATCGTCGAAGGCGCTGCGCGCCGCGGCGATGGCCTTTTCCGTGTCGACGCGGGTGGCCTCGCTGACCGTCCCGACAAGCTCACGGGTGGCGGGACACTCGATGTCCCGGACACCTCCGTCCGCAGCGGCCTGCCACGTGCCGTCGATGAACAGGGTGCGAGCGCTCACCTGGGCTCCATCTCGAGCCGCACCTCGTCGGCGCCCCGTTCCGCCTTGGGCTGGTCACCGATATGGAGGGCCTCGAAATCGTGCGACCAGTCGATGATCGGATCGCCGTCGACAGCCGTGGAGTCGATGCCGTGGCTGCGGTGCAGGAATTCGAGTTGCCGCTCGTAGTGGTCGAGAACGTTGCTGATGAGCTGTTCCTTGGTGAACCCGAACACGTCGAACCCGTTACTGCCGTCAGCCGAGAACACCTCGAGGCGGAAGTAGTTGTCCAGTTTCTGTGCGCCCTGACCGTAGCTGGGTGTCTGGTGTTCGGTGGGATAGACCTGGTAGTGGAACGAACGCTCCCCCTCGAACAGGACGTTGAGGTGGTAGGAGTGGATTCCGCAGGATTCGACCACCTGTTCGCCGACTGAAGCGTCAGCGCCCTGGCTTCGGAGCTCGGCCGCGACCTCGGCAAGGGCCGGTCCGACGACCGTCGTCGCATAGCGTTCGGTGGCTTCGGCACCGGGGAAGCGCATAGACCGCTCGACGCGCTGGCGCCAGTGCAGTGTGGTGCCACCGGCACTACGGCTGGACAGCGCGTTCGGCAGCGACTTCCGCAGAGACTCGGCCCAGTTCTTTTCCACCTGAAGTGCCTTGAACAGGCCGAGCATGATGAACATGATGACGACCGCGAACGGCAGACCCATGATGATCGTGGCGTTCGTCAACGTGGTGACGCCGCCGATCATGAGTGCTACCAGGGTCAGCACGCCGGTGGCGACGGCCCAGAAGATCCGCACCCAGGCGGGGCCGTCGGATTCGTTGTCCTGGATTCGCGAGCTGAAGCGAGCCATCACCAGTGCGCCGGAGTCGGCGCTGGTGACATAGAACAGCAGACCGGTGAACGTAGCGATCCCCGCGAGGATTGGCGCTCCCGGGTACTGCTCGAGCAGGGAGTAGAACGCCCGCTCGGGAGATGCCATGGCGGTCTCGCCGAACTCGCTGTCGCCACCGCGAACGATGCCGATGGCGCTGTTTCCGAAGATCGAGATGTAGACCAGGATGAACAGGAACGGGATGGTCAGCGTGCCGACCACGAACTGACGGATGGTCCGGCCACGGGAAATGCGGGCGAGGAACAGACCGACGAACGGCGCCCAGGCAATCCACCACGCCCAGAAGAACAGCGTCCACGCCGACATCCACTCCTCTTGCGAGTCGTAGGCGAACGTGTCGAGCGTCATGCCGGGGAAGCGGCTGGCGAAGTCGCCCATGTTCTGAACCATGCCGTTGAACAGGAACGATGTGGATCCTGTAACGAGTATGTACACCAGCAGGCCGATGGCCGCGACCACACTGATCTCCGAGAGCCGTCGCACACCACGGTTCACGCCGGACACTGCCGACAGAGTTGCGATGATCACGGCGACAGCGACCAGTCCCGCCTGCGCGGGTGTCCCCTCAGGCAGCCCGAACAAATCGCTCAGCCCGTAGTTGAGCTGAGCAACGCCGATCCCGAGGCTGGTGGCGAGCCCGAAGATGGCACCGAGCAGTGCGGCGATGTCCACGAAGTTGCCCAGCGGGCCGTTGATCCGCTTACCGAAGATCGGGTAGAGGGCCGAACGGATGCTCAGCGGGAGGTTGTGACGGTAGGCGAAGTAGCCCAGAGCCAGGCCCATCAGGGCGTACAGACCCCAACCGATGATGCCGTAGTGGAAAAGGGTCCACACCAGTGCCTGCCGGGCCGCCTCGTTGGTCTCACCGGCCCCGGTGGGTGGCTGGAGGAACTGCGTGACCGGTTCCGCCACCGAGAAGAACATCAAATCGATACCGATTCCGGCGGCGAAAAGCATTGCTGTCCACGAGAACAGGCCGAAAACAGGTTTCGAGTGGTCGGGTCCGAGCTTGGTTTTACCCACGCTGGACATGGCCGCCCAGACGACAAATCCCAGCACAACAGTGACCAGCAGGATGTAGAACCAGCCCAGGTTGCTGGCGACCCAGGAAACCCCTGTGCCGATTACGGATTCCGCGTTGTCCTGATTGATCCACGCCCACAGAATGATGCCGACGATGCCGACGCTGGCGCCGACGAAGACCGGCCAGTTCACCGAAACCGGTGGCCCGGATTTTCCTTCGGGCTTTTTCGGTGGTGGAGGTGGCCCATCATGGAGTAGATCGGTACTACTCGATCCCGTCGGGCTCGCATTGTTTTCACTTTTAGTCGGTTTCACCAGAATCCTCATGTGATCGGCCTTACGCGACCGGCAAGTGAGGTCTGAGACCATCGCCGACGCTAGGGGCTGGGAGACCGTATCACCCGGCTACAACCAACTTTTGTCCGGATTGGGTTGATTTCGTCACACTTCCGGTGACGAAACGCGATGTTTACATCTCTAGCGGCAGATGGCGGTGTGAGTATGTGCGCATAGCGAACGATCGTTCGTATAGCACGCGGCATCGCGATGCTCGCCGGGTTTCGGATCCGACGATCCTCCCCGTCCTGATCGCATCGCTCCGCCTTGTTTCTCGCCAGCCGAATTCGGGACAGAAGCTCTCAGTTCTTTCGGAGAGATATCTCTATTGGCTGCGGTGCGGTCTGCGGTGTGGTCAATAGACGTGTTGCCGAATGTTATTTGGCGATCGCATATATCCGCAGGAACCAGGCCGTGTTCGGATAGCCGTGGTCGGAAATCGACCGAGAATCCTTCGGTAAGAACACCACATCCGCATGTCGCCGCACTCCGCAGCAGCGATGACGTCGATACTCGAGACGGTCGATACTCGAGACTTGGGGGCACGCCGCCTCCGCGCCACGTTCACCAACACACAACCCAGGAACGACAGACTGCTCAACAGCACAGACGACCAGGACAGGACTTCGGAATTGCCCCTCTCCCCGCACGCGGACACAGGCCACCGATCGACCGCGGTTCCGGCCGAACTCCTGCGGTCCGCCCTGGCCCCCGCCCCGCGCACACTCATCGACATCCTCGAGGCCACCGCGGCGGCCCATCCGGACGCTGCGGCGATCGACGACGGCACCGCGCCCCTCACCTACCGGGAACTGCTCGACCACGTCGCGGCCGGGACCCGTCGGCTGTCTCACGCGGGCGTCGTCAGTGGTGACCGCGTCGGGGTACGCATGCCGTCCGGCTCGCGCGAGCTGTACATCGCGATCCTGTCGGTTCTGGCGGCCGGTGCGGCGTACGTGCCGGTCGACGCGGACGATCCCGACGAGCGCGCCGAACTGGTGTTCGCGGAGGCGCGGGCGGCGGCGATCCTCACCGCCGACGGCATCCTGCCCGGCACCGCGCCACGCCGCCCTGCAGCTGCCGCCGTCCACCCGCCGACTCCCGACGACGACGCCTGGATCATCTTCACCTCCGGATCGACCGGCACCCCCAAAGGTGTCGCGGTCACGCACCGCAACGCAGCCGCGTTCGTCGACGCGGAAGCCCGTATGTTTCTGCAGGAGAACCCGATCGGACCGGGGGACCGCGTGCTTGCGGGCCTGTCGGTCGCGTTCGACGCGTCGTGCGAGGAGATGTGGCTCGCGTGGCGGCACGGCGCGACGCTGGTTCCCGCCCCACGGTCACTGGTGCGTAGCGGCGTGGACCTCGGGCCCTGGCTTGTATCTCGCTCCGTCACTGTCGTGTCCACCGTCCCGACGCTCGCGGCGCTGTGGCCGGCAGTGGCGCTCGAGGCGCTGCGGCTGCTGATCTTCGGTGGCGAGGCATGCCCACCGGAACTGGCCGAACGACTCGCTGTCCCCGGCCGTGAGGTGTGGAACACCTACGGCCCGACCGAGGCCACCGTCGTCGCCTGCGGCGCGCTGATGGACCGCACCGGACCGGTACGGATCGGGCTGCCGCTCGACGGCTGGGATCTCGCGGTGGTCGACGCGCGCGGTGAGCCGGTCGCCGACGGCGAGATCGGCGAACTCGTCATCGGCGGCGTCGGTCTGGCGCGGTATCTCGACCCCGCGAAGGACGCCGAGAGGTACGCGCCCATGCCGACGCTCGGCTGGGACCGCGCCTACCGCAGCGGCGACCTGGTGCGTCTCGACCCCGCCGGGCTGATCTTCGAGGGCCGCGCCGACGACCAGGTCAAGCTCGGCGGGCGGCGCATCGAGCTGGGCGAAGTCGACAGTGCACTCCAGAACCTGCCCGGCGTGGGTGCTGCCGCCGCCGCGGTCCGCAAGACACCCTCCGGAACCCCGATCCTCGTCGGCTACCTCGCCGGCACCGATCCGAACTTCGACCTCGTGGCGGCGCGGACGCGACTGTCCGAGCACCTGCCCGGTGCCCTCGTTCCTCGCCTGGCGCTCCTCGACGAGCTGCCCACCCGCACCTCGGGCAAGGTCGACCGAGAAGCGCTGCCCTGGCCCCTGAACACCGCGGGCTCGGAAGGGACTGCTCCAGACCCCGACCTCGACGGCACCGCCGCCTGGGTCGCCCGGTTGTGGGCGTCGATCCTGGGTACTCGGATCACCGGACTCGATGACGACTTCTTCGGGATGGGCGGCGGATCGCTGTCGGGTGCCCAGCTCGTGACGGCGCTGCGCGAGCGCTTCCCGGAGGTGACCGTCGCGCAGCTGTACGACCATCCCCGCCTCGGATCCCTCGCCGATTTCCTCGACGAGCTATCCCCCGCCGACACCGCCGCGCCCCGTCGCGTCGAACCCACTCCGCGGCGGGCGCAGGTTGCGCAGATCGCGGCGACGGTGCCACTGACGACGCTCACCGGCCTGCAGTGGGTGACGTGGCTGGCGATCGCCGGCAACGTGCTGTCCTGGTTCGAAGTCCCCTGGGCCCCGACGCTGTCGTGGTGGTGGGTGGCGCTCGCCTTCGTCCTCTTCGTCACACCGCCGGGCCGCATGGCGATCGCCGTCGCCGGCGCCCGCCTGTTGCTACGGGGACTGAAGGCTGGAACCTATCCACGCGGCGGACCAGAGCACCTGCGGCTGTGGATCACGCTGCGACTCGTCGAGGCCAGCGGCGCCGACAATCTGTCCGGTGCCCCGTGGATGCTCTACTTCGCTCGCGCGCTCGGCGCCAGGGTGGGCCGACGCGTCGACCTGCACACGCTGCCACCCGTAACCGGGATGCTCGACCTCGGCGACGGCTGCGCCGTCGAACCCGAGGTCGACCTGTCCGGGCACTGGATCGACGGGGACGTCGTGCACATCGGCAGGATCCGCATCGGTGACGGCGCCACGATCGGCGCGCGGTCGACGCTGCTGCCGGGCGCCCGCATCGGCCGTGGCGCCGAAGTCGCGCCGGGCTCTGCGGTATTCGGGAAGGTCAAGGCCGGCCAGCATTGGGCCGGCTCACCCGCCACCAAGGTCGGCAAGGCCACGCACTCCTGGCCGGACCATCCCCCGCGTCGCGCCGCGCACTGGGTTCCGGTGTTCGGCGCGACGTCCGTCGTCCTGGCGAGCATGCCGGTTCTCGGTCTCGCCGCCGGCCTGATCCTGATCGGGTGGCGGGTGCGCGACGCCGCCGATCTCGGCGACGCCTTCCTGCGCGCGTTGGCGGTCCTGCCCGTCGCTACCCTGCTGAGCCTGTTCGTGTTCGCGGCGCTCACGGTGATCGCGGTGCGCCTGCTGTCGATTGGTCTCACCGAGGGCTACCACCCGGTCCGCAGCCGAGTCGGCTGGCAGGCTTGGGCCACCGAGCGTCTCATGGACTCGGCTCGAACCTTCCTGTTCCCTCTGTACGCGAGCCTTCTCACGCCGCTGTGGCTACGTCTGCTGGGCGCCAAGGTGGGACGCGACACCGAGATCTCCACCGTCCTCGTACTTCCGAAATTCACGACGGTCGCCAACGGTGCGTTCCTCGCCGACGACACCATGGTCGCGAGCTACGAACTAGGCGGCGGCTGGATGCGCATCGAACCCGCCAAGGTCGGCAAGCGCGCGTTCCTCGGCAACTCCGGGATGGCCGGTCCGGGCCGACGTGTCCCCAAGAACGGACTGGTCGCGGTGTTGTCGGTGGCACCGAACAAGGCGAAGTCGGGATCGTCATGGCTGGGCAGCCCACCGGTGCGGCTGCGCCGGGCTGCAACCGAGTCCGATGCCACCCGCACGTTCGATCCACCGCTGCAGTTGAAGATCGCCCGCGCCGTGATCGAGACGTGCCGGCTGTTCCCCGTGATGGTCACGTTCGGCATCGGCCTCGGCGTGCTGTTCACCCTGGCATGGCTGGTCTCGGTCGGCGGGTTCGGGCTCGCGGCACTCAGCGGCGGCGTGGTGCTGCTGATCGCGGGTGCCGTTGCGGGTGCAGTGTCCGTGGCGGCGAAGCGACTCGTCGTCGGACGGATCCGCGCAAGCGAACACCCGCTGTGGAGTTCGTTCGTGTGGCGCAACGAGGTGTCGGACGCGTTCGTCGAGACCGTCGCCGCGCCGTGGTTCGCCCGCGCCGCGACCGGCACCGCCGTGATGAACGTGTGGCTGCGTGGGCTCGGCGCGACGATCGGCCGCGGCGTGTGGTGCGAGACCTACTGGCTACCCGAAGCCGACCTGGTGACCCTCGACGACGGCGCGACCGTCGAACGCGGGTGCGTCGTGCAAACACACCTATTCCATGATCGGATCATGTCCATGGACACCGTCACGTTGGGAGCCGGCGCCACCCTGGGTCCGCACTGCGTCGCGCTGCCCGCCGCCGGACTCGGCGCCGGCGCCACCGTCGGGCCCGCATCCCTGGTGATGCGCGGCGACGTCGTCCCACCGTCGACACGGTGGCAGGGGAATCCGATTGCCCCGTGGAACGACTCGGACGGGGGACCACGGTGAAGCCCGGCAAGGCTCCGGACGAGCCGATCGACCCGTACCTGCCGGGACACGGCAACGGTGGGTACCGAGTGTCCCGGTACGACCTCGCGCTGGTCTACAAGGTCCACAGCAACCGACTCACCGGGAAGGCGTCGATCACCGCCACCACCACCGACGTCCGGAGCAGGTTCTCCCTCGACCTCGCCCAGGCGATGCAAGTGTCGAAGGTGTCGGTGAACGGCCGTCGCAGTGCGAAGTTCACTCACCGTGGCGGCAAGCTGACGATCACTCCCGCGCAGAAGATCCCCGCCGGCGGCATCCTCGCGATCACCGTCCAGTACGCCGGTAATCCCCAGCCGATCGCGAGCATGTGGGGCGACGTCGGTTGGGAGGAACTGACCGAAGGGTCGCTCGTCGCGAGCCAGCCCAACGGTGCATCGTCCTGGTTCCCCTGCGACGACCACCCGAGTTGCAAAGCCAGCTACCGCATCTCGATCACCACCGATTCGCCGTACTACGCGGTGGCAAACGGCAAGCTGGTCGGCAGGCAGGCCAAGGCTAGCCAGAACACCAGGGTGTACGAGCAGACCGAACCGATGGCGAGCTATCTGGCCACCGTCCAGATCGGCCCGTACGTGCGCCGACGCGTGGACGGCGGCCGGGTCCCGATGTACGCGCTGCACCCGGCCGAGCTACGCACTCGATTCGACCACGACTTCGAACGCCAGCCCCGGATGATGGAGGTCTTCGAAAAACTCTTCGGCCCCTACCCCTTCGCGGACTACTCGGTCGTCATCACCGGCGACGATCTCGAGATCCCGATCGAGGCGCAGCGTATGTCGATCTTCGGGGCCAACCATTGTGACGGACGACGCGGCTCGGAACGCCTTGTCGCACATGAACTTGCGCACCAGTGGTTCGGCAACAGCCTGACCGTGGGGATGTGGAAGGACATCTGGCTGCACGAGGGTTTCGCGTGCTACGCGGAATGGCTGTGGTCCGAGAACTCCGGCGGACCCGATGCCAATACCCACGCGCTCGAGGCGCATCGCGGCCTCCTCTGCAAGCCGCAGGACATCGTCCTCGGTGACCCCGGCCCGGAGATGATGTTCGACGACCGCATCTACAAGCGTGGAGCCCTCGCGCTGCACGCGCTGCGGCAGACGATCGGCGATGACGCCTTCTTCGCCTTGCTGCGGAAGTGGACCGCCAAGTACCGGCACTCGACGGTATCCACCGAACAGTTCACGTCCCTGGCAGCGCATTTCAGCGACAAACCCCTGCACTCCCTGTGGGTTGCTTGGCTCGCGGACAAAGCACTACCCAAGCCCTGACGCGGCGTCCGTCGCGGGCTCGGGCAGGTACCGACGCCACTTGACGAGGACGAGCGCCAGGCTCGCCAACGCGGCCACCGCTCCGACGACGAACATCAGCGGGTAGGTCAACGCAGGGTTTGCCTCCGTGATCATCGCCATCACCGCCGGCACCGCGAAGCCCAGGTAGCTGAGGGAGTAGAAGACCGCAGTGAGACCGGCCAGATCGTCCGGTCCGGCGATGCGTTGGACCTCCAGCAAGCCCGATACCAGCGCGAGACCGTAGCCACACCCGAGGACCGCGGCCGCGATCATCGACATGGGCACCGTTAGGACTCCCGATGCGACAGCCGCAATGGACATGCCTGCCACGAGCACTCCGAAGGCCACGGCGACCGCCCGGCCGTTGCGTGGAGTATCGATCCTGCGCCCGAGTGCCTGGATCGCGAATCCCGAGCTGAGAGCGATCACGCACAGCAGTGCCGAGAACGCCACGGGCACACCGCCACTGCGGCTGGTCATGAGTGCCGGCATCACCGCGTATGCCGATGCGGCGGCACCGAACACCCACGGCGCCACCGGGGCCACAACGTAAAGGAACCGCCGGTGCCCCGCCGAGGGGATCCTCAGGTCCCGCGTGAAGGACCCGATCGAGTCGTCCCGTACGGCGGCGCGAGTCTCGGGCACCCACCGCAGCGCAGCACCGACGGCCAGGGCGAGCGTCGAGTGCACGGCATACGGGAGCACGTTCGGCCATGGCGCCCACTGTGCGAGGACGCCGGCAACGCCCGCGCCGATGCCGAACCCGGCGGTCAGACTCATCGCGGCGCGTCGGGCACCGGATCCGGGCCGGGCCGACGGGTCTCGGTCGGGCGTCGACAGCTCCTTGAGCCAGCTTCCGCCGACCGCCATGCCCAGCCCCAGCGCTACCCCCGAGAGGACTCGCCCGGCGATCAACAAGGCCGCGGACTCCGAGCCCGCCGCCAGTACCAGTGAACCCGCCACCGCGATGAACGGCGCCGGCAGCATCAAGGGGCGTCGGCCCAGCCGGTCCGACAGCGGACCTCCGACCAGCAGCGCGGGAACGACGCCGAGCACGTATGCGAACAGGAAGGTGTCGACCATCACCTGTGAGAATCCGTGTTCGAGCCTGTACATGACCAGCAACGGCGTGAACTCGTTGCCACCCCATGCCACTGCGAACATGCCCGCGGCAACGAGCATCCACGCCCGCAGACGCGTGGGCGCCTCGATGGTGGTGACGGCAACTCTGTCTTCGACCGCGGTCATCGCCGCCCACCCATCCTGAGAGCGTGGACCTCTCGCATGTGCCGCCGGACGGCCGACGCGAATCCTTCCGCGTCCGCGGCCTCGATCAGGTCGGCCAGGCGGGTGTGATCCTCGATGACCTTGGTGATCTGTTCCGGATCGCGGGCGAGAGAATGAGCCATCATTCTGCGCTGACGCTCTCTGAGCCCGTCATAGAAGGCATCGAGCAGCGGATTGCCCCCGGCGCGCACCAGCGCCCGATGGAAGTCGGCGTCGAGCACACTGAACCGCGCGGCATCGCACGTGGACGCGACCAGCTCACGTTGCTGCGACAGATTCGTCCGGAGCGTCGCGACGAGCTCCTCCCGAGTACGGCGATCTGCCACGACGGCTTCGACGGCGTGCACCTCCAGGAGCAGACGCGCATCGACGACGTGCTCGGCCTCCCCCTCCGCGATCGGCACGACCAGCGCTCCCCGCTTCGGATAGAGCCGCATCCAGCCCTCCGCTTCGAGCCGTAGGAACGCCTCCCGCACGGGCGTCCGGCTGCACCCCATGCGGGTTGCGATCTCGCCCTCGCTGATGAGTTCTCCACCCGGAAGCTCCCCGGACAGGATGAGCTCCTTGACCTGGCGGTAGGCCACCTCTGCTGCTGAATGCAACTTAGACACAAGATGTATTTATACGCCGCTGGGCGGACGTGGATTCGACCGGGGTCGGCCTGCGGGTGTCGGGGTGTGGGTATGCCGAAGGCCCCCACCGTGATTCGGTGGGGGCCTTCGGGAACGGGTGTTCGGCGGTGTCCTACTCTCCCACACCCTGTCGGGTGCAGTACCATCGGCGCTGGAGGGCTTAGCTTCCGGGTTCGGAATGGGGCCGGGCGTTTCCCCTCCGCTATGGCCGCCGTAACT
>NZ_RKLN01000010.1 GCF_004011835.1 Rhodococcus spongiicola
TCGAGGCGCAGGCGGCACGGACCCCGGACGCGGCGGCTGTGGTGTTCGAGGGCCGGTCGGTGTCGTATGCGGAGTTCGCGGGCCGGGTCCACCGGTTGGCGCGGTTGCTGATCGCCGCGGGTGTGGGTCCGGAGTCGCTGGTCGCGGTGGCGATGGGCCGGTCGGTGGAGATGTTGGTGGCGGTGTATGCGGTCACGGTCGCCGGTGGCGGGTACGTGCCGGTCGATCCGGATCAGCCGGCCGACCGTAACGGCTACATCCTCGATACCGCCGACCCGGTGCTGGTTCTCACCACCACCCGGGACGGGTTCGATCCGGGCTCCGATGTTCCTGTGGTGCATGTCGATTCGTTCGACGAGACCGGTCTGGCTGATGGCCCGGTCACCGACCTCGAGCGGGTGGCGCCGTTGCGGTCGTCGAACACCGCGTACGTGATCTTCACGTCGGGGTCGACGGGGCGGCCGAAGGGTGTGGCGGTCTCCCACGCGGCAATCGTCAATCGCCTGGTGTGGATGCAGGCCGAGTACCAGCTGGACGGCTCGGACGTGGTGCTGCAGAAGACACCCTTCACTTTCGACGTGTCGGTGTGGGAGTTGTTCTGGCCGTTGCAGATCGGTGCAGCGCTGGTAATTGCGATCCCGGACGGGCACCGGGATCCGGCGTATCTGGCGCGGGTGATGGTCGAGCAGGGCGTGACGGTGGCGCATTTCGTGCCGTCGATGCTGTCGGTCTTCGTGGCCGAACCTGCCGTGCGGGACGTCGTCGCTCTGCGGACCGTGTTCGCCTCGGGCGAGGCGTTGCCGGCACAGACCGCGGCCAAGTTCCGGGACGTCGTGCCAGGTGCGGTGCTGCACAACCTGTACGGGCCGACCGAGGCTGCGGTGGACGTCACCTACCACGAGGTCACCGATGCGGATGTGTCCTCGGTGCCGATTGGTGCGCCGGTATGGAACACGCGGGTGCTCGTCCTCGACGACCGGTTGCGGCCGGTGCCGGTCGGGGTGCCCGGTGAGTTGTATCTGGCCGGGGTCCAGCTCGCGCGCGGGTACGTTCGCCGGCCCGATCTGTCGGCCGAGCGCTTCGTCGCCGATCCGTACAGTGGCGCCGGTGAGCGGATGTATCGCACCGGAGACCTGGTGCGGTGGAGCGCGAACGGCGAGTTGGAGTACCTGGGGCGCACCGACTTCCAGGTGAAGCTGCGCGGTCTGCGGATCGAGCTCGGCGAGATCGAGGCCGCGCTCCTCGAACGCGACGAGATCGCCCAGACGGTCGTCCTCGTCCGCGACGAGCAGCTCGTCGCCTACCTCGTGCCCACCTACGGGCCGGTGGACGAGGCCGCGGTGCGGGCGGGCCTGTCGAAGTCGCTCGCCTCGTACATGGTGCCGTCGGTGTTCGTCGAACTCGAGGCGTTCCCGCTCAACCCCTCCGGCAAGCTGGATCGGAAGGCGCTGCCGGCGCCGGTGGTCGCCGCACGCGAGTTCCGTGCCCCGACGACCCCGATCGAGGAGATCGTCGCCGACGTGTTCGCCGACGTTCTGGACGTCCAGCGGGTGGGAGTCGACGACGACTTCTTCGCGATGGGCGGTAACTCGCTGATCGCGACACAGGTGGTGTCCCGCCTGGGGGCCGCGCTCGACACGCGGGTTCCGGTGCGAGTGCTTTTCGAGGCCTCCACCGTCGGCGCGCTCGCGGTCCACATCGAGCAGCATGCGGGCGCAGGCGCTCGCAAGGCCCTCGTCGCCCGAACCCGACCGGACCGCGTCCCGCTGTCGCTCGCGCAACATCGGATGTGGTTCCTCAACCGCCTCGATCCCGAATCACCTACGTACAACCTGGCTGTCGGACTGCGCATGTCCGGCGTTCTCGATGTCAGCGGCCTCCAGGTCGCAGTCACGGATGTCCTCGACCGGCACGAGTCTCTCCGGACCATCTTCCCCGACTCACCGGACGGGCCGCATCAGGTGGTGCTGGACGCGGTCCAGGTGGCGCCGAACCTGTCCCCTTGTGACGTCTCCCAGGAGGGACTGCGGCACGGGGCGCTGACGCTTGCTGGGCGCGGATTCGACGTAACCGTCGAGGCGCCGGTGCGGGCCGAACTGTTCCGCGTCACCCCGACCGAGCATGTCCTCGTGATCGTGGTGCACCACATCAGTGCGGACGGTTGGTCGATGGGCCCGATGGCACGCGACATCATGGCGGCGTACGCGGGGCGTACCCAGTGGGCTCATCCGGCATGGACGCCGCTGCCGGTGCAGTACGCGGACTACGCGCTATGGCAACGCGAGATCCTCGGTTCCGAGGACGACGCCAACTCGGTGGTCTCGAGCCAGGCGCGTTACTGGGCCGAACACCTAGCCGGCTTGCCCGACCAGCTCGACCTGCCCACGGACCGGATCCGCCCGGCGCAGCAATCGTTCCGCGGCGCACACGTCGAGTTCGAGATTTCCCCGGAAGTCCACCAGGCGCTCACCGAACTCGCGCATACACACCGCGCGTCCCTGTTCATGGTCGTGCACGCCGCGCTTTCGGTGCTGCTGTCGCGGATGGCTGGCACGTCGGACATCGCAATCGGCACGCCGGTCGCCGGGCGCGGCGAGCAGGCACTCGACGACCTCGTGGGCATGTTCGTCAACACCCTGGTCCTGAGAACCGACGTCGAGCAGGACGCCAGGTTCACCGAGGTTCTCGCGCACGCTCGGGACGCAGCACTCGGGGCCTTTGCGCACTCGGACATCCCCTTCGAGCGGCTCGTCGAGATCATCAACCCCGCGCGATCGACAGCGCGACACCCGCTGGTCCAGGTGATGCTCTCGTTCGAGAACCTCGGTCCAACGCACCTCGACCTGCACGGCCTGACACTCGACCAGGTCGACCTCGACACCGAGGTGGCGAAGTTCGACCTGCAGTTCACGTTCCGTGAGTCCATCGACGAGAACGGAACCGCCCAGGGTATGGCGGCCGGCTTCACGTATGCGACGGACCTGTTCGACGAATCTACCGTGCGCGCGTTGACGGTTCGCTTCGGCCGAGTCCTCGAGGCCGTCGTCGCGTCGCCGGACGTCGTCGTCGGTGACATCGACCTGCTCGGTGTCGACGAGGCGGCGCAACTGACCGGACCGGTCGGGCCCGTTGCTCCCGAACCGATGCTGCTGACCGATCTGCTGGCTGCGGCGGCTGACGCTGACTCGGACAGGGTCGCGCTCGTGTCGGGCGAAACGGAGGTCACCTACCGCGAGCTGGACGAGCGGTCCACCCGCCTGGCGCGGGTTCTGGCGTCGCGCGGCGTAGGCCCCGAGGATGTCGTCGCCGTGGCCCTGACCCGATCCGTCGAGTCCGTGACCGCGGTCTGGGCGGTCGCGAAGTCGGGTGCCGCGTTCGTGCCGGTTGACCCCACTTACCCGGGCAGCCGTGTCGCGCACATGGTTTCGGACTCGGGCGCGCTGCTGGGTGTGACGACCTCCGAGCATGCCGCGGCCTTGCCCGAGGGTGTTCCGTGGTTGGTCCTCGACGATGCCGCAGTGTCCACGGCGGTCGCAGAACAGTCGGTCGTTCGAGTGTCGGACGTCGACCGGGTGCGGGCACTGACTCCGAGCCACCCCGCCTACGTGATCTACACGTCGGGTTCGACGGGTGTGCCCAAGGGTGTTGTAGTTACGCACACGGGGTTGGCGGCGTTCGCGGCCGAGCAGGTGGAGCGGTATGGCCTCGAGGCGGGTGCGCGGACGTTGCATTTCGCGTCGCCGAGTTTCGATGCGTCGGTTCTCGAGTTGCTGATGGCGTTCGGGGCGGGTGCGACGATGGTGATTGCGCCGACGTCGATTTACGGTGGCCACGAGTTGGCGGAGCTTCTTCGGGTGCAGGGGGTCACGCATGCGTTCGTGACGCCGGCGGCGTTGGCGTCGGTTGATCCGTCGGGTCTGGATGCGCTGCGTGTGGTGGTTGTCGGTGGTGAGGCGTGTTCGGCGGAGCTGGTGGCCCGGTGGGTTACTGGTGGGCGGCGGATGTTCAATGCGTACGGTCCGACCGAGGCGACGGTGGCGTCGAACATCTCCGATGCGTTGGTGCCGGGCGAGCCTGTGACGATCGGGCGCGCGATCCGCGGCGCGAACACCTACGTACTCGACGGACGTTTGCGGCCCGTTCCTGCGGGGGTCGTGGGTGAGTTGTACCTCGAGGGACCCGGACTGGCTCGTGGGTACCACGAGCGTGCCGGTCTGACCGCCCAACGTTTCGTTCCGAACCCGTTCGGGGATGCCGGTACTCGGCTGTACCGCACCGGCGACGTCGTGCGGACGACCGCGGATCGCGTGATCGAGTACGTCGGGCGTGCCGACGATCAGGTCAAGCTGCGAGGTTTCCGGATCGAGCTCGGCGAGATCGAGGCTGTCCTGCACCGACTCGACGCCGTCGCGCAGGCCGTGGTCTTGGTCAAGAGTGAGCGCCTGGTCGCATATCTCGTTGCCGCGGGAGAAGAATCGATCGATAACGCTGCTGTAAAGGACGCGGTGGGACGGGCTCTGCCGTCGTACATGGTCCCAGCAGCGGTCATCGAGATCGACGAGCTGCCGATCAGCGCGAGCGGAAAGCTCGACCGTCGGGCGTTGCCGGAACCCGAGTTCGAGGTTCGCGAGTTCCAGGCTCCGGAGACTCCGATCGAGGAGATCGTCGCCGACGTGTTCGCCGAGTTGCTCGGCGTCGACCGGGTAGGACGCGACGACGACTTCTTCGAACTCGGCGGAAACTCGCTGATCGGGACACGCGCCGTGGCCCGCCTCGGCGAGGAACTCGACACATCGATCCCCGTCCGCACACTGTTCGAGGTCTCCAACGTCCGCGCTCTCGCGGTGCAGATCGAGCAGATCGCTGGTGGCAGTGTCGGTGGCAGGGTCCGGCTCGTCGCCCGGCGCCGCCCCGACGTCATCCCGCTGTCGTACGCGCAGCAGCGCATGTGGTTCCTGAACCGGTTCGATACCTCGTCGACCGGCAACAACATCCCGATCGCAGTTCGGCTGTCGGGTCTGCTCGACCGGACCGCGTTGCGCGCGGCCGTCGGCGACGTGATCGCGCGCCACGAATCCCTGCGCACCGTCTACCCCGACGTCGACGGAGTCGGCAGCCAGATGGTTCGTCCGCCATCGCAGGTCACCATCCCGCTCGACCCGATTGCCGTCACCGCCGACGAGCTGCTCGAAGCAATGGGCGATCTCGTGTGGTCGTCGTTCGACGTCACGAGCGAGGTCCCGCTGCGGGTCGCGTTGTTCGAGGTGTCCCCGACCGAGCATGTGCTGGTGCTGGTGTTGCATCACATTGCGGCGGATGGGTTCTCGATGGGCCCGCTGATGCGGGATGTGGTGACCGCGTATGCGGCGCGGACCGCGGGTGTGGTTCCGGGGTGGGCGCCGCTTGCGGTGCAGTACGCCGATTACGCGTTGTGGCAGCGGGAGGTCCTCGGTTCGGAGGACGATCCGGAGTCGGTGATCGCGCGGCAGGTCGAGTACTGGAAGCAGGCGTTGGCGGGGTTGCCGGAGCAGTTGGATCTGCCGGCTGATCGTGCGCGTCCGGTGGTGGCCTCGCATGCGGGTGCCTCGTTCGGGTTCA
>NZ_RKLN01000011.1 GCF_004011835.1 Rhodococcus spongiicola
TCTTCCGTCCGGGGCGGCTGGCGAAATGCTAGTTTGAGTTTTTCATGCTGGTGATTTGACTCGATGTCGTATGGCTGATTGCCGGCTGGTCCGGTTGATCGAGAGTCTTCAACGGAGAGTTTGATCCTGGCTCAGGACGAACGCTGGCGGCGTGCTTAACACATGCAAGTCGAGCGGTAAGGCCCCTTCGGGGGTACACGAGCGGCGAACGGGTGAGTAACACGTGGGTGATCTGCCCTGCACTCTGGGATAAGCCCGGGAAACTGGGTCTAATACCGGATAGGACCGCGCATCGCATGGTGTGTGGTGGAAAGGGTTTACTGGTGCAGGATGGGCCCGCGGCCTATCAGCTTGTTGGTGGGGTAATGGCCTACCAAGGCGACGACGGGTAGCCGGCCTGAGAGGGCGACCGGCCACACTGGGACTGAGACACGGCCCAGACTCCTACGGGAGGCAGCAGTGGGGAATATTGCACAATGGGCGAAAGCCTGATGCAGCGACGCCGCGTGAGGGATGACGGCCTTCGGGTTGTAAACCTCTTTCAGCAGGGACGAAGCGCAAGTGACGGTACCTGCAGAAGAAGCACCGGCCAACTACGTGCCAGCAGCCGCGGTAATACGTAGGGTGCGAGCGTTGTCCGGAATTACTGGGCGTAAAGAGCTCGTAGGCGGTTTGTCGCGTCGTCTGTGAAAACCCGCAGCTCAACTGCGGGCTTGCAGGCGATACGGGCAGACTCGAGTACTGCAGGGGAGACTGGAATTCCTGGTGTAGCGGTGAAATGCGCAGATATCAGGAGGAACACCGGTGGCGAAGGCGGGTCTCTGGGCAGTAACTGACGCTGAGGAGCGAAAGCGTGGGTAGCGAACAGGATTAGATACCCTGGTAGTCCACGCCGTAAACGGTGGGCGCTAGGTGTGGGTTTCCTTCCACGGGATCCGTGCCGTAGCTAACGCATTAAGCGCCCCGCCTGGGGAGTACGGCCGCAAGGCTAAAACTCAAAGGAATTGACGGGGGCCCGCACAAGCGGCGGAGCATGTGGATTAATTCGATGCAACGCGAAGAACCTTACCTGGGTTTGACATGTACCGGAAACACCCAGAGATGGGTGCCCCCTTGTGGTCGGTATACAGGTGGTGCATGGCTGTCGTCAGCTCGTGTCGTGAGATGTTGGGTTAAGTCCCGCAACGAGCGCAACCCTTGTCCTGTGTTGCCAGCGCGTAATGGCGGGGACTCGCAGGAGACTGCCGGGGTCAACTCGGAGGAAGGTGGGGACGACGTCAAGTCATCATGCCCCTTATGTCCAGGGCTTCACACATGCTACAATGGCCGGTACAGAGGGCTGCGATGCCGTGAGGTGGAGCGAATCCCTTAAAGCCGGTCTCAGTTCGGATCGGGGTCTGCAACTCGACCCCGTGAAGTCGGAGTCGCTAGTAATCGCAGATCAGCAACGCTGCGGTGAATACGTTCCCGGGCCTTGTACACACCGCCCGTCACGTCATGAAAGTCGGTAACACCCGAAGCCGGTGGCCCAACCCCTCGGGGAGGGAGCCGTCGAAGGTGGGATCGGCGATTGGGACGAAGTCGTAACAAGGTAGCCGTACCGGAAGGTGCGGCTGGATCACCTCCTTTCTAAGGAGCGTTCTCCAGACGTGGACCGCCGAGGAGTCGGTGGATGATGGTCTGGCAGAGCCTGTTTCAGCTCCCGGATGTGGAGCGGCAGGAGCTCATGGGTGGAACACTGACAGCCATTCCTCTTCGTTGCCGCCGGCCCGTGTGCCGGTGGGAAGAGGGGTTATATCGGCGCACTGTTGGGTCCTGAGAGAACACGCGAGTGTTTCCTCGAAGGTAGGACTGATCCTGTTCGGATGGTCGGCAGACCGCATTGCTTCGGTGGTGGTCTGGTGTCGGCGTGGTGTTCCGGGCGGGGTGTGTTGTTTGAGAACTGCACAGTGGACGCGAGCATCTTTGTTGTAAGTGTTTAAGAGCGTACGGTGGATGCCTTGGCACCAGGAGCCGATGAAGGACGTGGGAGGCTGCGTTAAGCCTCGGGGAGCTGTCAACCGAGCTGAGATCCGAGGATGTCCGAATGGGGAAACCCAGCCACAGTGATGTGTGGTTACCCGCACCTGAATGTATAGGGTGTGTGGAGGGAACGTGGGGAAGTGAAACATCTCAGTACCCACAGGAAGAGAAAACAACATGTGATTCCGTGAGTAGTGGCGAGCGAAAGCGGATGAGGCTAAACCATGGGTGTGTGATAGCCGGCGGGCGTTGCATTCGTGGGGTTGTGGGATCCGCCATAGTCAATTCTGCCGGATTGGCCGACAGTGAGAAATCATCGTGTTAGTCGAAGTGGTCTGGAACGGCCTGTCGTAGAGGGTGAGAGTCCCGTAGACGAAAACATGGTGACTGTCGTGGCGGACACCCGAGTAGCAGCGGGCCCGTGAAATCTGCTGTGAATCTGTCGGGACCACCCGATAAGCCTGAATACTCCCTGGTGACCGATAGCGGACGAGTACCGTGAGGGAAAGGTGAAAAGTACCCCGGGAGGGGAGTGAAATAGTACCTGAAACCGTGCGCTTACAATCCGTCAGAGCCTGCGCCGCCTTCGGGTGGGTGGGTGATGGCGTGCCTTTTGAAGAATGAGCCTGCGAGTTAGTGGCATGTCGCGAGGTTAACCCGTGTGGGGGAGCCGTAGCGAAAGCGAGTCCGAATAGGGCGACCTGTAGTGGCATGTTCTAGACCCGAAGCGGAGTGATCTACCCATGGCCAGGGTGAAGCGACGGTAAGACGTCGTGGAGGCCCGAACCCACTTAGGTTGAAAACTGAGGGGATGAGCTGTGGGTAGGGGTGAAAGGCCAATCAAACTCCGTGATAGCTGGTTCTCCCCGAAATGCATTTAGGTGCAGCGTCGCGTGTTTCACTCTGGAGGTAGAGCTACTGGATGGCCGATGGGCCCCACAAGGTTACTGACGTCAGCCAAACTCCGAATGCCAGGGTGTGAGAGCGCGGCAGTGAGACTGCGGGGGATAAGCTTCGTAGTCGAGAGGGAAACAGCCCAGATCGCCGGCTAAGGCCCCTAAGCGTGTACTAAGTGGAAAAGGATGTGGGGTCGCGAAGACAACCAGGAGGTTGGCTTAGAAGCAGCCACCCTTGAAAGAGTGCGTAATAGCTCACTGGTCAAGTGATCCTGCGCCGACAATGTAGCGGGGCTCAAGTACACCGCCGAAGCCGCGGCACTCACACAACACATTCATGCGCCCCTGCGGGGGCGTGTGCAGTGGTGTGGGTGGGTAGGGGAGCGTCGTGCAGTCGTGGAAGCAGCAGTGTGAACTAGTTGTGGAGGCTGCGCGAGTGAGAATGCAGGCATGAGTAGCGAAAGACGAGTGAGAAACTCGTCCGCCGAATGACCAAGGGTTCCTGGGCCAGGTTAATCCGCCCAGGGTGAGTCGGGACCTAAGGCGAGGCCGACAGGCGTAGTCGATGGACAACGGGTTGATATTCCCGTACCCGTGTGAACGCGCCCCTGGTGAATCAGTGATGCTAAGCGCCCAGAAGCCGGCCTTGGACCTTCGGGTCTTCGGTGGGTGGATGCGCGTGAACCGATCTGGTAGTAGCCAAGCGATGGGGTGACGCAGGAAGGTAGCTGAGCCAGTCAGTGGTGATACTGGTGTAAGCGTGTAGGGCGAGTGGTAGGCAAATCCGCCACTCACGATGCCTGAGACGTGACGCGTAGCCGAGTGAGGCGAATTCAGTGATCCTATGCTGCCGAGAAAAGCCTCTAGCGAGCTTTCACACGGCCCGTACCCCAAACCGACACAGGTGGTCAGGTAGAGAATACCGAGGCGATCGAGAGAACTGTGGTTAAGGAACTCGGCAAAATGCCCCCGTAACTTCGGGAGAAGGGGGGCCTTCGCCGGTGACGAGTCTTGCACTCCGAGCTGGTGGGGGCCGCAGAGACCAGAGAGAAGCGACTGTTTACTAAAAACACAGGTCCGTGCGAAGTCGTAAGACGATGTATACGGACTGACGCCTGCCCGGTGCTGGAAGGTTAAGAGGACCGGTCAGCCAGCAATGGCGAAGCTGAGAATTTAAGCCCCAGTAAACGGCGGTGGTAACTATAACCATCCTAAGGTAGCGAAATTCCTTGTCGGGTAAGTTCCGACCTGCACGAATGGCGTAACGACTTCTCTGCTGTCTCAACCACAGACTCGGCGAAATTGCATTACGAGTAAAGATGCTCGTTACGCGCGGCAGGACGAAAAGACCCCGGGACCTTCACTATAGCTTGGTATTGGTGTTCGGTTCGGTTTGTGTAGGATAGGTGGGAGACTGTGAAACGGGCACGCCAGTGTTCGTGGAGTCGTTGTTGAAATACCACTCTGATCGTATTGGACCTCTAACCTCGGACCATGATCTGGTTCAGGGACAGTGCCTGGTGGGTAGTTTAACTGGGGCGGTTGCCTCCCAAAATGTAACGGAGGCGCCCAAAGGTTCCCTCAGCCTGGTTGGCAATCAGGTGGCGAGTGCAAGTGCACAAGGGAGCTTGACTGTGAGACTGACGGGTCGAGCAGGGACGAAAGTCGGGACTAGTGATCCGGCACCGGCATGTGGAAGCGGTGTCGCTCAACGGATAAAAGGTACCCCGGGGATAACAGGCTGATCTTCCCCAAGAGTCCATATCGACGGGATGGTTTGGCACCTCGATGTCGGCTCGTCGCATCCTGGGGCTGGAGTAGGTCCCAAGGGTTGGGCTGTTCGCCCATTAAAGCGGCACGCGAGCTGGGTTTAGAACGTCGTGAGACAGTTCGGTCTCTATCCGCCGCGCGCGTCAGAAACTTGAGGAAGGCTGTCCCTAGTACGAGAGGACCGGGACGGACGAACCTCTGGTGTGCCAGTTGTTCCGCCAGGAGCACCGCTGGTTGGCCACGTTCGGAAGGGATAACCGCTGAAAGCATCTAAGCGGGAAGCCTGTTCCAAGATGAGGTTTCTCACCCCCTCGAGGGGGTAAGGCCCCCGGCAGACCACCGGGTTGATAGGCCAGAACTGGAAGCACAGCAATGTGTGCAGGTGACTGGTACTAATCGGCCGAGGACTTACCACGAAGAAGCTACGCGTCCACTGTGCAGTATCTGAAACAACACACAACCCCCCACCCGCCGGCAAACCGCCGGCGAACCAAAAAAGGGGGGTGTGACAGTTTCACAGAGTTACGGCGGCCATAGCGGAGGGGAAACGCCCGGCCCCATTCCGAACCCGGAAGCTAAGCCCTCCAGCGCCGATGGTACTGCACCCGACAGGGTGTGGGAGAGTAGGACACCGCCGAACACCCGTT
>NZ_RKLN01000012.1 GCF_004011835.1 Rhodococcus spongiicola
GGGCGCCGACGACCCCGATCCAGCAGGTCGTGGCCGCCGTGTTCGCCGACGTCCTCGGCATCGACCGGGTCGGGCTCGATGACGACTTCTTCGCCCTCGGCGGGAACTCGCTGGCCGCGACCCGCGTAATGGCCCGACTGGGTGCAGCGCTGGATGCGCGGGTGTCGGTGCGGGTGATCTTCGAGGCGTCGACGGTGGAGGCGTTGGCGGTGCGGGTCGAGCGGTGTGCCGGTGAGGGTGGGCGACCGGTGCTGGTGGCCGGTGAGCGGCCTTCGCGGGTGCCGTTGTCCTTGGCGCAGCAGCGGATGTGGTTCCTGAACCAGTTGGATCCGGAGTCGGCGGTATACAACGTTCCGGTGGCGATCCGGTTGTCGGGTGCGCTGGATGTGGCGGCGTTGGACGCGGCGGTGGCCGATGTGCTCGTCCGGCACGAGGCGTTGCGGACGGTGTTCCCGGATTCGGAGCAGGGTCCGTCGCAGGTGGTGGTGCCGGTCTCACGGGTGCCGGTGGATCTGACACCGGCCCCGGTGACCGCGGAGGAGGCGGATGAGCAGATCGCGGAGCTGGTCGGTCTCGGGTTCGACGTGACCGCCGAGGTGCCGGTGCGGGTGCGGTTGTTCCGGGTCTGCGAGTCCGAGCACGTGTTGGCGATGGTCGTGCACCATATTTGCGCGGACGGGTTCTCGATGGCGCCGTTGGCCCGGGACGTGGTGGTGGCGTACACGGCCCGGCTCGCCGGGGACGAGCCGGGGTGGGCGCCGCTCGAGGTGCAGTACGCGGATTACACGGTGTGGCAGCGGGAGGTGCTCGGGTCGGAGGACGATCCGGAGTCGCTGGCCGGTCGGCAGATCGCGTATTGGGCGGGTGTGTTGGCGGGGTTGCCGGATGTGTTGGCGTTGCCGACGGACCGGCCGCGGCCTGCGGTGCGGTCGGGTGTGGGTGGCAGTGTCGAGTTCGCGGTGTCTTCGGTGACGGTGGGGCGGGTGCAGGTGTGGGCGCGGGAGCGGGGGGCGACTGCGTTCATGGTGGTGCATGCGGCGCTTGCGGTGGTGTTGGCGAAGCTCAGTGGCAGCACCGATGTTGCGGTGGGGTCGGCGGTCGCGGGTCGGGGTGAGGCGGCGCTCGATGATCTGGTCGGGATGTTCGTGAACACGTTGGTGTTGCGGGTCGAGTGTGATCCTGGCCTGTCGTTCACCGAGTTGGTCGATCGGGTGCGGGAGAGGGATCTCGAGGCGTTCGCGCATGCGGATGTGCCGTTCGAGGCTCTGGTGGAGAAGTTGAATCCGACGCGGTCGCAGTCGTTCTCGCCGCTGTTTCAGGTGATGTTGGCGTTCCAGAATTACACCGAGTCGCAGGTCGAGTTGCCGGGGTTGACGATCACGCCGGTCGAGGTGGATCGGGTGGCGGTTCCATTCGATCTGTCGATGTCGCTCGGTGAGGCGGCCGACGGCGGGTATGAGGGGTCGTTGGTGTATGCGGCGGACATCTTCGATCCGGGAACGGTGCTGGGGGTCGCGGAGCGGTTCGTGCGGGTGCTCGAGGCGGTTGTCGATGATCCGTCGGTTGCGGTGGGGGATGTGTCGGTTCTCGGTGATGTCGAGCGGCGCCGGATGGTGTCGGAGTGGAATGACACCCGTCGTGTGGTGCCGGGAGTGTTGTTGCTCGATGAGTTCGCCGATCAGGTGGCGCGAACTCCGGATGCGCCGGCGGTGGTATTCGAGGATCAGTTGTTGACATATACGCAGTTCGATGCGCGGGTGAATCGGTTGACGCGGTTGCTGATCGCCGCCGGGGTGGGCCCGGAGTCGTTGGTGGCGGTCGGGATGCGCCGGTCGGTGGAGATGATAGTCGGGATCTATGCGGTGCTGCGGGCCGGCGGTGGGTATGTGCCGATCGACCCGGACCAGCCCCGTGAACGCAACGATCATGTGCTCGACACCGCGGCACCGGTGTGTGTGTTGTCGACGTCGGGAGACGGATTCGCCGCGTCCGGGCATCCGGTGGTGAACATCGATGCGGTGGATGTGTCGGGGTATTCGTCGGCGCCGGTGGCCGGCTCCGAGTTGCTCGGGCCGGTGCGGCCGGACAATGTGGCGTATGTGTTGTTCACGTCGGGGTCGACTGGGCGTCCGAAGGGGGTGGCGGTCAGTCACCGGGCGATCGTCAACCAGTTGTCGTGGATGATCTCCGAATACGCGTTCACCGACTCCGATGCGGTGGTGCAGAAGACCCCGGTCACGTTCGATCCGTCGGTGTTGGAGCTATTCCTGCCGCTAGCCATCGGTGCCCGGCTGGTCATCGCTCGGCCGGACGGGCATCGTGATCCGGGATACCTGCTGTCGTTGATCGCGGACGAGGGTGTGACCGCGACGGTGTTCGCGCCGTCGATGCTGGGGACGGTGCTGGCCGATCCCGAGGTGCAGATCCCGGATTCGGTGCGGTTGGTGTATGTCGGTGGCGAGGAACTGCCGGTGGAGCTGTTCGGACGTCTGGCGGCGAAATCGGATGCACGCCTGGAGAACATGTATGGGCCGACCGAGGTCGCGGTCACGGCGACGTCCTACCGGTGCGACGACCGGAACGTGCGCACCGTGCCGGTCGGGGCGCCGGTGTGGAACACCAACGGGTACGTGCTCGACGCCCGTCTGCAGCCGGTGCCGGTCGGGGTGGCCGGGGAGTTGTATCTCGGTGGGGAGCAGGTGGCCCGCGGCTATCAGGGCCGGGCGGATCTGACGGCGGAGCGGTTCGTGGCGGATCCGTTCGGTGCTCCGGGCACGCGGTTGTATCGCACCGGGGATCTGGTGCGATGGAACCGGGACGGGAATCTCGAGTTCCTGGGGCGCACGGATTTTCAGGTGAAGGTGCGGGGTCTGCGGATCGAGTTGGGGGAGATCGAGTCGGCGTTGGTGACACAAGATGCGATCTCACAGGCCGTGGCGGTGGTCTACGAAAACGACCTCGGCCAGCAACTCGTCGGGTATGTGGTGCCCGACAGCGGCCGCTCGGTGGACACCGAGGCAGTGCGCGAGGCGATCGGGCGATCGCTGCCCGCGTACATGGTTCCCACGGTGCTGATGGTCGTCGACGCGTTCCCGTTGACCCCCAGCGAGAAGGTGGACCGGACGGCGTTGCCGCCGCCGCGGTGGAAGACCCGCGAGTTCCGGGCACCGATGACTCGGGTCCAGCAGGTCGTGGCCGCCGTGTTCGCCGACGTCCTCGGTATCGACCGGGTCGGGCTCGATGATGACTTCTTCGCGCTCGGCGGGAACTCGTTGGCCGCGACCCGGGTAGTGGCCCGGCTGGGTGCGGCGCTGGATGCACGGGTGTCGGTGCGGGTGATCTTCGAGGCGTCGACGGTGGAGGCATTGGCGGTGCGGGTCGAGCGGTGTGCCGGTGAGGGTGGGCGTCCGGTGCTGGTGGCTCGCCCACGGCCTTCGTGGGTGCCGTTGTCCTTGGCGCAGCAGCGGATGTGGTTCCTCAACCAGTTGGATCCGGAGTCGGCGGTATACAACGTTCCGTTGGTGATCCGGTTGTCGGGTGCGGTGGATGCGGCGGCGTTGGACGCGGCGGTGGCCGATGTGTTGGGCCGGCACGAGGCGTTGCGGACGGTGTTCCCGGATTCGGAGCAGGGTCCGTCGCAGGTGGTGGTGCCGGTCTCGCGGGTGCCGGTGGATCTGACACCGGTCCCGGTGACGGCGCAGGAGGCGGATGAGCGGATCGCGGGGCTGGTCGGTCTCGGGTTCGATGTGACCGCCGAGGTGCCGGTGCGGGTGCAACTGTTCCGGATCTGCGAGTCCGAGCACGTGTTGGCGATGGTCGTGCACCACATTTGCGCGGACGGGTTCTCGATGGCGCCGTTGGCCCGGGACGTCGTGGTGGCGTATACGGCCCGACTCGCCGGGCACGAGCCGGGGTGGGCACCGCTCGAGGTGCAGTACGCGGATTACACACTCTGGCAGCGGGAGGTGCTCGGGCCGGAGAACGATCCCGAATCGCTGGCCGGCCGGCAGATCGCGTATTGGTCGGGTGTGTTGGCGGGGTTGCCGGATGTGTTGGCGTTGCCGACGGACCGGCCGCGGCCTGCGGTGCGGTCGGGTGTGGGTGGTTGTGTGGAGTTCGCGGTGTCTTCGGTGACGGTGGGGCGGGTGCGGTCGTGGG
>NZ_RKLN01000013.1 GCF_004011835.1 Rhodococcus spongiicola
GCGAATGGGATGTTGTAGGCGGCGGACTCGGGTTCGAGACGGTTGAGGAACCACATCCGCTGCTGCGCGAGCGAGAGTGGGATCCGGTCCGGACGCGGACCGGCCACCAACGCCTTCCGGCCGCCGCCACCGGCCAACGCCTGCACCGAGCCCGCGAGCGCCTCGACCGTCGACGCCTCGAACAACATCCGCACCGGCACCCGCGCATCGAGGACCGCACCCAACCGGGCAACGACCTGCGTCGCGACCAGCGAATTACCACCCAGAGCGAAGAAATCATCATCGAGACCGACCTCGTCGGCACCGAGAACCTCCGCGAACACACCCGCGACCAGGACCTCCGCCTCACTGACCGGAGCCCGGAACACCGCCGCCTCGAACACCGGCACCGGCAACGCCTTCCGGTCCAGCTTGCCGACCGCCGTCAACGGCATCTCGTCGAGCACCATCACCGACGACGGCACCATGTACCCCGGCAACAAAGACTCGACGTGCCGGGTGATCGCCGCGGCATCGACACCGGCATCGGCCAACACGTACGACACCAACGCCGTCTGCCCCGACGCCATCCGATGCCCGACCGTCGTCGCGAACGACACACCCGGATGATCGGTCAACGCCGAATCGATCTCACCGAGCTCGATCCGGAAACCACGCACCTTCACCTGGAAATCCGACCGCCCGACGAACTCGATCGCCAACTGCTCGGTCCACCGCACCACATCACCGGTGCGATACATCCGCTCACCGCCGCCACCGAACGGGTTCGCCACGAACCGATCCGACGTCAACCCCGCACGACCGTGATAGCCCCGCGCCAACGCCCCACCCGACAGATACAACTCACCAGCCACACCCACCGGAACCGGACGCAACCGGTCATCGAGCACCAACGCACCCACACCCGCGACCGGGCCACCGATCGTGAGCGGCTCACCGGCGAACAACTCACCACGGGTGGACACGATCGTCGTCTCCGTCGGACCGTACGCGTTGAAGAACGTCCGACCCGGAGCCCACGACCCCACCAACTCCGTCGACGGGGCGTCACCACCGACCGCCAACAAACGCAGATCGGCGAGCCCCGCCGGATCCATCGACCCCAACACCACCGGAGTGATCAACGCCACCGAAACCCGATGCTGCTCGAGATACCCCTGCAACTCCTCACCACCGAGGATCTCCGGCGGCACCACCACCAGCTCCGCACCCGCAGCGGCCGCGAGCGCCCACTCGAGCACCGACGGATCGAAACTCGGCGAACAGATCGACATCACACGATCGACCGGCCGCACCCCGTACAACCGCACCGACTCGTCCACCAGACCCGACAAACCACCATGGGTGACCACCACACCCTTGGGCTTGCCCGTCGACCCGGACGTGTAGATCACATACGCGGCATGATCGACCCGCAACGGGCGAGTGCGATCGGCGTCGGTGACCGCCGCCACCGACCGCCCCGCATCGGCCGCGGCCCGCTCGAGCTCACCGAGCGTCGACCACGCCACCGCCGACGGCAGATCCGCGATCACCGCCCCGGCCGCGATCCCCATCACCGCCGCCGAATCGGCCACCATGTGCTCGATCCGGTCCGACGGATACGTCGGATCGACCGGAACGAACGCCGCACCGGTCTTCGCGACCGCCCACACACACAACACCATCTCCCACGAACGCGGGAACGACAGCGCAACAACACTTTCCGGACCAACACCCCGACCGGCCAACTCACGCGCGAGAGCACTCGACCGCTCGTCGAGTTCCCGATACGTCAACGTCGTATCCGCACACGTGACCGCCCGCTCGCCGAGACGGCCCGCGACATTGCGACCGAAGATCTCGGTCAACGTCTCCACCCGAGGCACCACCGGACCCGCCACACCCGTCAGCGCAGCCCACTCCGACTCGTCGAGGACCTCGACATCCCCCACCGGCCGCGCCGGATCGACGGTCACCGCCTCGAGCACCCGCACCAGACGCTCACCCAACGAGACGATCGTGGCCTCGTCGAACAGATCGGTGGCATACGTCAGATCCACCGCCCACCGGTCGGCGCCCGGAACCACCGTCACCTGCAGATCGAACTTCGCGACCTGCGCATCGAAATCGACCGCGGCAACGGTCAACCCCGCCAACTCCACCGACCCCTGCTGCGCCCCCTGCCACGACTGCCCCAAATTCTGGAACGCCAACGCCACCTGGAACAACGGATGCCGGCCCTGCGACCGAACCGGATCGAGCACCTCCACCAGGCGCTCGAACGGCACATCCGCATGCTCGAACGCCGCCAGATCCGTCGCCCGCACCCGCGCCAACAGATCCGTGAACGACTCCCCCGACTCCACCTGCGCCCGCAACACCAACGTGCCCACGAACATGCCCACCAGATCGTCGAGCGCGGCCTCACCACGCCCGGCCACCGGCGTACCCACCGCAATATCCGCGGTGCCACTCAGGCGCGCCAACACCACCGACAACGCCGCATGCACCACCATGAACGCCGTCGCGCCCTGCGCCTTCGCCAACGCCTCGACCCGGCCGGTCAACCCCTCCTCGAGCGTGAACCCGAACGAGGCACCCGCATGCGAGGCCACCACCGGACGCGCACGATCAGCCGGCAGATCCAACTGCTCCGGCAACCCCGCCAACGCCTGCTTCCAGTACTCGACCTGCCGCGCGATCACCGA
>NZ_RKLN01000014.1 GCF_004011835.1 Rhodococcus spongiicola
CACGCTGGAGCAGAACGTCTCCTAGTCGTTATCGCCCAACCGGTTTCGGGTGGGTATCTCTGTTCGGTGCGTCGGTCGCCGGCCCTATCGGGGCCGGCGACCGGCGTCCCTCGGGTTCGACCGCGGCGCCCGCACTTGGGGTCTAGCCGCGCACAAAGCACTGACTCCGGCGCTTCGGCGCCCCGGCTAGATGGATCAGGAAGGGCAACAGCATTGTCTCGTCAAGAGGTTTCGAGTTCACCGTCCGGGTTCGGTGCCCGGGTGCGTTCGTTGATGTCGGGGGGTAGGCCGCGGGCGCTTGCGTCGTTGGGGATCGTGTTGGGTCTGGGCGCGGTCGTGACGTCGGCGGCGTGGAGTGACACGGCGACGGCGACGTCGGGTGTGTTCTCGACGGGTTCGATCGATCTGCGGATCGATGGCCAGGACGGTAATCCGGATGCGTATGCGTTCGCGGCGTGGTCGAAGTCGGGGTTGTATCCGGGTGAGCGGTCGAGCGCGAAGTTGCCGGTGCAGAACACCGGGTCGACGCCGTTGAGTTACACGATCACGGCGTCGGCGTCGTCGTCGGACTTGGCTCCGTACATGGTGTACGTGCTCAAGGACGGTGAGCCGAACGGCGAGTCGGGCAACAGGTGCAGTGGCAACGACCTCGGGCCGGTTACCTGGATGGAGAAGGGCGGCACGACGGATGCGTTCGATGCGCCGCGGACGCTGGCGCCGGGGGAGAGCGAGTACGTGTGCTTCCAGATCAGGTTGCATCCGGACGCGGCGGACACCGCGGATACGAACAACAGTGTTGAGGGCAAGTCGGTTGATGTTGCGTTCAACTTCCACGCGACGGCGGTGTGAGCAGCATGACTACTCGAGCAAATCCGATGGGGTCGGATCGTATGCGGTCGGTTCGTGAGATCGCTCTGAATGTGGGCGCGATCGCCGGCCTGATTTGTGTGCTGGCCGCGGCGGCGTCGTTCTTCTTCGGTGTCAAGCCGCTGGTGTTCCGTTCGGGTTCGATGTCCCCGGAGATCACGACCGGTTCGCTCGCGCTCTCGCGGAGTGTGCCGGCGTCGGACGTCGCCGTCGGTGACGTGGTCAGTGTCCTCAACCAGCAGGGCACCCGGGTCACTCACCGGGTCGAGGAGATCGTCTCGTCCGATGCGACCCGTTCGGTGTGGATCCTCAAGGGTGATGCGAACGAGGCCGCGGACCTGTCCCCGTACACCGTCAGCGAGGCCGATCGGGTGTTCTTCAGTGTGCCCGGGCTCGGTTACGCGGTGGCGTGGCTGTCGACGCCGGTGGCGATCTTCCTCGGTGGTGCGCTGGTCGGCAGTCTGATGGTGATCGCGTTCCGGCCCACCGGGGGCCGGGGTGGTGCCGGGCGCAGCGTCGACGCCGGCTCGCCTGTGGTGGCGGAGTCCGTTGATGTCGGGCCGAACACGGTGGGGGGCAGCGACATCGACGCTGCTCCGGTGCGTGGGGCCGGGGCGGTGCCGGTGAACGCGACCCGCCGGTTGTTGCCGGCGCGGTCGTTGATGGCGGTCGGTGCGGCTGGTTTGACGGCGGTCGGTCTGACCGCGGCGGGTACCACGGCGGCGTTGACCGATACCGCGTCCGTGGCCAGTACGTTCAGTGCGAACGCGAACTTCTACCCGACCCCGGTCGTCACCTCCACCAGCTGCCAGACCGTGGGCGGTTGGCTGGCTGATGACGCGAAGGTCTCCTGGACCAGCCTCGGGCAGACACCCCTGGGGGACGACTACGAATACGAGGTCGTTGTACGCCGGGACAGCAACGGAAACGTCAAGACAAGAAAGAACGTGGGCACAGCGACGTCGTACACGGCTGACATCAACGACACCGGCAGGGACTACACCGTCGAGGTGCACACCGTGAACGGCCCGAACACGTCGACGGGGTGGCGTGGACAGAGAGTCCAGGCCAGGACTGTCACTATCACGAAGTGCGACGGCGGCGAGAGGTATGTCGCGAACCCTCCCGGCGAGAACGTGCAAAGCGCATCTGCCAAGAGCGTGAGCCTGGCGTCGATCGATCCGGTCGTCGAGGAGCCGGTGGTCGAGGAGCCGGTGGTCGAGGAGCCGGTGGTCGAGGAGCCGGTGGTCGAGGAGCCCGTTGAGGAGCCGGTGGTCGAGGAGCCTGTTGAGGAGCCGGTGGTCGAGGAGCCGGTGGTCGAGGAGCCTGTTGAGGAGCCGGCGGACGAGCCTGTTGAGGAGCCGGTCGGTGATGCGTCGGGTTCGGGTGCTGGTGGTGCGGTGATCACGAGTATGTCGTCGTCGGGGAGCTTTGCGGCGGAGGTGTCTTCGTCGGAGGTTGTGATCACGGATGAGTCGGGTTCGGTGGTGTCGAGCATCGCGGTCGGTGAGGAGGCC
>NZ_RKLN01000015.1 GCF_004011835.1 Rhodococcus spongiicola
GGCCTCCTCACCGACCGCGATGCTCGACACCACCGAACCCGACTCATCCGTGATCACAACCTCCGACGAAGACACCTCCGCCGCAAAGCTCCCCGACGACGACATACTCGTGATCACCGCACCACCACCAGCACCCGAACCCGGCACATCATCCGCGGGCAGGTCGACCGGCTCCTCAACCACCGGCTCCTCGACGACCGGCTCCTCGACGACCGGATCGATCGACGCCAGGCTCACACTCTTGGCAGACGCGCTCTGCACGTCCTCACCGGAAGGATTGGCCACGTACCTCTTCTTGAACATGCAAGTGGTGTAGGTGACCGTCCGGGCGTTGAGTCTCTCACCGCGCCAACCCGTAGAGGTGTTGGGGCCATTGATCGTGTGCACCTCGGCGGTGTAATCCCTCGCGGTGTCGTTGATGTCGAACGTATACGACGTATCGGTGCCCACGTTCTTTCGTATCGCGACGCTCCCATCGCTGTCACGGCGCGCAATGACCTGGTACTCGTAGTCGTCACCGAGAGGCGTCTTCCCGAGGCTGGCCCAGGAGACCTTCGCGTCGTAGTCGAGCCCAGTCCAGTTCTGGCTGATGTCCTTGCAGCTGGTGGAGGTGACCACCGGGGTCGGAAAGAAGTTCGCGTTCGCACTGAACGTGCTCGCCACGGACGCGGTATCGGTCAACGACGCCGTGGTACCCGCCGCGGTCAGACCGACCGCCGTCAAACCAGCCGCACCGACCGCCATCAACGACCGCGCCGGCAACAACCGGCGGGTCGCGTTCACCGGCACCGCCCCGGCCCCACGCACCGGAGCAGCGTCGATGTCGCTGCCCCCCACCGTGTTCGGCCCGACATCAACGGACTCCGCCACCACAGGCGAGCCGGCGTCGACGCTGCGCCCGGCACCACCCCGGCCCCCGGTGGGCCGGAACGCGATCACCATCAGACTGCCGACCAGCGCACCACCGAGGAAGATCGCCACCGGCGTCGACAGCCATGCCACCGCGTAACCGAGCCCGGGCACACTGAAGAACACCCGGTCGGCCTCGGTCACCGTGTACGGGGACAGGTCCGCGGCCTCGTTCGCATCACCCTTGAGGATCCACACCGAACTGGTCGCGTCGGACGAGACGATCTCCTCGACACGGTGAGTGATCCGGGTGCCCTGCTGGTTGAGGACACTGACCACGTCACCGACGGCGACGTCCGACGCCGACACACTCCGCGAGAGCGCGAGCGAACCGGTCGTGATCTCCGGGGACATCGAACCCGAACGGAACACCAGCGGCTTGATACCGAAGAAGAACGACGCCGCCGCGGCCAGCACACAGATCAGGCCGGCGATCGCCCCCACATTCAGAGCGATCTCACGAACGGACCGCTTACGATCCGACCCCACCGAATTTGCTCGAGTAGTCATGCTGCTCACACCGCCGTCGCGTGGAAGTTGAACGCAACATCTACCGACTTGCCCTCAACACTGTTGTTCGTATCCGCGGTATCCGCCGCGTCCGGATGCAACCTGATCTGGAAGCACACGTACTCGCTCTCCCCCGGCGCCAGCGTCCGCGGCGCATCGAACGCATCCGTCGTGCCGCCCTTCTCCATCCAGGTAACCGGCCCGAGGTCGTTGCCACTGCACCTGTTACCCGACTCGCCGTTCGGCTCACCGTCCTTGAGCACGTACACCATGTACGGAGCCAAGTCCGACGACGACGCCGACGCCGTGATCGTGTAACTCAACGGCGTCGTTCCCGTGTTCTGCACCGGCAACTTCGCGCTCGACCGCTCACCCGGATACAACCCCGACTTCGACCACGCCGTGAACGCATACGCATCCGGATTACCGTCCTGGCCATCGATCTGCAGATCGATCGAACCCGTCGAGAACACACCCGACGTCGCCGTCGCCGTGTCACTCCACGCCGCCGACGTCGCGACCGCGCCCAGACCCAACACGATCCCCAGCGACGCAAGCGCCCGCGGCCTACCCCCCGACATCAACGAACGCACCCGGGCACCGAACCCGGACGGTGAACTCGAAACCTCTTGACGAGACAATGCTGTTGCCCTTCCTGATACGCCCAGTGGAGGCGCCGGCGCGTCAATTCGATACGCGCCAATTCGATACTTGTATGCGGCCGAACTTCATTGGGGGCAGCCGCGGTCGAACCCGAGGGACGCCGGTCGCCGGCCCCGATAGGGCCGGCGACCGACGCACCGAACAGAGATACCCACCCGAAACCGGTTGGGCGATAACGACTAGGAGACGTTCTGCTCCAGCGTG
>NZ_RKLN01000016.1 GCF_004011835.1 Rhodococcus spongiicola
TGGTGGTGCGGTGATCACGAGTATGTCGTCGTCGGGGAGCTTTGCGGCGGAGGTGTCTTCGTCGGAGGTTGTGATCACGGATGAGTCGGGTTCGGTGGTGTCGAGCATCGCGGTCGGTGAGGAGGCCGTTGTGCAGTGGGCGAAGGATGCCGACGAGTTGTGGATTGTGGATTCCGGCGAGTTGTATCTGGTCGGATCGTCGGGGGGCTGGGTGAAGACCGAGGCCGATCCGAGTGCTGATGGTGTGCCGGCGGGGCTCGCGGCACTTGTCCAGTAGTGGTGCGTGCTGTGTGCATTTGCAGTGATGAGGCCGAACTCTTCTACCCCGACGGGGTCCTACGAAAGCTGACCATGACATGAACAGTAAGTTGAAAGGCGCGATTGCCGCCGGTGCAGCGACGGTGCTGTTGGCCGGGGGAGCGGGCACGATGGCCGCGTGGAATTCTGGTGCGAGTATCGGGGGCGGTGCGGTCGGTGCGGGTGCGTTGGCCCTGACGCAGACGGTGGCACCGAATTGGGCGGATCAGCACGGTCCGATCACCGTCACCGATTTCCGGGCGGTTCCCGGTGACGTTCTCACCTACACGGCGAGTTTCGAGGTGACGGCTCGGGGAACGAATCTGCGGGCGAGTCTGGCGGTCGACGAGGCCACCATCGTCGGTGACCCGGCGTTCGAGTCGGTGGTCGATCACAAGATCACTGCGACGTCCGGTGGCGATCCGGTCCCGGTCGATTCCGACGGTGTGGTGGTTACGCCGGCGTTGGACGGCGCGACCGTCGATGTGAAGGTGATCATCACGTTCGCGGCGGACACCGATGGTGATGCGGCGCAGAACGTTCAGGTCGATCTGTCCAATTTCAACGTCACTCTCAGGCAGGTGTAGGGATATGTCGAACAAGGCTCGTTGGTTGGCGATCGGCGGGGCGGCGGTCGTGGGTGTGGCGTTGATGTCTTCCCAGCAGACCGGTGCATTGTGGAGTCAGACGCAGACCCTCAATCCTGGTGTGATCTCCTCGGGCACTCTGGATCTCGCGGTCGGGGGTGTGGGGGTCAGTGACTACGCGTTCGAGGCGTTGGGCAAGGAAGGTCTGGGTGCGGGTGGGTACGCGCAGGCGCCGCTGAGCGTCTACAACTCCGGTGACGTGGTGATGAAGTACCGGTTGCAGGATGCGGCTCAGTCGAATCCGGGTGTGGCGCTGGACTTGACGGTTTCGGTGGTGGATTCGGAGCCCGCGTGTCCCGCGGAGGGTGATCCGGCCGGGGCGACGGTGGTCTACGACGGGCCGCTGATCGGTGCGCAGGCGCCGGCGGATCCCGAGTGGCGCACTGTCGAGCCCGGTGCCAGTGAGGTGTTGTGTGTGCGGGGGACTGTCGGTGAGGACGCCGAGCAGGACGCGAGTACCACCGCGACGTTCACCTTTGCCGCCGAGTCCCGATGAGTGATGCGGTGCAGGGCGTCGAGCAGGACGCCGGTGTGTGGGGGTGGGTCAAGAGCATCGTCTCCTGGCTGGTGCTCCTGGCGCTGGTGGGCATTCTCGCTTTGACGATCGTGATCCCTCGGATCGCGGGGGCGACGCCCTACACCGTGCTCACCGGTTCGATGGTGCCCACCTATCCGCCGGGGACGTTGATCGTGGTCAAGCCGGAGGATCCGGCTGCGCTCGAAGCCGGTGATGCGATCACGTTCCAGAAGGAGTCGGGTAACCCCGAGGTGGTCACCCACCGGATCATCATGGTTCGACAGAACTCGCAGGGCGAGAGGACGTTCGTCACGCAGGGTGATGCGAATCCGGTCCGTGACGCCAATCCTGTTGTCCCGGAGCAGGTCAGGGGGAAGGTTTGGTACAGCGTTCCCTACATGGGGCACGTGAACACCCTGATCACCGGACAGCAACGGTCGTTGATGGTGGCCGTTGTGGTGGGTGCACTGTTGATCTACGCCGGGTCCATGTTCATCGGTGCGGCGCGGGATCGGGGGCGTTCGAAGGATCAACCGGAGGTTCCGGAGGATCAGCCGGAGGTCGGGGCCGGCACTTGAGCACCAACCGGATCCGAACACGCGGTTCGGATCCGGTTGGTGGTCAA
>NZ_RKLN01000017.1 GCF_004011835.1 Rhodococcus spongiicola
GGGCGACTGCGTTCATGGTGGTGCATGCGGCGCTTGCGGTGGTGTTGGCGAAGCTCAGTGGCAGCACCGATGTTGCGGTGGGGTCGGCGGTCGCGGGTCGGGGTGAGGCGGCGCTCGATGATCTGGTGGGGATGTTCGTGAACACGTTGGTGTTGCGGGTCGAGTGTGATCCGGATCTGTCGTTCACCGAGCTGGTCGATCGGGTGCGGGAGAGGGATCTCGAGGCGTTCGCGCATGCGGATGTGCCGTTCGAGGCTCTGGTGGAGAGGTTGAACCCTGTTCGTTCGCAGTCGTTCTCGCCGCTGTTCCAGGTGATGTTGGCGTTCCAGAATTACACCCGGTCGCAGGTGGAGTTGCCGGGGTTGACGATCGCGCCGGTCGAGGTGGATCGGGTGGCGGCGCCGTTCGATCTGTCGATGTCGCTCGGTGAGGCGGCCGACGGCGGGTATGAGGGGTCGTTGGTGTATGCGGCGGACATCTTCGATCCGGGAACGGTGCGGGGGGTCGCGGAGCGGTTCGTGCGGGTACTCGAGGCGGTTGTCGATGATCCGTCGGTTCTGGTCAGGGATGTGTCGGTCCTCGACGCCTCGGAGCGGGCGTTGGTGCTCGATACCTGGAACGAGACCGGTCACCGGGTGCCGGAGGGGTTGCTGCTCGACGGGTTCGCCGAGCAGGTGGCGCGGACACCGGATGCGCCGGCGGTGGTGTTCGAGGGTGAGTCGTTGACGTATGCGCAGTTCGATGCGCGGGTGAATCGGGTGACGCGGTTGCTGATCGGTGTCGGGGTGGGCCCGGAGTCGTTGGTGGCGGTCGGGATGCGCCGGTCGGTGGAGATGGTGGTCGGGATCTATGCGGTGCTGCGCGCGGGTGGCGGGTATGTGCCGATCGACCCGGACCAGCCGCCCGAACGCAACGATCATGTGCTCGAGGCGGCGGCACCGGTGTGTGTGTTGACCACTGCGGCCGATCGCGGTGTCCTCCCGGTGGGGGTGGAGGTTGTCGAGGTCGACGGTGTGGAGGTGTCGGGGTATTCGTCGGCGCCGGTGGCCGGCTCCGAGCTGCTCGGGCGGGTGCGGCCGGAGAATGTGGCGTATGTGTTGTTCACGTCGGGGTCGACGGGGCGTCCGAAGGGGGTGGCGGTCAGTCACCGGGCGATCGTCAATCAGTTGTCGTGGATGATCTCCGAGTACGCGTTCACCGATTCCGATGCGGTGGTGCAGAAGACGCCGGTCACGTTCGATGCCTCGGTGTTGGAGTTGTTCGGGCCGTTGGCTGTCGGGGCCCGGTTGGTCATCGCTCGGCCGGACGGGCATCGTGATCCGGGATACCTGCTGTCGTTGATCGCGGACGAGGGTGTGACCGCGACGGTGTTCGTGCCGTCGATGCTGGGGACGGTGTTGGCCGATCCCGAGGTGCGGATCCCGGATTCGGTGCGGTTGGTGTATGTCGGTGGCGAGGACTTGCCGGTGGAGCTGTTCGGGCGTCTGGCGGCGAAATCGGATGCACGCCTGGAGAACATGTATGGGCCGACCGAGGTTGCGGTCACGGCGACGTCCTACCGGTGTGACGGCCGGGACGTGCGCACCGTGCCGGTCGGGGCGCCGGTGTGGAACACCCGCGCGTTCGTGCTCGACGGGCGTTTGCAGCCGGTGCCGGTCGGGGTGGCCGGGGAGTTGTATCTCGGTGGGGTGCAGATCGCCCGCGGCTATCAGGGCCGGGCGGATCTGACGGCGGAGCGGTTCGTGGCGGATCCGTTCGGTGCTCCGGGCACGCGGTTGTATCGCACCGGGGATCTGGTGCGATGGAACCGGGACGGGAATCTCG
>NZ_RKLN01000018.1 GCF_004011835.1 Rhodococcus spongiicola
CCTCGAGCGGCGCCACCTCGAGACCAGGCAACTCGAGCGCACCGATCCGCATGTTCTGGAACGAGAACCCGACCTGGAACAACGGATGCCGCGACGCCGACCGAACCGGATTGAGCACCTCCACCAGCCGCTCGAACGGCAGATCATCATGCGCATACGCATCCAGATCCACCTCACGCACCCGCGACAACAGATCCGTGAACGACTCCGCCGGATCCACCTGCACCCGCAACGCCAGCATGTTCACGAACATGCCCACCAAATCGTCCAGCGCCGCCTGACCGCGCCCGGCGATCGGGGTGCCCACCACGATGTCCCGCGACCGCGACAACCGCGCCAGCAACACCGACAACACCGCATGCATCACCATGAACGAACTCGCACCCCGAGCCCGACCCAACTCCACCAAAGCCCGATGCGTCTCCGCATCCACCTCGACACCCACAGTCGCACCCGCATACGACTGCTGCGCCGGACGCGGACGATCCACCGGCAGATCCAACTGATCCGGAATACCCGCCAACTGCCCACGCCAATACCCGATCTGACGCGCAATCACCGACTCGGCGTCGTCCTCCGAACCCAGCACCTCCTGCTGCCACAACGCATAATCCGCATACTGCACCGCAAGCGGCTCCAACCTCGGCGTCTTGCCAGCCGCCCGGGAGGCGTATGAGGTGACGATGTCGCGGATCAGCGGTCCCATCGACACGCCGTCCGATGAGATGTGGTGCACCACAACCATCAGCACGTGCTCGGACGGGGACACCTCGAAGAGCCGCACCCGCACCGGCACCTCGGCCGTGACATCGAACTGCGTCGACCCGAGCGCAATCACCCGGTCACGGACCTCGTCGGCCGAGACCTGCTCGGGACCGAGATCCCACCCCGCCAGCGCCTCCTCGACCGACAGCACCACCTGGAACCCGACCCCCTCGACCTCCGGGTACCGGGTCCGCAAGGACTCGTGCCGGTCGACCACATCGACGATGGCCGCCCGCAACGCGTCCACATCCAAACCGCCCGACAACCGGACAGCGAATGGGATGTTGTAGGCGGCGGACTCGGGTTCGAGACGGTTGAGGAACCACATCCGCTGCTGCGCGAGCGAGAGTGGGATCCGGTCCGGACGCGGACCGGCCACCAACGCCTTCCGGCCGCCGC
>NZ_RKLN01000019.1 GCF_004011835.1 Rhodococcus spongiicola
GCGCGCGGGTATACGGGTCGGGCGGATCTGTCGGCGGAGCGGTTCGTCGCCGACCCGTATGCCGGCGCCGACGGTATCGGTGCCGCGGGTGGGCGCATGTATCGGACCGGGGATTTGGTGCGGTGGAGTGCGAACGGTGTGTTGGAGTATTTGGGGCGCACCGATTTCCAGGTGAAGTTGCGGGGTCTGCGGATCGAGCTCGGTGAGATCGAGGCGGCGCTGCTCGAACGCGAGGAGATCGCGCGGGCGGTCGTCGTCGTCCACGACGAGCAGCTCGTGGCCTACCTCGTGCCCGCTGACGGGCCGGTCGACGACGAGGCGGCGGTGCGGGCGGGCCTGGCGCGGGTGTTGCCGTCGTACATGGTGCCGTCGGTGTTCGTCGTGCTCGATCGGCTTCCGCTCAACGTCAACGGCAAGCTGGATCGGAAGGCGTTGCCGGCGCCGATAGTGGAGGCCCGCGAGTTCCGGGCCCCGACGACCCCGGTCGAGGAGATCGTGGCGGGTGTGTTCGGGGAGGTCCTCGGGGTCGAGCGGGTCGGTTTGGATGACGAGTTCTTCGCTCTGGGTGGTAATTCGCTGGTCGCGACGCAGGTGGTTTCGCGTCTGGGGGCTGCGTTGGATGCGCAGGTGCCGGTGCGGGTGTTGTTCGAGGCGCCCTCGGTCGGCGCGTTGGCGGTCG
>NZ_RKLN01000002.1:0-105368 GCF_004011835.1 Rhodococcus spongiicola
GCGCGCGGGTATACGGGTCGGGCGGATCTGTCGGCGGAGCGGTTCGTCGCCGACCCGTATGCCGGCGCCGACGGTATCGGTGCCGCGGGTGGGCGCATGTATCGGACCGGGGATTTGGTGCGGTGGACCGCGGACGGTGTGTTGGAGTATTTGGGGCGCACCGATTTCCAGGTGAAGTTACGGGGTCTGCGGATCGAGCTCGGTGAGATCGAGGCGGCGCTGCTCGAACGCGAGGAGATCGCGCGGGCGGTCGTCCTCGTCCACGACGAGCAGCTCGTGGCCTACCTCGTGCCCACCCACGGGCCGGTCGACGACGAGGCTGCCGGGGTGGACGAGGCCGCGGTGCGGGCGGGCCTGGCGACGGTGTTGCCGTCGTACATGGTGCCGTCGGTGTTCGTCGAACTCGATCGGCTTCCGTTGAATGCTTCGGGCAAGTTGGATCGGAAGGCGTTGCCGGCGCCGACGGTTCAGGCGCGTGAGTTCCGGGCCCCGACGACCCCGGTCGAGGAGATCGTGGCGGGTGTGTTCGCGGAGGTTCTCGGGGTCGAGCGTGTCGGCCTCGACGACGACTTCTTCGCCCTGGGCGGCAACTCACTGGTCGCGGTGAAGACCGCGTCCATGCTCCGGAAGAAGCTCGGTGTCGAAGTCCATCTCCCGTGGTTCTTCGACAGTCCTACCGTGGCTGTGCTCGCGGATCGGATCTCGTCCTCCGAAACGGTCCCGGGCACTGACTCCAGAGGATTCGATGTCCTGCTTCCCCTGCGGTCGGGGGGTACGGCTTCTCCGCTCTTCTGCATCCACCCGGTTACCGGACTGTCGTGGAGTTTCGCCGGCTTGGTCGGAAGTATCGAGCCGAACCGACCGGTGTATGGGTTGCAATCGCCTGCGCTGAGCGGAGAACGGGAACTCCCCAGCTCGATCGAGGAGTGGGCGTCGCTGTACGTCGACGAGATTCGTCGAGTGCAACCGAGCGGTCCTTATCACCTGCTCGGGTGGTCGATGGGTGGCGAAATCGCGCACGCGATGGCGATCCAGCTGACTGACGGGGGTGACGAGGTCGCGTTGCTTGCGATGCTCGACAGCCACCTCGCAAGCGACAGCCACATCGAAAAGGACAGTCACGCCGTAACGGAGGGAGCCACTGAGCACAGGGGGACTGCGCCGACGCTCGCCGATATGCTTGGCGGCCTCGGTGTCCAACTGGGCGACACACCTTCTTTGGATGAGTTGGACCGGGAGACCGCCGTCGAAGCGCTGCAGGAAATGTTGCTTCCTGTCGGGAGATTCGATGCCGAGCAGATCGATCGAGTCGTGGCCGGCTTTGTCCACTCTTCGGTCGTGGCCAGCGCCTACCGTCCGACAGATCGGTTCAAGGGCGACGTGCTGTACTTCAGTGCAGACCTCGACGGATCGCACGGTGCCGACGCCTGGCGTGGCGTGGTCGAGGGTGACGTCGAGGTGGTCCCGGTCGCGGTGACTCACTGGGAGATGACCTCACCCGAGGCGTTGCGGGTGATCGGACCTGTGCTCGACCGGCGGCTGAAGTCCTGATAGCCGCGTCCGGATAGGACGTATCCGGATAAGAGGAAGGGAGGCCCGCTCCTCAGCCGAGGAGCGGCCCTCCCTTTGCTTCCGAGCTAGATGAGCCGCTGCGACTTGTTACGCAACGGATGGACGCGATCGGCGTCGCTTTCGAGTCGCAGTCTTGGACGCTTTTCAGCCGGTGGCAGCGGCGTATCGGTAGCCCCTGACAGCGGGGTACACGAAGACCGCCATCAACCCAAACGACCACGCGAGCGTCTGCAGAACCGGTTCCAGAATCGGTCCACCGACGGCGAGGCCCCGCATGGCGTCCACCGCGACCGACATCGGCTGCGCCGCGACCACCGGTTGCAGCCACGTCGGGTACGCCATGACGGGCACGAACCCCGAGTTGAAGAACATCAAGAGGGTGCAGGCGATCGAAACCATCTCGACGAGGGGCGCGTCACCGGACACTGTGGCCAAAGCGGTCACCATCATCGCGAAGCCCATACCGAAGATGATGGGAATTACCAGTAGGAGAATGCTCGGCAGGATGCCCTGCGTCATCCGGAATCCCAGCGCGAACCCAACCCCGAGGATGACGACGCTGGTGGCGAACACACGCACTGCCTCGGCCATCATCCGGCCGACGAGACCCGCCGCCCGGTGGATCGGTAGCGTCCAGAACCTCGACAGCAGTCCGGCCTTGCGTTCGACCCGCAGGCCGATAGCGCTGACGATCGACCCGAACATCGCGCCCACCAGGATGATCATCGGGACCTGGCCATAGATGGCGGGTTGCCCCGTCGCCGCGGTAACCGTGTTCCCGATGACGACCCGGAACATCACGAGGGTGAGCGCCGGGTACAGCAGGGCCTGGATCATGGTGGACGGATCGCGGGACCAGCGCATCAACAGTCGCTTGCACTGGACGAGGCTGTGAACCCACAGTGACCGGGGAGAGGACTCTGGCCAGGGCTGAGTGGGCCGCGGGAAATCGAATGTGGTGCGCGCAGACGCGGCGGTCGCGGTCGATGTCACTGTCGTCTCGTTTGCGGTCGCTTCGGGTGCGTTGCTCATCGGCGCCTCATGCTTGCCCACACTCCCAGTGGAGCGAACACCGCAATCAGTCCGACGCACCAGGCAAGCGCCGGGAACAGTGTCGATGCGGTCACCCCGCCCTCGGCCATGTCCCGCATCGCGTAGGAGAACTGAGAGATCGGCTGGTTCCGTACGAACGGCCGGATCCATTCCGGGAACCCGGTTTCGGGAATGAATCCGGTAGACAACATGCCGAGGATCAACTGGGGAAGGGTCAGCGCCTGGGCCGTCGCCTCGGGAGACTTCGACAGTGTTCCGATGGCATCGGCGCCGATCGAAAAGGTGAGGCTGATCGCCAGAGCCAGGGCACAAAACAGTGCGGCCTGAGCCAGGCCGGCACTGAACCGGAAACCGATGACGTAGCCGTAGCCCAGGGCGGCAGCCAACGACAAGGTCGAACGCACCAGACCACTGGTCATCCGCGAAATCAGCGGAACCGGACCGAGGACCGGCATCGTCTTGAGTCTGGTGGTCAGACCGGTCTGCGCCTCGCGCGAGGCCAACTGGGATGCCGAGATCGCGGTGAAGGCCATCGCCTGCAGCACGATGATCGGCATCAGGAACTGCGCGTAGTCGATACCCTGCAGCCCCATCACGAACTTCAGCGGTAGGTAGAACCCGATCGTGAAGATCAGCGGCGCGATGAGCGCGATCGCGAGTTCGCCTGACTTCACCATCGTTTTGAGCGTGCGTCCCGTCAGCGCGAGCCATTGCTGGAAGGCGTTCGGGTTGGGACGACGATCTGGATCGAGTTGTTCCGCAGGCGTGGTGAGCGTTGAGTGCTCGGACGCCGGGGACGCGGTCAGCCGGTGCGCGGCACCCTCTGCGGGTGGCGTCATCGTTCGCTCTCCGGCGCGGCATGACCGGTCAGTGACAGGAAGACGTCGTCGAGAGAGGGCCGCCGCAAAGCGATATCGGCCAGTTCGATGCCCGCGGCGTCCAGTCGGCGCAAAGCCTCGGACAGTGTCGCGGCACCGTCGGGCGCCGGAATGGAGAGGCGGTCGCTCGCTTCGGCGATCTCCGCGCCTGCTTCCGGCGGAACGAGGTTGCCGAGCGCTTGCACAGCCAGCGGGAGCTGCTGGGCATCGAGCGGAACCACTTCGCAGAAGCTCGCACCAGTACGGGCCTTGAGCTGGTCCGCGGTCCCCTCCGCGATGACGGCGCCACGGTCGATGACAATGATGTTGTCGCTGAGTAGGTCAGCTTCCTCCAGATACTGCGTGGTCAGCAGCACGGTGATGCCCTGCTCCTTGAGCGCACCGACGAGCGACCACACCCCCTGCCGGCTGCGCGGATCGAGACCGGTCGTCGGCTCGTCCAGAAAGACGACCTCGGGACGCACGACGAGTCCACACGCGATGTCGATGCGCCGCCTCATCCCGCCCGAGTAGTTGCGCACGGCGCGCTTACCCGCCTCGAGAAGATCGAATTCCGTGAGCAAAGCCTCCGCGCGCTTCTTCGCTGAACCTCGATCGAGACCCATCAGCCGGCCGAACAACTCAATGTTCTCTCGACCCGAGAGTGTCTCGTCGAGCGCGGCGTACTGACCCGTCATCATGATCGACCGGCGAACGTTCGCGGCATGCGTGACCACGTCGTGCCCGGCGACCGTCGCACGTCCACGATCGGGACGTAGCAGCGTCGACAGCACCTTGACCGTGGTCGTCTTGCCTGCACCGTTGGGGCCGAGGATGCCCAGAACGGTGCCGCGCTTGGCCTCGAAACTGACGCCTTGCAGAGCCGTGACGTCGCCAAAGGACTTATGGACGTCGTCGACCAACACAGCTGTGTCCTGGGATATCGGCATCGACTCTCCGCTACTTCACCTGGGTTGCATGATGACCGCCACTCAGGGTCCACGCGTCGATGTCGACGTGTATTCCCTCCGGTTCCGGCAAATGTTACCCGGCCGTCACGTGCCGCAGGCCCCGTGAGGTTCGATGACGGGTACCGGCTGTGCGCCCCGGGACGCGCAGCGGCCGCTTGTCGATTCCCCAGTCAGCTCCAGATCCCGATTGATTCCAGGTGCTGAACCAGCCGCTTAGCGCCGTCGTCGAAATGGGCACGGGTCTCGGCCGCGATCGCGGCGGAGTCGCCCGCGGCCAGGGCTTTGATGAGGCGTGTGTGATTCGCCACTGCGTTGTCGCCCCACGCTCGATCCGACGAGTAGAAGTTGGCCGGCGTGTAGCGGGTGGCACCCAGTAGGAACCACGAGAGCTTGCGTGCTCCGGCCAGCCGGTTGAGGACTCGGTGGAAGTCGAACTCGAGCTCCTCGACCCGTTTGGTATCACCGAGATCGACCGCGCGCTGCAGTTCGTCGTTGATCTCCTCGAGTTCGGAGACGACTCCGTCATCGATGTGATCGGCGGCGCGGATGGCCAGCTCGACCGCAATCTGGCCCTGTAGCCAGAACAGGTCGTTGACGTCGTTCCGGCTCAGGGGAGCGACGACGTAACCGCGGTGGGGGACCAATTCGACCAGGCCCTCGCCTCGTAGCGTCAGGAGCGCTTCTCGTACCGGTGTGACGCTCACACCGAGTTCGGCTGCCGTTTCGTCCAGTCGTATGAACTCGCCGGGTCGTGTCTGGCCCGACATGATCAGGTTCCGAACGTGCACGGCGACGTCCTCGGACAGCTGGGTACGGCGGCGCAGTGAGCCGGTCGAGTTGGGGGACGCCGGGCTGGCGGCGGACCGAACCATGGGTACTCCTTCGGTGGACGCGGGCGCCCGCCTTGGTTTGTAGCGGTCTTCGGACAACCGGTTTCGGAACGATCGGTGTGAGGTGTACGGCAACTGGTTCGAATATATCTAGAGACGCACACGGAAACACCCCACCACTTTTAGGGAGGTGAAGTAGTTGCGGGCAACCGTCGACGGCTGCAGTGACCAGCGGCTGCGTCGCCGACGAGGACATGGACAAGTCTATAACTTACTCGGAAGTAAGATCGCCGCGGCCGATGATCCGAACACGGCCGTTGACCTCGGAAGTCCCCCTCGGATGCCCCAGTCGTAGCGATTTGAACTCTCGGGTTCGCTCCGGCATACTGATCGGGTTGCCTTGACTGGGGTGCGGTTCGTCGCGACCTGAGTCGGGCTGGATGAGCGTCGAGCATCGGGCCGAGAAGCCTGGTCACGGCGATGCAAGACGGAAGCAGAACCCAACGTTGCACCCCTTCGGGGTGCATCCGGTGCGCGTTTCGGGCCCCTGCAGGGGATTTGCGGGACCCGAAAATGAAGCGGATGGGCGACACGCCCGACCGCGTGGACCGGAGAACCATGACAGATGAACAGCGGCAGCGGATCGAGTGATGTCTCGAGCGCAATAGTTGTTCGTGTCGTGTTCAGTAGGGACTGCGCAGACGAGGTAGTCCCCGACTCGTTCGGGTTCTACGAAACGCGGCAAGAAAAGGACACTAAGCGTGGCGGGACAGAAGATCCGCATCAGGCTCAAGGCCTACGACCATGAGGCGATCGACGCGTCAGCGCGCAAGATCGTCGAGACGGTGACCCGGACTGGGGCCCGCGTGGTCGGCCCGGTGCCGTTGCCTACCGAGAAGAACGTGTACTGCGTCATCCGCTCGCCGCACAAGTACAAGGACTCGCGCGAGCACTTCGAGATGCGTACCCACAAGCGGCTGATCGACATTCTCGACCCGACGCCGAAGACGGTGGATGCGCTCATGCGCATCGACCTTCCGGCCAGCGTCGACGTGAACATTCAGTGAGCTTGGGAAGACGCAGCGGAGATAACAAATGACTAATCAGATCAAGGGAATCCTGGGCACCAAGCTCGGCATGACCCAGGTCTTCGACGAGAACAACCGGGTCGTCCCGGTCACCGTCGTCAAGGCCGGGCCGAATGTCGTCACCCAGATCCGTACCGAAGAACGCGACGGCTATAGCGCAGTGCAGTTGGCGTTCGGCGCCATCGACCCGCGCAAGGTGAACAAGCCGACCGCAGGCCAGTTCTCCAAGGCCGGCGTCACCCCGCGCCGTCACGTCGTCGAGCTCCGCGTCGCCGACACCTCCGAGTACGAGGTCGGCCAGGAACTCACTGCAGAGGTCTTCGAGGACGGCACATACGTCGACGTCACCGGCACCAGCAAGGGCAAGGGCTTTGCCGGCACGATGAAGAGGCACGGCTTCTCCGGTCAGGGTGCTTCGCACGGTGCGCAGGCTGTTCACCGTCGCCCGGGTTCCATCGGTGGTTGCGCCACCCCCGGCCGCGTGTTCAAGGGCATGCGCATGTCGGGCCGCATGGGTAACGACCGCATCACGACGCAGAACCTCTCGGTCTACAAGGTGGACGCGGAGAACGGTCTGCTGCTGATCAAGGGCGCGATCCCCGGCCGCAAGGGCGGCCTCGTGATCGTCAAGACCGCAGTGAAGGGTGGTGCTTCGGCATGACCGAGACCGCAACCAAGCTGACCCTGGACGTCAAGGCTGCCGGTGGCAAGACCAACGGCACCGTCGATCTCCCCGCCGAGATCTTCGACGCGACCGCGAACATCGCTCTGATGCACCAGGTCGTTGTCGCTCAGCTCGCCGCGGCACGCCAGGGCACCCACGCCACCAAGACCCGTGGTGAGGTCCGCGGCGGTGGCAGGAAGCCGTACCGCCAGAAGGGCACCGGCCGCGCGCGTCAGGGCTCAACCCGCGCGCCGCAGTTCGCCGGTGGTGGCACCGTCCACGGCCCGCAGCCGCGTGACTACTCGCAGCGCACCCCCAAGAAGATGAAGGCAGCCGCTCTCCGTGGCGCCCTCTCCGATCGGGCCCGCAACGAGCGGATCCACGTCGTCACCGAGTTGGTCGCCGGGCAGGTCCCGTCCACCAAGACGGCCAAGACGTTCCTCGCCGAGCTGTCCGATCGCAAGAAGTTCCTGCTGGTCGTCGGCCGCGAAGACATCGCGGCATGGAAGAGCGTGCAGAACCTGGACGGTGTGCACCCGATCGCGCCCGACCAGCTCAACACCTACGACGTGCTCAACAGCGACGACATCGTGTTCAGCCTCGAGGCCTTGAACGCCTTCGTCGCAGGCCCGGCCAAGAATGAGGAGGAGAGCAAGTGAGCACCATCGCCGACCCCCGCGACATCTTGCTGGCCCCGGTCATCTCCGAGAAGTCCTACGGGCTCATCGAGGAAGGCACCTACACCTTCCTGGTGCACCCGGACTCGAACAAGACGCAGATCAAGATCGCTGTGGAGAAGATCTTCGGCGTGAAGGTGACCAGCGTCAACACCGCCAACCGACAGGGCAAGCGCAAGCGGACCCGCTTCGGTTACGGCAAGCGCAAGGACACCAAGCGTGCGCTCGTGACCCTCTCGGCCGACAGCAAGCCCATCGAGATCTTCGGAGGCCCGGTCGCGTAAGCGCTCGGGACTTGACGAGATATAGAGGACGAGAAGACTCATGGCAATCCGTAAGTACAAGCCGACTACCCCGGGCCGTCGCGGGTCGAGCGTCTCGGACTTCGCCGAGATCACGCGGTCGACGCCCGAGAAGTCGCTGATTCGCCCGCTGCATGGTCGCGGTGGTCGTAACGCCCACGGTCGCATCACCACCCGTCACAAGGGTGGCGGACACAAGCGCGCCTACCGGTTGATCGACTTCCGTCGCAACGACAAGGACGGCGTGCCGGCCAAGGTCGCTCATATCGAGTACGACCCCAACCGCACCGCCCGAATCGCGCTGCTGCACTACGCAGACGGAGAGAAGCGCTACATCATCGCCCCCAAGGGCCTGGTGCAGGGCAGCCCGGTCGAGTCCGGCCCGACGGCCGACATCAAGCCCGGCAACAACCTGCCGCTGCGCAACATCCCTACCGGTACCACCATCCACGCAGTGGAGCTGCGTCCGGGTGGCGGCGCCAAGATGGCCCGCTCCGCCGGCGCCAGCATCCAGCTGCTGGGCAAGGAAGGCACCTACGCGACCCTGCGTATGCCGTCCGGTGAGATCCGTCGCGTCGACGTGCGCTGCCGCGCCACCGTCGGCGAGGTGGGCAACGCCGAGCAGTCGAACATCAACTGGGGCAAGGCCGGCCGCATGCGTTGGAAGGGCGTCCGCCCGACCGTCCGTGGTGTGGTCATGAACCCCGTCGACCACCCGCACGGTGGTGGTGAGGGTAAGACCTCCGGTGGTCGCCACCCGGTCAGCCCGTGGGGCAAGCCCGAGGGCCGTACCCGCAAGAACAAGGCGAGCGACAAGCTCATCGTTCGTCGTCGCCGTACCGGCAAGAAGCGCTAGTCAAGGAGGGAGTGAAGGATGCCACGCAGTCTGAAGAAGGGCCCGTTCGTCGATGACCACCTCCTTGCGAAGGTGGACGTGCAGAACGAGAAGGGCACCAAGCAGGTAATCAAGACCTGGAGCCGTCGTTCCACGATCATCCCGGACTTCATCGGTCACACGTTTGCCGTCCACGACGGACGCAAGCACGTCCCGGTGTTCGTTTCGGAGTCGATGGTTGGCCACAAGCTCGGAGAGTTCGCACCGACCAGGACGTTCAAGGGCCACATCAAGGACGACCGGAAGAGCAAGCGTCGATGAGTACTGAAACCCAGAACCCCACCGCAAAGGCGGTCGCGCGCCACGTGCGCGTGACCCCCATGAAGGCGCGTCGTGTCGTGGACATCGTCCGTGGCAAGTCGGTCGACGAAGCTCTGGCGATCCTGAAGTTCGCGCCGCAGTCCGCGGCCGAGCCGGTGGCCAAGGTGATCGCCAGCGCCGCCGCCAACGCGCAGAACAACCTGAACCTCGATCCTTCCACGCTCGTCGTCGCGACGGCGTACGTGGACGAGGGCGCGACCCTCAAGCGGTTCCAGCCGCGGGCACAGGGCCGGGCCTTCCGGATCCGCAAGCGTTCGAGCCACATCACCGTCATCGTGGAAAGTGTTGCGAGCCGGTCCAACGCGTCGGGCCGTAACCGCCGGAAGGGAAGTGGTCAGTAGTGGGCCAGAAGATCAACCCGCACGGCTTCCGTCTCGGCATCACGACCGATTGGAAGTCGCGCTGGTACGCAGACAAGCAGTACGCGGAATACGTCAAGGAAGACGTCGCGATCCGCAAGCTCCTCGCCACCGGCATGGAGCGCGCGGGCATCGCGAAGGTCGAGATCGAGCGCACCCGTGACCGTGTGCGGGTGGACATCCACACCGCACGTCCGGGCATCGTGATCGGCCGCCGCGGCACCGAGGCCGATCGCATTCGCGCCGAGCTCGAGAAGCTGACCGGCAAGCAGGTCCAGCTGAACATCCTCGAGGTGAAGAACGCCGAGGCCGAGGCACAGCTCGTGGCACAGGGTGTCGCCGAGCAGCTGTCGAACCGTGTCGCGTTCCGTCGCGCCATGCGCAAGGCCATCCAGTCGGCCATGCGTCAGCCGAACGTCAAGGGCATCCGAGTGCAGTGCTCGGGCCGCCTGGGCGGCGCCGAGATGAGCCGTTCGGAGTTCTACCGCGAGGGTCGTGTCCCGCTGCACACGCTGCGTGCCGACATCGACTACGGCCTGTACGAGGCCAAGACCACCTTCGGTCGTATCGGCGTGAAGGTGTGGATCTACAAGGGCGACATCGTCGGCGGCAAGCGTGAGCTGGCTGCTGCTGCGCCGGCCGAGCGCCCGCGTCGCGAGCGTCCGAGCCGTCCGCGTCGCTCCGGTGCCACCGGTACCACCGCGACCAGCACCGAGGTCGGTCGTGCCGCGACTGCGACCGCCGATGCACCCTCTTCGACCGAGCAGAAGGAGGGCTGACGCATGTTGATCCCACGTCGGGTCAAGCACCGCAAGCAGCACCACCCGAGCCGTTCGGGTGCCGCCAAGGGCGGAACCCAGGTGGCCTTCGGTGAGTACGGTATCCAGGCTCTCGAGCCGGCCTACATCACCAACCGGCAGATCGAGTCCGCTCGTATCGCCATGACCCGCCACATTCGCCGAGGCGGCAAGATCTGGATCAACATCTTCCCGGATCGTCCGCTCACCAAGAAGCCGGCCGAGACCCGAATGGGTTCCGGTAAGGGTTCGCCCGAGTGGTGGGTCGCGAACGTCAAGCCCGGACGGGTGATGTTCGAGATGAGCTACCCGAACGAAGAGGTCGCCCGCGAGGCGCTGCGTCGCGCGATGCACAAGCTCCCGTGCAAGTGCCGGATCGTGACGAGGGAGGAGCAGTTCTGATGGCAACCACAAGCCCCGCTGCAGAGCTCCGCGAGTTGAACGACGAAGAGTTGGTCACCAAGCTCCGCGAGTCGAAGGAAGAACTGTTCAACCTTCGTTTCCAGATGGCCACCGGTCAGCTGGACAACAACCGCCGGCTGCGCACGGTCCGTCGCGAAATTGCGCGCATCTACACCGTCCTGCGCGAGCGTGAGCTCGGCCTGGCCTCCGGTCCAGATGCAGGTGACGCAGCATGAGTGAGGAAAAGACTGTGAGCACCAACAGCACCGAAGAGCGCGGCAGCCGCAAGGTCCGCATCGGCTACGTGGTCTCGGACAAGATGGAGAAGACCATCGTGGTCGAGCTCGAGGACCGGGTGAAGCACCCGCTCTACGGCAAGATCATCCGACGGACCTCGAAGGTCAAGGCGCACGACGAGAACGGCATCGCCGGCATCGGCGACCGCGTCCAGCTCATGGAGACCCGGCCGCTGTCGGCAACCAAGCGCTGGCGTCTGGTCGAGGTCCTCGAGAAGGCCAAGTAGAAGAGCCTGAAAGTGTATCCAGTACGATGGTGGGGTTGCCCTGCGGAAGCAGCGGTGGCCCCACCATCGGTGGGTACGGACCGCGCGCGTCGGGTCGGAAATCCGCCGCGCACGATCAGCGCGAGCCACTGTGGTTCGTACTGGTCGAAACAAGCCAGGTCAAGGAGAAGTAAGTGATTCAGCAGGAGTCGCGGCTGCGCGTCGCCGACAACACGGGTGCCAAGGAGATTCTCTGCATCCGCGTTCTCGGTGGCTCGTCCCGTCGCTACGCCGGGATCGGCGACACCATCGTCGCCACTGTCAAGGACGCCGTCCCGGGCGGTGGCGTGAAGAAGGGTGAGGTCGTCAAGGCCGTCATCGTCCGCACCGCCAAGGAGCGCCGTCGTCCGGACGGCTCGTACATCAAGTTCGACGAGAATGCCGCCGTCATCATCAAGGCGGACAACGATCCGCGTGGCACTCGCATCTTCGGACCCGTCGGCCGCGAGCTTCGTGAGAAGCGCTTCATGAAGATCGTCTCGCTCGCCCCGGAGGTGCTGTGATGAAGGTGCACAAGGGTGACACCGTGCTGGTCGTCTCCGGCAAGGACAAGGGCGCGAAGGGCAAGGTCATTCAGGCCTACCCCGCGACCAACAAGGTCCTCGTCGAGGGCGTGAACCGCATCAAGAAGCACACCGCCGTTTCGTCGAATCAGCGCGGCGCCTCTTCCGGCGGCATCGTGACGCAGGAGGCTCCCGTCCACGTCTCCAACGTCATGGTCGTCGATTCCGACGGCAACCCGACGCGTGTGGGCTACCGCACCGACGAGGAGACCGGCAAGCGCGTGCGCATTTCCCGGAAGAACGGGAAGGACATCTGACATGACCTCCACCGAGAACAAGATCCAGCCGCGACTGAAGAGCCGGTACCGCGAGGAGATCCGCGACGCACTGAACGCGGAGTTCGACTACGCGAACGTCATGCAGATCCCCGGTGTCGTCAAGGTCGTCGTCAACATGGGTGTCGGTGACGCCGCTCGGGACGCCAAGCTGATCAACGGTGCGGTTTCCGACCTCGCCCTGATCACCGGTCAGAAGCCCGAGATCAGGCGTGCCCGCAAGTCCATCGCGCAGTTCAAGCTGCGTGAGGGTATGCCGATCGGTGCGCGTGTGACGCTGCGCGGCGACCGGATGTGGGAGTTCCTCGACCGCCTGGTGTCCATCGCGCTGCCCCGTATCCGCGACTTCCGCGGCCTGTCGCCCAAGCAGTTCGACGGCAACGGCAACTACACGTTCGGCCTCAACGAGCAGTCGATGTTCCACGAGATCGACGTGGACAAGATCGATCGTCCGCGCGGTATGGACATCACCGTTGTGACCACCGCCACCAACAACGAAGAAGGCCGTGCGCTGCTCAAGCACCTCGGCTTCCCGTTCAAGGAGAACTGAGCCCATGGCTAAGAAGGCACTGGTCAACAAGGCCAACAAGAAGCCCAAGTTCAAGGTGCGCGCCTACACCCGTTGCCAGAAGTGTGGCCGTCCGCACGCGGTGTTCCGCAAGTTCGGTCTGTGCCGCATCTGCGTACGCGAGATGGCGCACGCCGGCGAGTTGCCGGGCGTTCACAAGAGCTCCTGGTAACCAGCCACAACAGACTTCCGCTCCGCACCCGCGGAACGGTGAAGGTAAGAACCACTTCGTTGTAGGCCCACGGCCGGGCCGGTTCCGCGCCTCGACTCGTCGAGGAGCGGAACCCGGGTCGGCGTTGCATGGGAACCCCAACGAGAAAGGTGCACAGGTCAACCCATGACCATGACTGATCCGATCGCAGACTTCTTGACGCGTCTGCGCAACGCCAATTCGGCGTACCACGACGAGGTCCGACTTCCTCATTCGAAGATCAAGTCGAACATCGCCGAGATCCTCAAGCGCGAGGGCTACATCGCGGACTACCGCTCCGAGGATGCCGAGGTCGGCAAGACGCTGATCGTCGACCTCAAGTACGGCCCGAGCCGCGAGCGCAGCCTCGCCGGCGTCCGCCGTGTCTCGAAGCCGGGTCTGCGCGTGTACGCGAAGTCCACCAACCTGCCGAAGGTCCTGGGCGGCCTGGGCGTGGCGATCATCTCCACGTCCTCTGGCCTGCTCACCGATCGTCAGGCGGCCAATCAGGGTGTGGGCGGGGAAGTCCTCGCCTACGTCTGGTAAGGGAGGCCACCACAATGTCGCGTATTGGAAAGATCCCGGTCGCTGTCCCTGCGGGCGTCGACGTGACCATCGACGGACAGGACGTCGCGGTCAAGGGCCCGAAGGGCTCGCTCTCGCTGGTCGTCTCCGAGCCGATCTCGGTCGTCAAGGGCGAGGACGGTGCCCTCCAGGTCAACCGCCCCGACGACGAGCGCCGCAACCGCGCGCTGCACGGTCTGTCACGGACCCTCGTGCAGAACATGATCATCGGTGTGACCGCGGGTTACACCACCAAGATGGAGATCCACGGCGTCGGCTACCGTGTGGCGCTGAAGGGGCAGAACCTCGAGTTCTCGCTCGGTTACAGCCACCCGGTCCTGGTCGAGGCCTCTGAGGGCATCAGCTTCGCTGTCGAGTCGCCGACCAAGTTCTCGATCTCCGGCATCGACAAGCAGAAGGTCGGCCAGATCGCGGCCAACATCCGCCGCCTGCGCAAGTCCGACCCGTACAAGGGCAAGGGCATCCGCTACGAGGGCGAGCAGGTCCGCCGCAAGGTCGGAAAGACGGGTAAGTGATATGAGCCAGACTGCAAACCAGAAGGCCAAGCGGATTCCGTTGGGCAAGGACGTGTCCACCACGCGTCGTCTGTCGAAGGCGCGTCGTCACTTCCGTCTGCGCAAGAAGATCTCCGGCACCCCCGAGCGTCCCCGCCTCGTGGTGAACCGCTCGTCGCGTCACATCCACGCGCAACTGGTGGACGACTTGGCCGGCAAGACGCTCGCCGCCGCGTCGACCGTCGAGCCAGACGTGCGCGCGGTCGACGGCGACAAGAAGGCCCGCGGCGCCAAGGTCGGCCAGCTGATCGCCGAGCGTGCCAAGGCTGCCGGCGTGGAGGCCGTGGTGTTCGACCGCGGCGGCCACACCTACAGCGGCCGGATCGCGGCCCTGGCAGATGCCGCTCGCGAAGGCGGGTTGAAGTTCTGATGACCAACATTACTAACGGAAGGAATGCCTGATGCCGGGACGTCAAAGGCGTGACGGCGGAAGCGGACCCGCCGGACAGAATGGGCCGAGCACGGGAGACAGCCGTGGCGGCGGTCGCGATCGCCGCGACAGCCGCCGTGACAGCGCGGCCGAGAAGTCGAACCAGATCGAGCGCGTCGTCTCCATCAACCGCGTTTCGAAGGTCGTCAAGGGCGGTCGTCGCTTCAGCTTCACCGCTCTGGTCATCGTGGGCGACGGCAACGGACTCGTCGGCGTCGGCTACGGAAAGGCCAAGGAAGTTCCCGCGGCCATCCAGAAGGGTGTCGAGGAGGCTCGTAAGAGCTTCTTCCGAGTGCCGCTCATCGGCAGCACCATCACCCACCCGGTTCAGGGCGAGGCAGCGGCCGGTGTCGTCATGCTGCGTCCGGCCAGCCCGGGTACCGGTGTGATCGCCGGTGGTGCGGTGCGTGCCGTGCTCGAGTGCGCGGGCATCTCCGACATCCTCGCCAAGTCGCTCGGCAGCGACAACGCGATCAACGTTGTGCACGCGACGGTTGCCGCCCTCAAGGGCTTGCAGCGTCCCGAAGAGGTTGCAGCCCGCCGTGGCCTGCCCCTCGAGGACGTGGCCCCGGCCGGTATGCTCCGCGCTCGCGCACAGGCTGGGAGCGTGAAGTAATGGCACAGCTCAAGGTCACTCAGGTCAAGAGCACCATCGGGACTAAGCAGAACCAGCGGGACAGCCTGCGCACCCTCGGACTGAAGAAGATCCGTCAGTCCGTCGTCCGCGAGGACAACGCGCAGAACCGCGGTCTGATCAACGTGGTGCGTCACCTCGTCACGGTTGAGGAGGTCCAACCATGACCATCAAGTTGCATCACCTGCGCCCCGCACCCGGTGCCAAGACCGACAAGACCCGCGTCGGTCGCGGTGAGGGCTCTAAGGGTAAGACCGCCGGTCGCGGAACCAAGGGCACCAAGGCGCGCAAGAATGTGCCGGCCGCCTTCGAGGGTGGACAGATGCCGATTCACATGCGTCTGCCCAAGCTCAAGGGCTTCAAGAATGCGTTCCGCACCGAGTACCAGGTCGTGAACGTCGGTGACATCGCTCGTCTGTTCCCCGAGGGTGGACAGATCGGCGTCGCCGAGCTCGTCGCCGCGGGCGCGGTACGCAAGAACCAGCTCGTGAAGGTTCTCGGGGAGGGAGAGCTCCCGGTCGCCGTCCAGGTCACCGCGAACAAGTTCTCGGGCTCTGCGAAGGAGAAGATCGCCGCTGCCGGTGGCACTGCCACCGAGGTGTGATCCTTCCTTTCAGCTAGCTGTCGAATGGCCGCAACGTGCCCTCTGGGGTAAGTTGCGGCCATTCGCCGCTCCGGGGTGTTCGGACCGGGCATACTGGTCAGGGTCAGCCCCCTGGATGGGGGCTGTAGTTTGATGTGTCACTGCTAGAGTTCTAGAGTTCTGCAATCCAAGGGCGGGTCAATCGATCGACTCGCCGTGTGTCGTGTGCCAGGAGGATCTTTGCTTTCCGCCTTTGTCTCGGCCTTTAGGACACCCGACCTGAGGCGGAAGATCCTCTTCACTCTCGGTCTGGTCGCTCTGTATCGGCTGGGTGCCACGATGCCCTCGCCCGGTGTCGACTACGGCAACGTGCAAGCGTGTCTCGAACAGGCTGTACAGGGCGAGTCCGCCGGCATCTACTCGCTGATCAACCTGTTCTCCGGCGGTGCGTTGCTGCAGCTGTCGGTGTTCGCGATCGGCATCATGCCGTACATCACGGCGAGCATCATCGTCCAGTTGCTGACGGTCGTCATCCCGAGGTTCGAGGAGCTTCGCAAGGAGGGCCAGTCGGGCCAGGCGAAGATGACGCAGTACACGCGGTACCTGTCGATCGCCCTCGCCGTGCTGCAGTCCACGGGCATCGTCGCGCTGGCGGCGCGTGGGCAGCTGCTGCAGGGCTGTGCGGAGCCGATCCTCGCCGACGACAGCGTATTCGGGCTCGTCATGATCGTGCTCGTGATGACCGCTGGTGCGGCTCTTGTGATGTGGTTCGGTGAGCTGATCACCGAACGTGGCGTCGGCAACGGCATGTCCTTGCTCATCTTCGCCGGCATCGCGTCGCGTATTCCGGCCGAGGGCAGCAACATCCTCAACGGCCGCGGCGGCGTGACGTTCACACTCGTGTGCATCGCGGCACTGTTGATCATCATCGGCGTCGTCTTCGTCGAGCAGGGCCAACGTCGTATTCCGGTGCAGTACGCCAAGCGGATGGTGGGCCGCAAGATGTACGGCGGCTCGTCGACGTACTTGCCGCTCAAGGTCAACCAGGCCGGCGTCATCCCGGTGATCTTCGCGTCCTCGCTGCTGTACCTGCCCAACCTCATCGCGCAGCTCTCCGGTGCGGCAACCAATCCCAATCCGAGTTGGTGGCAGCGCTGGATCAACGAATACTTGGTGAACCCGGCCAACCCGGTCTACATCCTGATCTACTTCGGGATGATCGTCTTCTTCACGTACTTCTACGTCGCCATCACCTTCAACACGGAGGAACGCGCCGACGAGATGAAGAAGTTCGGTGGCTTCATCCCGGGTATCCGTCCGGGTCGACCAACCGCCGACTACCTGAGCTACGTGCTGAGCCGAATCACCCTGCCGGGTGCCATCTACCTCGGCACCATCGCGGTGCTGCCGAATCTCTTCCTCGAGGTCGGCAACACCGGCGGCGTCGCAAACCTGCCGTTCGGTGGTACGGCGGTGCTCATTATGGTCAGTGTCGGCCTCGATACCGTCAAGCAGATCGAGAGCCAGCTGATGCAGCGAAACTATGAAGGGTTCCTTAAGTGAGACTTGTCCTCCTTGGTCCTCCCGGTGCCGGTAAGGGCACCCAGGCCGCGATTCTGTCCGAGAAGCTGGGCGTTCCGCACATCTCCACCGGGGATCTGTTCCGGGCGAACATCGGGCAGGAGACCCCGCTCGGACTCGAGGCCAAGAGGTATCTCGACGCGGGCGATCTGGTCCCGAGCGAGATCACGAACAGGATGGTGAAGGCCCGCGTCGCGGAGCCCGATGCGGCCAACGGATTCCTGCTCGACGGCTTCCCGCGCACGGTCGATCAAGCCAAGGCGCTGGAGGACATCCTGGCGGGTCTCGATGCCAAGCTCGACGCGGTGCTCGCGTTCGATGTCGACGACGATGTCGTCGTCGAGCGGATGCTCGCCCGCGGTCGCGCCGACGACACCGAGGACGTCATCCGCAACCGCATGCGCGTCTACCGGGAGGAGACGGCGCCGCTGCTGGACTACTACGCGAGCCAGGTCGTCACCGTCGACGCTGTCGGGGCCGTCGAAGAGGTCAACGCCCGCGCTCTCGCGGCGCTCGGCAAGTAATGGCGTTCGGTCGCAAACGCAAGGTCGTTCCGTTCCGCACGGCGGGTGAGCTCGATGCGATGGCTGCCGCAGGGGCGATCGTCGGGGACGCTCTGGTGGCGGTGCGCGATGCGGCCAAGCCCGGCGTCAGCACGCTCGAGCTCAACGACATCGCCGAATCCGTGATCCGTGCCGCCGGCGCCGTGCCGTCGTTCCTCGGATACCACGGGTTCACGGGATCGATCTGTTCGTCGGTCAACGACCGGGTGGTCCACGGCATCCCGTCCGCCGACGAGATCCTCGTCGAGGGCGACCTAGTTTCGATCGACTGCGGCGCCATTCTCGACGGGTGGCACGGCGACTCGGCGTGGACGTTCGGAATCGGTGCTCTGAGCGAGGCCGACGCTCAGCTGAGCGAGGCGACACGGGTGTCCATGGAAGCGGGTATCGCCGCGATGGTCGAGGGCAACCGACTGACGGATGTCTCTCACGCAATCGAACTCGGTGCCCGCGCCGCGGGGTCATCGCACGGCCGCTGGTACGGGATCGTCGATGGCTACGGCGGACATGCGATCGGTCGCGAGATGCACATGGATCCGTTCCTGCCGAACGAGGGCGCCCCCGGGAAGGGGCCGCGCCTGGTCGCCGGATCGGTCCTGGCGATCGAGCCGATGCTCACCCTGGGCACGCATGAGACCCGGGTCCTCGGCGACGACTGGACAGTGGTCACCACCGACGGCAGCCGTGCCGCGCACTGGGAGCACACCGTCGCCGTCACCGAACACGGGCCGCGGATCCTCACACTGCGATCCGGCGACAACTGAGATTCGCCCGACGCAACCGCATGGGTGATTCAGCCGTCGAGCAGGACGGTCACCGGACCGTCGTTGACGAGACTCACCTGCATGTGCGCTCCGAACCGTCCCACCTCGACTGTCGCCCCGAGTTCGCGCAGCGCGTCAGCGAAGGCATCGACGAGGGGTTCGGCCACCGCGCGCGGCGCGGCGGGCGACCACGACGGACGCCGGCTCCTACGGGTGTCCGCCATCAGGGTGAACTGGCTGACGACCAGGATCGGGGCGCCGACGTCGGATGCGGATTTCTCGTCGTCGAGGATCCGCAGTCGCCACACGCGACGGGCGACGTTCGATGCGGCGACCGGATCGTCGTCGAGTCCTACGCCGAGGAGTACGAGTAGACCCTGGCCGTCCGCAGGGGGCGAGATGCGGGCCACCTCCTCGCCGTTTACCGCGACCGCTGCCGATGTGACTCGTTGGACGAGCGCGCGCATTGAGTTGTTCTTCCCTTCTGAGTGAAGCAACCCCGGGTGGAGTGGCCCCGGGTGGAGCAGCGGGAAACCCCGCCCGCATTTGGACTGGTTGGAAATTGTCGGTAAGGTGGAACAACGGTGCGCCCTGCGTATCGGTCGTTTGCGTGTCCGACGCCAGTCGGACTGTCGTACTCGGTCGGCGAAAAGATGCTGTACGTAGGTTCCCGGATTGGCGTCCGAAGAGGACGCTCATCCTCTTCCGGGACCTCGTCAGTGTTCAGGACCACCGCTGTAGCGGATACCGGTGACGGTAGCCGATGAACCCATTGCGCCACTCAACGGATCGCGGAGGACATGGCTAAGAAAGACGGGGCTATCGAGGTCGAGGGACGAGTTGTCGAACCGCTGCCCAATGCGATGTTTCGCATTGAGCTCGAGAACGGCCACAAGGTCCTCGCGCACATCAGCGGAAAGATGCGTCAGCACTACATCCGCATTCTTCCCGAGGATCGCGTCGTGGTGGAGCTTTCGCCCTACGACCTGTCGCGTGGGCGCATCGTCTACCGCTACAAGTAAGAGCTTCCCCGGCCGCACCCGGCCGGGGAGAACTATGTCTGCCCTCGGGTGGACACACAACAGGAGATCAGACGCACGTGAAGGTTCAGCCTAGCGTCAAGAAGATCTGCGAGAAGTGCAAGGTGATTCGCCGTAACGGGCGGGTCATGGTGATCTGCGACAACCTACGCCACAAGCAGCGTCAGGGCTAGTCCTCACGGCCACCGCTTCTTCGAGATCTGCTTGGCAACAAGCAACAGAGAAGACCTCTCAGCACCAACCGCAACCCGGGCCGAGGCAACAACCAAGGCAGGTAGCGGTCCACCCCCGGCACGGAGGCCGGGGCCCCACTGTGAGTGTGAACCGCAGAGTTTTTCAGACGCAGGGGACGGACTGGGAGCAGACCTCCGCACACCGATAGGAATGCCACATGGCACGTCTCGCAGGTGTCGATCTTCCCCGCGAAAAGCGCATGGAGATCGCACTGACCTACATCTACGGCATCGGCCGTACGACCGCCAAGGAGATCCTGACAGCTACGGGTGTCAGCCCGGATCTGCGCAGCAAGGACCTGTCCGACGAGGACCTCGCCAAGCTCCGCGAGTACATCGAGGAGTCGGTGAAGGTCGAGGGTGACCTGCGTCGTGAGGTGCAGGCGGACATTCGCCGCAAGATCGAGATCGGCTGCTACCAGGGCCTGCGCCACCGTCGTGGTCTGCCCGTGCGTGGTCAGCGCACCAAGACCAACGCCCGCACCCGCAAGGGTCCGAAGCGCACCGTCGCAGGAAAGAAGAAGTAATGCCTCCGAAGTCACGCAGCACCGGTCCGAAGAAGGCGCGTCGCAGGGACAAGAAGAACGTTCCGCACGGTGCCGCTCACATCAAGAGCACCTTCAACAACACGATCGTGTCGATCACCGACCCGGCCGGCAACGTCATCTCCTGGGCGTCGTCGGGCCACGTGGGCTTCAAGGGCTCGCGTAAGTCGACGCCGTTCGCCGCTCAGCTCGCCGCCGAAAACGCTGCTCGCAAGGCGCAGGAGCACGGCGTCAAGAAGGTCGACGTCTTCGTGAAGGGCCCGGGCTCGGGCCGCGAGACCGCGATCCGCTCGTTGCAGGCTGCAGGCCTCGAAGTCGGCACAATCTCCGATGTCACCCCCCAGCCGCACAACGGCTGCCGTCCGCCCAAGCGGCGCCGCGTCTAGTACGGGAAAGGAAGGTAAGAAATGGCTCGTTACACCGGACCCGTTACCCGTAAGTCGCGTCGTCTCCGCGTCGACCTGGTCGGAGGCGACCAGGCCTTCGAGCGCCGCCCCTACCCGCCGGGCCAGCACGGCCGCGCGCGGATCAAGGAGAGCGAGTACCTGCTCCAGCTGCAGGAGAAGCAGAAGGCACGCTTCACCTACGGCGTCATGGAGAAGCAGTTCCGCCGCTACTACCAGGAGGCGGTCAACCGCCCCGGCAAGACCGGTGAGAACCTGCTACAGATCCTGGAGTCGCGTCTCGACAACGTCGTGTACCGCGCAGGCCTGGCCCGCACCCGCCGTCAGGCGCGTCAGCTGGTCACGCACGGCCACCTTCTCGTGAACAACAAGAAGGTCGACATCCCCAGCTACCGCGTCTCGCAGTACGACATCATCGATGTCCGCGAGAAGTCGCTGTCTACCCTGCCGTTCCAGGTCGCCCGCGAGACCCAGGGCGATCGCCCGGTCCCAGGTTGGCTGCAGGTCGTCGGGGGCCGTCTCCGCATCCTGGTGCACCAGCTCCCCGAGCGTGCGCAGATCGAGGTTCCACTGCAGGAACAGCTGATCGTCGAGTACTACTCGAAGTAAGGCACAAACCCTGGGGGCGGCCGGTAACGTCGCATCCGGCATCACCGGCCACCCCCGGGTCCGGGCCTTTCCCATCGTGGGCGTCATATGGCGGACGCCCGTACAGGAGGAAATTCAATGCTCATTTCTCAGCGACCCACGCTGACCGAAGAGGTCATCGCTGACAACCGCTCGAAGTTCGTCATCGAGCCCCTCGAGCCAGGCTTCGGGTACACCCTCGGCAACTCGCTGCGCCGCACCCTGCTGTCGTCGATCCCCGGCGCCGCGGTCACCAGCATCCGTATCGACGGCGTCCTCCACGAGTTCACCACGGTCCCGGGTGTGAAGGAGGACGTCACCGACGTCATCCTGAACCTCAAGGGCCTGGTAGTGAGCTCCGAGGAGGACGAGCCGGTCACCATGTACGTCCGCAAGCAGGGCCCCGGGGCCGTGACTGCGGGTGACATCGTTCCGCCGGCCGGCGTCACGGTCAACAACCCGGATCTGCACATCGCCACCCTGAACGACAAGGGCAAGCTGGAGATCGAGCTCGTCGTCGAGCGCGGTCGCGGCTATGTCCCCGCCGTCCAGAACAAGGCGTCCGGCGCCGAGATCGGCCGCATCCCGGTCGACTCGATCTACTCGCCGGTGCTCAAGGTCACCTACAAGGTGGAGGCGACCCGCGTCGAGCAACGCACCGACTTCGATCGGCTGATTCTCGACGTGGAGACCAAGAACTCCATCACTGCTCGGGACGCACTCGCTTCGGCGGGTAAGACCCTGGTTGAGCTCTTCGGCCTGGCCCGTGAGCTGAACGTCGAAGCAGAAGGCATCGAGATCGGACCCTCGCCCGCCGAGGCCGATCACATCGCTTCCTTCGGACTGCCCATCGAGGACCTGGACCTGACGGTCCGCTCCTACAACTGCCTCAAGCGCGAGGGTGTTCACACCGTCGGCGAGCTCGTGGCACGCACGGAGTCCGACCTGCTCGACATCCGCAACTTCGGACAGAAGTCCATCGACGAGGTCAAGGTCAAGCTGCACTCGCTCGGCCTCACCCTCAAGGACAGCCCTGCGTCCTTCGACCCGACGACCGTTGCCGGCTACGACGCCGCCACCGGCACGTGGAGCGATGCCGACACCGGTTCCCTCAGCGAGGCTGAAGGCACCGATCAGGACTACGCCGAGACCGAACAGCTGTAACCCGTATCACCCGGCACATGGGCAAATGTGCTGGGCGAGCCCAAGAGGAGCTCCAATGCCCAAGCCCAAGAAGGGTGCCCGCTTCGGCGGGTCGGCGTCGCACCAGAAGGCGATCTTCGCCAACCTGGCGACTGCTCTCTTCGAGCACGGCCGAATCACCACCACGGAGGCCAAGGCCAAGGCCCTGCGTCCGTACGCCGAGAAGATCGTGACCAAGGCCAAGGGTGGAACCCTGGCCGACCGTCGCGAGGTTCTGCGGGTCATCCGCAACAAGGATGTCGTGCACAACCTGTTCGCGGAGATCGGCCCGTTCTACGCCGACCGCGACGGTGGATACACCCGCATCATCAAGACCGTCCCCCGCAAGGGTGACAACGCTCCGATGGCGATCATCGAGCTCGTCAAGGAGAAGACGGTCACCTCGGAGGCGGACCGCGCGCGTCGCGTCGCTGCTTCGCAGGCCGCTCCGGCTGTCGAGGAGAAGCAGGCCGAGGCCGAGGCCGGCGAGACCGAGGCTCCCGAGGCCGAGGTCGACAGCGCCGACGAGGCCAAGTCAGAGGCCGACGAGGCGAAGGCCGACGAGGCCAAGAAGGACTAGTCCACTTGGTTTCGGCACATGCCGCATCGAACGAACCCGTCGTTCCCACAGGGGACGGCGGGTTCGTTCGCTTGCGCCTCGACATCTCTTACGACGGCACCGACTTCTCCGGGTGGGCTCGGCAACCCGGCCACCGTACGGTGTGCGGTGAGATTGAGGAGAAGCTGAGCACGGTCGTCCGCACCCCGGTACTGCTCACGGTGGCCGGGCGCACCGATGCCGGTGTGCACGCGAGTGGGCAGGTGGCGCACGTGGACGTGCCCGCCGACATGGTGCCGGACGACCCGGAGCGCTGGGTCCGTCGATTTGCTCGGTTCCTGCCCCGCGACGTTCGCATCGAGCACGTCTCGTTCGCCCCCGCCCATTTCGACGCCCGGTTCTCCGCGATCCGCCGGCACTACGAATACCGACTGACCACGGCGCCGTACGGTGCGGAGCCGCTGCGGGCGCGCGATACGGTCGCGTGGCCCAGGGAGGTCGACGTCGACGCCATGCGGGAGGCGTCGTCGCGGCTGCTGGGCCTGCACGACTTCGCCGCCTTCTGCAAGCGGCGTGAGGGTGCGACGACGGTCCGTGAGCTCCAGCGCTTCGACTGGGAGCAGTCCGGTCACGAGCTGACGGCGTTCGTCACCGCCGACGCGTTCTGCTGGTCGATGGTGCGCAGCCTCGTCGGCGCGGCACTGGCCGTCGGGGAGGGGCGCCGGACGATCGAATGGATGGCGGGGCTGCTCGCCGAACGCGAACGCGCCAGTGAGGTCGCCGTCGCACCGGCGCACGGGCTCTCGCTCGTCCGCGTCGACTACCCCGCCGACGAGGACTTGGCCGCCCGCAACGAAGCCACTCGGGAGATGCGCACGGTGCCCGATCCGAACGGAACGGGCTGCTGCGGCGGGTAGTAGCCTGACGCTCGGCACCGTCACCGGCGGGCCTTGCGGTGGGATCCGGGGTCCGAAGGCAACGTACCCTCCGACGAAGTGAGGATCGTGACGATGAATCAGTGGTGGATCTCGCTTCAGGTTCTCGCGCCCGCGTTCTGGCTCGGGATGGTCGTCGCGATCTCGTTCCTGGAAGCCCCGATCAAGTTCCGCGCGCCCGGCGTGACGATCCCGATCGGGCTGGGCATCGGTCGGCTGGTGTTCCGTGCGTTGAACATTGCGGAAGTCGCCGTGCTGGTGGTGCTGTGGGTCGCGACGATTGCCGCCGAGGCGACCCCGACTGCCGCGGTGCGGAATCTGCTCGCTGCGTTGACGATCGTTCTAGCAATCCAGGTCGCAGGCATTCGTCCGCCGCTGAGCCGCCGGTCGAACCGGATCCTGGCAGGCGAGGAGCTTCCGAGGTCTCGCGCACACCACCTGTACGTCGCGTTCGAGGTCGTGAAGGTGATCGTGCTGGTCTGGCTGGCCGCTGCCACCGTGGCCGTTCATATCTGAGCGACCGCCGTCGGGACCTGCCGACTCAGCCCGCGAGTTGGCGGGCGATGACGAGTCGCTGAATCTGGTTGGTTCCCTCGAAGATCTGGGTGATCTTCGCTTCGCGCATGTACCGCTCGACGGGGAAGTCCTGGGTGTAGCCGTACCCGCCGAACACCTGTACCGCGTCGGTGGTGACCTTCATGGCGGCGTCGGTCGCGACGAGCTTCGCGACGGAGGCGTTGCGCGAGTAGGGGAGTCCGGCGTCGCGGCGGCGGGCGGCGTCGATGTAGGTGGCGCGGGCGGAGTCGACGGCCGCGGCCATATCCGCGAGGACGAAGCCGAGGCCCTGATGATCGATGATCCGCTTGCCGAACGCCTTGCGCTCCTTGGCATACGCGACGGCGTCGTCGAGGGCGCGCTGGGCCAATCCGACCGCGACGGCGGCGACGCCAAGCCGTCCGGAATCGAGTGCGCTGAACGCGATGGGCAGGCCCTGGCCCAGCTTGCCGATGAGTCGCTCGCTCGGGACGAAGGCGTCGTCGTAGTGCGCGGCCGTCGTCGGTATAGCCCGCAGGCCCATCTTCTCCTCCGGCTTGCCGAAGCTCAGACCCTCGGTGTCCTTGGGAACCAGGAAACAGGAGATGCCGCGGGAGCCGTCGTCGCTCGTGCGGGCGAACAGGGTGTAGAAGTCGGCACGGCCGCCGCTGGTGATCCATGCCTTGCTGCCGTTGATCCGGAACCCGCCGTCGACCTCGGCCGCTCGGCACATCAGCGCGGCGGCGTCGGATCCGGCCTGCGCCTCGGACAGGCTGTAGGCGCCGACGGTCTCGCCGCCGAGCATGTCGGGCAGCCACTTGGCCTTCTGCTCGTGGGTGCCGTGCGTGGCGAGCGCGAAGCAGGACAGGCTGTGCACGCTCGTGGCGACGGCGACGGCTGCCCAGCGTGCCGCGATCTCCTCGAGGACTTGTAGATACACCTCGTAGGGCTGATTGCCGCCCCCGAACTCCTCCGGATACGGCAGGCTCAGCAGCCCCGCTCGTCCGAGTGCGGGGAAGACGCCCTCGGGGAATGTCTCGTTTTTCTCGTGCTCGTCGACGATCGGTGCGAGCACCCTGTCGGCGACGTCGCGGGTGAGGTCGATCAAGTCGCGGGCTTCCTGGGTGGGCAGCAGGCGTTCGACGGGCACGGCGTCTCCTCGCTGGACTGACGAGATGATCAAGTCAGGAATGAGTAGTACTGAAAATGATACTTCAGTACTGTCTAGGGTATGGCAACCCCGGTGAGGATTACGGCTCGCCGCATGGCGCTGTTCGACGAGCTCGTGGCACTGATCCTTGACGAAGGATTCGCCCATCTCACTCTCGACGACCTCGCCGCGCGCCTGCACTGCTCGAAATCCACGCTCTACCGTCTCGCGGACAGCAAGGAGCAGCTGGTGCGGGCCGCGACGGTGCACTTCTTCCGCGCTGCAACCGAACAGATCGAGGCGAGCCTGTCCGGAGCCGTCGGCGCCCGTGATCGCATCCGCACGTACCTCGAGGCAGTCGGGGAGCAACTACGGCCCGCCTCGGCGCAGTTCATGGAGGACCTGGCCGGCGACTCGGCGGCGGGGGAGGTCTACGAGCGCAACACACGGTGGGCGGCACGCCGCGTCCAGCAACTCATCACCGAGGGCGTCGAAGCGGGCGAGCTACGGGATGCACATGCGGCCTTCGTCGGCGACATCGCCGCCGCGGCGATGGTGCGCATCCAGCAGCGACAGGTGGCCGCGTCGACCGGCCTGGGCGACGCCGCGGCGTACCAGGAACTCGCGATCCTGCTGACCCGGGGCCTCTGAATCTACTGGCCTCTGACTCTACGATCGGATCGGAAGGGAGCGCTCATGGAGCTGGATCGACCGCTACGACTCGAGGTGATCGTCGGCAGCGTTCGCGTCAAGCGGTTCGCGCCCGTCGTCCTCGACTGGTTCCTCGAACGGGCCCGTGTCCGCGACACCTTCGACACCGCCGTACTGGACCTCGCAGAGATCCCTCTGCCGCAGGATCTTTCGTCGTCGCCAGTGGTCGATTCGTTCACCGACCGGATCGGCAGGGCGGACGCGTTCGTCGTCGTCACCAGCGAGTACAACCACGGCTACCCGGCGGCGCTCAAGACCGCATTCGACACCGTCAAGTACGAGTGGCGGGCCAAGCCCGTCGGCTTCGTCGCCTACGGCGGCATGTCGGGCGGCCTCCGCGCGGTCGAGCAACTCCGTCAGGTGGTAGCCGAACTACACATGGTCTCGATCCGCGAGGCCGTCAGTTTCCATCAGGCCCGCAGGCACTTCGATCCGGAGGACGGGGCGGCGAACGACGGCGTCGAGCGGATGCTCACGCAGTTGGCCTGGTGGGCCGACGCGCTGCGAACCCAGCGAGAGCAGTCCCCGTATCCGGGTTGACCGGTCAGCGCGCAGCGCCCGGTTGGACGCTCGCGCCGACCGGGCGCACCGAGTATGTGGCGACCAAGGTCTTACAGCTGGTGGTTCCCGCCCTCACAGTGCGTTAGGACCCGAGGATCACGCCACCGAGAGGTCATCGGACGAATCGGATGTAGAAGGCCGCGATCGCAGCGAGCTCAGCCTGATCATCGCCGTCGTGATCAGTTTCCCGGCGGCCGGCTGGACGCTGGCTGCTCTGGCTGTACTGGTCTTGGCTGGCAGGGTTTATTCACTGGTCACGCCCAAGAACAGGCCGAAGGTGTGAACCCTCCCCCGGACGGTTCACCTCTTGTAACGCCTAAGCGCGTATCTAGGACACGTTGTGAGGCGACTCACAACAGCGGTCCTGACCCATTCACTCGCAGGTGACACCGTCCTGTCACGGTTGAGCTTCGTGCTGTAGCCCGGCTGCCCCTCATACAGCGGTGCAGCGCCGCCTGCCCTGACCGCATCGCAGTTCTTGAACGAGACCGTGGCTCGGTGCGGGCGCCGGCTCCGGTGCGGGCGCGGGTTCCGGTGCGGGCGCAGACTCGTGCGCGGGTTCCGGTGCGGGTGGGCCCGGCAGCCTCCGGCGGCCAAGTCGAGGATCGCCTGGGACTGAGCCGAGGTGGGGGAGATGCCCTGGTAACCCGCGCGCTTGTCGACATTGGAGGCGATGATGCTGGGCGCCTTGCCGAGGCTGATCCCCTGGCATGTGTTCCCAACAGGTTCGCGATTACGTTGTCCCGCTGAGTATTCGACAAGTCGGGACGACCGCACGGAAGGCCACCACGAACGCAGCGGTGTCGTCTTCTGTCGGCTCGTAGTCGGCAGCCGGCGATGCGGCGGCTACGGTTGTCGCAGGACCAGTCGTTGTCTGGTAGGTGCCGCCGATTTCGAAACGTCCACTCCATCCGATGCAGCAGGTGAGTTCTCGTCCGGTGCAAGCACGCCACCGATGACTATGAGACCAAACGCTCCGGCAGTAACCACAACAGCAAGCTGGCAACCGGGAATCCGGGCCCGATCCGGGCGGCCGCGTATTTGAGCGATCACACCGATGATGAATACGATCAAACCCGCGAGGCTAAACAGGGCGTCGACGAGCGAGTTCGTCCGGAGACTCGAGAAGCGCGGACAAGTACTCACCGCATCTAGTCGTGTAGTCAACCGATCAGCATGTGAAAGTTGCCGGAATCGGTGCGCACGGAATCAACACCACGTTCGAGCCGAAGAACACCTATGCCGATGCCGCAACCTGGTTGCCGCCGAACAAGTCCTATCGCTGCATCTACGTGTCGCGGCACCCATAGTCGCGTACCGATACTCGCTAATCGAAGCGGTCTCGGAAGAGAGCTCGTGGCGCACATCCGTTCGTCGGAAACGACATCCAGCCCGTCTGGCCACGTGCGACTCGGGTGTCCTTTGGCCCCGTTGCACGTGATATAGGCAGTGAGAAGACGCCGCCGTGCAGGCGTCGTTATCGGGGCTGGGCGAGCATCGATCGCAGGTACTCGAAGATCCGGCCGTCGACGATCTCGGCTCTCAGCGGCGGCTGGGTGTGCAAGTCGTAGAGCAGGTTCAGCAACAACACCGGGTCGACGTCGAAGTGCTGGAACGGCAGTTCGATCTTCGATCGGGTCTGTGGAACGAACAGCATCGTCAACCTGCCGAGCATCCCGGACGGGAGTCGCACCGGCCTGGTTCCCGGAACGAGGTCGAGGCAAATCATGTCCACCGGGATCCGACCCTCGCGATTACGGGTCGGACGGACCCCGGCGATCTGCTGCCACGGGATCATGCGCGCGAAGAGCGGGTTGGACACAAGGACCCCATCGTCGACGACGGTGATCCCATATCGCCACCCCCGCACGGTCGCGACAGCGACGGCGATCGCTGCGAGCGCGGGTAGAGCGCAGATTCCAGCGATCACGTATGCGTCGATCCCCCAAGAACCGGTGGCAGGGTCGCGGAACCGCGCCGCGGCGAACCATGGGACCAGCAGCATGAAGGCTCCCAGGCACAACAAGGTGAGGACTCGAATCCAGCTGTGCGGGAATAGGACCCCCCGTACTGCTCCGGGAGCCGGTGGAGCGGACTGGTCAGCGGCGCGGACACGACCCGTGCGCGGGTCGACGTCGACCGAACGCACACGCGATGACAGGACCTTCGTGCGCGTGTTGGCATGTGCCGCCATCACCGGCAGCGCCACCGTCATGCCGAAGATTCCGACCCCGAGCGCGGCCGCCCAGGAACCGGCGACCGCCAGCAAGACCGCCGGGATGAGCGCGACGACAAGCATGATCACATCGCTGGCGCCGATCGGGAGACCCGATGTCCGTTTCAGGTGCTTGCCCCAGGGGAAAGGGACGGCCATCCTGCTCACCGGCTGGGATGGCAGAGCGTGCGGTGGGGGTTGTGCCGGGTTCAAATCCTCTCCTATGTTGCATCGTGCTCAGCAGCTCAGCTCGGACGGAGTGTGCCGATGATCTGGTCTATCGTTTCTGCTTCGATCGCGCCAGGCAGTCCCTGGTGGGCCTCGACGACGAGGACCATCACCTCAGCCGTCGCGAAGCCACGGGTCGCGACCACGTCGAACCGGGCGCGTGGTGGATCGCATTCATTCGATTTCGGGACGTCGTCGACAAGGGCGGTGTATCGCACAGCCGGGTTGCCGGCGATCGTGAAGCGTTGCGCCTCTGTGTACGTCACCTTCGGCATACGGTCGTCGTCTGCGAATATCCGCTCGGCTAAGCGCACCTCGTCGAGTGCCGCGGTCTCGATGTCGATACCGCGCCTGCCCGTTGCTCCGGTGACGGCAAGGGTTGCGCCGTCGACGGCGTCGCAGTATTCGTACCCGTACTGTCCGTGAGCTCCGTAGCCGGCGATCAGACCGTCATCGTCGGACCATCCGAACACCGCACTCCATTCGTTGTCCCAATCCGGTGGAATGTCGTAGGTGAGACCGAACTTCGTGGCGATGGGCTGCGGCTCTCCAGGCTCGACGTCGATCTTCGGCGGCGGGAACTGCATCGACGGGAAACCCGGCGGCAACGGTGGCGGTGGCGTCGTCGACGCCGGCGCGGACCATGTCGGCGGGGCGAGTGCGGGACCGAGCTCGTCAGGGTCGGGCGCGTCCGGTCCCATAGCGGCGAGACGAGGAATCATCAGGATGAAGCCGTAACTGACGGCAACGGTCGCGGCGAGCCTGAGCAGTGCAATGAGAAGACGCCGCCGCGCAGGCTTTGCAGACACAGTTCCCCCGAGCCGATTCGATTCATCCATGCCATGACGCCCCCGTCCCGGCGGTGTCATCGTAGTGAACGCGATGTAGGCGGCTCGCGAAGCTACGTCCGGTCGCCGGAGAACGAGACAAAGGCCCGCCCCAACCCGGGCTGGGCCGCTGTCGTCGTCTCAGGACCTACGACCCCGAAGACCCGAGCGATCCCAAGGATCCGGTCCATGGTTCGACGCCGAGCGTGATCACTGACACCGTGCCGCGGCCGGGGTGAGTGACGTAGGCGCGGGTTCCGTCCGGGGTGATCGCGATCCCGGTCGGATAGTCGCGGACTTCGATTGTGTTGGTGGCGGTGTTGGTGGCTGTGTCTATCACCGACACCGTGCCGTCTCCGTAGTTGGTGACGTAGGCGCGGGTTCCGTCCGGGGTGATCGCCACTTGGCGCGGCAAGTCGCCGACGTCGATGGTTTGGGTGACGGTGTTGGTGGCGGTGTCGAGCACCGACACCTTGTCGGTGGTCTCACTGACGACGTAGGCGCGGGTGCCGTCGGGCAGGAGTGCGATCGCCTGTTGGTCCCGACCGACGTCGATGCCGTTGATAATCGTGTTGGTGGAGGTGTCGAGCACCGACACCACAAAGGCATTATTGGGCCACCTGGGGTTGGCGCTGGTGACGTAGGCGCGGGTGCCGTCGGGGGTGATCGCCACACCGATCGGCTGCGAGTAGAACCCGACGACAGTGTCGATGACGGTGTTGGTGGCGGTGTCGACCACCGCTACCCGATCGCCCCCGTAGAGGGTGACGTAGGCGTAGGCACCGTCAGGGGTGATCGCAATCCCTTCCGCCCCTAGGTTGCTCCCGATGTCGATGGTGTTGGTGACCCTGTTGGTGGCGGTGTCGATCACAGACACGCTGTCGCTGGGATTGTCGAACTCGCCATTGTTGGTTACGTAGGCGCGGGTGCCGTCGGGGGTGATGGCTACCGCGCGCGGGATGTAGCCGACGTCGATGGTGGTCATGACCCTGTTGGTCCTGGGGTTGATCACCGCGACCTCGCTGCTGTCCCAAACCGTGACGTAGGCGCGGGTGCCATCGGGGGTGATCGCCACCCCGACCGGATCGTCGCGGACTTCGATGGTGGCGGTGACGCGGTCGGCGTGTGCGGCCGGGGCAACTGTGAGAATCAACCCAATCGCCAGGGAAGCGGCTGACCAGGCTCCGAGCCATCGTCGGGTGCGAAGCCTCAAGCCAAGGTCACCCCCGCGACTAGACGGAATAATGGTGTTGTGCGACATCGTGACTAGGCTCCTTCGACCAATGAGGAGATCAAGATAGGCCACCGGCATCTCTCGGGTGCGGCGCACGCAGGGCACCGAAAGGGCCTGTCGAAATCGAACCGTCCCCCCGCGGGTGAGGACTATACGGGACATTTCGGACATCGATCCGGATCGGCCGGACCCGCTGGAGCACAGCCCCGCCTGATCCTGTGATGGCTGGACGGCGCTGGATCCGGTCGTTGAGCAGCTCCTCGGGTCGTTGGCCTCCTTCTCGTCGAACTGAAGGTATAAGCTGGGTTATAGACCGGAGGAGGTGCCATGACAGCGATGCTCGACAAGGAGAAGCTCTTCACCGAGCTCGGCAACGAGAAGGCACGCGAGACCGCCTCGCACATCGGGTTCCTGCGCAGCCTGCGCCAGCTTTCCGAGGCCGGCGTACCCCAAACCGTGCTGGCGGCACGAGTCGGTGTGAGCCAGCCAGCGATCAGCGACATGCTGCGCCGGGCCCGGCTCAACGCACCGGACGTGCGCCCGGGTACGCACGGCGGCACCCCGTACGAGATCGCGGCCCGGTACGCGGCAGGGGAGTTGGACCGCGAGACGATGATCCGTGAGCTCGTCGAATGGGAGTACGAGCCTCCGCCCGAACCGAATCCGTTGGCCGACATTGACACCTACAAGCCGCCCCGGCGGGGTGGGTTCAATAACCAGGTCGGCCGGGCCTTCGATGACAAGTTCCTCACCGACGAGGAGTACAACGCCGTGCTCGATGGCCTGGCGGGCCGCAGCGCGTGACGACGCCGGAAGAGATCGAGTCTCGTCAAGAATTGCTCGCGGCACTGTCCGAACCCGGAGGTCCACTACAGGCGGATTCGCCGCATGCGACGATCCGAAATCCGCGCTACTACCAGAAGGACCAGAAGGTCGGCGGCGCAGCGGTCCCACTGCCCGAGCGGCGCGCTCTGCACCTCGAGATCAGGGCGGCGTGGAGGGCTGAGTATCCGAACGTGCGGACCGAGCAGTCCTCTGTCTTGCTGGCTGGACCGCCGGGGGCGGGCAAGTCAAGCATCATTCGGAACTCGATCTTCGCCGACCGTGATCCGAGCCATTGGAGGCTATTGGACGCGGACGTGTTCAAGGACGCCTTGCTGAGTGCTGAGGTCGAGGCCGGGACGTGGCAGGAGATGCTGCCGCCGGAGTACAGAACGGTCCCGCCGGAGAAGCCGTTGTTCCATCCGAACGAGCTCAGCGCCCTGGTACGCCACGAGTCGACCGATCTGTTCGAGCAGGTCTTCTATGAGGCAATCGACAACGGGGACAACCTGATCCTTGATGGCACCTTGGCGTGGAAGGAGTGGGCGGTGGACTTGGTCTCCGGTCTCAACGAGTCTGGTTACCGGATCCAGATCGTCGACGTCGAAGCCCCACAGGATGTGGCCGTCGAGCGCATCGTCTCACGGTGGCGGAAGGGTTACCTCGAGGCGATGGCCACCTCCGGACAGGATATCCCGATGGGTGGTCGCTGGATCCCCAGGTCCGCTGTCGACCGGCTGTTCACCGAGACCCGCGAGTCTGACAATCTGCCCCTGTGCGGATCTCACCGGCCCAGGGATAGGTGTCCTGGAACAAGTAGTGGTGGATCCGCTGCATGTGTGCGAGGTCGTAGTTGCCGGGGATCGGATTCTGCTCGAGTTCATGCAGTCGCTTGATCGACGACGCGACCTCGAGACGGTCGACGATGTTCTGATCGGGCAACCCGTGCTCGAATCCCAGATCGACGGCGATGAGGTTTCGCATGACGGCGTTGTCGAGGTTCGGCATCCCGGTATCCGTGTCGTACGAGACGGTCCCGGGAATGAAGTAGTCGACCCATCCCTGCGAGAAGATTGGGTGCGGGTCGGCCATCAGCCGATGCCCTTCTCGCGCAGCATCTCGGCCACCATCTCCTCGAGAGTGATGGTGCCCTGAAGGAGCCGCACGGTCAGCTCCTCGTCGCGCGGATCGACGGTTTTCCCGTCCATCGCGGCGATCGGTGCCAGGCGCGCGTAGGCCGCCCGGGCTTCGGCTTCGCTGATCTTCTTGCTGCTCATGACTCCCCCTTCTGGTTGCGGATGGGGCGAGACAGAATGCGCCTCGCCCCACCGATGTGCCGATCCTATGGCGTCAGACCGCGCGACCGATCGCAACGACGAAGCTGGGTGCGACATGCAGATACATTCGACCGCAACCGATGCCAGAGATGGCTACCGCCGAGAGACTGGGTCCAGTGCCATCAGGGTCTGCAAGTCGCCGTTGAGCGCCTCGACCAGCTCATTGATCGCGCCCGCGAGTGCGTGCGCCTCGCCCGACAGGTGTGTGAGATGCTTCGCGGCGAGTTCGTCTCCCACGGCGTTGGTGAGGAGTTCGGCGATCTCGTCGTCGACAGCGAGAGCGCGTTTCGCTGCTTCGGCGTGCTCGAGCTCTCTGTCCAGCGCCAGCAGGTGGTTGTAGTAGTCGTCCAAGACACGCACCCGTTGGAACAACCGGTCCCAGACAATGTCCAACGGTTCGCGGGCGACATCGAAAGCGCGGATCGCGACGGTCGCCGCAGATGACGTTCCAGTCGGTTGCGGCCCCAGCTTCACGATGGTCCTCCGCAACGCGATAGCGTGCTGCACCACCTGTCGTGCCTCTTCGCGGAGATTGAGCTGTACGCGGTGGGCCTCGAGGTAGCGGCTGTGCCATGACTTTGTCTTGGGGATAGACCGTGTCAGGTCGAGGACGCCGGCAATCAGCATGCGCACTCGCTTCTCCCCGAACGGTTCCTCTGCGATCAGATCCAGCGGCACTGTTATCGGCAGATCCAAGACAACGGACGCCTTTCGGTGTGCCGCCGCGTCAGTTTGGTTGTATTTCAGTCGGTTCGGGATCTCTGGCTTCAACTGGAAGTACAGCGCCATTACAAAGATCACGATCGCGATCGTTCCTACGAGCACGCCTGCCGTGGGGTCATAGAACACCCCGACAATGGCTGCGAAGAATATGGACCCCCAGATCGCATCGCGGGTCTCTTTGAGTTTCTTCTTCTTGCCTTCTACTTTCGGCGTCTCATAGTCGCGGCTGGGCGCTGGCGGTTTGATGCCAGCTGCTCTCATACGAGAACGCTTGTTCCTTGTCTCCGCCGGCAGTGTGTGTTCATCGAAGTAAATGAGCTTCCGGTCCGGGCCGGAGCCGGTGACTACGTGCCTGATCTGACTCATGGATGGATTGTCTCTGGCACTCTCCGCCGAGTCTTAGCGGGTGGGGGTTAGTCGGAAGCCTGGATACCGCGCCGCGTCGGCTGAGCCAAACGTCCACTAGGGTGTCTTGTTTGCCGGCAACGATCAGCGGGGTCGGAAACGGGGAGGCGGCTACTTTCCAGCCGGAGACCCCATCGATCGACGAGAACGGTTACGGGGCATCAGATGGCCCGCGCGGAGGAAACGCCGTGGCATCTGATCTTTGTGTAGCCGGAAGTGCAGGGCACTGAACGAGGGGGATACAGATGAGCCGTGATCCGCACGATGGTGGGGAAGGTCCGCAGCCTGAGCGGATATGGGGCGATGGCACTCAACAATGGGGCAAGAATCCGGCATACGTCGACTCGTCCGGCGACCGAGGCGATTCGACACCACCTTCAACAAGATCACGACAACGCGGCGTTCGAGTCGGCATGGTCACGGCTTCGGCTCTCTTCGCTCTTTTCGCCGTCGTCTTTGTGCGCACGGGCAATATCGGCGCCGGACTAGCTTTCGCTGCATTCAGTGCTATGTGCGCCATCTCCGGCATCGTCCAGCCAATCAGAGCGATGCTAGGGCGCGCACCCCTCCGCAGATCGTGGTGGCTTACGTTGACCTGGGCCCTAGTGGTCGCCGGATTCATAGGCCAGTTCACTGGACTGGCCATGACATCGGCCGCGCGCGAGTACTGGGCGCAGCAACGAGTGGAGCGGGAAGGGCCGTCGTCGGATGAGTGGCGTCGCGAGCAGGATGGCGAAGAGACGGGGGCGGCGGCCGCCGCAACAACGGATCTGCAAGACATCGACCGCAGTTCAACCGCGAGTAGCGCGACCGCGCCGCCGTCATCTGATGTTCCCCGACTCGTATCGCCACAGGTACCGGCCGAAAAACCTGCAATCGACCTAGCCAAGATCGAGGGCGAGGCGTTCATCATCAGTCTCGATGTCGGGGGCGTCGAGTACGGAGGGGACAAGGAGACGGCAATCGCGGGAGGGCGCATCACCTGCGAGTACATCGACAACGCTGCAGCGCCCTCCCTCGCGCTGCTGGAAGCCGTGCAGGCGGCACAGGAATCCGGCTACACGCGACGTGACGCGGAGTACCTCGTGGGTTCGGCAATCGGGGCGTTCTGCGGCGAATACAGGTACCTCGTGAACTAGACCAACGGCGTCCAGGTACTTCAGTCGAGCTGTGCGGAATCCCGCGCCACCCCGGGAGTGCCCGGCTCAAGGGGTGGCCCGCACCCGAGAACGGTGCGGGCCACCCCTTGAGAACACACGCGGCGGTCAGACCGCGCGACCGTCTTCCTCTCCGAGGTCGAGCTCCCTTTCGGGAGGACGATTCTCGGCAGCCCCGGTCCCGTAGCCGGGTTGGTATTTGCCAGAGGTGTAGTCGCGCATCGGCAGCAGGTTAATGCCGGCGTCGAGGCCGCGGGCGATGCTCTCGTCGATCGACGGCTCGCTGACCGGTTCGGTCGGCTCGACGATCGCGTCGTCGGCTGCCGTGACCGGCTCGGCGGGTTCGACGGTCGCGGTGTCGGGTTCGAGGTGCTGCACGGCCGGGTACCGGATCGCTGAATCTGGAGCAGGACCTCGAACTCGGTCCAGCCCAGTCGTCCTATGTACCCAAGGATGTTGTGACGCATCGACAGATGGGGGAGCTGCATCGCGGGGCGCTGCTCGATCTGGCCCGCCGCGAGTACCTGATCCTCGTCGAGGCAACGTCGAGGATCTCGGCGACACCGTTGCCCTCGACGACGGCGACCTCCGGTGGTGCTTCGGCGGCGGCCAGGGCCTGCGCTGTTCACGGTCGTACACACCCCGCTCGGCGAGTACGTCCGAGCAATGAGGCAGTGCGGCCAATCCTGGGAGATGGTCACCGATCACCCTGTCGTCCACCAGGACACGACCGCGACGGCCCGGGTGATCTGGCAACTGATCGCGCTTCTCACCTACTGACGGGCGCCTGCGGCGGGGCACGTCCCGCCCCACCACAGATTCGCAAGCTCTTGGCGACGCCAACTGTAGATCGTTTGGTCACTGACACCGAGGTCGGCTGCGATCTGCCCGACAGGGCGGCCAGCAGCCACCAGGTCGAGGACTTTACGGCGGAACTCTTCGGGATAACGCTTCGGCACGGACACGACTCCTTCGACGGATGGCGTGACCCAAAGTCAAGCAAACCGACTCCGTGCAACCCGGGGCACATCAACGTCTCCGGACATGCCGCGGCGGTTCAAGACACGGAGGGGACTATCCCGAGGACAAAATTGGAGGGGACATTCAGACCCGTTTCGAGGTTCTGTCCGACCTCTCACTGCAAGGTCGAGTCCCCGGACGGTTGCGTGCAAGGGCGGCGCTGATCGCCGTGGTTGCCCAGTTCCTCTCGGTGTCCGCACAATGGCCGCTACCCCTAGGGCTCGTCGGAACGGTCGGCCGCAGATGGCTGTCGAGATGTAACCCCGGGCGGTTTCGCGGTCGCCTGGATGGCGATCTTTCTCCGGACATGGGATGTGGGCGTTTCGCGACGGTGAATGGGAGGGTTTCGGGCTGATTTGGTTTTCATTGGTGTATCCCTATGTCCGGGGCGTTTGGCATTCGCCGCGAATTTCAACCCTCGAGGCACCACCGCATCGTCCCCGCGTCCGACTGCATGAGTCGGGACCGACTCCTGTGGCGAGTGCGCTCGCCGGTTGGTATCGCCTTTCGGCAGGCTTGCTTCGGTATTCACTGAACTCCGCTCGGCGGCTGCCGGCGCTACTTCTGCTCGATTCTTCGAAGACTCCATTGCAGATTCGCCGATCCATTCCCGGAACACAACGTGCAGGGACCTAAGATCACTCGGTTCGATGACTATCAGCCGTATCCCGAATTCATCTGCAAGAAGGCGCTTTTCCGCCATTTTGGCCTGGTAGGTCGGTACCGACATCAAGCCGGCGGCCTCGATCATCGTGCCGTCTGCCAGTTTCCAATCAGCGCGGCGGCGCCCCCGCTTGTTCAGGGTGGGATGTTTGGGCCAGTGTGGTTCGTGTTCGTGGGCGATACCGTTTCTGGTGAGGAAGTTGTCGATCTCGCATTCGAACAAGGACAAGCACCAGTGGCCGTCGTCGGCACGGCAGTTGATACCCCGACTCGTGCGCCTGATCTGGTCGCCGAACCCGGCCATATCGAGAAAATTTGTCCACGGATTCAGTCCGAGGGCAGCCAGATCGAATGGACTCGGCAGCCCCATCCGCGCTGCCATGATCTGGTCACGTCTGGTCGCGGGTATGTCATACGGGACGACCTCGGTTTCAGAGAACGACTTGGGGACAAACCCGGCGACGTCGACGTACTGCTGGAGCAAGCGGATAGCGACCTTGGTAGTTGGCGGGGGGGCGTCGAAAGTGGAGCATGCATAGCACCAGCGAGGTGGACCGAAATTGAGGATTGCTGACGGATTGAGTCGGTTGAGGTCAGTTGGTTCATCGCATAGCGGACAGCGCGTGTCCTTGAAGGGTAGCCAGCGAATTACGTTACGCATCCGCCCGAACGCGATTGCGCCGGTATTCGGTGCGAGAGCGTCTCCGTCCTGCAGTCCGGGGGTGTATCCGGTTTCGGCCACCAGCCGCCTGCAAATCTCTTCTAGCTCTGGGAATAGTCTCGCGGCATGGTTGCTGAAGATGAGTGGTGTGTAGCCGCGGAACCGTTCCGCAAGCTGGATGTAGAGGTGGTCTGCGTCTGAAGGCCAGCAGTTCGGAGGCAGTTTCTGGGCAGCTTCCTCCAGGTTCGGCCCTTCCTGCTGGTAGAAGCGCTGGCGCAGCAACCTCTCGCCTCCCTTGAGATCAATTCCGGTGAGATCAATCGGTACTGGTAGCGCGTTGAGGGAGTGGGACTTGGGGGGGACTGGATTCCAGGCATCCCACGCGGAATCCTCGATCGGTCGTTCAGCGCGCCCGCGGCGCTTCAGGACCCCTGCGAATCCATGTGGTTGCATCCCCCGGAACGTTGAAATTTCGTTCTCGTCCTCGTAAATTACGCGGTATTCCACTGGCTGAACGTAGCAGCGCTCCGTACCGCGCTAAACGCCAGCGCTATTGGACCGGCAAGGAATGGTCTGACCAAACGCGCGAACCGCAACGCCAGCCACGCCAGATGCCGCGGCGGGAGCAACAGAAACAACCCGAACGCCAGCCACGCCAGATGCCGCGGCGGGAGCAACAGAAACAACCCGAACACCAGCCACGCCAGATGCCGCGGCGGGAGCAACGGAAACAACAGGAATTGGATCGCCGCAACGGAGAGACAGCACGCCAAGCCGCCCTCGCAGCTCGCGCTGACACGCAGAATCAGCAGTACCTGGCCGGCGAGAACCGCGGAATCTACGGGGAGTATCCACCCGTACCGCTGGACTAGCCGAGTCAGCTTTTCTCCGGAGCGTCACGGCTTCACGGCGTCCCCGGCCGCCGTCTCGTCCGGGCTGGCGATCACCCCCGACGGCACCCGCGCTGGATCCGGGTTCGGATGGCCAGGCTCTGCAACGCCGGGATCGTGCGACTTACGGGAGGACTGCTACCGACCCCGACCACCCCGAAGACCTCGTCCTCGGAATGGGACTTGAGGCTCGTTGAGTCCCAGGTCATGTCGAGTCGGTGGCAGCCCCCTCGCTGCCGAAGCTGATGCTACAGGCCGATAGATTCAGGGGGTTGGCGACGCGCATCACGTTGCCGCGGAGATGCTTACACTCAGAAGCTCCCAGGTCTTCTGGACCACCCGGCAGCAGCGACCAGAGATTGACATATGGCAAGGCAGCGCAGCTGGCGCGGCAGCCATTGACAGACGGCGACCAAAAACCTGCTCGTGACGAATCGTCGTCGCCAGAGCACATCGGGAACGTCGAACCCCATCGCAGCAGGGAATGGAAGCGTGAACTCTTCGCCGAACAGAAAGGAAACCGGATGAGTCGCCGCTTCGGCCCTCGGCTGATTATCACATCACTGATCGCAATACTGTCCGCGTCCTCCGTTGTCGCGTGCACATCCCTCGCCGATCAGATGCACCACCAACCTCACCGAGAGTCTTCCACTCGAACGGTGGACGAGCTGTGCGGCTACCTTGAGAACTTCGTCGTCCACGGACTCGGGAGCACCGAAGAACTGCAAGTCAAGAGCACGATTCCAACCGATTCGGCACGCGAGATAGGAACTAGCGGACGGTGCACCATCCGCAGCTCCACCGCAATCGTATACGAATTGTGGATCCTCACAGGATTACACTTTCAAGACCAAGTAGAAATGACGCGCACCCACCTACCGCACTCGTCAATGCGCGACGCAGAATTCTGGACGATCAACGGTACTAAGGTGTCTGTCCGAAACGAGGAAGGCGAGTGGGATTTCGAAACACTCGTCGACGGTTGGGCGGCATCGTTGGTGATTCGGCAGAACAATTACGACCAGACCGTGATGACCGTTGACGCGATTACGACGATCGGCGAGTTCGTCGTCCAGGCAGTCGAAGAATTTCGAGAATGAATCTCTCGTGGCCCCCGCAGCAGCGGCACCCCAGCCTATGACGCCTCGGCCAGGATCGTCTTCTGAGCCTCGAGGTGACGGCGTAATGACACAATTCCACCGCCCTCAAAGTCGTCCTCGTCTAGTTCACGCAGGTCAATGCCATACTCTGCCGCAAGCTGCGGCGTATGTGCGATCACCAGATCGAAGAACGGCACGAACTTGTCGAACGAGATCAGCACTTCGTTGCCCTCTTCCATGAACGCCTTGACGGCGTCCAGATCAACGATGAGCTCGTCGAGAAGGGCCGCGTCGAGCGCACCAGCGCGGCAGCCTCTACATACGCACGCAGTGACGCCTCGAAGCTGGTCAGGCACTCCGGCCTATGGCAGCAATCGCCCCAGCCGCTGCTCGCCGGATCGAAGCCAAGATCGAGAAGGATGATCCGGGGGATACGATCGGCTCCTGCAAGGATCTTGTCGAGTCCGTGATTGCACAGATCCTCGACGCTCGGGGTGTACCCGTTTCTTCGAGGGACGATCTCGGCAAGAAGTTCAAGAAGGTCGTCGACGCCCTTCGGTTGAGGACCAATGCGGTGCCCGGTGATCCGAAGGCAAGCGAAGCGGTCACTGGCGTCATTCGTGGACTCGATCAGACCATGCAGAACCTTGGCGCACTGCGAAACGCCGCCGGGACAGGGCACGGGCGAGCGTCCACCTCTCCTGTTACGCGACGTCATGCTCGGCTCGCACTCAATGCTGCCGTGACGGTCACCGAGTACCTGTTCGCGGAATGGGAAAAGATCAATCCGTGAGAAATGGGCTGCCGCGCCACCGCTGCGCGCTGGCTTGCCCTCTGACTCCATGGCTGGCCTGGGCGCATCAGGATCAGTGCACCCAAATGGCTGTGGCCCCGCTCTAGCGGGGCCACAGTCACGTCAGTGCGGTTGTGGGTCAGACGTTTTGGTCGGCCTTTTCGAGGATCAGGTACTGCGCGGAGATCCGCTGGTCGACGTCCTGCTTGCCGTCGAGGGCTCCTGCCTCACCGACGTAGCGGCCGTTGGCGACGTAGCAGTAGTCCATCGTTCCCTGGATGGTGTCCTTGGTGTAGCAGGCGGCGTTGGGCAGACCCTGCGGCGACGGTGCGGTGGAGTAGCCCTGGGAGGTGAGATCGCTGCCGAACTCATCCATGATCGTCTCGGCGCCGGCATCGTCCTTGGCACGGTAGACAGTGGTGCGGGCGACGGCAGTGTGGTCGGCACCGGTTTCGGTGAGGACCCGGTAGGTCATCGGCGGGTTCGTGCTCTTGTGCGCCATGCCACGCGGGCCGTAGACGGCCATGTCGTCGCCGAGTTGTGCCTGGGCGTCTTCCTCAGGGATGGCGTAGATCAGGATCTTGTCCTGGTCGACCATCGGGTACTCGGCGGAGACTCCACCGTTTTGTTCCTTGGTGGGCTGGGCCGGGAACTGGTCGACCAGCGGGCCTTGCAGATCGAGGGCTTTCGCGATCGCCTTGGCCGTCCAGTCCTTCTCCGCGATGGGGGCCCGCGCATACGTGTAGATCAGGTAGTCGCCGTGTGCGGTGAGCGCGTTGGCCACGGCCTCGGGTCCGGCCGGCGCGTTTGGGTTCTCGGACGTCGAAACGAGCGTGTTGGGCAGGATGTCGATCGTCTCGGCCGTCTCGATCCCACCGGTGTACTCGTCCTCGACGGTGGTCAGGTTGGTGTGGATCTCACGGGCGGCAGCTTCCGCGAATTCGGCCCTCGGGAACCGCATCACGGCGTGCACGACCCCCTTCGACTCGTCGGTGGCCATGGGGGTGTTGGTGGAGGCGCTGGTCACATACCCGTAGAGCATGTTCTGGTTGACAGCGATGTCACCGGCCGCTTCGTTGAGGAAGGCTCCGAGGTTGTATCCGGTACGCATGACCATCGTCGGCATCTTGAAGGTCGTGAGCGCGGGGTCGATCTCGAACGGGACGACGGTGAACTCGGCCAGCCGCTGCCCTTCGACTTCGGTGATGTTCAGGGTGGTGGCGCGCTCGAACTCCGGCATCGGCGTAGTCGGGTAGCTACCGGTGTCGAGGGCGGTCGTGTCGACGGCGGGTGCATCGTCGCCGCCGGATCGGGCCTTCGGGTCGTCACCGTCGCTGCTGGCGCAGCCGGCGAGCAGCGCTCCCGCGAACAGCACCGCAGCGGCCCGCGGCATCCATCTCGTCATACGCACTCTGTGTGGTCCTTTCATCTTGTCCCCGCCCCGATCTCGAGGTCTCGACCCGTAGCGGGAGGTCGTCACAGGGTTGGATGCACCGGCCCCACCGGGAGGTTCCCACCCGGGGTGAACGTGTCCGGGGTCACACCCGCTGCGGGCGTGCAACCGGCGGTACGGGGCGCCGGTTGACGGCCTGGGTGCGCTCGGGTGCACGGGGCGGGTTAGTGTCTGTCAGCATCGGTGTCGGGCCGGTGGCATCGACAGCGAGGCAGCATGCCGGGGAGGGGGACCGTGGAGGAGAAGAAGGGATCGCCGAGCCCTGCGGCTGCCACACCACCGGCACGCGAGCGTGCCGATGCCCTGCTGGCGTCGATCACGGGGAAGATCCTGCGGCCGTTCGGACAAGACGAGCTCAGCGATCTCGCCGAGCAGCGCGCCTCCGCGGAAAGCCAGATCCGGTCGGTGGTCGTGGTCGGTGAGGTCAAGCGCGGCAAGAGTTCCCTGATCAATGCGCTCGTCGGGCGGCGCGATGCCTCCCCGGTCGGAGTGGACGTGACAACGTCGACGACGATCGCGGTCGGTGAGGCATCGCAGGAGCGGCCCGACGGCACAGCGGAGCTGCTGTTCCCCGGCCGCTCCGAGGTGATCGGGCACGGCGAGCTCGCCGACTGGGTGTCCTGCGAGGGCGCCCACGTCACCAACCCGCGGACAGACGAACTACCGACCAGGGCGATCGTCCCGGTCGCCGGCAGTCGTCTCGGCGATGTGACAGTGGTCGACACCCCCGGTGTCGGAGGTCTCGATCCGGCGTATGCGGCGCTGGCGTCTGCGTCGGCGTCCCAGGCGTGCGTGCTGGTCGTCGTCTGCGATGCGACGACCCCGATCACAGCCCCGGAGATGGAGTTCATCAAGGAGACCGGGTCCGCTGTCGAGGCACTGATCGTCGCGGTGACCAAGACGGACAAGAACGTACGCCGCTGGAAACCGATCGTCGAAGAGAACACCGCACTGCTGCGCAAACACCTCGGCCGGGAGGTCCCGGTGCTGGGTGTGTCGAGCCTGCGGGCGACCCTCGCCGCCGAGATGCCGCCCGGCCCGGACCGCGACCGCGCGGAGGAACGCTCGGGAATCACCGCGCTGCGCGCCCTGATCCAGACGAAACTCGTATCCGCGGAGGATCTTCCGGCCGCGAACGGGCTACGGACCGCGGTCGACGGGCTGCGTACCCTCGCTGCGGACATGTCCACGCAGATCGACGCGATCACCGACAACGCCCAGATCACCGAGGACCTGACCGCGCAACTCGACGAGCTACAGAACCTCAAGGACCACTCCCAGCAGTGGGAGCAATACTTGCAGCGGGATCTGACGCTGATCCGGCAGAACGCCACCGACGAGCTCGACCGCCGTCTCGATGCGATCCGGGAGGAGTGGACGACGCGGATCAACAAGAACGGGATGGCGGTGCTGCGGAAGAATCCGCAGTTCTTCGTCGCGCAGATGGAACGCGATTTCCAGGGCGCGATGGCGGCGTCGATCACCGTGTTCCTCGACCAGCTCCACTCGCAGATCGTCGCGCCGCGATTCGACTCCGAGCTGGTGTGGAACGAGATCCACGAGCAGGTCACCGCCTCGTTGTCGAACCGGACACTCGAAACCCACCAGGTCGCCAGCAAACAACAGGGGTTGCTCGATCCGTCGATGCTCACCATGGGCGTGATGGGGTCGTCGATGATCGGTGGCCTGATCGGGGTGACCACCGTCATCGGTGTCGGGGCCGTGGTCGGGGTCGCCTGGGTCGGCCTCAATCTCGGGTTCCGTGCGATGCGCTCAGGTAAGACGAACCTGCTGTCGTGGATGCGGGAGACGACCGGCTCCGCAAAGACCACCACCGCGAGGATGCTCGAATCGACACTGGCCCTGGCGCGCCCGGAGATCGTCATCCGCTACCGCGATCACCTCAAGACCTCCATCGAGCACCTGCAGAAACAGATCACCGAGGCCAAGGAGATCGCCCGCACCGATGCGGCCGCCCGGGAGAAGAAGCTCAAACGACTGGAGAACAACCGGAAGGTTGTCGTGAACAACATCACCCGCGCTGAGCAGCTGATCGCCGAGCTCACCGGGTCCGCCGCTGCTGGGGGTGCGCGGTGACCGCGCGGCAGCTCGATCCGGTTCGCGCGAGTCTGGATCGGGCTCTTCATGCTCTCGCGGCGCTCGGACCGGAGCCGGCCGAGCACGCCAACCGGATCGGGGCGATCTTGTGGTCGCCGCCGCGGATCGTGATCGTCGGCCGCCTCAAGGCGGGCAAGTCCACCCTGGTCAACGCGCTGGTCGGGGCGCCGGTCGCCGAGACCGCCGCCCTCGAGGCCACCAGCGTGGTGTCGGTCTACCAGGACGGGGCACCAGCGCGCGTCGAGGCGGTGCTCGGTGATGGCACCCGCCGCCCGATCGACACCGCCCGCGGTCAGGTCTCCGAGCTGCCGGTGCCGGCAGATGAGATCAGCTACCTGCATCGGTGGCTGCCGTCGGCGGCGATCCGCGACTACACCCTCGTCGACACTCCCGGCCTGGCCACGCTCACCAGTGAGAACGAGGCCCGCACCCGGCGGGTGCTGATCGACGGGTATGCGCAGACCCGTACCGCCTCGGTCGACGCCGATGCCGCGGTGTTTTTGTTCGACAGCACGCCTCGTGCGGATGAGATCGCATTTTTGCGGCAGCTTGGGTTCACACCGTTGACCACCCTCGGGGTGCTCTCGCGGGCAGACGGATTCGGGGAGGGCGCTCTCGGCGCCCGCGACCCCCTCGCCCACGCCGCCGAGCACGCAAGCAAACTCGCCGCCGAGCTGCGTGAGACGGTGATGGCGGTGCTGCCGATCGCCGGGCTGCTCGCCGAAACCTCTCACACTGGGGCGCTGACCGAGACCGATGCCCGCGCCCTGGCGGCCCTCGACGGCATCGCCCCGCTCGATCTGATCGACCTGCTCGACTCCGAGGATCCCGGCGCCGTGCCGCCGCAGGTGCGCGGCCGGCTGCTCGACCTGCTCGGCGAGTTCGGGATGATCCACGGCCGCGCGGTCGCGGCCCGTGGCGGTGCCGCACTCAACGAGTGGCTCGTCGCCAACTCCGGTGTGCCCCAGCTACGCGGCGTTCTCTCGCACTATCTGGGGGCGTTCGCGGCGGTGCGGCGGGCGGGCCGCATCATGGCCGAGCTCGACCAGCTCGCCTACACCCACCCTGCCCGTGACCAGATCCGTGCGATCACCGACGGTTTGCGGTCGGATCCCGCCATGCACACGGTGGTGTTGTTCGAGCACCTCGAGGCGATGCTCGAGGCCGACCCCACCTCGCCGGTCACCGCGGAGCTGCGCCGGTTGATCGAACACCCCAGCCCGGCAGAAAAACTCGGGCTACTACCGACCGCCACCGCCGACGAGGTCCGCGGCCAGGCCGCACAGAAGCGGGCCTGGGCGCAGGGGCAGGCGTTGTCGACGATGACCGCCGCCGAAGACGCCGCCCTGGTCACACTCATCCACACCTACGGTCTGCTCACCCGGGGGGCGTGATGGGCGCGGCGGTGGTCCTGAGAATCGAGATGACCCAGGGCGCAGCGACGGTCACGCTGTTCGACGCCGCCGGGCGCAGGCACGTCCTCAATCTCGGAGAGCCCGGACAGGCCGCCTACAGGAGGTCGCCGCAGTCCCTGGTTCCGTTGGCTTTGGCGGCGGCTGCGATCGCGCACGGGCACCTGACCGGGGTGGTCACCGGCCCCGACTCGCTCGAGCTGATCTACCCGACCGAGTGGCCGGTCCTGGAGGTCTTCGAGATCCTCGACGCCGCGCTCGAGGCCGGGTTCGGCCCTGGCCGGGTCACCGCTCGCGCCGCAGCCTGAGATTCGCTGTGTGTTCTTTGTCGCAGGCGGGAACCTTCGGCGGCCGCGGCGCATCCAATAGGTCGATGACGTCGAACCCGCAAATCGTTGACGACACCCGTAGGAGGGACCGCACACCATGAGCCGCCACCTCGCGCGCCGCTGTATCCGGAAGGGAACCTGCTGATGTCCGCACGTGAATGGGTGCTGGGTATCGACTTCGGCACCTCGAACACCGCGGCCGCGCATACCGGCCCGGTCTCGGGTTCGGTCGAGGCGCTCCAGCTCAGCCACAACCGCACCACCATGTCCTCGTCGGTGTTCGTCGAGTCCCCGGACCGGATCGCGGTCGGGGATGTGGCCGCCGATCGCGCCGAGGCGAACCCGGCCGGGTTCCTGCCGGCCCCCAAGCGGGCGGTCTCGCAGGGTGTGGTCAACGTCAACGGCTACGACATTCCCACCTCGGTGCCGGTCGCGGCCGTCCTGGAGTCGGTGATGGCACGTGCCACCGGGGCCCACGACGGAACCGCGCCGTCGGAGCTGGTTCTGACCCACCCGGAGGCGTGGTCGCCGCGTGAGATCCAGATCCTGCTCGACGCGGCCACCAAACTCGGCCTCGACACCTCGACGATCAAGACCGTCTCCGAGCCGCGGGCTGCCGCGCACTACTACTCGCGCACGAATACCCTCGCGCCGGGCACGAAGATCGCGGTGTTCGACTTCGGTGGCGGCACCCTCGACATCGCCGTCCTCGAGGCCAACGAGCACGGCACCTTCGATGTGGTCGCCGCCCGCGGAGACAACGGTCTCGGTGGCAAGAACTTCGACGCCTTCCTGCGGCGCTGGGTCGACCAGCAGCTCGAGGTCCGTGACCCCGACCTGCTCGACTATCTGCGCTCCCAGGCGCCGATGGAGGTCCGCTACGCCCTCGACGACTCGATCCGCCGTGCGAAAGAGCTTCTGTCGGAGGCGCCGTCGGCGACGATCACCGTCACCGGCGGTGACGGGCGCAGTGAGAAGTTCCAGATCACCCGCGAGGAGTTCGAGGAACTGATCACCCCGGCGTTGGACAAGGCGGTGACCCTGACCCAGGCGACGCTGGCCGATGCCCACGTCACCGATCCGAGCCAGCTCGAGGCCCTGTATCTGACCGGTGGATCCTCCCGGATCCCGCTCGTGCACGAACATCTCAAGGATTTGGGCCCGATCGCCACCCTCGATGACCCGAAAACGGTGGTCGCGCAGGGGGCGCTCGCTGCGGCGGCACCGATCGTGCGGGGCCTTGCAGCCCCTGCGGCAGGTCCGGCGCCGGCGTTCATACCGCCCTCCGCCCCGGCGGCACCGCCAGCCGCGGGTCCGGCGGGCGGATACGGCGCTCCGGCGGCACCACCTGCCGCGGCAGGCCCGGTCGGCGGATACGGCGCACCGCCGGCACCGGGAACACCCCCACCGTCCCGGCCCGGACCCGAGCCTGCGGCCGCAGCCGAGCCGGGACGAGGCCCGAAGAAGTCGATACTGATCGCCGCGGCGGCGGCGGTGGTGGTCGCCATCGGAGCCGGTATCGGCGTGTTCGCGCTGGGCGGGGGAGAGGACCCGGTCGACACCACCGCCGCACCGGTAGCCAGCGACGGCGGCGGCGCGGCCGCTGTGCCCGCCAGCTCCGGCGACGGCGACGGCGACGACGGTACTGTCCCGTCGACGAAGGAGGCGGTGGTCGCCGCGCTGCCATCGGCGCTGCGCAGCGAGGTCGAGAACTGCAAGACCATCGGGGAAACCGAAAACGGTGGCCTGCGGCTGCAATGCCCGTTCAAGGAGTACAGCGCGCTGCCAGAAGGTCTCACCGATGACTCCTACCTAACAATCATCGTGTCGGTGGACGTCAAGCAGGCGAAGAAGGATCTGATCGCGATCCGCCAGGGTTACCGGTCCGAGCCGGCCAACGAGATCAACGAGATCGTCGAGGACACCGCCCGCACCGCGGCCGCCCACATCACCGGACCAGGTGTCAGCGACTCCTACTCGTTCTCCTACGCCAACTCGGCCACTGGTGTGATGGTGTTCTTCACCCGGGCCGTGAGCGAAGACGCGGCCAAGACCTTCCTGAACCGGGCCGGACTGATCAACTGACCTCGAGCGCGCCGAGTATCCATATCCAGGCACTCTCCCGGTGAGGGGCCGGTCGAACCATCGCGGTTCGGCCGGCCCCTCACTGCGTTCGGCGGTGATGCCCACCTGCCCGGTGGCGATGGGAAAAAGATTTTCGCGCGAAGCGGGAACCTTCTCGGCACCCGGCCGCATCCAACTGTCAACACCCGCCGCAGACCGGCACACCGCCTACCGAGTGAGGACAAGACGATGGCTGACCAGAACCAGAACCCGCTGACCCCCGAAGAGTTCGAGGACAAGATCGAAGACATCGTCAACGACCCGAACAAGGACTTTGGGGATGTGATCGAGGAGGTCGGCGAGGCTCTTCGTGAGCAGGCGGACTTGCGTTTCAACGACCTCCCCGACCTTGACCTCGACCTCGAGGACGACTTCGACACGTCCAGCAGCGGCGCGGACACCGCCACCCCGGTGGACAACGACGCGAGCGCACCGACACTGGAGGACGTCGAGAAGGAGATCGACGACCTGTACGAGTGGTCCCAGAAGGACAAATCTCCCGCCGACACGGCGGCACCGGCCGACACGGCGGATGTGACCGCCGAGCCGGACCGGGCACCCACGGCGGACGTGACCGGCGACCCGGAGACCGCCACCTACGGTTACCCCACCGAGTCCTCCACCGAGCCGACGGTCACCCCGGCCGCGGCTGGCGACACCTCCGAGCCGACGGCCACCCCTGCCGCTGGCGGCACCGAACCGGAGAACATGACCGGTACGACAGGGCCGGACCTCAATGCCGCGACCGGCGTCGAAGGCGACATCGACTACTTCTCGCCGCGTGATGTCGACGGTGACGGGAACATCGATCTGGCCCACTCGCGGGTCGACGGCATCGACACGATCACCCACTACGGCGACGACGGCAGCATCACCCTCGTCGAGCAGGACCTCGACGACAACGGCACCTACGAGACTGCCGCCGCGGCCCGCGAGGACGGGACGTTGCGAATCGTCTCGGACCTCGACGACGACGGCGCCCCCGACCAGGCCGCCTTCTACGACCAGACCAGCGGGGCGGCGGTCCGCACGGACCACCTCGTCGACGGCCAGATCACCGACACCCAGCTCGACTACGACGGCAACGGAATCCAAGAGGTCCACCTCGTCGACACCGACGGAGACGGCCGGTTCGACACCGCCATCGTCGACACCGACGCCGACGGCATCGTCAACAGCACCTTCGTCGACACCGACGGCGACGGCGATTTCGATCTGAAGACGGACGACACCGACAACGACGGCGCCCCCGACACGTTCACCACCGCCAACATGACCGGCCCCGACGTCCTCGGGAGCATCGAGACCTTCGAGGAGATGATCCCCGCCGACGACATGTACCACGCCCAGGCGCAGACCGAGGACTACTCCTACCCTCCGGTTGCCGAGGAAGTCCCCAGCGACCTCGCCTGATCCGGCCGCCCGCACCCGCCGCGGCGCACACCACCCCAGCGTGGAAGGTGTGCGCCGCGCCCGGTCTCCGATCCGCATCCGAGCACGAACACGAATCACCCACCAAACCAGGAGGATCCGACGATGGACGACTTCGACCAGGATTCGGTCGCGGCGGCCTGGTCCGGCGCCGTCGCCGACCCCGCAGTGGTGATCGACGAACCCACCGACTTCGACCCGATCCCGGCCGGTCTCGACCTTCCCCCCGAGATCGACACCGCCACCACACCCCCGTACACCGAGGCCCCCGCGCCGGTCGAGGACACCCCGGAGCTGACCGATCCGACCCCACAACAGGTTCCGGAGCAGGTCGACGAGATCGACGAGATCGACCTGACCGTGCCCGACGACGGTGTCTACGGCAACCCCGCCGCCTGGACGCTCGGCTGGTTCTTCCAGCAGTTCGACGGCTACTGCGGGCCGTCCGCGGTCGCACAGGTCGTCAGCCAGTACACCGGCGCCGAGATCACCGACCCGCAGCAGCTGGTCGACCGCGCAATCGACCTCGGCCTGATGGACGACCCCTCCCTGGGCATGACGTTGGCCGACATCGAAACCCTGCTCGAGGACCAGGGCGTGCCGGCCACCATCACCACCAGCTCCCTCGACGATCTACGCGACCGGCTCGACGCCGGGTACGGAGTGATCGCGATGGTCGATTCCGGTGAGATCTGGCAGACGGACCCCGACAGCGAAGACGACCTCCCCGATCACGTCCTCGTCGTCGCCGGCATCGACGACAACCGCGGCGTGGTCATCCTCTCCGACCCCGGTATCCCCACGGGGAACCAGCTTGAGGTGCCAATCGCCCAGTTCGAGGACGCCTGGGCCGACGGCGACCACCTCATGCTCATCACGGACGCCCCGGACGACGGACTGATCACCGGCCCTGCCTTGTCCTCGGTCGCGCCGAGCGACCGGTCCGCGATCATCCGACTGTGACCGTCCGAGGAGCAGGCACAATGGACACCGCAGCAGCCGGCGTCTCGGAACCCCACGACCAGCAGCCGTCACACGACAGACCTCAGAGGTAAGCGATGGACCACGACGAGCCCCTCTTCACCGAAGCGGAGCTTGCGGCCGCGGTGCCGCCGATACCCGACGAGCTGTGGGAACGTGCCCTGTCGATCGCACTCGACCCGAACACGCCCACCGTCGACGCCGACCTGGTGCCCGAGATCGACGACGTCCCGAACGTTGACGACGACGAGATCATCCTCCACGACGACGTTGACATCGACCCCGACGACCATCCGGTCAGCACAGACCACGTCGTCGACCCGACCGGTCACGACACCGATGATCGCGACGACGGGCCCGTCTTCGACCAGACCGACTCCATCCCCGACATCGGGTACGAGCCGGACATGTTCGACCCGGCCATCGACGACGTCGACACCGGAGGCACCACAGATCCGGGCATCGAGCTGCACTGACCCGGCCGACGGCCCCGTACTTGCCCGGCACGAACATGCGCCACACTGAGCGGGAAGCGGGCAAAGGTAGCATTCCACCCGATACACCGGGGCTGTATCGAGAGAACACGAGAAGTGCAGGGGGGACAATGAAGGACGATGCGAACCTGATCGCCGCGTGCCGCAGCGGTGACCAACACGCATTTGCCGAACTTGTCGGCCGCTACCGCACCCACGCCTGGCATGTGTGCCTACACATCACCGGGAACCTCCACGACGCCGAGGACGCCCTGCAAGACACCCTCACCGCGGCTTGGCAGAACCTGGTCCGGTTCCGCGGTGACGCCCGCTTCAACACCTGGCTGCACCGCATCGCCGCCAACGCCGCCCTCGCCGTCGTCCGCCGCCGGAAACCCACCGACAACCTCGACGACGACGAAACCGGAATCGACCTCACCGACGACCGGGCCGGGTTCGACGACCGCATCGCCACCGTCGACGTCGTCCACCACGCACTCAACCAGCTACCCGAGGACTTCCGCGTCGCGATCGTCCTGGCCGAGTTCGGCGACCTGCCCTACGCTGACATCGCCGAACACCAACAGGTCAGCGTCGCGACCGTCAAGACCCGCATCCACCGAGCCCGCAAACAACTCGCCGCCCTGCTCGCACCCGCACACACCGCATAGGACACCCACGGTGGCAGCCGATCAACACACTCAGGAACAGCTACGGCGCGAACTCGAGATGCTCGCCCAACTCCGAGGCCTACTCCAGGACTCACTTGGGCCTGACCACCGGCTGCCGACGGAAACCGTCGACCGCGTGCTCGACGAATACAACCAAGCCCGCGTGCACGCCGACAACGCTGTTCAAGAAGCCGAATGAAGGCAACAGTGGCCAGTCAGAAGGGCTCTCTCAAGCCGTCGACCTCACCGTTGACGGCATTATCAACTTGGAACCCTTCACCGGTGTCGACCGCCAACGCGTCATCCATCTAGCCCACAAGTACTACAACGCCCTGACGAACCTGCAAGAAGAGTCGAACACAAGTGCCGACGACGTCGGGGACTCCGAGTTGTACCGTCTGGGCATCGAGGTCGATCTCGCAGTCGACAGTCTTACGGAACGCGGAGGTGCCGGCCGGTAGCGCAAACACCGCCCGCCCGCACACAGTCGGTCGACGTGCAGGAGCGAGGCAGTCGGCGAACACCACGTTCGACTTGCTCGTGGTCTCGGGCGAACCGGTGTTCAAGGTGTAGGGGAGTGGGCGCCGGCGTATGAGGCCGACAGGATACGTCGGTCGACCGCGCCCGCGGCTGGCTCGGGGAACCAATGCCACCACACCCGAGGTAGGCGCGGGGGGGCCTGACGGCGCAGAGCCACCGCCACAGTTCCTCCATGGGGTCGACTAAGGTCGACTCCGGCCGCGTTGCAAGGGTATCCGGGGAACCTGAGCTAGATGCTCGGCGGAACGTCGGCTCGCGGTTCCGAGAAGGGCCAGCGACTCCGCAAGGCTGTGGAGGCGCGTCTCGGGAAAACGGCGATCTATCCCTCTACGCCGGACAGGAGGCGCCGCCGAAGGCTACCGGGGCCGGATTCCGGTGCGGGATGTTCGGCGAGCCGGTCGAGGGCATCGTCCAGGGCATCAGAGACTGTCCATGACCTAGGAGGGGACGGGCGTGCCCGCCTCGCCGACTTGGTCGTTCAGCGAGGTCGTCATCAGCGATGGTGAGTGTGCTCAGGGTGCGTCTGAGAGCAAACATCGTCTTGCGGGTCTGCAGCACACGCTGCGTGGGCCCATCCGCCCCGTTCGGTGCCGACGTCCTTTTCCACGGTGGTCAGACGACGTCGAAGGTGTCAGGGGCCTGATCCCAGTTGCCGTTCTGGGTGGCGTCGGTGAGGATTTGGTCCGCGAAGCCGTCTCCATCGGTGTCGATGCCCATGTAGTCCAGGATGCCGTCGTCGTTGGTGTCGAGTGCCACGGTCTCGATGACGCCGTCGCCGTTGGCATCCCTGTCAATCTCGTCGAGTTTGCCGTCGTCGTCGTGGTCGAACGCGACCGTGTCGATGCGGCCGTCACCGTCGAAGTCCATCTCGGTCCGGTCGACGACGCCGTCGCCGTCGAGGTCCCGGTCGATCAAACCGAACTGGCCTCCCCCGGTTGCGTATTCGGTGACGTCGGCGATCCCGTCGGCGTTGGTGTCGTGGTTGATCGTGGTCCACGATCCCGTCGCCGTCGCCGTCGCCGTCGCCGTCGCCGTCGAGGTCGATCGTCGTCATGTCGGTGATCCCGTCGCCGTCGAGGTCGACCCTGGCGAGGTCGATGATCCCGTCACCGTCGGTGTCAAGCTCGGACACGTGGTTTCCAGCCGGCGGGTTGGGCTCGACGAATCGTGCCGACCCCGCGTCGCCGGCAACCATCGGATTCGTACCAGAGTCGACACCCGGCGCCTCCGGCTCCGCCGCATCCTGCGGTGCCAGCGAGTTGCCGGTCGGAGTCGACTCGCCCGTGCCATAGAACAAGTCATCGATCTTCTTCTCGACATCCTCCAATGTTGGCGTGCTGTTGTTGTTCTCAGGGCTGCTCATTTGACTTCTCCTTGCAGTGGGGAGGGCCAGTTCCCTCCATCTGCACAGTCAGATGCGGCGACGAGTCGAAAAGTTCCCAACGGACACCTGATTCGATTCTCCCCGGTGGTGTACCCGTCCCTCGCGCGCGCCGCCAATCGGGAAGATACGCGGGAGAACCCGACACCTCGACGACACCGCGTGCTCGCCCGCAAGTTGGACAATCCCGCCCGCTCGTTCGGGACCGGACTGTGGGTTCTTCTCTTCTCAGCGGACTATTCGTGGCCCGAGTGGGGCCTCCCACTCAAATCCGAGGGCATCGAGTTGCGCGATCCGCTCCGGGGTGAGGGTCGGTGTACCTGCGCGACGGTTGGTTCGCCGCCCGTTGACCCAGATTCCGAGCTTGAATCCGTCTGGTGATACCCATTTCTGGGGAACTCGTGCGTGTCCGTGCTCGGCGATGTACTCCTCGAGGTGTGCGATTGCATTGTCCCAGCGCGAACGATGAAGAGCGGGCCGGCGGGGCTCGGTTCGCGGTCCTATCTCTTGCTGTTCTGCGATGCCCCAGTAGAAGCCGAGTGCGTCGAGCTCTGTGACCCGTTCGACGGTCATGGAGGCCCGGCCAATTCGTCGGTCGGTGCGCCGGTTCTCCACCCACTTTCCGAGATTGAAGCCGTCCGGGCTGGTCCAGCCTGCAGGGACCCGTGCGTGTCCGTGCTCGGCGACGTAGTCGGTAAGATGGTCGACGCCCGCGGCCCAGGCGGCGGGTTGTCTTGGCGACCAGTCGAAGCCGAGCGCGTCGAGTTGCGCGACCCGCTCGGCAGTCAGGGTTGGCGCGTTGCGGCGTCGCTCGCTGCGTCGGGTGTGCGCCCAGCCCCCGAGGCTGAACCCGTCCTCGCATACCCATCCGTCGGGCACCCGCGTGTGTCCGTGCTCGGCGATGAACTCCTCGAGGTGCGCGATCCCGTCCGCCCACCGCTGAGGGTCCCCGCCGGTCGGTCTTCGCCGCGAGGATGCCCACTCGAATCCAAGTGCATCGAGCTGCTGGATCCGGTCGGCGGTCAGCGCGGGCGTGCCGCGACGGCGATCAGCACGACGTTCCATCACCCAGCCACCGAGGCGCATCCCGTCGCTGCACACGTATCCGGACGGCACACGAGCATGACCGCGTTCGGCGATGAACTCCTCGAGGTGCGCGATCGCATTCGCCCACAATGCGGCCCGTGACCGCGCAGCCACCCCGTGTATTGGTTGTCTCTCGTGCATCTCGTCTTCCCTACACAGTGTCAGCTCGCGTGTCCAGACCGGACGATGACCGTATTCGCTGACGCCAGCGTTGTTACCGCGAGGGGTTCGAGGACCATTTCGCGTGGGGTAACGAGGCCAGGTGTCATATATGTGTGTGACGCAGGGGCCGTCGACGTCGAGTACCAGGCCGGATCCGAATCGTCGTCCCTGCCGCCGAGGAGTGCAGCATTCCCGCCGAGTCACTGCCATTCGCAGCACCGTACATCCCGTATCGCACTGCTCGACGCCCGGCGGCACACCCGAGGCCAAGCAGGTAACGCGGAAGGTGTCCGGCCCGCGCGCGACGGAAGGAACCGCTGTACCTCGGCACGATGACCTGCGCAAGCACCGCTCGGTTCATGAGCCGGGAACCTTTTGGAGAGTCGCGGCATCTGACTCAGTGACGCGGCCACAGAACCGCTCTGGCGAATCTCGAAAGGAATAAGCGAATCATGACCACCCCAGCCCCCCAGAACCCCGGCATCCCGACCGACCCCGCACTCGCTGTCGACCTCAGCGACATGCTCGACGACCTGGGTTCAGGCGAGGTTTCCGTCCACTCGTTCGACGCCGGGATCTCGCTCGGCGGGGGTGTCGTGGTCGGTGGTGGCGTGGAGGTGTCGGTGAGCACTGAGGACGGTGTTCCACAGGTCAGCATCGATGCAGAGGGGCAGTTCGCCACGGAGGGCCAGTTCGAAGCATACGGCAGCTACGACGACATCGACCTGAGCACCGACGCTCAGACCGGCACGAGTGATGTGTCTATTGAGTCGACCGATGCTGCGGTGTCCGGGGGAGTGCAGGCCAGCGGCGGATTCGATTTCGATCTCAACGTGGGTCCGCTGGAAGGAGGAATCCCGGAGATCGGCCTCGACGTCGCCGGCGGGTTCGCCGCCGACCACGGATTCGACATCAGCTTCGGACACGACCACGTCGAGATCCACGACGCCGGTGGGGACAACACGATGTAGACACGCGGTGAGGTATCACCACTGAATCTGGAAGGCCCGACGCGCAGGACGTCGGGCCTTCTTGCTGCCGCGCATCCGGCGGCACGTTCTCGGGAACCTTTCGGACCGGCGGAGGCACAATATTTGATGACAATGACTGCACGAAAAAGGAATTCGAACTGTAACCCACCTACGACTCCGCTTCCGCCGCGTCGACGGTCCAGCACGCCGGGCCCGCTCAACCGATGCTGCCGAAGTCGAACCTTGGGGCCGTGGCTTCAGTGATCTTCTTCTGGCCTGGCGTTCTCGGCGTTTACCCAAGGGGTGAACGTCTACCCGTTGCGGGCGGCCGGTGACACGCCGGTGCTCAGCGTGCCACGAGGCGAGCCCAACGGCTGGGCATGATCTCTCTTCTCGTGTGGGCGGCGCTGAGTGTGCTGCTGATCGGCTTCTGCGTCGCGTTGATCGGGTGGACGGTCTCTAGTTCCGCGGACATTCCCGCGTACTCGTCTGTATCCACCACCCCGCGAGTGCGATGGCTAGGACCGAAGGCCCGTCACTGACATCGAGGAGTCGGGAATCGGCGCGACTCGGCCACACCTTGTTGAAACGACCGGCTTTGACTCGCACCGATTTACGTGCGGCTGGTCAGCACGGCTGCACCCGCCACTGCTGATAGCTCAGCTAGGGCGTCGGATTGTCCCCCTCGGACTCTTCGGCGTGGTGGGCGGGATGTTCCCTCAGGAACCCGTGCGGTTCCCCGGCAAAGTCCACCCCCGGACGCCGGGGCACCCTATCGAAGCATCATCGCAGGCTGGTGAGGTGACGGAAGCCGCAACCCCAGAGGATTTCTGCGGCACGCCTCGCGGCATCCGTTCCCGATTGGAGTCGAGTGGGAAGCGCCGTGGCACTGATGGAGCCCCCAGACGCATTCCACCGCCCCGGCGCCAGCCGAGCAACCCGTCATTGATCTAGCTGAGATCGAGGATTTGGTGTTCATCGATAATCTCGATTTCGAGGGGGTCGGGTACGGAGGGGCAAGGAGAAGGCAATCGCGGCAAGACGCTTCACCTGCGAGTACATCGACAACGCTGCGACTCCCTCCGTCGCGCTGCTGGGAGCCGTGCAGATCGAACAGGAATCTGGGTACACGCGATGTGACGCGCTTTTCTTCGTGGGTTCGGCAATCGGGGCGTTGTGCGGCGACTACAGGTACCTCGTGAAATAGACCAACGGCGTTTCGTTCAGGGCACGCGTGCATGCAGTAGGCGAACGCCGCCCCAACAGCTGGGCGTAGGTCCGGTACGCCCGAACGGGTGCCCCGATGGAGGAGAGCCGTCGGGGCACCCGGGTATCCGGGCTGGCGTCGCAACCGATCGGGTCACGACGGCGCGGAAGCGATTGCCGCCGACTGCTCGGGGGCGGATACTGGCGGGATCCGAATACGGTGGCGCGCAGGCGCCCGACCGGGAGGCGGATCGTGACGGTAGGACAGCAGCCCGACTCGCTGGTGCCGGTGACGGCGCACACGGTGGCCGAACTCGCTCGGGCCGAAGAGCACAGTGCACACAACTACGATCCGCTCCCGGTCGTCATCATGTCGGGATCCGGCGCGTGGGTCCGAGCGATCGACGGTGTCGACTACCTCGACGTCCTCGCCGGCTATTCGGCACTCAACTTCGGACACGCGCACCCGGAACTGGTCGCGACCGCCCGCGAGCAGATCGGCCGGCTCACTCTTACCGGCCGCGCATTCCAACATGACCGGTACGCCGAGTTCTGCGCAGACGTTGCGCGGCTCTGCGCCAAGGACGCGATATTGCCGATGAACACTGGCGCCGAGGCCGTGGAGACCGCGCTCAAGCTGGCGCGCAAGTGGGGATATGACGTCAAGGGTGTGCCCGACGGCCGGGCAGAGATCGTCACGTGTGCAGGCAACTTCCACGGCCGCACGATCGGGATTGTCGGATTCTCGACGGATCCGGACGCCCGGGGCGGTTTCGGTCCCTTCCCGCCGGGATTCCCGTCGGTCGAGTACGGCAACCTCGACGCGCTGGCGGCTGCGATCACCGAGAACACGGTCGCAGTCCTCGTCGAACCGATCCAGGGGGAGGCGGGCGTCCTTGTGCCCCCGGACGGTTATCTCGCGGGCGTGCGCAGACTGTGCGACGAGCACCACATCCTGATGGTCGCCGACGAGATCCAGAGCGGCCTGGGCCGGACCGGTGACACGTTCGCGTGTGAGCACGAGGATGTCGTGCCGGACATCTACATCCTGGGCAAGGCGCTCGGCGGCGGGATCCTCCCGGTGTCGGCGGTGGTCGCGGACCGCGACGTGATGGATGTCATCCACCCCGGCCAGCACGGCAGCACATTCGGCGGCAACCCACTCGCGTGCGCGGTCGGCAGCGCTGTTGTGCGGCTCCTCGAGACCGGCGAGTACCAGCGGCGCAGTCGCGAACTCGGGGTGTACCTGCACGAGCTGCTCGGGCAACTGCCGCCCGACCGCGTCGCCGAGGTTCGCGGTCGGGGCCTCTGGGCTGGGGTCGAGTTGGCGCCCGGGCAGCCTTCGGCACGGGTGATCTGCGAGCGGCTGCTGGCCCGGCGGGTTCTCGCGAAGGATGCGCACGAGGGCACGATCCGGATTGCTCCGCCACTCGTGATCAGCCGGGACGACCTGACCTGGGCCGTCGAACGCCTCGCCGATGCGTTGGCCGGGTAGCGGGCGCTTTGACCCTCGTCGACCCCAGCCGGTATCGTTCTACGTCGGCGTGCCGTCCCCACCTGGCCCTCTTGTGCGGTGGGAGGTGGCTCCCGGGTCTCAACTGGCCGCCGGGAACCGTGTGTGCTGCACGCCCGGCCAGCAGCAGAAACGAACAGACGAGGAAGTTCTGTGCCTACGTATTCCCCGAAGGCCGGAGACGTGACCCGTACCTGGCACGTCATCGACGCCACAGACGTGGTGCTCGGTCGCCTTGCCGTGCAGGCAGCCAACCTGCTCCGAGGCAAGCACAAGCCCACCTTTGCACCGCACGTTGACGGCGGCGACTTCGTCGTCATCATCAACGCCGACAAGGTCGCCATCAGCGGCAACAAGCGTGAGAACAAGTTCCTGTACCACCACTCCGGACATCCGGGTGGCCTGAAGGCTCGTTCGGTCGGCGAGGTTCTCGAGAAGAACCCCGCTCGCCTCGTGGAGAAGGCCGTCGTCGGCATGCTCCCCAAGAACAAGCTGGGCCGCGCCATCGCGGGCAAGCTGAAGGTCTACGCAGGCCCGACCCATCCCCACGCCGCCCAGCAGCCGGTTCCGTTCGAGATCAAGCAGGTCGCCCAGTGAGCAACGAAGACTTCAACGAGGCCGTCGAGATCGCGGAAGGCGAGATCTCGGAATACTCCACCGAGACCGAGGTCGCCGAGGTGCACGAGGCTGCTCCGCAGGCGCCGATCGTCATCGACCGTCCGATCCAGACCGTCGGCCGTCGCAAGGAGGCGGTCGTCCGCGTCCGCCTGACGCCGGGCACCGGTGAGTTCAAGCTCAACGGCCGCACCCTCGAGGCCTACTTCCCGAACAAGGTGCACCAGCAGCTGATCAAGGCTCCGCTGGTCACGGTCGAGCGCACCGAGTCGTTCGACATCACCGCCATCCTGACCGGTGGCGGACCGTCGGGCCAGGCCGGCGCCCTGCGCCTCGCCATTGCCCGCGCTCTGATCGAGGTCACCGCCGAGGATCGACCGGCCCTCAAGCGTGCCGGCTTCCTGACCCGTGACGCTCGCGCCGTCGAGCGCAAGAAGTACGGCCTAAAGAAGGCCCGCAAGGCATCTCAGTACTCCAAGCGCTGATGTGTCGCCGGAATCGGTACCTGTACCGATTCCGGCACCTGTTCTTCCCCGAGAGCAGGCGTTCGTAGAGTTCTTCGCTACCGGACGCCTGCTCTCGTGCATTACCGGGATACTTATCCGGATCGGCAACCCGGATTACGAGGGATCGGATTCATATGGGTCGTATGTTCGGCACGGACGGCGTGCGTGGTTTGGCGAACGCGGAGTTGACTGCGGAACTGGCGTTGCGGGTGGCCGCCGCGGCGGCCGAGGTACTTGCGCCGCCGGACCGGCAGAGACCCACCGCTGTCGACTCTGCGGCTGCGCGGCCCACTGCGGTCGTCGGACGTGACCCCCGCGCGAGCGGTGAGATGCTCGAAGCTGCCGTCACAGCCGGACTGACCGCGGCCGGCGTCGACGTGATCCTGGTCGGAGTCGTCCCGACGCCCGCGGTCGCCTTCCTTACCGGTTCGTACGGCGCCGCGCTCGGCGTGATGATCTCCGCCTCGCACAACCCGATGCCTGACAACGGCATCAAGATCTTCGCCGCAGATGGGCACAAGCTCGAAGACGAGGTGGAGGAGCGGATCGAGTCCGCGATCGAGACCGGTCCCACACGTCGACCGACCGGTGCCGGCATCGGTCGGGTCGAGGTCGCATCGGACGCCACCAGCCGGTATCTCGCCCACCTCGCGGGTGCGGTGGACATCGGACTCGACGGGCTCACCGTCGCGGTCGACTGCGCGCACGGCGCCGCGTCGACCGTGGCGCCCGACGCCTACCGGGCGGCCGGCGCCACCGTCATCGCGATCAATGCCGACCCGAACGGCCTCAACATCAACGACGGGTGCGGGTCCACGCACCTCGAGGCGCTGCAGCGTGCCGTCGTCGAGCACGGAGCCGATCTCGGCCTCGCCCACGACGGCGACGCCGATCGCTGCCTAGCGGTGGACGCGACCGGCGCCGTCGTCGACGGGGACGCAATCATGACCGTCCTCGCGATCGGTATGCGCGAATCCGGTGAACTCGCCGACGACACGCTCGTCGCGACCGTCATGAGCAACCTCGGTCTTCACATCGCGATGCGGGAAGCCGGTATCAAGGTGCGTACGACCGCCGTCGGTGACCGCTACGTGCTCGAGGAACTCCGCGCGGGCGGTTTCAGCCTCGGTGGCGAGCAATCCGGGCATGTCGTGCTCCCGGGCCACGGTACGACCGGTGACGGTGTCCTGACCGGCCTGCGCCTGATGGCCCGTATGGCGGCGACCGGCAAGTCGCTGGCCGAGCTGGCGGGCGCGATGACCTCGCTGCCGCAGATCCTGATCAATGTCCGAGTCGCGGACAAGGCCGCCGTCGCGGCCGCTGCGCACGTGCAAGATGCGATCGTCGCCGCCGAGTCGGAACTCGGGGACACCGGACGGGTGCTGCTGCGCCCATCTGGAACCGAGCAGCTCGTGCGGGTCATGGTCGAGGCCGCCAACCCCGAAACGGCCCTTCGTATCGCCGAGGCGTTAGCGGAGAAGGTAGCGTCCACCTAGTCTTCGCCGAACCGCCCGGGGGAACCACGTGCGTCGAAAAAACGAAGACTCAGAATCGACAGCGCGGAGGGTGGAGCAATGGCAGAGGTGGTCTCGATCGATGTCGGGAAAGCACGGGCGGCGGTGAGCGCGTTAGGTGCGAGCGTCGAACCCCTCGACCGAGCCGCCGAGAATGTCACCCGATGTGAGTTCGGGGCGTCGACGTTCGCCGTGGTCGACCCCGCGCATGAGCAGGGAATTCGCGAGGGCTATCTGCGGTTGGCCCTCGCAATCGGCGCCTGGGTGCCCGCGTCGGATGTCGCTGGACAAGAATGCGGTGACACTGCCGACGTCTACCCGCGGCAGAATTCGGCGGCCATAAGCGACGTTGTGGCCTGCAGCAGACGGTAGTGCAGACGACCCTCGACGCCGGTGTACGGGCCTCCCCTATTTGCGCTATGTCTGTCGCGAGGAGCCGCTGTGGTCGCCCGGTTCGGGTGTGACCAGTTCCCTCGTTACCGTGATCTTCGGGCTCCCTGCTCCGAAAGACGCAGCGTCGAGGCCGGACCGATGTGACCTTGGGCTAGCGCCCGAGGAGGTGGCCGATCTTTCCGCTCATGCGGTGAGCTGCCGCGTCACGCGGGTCCAGGTTGTTGTCGGTTTCGTCCCTCGTCGCGGGATGAGTGCCGGGGAAGTGGGCGTCGGCATCCGAGAACACCGCGTAGGTCCGGTCGTCGGTGAGGTGTCGCAGCAGAAATCCCGTGAGTAGCGCACGTGTCACGTGCTGAGTGTGACGCTCGGCCCCGCCCACTCCGAGGAACCCGAGGATCCGCCTTCCCTCGACGAGCCCATTGCTCGAACCCTTGTCGATCACCCGCAGCAGGCTTTCCCCCCGCCACTCGTCGTCGAGCGCCAGGGCATCGCTGCTCAGCGAGTCCACGTCCTTGGCGCCGGCGAGGATCAGGCCGGGAACGTCGATGCCGGCCGCGGCGGCCACTGCGGACGGGGCGGTCGGGGCGGGGAACAGGGCGGCGATCGCCTTCGCGCGATCGTCCTGCGAGGCAGCGAGGACGGCGATACCCGCGCCCATACCGTGCCCGGCGTACGCGAGTCGGTCGGGGTGGACGCTGATGCGACCGGGGCCGAGTCGGACCCCGGTACAGATGTCGAGTGTGGTGCGCAGATCAGCGGCCAGGCCGAGGTGCGACGGTACCGGTCCTCTTTCGGTGCTCGGGGCCGCGGCGACGATGCCCCACGAGGCGAGGTGCTCGAGCGTGCCGGCATAGTTCGCGGCGGTGGTCATCCAGTCGTGGGCGAAGGCGACCGCGGGCAGGTTGAAGCCCTCTGCCGGGGTGTAGACCACGCCGGGTTGACCTGCTAGAGCCAAGTCGCCACGCAGCACCCGGTGCGGGCCGCGCTTGGACAGCTTGGATACCAAGGACTTAGGTGTCTGCGCCACGGGTGTGACGGTATCTGATCGACAACCGAGTTCGCTCCGCACGGCCGTCCAAGTACGCTGATTAACCATGTGCGGAATCGTGGGTTACGTCGGCCACCGCCAGGCTCTGGGTGTCGTGGACGAGGCGTTGAAGCGAATGGAGTACCGCGGCTACGACTCCGCCGGCATCGCGATCCTCGACGGTGAAGGCACCTTGAAGACCGAGCGCAAGGCTGGACGCCTGGCCAACCTGCAGGCCGAACTCGACGAGGCCGGACGGGACACGTTCGTCGGTACCGCCGGCATGGGGCACACTCGGTGGGCGACTCACGGCAAGCCGACCGACCGCAACGCGCATCCGCATCGCGACACCACGGACAAGTTCGCGGTGGTGCACAACGGCATCATCGAGAACTTCGCGACGCTGCGCGGCGAGCTCGAGTCGTCCGGTGTCGACCTGCGCAGCGACACTGACTCGGAGGTCGCGGTTCACCTTGTGGCCCGCGCGTACGAGGACGGACCCACGAAGGGCAACTTCCTGCAGAGCACGTTGTCGGTGCTGCGCCGTCTCGAGGGTGCGTTCACGCTCGTGTTCGCTCACGCAGACGACCCCGACATGATCATCGCGGCGCGCCGGTCGACGCCGCTGGTCGTCGGCGTCGGTGAGCGTGAGATGTTCGTCGGTTCGGACGTCGCGGCCTTCATCGAACACACCCGGGACGCGATCGAACTGGGCCAGGACCAGGTTGTCGCCATCACAGCCGACGGCTATTCGGTCACCGACTTCTTCGGGAATCCGGGCGTCCCGACCCGGCCCTTCAGGATCGACTGGGACCTGCAGGCCGCCGAGAAGGGCGGCCACGATTACTTCATGCTCAAAGAGATCGAGGAGCAGCCGGCCGCAGTCGCCGACACTCTGCGCGGTCACCTCGTCGACCAGAACATTGTCCTCGACGAGCAGCGTTTGTCCGACCAGGAGCTACGCGATGTCGACAAGGTCTTCGTCGTCGCCTGCGGCAGTGCTTACCATTCCGGGCTGCTCGCGAAGTACGCGATCGAGCACTGGACCAGGCTGCCGGTCGAGGTCGAACTTGCGAGCGAGTTCCGTTACCGCGACCCGGTGTTGGACCGGTCCACTCTCGTTGTCGCTATCTCGCAGTCGGGTGAGACCGCCGACACACTCGAGGCCGTCAAGCATGCCAAGGATCAGAAAGCCCGTGTGCTCGCGATCTGCAACACCAACGGTGCCCAGATCCCGCGTGAGGCCGACGCGGTCCTGTACACACGGGCGGGGCCGGAGATTGCCGTCGCTTCCACGAAAGCCTTTCTCGCTCAGGTGACCGCGAACTACCTTGTGGGACTGGCCTTGGCGCAGGCGCGGGGCACGAAATACCCCGACGAGGTCGCCCGAGAGTACGCCGATCTGGCCGCGATGCCGGAGTTGGTGTCCCGAGTGCTCGAGACGGTGGAATCGGTGAGGGAACTCGCGCGCAAGTTCGCGCAGTCACCGGCGGTGTTGTTCCTGGGCCGTCACGTGGCCTACCCGGTGGCGCTCGAGGGTGCACTCAAGCTCAAGGAGCTTGCCTACATGCACGCTGAGGGCTTCGCCGCGGGCGAGCTGAAGCATGGTCCGATTGCTCTGATCCAGGATGGGTTGCCGGTCATCGTGATCATGCCGTCGCCCAAGGGACGGGCGGTTCTGCACTCGAAGTTGGTCTCGAACATCCAGGAAATCAAGGCGCGTGGTGCGACGACGATCGTGATTGCCGAGGAGGGTGACGAAGCGGTGCGCGCACACGCCGATCACCTCATCGAGCTCCCGGCGGCGCCGACGCTGCTGCAGCCGTTGTTGTCGACGGTGCCGCTACAGGTTTTCGCGGCCGAGGTCGCGCAGGCTCGCGGACTGGATGTGGACAAGCCGCGCAATCTCGCGAAGTCCGTCACCGTCGAGTAGGCGAGCGGTCCCGGCCGCTCGCTCCTGCATCGGCGTCACTGCACCACGACGACTCCATGCATGTCCGGGTGCAGCGAGCACGTGTAGTCGTAGGTGCCGGGTTCGGTGAACGTGAACTGCCACGTGCCCGAGGTGCGTAGTGGGCTGCGCAGGACGGATTCGGCGTCGCCGACTCCGACGACGTCGTGTGGGGCGCCGCGGTCATCGAAGACCCACGTCACGGTCTGACCGGCCGTGATGGTGATGGACGACGGCGAGTACGACATGTTCGTGACCTCGACCGTGAGTGCTTTGTCCGAGTCGGTCGGCTGGTCGACCGTCGCGGCAGTCGTGCACCCGGAAATAGTTGCGATCAAAGCGATTCCGGCAATAAGCGCGCCGGCGGATGTCTTCATGGGATTGAGCGTAGTCTGAACGCCATGTCCGCCCGTGAGTCCGCACACGACGGCGCCCCGCGCTGGATCGATTCGCAGACTTCCGACGTCGATATGGCTGTGCTCACGACGCTGGGCGACGTGTACGAATCCCGTTACTCGACAGGCAGGTTCGGCAGCGATGGTTTCGTGGGGAGCCGCGTCGCCGAGAGGCCGAAGCCCGTCCGGACGGCGAACGGTTAGACATGCGGCCCTACTACTCGACAGCACACGTCAAGGCGGCCGAGGCGCCGCTGCTGGCGAGCTTGCCCGAGGGCACGCTGATGCGCCGTGCCGCCTACGGCCTCGCACGGATCGCGGCCGACGAGTTGCTGTCACGCACCGGGGGGATCGTCGGACGCCGGGTGACGCTTCTGGTGGGTTCGGGCGACAACGGAGGCGACGCGCTGTGGGCCGGGACCATGCTGCGACGTCGCGGTGCGTCAGTCATCGCGGTGCTGATGAATCCGGCGCGCGCCCACTCCGCGGGCCTGGCTGCGCTATTGGCCGCGGGCGGGCGAGTGTCACAGGATCCCGGAAACCCGGACCTGGTGCTCGACGGCATCGTCGGCATCTCAGGTAAGGGACCGCTACGTCCGGCGGCCGCCGCGATCGTCGAGCAACTCGGCGCGCCGATCGTGGCGGTGGACCTGCCCAGCGGCGTCGATCCCGACACCGGCGCCGTCGACGGTCCTGCTGTGACTGCATCGGTCACGGCCGCGTTCGGAGCGCTGAAACCGGTCCACGTCCTCGCGGCCGCACGTTGTGGACGGGTCGAACTGGTGCCGATCGGCCTGGATCTGCCGGAGCCTGACCTGCTCGCGTTCGACGCGGCGGACGTGGGCCGACTGTGGCCCGTCCCCGGTGCCGAGGACGACAAGTACACCCAAGGAGTCGTCGGAGTCGTCGCAGGCAGTCGAAGCTATCCCGGAGCCGCGGTGTTGTCGTCGGGTGCGGCGGTCACAGCCACCGCCGGCATGGTCCGTTACGCCGGCCGGGCTGCGGCTGAGGTACTCAATCATTGGCCGGAGGTCGTCGCGGCGCCCTCGCCCCGTGAGGCCGGACGGGTGCAGGCCTGGGTCGTCGGCCCCGGGATCGGCACGGACGACGATGCCCTCGACGAGTTGCGCACTGTTCTCGCGTCGGATCTGCCTGTGCTGGTCGATGCCGACGGGCTCAACCTCGTCGCCGCCCGCACCGAACTGGTACGGGGCCGGAGCGCGCCGACCCTGCTGACACCCCACGCGGGCGAGTTCGAACGACTCACCGGGGTCGCGCCCGCACCCGACCGAGTCGCGGCGACACGGACACTCGCCGAGCAGTGGGGCGTCACGGTCCTCCTCAAGGGTCGGGCCACCGTGATCGCGGACCCGCACGGTCGGGTTCACGTCAACGAGGCGGGCGGTTCATGGGCGGCGACCGCCGGGTCTGGAGACGTCCTGTCCGGCATCGTCGGAGCGCTGATGGCGACGGGCCTGACACCGGCCATCGCCGCGGCAGCGGGAGCGCGGGCCCATTCGCTTGCGGCCAATCTGGGTGCGTGGGGAGGCTCCGTAGAAGCCGGAGACGCAGAAGCCGGAGACGGCGGCCCCGCGCCGATCTCCGCGTCGGTGTTGTTGTCCCATCTGAGGTCCGCGATCCAGATACTTCGCGCACATGCAACTGTGTCCTGAATGTTCGGGTGTACCCGAGGGTCCCGTTCGTCGTGATGAGTGGCAGGATCGAACGCCGTGACCATTACCGCGCAGGAGCCTGACACCGAACCGGAGACCACGCGCGCCGCCTCCGCCCCAGACGCCCCGTCGTCCGCGGCAGCGCCCCAGGCGGAAGCGGTGATCGACCTCGATGCGGTGGCGCACAACATTCGCATCCTGCACGACCATGCCGGCGATGCGTCCGTCATGGCAGTGGTCAAGGCTGACGCGTACAGCCATGGTGCCGTTCCGGTGGCCCGGGCGGCCCTTGCCGCCGGCGCGCACGAACTTGGTGTGGCGACACTCGAAGAAGGCCTCGAACTCAAGAACGCCGGTATCTCCGCGCCTGTCCTCTCGTGGCTGCACACCGCGGACGCCGACTACGCGCCCGCCATCGCCGCGGGGGTGGAATTGGGGCTGTCGTCGCCGCGGCACCTCGCTGCGGTTGTCGCCGCGGCACGCCGTGTGGGTGAGACCGCGACGGTGACGATCAAGATCGAAACCGGCCTCAATCGCAACGGTGTGTCACTCGAGGAATGGGACGACTTCCTGGTGGATCTCGCTCGCGCGGAGGCGGAGCGCGCGATCCACGTCAAGGGCATGTTCTCGCATCTCGCGCACGCCGACGAACCGCACCACCCGGTGATCGACGATCAATGCGAGCGGTTCACCAGGGCACTCGACGACGCCAAGCGCGCCGGTCTCGTAGTGGAAGCCTCGCACCTGGCGAACTCGGCGGCCACACTCACCCGTACTGACCTGCGGTTTGAGATGGTTCGGCCGGGAATCGCGATATACGGGCTGTCGCCGGTGCCGAGGATGGGCACCTTCGACTTGAGACCGGTCATGACGTTCCGATCGAGGGTGGCTCTGGTGAAGAAGGTTGCAGCAGGGGAGGGTGTGTCCTACGGGCACACGTGGATCGCGCCGCACGACACGACCGTGGCATTGCTGCCGGTCGGCTATGCGGACGGCATCCCGCGCGCGCTGAGTGGGAAGTTCGAGGTGTGGCTCGGGGACGACCGCCGTCCGGGCATCGGCCGGGTCTCGATGGACCAGGTCGTTGTCGACCTCGGTCCGGACGGGGCGGGCGTCAGGGAGGGTGACATCGCGGTGTTCTTCGGGAACGGCGAGCAGGGTGTGCCGCACGCGCAGGAGTGGGCCGAGGCGCTCGACACCATCCACTACGAGGTGGTGACATCGGTGCGCGGGCGGACGGTCCGCACCTTCGTCGGAGGACCGGACGGTCCGTCATGAACCTCGTGAACAGGCTCGGCCTGTTCGGGGGCGTGGTGGGCGTCGCCGCGATAGGCACACTCGCGGGGTTCGAGGTTGTGAAGTCCGTGACGAGGCGCCAGGGACCGGAGATCTACGGATCCGAGAACTTCGAACTCATGAGCGGCGACCGCAGTCGGGTCGTCACGACCGAGGACGATGTGCCGCTGCTGGTTCGTGAGGTCGGTCTCGCGGACGCCCCGCTGACCGTGATCTTCGTGCACGGGTACTGCCTGCGGATGGAGTCGTGGCACTTCCAGCGTAAGCAACTCGAACGGATGTGGGGCGACTCGGTACGGATGGTGTTCTACGACCAGCGTGGGCACGGCGGGTCGGGGATGCCGGCCGCCGAGAGTTGCACAATTGCACAGCTGGGGCGTGACCTCGCGGCGGTGATCGGCGCCGTCGCCCCGACGGGTCCGGTGGTACTCGTGGGACACTCCATGGGCGGCATGGCCATTCTGGCGATGGCGCGTCAGTTCCCGGAGTTGTTCGACGACAAGGTGATCGGCATCGGTCTGCTCGCGACGACGGCGGCCGGTCTGAACCAGTCCGGGCTCGGGCGCAATCTCGACAACCCCGTGATCGACGCATTCCGGCTTGCCGTGCGTACCGCGCCGGAAGTTGTGCACCGGGCCCGCGGCGCCGCGCGCGCGATCATCTCGCCGATCCTGCGCGCCGCATCGTACGGCACCGAGGTGAGCCCGCGGCTCGTCGCGTTCTCGGAGAGCATGCTCAACACGGTATCCGTGGTGACGATCGTCAATTTCCTCGAATCGCTGGAACTGCACGACGAGTCCGAGGCGCTACCCGTGCTCGCGGACACCCCCGCACTGGTGTTGTGCGGCGGCGCCGACATGGTCATCCCGTTCCGCAGTTCGAGGTCGCTCGCGGCGAAGCTGCCGCGGGCCGAGTTGGTGCGGGTGCGCGGCGCGGGCCATCTCGTCGAGCTCGAGTTCCCCCAGGCAACCTCCGACGAGATCGATCGGCTGGTCCGGCGGGCCATGTCGCGCCGTCAGGATCGAGAAAATTCCACGCCGGCAGGTGAATTGGAGCGGTCGGATGCCGTCTGACCCAGGTACCGGGAGTGGCAGTGCGACGCTACCCACCACTGAGGACACCGAGGCGCTGGGGCGAAGGTTGGCCCGCGACCTCGCCGCCGGGGATCTCGTCGTGCTCGACGGGCCGCTCGGGGCGGGGAAGACCGCGTTGACCCGAGGGATCGCGGCGGGGCTCGGTGTGGAGGGGCGCGTGACGTCACCGACCTTCATCATCGCCCGCGAGCACCGTCCGGGTGTCCGACCCGACGGCGGCGCCCCGGTCGCCCTGGTCCATGTCGATGCCTACCGGCTGGGTGAGGCCGGTGGAGGCGGTGCGGTCGACATGCACGACCAACTCGACGCGCTCGATCTCGACACCGATCTCGCCGGCGCGGTGGTCGTTGTCGAGTGGGGAGAGGGCATCGTTGAGCACCTCGCAGAGCGGCATCTACGCGTGCGGCTCCGGCGTGAGCCGGGGTCGGACGTTCGCACCGCGACGTGGGAGTGGGTGACCAGCCCCAGGGCACGCTGACCCTGCGGTAGGCGGCCGAGAACGTGACTTCAGGCCCGGTTCGGTGGACTTGAGGGCGCCGCCGCAGGGTCCGCCTTGCTGAACCGGCGGTCGTGTGCGACTGCGACCCATGCGGTGATCACTGCTGGTATCACGAAGACCGTGTGGCCCAACCAGTTCGAGAAGATCGGGTTGAAGATGTGGAAGACGGTGTAGCCGAATGCGCCGGACTCGATGAACACGATGAGTAGATACATGGCCAAGGTGAGAACGGCAGCCAGTGGAAGTGCCCGCAGGCACGCCCGTCGCGACCGCTGAGCGACCAGCCACCCGGCGGTCGCGGCCGTGACGCCTGTGACAGCAAGTGTGATCAGGATCGCTCTGTACCCGTAATAGCCGACCTCATCCGCGAAGACGCCGAGTACGCCCATGACAAGTGCTCTGACTACCGGCACCGACAGAGCGAGTGCAGCACCGATCCCCGCCCTCAAGCGACTGCGGGCAGCCACCGACACGGCGAACGCCAGCCCGACCGATATGACCAGGATTTGGGTGTAGACGCCGGTCCACCCGAGGTTGCCGGCCGAGTAGGCCCGCAACACGAAGGCGATCAGAACGGAGGTCCACAATGCCAGATGCCCGACGAGCAGTCGGGCCAGCTCGGTTCGCTCATTCGACCAGAAGTCGACTGGAGCAGCGTCGCGATCGGAGCGCTGGGTTCCCAGACGCGGGGGCGATTCATCCGGTTCAGGCACGTCGACGATTGTCGCCCATCTCGATGGATGCCGCGTATATGCCGTGGAAGGCGGTACGAGCGCTCTTACTCGGTGGTCGCGCGTGAGACTTCGGCTTCGGTAGCGACGGAAAGCAGGGGTCAACCGGTCCCGGAGGCCGTGTGCGTCGAGGGTAGCCTGGTACATCGTGCTTGTGCTTGCCATCGACACCTCAACTCCGGCGGTTACCGCGGGCGTCGTGCAATTCGACCCTGAGTCCGACGCCGGTGTTGCGCGGGCGTTGGCGATACGACTGACGGTCGATGCCCGAGCGCACGCGGAGGTCCTCACCCCACAGATCCTCGAATGCTTCACCGAATCCGGATACAGCCCTTCGGATCTCGATGCCGTTGTCGTCGGGGTAGGCCCCGGTCCGTTCACGGGACTGCGCGTCGGCATGGTGACCGCGGCAGCTTTCGGTGATGCGCTCGGCCTTCCCGTGCACGGGGTGTGCAGCCTCGACGCGATTGCCGCTGATGTCGGTGACGATCGGGACTTGTTGGTGGTGACAGATGCTCGTCGCCGCGAGGTGTATTGGGCGCGCTACTCGGGTGGGCGACGGGTCGAGGGCCCCGAGGTGATCAAGCCGTCCGAGCTCGCCGCGGCGCCATCCGAGGCGATCGCCGGATCGGCATCGCATGTGGACATGTTCGACCTCGCTGTCGCGCCGGTGGAGACGCCGTCACCGACCGGTCTGGTAGCGGTCGCGGCGCAGGCGTTGCGCGTCGGGGTGGAGCCGGAGCCGTTGGTTCCGTTGTATCTGCGTCGGCCGGACGCGGTGGAGTTGGCGGACCGTCGCAGATGAACTTCCGCATCGTGCCGATGACCGACGCCGACGTCGACCGTTGCGCGGAGTTGGAGCAGGTACTGTTCCCCGGCGACGACCCGTGGAGCGCGCAGGCGTTCCGGTCGGAGCTGGCGGGCCGCCACAATCACTACTTCGCGGCACGTGACGAGGCCGACGTGCTGATCGGGTACGCCGGGGTGGCTCTGCTGGGCACGAGCGTGATGCCCGAGGCCGAGGTCCACACGATCGGTGTGGATCCGAAGGTGCAGCGAGGTGGCATCGGCGTTGCGCTGCTGTCGGAACTGCTGCGGGTCGCGGACAAGTGGGGTGGCCCGGTGTTCCTCGAGGTCCGCACCGACAACGAGCCTGCGATCGCGCTGTACAAGGGCGAGGGTTTCGAAATCGTAGGCACCAGGAATCGGTACTACCAGCCGAGCGGCGCGGACGCCTTCACGATGCGCCGTCCCCCTCAGGGCAAGGAGTGACGGCCATGATCGTGATGGGTATCGAGAGCTCGTGCGACGAGACCGGTGTCGGACTCGTCCGGTGGCTCGGTGACGGTCGGTGCGAGTTGCTCGCCGACGAGGTGGCCTCCAGCGTCGACCAGCACGCGCGCTACGGCGGCGTCGTGCCGGAGATCGCGTCGCGGGCGCATCTCGAGGCCATGGTCCCGACGATGACGCGGGCGCTCGCGGCCGCGGGAATCGAAAAGCCCGACGCCGTCGCAGTGACCATCGGCCCCGGCCTCGCCGGAGCCCTGCTCGTCGGGGTTGCTGCAGCCAAGGCGTACGCGGCCGCCTGGGGCGTGCCCTTTTACGCGATCAACCACCTCGGCGGCCACGTTGCTGTGGACACCATCGAGCACGGCCCGATGCCGCCGTGCGTTGCCCTGCTCGTCTCAGGTGGACATACACACCTGCTTCACGTCGAGGAGTTGGGTCGCAGGCCGATCGTGGAGTTGGGCACCACGGTGGACGACGCTGCCGGCGAAGCGTTCGACAAGGTGGCCCGGCTGCTCGATCTCGGGTTCCCCGGTGGGCCCGCACTCGATCGTCTTGCGCAGCGAGGTGACCGCGACGCAATCGTGTTCCCACGCGGTATGACCGGTCCGCGGGATGCCCGCCACGATTTCTCGTTCTCGGGTCTCAAGACCGCGGTGGCCCGCTTCGTCGAGGCGAAGCAGGCTGCGGGAGAACAGATTCCGGTCGCCGACATCGCGGCAGGGTTTCAGGAGTCGGTCGCGGACGTGCTGACGATGAAGGCCGTACGTGCGGCTCAGGACGTCGGTGTCGACACCCTCGTTCTAGGTGGCGGCGCGACCGCCAACTCGCGGATCCGTTCCCTCGCGGAAGAGCGATGCGGAGCTGCAGGCCTCACCCTGCGCGTGCCGAGCCCACGGCTGTGCACCGACAACGGGGTGATGATCGCCGCGCTCGGGGCGCACCTGATCGCCGGTGGTGCCCAGCCGTCGCGGCTCACCTCGGCAACGGATCCGGGACTTCCGGTTTCGGTGAGCCAGGTTCGAGACTGACGGCAGAACCGACGGCCGGCGGCGCGAGCTCCGTCTGCTGGGCTTGCTGGTCGTCGTTCGCCAGTCTCGTGTCCGGGACGAGACTGGGAAGCCAAGCGGGCAGTTCCGGCCACTGAGGCGGAATCCAAGGCAGCGTCGTTGTCGTCGGCGGAGCCGGCTCGGGTGTCGTCGGTGGAGTCGGCTCAGGTGTCGTCGTCGGAGTCGGTTCCGTCGTCGTGGGGGACTGCGTCGGGTACGTGTATGTCGGCACCTGGATCACGGGGACCGGGAGCGTCGGTGCGGACGCCGGCCCGGCCGACGGCGTGCCCTCCACGGGGCCCGCTGCTGGCTGCTCCGTGGTCGGGTTCGTCGTCTCGACGAGGTTGCCGGCGGGTGAGTAGTCGCTCGTGCTGTTCGGGATCACCTGAGTGACGCCGTAGCCGAGTAGCAGACTGCCCACCACGAACGCTCCGAGGACCACTGCAGACGCTCGTCTACCGGACCCGGCGATGACTGGGAACTCCTGTCGTGAGTCGGAGCCTGCCAGCAGTGCTGCACCCTTGGCGGTCGCGGCCTGGGGTTCGTCGATGACGATGGTCACGCCGTCGAACCGGGCCTCGAGCGCAGCACCCACCTCGGGGACATTTCCTCCGCCACCGACGAGGACGACTGCTTCGGGTTTGTTCCGGGCGCGCCCGGCCGCGGCGACGACGAAGTCGGCGACCCTGGAACCAATCCAGTCGGCGGGCTCACTGGCTGTGACGCCACCGTTCACGGCGGACGTTCGGTCACGGACCTCGACGGTGCTACTGGCAGGGTCGAGGACGGTGACGGTCAGACCGGATGCCCCGAGATCGGCGAGGACGACGGAACCGTACTGCTCGACGAGTCCGGTGCTTTGGAGGTAGGTGAGCGTCGCGACGATCTCAGGCACGAGGCGTATCGGGCGTCTCTGGTTCTTGGCGGCGGACCGGAGCGCAGCAGCCTGGTATTCGGTGCGGTACGCGACGGCGATCGCATCGGGTTCGATCCGCTGGTTGGGGACCTGTGTTGTCATCAACCCGATCGCCGACAGCGCAAGATCTCCGAGATCGGTGTGGGTACCCAGATCCGCGGGAATCGTCCGGTACTCGACCGACTCGCTGCCGGTGTCGTCGGTGGTGAAGAGTGCGCCACAAACACCGGCCGCTCCTGCGGAGATCCCGACTGCACTGCGCATTGTCCACCTCCCGTCCTCGGTTCCCGGAATGTCTTCCGCTCGTCGGTCGCGTCCCACACGGAATCGCGCGTTGCCCATACCCATCGTATCGGCATCGTTACATGAACGTTACAGACTATCCGTTCGTGATGCTCGCTACGGTGTGTCGGTGCAGGTCACGGCAGGCACCCGCGGTAGAACGGGCCTAACGATTGCTTGCGGCAGCGGCACTGCGGAAGCGAGGGCAAATGTCCGACGGCCGGCAACTTCATGATCTGGACCACCGCCAGCGGCGGCGCCTGCTGTGGCTGGCGGTGTTACGCCCGCTCACCACCGTCCTGCTCCTCACCCTCGCGTACTTCGTGTTACCGATGGGTCGGCTGTCGAGCGCCGGGGCAGTGCTGCTCCTCGGCGGTGGACTGGTCTTCGTCATCGCGCTGTGCACCTGGCAGGTCTGGCGGATCGTGCACTCGCCGACACCGGCACTCAGGTCAATAGAGGCCCTGGTAGTCACCGTTCCGGTGTACCTGTTGGGTTCTGCCACGACGATCTTTCTGCTGGCACAGATGGACCCAACGGCGTTCACCGAATCGCTGACCCGCATCGACGCGCTCTACTTCACCCTGACCGTGTTCGCAACGGTCGGGTTCGGCGACATCGCAGCGGTCCACCAGGCTGCCCGCGCCGTTGTCACCGTGATGATCGTCGGAAACCTCGTGATGCTTGCGGTGGGAGTCAAACTCCTGATGCAGGCGGCGAAGTGGGGCAAGGCACGCCGCGAGAGCGACGAGTCCGACTAGCGGCGCCCGTCGGCGCGTGCTGAATGGCGCCATCCAGCACGGTGCCGAATGGCGCCAATCAGCCGCCGATCAGCGCATTGTCCGCAGGACCAGTTCGACGTTGTGATCCGGTGACCCGCCGAGTAGAGCCGGGTCGGCGTGGATGTCGTTGAACGAGAACTCCCGGTACAGCGACGCCAAGCCGGTGGGACTGAAGTCGTCGTAGTCGACTTGGTACGGGCTGTCGGCCTCGAACAGCGTCGTCAGCAACGACACGGTTCCGTCCTCGTTGTCGACGATCTCGATGATGCGGCCCTGCTGTGGGAAGTCGATGTGCGAAGCCGTGTTGATCTCCCAGAAGCTCTGCTCCGGCGTCTGTCCGACCTGCGGCGTGATCCGGTTCTCGTGAGTGTGGCCGTTGACCCACGCGAGGACATTCGGGAAGCGGTGCAGCAGGTCCACCAACTGAGCGCCCTTGATCCGGGGTTCCTGCGGGCGCTCGGGATCGGGGCGAGTGTTCGCCATCGACGTGCTGGTGTGATGGCTGAACAGCACGAAGTAGGTGTCAGTGCGATCCTGTGTGACCAGGGAGCCGTCGGTCTCGTAGTACTTGCTGCTGCCCGCGAGCAGCGTCTGCTCGATCCACTCGAACTGTTCTTCGCCGAGAGAGCCGTCGACGAAGCCGGCACGGTTGGTCGAGTCCATGCTGATTCCGATTACGCCGGGCGCGATCTCGAAGGTGTAGTACCCGATCCCGGACTCGGCCGCGTCGGGTGCGAAACCGTGTCCGACTGGGCCGGGCCCGGTGTTGGCGGGATCGAGGTGGGCGGCGATGAACTCGCGGGGGGTGAACGGCGTGCGGCGCTCGTCGGGAGTGACCGTGCGCGGGCGGGTGGTGATTGCCGACAGCAAGTTGAGCAGATCGGTCGGGTCGGAGCTCATGGCACTCGACATTTGTGCCGACTGGTTGGCAGAGTCGGGCACCTCGAACTTCTTGCTACCCGTGTACATGTTCTCGAAGAACGAAATTCCGTTCGGAAGGGTCCCCTGGACGGCGTCGTCGTGGTTACCGAAGACGCAATACCACTTGGTGTTAAGACCCGGGCTGACGACCGGCTGGAGCGCCGCGCCCAGCAGGCCGGGAATCTCCGGGAAGCCGGCCTGCTTGTAGATGTCCTGGATCGACGACTCAGGATTCCAGTACAGGTCGGCGCCGGAGTTCTGCACTCCCTCGTACTGCGCCGGATCGCCGCTGTTGGGAGTGATATCGCCGCCGTTGAGGGCAGCGAGGAACCAGTCGAGTTCGATGAACTCCTTGTTGTCGGTGTTGTCGCCGGTAGTGACGACCGCATCGAATTCGCGCTGGGTGTGCGGTCCCATCCGAAGGGAGTTGACCCGGTTGACCAGGGAAATCAGGCCCTGCGCGGTCATGGTCTCCTGCGGCCGGTATGCGGAGGGTTGGAACGGGTGAACGTATTCGAACCGAACTGGCGACTGGGCGTCGAGCACGTGGACGTCGGTGAGCTGGACCAGCGACGCGAGCGCGGTGCGACGGTCCTCACGGCCCGCTTCGGGGTCGGCGAGGTCGTTTCGGACCACGAGCGGCCAGCCTTGTCCGGCGGTGAGTCGACGGTAGCCACTCGAGCCGAGGGGTACGGCGACGGACTCGAGTGTGGTGCCGGCGATCGATGACGGTAGCGGCGCGGCGAGCGCACGGCCGATGAGCGGATTCCACGACCCGTTGCCCAGGAGAGGGAGACCCGCGACCCCCAGTGCTCCGACTCCAGCAGCGCCGAGAAACTTGCGTCGATTCATATCGTTCATCTTTTGATGCCGACCGTTCATCCGAGGTTTACCTACGGCGGGTCAGTGTAGGTGAAAAATTCATCAAAAGCTGCCCCATCGGCCGATTCGTGCGCTCGTTTCACTACGAAATTCCTCGTCGATAGCTCGAAGCCTGGCATATAGGAAAAATAGGGCAGACCGGACGGTTCACGCTTTTGGCCCAGAGCTGTGCTGTCGTCCGAACGTTCAGTCTTTTCTTTTGGGCGTCCGGAATTCTCTGCGTGTAATTCCCCGCTACCACCCCGGTGGGACAGCTCGGTCTAACCGCGCCCGTTCTCACCCGAATCGAGGCGCACACCCGCGACCAGCCCGTAGTGGTCGGAACCGACGACGTGTACGCGCTCGAGTGAGATGGCCCGAGCACCCTTTGTGAGGACGTGGTCGATCCCCACAACCGCCGGATAGCGCCTGTCGGCCGGATACGTGGGCAGGACGCCGGCGCCCGTCTGATCCGCTGCATCGACGTACCCGCTGCGCCGCAGTTCGCGGAACTTGCGGTGCGCGTACGTGGCATTGAAGTCGCCACTGACGATCACGTTCTCGTGCACTGCAGTCGAATCCATCTCGTCCCGCAATCGCTCGAAGTCCGCGGTCCAGTCGGCCGCCGGTGCAATGAATGCGGGCATGGGATGCACGTTGTACAGCACGACGGGCTCTTCGAGCCCGGCATCAACGTCTACGACCAGATTCGTCAGCGCCATCCCGTCGACCCTCCGCCCGTTCTCCAGCGGCAACCTGCTGTAGATTCCGGCTCCGCCTGCTCCCGTCACATCAGGTTCCAGGAACGTGTGCGGCAGAACGTCTTCGAGTCCGGCCGCTCGCAGTGCGTCCACCGAAGGCTCGGTCAACTCCTGGATGGTGAGCACGTCGACGTGCCGATCACGCACCGACTGCACCAGAGCCACCGGGTCGGCAGATCCCACCATGATGTTCGACTGCATCACGCGGATCGACGGACCCTGCGGGTCGGTATCGCCCCCTGCTGCTCCTGCGACCCACAACGGGCCGAATGCCCACGCGCCCAGCGCGAGGATAAGGCTCGAAATCCCTAGCAGTGTCCACTGCCGGGCCGCGGCAGTGACGAATGCACCGACTATGGTCACTACCAAGAGCAGGGGAGCGAACGAGGCCGCCGCGATGATCACGTTGTTCGAGGCGGCCGAACGGAACACGGCGAGCGCGACCATTCCCGACGCGATCCCGGTACCACCGGCGACTACCGCTGCCCGGCGAACCGCGATCGAGCCTGCCATCGGAACCCCCCACACGTCGGCGATCAGACGTTGCAGCCTATCCGTCCCGCCCGGTCTCGGAGCCCGGCCTCGCGTTTCCTGCCGAAATCCCCCCGGGAACCACCACAGTCACCGAGAACTGTTAGCCTTTGCCCTCGCCCCTACCCGGCCGGTTCTGTTTTGATTATTGGACCCTGATTATTGGACCCGACTCGACAATGCAGGGGAAAGAATGAGGAAGACCACCGCCGATCGGCTTGAATCTTGGCTAGTTGCGCTCGTGACCGCGGCCTTCGCATTCGTGATCATCGGCGATTTGGCGGAGCATGATTGGTGGACCGCGGGATTACTTACTGTCTCGGGAATCGTCCTCTTAACAATCTACCGAAGCGACCGCTCGCGATCGCGCCGAGGGGGAGATTCAAATGAACAACCGGATGGGACGGCCATACCCGCTTCCGCGATAGAAACTGCTGTAGCTACCACGAACAGCGAGGTAGCGGCCGTGAAGGCCGTCCGAGAGAAGTTCCCAAACCTAGGACTCAAAGATGCACTGATGCTTGTGCGAGCTAGCTCGCGACAGTTCAGGGAATAGCCAGATCCCGAATATGGCTCGAGTCGTTCACCGCGGGATCAGCCCCGTTAACAGCCATACACCCACTGCCGTCAGAACAAAATTCGCGATCAGAACGGCGGCTGGCACGCCTGTGTCGCGAGTCTTACGCGAAGTCTTCTCCATTATTCCGGAGCTTACAATTCCAACGGATCCGGCAAACATGACAACAGCCCCATCCACACCCTTGTCGTATCCGAACAAGGCGCTGACAAGGAGTGCTGTACCGGCAAAAGCGGCTACACCGCACATTCCCATGAATACGTTGTGGAACGTCTGGTAGTGCTTCGGGTTCAAGCTGGAGGTGAACATCATCTACTTCCCGTGCTGAAGTGCCATCATCTGTATTGCAGGGAACAGCTTTTCGCGGCAGCAGGATACCGCGCTGTCGGTTGGTTCGGGAGGAATGTCAACAGACCGAGTGCACTGCCTGCGGTCCGAGTGCCGTGGGCTCGGTCGGGCGGCGCCGCCCTTGAGTGCTGGCACTCTCGTGTATAGAGTGCTAGTCGACGCTGAGCGAGCCCCGGCACCCGCGACGACGGGGCTCGTGAGGAGTCACCGTGGTGACTGAACTGATCGTGGTCCGAGGAACCGCCTCGGACCCAACGAACCCCTGAAAGTGGAGGGCCCATCGTGGCGAGCGTGAACATCAAGCCGCTCGAGGACAAGATCCTCGTCCAGGCCAACGAGGCCGAGACGACGACTGCCTCCGGCCTGGTCATCCCCGACACGGCGAAGGAGAAGCCCCAGGAGGGCACCGTCGTCGCCGTTGGCCCCGGCCGCTGGGACGAGGACGGCGAGAAGCGCATTCCGCTGGACGTCCAGGAAGGCGACACCGTCATCTACAGCAAGTACGGCGGAACCGAGATCAAGTACGCCGGCGAGGAGTACTTGATCCTGTCGGCTCGCGACGTGCTGGCTGTCGTCGCCAAGTAAGCCTCACGCCTCCCGCCCCGGAGTTCCGCATCGGACCCGGGGCGGAGTGCGTTCTCCGGCCGAAACCCTGAAACCCGCTTCGGGACGAAAACCCTGAGCCCAGGAGAAGCTGAATCAATGTCCAAGCAAATTGAGTTCAATGAGACGGCTCGACGCGCCCTCGAGCGTGGCGTCGACCAGCTCGCTGACGCCGTCAAGGTCACCATCGGCCCACGTGGTCGGCACGTCGTGCTCGCCAAGGCTTTCGGTGGCCCCACGGTCACCAACGACGGTGTGAGCATCGCCCGCGAGATCGAGCTCGAGGACCCGTTCGAGAATCTCGGAGCGCAGCTCGTCAAGAGCGTCGCCACCAAGACCAACGATGTTGCGGGCGACGGCACCACCACCGCCACCGTGATCGCTCAGGCGCTGGTCAAGGCCGGCATGAAGAACGTTGCGGCAGGGGCGAATCCCATCGCGCTCGGCGTCGGGATCGGCAAGGCGGCCGATGCCGTGTCCGAGGCGCTGCTCGCCGCCGCGACCCCGGTCGAGGGCAGGGAGTCGATCGCCCAGGTCGCCACCGTCTCGTCGCGCGACGAGGAGATCGGCGACTTCGTCGGCGAGGCAATGACTCGTGTCGGCGTCGACGGTGTGGTCACGGTCGAGGAGTCCTCGACTCTGCACACCGAGCTCGTCATCACCGAGGGCGTCCAGTTCGACAAGGGTTTCTTGTCGCCGTACTTCATCACCGACGTGGACACGCAGCAGGCCGTCCTCGAGGACGCGCTGATCTTGCTCTACCGCGAGAAGATCAGCTCGCTGCCCGAATTCCTCCCGCTGCTCGAGAAGATCGCCGAGTCAGGCAAGCCGGTCCTGATCATTGCTGAGGACGTCGAGGGTGAGGTTCTGTCGACCCTCGTCGTGAACTCGATCCGTAAGACGCTCAAGGTCGTTGCGGTCAAGGCGCCGTTCTTCGGTGACCGTCGCAAGGCGTTCCTCGAGGACCTGGCCGTCGTCACCGCAGGCACCGTCATCACCGCCGACATGGGCATCTCGCTCAAGGAAGCCGGCCTGGAACTGCTGGGTACCGCCCGTCGTGTCGTCGTCACCAAGGACGAGACCACGATCGTCGACGGCGCAGGCACGGAGGCAGACATCGCCACCCGCGTCGCGCAGCTGAAGCGCGAGATCGAGACCACCGACTCCGACTGGGACCGCGAGAAGCTCGAGGAGCGCCTCGCGAAGCTGGCCGGCGGCGTGGCGGTCATCAAGGTCGGCGCCGCCACCGAGACCGACCTCAAGGAACGCAAGTTCCGTGTCGAGGACGCGGTCAACGCTGCCAAGGCTGCGGTCGAGGAGGGCATCGTCCCCGGTGGTGGCTCGGCCATCGTCCAGACCGGTCAGGTCCTCACCGATCTTGCCGCGTCGCTCTCGGGTGATGAGGCCACCGGTGTCGAGGTGGTGCGCACCGCGCTCGAGTCGCCGTTGTACTGGATCGCGAACAACGCAGGCCTCGACGGCTCCGTAGTGGTCAGCAAGGTCACTGAGGCCGCCAAGGGCCACGGTTTCAACGCCGCGACCCTCACCTACAGCGACCTCCTCGCCGACGGTGTCGTCGATCCGGTCAAGGTGACCCGCTCCGCGGTCGTCAATGCAGCCTCCGTCGCCCGCATGGTGCTCACCACCGAGAGCGCCGTCGTCGACAAGCCGGTCGAGGAAGATGAAGATACCGGCCACGGCCACGCTCACTGACCTCGGCAACAGCTGAGTTGAAAGACCCCCGGACGAATTCGTCCGGGGGTCTTCAACTTTCGGGTCAGATGAGGGGAAGAGACGCGAACATGTCGCCCGTCGGCTGCGTCGACCCCCCGGACGGCTCCACGGTGAAGCCGAGCTGCGTCGCACCGTCGATGTTCTCGAGCACTGCGGTCGTAGTGGGCGCGACCTGTCCGGGACTCATCGTTCCCGCCGGGGTCTGCTGGTCTCCGCGCACCAGCCACATTTGATACACCGTGTCCGGCCTGGGCGGAGTGACGCCGTTCATCACGAGCATCGCGGCGTTCGCTTCCCTGGAATACATCGCGGTCGCGGTGCCACCGCCCGGGATCTCCGCGGACGACGACTGCATGTCGGGGGCATCGAGGATTTGCGCGGCGACCGGCATCGTCGGCGGTGTCTGCGTGAACTCGCTTCCGATCACGATGCCCCCCACAAGCAGCGCTGCGGCAGCCGCCGCCGAGGCAATCGCCATCCGCCAACGCCGTTTGTTGGCTCGGCGTTTCGAGACCTCGTCGCCGGACACCCGACGTAGCAGGTCGTGGCGCAGCGATGCCGGTGGCGTGGCAGCGACGAGTGAACTGGCGGCCGCCATCGTCTCGTGAGCCAACCGCACCGCGGTGTCGAACTCGGCTCGGGTGGTCTCGTCGGCACCGGCGAGGCGTGCCTCCAGCTTGCTCCGGTCATCGTCATCGAGGGCATGGAGGGCCAGGAGGTGCGCCCACTCGATCAGGTCGTCGTCCATCTCACCTCACCCCCAGACATCCTCGGAGTCTTACCAATCCGTCCCTGATCCGGGACTTCACGGTCGGTACTGCGACTCCGAGTTCCGCTGCTACCTCGCGGTACGTGCGACCGCCGTAGTACGCGAGGGTCACCGACTGCCTCTGGATGTCGGTCAGCGTCTGCATGCAGTCGAGAACGGCCTCGCGCTCCGCCCGCCGCGAGACTTCTTCCGTGACCTCGTCGAACTCGTCGGTCCGGTTGGTGGTCTCGTAGACGAACTCGCGATCGGTGTGCGACTGCTCCGACCGGACCCGGTCCACGGCCCGTCGGTGCGCGAGCATCATCAGCCATGACAGCGGCGAACCGCGTCGCGGATCGAACGTGGCGGCGGACTTCCACACCTGGATGTAGACCTCCTGCGCCGTCTCCTCGGTGTATCCCGGATCGCGAAGGATCCGCAGGATCAAGCCGTAGACGCGGGAACCGGTGCGGTCGTAGAAGTCGGCGAACGCTTCGGTATCGGCGGAAGCGATGCGCTGCAGCAACATCCTCAGATCCGCCGCCTCGTCGGCGCGCACATCGACGAGGCGGCGATTGTCTGCCGGGCAGGCATCATCGCCGCCGGCGGATCCGGCCGCGTTCACGTGTCCTCGTTCGAAGGCATCGAGGATCACCGTAGCGTCCGCGGGCCGGATCTTCCGGGATTGGTGCGTCCTTCGGGTCGCCCCGGCGTTCGAGTGCACCGGTCCAAGCCTCGAATCCAGCTCGGCATCCTAGCTCGGCATCAGGACCGAATCGATGAGGTACACAGTGGCGTTCGCTGTCTGCACGCCACCGCACACGACACCGGCCTCGTCCACCTTCAGGTTGTCTCCCGACCCGGTGACCGTCACGTCCGAGCCCTCGACGGTGGTGTGCGTCCCGTCGACCTGGTCCGGTGCAAGCTGTCCGGGGACCACGTGGTACGTGAGGATGTCGGTCAGCAGGGCATCATCGGTCTTCAACTGCTCGATAGTCGCGGGATCGACCTTCGCGAACGCTTCGTCGGTCGGTGCGAAGACCGTGAACTGGTCTCCGTTGAGCGTGTCGACCAGATTCACGTCCGGATTGAGCTCCCCGGAAACAGCGGCAGTCAGAGTCGTAAGCATCGGATTGTTCGAGGCTGCGACCGCGACGGGATCCTGAGCCATGCCGGCCACGGAGCCGGGGCCCTCGGGAACCATCTCGGCGTAATCGGCACAACCCGGCCCAACCAGATTCGCGGCCGGTGCGGCCGTGCCGTTCATTGGGCTCTCCATCGTCGTCGTCGGACTCGGGGCTGTCGTCGTCCCATCCGAGTCGTCGTCGGTCGCGCAAGCACTCAGAACGAGCAGCGCGGCCGAGGCTGTGGCGGCGACGGCGAAAGTGCGGGTCTTCGTGATCATGGGTCTGCCCTCCCGGCAGTTGCTCCGAGCAGTATCGATTGAAACTGTCGATAGGGACTTCGGAGCGAGCGGCAGCCCGGATGGGTGGCGTTGTGTGAAAAGTTCGCAAGCGATCCGAACGCGTCCTGGCGGTTGATGGCCCCGCGCGCGACGACAACCGGTGGGCGGCGGAGGGATTCAGGCGATTCGGCGGCGGATCTGCCGGGCGAGCGTCCCTCGCTCCGACTCTGACAACCCACCCCAGATCCCGTACGGCTCGCACACCGACAGGGCGTGGCTTCGGCACTGGTTGAGAACGGGGCAGCGCCGGCACGTCTCCTTGGCCCGGCTTTCCCGCTGTGCTCGGGCGCGGCCACGTTCGCCGTCCGGATGGAAGAAGATCGAGGAATCCATACCGCGACACAGCCCGCGCATCTGCCAGTCCCAGACGTCGGCATTCGGGCCGGGAAGACGATTCGGAACAGGCATCAGGACTCCTCTGTCAGCAGGCTCGCGATGATGCTGCAAGCAGCCCGTCACCCCCCGGGATGACGGGACCAATGAAAATGGCCACGCACACGTAACCGTAATGGGCGGTACGAAATCGCGTCAACACCCTCTGCCAGTGGCGATTCCGATAATTTCGGAGCGAAGAGTTAACGGGATGTTCATTTATGTCATTTACCCCAAGGCGCCGGATCGCTTGAGTCCGTGCAGGTAGAGCAGGCAAGTAGCTGAGCGATCCACTGGAGTGATTTCGTCGCCCGGCCTGCCGAAGAGTGCGGTTTGGTTATTCCCGTTAACCCCGCTGGCACAAATTCTTAAACTCGAGAGTGGGCCGAAGGGTGGTGGCGCATTCGTGGGTCGGATGCGTGTTCGGCAGCGCCGGTCGGGGCCGCGGTGTCCGATTTGTTGGGTGTGATCCGGCATCGGGTCGGGTCGGGCAGTCCGTAATGGGATACTCGTCGGATGCTTCGCGACGTTGCGTTCGGCCCGGATCCGGGCCGATACCCGCTGCCGGTGCCCGGCGACGCCTGCGGACGTTGGCTCCGCGGCGTGGCGCTCGGCGGGCAGGGCCGCTACGCCCAGGCTCGCGCCGATCTCGAGATCGTGCGGCGCTCGACGGCTCAGCCGGCGGTCTTGTCGCTGGCGGCGAGCACTCGGGCGTCGCTTCTCAGGCAACTGGGATCCCATGCGCGTGCCTCCAAGTACGACGGTGAGGCTCTCGCCCTGGTCGGGGTGAGTCGCTCGCGTGATCCCCGGGATGTGCCCCTGCTCGACGAGGCACGATGCGACGCGCTGACCGGGCTCGCGGCAGATGCTCTCGGCTGCGGTCGACTCGCCCTGGGGCGGCGATTGCTGGCGCGTTGCCGGGACTATCTGGACGAGGTCGAGGATCCGGACACTCTCTGGCGCCAGCACGTGCGCCTGGACTGGGTGACGGCGGAGATCGCGCTCGCGGCGGGTGACTTCGAGACCGCGACGACACACTCGGCGGCCGCCGTCGCGCGTTCCGCGGACTCCCCGTCGGTTCGTCACCGCATCAAGTCGGCCCTGCTGTTCGCGGCGGCCGCTACCGGATCGCCGGAATCCGATCGCGCTCTGCAGGCGGCCGAGCAGGTGCTCGCCGACAGCGGTACGTACGGACTGGTGCCGCTGCGGTGGGCGGCAGCGATGCTCTTGAACGGTGTACGGCCGAACGCCGCCGCGCGGGCCGTACGAGACGACTGTGCAGCCGTGTTGGCTCGTCGGGGTGGGAGGTTCGCGACATGACCGCTGAATTTTCGGACGGGGCGTCGTCTCGCCGGATTGTGTCGTTAGTCTTACAGACGTTCCGCCACGCGGCGGAAGCACACCCGGTTGGGGGGACGTGCCACTGTAACGCCAGGATTCGCTCTGACGATGTCTAACACGGGTGAGGAGTTGAACTCCATCGTCCCTGCCGCCGCGCAGGGTGACCGGAATGCTCTGGCCCAGGTCCTACAGAGTATTCGACCTATGGTCGTGCGGTATTGCCGAGCGAGGGTAGGTGCCTCGGAACGGGGGAGCTTGTCCGCGGACGACGTGGCACAGGAGGTGCTCCTGGCTGTGATGACCTCGCTTCCGCGCTACAAGGATCAAGGCCGCCCGTTCATGGCTTTCGTGTACGGGATCGCCGCGCACAAGGTTGCGGACGCACACCGCAACTCGGCGCGTAACAAATCCGATCCCGTTTCAGAAGTACCAGATGTCGTTTCCTCCGAGGATGGTCCCGAAGCCCGGGCACTGAGTTCGGAGACGGGCCGACAGGTGAACGCGTTGCTGGAAAAGCTTCCGGAGAAGCACCGCGAGATCCTCGTCCTCCGGCTCGTCGTCGGGCTGTCGGCGGAGGAGACGGCAGCAGCGGTGGGAAGCACCGCTGGTGCGGTGAGGGTGGCTCAGCACCGAGCCATCACCAAGTTGAAGAAGGAAGTGACGAGAGCGGGTGAGAGACATGGCTAGGGGACACAATGGCGAGCCTGGCGATCCCCACGCTGATCTCGCCGGGAACAACGGTCCCGTCGACGTGTCGGCTGTGCGCCACGACGACGCTCTGATCGACGCGATCGCGAACGGGAATCCCGCCGCGACCGAGAGTCCCGAGGAGCACCAGGTCGCCGCGTTGCTTGCGAACTGGCGCACCGAGATCGTCGCGCAGCCCCTGCCGGCCGAGCCGGATCTCGACGAGATCGTCGAGCGTGTCAACCATGAACTCGAGGCCCGGGAATCGCTTGCGACCCGTACCCGCTCGGGCCGCCGTCACCTTCGGCTGCTCCGTCCGATAGCGGCAGCGGCGGCGGTCGTTGCCATCGCCATGGGTGGCATGACGATCTTCTCGTACAACGCCGAGCCGGGCGATCCGTTGTGGGGTGTCAAACAGGTCGTCTTCACCGAACGGGCCGAATCGACCGTCGCCAAGATCGACACCACCTCCAATCTGGAGGAGGCCGAGCAACTCATCAAGACCGGCGACACCGATGGCGCCAAGGCCAAGCTCGACTCGGCCGCGGAACGGGCGAACGGGGTGCACGAGGCTGGAACACGGAGCGAGCTGAACGGATGGCGCGAACGGCTCCTCACCGAGTTGCAGAGGGCCACGACCACGCCGGCGGCGCCCAGCGGGACCCCGTCGCCGTCGCCGTCGCCGGTCGACCAGTCGTCGAGCACGGCCCCGACACCGACCGGTCCGTCGGGCACGAGCAGTCCGCAGAGCACGCCGAACCCGCCACCGCCGGTGACGCCGAGTTCGGGCGTACCCGAGCCCTCGGTGACGCAAACGCCGTCGCCCACTCCGTCATCGGACACGGCCGTGCCCAGCACCCCGTCTCCGACCCCGGACACGCCGACGTCAACGGCAATGTCGACGACAGTGTCGACGGGGACCTCGGACGAGACGCCGGACACGGGGGTTTCCACCGGTTCGCTGGGTGACGCTCCCACGCCGACCGGCTGATCGGAACTTGCACAACGGCCCGGCAGGAGATCCTGCCGGGCCGTTGTCGTTGCTTGTTCTGTCGCCTGCTTGTTCAGCGCCGTTTGCTCTGCGGTGACTGGCCTCAGCGCTCGAGACCGTCGCGTTGCACTGCGTCGTTCACCGAGGCGTCCGCGTATCCGCGGCAGTAGTCCCACGTGACGTAGGCGTCAGGCGACGGGTCATATGCCGGTTCGTGGGGGCGGACCGTGCCGTCGACCAGTAGCTGGAGCAGATTCGCGCGCAGCATGTCCCAGTCGTGGTAGTGATCTTGCTGGCAGTCCTCACAGCACACGACCAGACCGCGGATTCCGCGGTGACTCAGTAGGCCCTCGTACACGGCCAAGTCCGCGAGATCCTCCTCCACGGCAAGGCGCTCATGAGGATCCAGCGGCTGGCCCGGCTCGATTGCGTCGAGCGCAGCGGACGGATCGGCGGGGTCGCCGGCGAAGGGGTCCGGCGGGAGACCGGGAGGCAATTGATCGCGCACGACACCACGGTACGCAGGTCAGCCCCGTCTGCGCTAGCTGATAGCGCCCGGTGAGTCGCGGGGAGAGCGCGCGTGTGTGCTCCTGAGTGAGCCGATACCATGGTCTCCGAAGGTCTGTACGCGAGAACTCTCACACAAGGGATTTTGCTGGCAGTTCCTTCTTCTCTTTTCGATTGACGCTTCATGGAGGGCCCGAGCCGCATGAGTAGTACCGGAGGGCACGTGCACACCGGGGGAGACGACCCGAACAAGGTTGCGATGCTGGGTCTCACCTTCGACGACGTGCTGCTGCTTCCGGCGGCCTCCGACGTCGTCCCCAATCAGGTGGACACCTCGAGTCAGCTGACCCGCGAGATCCGTCTGAACGTTCCGTTGGTGAGTTCCGCGATGGACACCGTGACCGAGTCACGTATGGCCATCGCCATGGCCCGCGCGGGCGGCATGGGTGTGCTCCACCGCAACTCGGCCGTCGAGGTGCAAGCGGCACAGGTCGAGACCGTCAAGCGGTCCGAAGCCGGCATGGTGACCGACCCGGTCACCTGCAAGCCGACGAATACCCTCGCCGAAGTCGACACGATGTGTGCCCGCTTCCGAATTTCGGGCCTGCCCGTCACCGACGACGGCGGCCAACTTGTCGGCATCATCACCAACCGTGACATGCGATTCGAGGTCGACCAGAACCGCCAGGTCGCCGAGGTGATGACCAAGGCCCCGCTGGTCACCGCCCGTGAGGGTGTCACCGCAGAGGTCGCACTCGGGCTCCTGCGTCGCCACAAGATCGAGAAACTGCCGATCGTCGACGGCCAGGGCAAGCTGACCGGTCTCATCACCGTCAAGGACTTCGTCAAGACCGAGCAGCACCCGAATGCCACCAAGGATCGCGACGGCCGCCTGCTGGTCGGCGCCGCCGTCGGCGTCGGCGACGAGGCCTGGACCCGCGCAATGACGCTGGCCGACGCCGGCGTCGACGTCCTCGTCGTGGACAGCGCACACGGACACTCGAACGGCGTGCTCGAGATGATCACCAAGCTCAAGGGCGAGGTCAGTGATCGAGTCCAACTCATCGGCGGCAACGTCGCGACGCGCTCCGGGGCGCTCGCACTCATCGAGGCCGGAGCGGATGCCGTCAAGGTCGGTGTCGGCCCCGGCTCGATCTGCACCACGCGCGTCATCGCCGGTGTCGGGGCCCCGCAGATCACGGCGATCCTGGAAGCGACTGCGGTCGCCTCCGCCCACGGTGTTCCCGTCATTGCCGACGGTGGCCTCCAGTTCTCCGGTGACGTCGCCAAGGCGCTCGCCGCGGGTGCCTCTACCGCGATGCTCGGCTCGCTCCTCGCGGGTACTGCCGAGTCTCCGGGCGAGCTGATCCTGGTGAACGGCAAGCAGTTCAAGAGCTACCGCGGCATGGGTTCGCTCGGCGCGATGCAGGGCCGCGGTCAGGGCAAGTCGTACTCCAAGGACCGCTATTTCCAGGACGATGTCCTCGCCGAAGACAAGCTCGTTCCGGAGGGCATCGAGGGCCGGGTCCCGTTCCGTGGTCCGCTGTCGCAGGTCATCCACCAGCTCACCGGCGGCCTGCGCGCGGCCATGGGCTACACCGGCTCGGCCTCCATCGAGCAGCTGCAGCATGCCCAGTTCGTTCGGATCACTGCGGCCGGCCTCAAGGAGAGCCATCCGCACGACATCACCATGACGGTCGAAGCACCCAACTACGCTGCCCGCTGAGCACACGACACAGCTAGAGCACACGACACAGCTAGAGCACACAACACAATCGAGAAAGGGGCGCGCGTGCGCGACCTCGTCGAAATCGGTATGGGCCGGACCGCCCGACGAACCTACGAGTTGGACGACATCAACATCGTTCCCTCTCGCAGAACCCGGTCCTCGAAAGAGGTGTCGACGGCCTGGCAGATCGATGCGTACCGCTTCGACATCCCGGTGCTGGCCCATCCGACCGACGCTCTGGTTTCACCGTCGTTCGCGATCGAGCTGGGCAAGGCCGGCGGTCTCGGTGTGATCAACGGTGAGGGGCTGTGGGGTCGGCACGCCGACGTCGAGGACAAGCTCGCCGAGTTGGCGGAGCTGGCTGAGAAGGAGGTCGACCCGGACGCCGCGGTCGCGCGCCTGCAGGAGTTGCATGCGGCGCCGTTGCAGCCCGATCTGTTGGCGGCCGCCGTCGCGCAGGTTCGTGACGCCGGTGTCACGGCCGCTGTCCGCGTCAGCCCGCAGAACGCTCGTGCACTCACTCCGGAGCTGGTCAAGGCCGGTATAGATCTACTGGTCATCCACGGCACGATCATCTCGGCCGAGCACGTTGCGCAGGGTAAGAGCGAGCCGCTGAATCTCAAGACCTTCATCTCCGAGCTCGACGTCCCGGTCATCGCGGGCGGCGTGAGTGACCACCGCACCGCCTTGCACCTGATGCGGACCGGCGCGGCCGGTGTGATCGTCGGCTACGGCTCCACCGAGGGTGCCACCACCACTCGTGAGGTCCTAGGCATCGGCGTTCCGATGGCGACAGCGATCGCCGACGCAGCGGCGGCCCGGCGTGATTACCTCGACGAGACCGGTGGCCGCTACGTGCACGTCATTGCTGACGGTGACATCACGACGTCAGGCGATTTCGCGAAGTCCATCGCGTGCGGTGCCGATGCGGCCGTGCTCGGTGCGCCGCTCGCGGTCGCACAGGAGGCTCCCGGTGGAGGCTGGTTCTGGCCGTCGGTCGCCGCGCACCCGTCGATGCCGCGCGGCTCGGTGCTGCCAGTCTCGTACGGTGAGCGTCCGAGCCTGTCTCAGGTGCTCAGCGGGCCGTCCGACGACCCGTACGGCTCGCTCAACTTCGTAGGCGGTTTGCGACGCTCGATGGCAAAGTCGGGTTACTCCGATCTCAAGGAGTTCCAGAAGGTCGGCCTGAGCGTTCGCGCTTGACCCACTCGTGCCCGTTGGTAAAACGTCCGTTCGGTCGGACTGAGCCGCCGTGATGTTCGGCTACGAGCAGTTTGAGGGATTCAAGCCGTTTGTGAGACTTGCGGTTACAGTTAGGGTACTCTGATCGCCGATCGACGGTGCATACTGGCGAGTAGCAAATCCGGTTCTTGGGTGGAGGTTTCCCATGGGTAAGCAGCGCGCAACCGACTACGACGTGCTCATTGTCGGCTCTGGATTCGGTGGCAGTGTCACCGCACTCCGGTTGGTCGAGAAGGGGTACAAGGTCGGTGTGCTCGAGGCGGGCCGCCGGTTCGAGGACCCGGACTTTGCCAAGACCAGTTGGGATCTCAAGCGGTTCCTGTGGGCGCCGGCCCTGGGCTTCTACGGCATCCAACGCGTCCACATGCTTCGCGATGTGATGATCCTCGCCGGTGCTGGCGTCGGTGGCGGCTCGCTCAACTACGCGAACACCCTCTACAAGCCGCCGGCTCCCTTCTTCCAGGACCCCCAGTGGCGCGACATCACCGACTGGGACGCGGAACTGACGCCCCACTACGAGCAGGCTCGCAAGATGCTCGGTGTGGTGCAGAACCCCCACATGACCCCGGCAGACGACGTGATGAAGTCTGTCGCCGAAGACATGGGAGTCGGTGACACGTTCATCCAGACCCCCGTCGGTGTGTTCTTCGGGGAGCCCGGAAAGACTGTCGAGGACCCGTACTTCGGTGGCGTCGGTCCTGCTCGGACCGGTTGCACCGAGTGCGGCGAGTGCATGACGGGTTGTCGTCACGGCGCCAAGAACACCCTTATGAAGAACTACCTCGGGCTTGCCGAGAAGTTCGGTGCCGAGATCGTGCCGATGACGACCGTTGAGGCGCTGCACCGGGCCTCGGACGGCACGTGGGACGTCGTGACCCGCCGCACCGGCGCGAAGGTTCGTAAGAACCGCAAGATCTACACCGCGAAACACGTCGTTCTTGCGGCAGGCACATGGGGTACCCAGCATCTGCTTCACAAGATGAAGGACACGGGTGCTCTGCCCAAGTTGTCGGACCGGCTCGGTGAACTCACTCGCACCAACTCCGAGGCGATCCTCGGCGCGGCGAAGCCGAAGGTCGATCCGTCGGTGGACCTCACGAAGGGTGTGGCGATCACGTCGTCGTTCCATCCGACTTCCGACACCCACATCGAACCGGTCCGCTACGGCAAGGGATCCAACTCGATGGGGCTGCTGCAGACCCTCATGACCGACGGCGGCGGCACCACGCCGCGTCCGCTGAAGCTGCTGAAGGTGATCGCCGCGAATCCCGGCAAGATGCTGCGGATGCTGTCGGTGAAGAACTGGAGCGAGCGGACGATCATCACGCTTGTCATGCAGAATCTCGACAACTCGATCACCACGTACACCAAGCGTGGCATCCTCGGTCGTCGCAAGGTCACCAGCAAGCAGGGCCACGGCGAGCCGAACCCCACGTGGATTCCGGTCGGCAACGATGCGACCCGTCGCGTCGCGGACAAGATCGACGGCATCGCGGGCAGCACGTGGGGTGAGGTGTTCAACATTCCGCTCACCGCTCACTTCCTCGGTGGCTGCACGATCGGTGCGGACGCCGACCACGGCGTGATCGACCCCTACCACCGCGTCTACGGGTACCCCACGCTCAGTGTCGTCGACGGAGCCTCGGTGTCGGCCAACTTGGGCGTCAACCCGTCACTGACGATCTGCGCGCAGGCCGAGCGGGCCGCATCGCTGTGGCCGAACAAGGGCGAGCAGGACGCCCGCCCCGAGCAGGGTTCGGAGTACCAGCGGATTGCCGCCGTCGCACCGAACAAGCCGGTGGTTCCGGCGGGCGCGCCGGCCGCGTTGACGCTACCGATCGTCGAGGTGATCAGTGGCCGCGAGAAAGGCTCCGCAAAGGGCTCCGAAAGGGGCTCGGCGAACAGCTCCGGAAAGGGCCCCACAAAGCGCTCCGCAAAGGGCTCGGAGAAGGGCGCAGCGAACGGCTCCGAGAGCTCTGTCAACCAGCCCGCGGAGGACACGGAGACGGGGTCCGGCGTCGCCTAGTCCCGGAACAGGGGTCCGAGCTGCGCATACTAGACTGTCCGGGTGTCAGATACCCAGCAGGACAGGCCGGTTCTCGTCGTCGACTTCGGTGCCCAGTACGCGCAGCTGATCGCTCGCCGCGTCCGTGAGGCGAAGGTCTACTCGGAGGTGGTGCCGCACACCACGACCGTCGAGGAGATCGCGGCGAGGAAGCCGCTCGCGGTCGTCTTGTCCGGTGGTCCGTCCAGTGTTTACGAGGAGGAGGCGCCGCAGCTCGACGCCGCGCTGTTCGACCTTGGTATCCCGGTCTTCGGAATCTGCTACGGCTTTCAGGCGATGGCCGGAGCGCTCGGCGGTACCGTCGCGCACACCGGTGCCCGTGAGTACGGCCGCACCGAGATGACGGTCAAGGGCGGCATCCTGCACGACGGCTTGCCGACGACTCAACCCGTGTGGATGAGCCACGGTGACGGTGTCACGGTCGCCCCGGACGGGTTCACTGTGACGGCATCGAGCGCCGGCGCTCCGGTCGCCGCATTCGAGGACCGCGCTCGCAAACTCGCCGGGGTCCAGTACCACCCCGAGGTAATGCACTCCCCGCACGGGCAGCAGGTGCTCAGCCGCTTCCTGCACGAGATCGCCGAGATCCCGGGTGCGTGGACGGCCGCGAACATCGCCGAGTCGCTCATCGAGCAGGTGCGTGAGCAGGTCGGCGACGGCAAGGCGATCTGCGGCCTGTCCGGTGGCGTCGACTCGGCGGTCGCCGCGGCGCTCGTGCAGCGTGCGATCGGTGACCGTCTCACGTGTGTGTTCGTCGACCACGGCCTGATGCGTGCCGGCGAGCGCCGGCAGGTCGAGAAGGACTTCGTCGCCGCAACCGGCGCTCGTCTGGTCACCGTCGACGCGTCCGAGACGTTCCTGCGCGAGCTGGCCGGGGTGTCCGACCCGGAGACCAAGCGCAAGATCATCGGCCGCGAGTTCATCCGTAGCTTCGAGGGTGCGGTGTCCGAGGTGCTCGGGGAGAGCGCCTCGCATGGCGAAACCATCGATTTCCTCGTGCAGGGCACGCTGTACCCAGACGTCGTCGAGTCCGGCGGCGGCACGGGTACCGCGAACATCAAGAGCCACCACAATGTGGGTGGTCTTCCCGAGGATCTTCAGTTCAAGCTGGTCGAGCCGCTTCGCTTGCTGTTCAAGGACGAGGTGCGTGCCGTCGGTCGCGAGCTGGGGCTGCCCGAGGAGATCGTCGGGCGGCAGCCGTTCCCCGGCCCGGGATTGGGCATTCGCATCATCGGTGAGGTCACTCAGGAGCGCCTCGAGGTCTTGCGCCACGCGGATTCGATTGCGCGCGAAGAACTCACCGCCGCACGCCTCGACAGTCAGATCTGGCAGTGCCCGGTCGTGCTGCTAGCTGACGTCCGCAGCGTCGGCGTACAGGGTGACGGCCGCACGTACGGTCACCCGATCGTGCTGCGCCCGGTCTCCAGCGAGGACGCTATGACCGCCGACTGGACGCGTCTGCCGTACGACGTGCTCGAGCGGATTTCCACCCGCATCACCAACGAGGTCGCGGACGTCAACCGCGTCGTGCTCGACGTCACCAGCAAGCCGCCGGGAACGATCGAGTGGGAGTGATGCCCGCCTGACCGCGCACGAGGGCCTCGACCGCCACACGAGGTCGGAGCCCTCGCTCGTGAGTTCAGCGTCGCCGTCCGGGGGACAGCACCAGAATCGCGCCGATCACCACGGCCAAGGCCACGAACAGCCAGCGGAACTCGACGTTCGCGAGCGGTTCGAGGGAGAACGGCCCGACCAGCGCCCACACGCTGACGAGCAGCGCGGCCACACCGGCGAGGAGCAGGCCCACCGACGGACGCCGGCGCGTCTTCGGGGTGGACTGATCGGCGGTCTCAGAGGCACCGCTTTCCGAGTTATCAACGTATTCAGCCACGTTCGACGCTCACTTCCCCAAATTTGTTGTCGACCATCACCGTCAGAATGGGCCCGTCGGTACCATCAGCGCCGCCGTCGACGTGGCCGGCGCCGATGCAATTCGACTCTCCGACCGAAACGGAGCAGTCGGAACGGACGTTCATGTTCTCGGGAACGATCACACTGTATTTGCCGAACTTGCCGTCGATTCGGACCTCGCGGTTCTCGGTGAGATCCAGTCGCCTGAGGTCGAGCGTGAAGTCACCGGCAGTGCCCTCGTAGACGTCCGCGAGCCCGGACATCGATGCCGGGGCCCACACGTGTTCGCCGAACTTCGACTCGTCCCAGTTCACCGGTCCCGCGATCGAGGCAAGCACGACGAATCCCAGCAGCGGGAAGGTGACCACGAGCAACCCGTACCCGCGTCGCAGGAAGGCGCCGAGCACCAGGCCGACGCCGATCACGGCCAGGGAGATCGCACCGATCCGGGCGGGCGTCAAGTAATCCGAGCCAACCGCGGCCGAGATGGCCGCCGCCGCTGCCGCCGCGAGCACCGCATTGCCAAGGATCACCGACGTGAACCGGACGCGGTGACGTGGCCGTTCGACAGGAGGTTCCGGGGGTGCTGCCGGTTCAGGCAGATCCCAGGCGAAGGGTGCGACACCCAGTGGGTCCCACGCGGGCGGTGCCGGGTCGGCCTGGTTGTGGTGCGATCTTCCGGCGTTGTCCGCGCTGCCAGGGGCAGTAGATGGCTCGTAGTGGTCGGGCAGTGTGGTGTAAGGACCGTAGGCCGGAGGTGGGTACGCGCCGGCCTGGGCGGTATGCAGCGGTGCCACCGGGTAGCCGGCGATGGTCTGCGTGACGCTCGCCGGAAGCGGCGGCGGAACCGGTTGGCGCTGGTAGAGCAGCCACAGTCCACCCAGCATGAGGGCGAAGCTGATGAAGACCGAACCGCCCATGCCGACTCCGAACGGGCCCTGATACACAAGATCGCCGGTGCTCAGCGCGATCACGAGAGCGACGACGAGGACCACGGTCTTGGTGCGGGACTGCGAGGTTCGGCCCCGCCCGAGGAGCGACTCGGCAGGCGAGACCTGGTCGCCGGGCTTGCTGAGCAGCAGCCATCCCGCAAGGTAGAGCATGATGCCGGCGCCCCCGAACACGGACGAGATCACGAACGCGATCCGTACGAGAACCGGGTCGACCTGATACCTGTGGCCGATGCCTGCCGCGACGCCGGCGATGGGTCCCTGCTTCGGTAGCCGTACCGGACGGGTTCGCCACAGGTCGTGGAGTTGGTCCGAGAAGCTCCCGGTAGACGCTTCGGTGCTCATGGGTACATCCTGGCGTCCGCGATGCCGCCCGGACCATCGGGAACTACCCTGATCTTTCCCCGAGTCTGATCTTTCGCTGAGTCCCTGACCCTTCCCTGGATCAACTCTTTCCCTGGATAACGGCGCGGCGTCGAATCTCAGGGTCCGGCCCTGATGTCGAACGCGCGTGGCCGTGTCAGGATCGACACTGTGCAACCTGTGGTCGACCCGAACCAGGCGGTGAGCCCGGCCGTGGGCCTGGCGATGCCGCCGGCCCCGGCCCCCGTGGACGAGACCCTCTACCCGAAGCTCCGTCGCCGGGCAGGGGGTCGGATCGTCGGTGGAGTCGCCGGCGGCATCGCCGATCACCTCGGTGTCGAGGTGTTCAAGGTGCGGGTGGCCTTCACTCTGCTGGCGTCACTGGCGGGCGTGGGCATCGTGGCCTACGGGTTGTTGTGGGTCTTCACCCCGGTCGGCAGCGACACCGAGCGACCTAGCGCCTCCGAACGCCGTCGTGCTTTCGGACTGGCAGTGCTTGGTCTCGCGGTCGCCTCAGCCCTGGGTTGGTTGATCGACGGCACCGCGGCATCGGTTGCCGCGCCGTTCGTCGTCGTCGCGGTCGGCGCCGCTTTGGTATGGCGCGAGTTCGACACAGACGGGTCCCGCTCGGTCCTCGGGCTGCCGCAACACCCGACGGTGCTCACCTGGGCGCGGGTCCTCGGCGGCCTCACCCTGATCGTCTCCGGCCTCGGTGTGGTGATCCTCGCGCAGGTCGACATCGACGCGCTGCGCTCGTCCCTGTTGGCCGTCGTCGTGACACTCGTCGGTGCCGGGCTGCTCACGGTGCCGCTGTGGCTCAGACTGTGGAGGGCTCTCGGTGAGGAACGGGCCGCGCGAATTCGGAACGAGGAACGCGAGGAGATCGCGTCGCACCTGCACGACTCGGTCTTGCAGACCCTCGCGCTGATCCAGAAACAAGCGGATTCGCCGCAGGATGTGACTCGCCTGGCACGCGGGCAGGAGCGCGAACTACGGCGTTGGCTGTTCGGCGGCGGGGAGACGGCACACTCGAGTCTGTCCGAGGCCCTGCAGACCATCGCGGGTGAGGTCGAGGACCAATACGGGGTCACGGTCCGACCGGTCACCGTCGGGGACATCGAGCTCGCGACCGAGGAAAAGGCCGGCTCGGGGCTCTCGCGGGAGTGCTTCACCGCACTACTCGGCGCCACCCGTGAATCTCTCGTCAACGCCGCCAAGCACTCCGGTGTCTCGAACATCGACCTGTACGCGGAGACCGAACGCGATCAGGTGAGCACCTTCGTGCGGGATCGCGGGGTCGGGTTCGACCCCGAATCGGTGCCGGAGGATCGGCAGGGCCTGGCCAAGTCGATCCGCGCCCGGATCGAACGTCGCGGCGGGCGGGTCGAGATCCGGTCGACGCCGGGGAAGGGCACCGAGGTGCGGATCCATATGCCGCGACCGGTGTCGGAGGATGGCGACGACCACATCGGTAACGAGGCTGACATCGGCAGCGAGGCTGACATCGGGAACGAGGCCGAACAGATGTCTTAGGGTGGGGCCGTGACTTCGACGGCCTCAGCTCAACCCACATCCGACAAGTTCCGTGTCTTCCTCGTGGACGATCATGCGGTGTTCCGGGCCGGTGTGCGGGCCGAACTCGGCCGGGAGCTCGATATGGAGGTCATCGGCGAGGCCGGTGGCGTAGCCGAAGCCATTGCCGGGATCAATGCGCTGCGTCCGCAGGTGGTGCTGCTCGACGTCCACATGCCCGACGGCGGTGGTGTCGCGGTGCTCAACGGAATCGACTCGGGCCCTGTTTGTCTGGCGCTGAGTGTGTCCGACGCTGCCGAGGACGTCATCGCAGTCATCCGAGCCGGCGCGCGCGGGTACGTGACGAAGACGATCTCCGGTACGGAACTCGCGGACGGCGTGCGCCGGGTGGCCGGCGGCGATGCGGTGTTCAGTCCACGCCTCGCGGGATTCGTCCTGGATTCGTTCACCGGGCGCTCGAACGTGCCCGAGCCGCAGCTGGATCCGGAGCTGGACTCGCTGACCCCTCGGGAACGCGAAGTACTGCGACTGCTCGCCCGGGGTTACACCTATCGGGAGATCGCCGAGGAATTGGTGATCTCGGTCAAGACCGTGGAGACACATGCGTCGAACGTGCTGCGAAAGACGCAGCAATCCAACCGGAATGCGCTCACGCGGTGGGCGCATCGACGGCGCATCGAATAACTCTGCCAGGTGCAGACCTTTCGCTCGGCGCAGTCCTTTTCGCTCCGCTCGGCGCAATCCTCTCGCTCCGCTCGGCGCAGTCCTTTTCGCTCCGCTCAGGCAACCAGCGCGACGATCAGCACGGCGACGAATGCCAGCACGATGACGCCGACCATGACGGCCATCGCCAGCGGTGCCGCCGCGACGATCCTGTCGCGTAGATTCGTCGGAGCCTGCGGGCGGGCCACTCCCTCGGTGCGCTGGCGCAGCCACGCCCGGCCAGCTGGACGGGGGACCGCACCCAGCGGCGTCTTCGGCTGTACCGCAGGGAGGTTCGTTGCCGTCGTGGAGGCGATGCGACGTCGGGGAATTCCTGCCGATGCCGAGCGGTAAGCCCACTTGGGGATGTTGCCGTCGGCGTTCATGACAGGTTCGCCGATAAGGAGGCCAAGCTTTCCTTCGGTGTCGGAGCCGAGGGCGACAGCGGCGAGTTCGTCACGTGCCTGCGCCATCGTGGGACGCCTCTTGGGGTCGGGTTCGAGCATGTGCAGCAGCGTGTCGGTCAGCGCACCGCTGCGGCTCGGCCGATAGATCTCCGCCTTCGCCACTCGGTGCAGCAGCGCGATGGCGTCGTTGTCGATACCGAACGGAGGTTGGCCCTCGACCACCGTGTAGAGCGCGGCGCCGAGCGAGAAGACGTCGCTGGCCTCGGTGGGGTCGTTGCCGCGAGCCACCTCGGGTGCGAAGTAGGCGGGCGTTCCGGTGATCACGCTGGCGTTGCTGCCGGCGTCGTCACCCTTCGCGCGTGCGATGCCGAAGTCGCTGATCTTGACGATGCCGAGGGCATCGCCACGATCGGCGACGAGGATGTTGCCCGGTTTGATGTCGCGGTGCAGGATTCCGGCCGCGTGTGCCTCCGTGAGGGCGGCTGCGATCTGTGCGCCGATCTGTGCGACCTCGATGGGAGCCAGGGTGTGGACTTGGCCCAAGGCCTCGGCGAGGCTCCGGGACGGCAGGTACTCCATCACGAGCCAGGGCTCACCCGACTCGACGGCGACGTCGTACATCGCAATTGCGTGGTCGTGGGACAGCTGAGCGGCGTTGCGTCCTTCGCGCAGGACCTGTTGTCGGAGCTCGTTGGCCTCGGCGTCGTCCATGCCGACAGTCGAGGTCACCTGCTTCACGGCGACCTTGCGGTCGAGGAGCGTGTCCTGGGCGAGCCATACAGCGCCCATACCGCCGCCGCCGAGCTTGGAAGCCAGCCGATACCGGCCCGCCATCAGGTAGTCGGGGCCGATGGCCGCTCGGCTTTGTCGGTCCGGGCGGGTGCGCTCCTGCTCAGTCACGTGTCCGAGATTAGTGGATCGGCGAGGTTTGCTTGACGTACTGGTCGAGACAGGCTTAACTTAATGTGTTCGAAAGTATGTTCGAACATGGTCCGTGGTCTTCTCCGTAGGCTTCACAGAACAGGCTTCACAGAACGTCGTTCGGACACCGTGTGCCGCGTCTTCCCCGCGCACCCAAACATCTCGAAAACCAGCACGTGCGTTCCGGGGAGCAGATATGACCGACCCAGCCCGGCTGCCCACAGCGCAGGCCCTTCAACCATCTCCGCCGTCCGGACTGAATCTGTCCGGGCTGACTCGGCAGCAGCGTCTGGAGTACCTGCGCCGACGGATCGCGGCGGTGCCGGGGCGAGGTGAGGCGGTCGTCCGACGTGAACCGGGGGACGAGACCGGCGCCGCGCGGGTGCTTCCCGTCCCGGATCCGTTGGCCGCGCTCCTGCCGAGCGGTGGGCTGGTTCGGGGATCGGTGGTCTCCGTCTCCGGTGCGACGTCGCTGCTGCTGGGGTTGTTGGCCACGGTGACGGCAGCGGGCGGGCATGCGGCGGTGATCGGGCATCCGAGGCTCGGGGTGCTCGCGGCCACCGAGATGGGCGCTCAGTTGCGGAGGCTGGCGTTCGTCCCGGACCCGGGATCGGACCCCGTGGAGGTCGCGGCGGTCCTGCTCGACGGCATGGATCTCGTGGTGCTCGGGTTGGATGGGATCTCGGTGCCGCCGTCGCGGGCTCGGGCCGTGGTCGCGCGGGCTCGTAGTAAGCAGTCGACGCTGGTGGTGACCGGCGGGCACTGGGGTGGAGCCGAGGTGCGGTTGGACGCGCAGGTGCGTGGGTACGACGGAGTGGGCGGCGATGCGGCAGGTGGACGCGGCCGGTTGTGTTCGGTCCGGTTGGCGGTGCGGGCGCAGGGGCGCTCGTTCCAGCCGCGGGCTGCGTGTCTGGATGTGCGATCGACCCACGGTGGTGTCGAGTGGGTGCCCGAGGTCGTCACGCTGACCCCGGACGCGCTGACCCCGGACGCACTGACCCCGGATGCGGTGGCCCGATGAACGCGCGGGTGCTGGCGGTGTGGTGCCCGGACTGGCCGGCCGTGGCCGCAGCCGTGGCGGCGGACTTACCGGCCACGCGACCGGTAGCGGTGCTGCACGCCAACCGCGTGGTCGCGTGCTCGACGCAGGCGCGGGCCGCGGGTGTGCGCCGTGGGCTGCGGCGCCGGGAGGCGCAGGCGCGATGTCCGGAGCTGTATGTGACACAGTCCGATCCGGAGCGCGATGCGCGGCTGTTCGAGTCCGTGGTCACCGCCGTCGACGAGGCGGTTCCCGGTGTGGAGATCCTGCGTCCCGGGCTCCTGGTACTGGCGGCACGTGGTGCGAGCCGGTACTTCGGATCGGAGGAGGCTGCAGCCGAGCGGCTCGTCGATGTGGTGGCCGCCGCCGGTGCGGAGTGTCAGATCGGAGCTGCCGACGAACTGTCGACCGCAGTGATCGCGGCCCGCCACGGCGAACTGGTTCCCGCCGGCGAGGGGGCGCGGTTCCTTGCGCCGATCCCGATTGCCGAGATCGCTGCCGAGCCCAGTCTCGCTGCGCCGGACCGCGGAGACCTGGCCGACCTGCTGCGCCGACTCGGGCTGCGCACCATCGGGGACTTCGCGGCGCTGTCGGCGGTGGACGTGGCATCGCGGTTCGGTGCCGACGCGATCCTCGCGCACCGGGTCGCCCGCGCCGAGCCTGAACGTCCGCCGTCGGCCCAGGCGTTGCCCCCGGACCTGGAAGTGGAGCAGCAGTTCGATCCGCCGATCGAGCGGGTCGATGCGGCTGCCTTCGCGGGACGGGGGTCGGCCGAGCAACTGCACGCGAAATTGTCGGATGCGGGAGTGGCGTGCACCCGGCTGCAGGTGTCGTCGAGTACCGGGAACGGGGAACAGCTGACCCGGGTCTGGCGGTGCGCCGAGCCGCTGACGCCCGAGGGCACCGCGGACCGGGTGCGGTGGCAGTTGGACGGCTGGCTCACCGGGCGTAGAGAGCCCCAGCCCACGGCCGGGATCACCGTGCTGCGCCTCGAGCCTGTGGAAGTGGTGGCCGCCGGGGCTCTGCAGTTGGGGCTGTGGGGTGGCGTCGGAGAGGAGGACGAGAGGGCCAGGCGGGCCCTGACTCGTGTTCAGGGATTGCTCGGCGGCGATGCGGTCCGGGTGGGGGTGCTCAGCGGGGGGCGGGGGCCGATCGAGCGAATCACCCTGGTGCCGTTGGGTGACGAGCTGGTTCCGACCGCAGATCCGGCGGCGCCGTGGCCGGGCCGGCTACCCGAACCGGCGCCGTCGACCGTCCTGCCGAACCTTCCCGTGGTGTCGCTCGAAGACGGCACGGGTGTCGCGGTGGACGTCACCGAGCGGGGGGAGTTCACTGCGGTGCCCGCAAGATTGCGGTGGGGGAGTCGGGTGTGGGGCGTGCAGGGCTGGGCGGGGCCGTGGCCGGTGGACGAACGGTGGTGGGACACCGCGGCAGCGCGGCATGCCGCGCGAGTGCAGGTGCTGCTTGCCGAGTCGCGGGCATTGCTTCTGATCTGCATGGGAGGAAGGTGGGGCGTGGAGGGAATCTACGAGTAGCGGCAGACATTTTGCGATTACCCCCGGGGGGTATATGTTGGGAAGCATGAACCCACACGGAGAAGCAGGTCACGATCACCACGTGACGGATGCTCTCGATCGCCACGATGAGCATTCGGTCGGCCATTCTGATCATTCCGGCCATCAGGGGCATGCGGGGCACGGCGACCACGTCGCCAACAGTCACCAGGAGCATCCAGGGCATCAGGAACACGCTGGCCACCAGGGACACGGCGGGCACCAGGGGCACGGCGACCACGTAGCCCAGTTCCGCAGCCTCTTCTGGATCATGCTGGTCCTGTCGATCCCCGTGGTCGGAGCGAACACGATGTTCGCCAATCTCGTCGGGTACACGCTGCCGGACAACCCCGCCGTGGAGTGGATTTCGCCGCTACTCGGCACGGTCGTGTTCGTGTGGGGTGGGCGTCCATTCCTTACCGGAGCGGTCAGCGAGATCCGGACGCGGCAACCGGGCATGATGCTGCTCATCTCACTGGCGATCACCGTTGCGTTCGTGTCCTCGTGGGGATCGAGCCTCGGGGTGCTCAGCGACAAGCTCGACTTCTGGTGGGAGTTGGCCCTTCTTGTCGTGATCATGCTGCTCGGGCACTGGATCGAGATGAGGTCACTCGGGCAGGCATCGAGCGCGCTGGACTCGCTCGCAGCCCTGCTGCCCGACGAGGCCGAGCGCATCGCCGACGACGGCACCATCACCACGGTCTCGACCGCGGAACTGGTCACCGGTGACATCGTCATGGTTCGCCCGGGTGGGCGCATCCCCGCAGACGGCAGGATCGTCGAGGGCGCCGGTGACCTCGACGAATCGATGATTACCGGAGAGTCGCGCACGGTGCGCCGCGAACTGGGCGACTCGGTCGTGGCGGGAACGGTCTCGACCGACTCGGCGCTGCGTGTCGAGATCACCGCCGTCGGCGACGACACCGCACTCGCCGGCATTCAGCGGCTCGTCGCGGAGGCTCAGAACTCGTCGTCTCGCGCCCAGGTCCTGGCCGACAAGGCCGCGGCGTTGCTGTTCTGGTTCGCGCTCGGTGCCGCCGTGATCACCTTGGTGGTGTGGTCGATCTTCGGGACCCCGGACGACGCGATCACCCGCACCATCACGGTCCTGGTCATCGCGTGCCCCCACGCGCTCGGGCTGGCGATCCCGCTCGTGGTGTCGATCGCCACCGAGCGGGCCGCTCGGGCCGGTGTGCTCATCACCGACCGGCGCGCGCTCGAAGCGATGCGCACCGTCGACACGGTGCTGTTCGACAAGACCGGAACCCTCACCAAGGGCGAACCGGCGCTCATCGCGGCCCATGCCGTGCCCGGGGAGGACGAGAACACCCTTGTCGCGCTGGCCGCAGCCGTCGAACGCGCGAGTGAACACCCACTCGGGCGCGCGATCGTCGCGGCGGCCGAACAGCGGGAACTGCGGATCCCGGAGGTGAGCGAGTTCCAGGCCCGCAACGGGGTCGGCGTAACCGCGATCGTCGACGGCGCACAGGTGAGCGTTGGTGGTCCGGGGATGCTGGACAGTCACGGTGCGTCCGCGCTTCCGGTTTCGGAGGAGTGGGCGGCGCAGGGGTCGACCGTTCTGCACGTCCTGCGAGATGGGCAGGTAATCGGTGCGCTCGCACTGGCCGACGAGATCCGCCCCGAATCGCGGGATGCGATCGCGGCGCTGCACGCCCGCGGCGTGCAGGTGGTGATGCTGACCGGTGACGCCCATGCCGTCGCGCGGGCCGTAGGCGACGATCTCGGCATCGACGACGTGATCGCCGGTGTGCTACCTCAGGACAAGGGTGCGAAGGTCAAGGAACTGCAGGCTGCGGGACGCCGGGTCGCGATGGTGGGTGACGGCGTCAACGACGCGCCCGCCCTCGCCCAGGCCGATGTCGGGATCGCGATCGGCGCAGGTACCGACGTGGCGATCGCCTCGGCCGGCGTGGTCCTCGTCGGTGACGATCCACGCGCGGTGGTGTCGGTGATCGAGTTGTCGCACGCGACGTACCGGAAGATGGTGCAAAACCTCGTCTGGGCGGCGGGCTACAACGTGATCTCGGTGCCGCTCGCGGCGGGTGTGCTGGCTTCCGTCGGGTTCGTCCTCCCGATGGAGGTGGGCGCGATCCTCATGTCAGCTTCGACGGTCGTGGTCGCCGCTAACGCACAGTTGCTGCGCCGGTTGGATCTCGCGCCTCAGCGACTGACCAGCCCGGTCCGCGAGCGGGAGCACGACTACGCCCGATGATGATTGTGACGAACGCCCGGTATGTAGGTTCTTAGGGTGTGGCCACCTCCCGTGGCCACACCGCCCCCAGGGGTGCGGGATCGACCGGAAGGGCACACACAATTCATGGCCAACACAGATCGGCCGCGCTCCCACAACGGATTGTCGTGGGTGTCGGCAGCACTCGGAGGCACCGTTCTAGCCTTAGCCACGATTTTCACTGCTGCCGTCGGGGCCGCCGCTGCCGACACCGTTGCCGCCACCGTCCCGGTCGGCGAGGCGCCCAACGGGGTGGCGATCACCCCGGACGGCACCCGCGTCTACGTCACCAACCGGGATAGCGACGCGGTATCGGTGATCGACACGACGAGCGACACCGTCACCGTCACCGTCCCGGTCGGCGACGGTCCGACAGCTGTGGCGATCACCCCGGACGGCACCCGCGCTTATGTCACGAACCAGTTCGGTGACTCGGTGTCGGTCATCGACACCGCCACCAATGCGGTGACCGCCAACTTCCCGGTCCGCGGGAATCCATCCGGGGTCGCGATCACCCCGGACGGCACCCACGGTTACATCACCAACTATGGCCGTCAAACAGTGTCGGTGATCGACACCGCCACCAATGCGGTCACCGCCTCCGTCTGGACCGGTGACTCTCCGCACAGGGCAGCGATAACCCCGGACGGCGGCCACGCCTACGTCACAAACCTGTACAGCAACTCGGTGTCGGTGATCGATACCTCCACCAATGCGGTCACCGCCAACGTCCCGGTCGGCCTGAATCCATCCGGAGTGGCGATAACCCCGGACGGCACCCACGCATACGTCACCAACCTCAATGCCACGTCGGTGTCGGTGATCGATACCGCCACCAATGCGGTCACCGCGACCGTCCCGGTCGGCGAGGGACCGACCACAGTGGCGATCACCCCGGACGGCACCCACGCATTCGTCACCAACCAGGCCTCCGACACGGTGTCGGTGATCGACACCGCCACCAACACCCTCACCGCCACCGTCCCGGTCAGCTCAACGCCGTTCGGGGTGGCGATCACCCCGGACGGCACCCACGCCTACGTCACCAGCCAGCGCTCCGACACGGTGTCAGTGATCGCGATCGGCACGACACCGCCCGCGCTCGCCGGAGCGCCGGCCGGTGGGGTGGTCGATCAGCCCTATGAGCACACGTTCACGGTGTCCGGAACTCCGGCACCGACGGTGGTGGTGACCGCTG
>NZ_RKLN01000002.1:105468-760123 GCF_004011835.1 Rhodococcus spongiicola
GTGATTTGCCCGAGGGGCTGGCGTTGAGTGAGCAGGGTGTGTTGTCCGGTACTCCGACGGCCGCTGGGACGTTCGAGTTCACGGTGACCGCATCGAACGGGGTTGGTGACGATGCGGTCCTCGAGGCCGCTCTAGAGATCGGGCAGGCTCCGGAGATCTCCGGTGCTCCGGCCGGTGGGGTGGTCGGCCAGCCCTATGAGCACACGTTCACGGTGTCCGGAACTCCGGCACCGACGGTGGTGGTGACCGCTGGTGATTTGCCCGAGGGGCTGGCGTTGAGTGAGCAGGGTGTGTTGTCCGGTACTCCGACGGCCGCTGGGACGTTCGAGTTCACGGTGACCGCATCGAACGGGGTTGGTGACGATGCGGTCCTCGAGGCGGCCATCGGCGTCACGGCCGAGACCGATCCGGGAGCCGGTTCGTTGGGCAGCTTGGTCGGGAGCTGATCCGCGGGACATGGCTTCGGCGTGGTTGCTCGGCCGGTCGGAGCGAGGGTGCCGAAGACGCAGATGCCTCTGTCGGCCCGGGCTAACTTTGCTTCGCTCGACGGAACGAACTCCGCGGTGAGCGACCGGTATGTATGTTTTGTCGGAGTGGCCGCCTTCCGCGGCCACTCCGCCCCTCGGGGGGTGCGGGATACCGGAAGGGCACATCACCATGATCACCATCATTGGTCCGTCACCCTCACGAGTGAGACTGTCGCGGTTGTCGGCGGCCTTCGGTGGCACCGTTCTCGCCGCAGCCACAATCCTCACTACTGCTGTCGGGTCGGCGGCCGCCGATGTCGTCACCGACACAATCCCAGTCCCGGAGGGACCGTCCGAGATTGCGATCACTCCGGACGGTGCCCACGCCTACGTCACCCAACAGCACAGTGACTCTGTGTCGGTGATCGCTACTGCCACCAACACCGTCATCGACACCATCTCATGGGGCGACTCACCGAATGGGGTGGCGATCACCCCGGACGGTGCGCACGTGTACTACACCAACATGATCCGCGACTCGGTGTCGGTGATCGATACCTCCACCAACAAGGTCATCGCCGACGTCCCGGTCGGCGGCTCACCTCCCGCTGTGGCGATCACCCCTAACGGTGCCCTCGCCTACGTCACTAACTCGTCGGACGACGAAGTATTGGTGATCGACACCGCCACCAACACGGTCGCCACCACCGTCCCGGTCGGTCAGGTGCCGTTCGAGCTGGCGATCACCCCTGACGGGGCCTTCGCCTACGTAGCCAACATGGTTGGCGACTCGGTGTCGGTGATCGACATCGCTACCAACACGGTCGTCACCGCCGTCCCGGTAGGTGACCAACCGGTCGGGGTGGCGATCACCCCGGACGGTGCCCTCGCCTACGTCACCCACCAGGGCGATGACTCGGTGTCGGTGATCGATACCTCCACCAACACGGTCGCCACCACCTTCCCTGTGGGCGGCCGACCGACTTCGGTCGCGATCACTCCGGACGGAGCCCTCGCCTATATCACCAACTTTGACGACGAATCGGTGTCGGTGATCGATACCTCCACCAACACGGTCGCCACCACAATCGCGGTCGGCGACCGACCGTCCGGAGTGGCGATCACCCCGAACGGCACCCACGCCTACGTCACCAACTGGTTCGAGAACACGGTGTCGGTGATCGAGGTCGGTATACCAGCCTCCATCACCGGTGCACCGGCTGCCGGTGTCGTCGGCGAGGTGTACGAGCACCTTTTCGAGGTGACCGGTACCCCGGCACCGGCGGTGGCGGTGACCGCTGGGGATTTGCCCGAGGGGCTCACATTGAGCGAGCAGGGGGTTCTCTCCGGTAGCCCGACGGTCGCCGGGACGTACGAGTTCACTGTGACCGCATCCAACGGGATCGGTGACGACGCGGTCCTCGAGATCACTGTCGACGTCACAGCCCAGACGGATCCGGGAACCGGTTCGTTGGGCAGCTTGTTGGAGAGCTTGGCCGGGAGCTGATTCGCGGGTGATGCAGCCGACGCCGTCACCTGCGACGCCGTCATTCGGCCGTCCAGGACCGGGATACGCACTCGGGTTGCTACGCGAGGGGCACCCAGCTCGTGATCACTTGACTCGATAGGACGGGGCGGTCCGTAGACTGCGCAGGTGCTGATCGAGGACTGCGACGCGCTCGGTGAGGCGATTCCAAACAAGATCCAGTGGCTGGTGGGTTCTTCTCTCACCACGGTTTTGGCTGGCGGTTTCCCGGGAGGCGTTCGGTGAGCGAATCGGTTCCCCCGGGTGGCCCCGTCGCGTGTTCCGTGTTGTCCGCGGACGAACCCCTCCCCGGGACTGCGGTGCATGTCACCGGGTGGGTGTGCATCGAGTACCCGGGTGCGTGGGGCCGCGACGTGCTCGACGGGACGGCGCTCGGTGCGGAGTTGGCCGCCGAACTGTCCAGGCGGGCCGACGCGGCGGCTGTCCGCATCATGTTCATCCGCCGCCCCGGGCGGGACGAACAGACGCGTGACGGGCGGACGGTACTGCTGGCGAACTCGGACCCCCGCCACTCGTGGTGCGAGCGGCTCGTGATCGGGGAGATCTCGGAACTACTGGACATCGACCTGTCTCGGGTCGCCGGCCCCGCCCCCGGTCTCGGGGAACCGGTGGTCGAACCGGTCGTGCTGGTGTGTGCTCACGGTAAACGCGACCGGTGCTGTGCGGTGCTCGGACGTCCGGTCGCGGCCGAGTTGGCTGCGGAGTTCGGCGACGCCGTGTGGGAGTGCTCGCACACCGGCGGCCACCGGTTCGCACCGTCGATGATCCTGCTGCCGAGCGGCGTGACGTACGGCCGGCTCGCCCCGGCCGAGAGTGAGCTGGCGGTGCGGGCGGCCACGGCTGGCGAGGTGTATCTGTCGGGCCTGCGTGGTCGCAGCTACTGGGCCCCGCGCGGACAGGCCGCTGAGGTATTCGTGCGGCATAGCGTGCGTGCCGGTGTGGACGACCTCTCGGTCGACGATCGGGGTCCCGATCCGGTCGTGACGCATCGCGACGGCCGCCGCTGGCGGGTCATCGTGCAGCAGCGCGAGCTCGAAGCCAGGCCCACCAGTTGCGGCGCCGACGCCAAGCCGGTACGCCCGGTGGTGGCGGTGGACATGCACGAACTTCCTGCCGGAATCCCTACAGGGAGTTCGTGATCGAACGTCGTCAGTTGATCAACGCAGTCGGGTCACCAGTGCGTGCCCGGAATCAGTCGACCGAGACGGCGGACGATCCGGGCCGCGGACTCGGCCGGGCCGGTCGGCCGCGGCGTGACCGATGGTGTCTCGGGAGCGGGTTCCGGCTTGGCTGCGCTACCTTCCCCGCGCGCCGCGGGTGAATCGGGGAACGCGTGATAGAAGGCGGAGAACATGCGGTCTTTCATCCGCGGCATGAAGATCCCGCCGAACTCGAAAAACGTTCCGATCGGGGCGTCGATTCGCTTCGGCTTCTCGATCAACGCGCGGATCACCATCGCGGCCGCCTTCTCGGGGCTGGCAGCGGGACCGGTGTTGTAGTGGCCGGTCGGTGCGATCATCGGGGTGCGCACGAGCGGCATGTGGATGGTCGTGAAGGTGATCCCGTCGGAGAGGGTCTCGGCGGCGGCGACGTCCGCGAAGCCGTCGAGGGCCGACTTGCTCGCGATGTATCCGGCGAAGCGCGGCGTACGCGCCTGGACACCGGCGGTGCTGATATTGACGATGTGGCCGAAGCGGCGCTCACGCATGTGCGGCAGCAGCGCCAATACCAGGCGGACCGCGCCGAAGTAGTTGACCGCCATCGTTCGTTCGAAGTCGTGTAGGCGGTCGGTCGACCGGTACAGGCCGCGTCGAATGGACCGGCCCGCGTTGTTGACGAGCATATCCACGTGACCGTGTTCGGCCAGAATGGATTTGATGGTGTGGTCGACGGCCTCGGTGTCGGTGATGTCGCACTGGTAGGCGAACGCGGATCCGCCGCTTTCGCGAATCTGGGACACGACGGCCTCGAGCTCGTCGCCGCGGCGCGCGAGTAGCAGCACCGTGGCGCCTTTTTCAGCCGCCATGATCGCGGCCGAACGACCGATACCGGACGAGGCCCCGGTGATGATCACGTGCCGGTTGACGAGCGGGCCGGCCGGATCGTCACGGCGGGCACGGTCCGGGTCCAGATGCTCGTACCAGTACGTCCACAGCTTCGATGCGTACGACGGGAACGGTGGCACCGATATTCCACTGTCCTGCAACGCCTCGCGAGTCCGGTCGACTGTGAATCGGGACGGCACGGTGAGGTGGTCGAGGATCACCGGTGGGATGCCCATCCGGCGCAGGACCGTGTCGCGGATTCTCCGGGCCGGTGCCGGAGGGCTCAGCAGGGGGCGGGCAGTGGCCGCCGGCAGGTCGGCGATCGGGGTCGGCGCGTGCGCGGCCTTCGCGAGTGCAGCAAAGATCTGACGGACCGGCTGTGGCTCGGGGGAGACGAGGTGGAAGGTCTGCGCGTCGAGGTCGGGACGCAGCATCAGTTCCACCATCGCGTCCGCGACGAAGTCCACCGGAACGATGTTGGTGTAGCCGAGCTTCGGGACGGCGACCGGCAGCGCAGCCGGCAGTTTCGCCAGCGCGGCGAGCAGAGGGAAGAACAGGTAGGGGCCGTCGACCTTGTCCATCTCGCCGGTGACCGAACTGCCGACCACCGTCGAAGGGCGGTAGATCCGCCACGGCACGTCCGACTTGCGAACCAGACGCTCGGCCTCGAACTTGGTGCGGTGGTACGGCGTCGGGAAGTGCTGCCCCAGGTCGAAGTCGTCCTCGGTGAAGCGACCGTGGTGATCGCCCGCCACCGCGATCGACGAGACGTGGTGCAGGGTTGCGCCGAGTCGGGACGCGAGATCGATCACCGCCCGGGTCCCGTCGATGTTCGTTCTCGCCTGCTCCTCGCCGGCGGTCAGATCGTAGATCGCGCCGAGGTGCACGACGTGGTCCGCGGCCGGTGGGTCGGCCTCCAGCCCCAGGTCCGGTTCGGTGAGATCGCCGACGAGGGCGTGTACCCGGTCGCCGCCCGTCCAGTGGTCCGCCATGCGCTCGAACTTCGAGAGCGAGTCCGGCCGCACCAACACGTGGACCTGCGCCGACGGGTCGCGGTCGAGCAATCGCTCGATCGTGTGCCTGCCCAGGAATCCCGTGCCGCCCGTGACGATGTAAGTGGCCATACCTCCGGAACTTACTGGAAAGTAAGTTGCATTGCTAGAGGGGCCGGACACGATCTCGATGGCCGTATTGCCACTGTCTGGTAACGATGCGAACCAGCGCTTCCAGCTCTTCTCGCCGTCCAGGCCCGCTCGAGACCCACCATATGGCATAATCGAACACAAGTTCGAATGATGTGCCTTCCCCTCCGCATCTTCCCAGGTAAGCAGGCCGCGAGAGCTGGACGGGGTGGGGCAGATGGGCTGGGGCAACGGTCCGCCGACGTGGTCGGAGATGGAGCGGGTGCTGTCCGGGCGCCCGGATCGACGGGAGGGGCAGTTCCCGGGCGACGGTGGCGACAGCCCGGCCTGGTCCCGCAAGCGGGGCGCCTACCTGGCCGATGGTGTGTCACGGCCGGCTGGTGCCACCGTCCCGTACGCGGAACTGCACACCCACTCCGCCTTCAGCTTCCTCGATGGCGCCAGCCCGCCCGAAGAGTTGGTGGAGGAGGCGGTGCGGCTCGGCCTGGACGCGATTGCCCTCACCGACCATGACGGGATGTACGGCGTGGTCCGGTTCGCCGAGGCTGCCAAGGAACTCGGCATGCGGACGGTGTTCGGGGCCGAGTTGTCGCTCGATGCCGCGCCGCGCACCGGCGCCCCCGACCCCGACGGCACGCACCTGCTGGTGCTGGCCCGCGGACAAGAGGGGTACCGGCGGCTGTCCCGGCAGATCGCGGCCGCACACCTCGCGGGCGGGGAGAAGGGCAAGCCCCGCTACGACTACGACGCGCTCACCGAGGCGGCCGGCGGGCACTGGCAGGTGCTCACCGGTTGCCGCAAGGGGCATGTGGGCAGCGCGCTCGCCGCGGGCGGACTCGACGCCGCCGAGGCGGCGCTGCGCGATCTCGTCGACCGGTTCGGTGCGGACCGGGTGACCGTCGAACTCACCCACCGCGGGCTGCCCGCGGACGATGAGGTCAATGCGCTGCTCGCGGAACTCGCGGTGAGACAGGGCCTTTCCGTCATCGCCTCCACAGCTGCACACTTCGCCGGTCCGTCGCGTCGACGGCTCGCAATGGCGATGGCCGCGGTGCGGGCCCGACAGAGCCTCGACGAGACCGCGGGCTGGCTCGCGCCCACCGGAGGCGCGCACCTGCGGTCCGGGGCCGAGATGGCGCGGCTGTTCGCCCGCTATCCGGAGGCCGTCGCGGGGGCGGCCGAGTTGGGGCTCGAGTGCGCATTCGACCTGCGTCTCATCGCGCCGAAACTGCCGCCGTTCGACGTCCCACCCGGCCACACCGAGGCGAGTTGGCTCCGCGAGTTGACCATGCAGGGGGCGCGACGGCGCTACGGTCCGCCGCCCGAGAGCCCGGCCGCGTACGAGCAGATCGAGCACGAACTCGGGATCATCGAACGCCTGGACTTCCCCGGCTACTTCCTCGTCGTCCACGACATCGTCTCGTTCTGCAAGGACAACGACATCCTCTGCCAGGGAAGGGGATCGGCCGCCAACTCGGCGGTCTGCTACGCGATCGGCATCACCAACGTCGACCCCGTGCGCAACGAGCTGCTGTTCGAGCGGTTCCTCTCACCCGAGAGAGACGGCCCGCCCGACATCGACGTCGACATCGAGTCCGACCGCCGTGAGGAGGCCATCCAGCACGTCTACACCAAGTACGGCCGGGAGTACGCCGCTCAGGTTGCCAACGTCATCACCTACCGCGGCAAGTCGTCGGTGCGGGACATGGCGCGGGCGCTCGGGTTCTCGCAGGGGCAGCAGGACGCGTGGAGCAAACAGGTCAGTCGCTGGACGGGCGTCGGCGGCGAGACGGGGACGGACATTCCCCCGGCCGTCCTGGAGCTGGCCGCCCAGATCGAGGGCTTCCCACGGCATCTGGGCATCCACTCCGGTGGCATGGTGATCTGCGACCGCCCCATCGCCGACGTGTGCCCGGTCGAGTGGGCACGCATGGAGAATCGCAGCGTCCTGCAGTGGGACAAGGATGACTGTGCCGCAGTGGGATTGGTGAAGTTCGATCTGCTGGGTCTCGGCATGCTCTCGGCCCTGCACTACATGATCGACCTGGTCGCCGAGCACATGGGCGTCGAGGTGAACCTGGCGCAACTGGACCTGTCCGAGCAGGCGGTCTACGAGATGCTGCAGCGGGCCGACTCGGTGGGTGTGTTCCAGGTGGAGTCGCGGGCTCAGATGGCGACGCTGCCGCGCCTGAAGCCCCGGAACTTCTACGACCTGGTGGTGGAGGTCGCTCTGATCCGGCCCGGCCCGATCCAGGGCGGCTCGGTGCACCCCTACATCCGGCGCCGGGCCGGCCGCGAACCCGTCACCTACGACCATCCGTGTCTCGAGAAGGCGTTGAAGCGCACGCTGGGGGTGCCGTTGTTCCAGGAACAGCTCATGCAGATGGCCGTCGACGCGGCCGGGTTCACCGCTGCCGAGGCCGATCAGTTGCGGCGTGCAATGGGCTCCAAGCGGTCGCCCGAGAAGATGGAACGGCTGCGCGGGCGCCTCTACGACGGCATGCGAGAGTTGCACGGCATCACCGGTGAGGTCGCCGACCGGATCTACGAGAAGCTGTACGCCTTCGCCAACTTCGGCTTCCCCGAGAGTCATTCGCAGTCCTTCGCGTCGCTGGTCTTCTACTCGGCGTGGTTCAAGCTGCACCACCCCGCGGCCTTCTGTGCCGGACTGCTGCGGGCGCAGCCGATGGGTTTCTACTCGCCGCAGTCGCTCGTCGCCGACGCCCGCCGGCACGGGGTGCGGGTGCGCGGCGCGGACGTGAACGCGAGCCTCGCGGACGCGACGCTCGAGGAACACGGCACCGAGGTGCGGCTGGGGCTCGGGGAGGTGCGCGGCATCGGTACCTCGCTCGCCGAACGCATCGCCGCGGCCCGGGAGCAGGACGGGCCATTCACGTCGATCCTGGATCTGACCGGGCGGGTCGAGCTGAGCGCCGCACAGGTCGAGTCCCTCGCGATGGCCGGTGCGCTCGGGTGCTTCGGGCTCTCCCGGCGTGAGGGGTTGTGGGCGGCCGGCGCGGCGGCGGGGGAACGTCCGGACCGGCTGCCGGGGACGGGTGCGTCGACCCACGCGCCCACCCTGCCCGGCATGAGCGCTCTCGAACTCGCCGCCGCCGACGTGTGGGCCACCGGAATCTCGCCGGACAGCTACCCCACGGAGTTCCTGCGTCCGCAACTCGACGCGCTGGGAGTGCTCCCGGCGTCGCGGCTGTTGGACGTGCCGGACGGGGACCGGGTGCTGGTCGGGGGCGCGGTCACGCACCGGCAGCGGCCGGCGACCGCCTCCGGGGTGACCTTCATCAACCTCGAGGACGAGACCGGAATGGTCAACGTCGTGTGTTCGGTCGGGCTGTGGGCGAGGTACCGCAAGCTCGCGACCGGCGCTCCGGCGCTGCTGGTGCGCGGGCGGGTGCAGAATGCGGAGGGCGCCGTGACGGTTGTCGCGGACCATCTCCAACTCATGGACCTGCGGATGTCGAGCAGGTCGCGAGACTTCCGCTGAGAGCAGTCTCACATCCTCCAGATACCCCCTGGGGTATGGTTGTGCGAAACGTCGAGGAGGTAGCTCGTGAAGGTTGTCATCGTCGGAGGTGTCGCCGGTGGAATGTCCGCCGCCACCCGTCTGCGCCGTCTGGACGAGTTGGCGGAGATCATCGTGTTCGAGCGTGGCGCACACGTATCGTTCGCGAACTGCGGTCTGCCGTACTACGCCGGCGGGGTCATCGAGGACCGGGACGAGCTGCTGCTGCAGACCCCGGAGAGTCTCGGAGCCCGCTTCCGGCTGGACGTCCGCGTGCGCAGTCAGGTCGTGGCGATCGATCCCGGCGCGCGCACCGTCACGGTCGAGGACCTCGAGACGGGCGACCCCTACGTCGAGAGCTACGACGAGCTGATCCTCAGCACCGGCGCGAGCCCCGTCGTGCCGCCCCTGCCCGGGGCGGACCGCGCCCTGACCCTGCGCGACGTCGAGGACGTCGACCGCCTGGTCGCGGAGATGGCGTCGGCTCGCAGCGCCGTAGTCGTCGGTGCCGGGTTCATCGGCATCGAACTGGCCGAGAACCTGCGGCGCCGCGAACTCGACGTCACCGTCGTCGAACTCGCCGATCAGGTGCTCGCCCCACTCGACCCCGAGATGGCGGTCCCCGTCGCGGACCGGCTGCGCGAGAACGGGGTACGCCTCGAACTCGGCACCGAGCTGGCCCGCATCGACGAAACCACGGCGGAGCTGGACGGCGGGCGTACGGTTCCGGCGGACGTCGTCGTCATGGCGATCGGCGTGCGGCCCGAGACGGCGCTCGCCGAGATGGCCGGGCTGGTGTCCGGCGAGCGCGGCGGTATCGCGGTCGACGATCAGATGCGCACCTCGGTTCCGCACATCTTCGCGGTCGGTGACGCGGTCGAGAAGCGCGACGTCGTCGGCGGCAACGCCGCGCTGATCCCGCTCGCCAACCCCGCGAACCGGCAGGGGCGTCTGGTGGCCGACGTCATCGCGGGCCGGCCGGCGCGGGCGAAGGCGTCGTCGGGCACCGCGGTGGTCGGTGTCTTCGGGCTGATCGCCGCGGCGGCCGGCTGGAACGAGAAGCGGCTGCGCGCGGCGGACCGTCCCTACCGGGCCATCCACACCCACCCCCACTCGCACGCCGGGTACTACCCTGGCGCGCAGCAGATGTCGATCAAGCTGCTGGTCGATCCCGAGACGGACGGCATCCTCGGCGCCCAGGCCGTCGGCGGCGAAGGGGTCGACAAGCGGATCGACGTCATCGCGACGGCGATGGCCGGCGGAGTCACCGCGTCCGAACTGGCCGACCTCGAACTGGCGTACGCGCCGCAGTTCGGTTCGGCCAAGGACCCGGTGAACATGCTCGGCTACATCGCCGACAACCTGCGCACCGATTCCATCCGTGCGGTCCAGTGGCACGAACTCGACGCCCTGCTTGCCGACGGTGCTTTGCTCGTCGACGTTCGCACCGCCGACGAGTTCGCGGACGGCCCCATTCCCGGGGCCGTCAACGTTCCGCTCGACGAGCTCAGGGAACGCGTCGGCGAACTGCCGGTCGGGGATCTGATCGTGCTCTGCCAGGTGGGTCAGCGCGCCCACGCCGCGGTGTGCCTGCTCGAACAGCTGGGTCGGCCCGCGGCGAACCTCGACGGCGGCTACCAGACGTGGGACGCCGGACGGCGTGCGAACGCGCCGATTGTCGTGGCGCGTAGCTGATACCACCTGAACCCGGTTGAAACCGAGCGGTTCTCGGCCGGGTTCTCTTTCGGGCCCCTATATACCCCCACCCGTATTTTCGATTGGACGGAAAGGTAACTCTATGACCATCACCGGACAGCAGCAAGAGAAATCGCTGCCATCCACCGAGTCGGTCGGCGGGCCGCTGGCCCGGCTCGGTGCGACGATGGCCGACAACTTCCGCTGGGTGATCACCGCGTGGCTCGTGCTCGTCGTCGCCCTCGGCGCCGCCGCGCCATCGGTGTTCGGCTCGCTCGCCGGCGCCGGCTGGCAGGCCAACGGCTCCGAGTCGGTCCAGGTGCGCGAACTCGCACAGCAGCACTTCGGCGGCAACGCGTCGTCGGCCATCCAAGTCGTCGTCCACTCCGACACCAAGCCGCTCGACGACCCGGCCGTCCAGCAGGTGCTCGGCGAGGCGACCGCGATCCTGAGCGCCGATGCGCGTATCGACGAGGTGATCCCGCCGCAGCCCGGGATGACAGTCAGCCCGGACGGGCGCACCGGCATCCTCGTTGCGGGGGCCAACGCGAACACCGACGACATGGTGCGTGCGGTCGACGATCTCGGCGGTGACCTCGAGGCGCTGTCCGGCGACGGCATCGAGGTCTACCCGACCGGTGCGTCGGCGCTGTGGAGCGACTTCAACCACGCCAACCACGACGCGATGATCAAGGCGGAGATGATGTCGTGGCCGGTCACGCTCGCCATCATGTTGCTCGCGTTCGGCTCGCTCGTCGCAGCGGGGCTCCCGCTGCTGCTGACCCTCGCCGGGCTGGTGGCGTCCGCCGGTGGCCTGGTGCTGCTCAACGAGATCACGCCGATCTCGGTGTGGGCGATGAACTTTGCGATGATGTTCGCCCTCGCTCTCGGCATCGACTACGCCCTGTTCCTCGTCGTCCGCTTCCGGGACGCACTTCACGGGAACGCGAACGCGCGACTGGCGGTCGCCGAGACCATGGACACCGCCGGCAAGGCCGTGCTGCTGTCCGGTCTGACGGTGCTGGTGAGCCTGTCGGCCGTGCTGCTGGTGCCGGCACCCGCGGTCCGGACGATGGCGGTCGGCATCATGCTCGCGGTCGTGTTCGTGCTCGGCGCGACGCTGACCCTGCTGCCCGCGGTGCTCGGCAAGCTGGGCCGAAAGGTCAACGCCGGCTCGCTGCCGTACGCCAAGAAGCAGCAGAACCAGGTCGGCGGTTCGCCGCTGTTCACCAAGTGGGGCAAGCTTCTCGACCGGCACCCGTGGCCGTTTGCGCTCGCAGCGGTCGGGATACTCATCGCCATGGCGATCCCGGTCACGGGGCTCAAGGTCGCGATGCCGTCGATCCAGGTCGTTCCCGAGGACGCCGCCGTGCGCCAGGGCTACGAACTGGTGCAGGAGCAGATGGGCGTCGGTGCGCCGGGTGCGCTGCAGATCGTGGTTCCGGTCTCCGATGCGCAGGCCGTCGCCGATACCGCCGCGACGGTCGACGGCGTGGCCGCGGTGACGCCCGCGATGCCGGCCATGGACGACTCGAACCTCGTTATGATGCAGGCGATTCCGACCGTCGACCCGTCGGATCCGGCGCTCGGTGACACTCTCGGCACCCTGCGGGCCGAACTGCCCGACAGTGCACTCGTCGGTGGCGCGCCCGCGGAGAACCTGGACCTGCAACAGACGCTGAACGACTACTTGCCGCTGGTCATCGGCGTGATCCTGGTGCTGGGCTTCCTACTGCTCCTCGTGGCGCTTCAGGCGCCGCTGGTCTCCCTGATCGGCACCGTCGTGAGCCTGCTCTCGACTGCCGCCGCGTTCGGTGCGGCCAAGCTGATCTTCCAGGACGGGCACCTGTCCGAGCTGCTCGGCTTCACCCCACAGGGATTCCTGGACGGTTGGGGTCCGGTGTTCTTCTTCGCGATGATCTTCGCGATCGCGATGGATTACACGGTGTTCTTGCTCTCGACCGTCAAGGAGCACTACGAGACGACCGGTAACGCGCGCAACGCCAAGATCGCCGGCATGGCGCATTCCGGGCGGGTCATCTTCGCGGCCGCTGCCGTCATGGTGGGTGTGTTCTTCAGCTTCGCGCTGGCCGAACCGCTACCGCCGAAGGAGATGGGCATCCTGCTCGGCATCGCGGTTCTGCTCGACGCCGTGCTCATCCGCCTGGTGCTGCTCCCCGCACTGCTGCGGTTGACCGGGGACGCGGCCTGGTGGTCGCCGAACTGGCTGCGTAGGGCACTGCCGAAAATCAGTTTCGCGCACGGCTGATCCGAGGGGGCTGTGACCGTAGGACCTCGGTCACAGCCCCCTGGGCGGATACCCCTGAGGGTAATCTCGGGATCAAAAGAGGAGGTAGCACATGACCGGGGACGAAGAGAGCATCACGCAGGTGCTCAACCGCCTGCGCCGCGCGCAGGGACAGCTGGCCGGAGTGATCTCGATGATCGAGAACGGCCGCGATTGCAAGGACGTCGTCACGCAGTTGGCGGCGGTCTCTCGCGCCCTCGATCGGGCCGGATTCAAGATCGTCGCGACGGGACTGCGTGAGTGCCTCGCCGGGGACGGCAAGGCATCGGAGCCGCTGAGCGAGGAGGAACTGGAGAAGCTGTTCCTGGCGCTTGCCTGAGCGCCGGAGCCCAACGAAAGACCGGCACAACCAACAACTGGAGCCCAAGGAACGACCGTAAGGAGTCAATGATGGACCTGGGAATCTCAACCCGCCTGAACACTGCGTTCGACGACGCCGTCGCCAAGACACGCGCCGCGCTGCAGGAGCAGGGTTTCGGTGTCCTCACCGAGATCGACATGCAGGCGACGTTGAAGGAGAAGATCGGCGCCGACATGGAGCGCTACGTCATCCTCGGTGCCTGTAACCCCCAGCTCGCGCATCGGGCGGTCGGTGTGAACCGGCAGATCGGTCTGCTGCTGCCGTGCAACGTCGTCGTCCGCGACGACGGTGAGGACGTCGTCGTCGAGGCCATGAACCCGGCGATCATGGTCGAGGTGACCAAGGAGCCCGAGCTCGACGCCGTCGCCGCCGAGGCGACGACCCGTCTCGAGGCCGCCATCGCCGCCCTGGCCTGATCGCGATCGGCCGATCCGGATCACACCGGAGCCGGTAGCGCCCGGATCCGAACCCGGTGGGCGGTGTGCACGGCCACCACACACCAGGCGACGACGAGGGCGCACAGCAGCCCGGCCGACAGCAGACGCGCGAGCTCTAGGTCGCCCGCGGTACCGAATGCTGCCATCCCGACCGCGCACGCGCCGACGGGGAACGTGAAGCTCCACCAACTCATCGTGAAGGTGAGCCCCTGACGGAACGCGCGCACCGTCACGACGCCGAGCGCGGAGAGCATAACGATCATGATGGTCCCCATCACCAAGCCGTAGCCGAGGCCGAAGGCGTGCAGCGCGTGCGCGCCGCGGTCGCCGACTGTGTGTCCCGCGGCGGTACCGAGCAGATTCGAGGCCGCGACCGATTGGCCGACGACGCCGACGGGGATCCACATGGTCGGCAGGGCTTGCAGCGGCGGCAGTCCGCGCTCGTTGATCCGGCGGCCAACCATGGCTGCGATGACCAGGGCAAAGACCAGCGCGAGTGTGAACAGCGCGTAGCAGCCGGCGAGCATCGCGGCGCGTGGCCATCCTTCCGGCAGGTGGTTCACCAGCGCGGCGCCGGTCGCCGCCGAGACCATCGGCGGCACCACCGGCATCAGCCAGGCCGGGGTGGGGTTTCCGCGATCGTCACTCGCCCGCAGCCTCATCGCCATCGCCGCGCACGTCAGCAGGCCCCCGACAGTGCCGGCCGTCCAGAGTGCCCCCGCAATCGTGAAGGCGACACCACTGGCGATCAGGGTCGACCCCACCGCAGCCGTGCCGGCCCCGACGGTGAGAGCCGCCATCGGCACAGCCCCGTAGAACGGGAACATCGCGGCGCTGCGTGCGTACCCGCGGGCGTGGTCGGTGTGCCGGACCCAGTGGAGGGCGAAGGCGGTCGCGAGCACCGCCAGCAGCACTGCGGAAAGGATCCAGAACGTCAGCGCCATTCCACGTCGGCCGGGCAGGTCCATCGGCAGCGACGCCGTGGCGACGGCGACGATGCCGGTACCCATCACCACGGCGAACCAATTGGGGGTCAGGTGAGCCAAACGTGAAGCAGTAGGCATGAATACGACTCTTGTGTTCCATCGCGAGCTGCGGTAGATGCCTCGGGGTGGATAGGGTACAAATTCGGTTTGTGGGTCTAGCCTTGTGGTATGCCGCTTTCGAACCGTGTGCCGGAACTCGCCGCGCTGGAAGTGCTGATCGCGGTGGGTCGGCTCGGAAGTATGGGCGCGGCCGGACGTGAACACGGATTGAGTCAGCAGGCGGTCAGCGCGCGTGTGCGCTCCGCCGAGCGTCAACTTGGGATCCGGGTGTTCGACCGCGGTGCCGGCGGTGTCCAGCCCACCGCCGAGGGGGCGCTGATCCTCGAATGGGCCTCGGCGATCCTCGACAGCGCCGAGGAACTGGCCTCGGGCGTCGCGGCGGTGCGTGGTGAACTGGACGCCAACCTCACCGTCGCCGCCAGCATGACCATCGCCGAGTACCTGGTTCCCGGGTGGACCGTCACGATGCGACGTAAGTGCCCCAATGTCGTGACATCGGTACGGCTGTCGAACTCCACCGAGGTCGCCGCCCAGGTGCGGGCGGGTGACGCCGATCTCGGGTTCGTCGAAGGCCCCGTCGTGCCGAACGGGCTGCGCTCGGTCGAGGTCGCGCGGGACGAACTGGTCGTGATCGTGCCGCCCGGCCACAAGTGGATCCAGCGGGCGCCGATCGCGGTGACCGAACTCGCCGAGACTCCGCTGATCCAACGTGAACCCGGATCGGGCACCCGCATCACACTCGAACACGCGGTGCCCGGCTGCGTCGAACCGATTCTCGAACTGGGGTCGTGCACGGCGGTGAAGGCGGCCGTCGTCGCAGGCAATGCACCCGCGGTCGTCTCATCACTCGCGGTAGAGGCCGATCTGAACGACGGTCGGCTCGCATCCGTCGAGGTCGAGGGGCTGTGCATGCCGCGTCGGCTGCTCGCGGTATGGGACGAGTCCCGGGGGCTGCGGGGCGCGGCCCGCGACTTCCTCGACATCGCCCGCGGTGCGGGCTAGACGACATCGCCCGCGGTGCGGGCTAGACGACACCGCCCGTGCTTCGGGCTAGACGCCCCCGGCGAACCCGTGCTGTCGCCACGCTTCGTAGGTGACGACCGCGGCCGCGTTCGACAGGTTCAGTGACCGCCGTCCCGGGACCATCGGGATCCGCACCTGCGCAGTGACGTGCGGATCGGTGAGCACCTGTTGCGTCAACCCCGTAGGTTCGGGCCCGAACAGCAGCACGTCCCCTGGCCGGTAGGCGATTTCGGCGTACGGCGTCGAGCCGTGCGCCGTGAACGCGAATACCCGGTCCGGCTGCAGCGCCGCCCACGCCGCGTCGAGGTCCTCGTGGACCGTCACCGATGCCAGGTCGTGGTAGTCGAGTCCTGCACGGCGGAGTTTCGGTTCGGACAGGTCGAACCCGAGCGGCCCGACGAGGTGCAGTTCGCACCCGGTGCCCGCGACCAAACGGATCGCGTTCCCGGTGTTGGGTGGGATGCGAGGCTGGTGGAACATCACCTTGAACACAACGAACTGTAACAAACCGGGCATGGCGGCTCCGCTGGAGAACGGCCGTGGTCTCGGCAGGCAGCGCGAAACGCCGGGAACAGACCAAAGGCCTGTCAGAGCCTTGCGACCCACGTCATGGGCAGGAAGGCTCAGTGGAAGGAGGCGAAGTAGATGAAGGCACTTGTCTGCGGAGCCGGCCTCGCGGGACTGACCCTGGCGCACCGGCTTTCGGTGCTCGGCGTCGAAGTGGTGCTGTTGGAGCGCGCGCCGGGGCCACGGACGCAGGGTTACATGATCGATTTCTTGGGGCCTGGCTACGACACTGCCGAGGCGATGGGCCTGCTACCAGCCGTTCGGGAAGTGGCGTACTACCTCGAGGAAGCCACCATGGTCGATGAGGGTGGTCACCGCCGGGCGAGCCTCCCAATGGCTCTGTTGGCTCCGGGCCCGCGGCTCGATGTGATGCGGCCCGACCTCGAGCGTGTACTGCGCGAATCGTTGCCGCCCTCGGTGGAACTGCGATTCGGCGTCGGCCCGGTCGCGGTCGAGGACCGGGGCGGTTCGGTTCGGGTCATCCTGGACGACAGTTCGGAGCTCGATGTCGACCTTCTCGTCGGTGCCGACGGACTGCACTCGACTGTGCGGCGGCTGACCTTCGGGGATGAGTCTGAATACCTGCGCTACTTGGGTTTTCACACAGCGGCCTTTACCTTTCCGGACGACGAGCTCAATGAAGCACTCGCCGGCCGCTTCTGGATGACCGACACCGTGGACCGGTTGCTGGGCCTGTACGCGTTACGCGACAAGCGTGTTGCCGTCTTCGCCATTCACCGCAGCCCGGATCCCACCGTGCCCGACGATCCCCGTGCGGCGCTTCGCGAAACCTACAGCGGAATGGGCTGGCTGGTGCCCCAGATACTGAGCAAGCTTCCATCTCCGTCGGAGATCTACTACGACCAGGTTGCACAAGTCTTGATGCCGAACTGGTGCAAAGGCCGGGTCGTGCTCGTGGGCGACGCCTGCTTCGCGGTGTCGGTGCTCGCCGGCCAGGGCGCGTCGATGGCCATGGGTGGCGCCTACGTGCTGGCCGATCGATTGTCGCGCACGGCATCGATCGAACAGGCGCTGTCCGGCTACGAGAAGCTGTGGCGGCCAGTGGTCGAACGAACTCAGCGGCAGGGCCGCTGGTCGGGCGGCTTCTTCGTACCCGGATCACAGCGATGGCTGTTGGCACGGCGTGCGGTGCTGCGGGCGCTGCAGCTACCCATCATCGACCAAGTGGCAAGCGCGGCAGCGGCTCGGGCCGGTGAACCCATTGACCTGATCCCCGTGCTGCACCGGAGTCAATCGACGGCGGCGGGACCCTGACGCCCAACGATTTCGAGACGAGAAACGATATTCGAGAAACAAGATCAGAGTGCGGTGGCGAGTTTGTCGAGGGCCATCGAGTGTCCTTCGCGGGTGCCGGCGATCATGTCGTCACCCACGAACGAGCAGATCTGCGAGACCACGGTGACTTCGGTCCCGTCGTCGTTCGGATCGAGGCTCCAGGTCACCAACGAGATCGCAAGTGGTTCCGCGTCCAGCGATATCGTCTCGCTGTAAACCAAACGAACACCCTCCTTGATATCGAGGTAGCGGACTCGCCCGGTGAGTTCTGCCTGACCGACGGGCCCGCATCGGAAGTCATCCACCCCGTCCACTTCGAACGAGGTGCTTGTGTACACGACTTCGTGCCCCTCGGGTGCCGTCCAGGAAGCACGACGCTCAACGTCTGCGTAGGCCGCGAAAATCTTGTCGGGCGACACCGGATAACTGCGTGCGACCTCCACTGTGCTGTGGCTCAGAGTGGGAGTGCTCATCGGGGTCCCTTCTGGTTGGTCTGATCTGTCGAGTCGGCGGCTGTCAGGACAGCGACCACCTCGTCGAGCCGGTCCAAACGTGCCTCATAGCGATTCCGCCTGCTTGCCGACCACCGCTCGAGGCGTGCAAGTCCGTCTTGGAGTAGTTCGTGCACCCTGACCCTTCCGACCTTGCGTGATACGACCAGATCGGCCGATTCGAGGTGCTGCAAGTGTTGAACCACCGCGGCCAAGGACATCTCGAGCGGTCCCGCGAGCGCCGATGTGGTTGCAGGCCCGTAGGCCAGACGCGTGATGACGTCGCGCCGGGCGGGATTCGCCAGCGCTTTGAAGACTGCATCGATGTCATCGGGCACGCGGTCATCGGGCACGCGACAACTCTAGGCACAGGTACCGGTGACAGTCAAGTAATCACTTAAGTATTTAGGCGCCGCACCGTCGGACCTACATCCGGTCGAAATTGCCGGTGTTCGAGGGCAGGATGGGAAGCATGGCGGGAGAACTGTTGGAGATCGTCGGAGAGGACTTCTCCGACGCGGGCCTTCCTCGACAGACCTGGAGCCGACAGCACTACACCGAGTGCTCGTTCCGGGACGCCGACCTGCACGGATTGCGCACCGAGTTCACGGTGTTCAGCGGGTGCGATTTCACGGGCGCCGACCTCGTCGATTCGCACCACTTCTCGAGCGCCTTCCGTTCCTGCATGTTCACTCGGACATCTTTGGGGCACAGCCGCTTCCGGGGGACAAGTCTGCTCGGATCGGTCTTCGTCGACTGCCAGTTCCGGCCGATGCTGATCGACGAGGCCGACCTCACCCTGGTGTCGATGGTTGGTGCCGACCTGCGGGGCGTCGACTTCATCGATTCACGGCTCCGGGACGCCAACCTCGTGCAGGCCGACATGCGCGGCGCGAACCTACGGTCCGTAGACCTGTTCGGTGCACGCGTCGAGGGTCTGCGGCTCGACGGGGCCGACCTGCGCGGCGCGCACGTCGATCCTGGGCTCTGGAAGGCCGCCAGCCTCGACGGCGCTCATGTCGAACAAACTCAGGCGGTGGCGTACGCGACCGCGCGCGGACTCGTCGTCGAACCAGCTGTGACGCTCAGCGGGCGGTAGCACGCGATCGTGGCGGCGTCGGACGGCGGCCAGGTTGGACCCGCCAGATTGGACGATCGTCGGTACGACGCGTGGACCGTGGATCCGGAGCCGGTGTCACGAGGCGACCATTGCCTGGAACAATGGTCGCCGTGACTGCGACGATTCTCGATGGCAAGGCAACCCGCGACGAGATTTTCAAGGACCTCGAGGCCCGGGTGTCGGCCTTGAAGGGGAAGGGCATCACACCCGGTCTGGGCACCATTCTCGTCGGCGACGATCCTGGATCCGCGGCGTACGTACGTGGCAAGCACAACGACTGCGCCAAGGTCGGAATCACCTCGATCCGCCGGGATCTGCCGGCTGACATCACGCAGGCCGAACTCGAGGCCACGATCGACGAGCTGAACTCCAACCCCGAATGCACCGGCTACATCGTCCAGCTCCCGCTGCCGCGGCACCTCGACGAGAACGCCGCGCTCGAGCGCATCGACCCCGGTAAGGACGCCGATGGCCTGCACCCAGTGAATCTGGGCCGCCTCGTCCTCGGCAAGGAGGCGCCGCTGCCGTGCACCCCGCGCGGCATCGTCCACCTGTTGCGCCGCTACGACGTCCCGATCGCCGGCGCACACGTTGCTGTCGTCGGACGAGGAGTCACCGTCGGTCGCCCGATCGGCCTACTGCTGACCCGCCGCACCGAGAACGCCACGGTCACGCTGTGTCACACCGGAACCCGTGATCTCGCCGCGCAGGTGCGGCAGGCCGACATCGTCGTCGCCGCGGCCGGTGTGCCCGGACTGATCAAGGCCGACATGGTCAAGCCCGGGGCCGCGGTCCTCGACGTGGGCGTCAGCCGCACCGAGGACGGACTCGCGGGTGACGTCGCAGACGACGTTCGTGAGGTCGCCGGATTCATCTCGCCGAACCCCGGTGGCGTCGGACCGTTGACCCGGGCGTTCCTGCTCACCAACGTGGTCGAGCGGGCCGAGCAGCTAGCCGGCTTGGACGGCAACCAGAGCTAGGACAGCCAATGACCCAACCCGTGATGCAGTTCGCGCGCCGAAACCTGCCGATGCTGGCCGTCCTCCTCGTGGTGGCGGCCGCATTCGCGCTGGTGCTCGCCGACCGGTGGCGGCGTGGCGCCTTCGTCCTCGGTGGAGCCATGCTTCTCGCGGCGTTTCTGCGGGCGGTGTTGTCACCGGAGCGGGTGGGATTGCTCGCGGTGCGCGACAAGGGGTTCGATGTCGTCGCCATGACCGCAGTAGGCGCGGCGATCATGGCGCTGGCGGCATCGATCGACCCGCTCGGCACCGACTGATGTGACCGACGGGTCGCGAGGGTCTCAGCCGCGGGACACTCGGTTCCGACGCGCCTCGCGTGCCAGCTCCGCCGTCTCTTTCAACAGTTCGGCCACGGCGTCGGACTCGGTGAGGAACCCGTCGTGGCCATCCTTCGACTCGACGACGCGCAGCCCATCGCAGCCAGCCAGTCCGTCCGCAAGTTCCTGCAGCAGCCTCAGCGGGTACAGGCGGTCCGAGTCGACGCCGCCGACGATCACCGGGACTTCGGTCGAGCCGAGAGCGGCCGCGACACCGCCGCGGCCTCGTCCCACATCATGCCGGTTGAGGGATTCCGTCAGCAGCACGTAGGTGCCCGCGTCGAATCGGGAGACAAGCTTGTCGGCCTGGTATTCGAGATAGCTCTGAACGGCGTAGCGTCCACCGGCCCAGGGGTTCTCGCCAGTCTGGTTGTCGTTGGCGAAACGCGAGTCCAGTTCGCTTTCCGAGCGGTAGGACATGTGCGCGATCCGCCGGGCGAGTCCCAGCCCGGTGGTGGGGCGGCGCCCCGTGCCGTGGTAGTCGCCGTCTTGCCAGTCCGGATCGTTCTTGATGATCTCGATCTGCGCGGTCTGGGTGCCGATCTGGTCAGCCGTGGCCCGAGCGCTGACTGCTAGGACGAGCGCAGCGTCGACGCGGTGCGGATGCCCGACGATCCACTCCAGTGCCCGCATTCCGCCCATCGACCCGCCGACCACAGCGGCGAAGCTCTCGATGCCCAGTACGTCCGCGAGTGCGACCTCGGCGGTCACTTGGTCGCGGATGGAGATCTCGGGGAACCGAGAGCCCCAGAAGGCCCCGTCTGCGGCGAGTGATCCAGGACCGGTCGTACCCCGGCAGCCGCCGAGCACATTCGTGGCGACGACGCACCATTCGTTGGTGTCGATCGGTGCACCGGGTCCGATCATGCCGTTCCACCAACCGGGGGAGGGGTGCTCGTCGTCGGCGGAGCCGACGACGTGCGAATCCCCGGTGAGGGCGTGTTCGATGAGGACCACGTTGTCCCGGGCGGGGGAGAGCTCACCCCAACGCTGGAGGGCGAGGGTCACGTCGGGTAGTTCCACACCGCTCTCGAGCTTGATCGAGCCGATGTGGACGAAGCCCAGCTGCCCGTCCGCCGAGGGAAATCCGGCCGGCGGGGCGTTGGTGATGGAGCTGATCGTCAAGATGTCACCGCCGCTGCCGTGAACCCGGCTTCCAGGTCGCCCAAGATGTCGTCGATGCCCTCGATGCCGACGGCGAGGCGCACCAGACCCGGCGTGACACCGGATGCGAGTTGCTCCTCGGGTGTGAGCTGCGAGTGCGTCGTCGACGCGGGGTGAATCACCAGCGAGCGCACGTCACCGATGTTGGCAACGTGGCTGTGCAGCGTGAGCGCGTTGACGAACCTCTTGCCGGCGTCGACTCCGCCCGCGATCTCGAACGCGACGATCGCGCCGGCGCCACGAGGTGCCAGCGTCTTCGCGCGCTCGTGCCACGGCGAGGACTCCAGTCCGGCGTACGACACCGAGATCACGTCATTTCGGGCCTCGAGGTACTCGGCGACGGCCTTCGCGTTCTTCACGTGGCGCTCCATGCGCAGGCTCAGGGTCTCGATGCCCTGCGAGATGAGGAACGCGTTGAACGGGGAGACAGCGGAGCCGAGATCGCGCAGCAGTTGAACGCGCGCCTTGAGCGCAAATGCCGGAGCGCCCAAGTCGGAGTAGACGACACCGTGGTAGCTGGGGTCCGCCGTCGTGAAATTGGTGTGCCGGCCCTGCGTCCAGTCGAACGTGCCACCGTCGACGATCACACCGGCGACCGCGGTGCCGTGGCCGCCGAGGTACTTGGTGGCCGAATGCACGACGATGTCGGCGCCGTGCTCGAGCGGGCGGATCAGGTAGGGCGTCGCGACGGTGTTGTCGACGATCAACGGGATGCCGTTCTCGTGCGCGACCTGCGCAATGCCCGGGATGTCGAGGACGTCGTTGTGTGGGTTGGAGATCGACTCGCCGTAGAACGCCTTGGTGTTCGGGCGGATCGCGGCGCGCCACTGCTCGATGTCGTCGGGATCCTCGACGAACGAGACCTCGATGCCCAGCTTGGGCAGCGAGTAGTGGAACAGGTTGTACGTGCCGCCGTACAGGCGGGGGCTCGACACGATGTGGTCACCGGCCTCCGCGAGGTTGAGTATGGCGAACGTCTCGGCGGCCTGGCCGGAGGCGAGCAGCAGTGCGGCGACGCCACCCTCGAGCGCGGCGATCCGCTGCTCGACGGCGTCCTGCGTCGGATTCATGATTCGGGTGTAAATGTTGCCGGGCTCGGCGAGACCGAATAGCGCGGCGGCGTGATCAGTGCTGTCGAACGTGTACGACGTGGTCTGGTAGATCGGCAGCGCGCGCGCGTTCGTGGTTCCATCGGGGAGCTGACCTGCGTGTACCTGCTTGGTATCGAAACTCCAGTTAGCCGATGGATCCGTGATTTCAGTCATAAGTCGTCTACTCCAGGTTCGGGAGATGATGGTCGGCGTATGAGCTGGCGCAGAGTCGTGCGCGCCGGGGACCGGCTAATGGTGAGAGCAGCACATGCTGAACCTCCGTTGGGGCATGGCCCGGTCAGTGGGTCCGTCCCAGCGGACCCGCGCTTGTTCCTCGACTTTCGTCGGGAAACCTGGTCATCACCCGGGGCACCCCACCGCGGTTGGAGGGTTGCCGGCCAGCGAGCCGGGGCTTGGCGCTGGCGCTCTTGACCTCTCTGTGATCTTAGCGAAACGGCCGGGTAATGGGAAGCTGGGGTGGCCATTTCTACGTGGATTCGATGTGGGCGTAACCCGTCGGACCCGCGTACCAACCAAGGTTACCGGGAAGTAGTGGTTCTTGGCACGGGCGAAGGTTGCGTGGCGGCGTAATAGCAGTACGCTCGTCTTGTTTCGGTCGGCCCTGACGTGGGAGATTCGGACCGTATACGTTTGATAATTGAACCGTTGGCGGGCTTACTCACAAAGTGGTCCGCGCACCCCCAGTACCCAGGGAACGGAACCAAGGGAAACTCCTAGGAGGACGCGAAGCCCCCATGTCCAAGATCAAGGTCGAAGGCAAGGTCGTCGAACTCGACGGCGACGAGATGACCCGCATCATCTGGCAGTTCATCAAAGACAAGTTGATCCATCCGTACCTGGATGTCGATCTGGAGTACTACGACCTGGGCATCGAGCATCGCGATGCCACCGACGACCAGGTCACCATCGACGCGGCTAACGCGATCAAGAAGCACGGCGTCGGCGTCAAGTGCGCGACCATCACCCCGGACGAGGCCCGCGTCGAGGAGTTCGGGCTCAAGAAGATGTGGCGTTCCCCGAACGGCACCATCCGCAACATCCTGGGTGGCACCATCTTCCGCGCCCCAATCCTGATCTCCAACGTCCCCCGCCTGGTCCCCGGCTGGACCAAGCCGGTGATCGTCGGACGTCACGCGTTCGGTGACCAGTACCGTGCAACCGACTTCAAGGTCCCGGGAGCCGGCACCATCACCATCACCTTCACCCCCGAGGACGGCTCCGAGCCGATCGAGCACGAGGTGTGCCGCATTCCCGAGGACGGTGGCGTCGTCTTGGGCATGTACAACTACCGGAAGTCCATCCAGGACTTCGCGCGCGCGTCGTTCGCGTACGGCCTGCAGCGCAACTACCCGGTCTACCTGTCGACCAAGAACACGATCCTCAAGGCCTACGACGGCATGTTCAAGGACGAGTTCCAGCGTATCTTCGACGAGGAGTTCAAGGCCGAGTTCGACGCTGCCGGACTGACCTACGAGCACCGCCTCATCGACGACATGGTTGCGTCGTCCCTCAAGTGGGAGGGCGGGTACGTCTGGGCGTGCAAGAACTACGACGGAGACGTCCAGTCCGACACCGTCGCGCAGGGCTACGGCTCGCTGGGTCTGATGACCTCGGTCCTGATGACGCCGGACGGAAAGACCGTCGAGGCCGAGGCCGCGCACGGCACCGTCACCCGTCACTACCGTCAGCACCAGCAGGGCAAGCCCACCTCGACGAACCCGATCGCGTCGATCTTCGCGTGGACCCGCGGTCTCGAGCATCGCGGCAAGCTCGACAACACGCCTGAGCTGATCGAGTTCGCGAACCAACTCGAGGACGTCGTCATCCGGACCGTCGAGAACGGTCAGATGACCAAGGATCTCGCTCTGCTGATCGGTCCCGATCAGGGTTGGCAGACCACCGAGGAGTTCCTCGCCACGTTGGACGAGAACCTCCAGAAGGCGCGCGCGTAACCCTGCCCCACGCAACGATGCGGGACGTTCCCTTCGCGGGAACGTCCCGTTTTCTTTTGCGAGATACCGTGGTTCCCGCGTCGTCCCGTCGATGACGGCTGCGTGTAACTGCGGAAGGCCTCCCTTCTTGACGATCCCGGCCCGCACAGGGCCTCCTCCGACTACGCGCCTGACGCCTTCCGGACGGCGTCTGGCGATGTTCGCGCTCGCGATGGGCGGCTTCGGCATCGGCACCACCGAGTTCGTGGCGATGGGCTTGCTTCCCCAGATCGCCGGTGGGCTAGGGGTCTCCGAGCCCGCGGCGGGACGCATCGTCACCGCGTACGCGATGGGTGTCGTAGTGGGCGCACCGCTCATTGCGGCGCTCACGGCTCGGATTCCCCGCAGGGCGCTGCTCGTCGCTCTCATGGTCGCCTTCACAGTGGGCAACGCAGCGGCGATCGTGGCACCGAACTACGGGGGACTGATGGTCGCGCGGTTCGTCGCAGGCCTGCCGCACGGCGCGTACTTCGGTGTCGCATCGCTCGTAGCGGCACATCTGGCCGAGCCTGGGAAGCGGGCCAAGGCCGTGTCGATCGTGATTTCGGGACTCTCGGTCGCCAACGTCGCCGGGGTGCCGGTCGCCACGTGGATCGGACAGGACCTGGGCTGGCGCTCCGCGTTCGCCCTGGTTGCGGTGGTCGGCGTACTCACCGTCGTGGCGATCGCCGCGTGGGTTCCGCCGCTGCACACCATGTCCACGACGGACCCGCGGACCGAACTCGGGGCACTGCGGCGTGGGCAGGTGTGGCTGACCCTCGCAATCGCCATGGTGGGCTTCGCCGGCATGTTCGCGGTCTACACCTATGTGGTCTCGACTTTGACCGACGTCGCCGGGATGCCGATGTCACTGATCCCGCTGGCGCTCTTGGTCTATGGGGTCGGCATGGTCGTCGGTGTTTTCCTAGGCGGCGTTGTCGCAGATCGCGTACCCACGCCCGGTCTGTTCGCGGTGCTGGGCGCGGTTGCGGCGTTCCTGACGATGTTCGCTGTCGCCGCACACAACCCGTACACGGCCGTCGCGGTGCTGTTCCTCGTCGCGGCATCCGGGGCGGCCCTCGTGCCGGGCTTGCAGACCCGCTTGATGGACGTTGCCGCCGATGCGCAGACCCTCGCGGCTGCGCTCAACCATTCCGCGTTCAACGTCGCGAACGGGTTCGGGGCGTGGATCGGTGGCGTCGTCATCGCGGCCGGTTTCGGGTACACGGCCCCGGCGCTCGTCGGTGCCGGGTTGGCGGTTCTTGGGCTGGTGGTGCTCACCATTTCGGTGATGGCAGCCGCGGTGACGGCACGGCGCTGACCGTCGGCGCGAGGCGGCGCCGCGGTCGGTACGGTTCTGGTTGTGCCCCACATCATCACCACGGTCAATGTCAACGGTGTCCGCGCGGCGGCCCGCAAGGGTCTGCTCGAGTGGCTCACGGGTTCGCAGGCGGACATCGTGTGCCTGCAGGAGACGCGCGCGACCGATGTGCAGCTTCGGGACACCCTCGCCGCCGCCCTCGACGCCGGCTGGCACGTTGCCTCGGCGGAGCCGTCGGCGAAGGGCCGCAACGGGGTGGCCGTGCTGTCGCGACTGCCCGCCGATGCCGTGCGGATCGGGTTCGGTGACGACGAGTTCGCCGACGCCGGCCGCTACATCGAAGCCGACTTCGCCGCGGTGACCGTGGGCAGCCTGTACCTCCCGACCGGAGAGGCCGAGACCCCGAAACAGGAGCAGAAGGAACGGTTCATGGCCTCGTTCGCCACGCACCTGGCGCGCAGTGCCGAAGCGGCGGACGCTGCCGGGCGTGACGTTCTCGTCTGCGGCGACTGGAACATCGCGCACACCGAACGGGACATCAAGAACTGGAAGGGCAACCTCAAGAAGTCCGGATTCTTGCCCGCCGAGCGGGCCTGGGTCGACTCGCTGCTCTCGGACGGCACGTGGGTCGACGTGGTGCGCAAGCTGCATCCCGACGTCGCCGGGCCCTACTCGTGGTGGTCGTATCGAGGGAAGGCGTTCGACACCGACGCCGGTTGGCGCATCGACTACCACCTCGCCACGCCCGGGCTGGCGGGTCGGGCGAAGGATGCACAGGTGGAGCGGGCCGCGACGTACGCCGAACGCTGGTCGGACCACGCGCCCGTCACCGTGCAGTTCCGCTGATGGCCCCACCCGGGTAGGGGAGCCTGGAACGAACGGCGGACCTGCCGCGCATCGCCGAGTCCGACGCGTGAAAGTATCGAGGATTATGTCGAGCACTGCACAGAACCCCACCCCCGCGCCGACGGCGAAGCCCCGAGTCCTCTCGGGTATTCAGCCCACCGCGGACTCCTTCCACCTCGGCAATTTCCTGGGTGCGCTGCAGCAGTGGGTGCCTCTGCAGGACGAGTTCGACGCCTTCTACTTCATCCCTGACCTGCACGCGATCACCGTGCCGCAGGAGCCCAAGCAGCTGCGGCAGCGCACCCTGCGGGCCGTCGCGCAGCTGCTGGCTCTCGGCATCGACCCGGAGCGATCGACGCTGTTCGTCCAGAGCCAGGTGCCCGAGCACGCCGAGTTGGCGTGGGTGCTGAACTGCATCACCGGGTTCGGTGAGGCCGGCCGCATGACCCAGTTCAAGGACAAGGCGACGCGGCAGGGCAGCGAGCATGCCAGCGTCGGGCTGTTCACCTACCCGGTCCTCATGGCGGCCGACATCCTGCTCTACCGCCCGCAGCGCGTGCCGGTGGGCGAGGACCAGCGCCAGCACCTCGAACTCGCGCGTGATCTCGCGGCCCGGTTCAACTCCCGCTTCGGCAGGACCTTCGTGGTCCCCGAGGCGCAGATCATCAAGGGCACCGCCAAGATCTACGACCTGCAGGACCCGACGTCGAAGATGAGCAAGTCCGGTCCCACCCCGGCCGGCCTGATCAACCTGCTCGACGATCCGAAGGTCTCGGCCAAGAAGATCAAGTCCGCTGTCACCGACAACGAGCGTGAGATCCGGTTCGACCCCGAGAACAAGCCCGGCGTCAGTAATCTGCTCACGATTCAGTCGGCGCTGTCCGGCAAGAGCGTCGACGAACTCGTCGCGGGCTACGAGGGCCGCGGATACGGCGACCTGAAGACGGACACCGCGGAGGTGCTGGCCGAGTTCGTCACCCCGCTGCGGGCGAAGGTCGACGGCTACCTCTCCGACCGCGCCGAACTGGACCGCATACTCGCGGCCGGCTCGGATCGGGCCCGTGAGGTCGCCGGCCGGACACTCGGCCAGGTCTATGAGAAGGTGGGTTTCCTGACCAGCAGGGGGTGATTAGCGCATGGCCGGTGCCGCACCGAGCTTCCTCGACAGACAGCGAGCGGCGCGGCCGTGGGTGGATCACCTCGTCCGGGCGGGTAGGCGCTACCAGCAGCAGCAGGGCAACCACTACGCCGCCGGGATCACCTTCTTCACGATTCTCGCGATCGTCCCGATCCTGATGGTGGCGTTCGCCGTTGTGGGTTTCGTGCTCGCGGGTCGGCCCGAGGTGCTCACCGAGATCCAAGACCAGGTCAGCACCAGCATGCCGGGTGGCCTCGGCGACACCGTCAACGACCTGATCGATTCCGCGATCTCCTCCCGCGCCGGCGTCGGGGTCGTGGGTTTCCTCGGCGCCACGTACGCGGGGCTCGCTTGGATGGCCAACCTGCGCGACGCTCTGACCGCGATGTGGGAACACACACGAAAGGAGCATGGCCTCGTCGTCACGAAGCTCCGGGACTTCGTCAAGCTGGTGGGTCTGGGTCTGGCGTTGATCGTGACGTTCGGGTTGTCGGCGCTGAGCAACGGCCCGGTCGCCCAGCGCGTCGTGGAATGGCTCGGGGTCGAGAACGCCCTCGCCGGCGGAGTTCTGCTGCGGATCACCTCAGTGGTGGTCGCTCTGCTCGCGACGTGGGGCCTGTTGACCTGGGTGATCGCCCGGCTGCCACGTGAACCGGTGACGCTGCGCAGCGCAATGCGGGCCGCGTTCGCCGCTGCGATCGTGTTCGAACTCTTTCGCCAGGTGGGTGCCATCTACCTGAACGCAGTCAGCCAAGGACCCGCCGGCGTGGCATTCGGGCCGATCATCGGTCTGCTCGTGTTCAGCAACCTGGCCGCGAGACTGGTTCTGTTCGCGACCGCGTGGGCGGCGACCGCGCGTGAGAACGTCGAGCAGGCGTTCGTGCCGCCGCCCGACTCGGCCGTCATACAGCCGCGGGTGCAGGTTCGCGAAGGGGTGTCGGTGAAGGAAGCGGTGATCCTCACCGGCGCGGGTGCGCTTGCGGCGATCGGGCTGGCCGGCTTGTGGCGCCGTCGGGCGCAGTGACCAGTGGCGCCGTCGGGCGCAGTGACCAGTGGCGCCGTCGGCGCGGTGACTATCGGCGCCACCGGCGCGGTGACTATTGGCGCCACCGGCGCGGTGATCACCGACGGCGACGCCTGAGTATCCGGGCCCAGCCGAACAGGCCGACGAGTACTCCGAATCCCACGAGACCGATCGCGAAGCGTAGGGCTACGTCTTGGTTCGGCAAGTCCGAGCCCGACGCCAAGTCCATGCCGCCCGGACCATGAGTAGCCGGTTCGATGACCTCGATCACGCGCTCATCGGACTCGGTCGCGGGGGGCACCAGAGTGCCCACGGACACCGTACGGTCCAGGCCGAAACCGTAGTCGAGCAGTCGCGCGGCCTGCTCCCACGGACGGATCGGAGCGAGGTCCGCCTCGAGGATCACCACTGCGAGCCGCCGTCCGTCCCGCTCGGCCCCGCCGACGAAGGTGTGTCGGGCGTCGTCGGTGTACCCGGTCTTGCCGCCGAGGGCTCCCGGGTAGTTCGCGAGCAGCGGGTTGTCGTTGTAGATCGGATACGGCTCGACGGGCTGATCGCCGGGCTGCGCCGGATCGGCGGGGTTGCCGGGGAACAACACCGTGTCCGTCGCGATCGACCGCGCGAAGATCGGGTTCTGCATGGCAGCGCGGAAGATGAGCGCGAGGTCGTACGGCGACGTCGACATCCCCGGGCCGTCGAGACCGGAGACCGACGCCGCCCGGGTGTCCAGCGCGCCCAGGTACCTGGCCTTGGCGTTCATCTTCGCGACTGCCACTTCATCGCCGCCGAGCTGTGCTGCGAGAGCGTGCGCGGCGTCGTTGCCCGAACGCATCAGTAGGCCCTGCATCAGCTGGAGATTGGAGTACGCCCCGCCCGCGCCGAGACCGACGGAACTGCCCTCCATAGCGGCGTCCGCCGCGTCCGCGACATAGGTCTTGTCCAGATCGAGTTCGTCGAAAGCGACGAGTGACAGCAGAACCTTGATCGTGCTGGCGGGCCGGTAGCGACCGTGTGGATCCTTGGCGGCGAGTACCTGCCCGGTGTCGAGATCGCACAGGATCCAGGCGGTGGCGGAAATGTCGGCCGGCAACGGCGGCGTTCCGGGAGCGGTGACTATCCCGCAGTTTCCGAGTTCCCCGCCGCCCACCGGAGAGTCCGGAACCGGAAGCGGCATCGGAGCCGCCTGCCCCGGCTTCGGCACCTCGGAGAGGTCTATCGCCGGCGGTGGAGACTCGCGGTAGGGGCACTCATCGGTGTTCGTGGGGGGCTGTGCCGCTACGGGGAGCGGGAGAGCGGCCCCGACGCCGAGAGCGAGTGCGGAGGCCGTGGCGGTCAGGAGGATTCGCCGCGCGGAATTCGGGAGTGCAGCCATCACGACAGTTCAGCGTATGGGAGGAGTTCCGGGGTGTTGTGGTGGCGCGCTGGCGCCGTCCCGCTTGTTCTTCCCGGGGTACTGATCCTTCTGAGTGATCCACTGATCCTTCTGAGTGATCCACTGGGCCTTCTGATCGAACCACTGAGCCTTCTGATTGATCCACTTGCGTGTTCGCGGATCTCCGACAAGGAAGACCGCGAAGATCGGCGACCCGACCACGCTGGCTCCGGCCCGCATGTAGTCGCCTGCGAGAGCGAGTGCGATCGTCGCAACCGCGCCGAACGAGAGATAGGTGACGGTCAGGAAAACAGCTGGTTCCTGACTCAGTTTCAGCGCACGCCAAACCGTGACCGCCGCCGCGACCGGAATGCACAGCAGCAGTAAGACCCTGGGTCCCTGATTGGATGCGTCCGCCACCATCTGACCGACCATCACAGCGCACCAGACTCCCAGTACGGCGGTGACGCCGAGATTGAACTTCATGTTCTCCCAATACAGTCGGGACCGGTGTGATGCTCTACGTCTCGCCACTCGTCATGGGTCTGCGGGGCTGTGCTCGGGGGACCACCCGCTGAAGCGCACTATGCGCACCTGCGCTGCTCCCGACCGGCGGGAGCAGCGCAGGTGCGCAAGACGGGGTGTTGTACCCCTCAGGAATGCATCACTAGCGGGCGAACAACAGGGCGCGCTTGACTTCCTGGATCGCCTTCGTCACCTGGATGCCGCGGGGGCACGCGTCGGTGCAGTTGAAGGTCGTGCGGCAGCGCCACACGCCGTCCTTGTCGTTGAGGATGTCGAGACGCTCGGCCGCGCCCTCGTCACGGCTGTCGAAGATGAAGCGGTGCGCATTCACGATCGCGGCCGGTCCGAAGTAGCTGCCGTCGCTCCAATACACCGGGCACGACGTGGTGCAGCATGCGCACAGGATGCACTTGGTGGTGTCGTCGAACCGGGCACGGTCAGCCTGCGACTGGATGCGTTCACGGGTCGGTTCGTTACCCGACGTGATGAGGAACGGCTTCACGGCGCGGAACGCGTCGAAGAAGGGCTCCATGTCGACCACCAGATCCTTCTCGACCGGCAGACCCTTGATGGGCTCGACGGTGATGGTGATCGGCTTGCCGTCCTTGGGCAGCATGTCGCGCATGAGAACCTTGCACGCCAGACGGTTGACGCCGTTGATGCGCATCGCGTCCGAACCGCACACGCCGTGGGCGCAGGAGCGGCGGAACGTCAGCGTGCCGTCCAGGTAGCCCTTCACGTACAGCAGCAGGTTCAGCAGACGGTCGGTCGGCAGGGTGGGGACCTGGAAGCTCTCCCAGCGCTGTCCCTCGCCGTCCTCCGGATTGAACCGGGCGATCTTGAGGGTGACCATGACGGCGCCCTCGGGAACGGGCGGCAGCGCGGGTGCGTCCTGGTCCATTACGGCAGGTGCGGACATCAGTACTTACGCTCCATCGGCTCGTAACGGGTCTGGACCACCGGCTTGTAGTCCAGACGGATCGGCGCGAGTAGTTCCGATCCCTCCTTGTACGCCATCGTGTGCTGCATGTACTCGGCGTCGTTTCGGTCCGGGTAGTCCTCGCGGGCGTGACCGCCGCGCGACTCCTTCCGGTTGAGCGCGCCGACGACCGTGACTTCGGCCATCTCGAGCAGGAAGCCCAGCTCGACGGCCTCGAGCAGGTCGCTGTTGTAGCGCTTGCCCTTGTCCTGGACCGTGATCTGGCTGTAGCGCTCCTTGAGGGCGTGGATGTCGTCGAGCGCCTTCGTCAGGGTCTGCTCGGTACGGAACACCGACGCGTTGTTGTCCATCGACTGCTGCAGCTCCGTGCGGATGTCCGCGACGCGCTCGTGGCCCTTCTCGGACACGATTTCCGAGAGCCAGTCCTCGACCATCTTGGCCGGGTTCTCCGGAAGCGGCACGAAGTCGGAGTTCATCGCGTGCTCGGCGGCGGCGATGCCGGCGCGGCGGCCGAAGACGTTGATGTCGAGCAGCGAATTGGTGCCCAGCCGGTTGGCGCCGTGCACCGAGACACACGCACACTCGCCGGCCGCGTACAGGCCGGGGACGTGGTCCTCGTTGTTGCGGAGCACCTCGCCGTTGATCTTGGTGGGAATGCCGCCCATCACGTAATGGCAGGTCGGGTAGACCGGCACGAGTTCGGTGACCGGGTCGACGCCGAGATAGGTGCGGGCAAACTCGGTGATGTCGGGGAGCTTCTCCTCGAGCACGTCCTCGCCGAGGTGTGTGACGTCGATGTAGACGTAGTCCTTGTTCGGACCGGCGCCGCGGCCCTCGAGCACCTCGAGCACCATCGAGCGAGCGACGATGTCACGCGGGGCCAGGTCCTTGATGGTGGGGGCGTAGCGCTCCATGAAGCGCTCACCGTCGGCGTTGCGGAGGATGCCGCCCTCACCACGGACGGCCTCGGAGATCAGGATGCCCAGTCCGGCCAATCCCGTCGGATGGAACTGATGGAACTCCATGTCCTCGAGCGGCAGGCCCTTGCGGAAGACGACACCCATGCCGTCACCGGTGAGGGTGTGCGCATTCGACGTGGTCTTGTACATGCGGCCAGAGCCACCGGTCGCGAAGACGATTGACTTCGCGTGGAAGACGTGGATCTCGCCGGTCGCGAGTTCATAGGCGATGACACCCGTGGCGACCGGGCCCTCCGGGGTCTCGGTCATCGCGACGTCGAGCGCGTAGAACTCGTTGAAGAACTCGACATCGTGCTTGACGCAGTTCTGGTAGAGCGTCTGCAGGATCATGTGGCCGGTGCGGTCGGCGGCGTAGCAGGCGCGGCGAACCGGGGCCTTGCCGTGATCGCGGGTGTGGCCGCCGAAACGGCGCTGGTCGATCTTGCCCTCGGGCGTGCGGTTGAACGGAAGCCCCATCTTCTCGAGGTCCAGAACCGCGTCGATGGCCTCCTTGGCCATGACCTCGACGGCGTCCTGGTCGGCGAGGTAGTCGCCGCCCTTGACTGTGTCGAAGGTGTGCCACTCCCAGTTGTCCTCCTCGACGTTGGCGAGGGCGGCGCACATTCCGCCCTGGGCGGCACCGGTGTGGCTGCGAGTGGGGTACAGCTTGGTCAGGACGGCGGTGCGAACGCGGGGTCCGGCCTCGATGGCCGCGCGCATGCCGGCGCCACCGGCGCCGACAATGACGACGTCATAACGATGTTCCTGCATGAAGTTTCTGCTCCCCTAGCTCGCCGAGATGTTGGGGTCGAAGGTGAAGATGACGTAGGTGCCCAGGCCCATGATCAGGATCATCGACACGACCAGGATCGTGTTGAGCCAGAACCGGGTGGAGTCCTTACGCGAGTAGTCCGCGATGACAGTGCGCAGGCCGTTGCCGCCGTGCAGCTGGGCGAGCCAGAGCATCGTGAGGTCCCAGAACTGCCAGAAGGGGCTGGACCAGCGGCCCGCGACGAACGCGAAGTTGATCCGCTGAACGCCCTCGTCGATCATCAGCATGATAAACAAGTGGCCCAGGACCAGGACGATGAGCGCCAGGCCGGACAGCCGCATGAAGAGCCACGCGTAGAGCTCGAAGTTGTTCTTGGCCGGCTGGCGCGGCGAACGGGGGTTGTCCAAGCTGGCCGGGCGGTCGAACGCCTTGCCGAGAGTCTTCGCTTCTGTCGTCATGTCAGTGCCCCGCAAACATGTTGTAGAAGATGCGACCGGCGCCCGGGATCATGACCACGAACCAGATCGCAAGGACGGCCCAGAGCATCACGCGCTGGTACTTCGGGCCCTTCGACCAGAAGTCGATCGCCATCACGCGCAGGCCGTTGAGTGCGTGGTACAGCACCATGGCCACAAGCGCGATCTCCATGAGTCCGACGATCGGGTTCTTGTAGGTCTCGATGACCCGGTCGTAGGTGTCCGGGTTGACGCGTACAAGTGCGGTGTCCAGGACGTGGACGAAGAGGAAGAAGAAGGTCGCGACGCCGGTGATCCGGTGTAGAACCCAGGACCACATGCCGGGATCGCCGCGGTAAAGCGACCGGGTGCGCTCCGTTACTGGAGCGGCTTCAGCCGTGCTGCTCATCGAGTGCTGTGCCTCCAACGTCTTTGTGGGCGCGTCGAGCCTGCACAGCTCTTCGGATTTACCGGGGCTTGGGCTCGACGAGAACCTAAATCGACTCCTGTGAACTCTAAACCCAACAGAATCCGGGAACTAATTCGCTCCGCGGTTCGTACCAGATCGAAAGTAGTTGTTAGGTTTGCCTTCCCACATTGCCAATGTGTTCTCCACGGACCTCCTGCGGCAATCCAATGGCCGTGGTTGGATGAGGAATTATGACCCTGGTCGACTGGAAGCTGTTGCGCGACAATGCTCATCGGGCCATGAGTCGGGCTTACGCACCCTATTCCAGGTACCCAGTGGGGGCGGCCGCGCTCGACATAGAAGGTCATCTCGTAACGGGATGCAATGTGGAAAATGTCTCATACGGACTGAGTCTGTGCGCCGAGTGTGTACTCGTCGGTAACTTGATTTCTCGTGGTGGCGGCCGGTTGATGGCGGTCAGCTGCTGTGATGCGAGTGGCGCAATTTTGATGCCGTGTGGGCGCTGCCGACAAGTCCTACTCGAACACGGGGGAGTCGAACTCATGGTCGACACCCGATCCGGTGTTCGGCTACTCGGGGACCTTTTGCCCGACGCCTTCGGGCCTACCGAGCGAGAGGGTCTCATCGGCGAGAACGAGGACAACGGTCATGCATGACGCGGTATCGATCATTTCGGCCAAGCGCGACGGCCGGGAACTAACGGACGCACAGATCGACTGGGTGATCGAGTCGTTCACGCACGGTGTGGTCGCGGACGAGCAGATGTCGGCGCTGGCCATGGCGATCTACTTCCGCGGTATGACGCGACGGGAAATCGCGTGCTGGACGGCGGCGATGGTCGCGTCCGGGCGGCGGCTCGACTTCTCACGCCTGTCGCGCCCAACGGTGGACAAGCACTCCACCGGTGGAGTCGGAGACAAGATCACGCTGCCACTGGCCCCGCTGGTCGCCGCGTGCGGGGCTGCGGTTCCACAATTGTCGGGTCGGGGTCTCGGGCACACGGGCGGGACGCTGGACAAGTTGGAGGCGATCCGCGGGTGGCGCGCCGACCTCGACGCGGCGGAGGTCGCAGAGATCCTGTCCGACCCGGCGGTCGGTGCCGTGGTGTGCGCAGCCGGCACCGACTTGGCGCCCGCTGACAGGCGTCTGTATGCGCTGCGAGACGTCACCGGCACCGTCGAGTCGATTCCGCTCATCGCCAGTTCGATCATGAGCAAGAAGATCGCCGAGGGAACAGGAGCACTGGTCCTCGACGTCAAGGTCGGCTCGGGTGCGTTCATGAAAAAGCTCGACGATGCGCGTGAACTGGCGCAGACGATGGTCGGCCTCGGCGCGGACGAGGGGGTACGCACCGTGGCCCTGCTGACCGCGATGGATGCGCCGCTCGGATACACCGCGGGTAATGCACTCGAGGTACGGGAGTCGCTCGAGGTCCTGGCGGGCGGCGGCCCGTCCGACGTCGTGGAGCTCACGTTGGCTCTAGCGCGGGAAATGTTGTTGTCAGTCGGGATCGAGCACGTCGATCCCGCGGAGAAGCTACGCGACGGCTCCGCCATGGACCGGTGGCGGGCCATGATCGTCGCCCAAGGCGGCGACCCGGACGCCCCACTTCCTCAGGCCCAGCACACCGAGGTCCTGCTCTCGGAGTCGGACGGCGTGGTGTGCGAACTGGATGCGATGGCCATCGGGCTCGCCGCGTGGCAGCTAGGTGCAGGACGAGCCCGTCCGGGGGAGTCGGTCCAGGCTGGAGCCGGGGTCGAGTTACACGCCAAGCCTGGTGACAGGGTGTCGGTCGGCACGCCGCTCGTCACCCTCCACACCGACACGCCCGAGCGTTTCGCCGCCGCGAAACATGCGCTCACCGACGCCTGGACCATCCAGGCCGACGCACCGACGAGAACCACCCCCCTCGTCATCGAGCGGATCGAGGACCGGTCAGGCTAACGTCAACCCATGACAGCGCCGTTGGACCTCGAGTACATACGCCGGGCACCCAAGGTTCTGCTCCACGACCACCTTGACGGAGGCCTGCGCCCGGCTACCGTCGCGGAACTGGCCGCCGCGTGCGGGTACACCGGGCTGCCGGTCGAAGCCCCCGATGAACTGGCCCGGTGGTTCCGGGAGTCAGCCGACAGCGGGTCGCTCGAGCGGTATCTCGAGACGTTCGCGCACACCGTCGCGGTGATGCAGACCCCGGAGGGTCTGCGCCGCGTGGCCCGCGAGTGCGCGGAGGATCTCGCCCACGACGGCGTCGTGTATGCCGAGGTCCGCTTCGCCCCCGAGCAGCACCTCGAGGGAGGGCTCAGCCTCGACGAGGTGGTCGACAACGTCCTCGCGGGATTCCGCGAAGGGGAGGCCTCGGCCCGCGCGGCGGGGCGCGAGATCCGCGTCGGCTGTCTGCTCACCGCTATGCGGCACGCGGCGAGGTCCCGGGAGATTGCCGAACTCGCCGTCCGATTCCGCTATCGCGGCGTGGTCGGGTTCGACATCGCGGGAGCCGAGGCGGGTTACCCGCCGAGTCGGCACCTCGACGCGTTCGAGTACATGCGGAACTGCAATGCGCACTTCACGATCCATGCGGGCGAGGCGTTCGGACTGCCGTCGATCCACGAAGCCATCGCGTTCTGCGGCGCGGATCGACTGGGGCACGGAGTTCGCATCACCGACGACATCGCAGTCGGGTCGGACGGACACGTCACGATGGGGTTACTCGCGAATTACGTACGGGACAAGCGGATCCCTCTCGAAATGTGCCCGAGTTCCAACGTGCAGACCGGGGCGGTTGCAAGCCTCGACGAACACCCCTTCGACCTGCTGGCCCGCATGCGGTTCCGGGTCACCGTCAATACCGACAACCGCCTGATGAGCGACACGTCCATGAGTCGCGAGATGCTGGTTCTGGTCAACACCTTCGGTTACGGATGGAGCGACCTAGAGCGCTTCACCATCAACGCGATGAAGTCGGCCTTCATCCCATTCGACCAGCGTCTGGCGGTGATCGACGACATCATCAAGCCCGGCTTCGCCGTACTGATCGGCTGAACTCGAGCCGTCTGTCGGGCTCCAGTCCGCGCCCGTCTTCGAAGAGTAGGTTGCACGGTCAGCGGTCAGGATCGATCGCGCCGAGCGTCCGCGCGTTCGCCTCCTCGGTGGCGCCGAACCTTGCTGCGATCTTCTCGAACACCGACTGCATCTGCTCGACGACGGCGATGTGGTCGCCGAGCGCCTGATCGAGCGCGTACTCGCCACCCGACGCCTTCTGCTCGAATTTGCGGGCAAGGGCGATCCCGGAGGGCAGGTGGCCGAGGCCGTCGATTCTGGCGAGTCTTTTGGCGTCGTCTTGCAGGATTACGAGCTCGCGTCGCAGCTGCGCGCAGCGGGCGGCGCACTTCTCGGCGATGCCTGGCTCCAGGTAGAGCTCACCTGCACCCACCAGTTCGCCGAGTTCTTTCCACGAGGGATTTATCCACATGATCGGGTCTCTTCGTCAGCGGGGCAGGGACGGTTCGAGAAGCTTCGCGTTCTCGATCGCCTGCGGACAGGGGCTCTGCGACGGTGGTAGGCCCTTGGCGAGACTCGTCTGCAGCATCAGGGTGTCCGGGCCAACGCTGAGCAGGACGTCGCAGTGTTCGTTGCGGGTATCGGACGTCTCGCGAACTGTGAACGCCTCGCGACCGGCGAGGTCGACCGGGGTGACGTCGATGAACCGTTCGTTCGTGCGGATCGTGTCGAGCGACATCCCGGTGGCGAAGATCGTGACGAAGAAGGAGACATCGCGATCGTTCCAGCCGCACACGCTCCAGCCGGGCTGTTTGACGCCCATGACATCGCGACGCTCCGACGCCGGATCGACGCCGATCGTGTGCAGCACGTCGTCGGGGATGCTGCAGGGATCGAACACCGGCTCCCCGGCCTCCGTCGTCCCGGCTTGCCCCTCGACAGTCGCCGACCCGCAGCCGACCAGCGCCAACACACTGACCGCGGCGACGATCGCGCCGCCCCACCGTCCCATGAACCCCACGCTTCTCCTCAATTCCGCAACGACCAGCTCATCGAATCAGACGCATCGGGGCCACGCGTGGTTCCCTCGAACAGCCCGGACGGCAGGGCTGAGCGAGGCGCGGACTATTGGCGGCGGCGGACTATTCGGGACGCAGGCGGGCCTCGAACTCCTGCTCGAGCGTCCTCCATGCGTCCGCTTCGGCCTGGAAGGGTGGACTGGGGGTCATACGACCGGGTGTGGGATCGAGGAGGTAGGAGACGTACCAGCCCAGCGGCGTCGACGACGCCAGGGCGGCGTCGGTGGCGTCGTCCTTCGCGAAGTCCGCTGCATCGGTGAACAATTCGACGGCCAACTCCAACTGGTCGGCGTCGACGGCATCGGGGCCCTCGGCGAGGTCGTCGGCCAGTCCCGGCAGCACGTAGACGTTCGCGTCGGTGACCTCGATCTCGAGTGTGCCGTCCACGGCCGCGTTCTGCACCTGCAGGTAGGTGGTCACCCGCGCCAGGTCGTGCTCGTGGTTGTCGGCCAGGTAGCGGGCGAGTGCGCGCTCGGAGTTGAAGACCGAGATTTTTCCGCCACGGCCGAGGAAGACGGGGTGCTCGTCCTCGCCGAGGTAGCAGCGCAGCGAGAAGTACGTGGTCTCGGATGTGATGATCTTGATCGGGTCGATCCCAACGCTGGACCAGAAGGTCTCTACTTCTTCCTCTTCCTCCTCCTGCTCCTCATCGGTCTCGTACTCATCCTCGGCCTCGGCCTCGGCCTCGTCGTCGGCGTCGACGATGTTCTCTTCGGCCGTGAGGATCTCGGCGTCGGCGACGGAGAGCGCATCCGCGTCGACGTCCGGTGTGGTGACGATCGAATCGATCGCGTCGATGACCGCGTCCCAGTCCTCGGCGACGGCGATGCCGATGCGGTCCCACAGTGCCTCGCCGTCGCGGCCCTCGAACTGGCCGACGCCGCCGCGCAGGTAGCCGATCTCCGGATGGTTCTCGAAGAACTTGATCACCGGCTCGAGGTCGCAGACCTCCCCGATGGTGCGCACCGTCGCGAGTGTGCTCTCGAGTTCGGCAATGGGGAGGGCCTCGGGATCGCCGGCAGCGAGTTCGGGGACCCCGATCAGATCGAACGTGAAGTTCTCCTCCGGCTCGAGTTCCGGAGCGGCGAGCTTGGAGACCACGGGCCAGGCCGGATGATCGACAAGGTCGTTCTCGTCGTTCGTGCGGATGAACGCGGCGAGCGCGGCAACCGATTCGAACGCGTAGAGGTCTTCTTCGTGGCCTAGGAAGGCCTGCCACTCGTCGTCGCCCTCGCGCCAGCGAGGGGCCCACAAGGTGACCAGGTCGCCTTTGGTCAGACCGAGTTCGATCGGAACGATGTCTCCAGCCATGGCCGGAAGCCTAGCCACGTCGAGCTCAAAGACATAGCCGGACACCGGTCAACCTTTGCCGTACGTATCGAACAACGTGCCCGTGATCCGGGCTCGCTCCGCGGCCGCGGTCGCCGCTGCCCGGTGCGCGGTGTCAGTGATCGACTGTGCCAGGCTGCGGGCATCGAGGTCGTGGAGGGAATCGCTCAGCCATATCCCGGTCGGCCTGGCGTTGCCGTCGACCTCAACCCGTACCCGGCCGTCCTCGCTCACCGCCTCGGCCCGGATCGTGTCGAGTGATGTCAGAGCGTCGTCGAGCAGGTTCAAGGCTGCCGTTGCACGTTCTACGAGCGCATCCATCTCGCTGCCGCTCATACCCGGCGCATCCAGCTCGTCGGTGCCTCCAGCGTGTCGGCCGCGGCCTGCTCCGCTGCGATCTCATCACGGGTCGGGAGCCCCAGCTGATCCAGCACGTCGCGGGGCATGCCTTGGCGTGCCAGTTCGTCGCGCTGTCGGGCTCCCGCCTCCCGGCCGGCCTCCCGGCACAGGCCGAGGATCTCCTGTGCCAGTCGTTCGCCGCCATAACGCAGCTCGCCTGAGTCGATGTGGATCTCCATCGGCAGACCGGTCTCTGTGGCGCGCACCGTAACGGTGCGGGCGCGGTTGGCGGCCGACGCCACAGTGGCGGGCGGCGGGGACGGTTCGATCGTCATATTGCTCCTAGTACTTCGTGGTGCGGCAGAAACCCTGGAACCGCAGAAAATAGCCCTTGTGTCGGAGTCTCTGTCAGAAGGTAGGGCACCGGAGTGCCCGAGGATGTCGGTCCCGACGCTCACTCGTCGGCGACCTCCTCGCCGCCCTCGAGAGGACGGTTGCCCGGGTCGGCCCAGGGTCTCAGTCGGGGTGTCGCCTCCAGTCCCGGTGTCGCCTCCAGCCCCGGTGTTACTGCAATTCCCAGAACACAAAATCTGCGAGGTGCGGCTCGTCTCGATCGCTTGGCATTACCAGGTTTGACGCGCGTCGTGGGTGTTCGGTTCCATCGGTCAGGATGGGTGGTCCACAGCGATCTCGAACAGTCCTCATGCTCCGAGGTCTCCTACATTCTCGGCTTCGAGGGGTTGCACTCCTACCCGTGCTCGCCATCTCTGCCAGAGCGTCCGTACGCGCGATTCCATGATCATTCGGAAGGTCTCCGGTGCAATGCTTTTCGTTCCTGAGCATCAGTCAGTGCGTCCAGTTGGTCGATAGAAGCCGTCCGTTCACACGCCCGTTGATCAATGGTGATGAGCGTCACAATTATCTGCATTCCTCCAGCACAACAACGTGTTTCGGAGACACAGTGCCGCACAGGTCGATCGCCTCCGATGAATCAGTCGGTGCGGTTTCACCCTTCCGAATGCAGAACTGTGATTAACTCTCTTCTGGCTTAGGGGGGCCAGCAATGCCTGTTGGGGGATTCCGTCAACCAGTGACCGATGCCGCCAGGTGTTGTGATGCCCGCACGCGTTCGTGTGCGGTGAGTCGAATGAAAGAGGATCGATGAAGAAGACAGTTCGCACAGCAGCAGCAGCAATGCTCGCCGCACCTCTCATCGCCGCAGTCTTCGCGGCGCCGGCCAGCGCAGACGCACACGGTGAAGGCACGCCGAGTTCGTTCGAGATGTTCCTCGCCAGCTTGGACATCATTGGTTCCATCGATACAGCGAGCATGGACACCCTGAACGGCAGCATCGACGACTCCCTGGGCAGCGCCGACAACACCCTGGGCAGCGCCGATGACGCCCTGGGTAGCCTCGATGGCATCTTCGGCAGCAGCATGAACGCCAACTAAGTCGTGACTCCGTGACACACGAGCAGTTTGGATTCGTGTAGCTAACGGACACGGACGGCCCCGCCCAATAGGCGGGGCCGTCGCCGTTCAGCCACTTCCCACCGCCGAGGGCCGATCGGGGCGGTGCCGGCGTGACGTCAAGTCGGACCCACTCCCACAGAGCTGCCCGGACGGTTCAGCGGCGAAGCCCCATACTCACCGGCTACCACCGTTCCTCAGCATCAGTAGGTGCGTTCTGTTGGTCGATAGAAACCGTGGAAACCCATGCTGCTGTTGGTGGTTCGGATGGGGCTGATACCGATGGGGTCTCCGGCCTCGATCATCTGGCCGTTGCCGATGATCATCGCGACGTGACCATCCCACACCGCGAGGTCACCCGGCATCAACCCTTCTTCTCCGACGGGCATGCCGACGGACTGCTGTTGCGCGAGTCGGGGCAGGTCCACTCCAGCCTCACCGTATGCCCACTGCGTCAGTCCGCTGCAGTCCAGGCCCCGCCCTGCAGTGGTGCCGCCCCACTCGTAGGCGACACCCTGCTGCGTCAGCGCGTTGCGGACGGCGTCGGCTGCCGCCGGATTGGGTGCGATGACCGTGCTGCCGTCGGGAAGCAGGATCTCGATGCTGCCGGCGCTCACCCCGTCGACCGTGCGAGCCTCGGCCGGCACCGGATCCGCCCCGGTCAACTCGATCATCCTCGCGGTGAGCACGGCCAGCTCCCCGCGCACCCGTTCGACGACGCCCAGGGCCCGCCCCAGATGGTCGATCGCCACTGTAATCAACACGGTCTGCCCGGTCGGGGTGGCGACCAGCGGCAGCGCAGACGACGCCATCGACAGGAAGGAATCCAGGATCGCCCTCAGCTCGGCAGCTCCGGCGCGAACCGCGTGTGATGCGGTCTCGGTGACCCCTGCGATCTCTCGGCCCCGGTCGGACAGCTGCACCGATGCGGCTTGCGTGGCCTGCGCCCTGTCGATCGCGGCGTCGGCTGCGGTGCCGCTCCACACGCCGCCGATGTCGCTGATTGCTGTGCGGCCACGTGCGTGCACGGCATCGATGGCATCGGACGCTTCCCGGATTGCCTCGACGGGGGATTCGGTGGGCGGGGTGCCGGTGCCGAAGGCGCCGAGCAGATCGACGACCGGGCGGGCGAGCAGGCCGATCACAAGGCCGCCGAAGTCGAGTTGAGCGTGGACGCGGTGCCCGCATCGGTCGCTTCGTAACCCGCGGCGGTCGTGATGGCGGCGGCACTCATCGACGCCCAGGCGGAGGCAAGCCGCTCGAGCCGTGCCGCGTGGGCGCTGCGCGCACCGGTGAAAGCGGCGAGCAAGTCGCCGCCGATCAGTCCGAACACCTGGCCGAGTGCGTCCGGCTTCGCGGCTACAGCTGCAGCGGCCGCTTCCGCCCGTGCGGCCAGCTCGGTCGCGGTGCCCCCGAATGCGGCGATCCCGGCCGCCGCCGCTGAGAACTCGCTCATCGCGTCCCCCATGGATTCTTGTTCGTCGATGAATTGGACGCGCCGGGATTGGGTGCGGTTCCATTCGGTTGTGGGCCGTCCGGGTGTGCGCGCTCGCCGACACTATTCTGTGGAGCCATGGAAACGCGAGTGGTCGATCATCCTCTGGCGGCGGCGCTTCTGACGAAGATGCGCGACGAGCGCAGCGACAACGCCACGTTCCGATCGGCGCTGCGGCGGCTCACCGAGATGCTGATCTACGAGGCCGCCCGCGACGCCCAGATCGAGGAGTTCGACATCACCACACCCGTCGCCGTCACGAAGGGCGCCCGCCTGGCACAGCCGCCGCTGCTGGTTCCCGTGTTGCGGGCAGGTCTGGGCATGGTCGAACCGGCCAGTGCATTGATCCCGCAGTCACAGGTCGGGTTCGTCGGGATGGCCCGTGACGAGCACACTCACCAGCCGGTGCCGTACATGGAGTCGCTACCTGCAGACCTTTCCGCAACGCCGGTGTATGTACTCGATCCGATGCTCGCGACCGGCGGTTCGATGGTCCACACGATCGACCTGCTCGTCGCCCGGGACGCCACCGACATCACGGCCGTGTGCGTCGTTGCATCCCCCGAGGGAGTCTCCGCTCTCGAGCGATCGGGCCATCCGGTGCGCCTGATCACCGCGACCGTCGACGAGGGTCTCAACGAGAACGCCTTCATCGTGCCCGGTCTCGGCGACGCCGGTGACCGCCAGTTCGGCCCTCGCTAGAAGGCCTGAAGGTACCGCCGCACCAGGTCCGCGCGATCTCGGGCGGCAGAGCGCGCCGCGGCGAGCCCGTCGCGGCCGGAGACCGGTTCGACCACCTCGAAGTAGCACTTGAGCTTCGGTTCGGTGCCCGACGGCCGAACCGTCACGTGCAGGTTCGGGCCGGCGAACGTCACCGCGTCCGTCCGGAGTGGGCCGCGCACCGTCGCTAGATCTATGGCCGCTACCTCGATCCCTGCGATCTCCGTCGGTGGGTCCGTGCGCAGTTGCTCCATGGTGCGGCGGATCTCGTCGAGGTGCCCCGCCCGACGTGACACCTGGCCTGTCGTATGCACCCCGAACTCGATGGCGAGGTCGTCGAGCGCGTCGAGCAGCGTCCGACCGCTGCCGGCAAGATCGGCTGCGAGATCGGCGACCAGCACCGCGGCAGAGATACCGTCCTTGTCGCGCACCACGTCGGGGTCCACGCAGTGCCCGATCGCCTCCTCGTACGCGTAGACCAGTCCGGCACCGGCCCGCACCAGCCATTTGAATCCGGTCAGGGTGCGGGCCGAGTCGAAGCCGCGGGCGTCGGCGATCTTTCCCAGCAGGGTCGACGACACGATCGTCGTCGCGACCAGCGCATGCGGGGGCGCGTGGGTGAGGATGCGGTCGCCGAGCAGTGCGCCGGTCTCGTCGCCGCTGAGCATCCGCCAACCGGTCGGTCCGGGCACACCGACGGCGCAGCGGTCGGCGTCGGGGTCGAGGGCGATCGCGACGTCGGCGTCGACGGAGGCCGCGAGCAGCAGCAACTCATCGGTCGCCCCGGGCTCCTCGGGGTTCGGGAACGCGACCGTCGGGAAGTCCGGGTCGGGTGCGAATTGCGTTGCAACGGTGTGAATGTCGGTGAACCCTGCCGTACGCAGCGCCGCCACCGCCACGTCACCGCCGACGCCGTGCATGGCGGTTAGCGCGATGCGGACGTCGCGACGGTCGCCGAGCGGCAGCGTCGCGACGCGGTCGAGGTACGCCGTCTCCATCGTGTCGTCGGCCGCCGCTACTGGCACGCGCCGAATCCGCTCGACGCGTGCGATCGCGTCCTCGATCTCACGGTCCGCCGGTGCGGCGAGGGGTGCGCCGCCGTGCACGTACACCTTGTAGCCGTTGTCGGCGGGAGGGTTGTGCGACGCGGTGATCTGCACGCCGGCGACCGCACTGAGTCGGCGCACCGCGAACGCGACGAGGGGGGTCGGCAGGGGCCGCGGCAGCAGGACGACGTCGAAGCCGTCGGCCGCGAGCACCTCGGCGGCGGCGCGGGCGAACTCCTCCGAGCCGTGACGAGCGTCGCGGCCGACGACCACTATCCCGCCGAGGTGGTTGTCGTGCAGCCATCGGGCCAGCCCGGCGGTGGTGCGCTCGACCACGCCGACGTTCATGCAGCCGGGGCCGTCGCCGACCGGGCCGCGCAGGCCGGCGGTGCCGAAGCGGAGGGGCGGGCGGGGCGGCGGGGGGTTCACAGCCGGGCGAGCAGGTCGCGCAGCAGTGCGCCCACGCGCGCCGCGGACGCCTGTCCGGCCGCGAGGACCTCCGCATGGTCGAGGGGCTCTCCGGTCGTCCCGGCCGCGAGGTTCGACACGAGTGAGATGCCGAGGACCTCGGCCCCGAGCGCCCGGGCCGCGATGGTCTCGTGCACCGTCGACAGTCCGACCAGGTCGGCGCCGAGGGTGCGGAGCATGCGGATCTCGGCTGGAGTCTCGTAGTGCGGGCCGGGCAGTCCCGCGTACACACCCTCTGCGAGCGACGGGTCGATCTCGCGCGCGATTGCCCGCAACCGGGGGCTGTAGGCATCGACCAGGTCGACGAAGTGAGCTCCGACCAGGGGGGACCGTGCCGTCAAGTTCAGGTGGTCGCTGATGAGGACCGGCTGGCCGACGCTCATGTCGGCGCGAATGCCGCCCGCGGCATTGGTGAGGACCACCGTCTCCGCGCCGGCCGCGATCGCGGTTCGTATCGGGTGCACCACCCGGCCGAGGTCGTGGCCCTCGTAGGCGTGCGCACGCCCGAGTAGGACGAGCACCGGGCTGTCGCCGATCCGCACCGACAGCGCTGTCCCGGCGTGACCGACCGCCGACGGGGTGGCGAACCCTGGCAGGTCGGCCATCGGCACGCTCACGGCCGGTGCTCCCAGTACGTCGGCGGCGGCCTGCCAGCCCGATCCGAGGACGACAGCCGCGCTGTGTCTTGCGATTCCGGTGCGGTCCGCGAGGACGTCGGCGGCTTGCTGCTCGAGGGTGCCCATGGACGGAAACAGTAGTGGGACAGCATCGATCGGCATGCTTGACACCTTATGTTACTCGTGAGTAACCTCCGGCCCATGCCATATTTGAATCGCCAAGGCGACGTCTTCGTTCTGTACCTCGGCAACGAGGGAGAGACGGACAACGAGAACCGGTTCCACCCGGACTGGGTCGAGGCCACGCATGCCCTGTTGGACGAGGTCGAGGCACACGAGGGGCCCGCGGCTCTGGTCACGACAGCGACCGGCAAGTTCTACTCCAACGGCCTCGACGTCGAATGGATCGCCGGCAATCTCGAGAAGTTGCCCGCCTACCTGGACCGGGTCCAGACGGTCCTCTCCCGCTTCTTGACGTTCCCGATGGCGACGGTCGCGGCGGTGCAGGGCCACGCGTTCGGCGCCGGCGCGCTGCTGGCCACCTCCCACGACTTCCGCGTCATGCGCAGCGACCGGGGCTACTACTGCCTGCCCGAGGTCAACCTGAACATGCCGTTCACGGTGGGCCTGACCACGCTGCTCACCTCCCGACTGACACGGCAGACGGCGGTCGAGGCGATGACCACCGGTCGTCGTTACAACGGCACCGACGCCGTCGCCGCCGGTATCGTCGACGACACCGTCGAAGGCGATCTCGTGCTCGACGCCGCGGTTGCCCGGGCATCCGCGCTGGTTTCGACCCACGGCGAGAACCTGGCCGGGATCAAGCAGGGCATCCACCGCGACGCCGTCGACGCGCTCGGTATCAAGACCGACGAGAGCAACTTCAAGTTCAAGTTGGGGTGACCCGGGTCCGGTCCCCAAGAGTGAGAGACTGGGGGCTGTGAGATCAGGAACCCCGTCGGCTTCGTCGCCGGCTTCGGTGTCGGATGCCGTGCTGGCTGCGCGCTCCGATCTCATCGCGCTGTCGCACTCGATCCACTCCGAACCGGAGTTGGCCTTCGAGGAGCACCGGAGCGCCGCCAAGCTGGTCGAGTTCCTGCGCGGCCAGGGCTTCGACGTCCGGACGCAGATCGCGGATCTGCCGACGGCGTTCGACGCGCGGTTCGGCGACGGTGAGTTGGTAGTGGCCCTTCTCGCCGAATACGACGCGCTGCCCGAGATCGGGCATGCATGTGGTCACAACATCATCGCGGCGTCGGCAGTCGGCGCCGGGCTCGCGTTGGCCCCAATGGCGGAATCGCTGGGGATCACCGTGCGCGTCATCGGCACTCCGGCCGAGGAGTCCGGTGGGGGCAAGGTGCTCATGCTCGAGCGCGGTGTCTTCGACGACGTCGCCGCCGCGTTGATGGTGCACCCCGGCCCGTTCGACATCGTCGCCGCGACATCGCTCGCGCTCGCCGACATCGCGATCACTTTCACAGGGCGGGAAGCACACGCCTCGGCGGCACCGGAATTCGGACGAAACGCCGCGGACGCGGCCACGGTCGCTCAGGTCGGCCTCGGCCTGCTGCGTCAGCACCTCGCCCCCGGCCAGCAGTTGCACGGCATCGTCAGTGCCGGCGGCACGGCGCCCAACATCATCCCGGCACGCGCCGAGATGCTGTACTACCTGCGCGCGCACACCGCTGAGTCGCTCGACGAACTCCTGACTCGAGCTGATGCGTGTTTCGCGGCCGGCGCGCTCGCGACCGGGTGCACGCACGAGGTGCGCACGGTGTCGCCGGCGTACGCGGAGCTGCGGCCCGACCCCTGGCTCGTCGACGTCTTTCGCGAGGAGATAACCGACCTCGGTCGCACCCCGGTGCCCGCGGATGTCGAGGCGTCTCGCCCGCTGGGCAGCACGGACATGGGCAACGTGACCCAGGTGATCCCCGGCATCCACCCGGTGGTCGGACTCGACTCCGGCGGGTCGGTGATCCATCAACCGGAGTTCGCTGCGGCCGCGGTCACGGAGTCGGCAGACCGGGCCCTCCTCGACGGTGCGATGGCTCTGGCGCGCACCGTCATCCGTGCCGTACTCGATCCCGATCAGCGCGCGCGGTTGCTCGAGGGGGTGGAACGTCGGTGAACGAGGGCAGGTCGATGAATGAGGGCGTCGAGAAGTGGCTCGCCGAGCACGCGATGGATCTGTCCCGGTGGCGCAGACACTTCCACATGAACCCGGAACTGGCCCGGCACGAGTTCGGGACCACCTCGTTCGTCGCGAGTCAATTGTCGGCGGCGGGAATGTCGCCACTGTTGCTGCCTGGTGGGACCGGCGTCGTCTGCGACATCGGGCCGGGCGGGATGCGGATCGCTCTGCGTGCCGATCTCGATGCGTTGCCGTTGCAAGAAGCCACCGGTGTGGCGTACGCGTCCACGGTGCCGGGGGTCGATCACGCGTGTGGCCACGATGCGCACACCGCGATCCTGCTCGGAACCGCCCTTGCGCTGAATTCGTTGCCACAGTTGCCGATCGGCGTGAGGTTCATCTTCCAGCCGGCCGAGGAAGTGATGCCCGGTGGCGCGCTCGACGTCGTCGCCGCAGGCGGCATGCAGGGTGTGTCGCGGATCTTCGCGCTGCACTGCGATCCGCGCCTGGAGGCGGGACGGGTCGGGGTCCGGGTCGGGGCGATCACGTCCGCCGCGGACACCGTCGAACTCGTGCTCGACTCACCGGGTGGGCACACGTCGCGGCCACATCTGACGACGGACCTGGTGTACGCGATCGGCACCGTGATCACGGGTCTGCCCGGGATGCTCAGCCGCCGGATAGACCCACGCAGCGCAACCGTGATGGTGTGGGGTGCGGTGAGCGCGGGGCAGGCCCCCAACGCGATCCCGCGCAGCGGCATCCTCACCGGCACCGTCCGCACCGGTGACCATGACACGTGGGCCCTGCTCGAACCGACGGTCCGCGAGATCGTGCACGGGCTGCTCGCGCCGACCGGGGTGCGGTACGAACTCAACTACCGGCGGGGTGTGCCTCCAGTCGTCAACGACGAGGTGTCGGCGCGAATTCTCGAGGACGCCGTGCGAGCGATCGGCCCCGACGCGCTCGCGGACACCCCTCAGTCGGGCGGCGGCGAGGACTTCTCGTGGTATCTCGAGGAAGCGCCGGGCGCCATGGCTCGCTTGGGTGTGTGGTCGGGGCGCGGCCCGCAACTCGACATCCACCAGCCGACGTTCGACATCGACGAGCGAGCTCTTGCGACTGGAGTGCGGGTTCTGACGAACCTGGTGCTGCAGTCCTGAAAGGCTGTAGTCCCGAAACGCTGCAGTCGTGAAACGCAGCCGGGGGACTACGGCTAGGCCGTGCCGGGGCCCACGTTGCGACTGTTGCGGGTGCGAAGGCTGCGGACGTAGTCGGCGGGGGCTCCGGCGGTCTCGGCGGCGTCGGCGATGACACCGAGGTAGCGCGCCGAGGGCAGGCCACCCTCGTACGCATCGAGCACGTACAGCCAGGCCAGCACGGGGCCATCGGCGGTGTCGATGCGGAGCCGGATCTTGCGGTGTAGGCCCAGTTCGGACCCCTCCCATCGGTCCAGTCGGCTCTCGTCCTCGTCCGGGACGTCGTACAGCACCACGAACACCTTGGCATCCGGATCGTCCGGATCCTCGACGACGGTGGCGAGCGCACCCTCCCAACCGATGTCGTCACCGCTGAACGTGAGCCGCCAGCCGTGAAGCCAACCCGTGCCCGCCGTGGGGGAGTGTGGGCAGCGTTCGAGCATCTGTTCCGGGTGCATGTTGGACCCGTACGCGGCATAGATCGGCACGGCGGCAAGCCTAATCTGTGTGCAGCACCCACGGGTAGTGGAAGAGCCGTCCGCGCACGATCGTGCAAGTTCGGCCGTACAGGTTCGCCGTGGCGAAGGCAGTCTCGAGGGGCCCTCGCCTGCGTGTTCCCGGTCACTGGAATAGCGTTGTCCGCGGGCCCACCGGAGATCCCGGTAGGCGCCGCGAGCTTGGAGGACGAATGACCCGGATCGTGATCATCGGTGGCGGACCAGCCGGATACGAAGCGGCCCTGGTGGCTGCCCAGCACGGGGCCAACGTGTCACTGATCGACTCCGACGGCATCGGCGGTGCGTGTGTGTTGTTCGACTGCGTGCCCTCGAAGACCTTCATCGCGTCCACCGGAATCCGCACCGACATGCGCCGGGCCACCGACCTGGGCATCTCCGTCGACCCGTCCAACGTCTCCATCTCGCTTCCGAAGATCAACTCACGCGTCAAGAACCTCGCACAGGCTCAGTCCTCCGACATCCGCGCTCGCCTCCAGAGCGTCGGCGTGCAACTGCTGTCCGGTAGGGCCGAGCTGATCGACCCGCAGATCGGGATGGCCGCCCACCTGGTGCGGGCAACCCTCACCACCGGTGAGGAGAAGACTCTCGAAGCCGACGTCGTCCTCATCGCGACTGGTGGCAGCCCGCGCGTGCTCCCCGGTGCCGTGCCGGACGGCGAGCGCATCCTGACATGGCAACACCTCTACGACCTGGAGGAGTTGCCCACCCACCTGGTAGTCGTGGGTTCGGGTGTCACGGGCGCCGAGTTCGTGTCGGCCTACACCGAGATGGGTGTCAAGGTCACGTTGGTGTCCAGCCGTGACCGTGTCATGCCGCACGAGGACGCGGACGCGGCACTGGTCCTCGAGGACGTGCTCGCCGAGCGCGGCGTCACGCTGGTCAAGCATGCGCGCGCCGACGCTGTCGAGCGCACCGACGACGGGGGCATCGTCGTCAAGCTCACGGACGGCCGCACCGTGCACGGCAGTCACGCGCTCATGGCGGTCGGGTCCACCCCGAACACGAGTGGTCTGGGCCTCGAAAAGGTCGGCATCGAGCTCGACGGGGGCGGCTACATGCGCGTCGACCGCGTCTCCCGCACCTCCGTGTCCGGCATCTACGCCGCCGGCGACTGCACCGGCCTGCTGCCGCTGGCCTCGGTGGCCGCGATGCAAGGCCGTATCGCGATGTACCACGCGCTCGGCGAGGGCGTGAGCCCGATCAAGCTCAAGACGGTCGCGTCGGCGGTGTTCACGCGCCCGGAGATCGCCAACGTCGGCGTGAGTCAGGCCGCGATCGACAACGGCGAGGTGGCCGCCCGCACGGTCATGCTGCCGCTCAACACGAACCCGCGAGCCAAGATGTCGGGTCTGCGCCGCGGCTTCGTGAAGATCTTCTGCCGCCCCGCCACCGGTGTGGTCATCGGCGGTGTCGTGGTCGCGGTGAACGCATCCGAGTTGATCCTCCCGATCGCGATCGCGGTCCAGAACAACCTCACCGTGGGTGACCTAGCGCAGACCTTCTCGGTGTACCCGTCGCTGACCGGGTCGATCACCGAGGCGTCGCGCCAACTCATGCGGCACGACGACCTGGGTTAGCTCCGGCTTCGACTCTGTCCAGAATATGAGAATCGTCGTTCACATAGTGAATTGACTGTGGGATGATCGGATAGGTCGAGACCATCGGCCTCATCTTCGCGCTCGCCGCCCCGTGGATCCGGGACGACTTGGGTGCCCCCGTCTTCATCTGTCGCCGCCGTGTGCGACGGCAGTACCTCGTACTTCGGAGTCGCCATGTCGGTCGATTCGCCGTCACTCGATCCTTCCCTGCGGCTGTCGTCGCGGATGGCCGGATTGCGCAGTTCCGCCATCCGCGATCTGCTCACGTTCACCGCTCGGCCGGAGGTCATCAGCCTCGCGGGTGGGCTCCCTGCGGTGGAACTCGTGCCGCGTGAACGCATCGCGCGGGCCGCGCAGCGAGCGCTCGGCGACCCGCGTTCGGTCCAGTACGGCGAGACGTCGGGGTGGGCGCCGCTGAGGGAAACCGTCGCCTCTCGCGAGAGCGACGCGGTGGGACGCCGTCTCGATTCGTCCGAGGTGGTCATCACGCACGGATCGCAGCAGGCGCTGAGCCTGCTCGCACAGGTGCTGCTCGACCCTGGAGACACCGTCGTCGTCGAGGAACCGGGGTATACCGGGGCGTTGCAGGCCTTCGGGGCCGCGCAGGCCGCACTGGTGCCCGTCGCTCTCGACGCCGATGGCATGGACACTGCTGTCCTCGAAGAGGCATTGACAGAAGGATTGCGGCCCAAAGTCGTCCACACGGTCAGCAACTTCCACAACCCGCGCGGCGTTGTGCTGTCCGCGCAGCGCCGGGAACACCTGGCGTCGCTCGCGGACCGGTACGGGTTCTGGATCATCGAAGACGATCCCTATGGCGAGTTGTGGTTCGATGCGCCGGCACCCGCACCCGTCGCCGCCCACTCGGACCGGGTGCTGCGGCTGTCGAGCGGGTCCAAGACCCTCGCGCCCGCGCTGAGGGTCGGCTGGCTGCACGGCGATCGCCGCGTGTGTGAGGCGGTCGAACTCATCAAGCAGGGCACCGATTTGTGTGGGTCGTCGCTGACGCAGAGGATCGCGACGGAATTGCTCGACGACGGTGCGTGGCTCGACACGCATCTGGCCACCGTGCGCGGCGCCTACGCGGCGCGGTCCGGTGCGCTGATCCGCGCGCTCGAATCGGCTTTCGGGGAACGACTTTCGCACACCGAGGTCTTCGGTGGCATGTTCTGCTGGATCGAGTTCACCGACGGTTGCGACACCACCCGACTTCTCGAAAGGGCGATCGAGCACGACGTCGCGTTCGTGCCGGGCGGCGCGTTCGGCGTCGCGAAGGGACACCCGCACGCGGCGAGGTTGTGCTTCGCGACCTACGACAGTGCGGCGCTGGTCGAGGGGGTCGATCGGCTACGCCGAGCGTATGACGCCCATCTACGGACTCCCTGGTCCGCAACCGGTCACTGAGCGACGGGCGGGACCGGTTCGAGTTATCGACTTATGGCCCTATGCCTCCCCTCCGGGCCGCATCGACACTGGTGTCATCGACCGGTTTCGGGAGATGGCGATGACCGATATGAACATTTCGGTGGCGCGCCTGTGGCGCCTAGCGCCATGGAGCGGCAATCGCCTGATGCGTCGCAGCGATCGCCTCGAATCCCTCTCGATACTCTTCGTCACCCTGGTGCTCGCGATGCTGATACCCCTCGCCGGGGCGGTGGGCACGAGCACCTATACCGGTCTCTCCGACGCCGCACGACAGGTCAGACAGACGAACCAGCAGGTTCCCGCCGTCCTACTCGGCGACGCCCCGTCGCCCCAAACTCGCGGGACAGGCATGTACGACCGCGCTCGTGCGCAGTGGTCGGTGGACGGGACACCACGCACGGGCTTGATCGACGTCGACGGCGAGATCCAGGTGGGCCGAACCGTGGACATTTGGATCGACCCCGAAGGCAACTACACGGAACCTCCGAGCACCGGCGCGGAGAACGCCTTCGGCGCGGTGGGTGCCGCGCTCATGTTCTGGGCCTTCGGTTCGGCAGGATGCGTGCTTGTGCTGCTCGCAGTCCACTCGATGGCGAACAGGTACCGGCTACGGTGCTGGCAGCGGGAATGGGACAGCCTCGGCCAGACACGAGGGTGGTCCTTGAACTGATCTGCGGCGAACTGATCTGCGGCGAACTGATCTGCGGCCTGGGCTGACCTTCCCGCCGGCGGCACACCCGAATACGCGGCCAGACTGCTTGGGGCGAGACCGCTTGGAGTGAGACTGCTCGGGATGAGACTAGGCCGAAGGGTCTTCGTGCTCGTCGGTCCAGCCGTACGTGCGCTCTACGGCGCGGTTCCACCCGGCGTAGAGGCGTTCACGCTCCGGTTCGTCCATCCGGGGCTGCCAGGTCTTGTCCTCGGCCCAGTTCCTGCGGATATCGTCCTCGCTCTTCCAGAATCCGACCGCCAGACCGGCCGCATAGGCGGCCCCGAGGGCGGTGGTCTCGTTCACGACTGGGCGCGTCACCGGGACATCGAGGATGTCGGACTGGAACTGCATGAGGGTCTCGTTGACAACCATGCCGCCGTCGACCTTCAGCGAGCTCAGCTCGACGCCGGAATCGGCCCGCATCGCCTCGATGACCTCGCGGGTCTGGTACGCGGTGGCCTCGAGGGCCGCCCGCGCGAGGTGCCCCTTGTTGACGAATCGGGTCAGCCCGGCGATGACGCCGCGGGCGTCGGGGCGCCAACGTGGTGCGAACAGTCCCGAGAAGGCCGGCACGATGTATGCGCCGCCGTTGTCGTCCACCGTCTTCGCGAGCGGCTCGATATCCTTGGCGGACTGGATGATTCCCAGGTTGTCGCGTAGCCACTGGACCAGGGCGCCGGTAACCGCGACCGATCCCTCCAGCGCATACACGGCGGGGTTGTCTCCGAGCTTGTAACAGACAGTGGTGAGCAGGCCGTTCTCGCTGCGGACCGGTGTCGTTCCCGTGTTGAGCAGCAGGAAATTGCCTGTTCCGTAGGTGTTCTTGGCCTCGCCCTCGGACAGGCACGCCTGGCCGAACGTAGCTGCTTGCTGGTCACCGAGAATGCCTGCGACGGGGATGCTCGGCGAGATTCCGGACACGGCGAGGTCACCGTAGATCTCGGACGAACTGCGGATCTCCGGCAGCATCGATGTCGGAATGCCCATCGCCCCGCAGATCTCGTGATCCCAGTCGAGGGTCTCGATGTTCATCAACAGGGTCCGGGACGCGTTGGTGACGTCGGTGAGGTGAAGACCGCCGGTGAGGTTCCACAGGATCCACGAGTCGATCGTTCCGAAGCACAGTTCGCCGGCCTCCGCGCGCTCCCGGGCGCCGTCGACGTTGTCGAGGATCCAGCGAGCCTTGGGGCCGGAGAAATACGTCGACAGCGGCAGGCCGGTCGCCTCACGGAACCGCCCGCTGCCCTGTTCACCGCCGAGTTCGGTGCACAGTCGGTCGGTGCGGGTGTCTTGCCAGACGATCGCGTTGTAGACGGGTTTGCCGGTTTTTCGGTCCCACACAACGGTCGTCTCACGCTGGTTGGTGATGCCGGCCGCCGCGATGTCCTCGGCCGTGAGACCTGTTTCGGCGAGCACCGCCGCGATCATCTCCCGGGTGTTGCTCCACAGCTCTTCGGGATCGTGTTCCACCCAGCCCGGTTTCGGGAAGATCTGTTCGTGTTCCTTCTGGGCCGCACCGACGACCCGACCACCGTGGTCGAAGATCATGCATCGGGTCGAAGTCGTTCCCTGGTCGATGGAGGCGATGTACTGGGTCACGGTGATCCTCGTCTCTCGCGCGGTCTGGCCCCGAAGCTACTAGCCTGAGAGCAGATCCGCAGACAACCACGGGAGACCGAGTTGGACAAGCAGCCTGGTGTGCAGTTCCTTGGCCCCGAACAGCGGGAGCGGGCCTGGGAGCAGTTGGGGACCGAGCAGTTCGACGTGGTGGTAGTCGGTGGCGGTGTCGTCGGGGCGGGTGCCGCACTCGATGCCGCGACCCGTGGATTGAAGGTCGCACTCGTCGAGGCGCGCGATTTCGCGTCGGGCACGTCGTCACGGTCCTCGAAGATGTTTCACGGCGGCCTGCGCTACCTCGAGCAACTCGAGTTCGGTCTGGTGGCGGAGGCGCTGCGCGAGCGCGAGTTGTCGATGTCGACCCTCGCGCCCCACCTGGTCAAACCGCTGAGTTTCCTCTTCCCGCTGACTCACAGGGTGTGGGAGCGCCCGTACATGGCAGCCGGCTTCCTGCTGTACGACCGGATGGGTGGTGCGAAGTCCGTTCCACCGCAGAAACATCTGACGCGTGCAGGGGCGTTGCGCATGGCGCCCGGGCTCAAGCGGAACGCGCTCATCGGTGGAATCCGCTTCTTCGACACCGTCGTCGACGACGCTCGTCACACTATGACGGTCGCGCGCACCGCTGCTCACTACGGGGCGGTGGTGCGGACCTCGACGCAGGTGGTGGGTTTCCTGCGGGAGGCCGACCGGGTTTCGGGCGTACAGGTGCGCGATTCGGAGACCGGGGCGACGACGGAGGTCAAGGGCCACGTCGTGATCAATGCGACGGGCGTGTGGACCGACGAGATCCAGGCGTTGTCCAAGCAGCGCGGCCGGTTCCGGGTACGGGCGTCCAAGGGTGTTCACGTCGTTGTTCCGCGAGATCGCATCGTGAGCGACTCCGCGATCATTCTGCGCACCGAGACGTCCGTCCTGTTCGTCATCCCGTGGGGCAATCACTGGATCATCGGCACTACCGACACCGACTGGAACCTCGACCTGGCCCATCCAGCGGCGACGAGGGCCGATATCGACTACATCCTGGGCCGCGTGAACACAGTGCTCGTCACTCCTCTCACGTACGAAGACATCGACGGCGTCTACGCCGGACTGCGACCGCTGCTGGCGGGGGAGAGCGACGAAACGTCCAAGCTCTCGCGCGAGCATGCGGTCGCCCGGGTAGCCCCCGGCCTGGTCGCGATCGCCGGCGGCAAGTACACCACCTACCGGGTGATGGGCCGAGACGCCGTCGATCTCGCCGCCGAGGACATCCCCGCGCGCGTGGCGCCGTCGATCACCGAGAAGGTCCCGTTGGCCGGTGCCGACGGGTACTTCGCACTGGTCAACCAGACCGTGCACTTGGGGGCGTTGCATGGGCTGCACCCCTACCGGATCAAGCACCTGCTGGATCGCTACGGGTCGCTGATCGACGAGGTCCTCGATCTCGCCGACGGGTCACCGGAACTGCTCCAGCCGATCACCGAGGCGCCTGCCTATCTTCAGGTCGAGGCGGTGTACGCGGCCGCGGCGGAGGGGGCGCTGCATCTCGAGGACATGCTCGCGAGGCGTACCCGCATCTCGATCGAGTACTCGCACCGCGGCGTCGACTGCGCCGAGCAGGTGGCACGTCTGATGGCTCGGGTGCTGGGCTGGGGCGAGGCCGAGATCGCCGGCGAGGTCGACAACTACCGGGCCCGCGTCGAGGCCGAGATCATGTCACAGGCCCAGCCCGACGACGCGTCCGCCGACGCCTTGCGGGCCGCCGCGCCCGAGGCGCGGGCCGAGATCCTCGAGCCAGTGCCGGGAGCGGTCCCTAGTGGGTCAGTACGACCTTTAGGACGACGATAGCCGTCGCGGCGATCGCAAGGACCGCCGCGCCGATCAGTGTGTAGCCCGAGGGCCGTTCTCCGCGCAGTCGAGCGATCACGAAGACCATCGACGCGATCCGGACCAGGATCGCGACCTCGGCGATGAGCTGAGCGGCGGACGGCTCGAGCCACCCGAAGACCGCAGCGGTTGCCAGCACCACGATCGGGACGATCGCGGAACTGAGGACAGGCACGGAGTCGCGCAACTCTGCCAGTCGTTCGACGGTCGTCAACTGACGTCCGGTGCGGACAGACTTGCCCACCCCTTCCGCGAAAGCGTGTGCGACGAAGGTCGAGACCGCAGTCCCGGCGACCACGGCGATGATGCGGGTGTCGCTATGGGTGGCAGACTCTGCGATGAGCGCCGCGAGGATCAGGATGTTGCCGTACACGTAGGCGCTGATCCGGCTCGCGGCGTTGTCCCTGTCGAGGGGAACCGACCGGCTCAGCAGAGGCCGGTTCAGTAACGAGCGACGATCCGGATCCATGCGACTGAGCGTCGCACGGTCAGTACGCCGGCGGCGAGTAGTGGCTTGGATCGTCGCGGTGCTGCAACGGTGGCAGGTTGCGGTTCGGCGTGTGCACCAGCGGTGCCTCGGCTGATGCGCGGCCGCTTACCCTGTCCAAACCGGCACGGGCACGGGGATGTTTGCGCCGGCGCGCCGGGATCAGGAAGAAAGCCGCGTTCACGGCCTGCCCCACTCTCCGGTGCAGCCAGGCGTCGACCGGAGTCCGGCGATAGCCCAGCAGGTCCCGTACAGCTTGGTCGTAGAGGCCGACCGTCAACCACACCAATCCCTTCGACACCGGGATCCGGATGACGCGCCAGGCGGGTCCGGGTAGCCACGTCAGGAACGGGGGCCGGTCGACGCCGGACAGATCGAGTACGTCGCGAGTGGCCTTGTTGTCTTCGAGGACGTTGCGGCACATGTGATCCCAGTACTGCCGGAAATCCTCCCATGTCTGCGGCACCGGGCGCATGCTCATTCCGTACAGCGATACCACTGGATGTGTTCGGCGAACAGTTGACGCTTCTGCTCCTCGGTGATGCCGCCCATGAAGTTGTCGGCGGTGAGGATCGTGCCCACGAAGAACGTCGCATGTGCCCAGTAGAAGGTGTCCGGATCGAGAGCGTGGTAGCGGCGCCCCTTCGCATCGATGCCTTTGATGTTGCGGTGGTAGTCGCGGACCTCCTGGGCCGTCTGCTGGGCCCGGTTGCCGTCGAAGACGACACCGCCGATCGGGTACAGGGATCGCAGCAGGCGCTCCCATCTCTCCTCGAAGAATCGGGAGTGCTGTTCGACGCCGGCACCCAGCCCGGGATGCATGTTCTGCATGGATCCCGCCCACAATCCCTGGAGCATGCCGCGCCAGTCACCGAAGTAGCGCCACGTGAGCGCGTCCGGCGACAAAGGGGTCGGCCCCACCTCTCATTGAGGTGGGGCCGACCCCTTTGCGGTATTGGACGGTCTTCCCGCAGCCCCGCGCTGGCCAGCGGGAATCGCGGTACCCAACTATTGGGCCTCGCGCTCCGACCAGAAATCGGATCTAGACCGAGAGGGCCACCAACCGGAGCGGCGCATCCAACAGCTCACCTGGGACGCACGGGCGAGCCAATCTACGGTCGGCGCCGCGCCCTACATGCCCGCTCCCCGCTGCTGCGTAGCCACCAAAAGGATTGACTGGAAGCCATTTTCGCCGACGAGAACCACCTCGCCATCGAACTCGGTTGGAACTCTTACCCAACGTCTCATCGCTGCCTATGCCCAGCCCGACCGCCGCCGCGCCAAGCCATGATGACCGATATCGTCAAGACACTACGCAGCGGCGTGCCCGCGGCCCGGAAGAACTGGGTCACCTCGGCCGCGCACTGTGGCCTCGCCGCGCCAACGTACTGCCTACTTCGACCACCACGCCTCCAACGGCCCCACCGAGGGCATCAACGGCCGACTCGAAGCGGTGCGCCGCAATGCCCTCGGAGTCAGGAACCTGACCCACTACCGACTGCGCACACTGCTGCACTGCGGCAACCTTACCGAACAGATCGATGCACTCTCGTTCTGGAAGAGCCCCTAACCCAAGGAGCGAGTGATCGGGCCTGTTCTCGGCGACCTAGAAGTTACGCTAGTTCAATTAACAACGATATCGTCACCCGAGCGTATTTGTTTACGAACAGCGACTTCTTCCCGCAGCTTGCTGATAAACTGTTCGCCATGAGCGCGGATCACCTGCTTGTCCACTTTAGCAGCGTCATACATCCGTAATGGTCGCAGGAAGTCCATATTGCATAAGTGGGCTGTTTTTCTAAGCGGCTGCAAATATTCATCTACCGTCAGCTCTTGCGCACCACCGGGATGGTAATCCTCTTCACTGCCCCCTACTGAGGTAATTACTAACATCTGTTTTCCGCGGAGATGAGTACCTTTGCTGCCATAGGCAAAACCATATAGCAATACCTCGTCGATCCATTTCTTTAACAATGGAGGCCCTGCGTACCAATAAAAGGGAAACTGCAACAAGATCCTGTCATGCTCCACTAGGTCCTGTTGCTCTCTCTCGACATCGATGTTCAGGCTCGGGTATAGAGCATACATATCCTTGGAAGTCTCAACTTGGTCACTCTGAGAGATCATCTCGTTCCATACTCTGTTGACGGAGGACGTCTCCATGTGCGGATGGAACAACATATGCAAAATTTTCATGCTTTCTCCAATAGAGTTTCAGCGGCAATTTCGCCATCACAATTCCGGCGTTGCTACTCATGACCTCCACAGCGCAGTTTTCCGATAGCATCCCAGAGATGCCTTTTTCCCTCTGGAGAATCGCGGACATTAAACGGACCGTCTGGACGGTACAGTGACTGACCGTCTGGACGGTACAGTACCCAAGCCGTGCCCCAACGTCAATCGACAAGCTTCGGGATGACACGCCGACATCCCAGTCCTCGGCGCGGCAGCCATGGCCCCAAACTGCATTTGCTGTGCGAGCAAAGCATCTGTGGTGCAAGCGGAATCCTCCCCGGCGACGAGCGGCTGCGCCGCCGCGAGCGCGGGCCCAGGCCGGCGGCAGCCAGCGCCTGATGTCGCGCCGATCGCGTGAACACGTAGTAGTGCACTGGCTCGGCCACGCCGACCTATAGTCAGGGGAACGGGGGTGTGGTGAGCGCCATCAAAGACCGATGCGCTGTCCTGGAATTCCTGCCGAAACTGAGGAGATTCACTAATCATGACAAGTATGACACGTGAAGAACGTGAAGCCTTCTTGACCGATGTCCGTATTGGCGTCCTGTCGATAAACGAAGATAACCGAGGTCCTCTCTCGGTCCCTATCTGGTATTACTACAATCCCGGTCGTGATCTCTGGCTAACCGCAGGGGAGAATACTCGTAAAGGACGGCTCCTAAGTAGAGCCAAACGTATTGGTTTTTGCGTGCAATGCGAAATACCACCCTATAGGTATGTCAGCATGGAAGGTCCGTTCACCATTGAAAGCGACGACCCAGACAGTATTCTGGCGGATACCCTTAGACTGGCCCATCGTTATCTGGGTACCGAGGGCGGTGATGCCTACTACGCCGCTCAAAAAGAGTACTTCGTACGCTCCGGACCGATTCGCCTTCGATTGCAACCCGAACACTGGCTAACGTTCGATGCATCAAAGCCACGCACCTAGTAACACGTTGTGGTCAAGACTGCGATCCTCGTGTCGCATTGGCCGCATCGCACATAGCGATGATCGGGCACGATGACCGTATTTGCCGCAGCAAGTTCAGCGAGGAAGACCTGCTCAGCGTTTCCCATCCGATTGCGGTGGCAGTAGTTGGTTTCCCGTTTCAACCCGTCTTTCAGGGTATGCACCAGATCCTTCGCCATTCGTGTCAGGTCCGAGGGGGGACGGGCTGGCCCCCGGTGGTTCGGTCAGGCCGGCGGCTGACAGGTCGGGCAGTAGAACACAGCGCGCTGCGTCCCAGATCGCTCACCCAGGTCGGTTGCGACGATCGTCGTCCCGCAGCGCAGGCAGGGCTCGCCGCCGCGGCCGTACACCCACTCACGCCGGCCGGGCCGCCGATCCCCGGTGGTGATGCGAGTTGCGCGACGGCGGTTGGCCTGCAGCAGCCGATACGCCAGGTCCACGACCGCGGGCAGGTTCGGCACCCGATCGGTGGGTGTGCGCGGATCAATGCCACGAAGGAAGCAGATCTCGTTGCGGTACGCGTTCCCGATACCGGCCATGATGCGTTGGTCGAGCAGGGCCTCACCGATCGGACGGTCGCCGGCCGCAGCGAGATTCGCCGCGGCGGCGGAAGCGTCCCAATCCGGGCCGAGCAGATCCGGGCCGAGGTGCCCGACGACGTCGTCCTCGTCGCTGCGCGCGAGGACCTCGGTGATTCCGAGCAGAAATCCCACCGCGACGGTCTCCTGCGTGCCGAGGACGATCCGCACTTGGTGCGCCGGGCGCCTCCACCGAGCGCCACGCGGGTACACCCGCCAGACGCCGTCCATCTTCAGGTGGGTGTGGACCGTATGGTCGCCGACGCGGATCAGCAGGTGCTTGCCGCGGGCGAGCACCTCGTCGACCCGTTGGCCCGACAGATCGACGGTCGCGAAGCGCGGCACCCGGATGTCGCACTCGGTGAGCACGTTTCCGGTCAGAGCCGCGCCGAGGTTGTGCGCGACCCGCCAGACGGTGTCCCCTTCCGGCACTGTTCACGCTCGCAGTCGGTAGCCGCGTGGGGTGGCTGAGAATCCGGCCTCCGCGAGGAGTTCGCCGAAGTCGTTGCCGTGGATGGTCAGGCCGTCGACCTTCTCCACCACGACCTTGTCGATGCCGCCGTGTTTGACGGTGGCGGCGAGCGATTCCGTGGCGGTGCGCAGAGCGCCGACGTCGTCGGTGAACGTCAGGACGGTGCGTCCACCGCGTTCGACGAACAGCACTAGTTCCCCGTCGACGAGTACCACCAGGCCGCCCGCCTTGCGGCCGGGACGGTGTCTGGTGGCAGCGCTGCCGTCGCCTCTAGCCACCCCACTGCCACCGGCTACTGACGGGGGCCACGGCAGAGCGGCGCCGTACGGGTTGGCAGGATCGCAGGCCGCGAGGGTGACTGCGGGCGCCGCCGGGTGGCGACCCTCGATCGAGTCGCCATATGTGCGGAGGCGGTCGACCACGTCGGGTGTGGAGAACTGTGCCCCACCGAGGGTGTCGACGAAGTGGCCTCTGCGACAACGTCCGCCGTCCTCGAAGCCGCTGAATACCTTGTACATCAGGGCGAATCCGCCGGGGACGTTCTCGCTGACCACCGAGCCGCGGGTGACGACACCGTAGCGTTCGAGGAGCAGATCCGCGGTCGAGTGGGCGCGCAGCGTCGGGTCCGGCTCGGGCTCGGGGAGCAGCGACCAGCGTCCGCCCACGGTGGGCGGACCGGAGCGGGTCGGGAGGGTCGGACGGCTGAAGCGCCGGTATGCGTGCGCGCGGGGGGCGCGGCGAGGGGTGCGGTGGCTGGGAGTGGCGCGTGAGGTGTCCGACAGCAGTGCCCGCAGCGGGGCGAGGGTGTCGTTGCCGATGCGACCGGCCCACACCAGATCCCAGAGGGCGGCGGTGAGCGACGCGTCGTCCACGCCGCTGGACGCCGCCATGCCCGTTGCACCCAACGCGTCCGACAGTTGCCGGAAGAAGTACGCACCGCCCCCGGACAGTGCGTCGAGGACGGCCCGGTGCAACTCGGTGAGGTCGATGTCGGCTGCCGGCGCGAGCGTCAGCGGCGCCGACTCGGCCAGGTGCAGGCTGATCCACCCGTCCTTACCGGAGATCTGTCCTGCACCCGCCCACAGCACCTCGCCCGTGGAGGTGAGTTCGTCGAGCATCGCGGGAGTGTAGTCGCGCACCCGGGAGCCGAGGATCAGCGATTCCAGCGCCGAGGACGGAACCGGGACGCCCGCAAGCTGTTCCACGACGGACACGACACCGTCCAGCCCGCGCAGCGAACCGCCGACGTGCTGCCAACTCGGGAGGAAGCGTCCGAGAGTCGCAGTGCTGACCGGTTCGACGTCCTCACGCGCGGCGGCGAGCGAGCGTCGCCGTAGTCGGCGTAGTACCTCGACGTCGCACCATTCGCTGCCGGAGGCGCCGGGCCGGAACTCGCCCTCGACGACCCGCTTCTCGGCCGCGAGTCGGGTGAGGACATCGCGCGCGACGGCGGCACCGATGCCGAACCGTTCGGCCGCTTCGGCGAGCGTGAACGGCCCGTGAGTGCGGGCGTAGCGGCTCAACAGATCGCCGAGCGGGTCGTCGACCGGTTCGATGAACGCGGCGGGTGTGCCGATGGGCAACGGCACACCGAGACCGTCCCGCAGGCGTGCCGCGTCCTCGATCGCCGTCCACCACTGCCGGCCCGCGAACGACACCTGGAGTGCACGGCGCTGGTCGACGAGATCGGTGAGCCACGGCTGTGGGTCGCCGGTCGCACGGGCGGCCGCCTCCTCGGTGGTGAGCGGACCGAGCAGGCGCAGGAGGTCCGCCATCCCCTCGATGTCACGGGCGTGGCGCTCCGGAACGAGGCGTTGCAGTTCCTCCTCGGTCCGCGTGATGACGTCGGCGTCGAGCAGTTCCCGCAACTCGACTCGGCCGAGTAGTTCGGCCAGCAGCGTGGAGTCGAGCGACAGGGCCGCCGCCCGGCGCTCGGCGAGCGGACTGTCGCCCTCGTACATGAACGCGCCGACGTAGTCGAACAGCAGCGCGTTGGCGAACGGCGACGGTGTCGCGGTCTCGACCTCGACGATCCGGATCTGCCGGCGGGCGAGGCGGCCGAAGAGGTCGCGCAGTGCCGGCAGGTCATACACGTCCTGGAGGCATTCGCGCACGGTCTCGAGCAGGATCGGGAACGTCGGGAACTTGCGGGCGACATCGAGCAGCTGTGCCGATCGTTGCCGCTGCTGCCACAGCGGCGCCCGCTTGCCCGGGGTGCGGCGCGGCAACAGCAGCGCGCGCGCCGCACATTCACGGAACCGGGACGCGAACAACGCCGAGCCGCCCACCTCGTCGGTGACGAGGTCCTCGATCTCGTCCCGATCGAACGCGAACAGCTCCGCCCCGGGTGGGGTGTCTTCGGTGTCGGGCAGGCGGACGATGATGCCGTCGTCGGAGGCGGTGGGGGCGGCGTCGACCCCGAAACGCTCCCGTAGCCGCGCGCCGACCGCGAGCGCCCACGGCGCGTGGACGCGCAGTCCGTACGGCGAGTGCAGCACCAGTCGCCAGTCGCCGAGTTCGTCGCGGAACCGCTCGACCACCAGCGTTCGGTCGGTGGGAACGCGCCCGGTGGCCTGCTGCTGGTCTGCGACGAGGGCGGAGAGGTTGGTGGTGGCGTTGGCATCGAGACCGGCCGCGGCGAAGCGCGCCGTGACCGCGTCGGGCGCGCTGGACGACAGCTCCCGCAGGAACCCGCCGAGCGCCTCACCGAGTTCGGCAGGGCGGCCCAGACCGTCGCCGTGCCAGAACGGTAGCCGCCCGGGCAGCCCGTACGCGGGACTGACGAGGACCCGGTCGTAGGTGATCTCCTCGATCCGCCAGCTGGTGGCGCCGAGCGCGAACACGTCGCCGACGCGGGACTCGTAGACCATCTCCTCGTCGAGTTCGCCGACGCGAGACTGACGCTCACCCACCATGTAGACGGCGAACAGTCCCCGGTCCGGAATGGCGCCGCCCGAGGTGACCGCGAGGCGCTGCGAGCCGGGTCGGCCTGTGAGGGTGCCCCCGTCGCGGTCCCACACAAGGCGGGGACGTAGTTCGGCGAACTCGTCGGACGGGTACCGGCCCGCGAGCAGATCGAGGGTCGACTCGTACGCCGATCGGGGGAGCGTCGCGAAGGACCCGCTTCGCCGGACCGCGTCGAACCACCGCTCGACATCGAGCGGTTCGAGCGAGGTCGCGGCGACGGTCTGCTGGGCGAGGATGTCGAGCGGATTGGCGGGGATCTCGAGGGCCTCGATCTGTCCCGCTGTCATGCGTTCGACGGTGACCGCGCAGTGGATCAGGTCGGTGCGATGCTTGGGGAACAGCACGCCCCGGGAAATCTCTCCCACCTGGTGTCCGGCCCTACCCACGCGCTGCAGGCCGCTCGCGACCGAGGGTGGCGCCTCCACCTGGACGACGAGATCGACTGCGCCCATGTCGATTCCGAGTTCGAGACTGCTGGTAGCGACGACGCAGCGCAGGCGACCCGATTTGAGGTCGTCCTCGATCAGGGCGCGTTGGTCCTTGCTCACCGACCCGTGGTGCGCCCGGGCGAGCAACGGATCGGCGCCGTAGTTGACCTCGGTCGGTGCGCCGATCTGTGCCGGCGGCCCGCCCTTCCGCTCGACGGCGCTTCCATTGCGTTCGGCGTAGATCTCGTTGAGCCTGGCCGTCAGCTTCTCGGCGAGACGTCGCGAGTTCGCGAACACGATCGACGAGCGGTGTTCGAGGATCAGATCGACAATCTGCTCCTCGACGTGTGGCCAGATCGATCCGGCCTGCGGGGTGGGGGAGACCGAGTCCGGATCCGGTTCGGCGAGACCGAGTTCGGTCATGTCCTCGACCGGAACCCGGACGGTGAGATCGAACGTCTTTGCGGCGGGCGGTGCCACGATGCGGATCGGCGCGGCGCCGGCGAGGAAGCGACCCACCTCCTCGTGTGGGCGCACGGTCGCGGAGAGGCCGATCCGCTGCACAGGCTTCGCCAGCAGCATGTCGAGGCGTTCGAGGGAGAGTGCGAGGTGGGCGCCGCGCTTGGTGCCGGCGACGGCGTGGACCTCGTCGACGATGACCGTCTCCACGCCGGCCAAGGATTCCCGCGCCGACGACGTCAGCATCAGGAACAGCGACTCGGGGGTCGTGATGAGGATGTCGGGCGGCGTCTTGATCAGTTTGCGGCGTTCGCCGGCGGGGGTGTCGCCGGAGCGGACACCGACCCGGATTTCCGGCGTGTCGAACCCTAGCCGTTTCGCGGTCTGGGTGATGCCGACCAGCGGTGCCCGCAGGTTGCGCTCGACGTCCACACCGAGCGCCTTGAGAGGAGAGATGTAGAGGACGCGGGTGGTGCGCTCGTCTCGGGTGGCGGTGTCAGTAGCCAGTCGGTCGAGCGCCCACAGGAACGCCGACAGCGTCTTACCCGAGCCGGTCGGTGCTACGACAAGGGTGTGCGAGCCGGTCGCGATCGAATCCCACGCCCCCAGCTGAGCGGCCGTGGGCGCGTCGAAGGCGCCGTCGAACCACTCCCGGGCAGGGGCCGAGAAGCGGTCGAGGACGCCGTCCATGTGGTCCATCTTGCCCGTCAGTACTGACAAACTTGGCGTCGCTGGCGCCTACCGATCGAAAACCAACCGGTCTTGAAGCGCGAAAGTCTCGAGCGCGTTGAAATCCTGACGACGCGTGCCCGCTATATGCGCCCCCGCAGCACGAGCGCGTTCGCCAGCCCCGGCGAGAAGAATCCGATTACCCGCAATGCCTCGGCGTAGGTGGGCATCAGCTCAACAGGACGGGTACGGATGGCGGTCACGAACCATTCGGCTGCTTCCTCGGGTCGCAGCGTCGGCATCGTGTCGTAGTCAGCGGTCGGCGCGATCATCGGCGTCCGCACCAATGGGAAATGCAGAGTGCTCACGGCGATTCCCCGATCCGCGACCTCGGCTCCGAGGCTGCGCCCGAACGCTTCGACGGCGGCCTTCGACGCGTGGTACGCCGCGAACTTGGGCATCACCCCGGATGGCACCCCCCAGGTGGCGACGTTGACGATATGCCCGTCGCCGCGCTCGAGCATCGACGGCAACAGGGCCAGGGTTAGCCGGGTCGCCCCGAAGTAGTTGATCGCCATCGTGCGCTCGAAATCGTGGAAGCGGTCGAGTGAGTCCTCCACGGTGCGCCGGATCGAGCGGCCCGCATTGTTGACGAGAACGTCGATCGGGCCGATATCGGCAAGGACTTGCGCAACGAGCCGGTCGACGTCGTCGGGGTCCGTCAGATTGGCCGGGAAGGCGTGGGCACGGCCGTCGGCCGCACGGATGTCGTCGCGCACGGATTCGAGGCCCTCAGCACCGCGGGCCACGAGGATCACCTCTGCCCCGAGCTCGGCAAGCCGCCGTGCCGCCGCTTCGCCCACACCGGAGGAACCGCCCGTGATCAGCACGCGTTGATCCGCGATGGACCTGCCGGTACCGGGCAGCACGCGCGCCGCCAGCGCGCGCGGTGAGGGGAGCGGGTTGAGTGCGGCGGAAGTGAGCATCTGTCGGATCACGGGTCCAGGATTGCAGGCCCTCACCGGCGGTGCGACGACGGGGGTCCCTGTCCGTTCGGCCAGTTCGTCCGCGATCGTTGGTGCGTCGGAAATCGGGCTGCGATTCCACCCGAGACGGTTGCTCAGCCACACTGATGCGGAATGGATTGGGGCAGTAAGGAAATGCGGTCGAATCGGACATCACCGAACGCTGTCGATCACGGTGCCGGTCTGCGCTATCGAATCGCTCGAGATTCGGTATCGAAACTCAGTTAGCCCATACAGACCGGCCTCCTCTTCATTAGTCTAGTCGATGTTCCGGACGGTCTTTGACCAGCTCGGGGCCGTCTTCCGGCAAGGAGGGGAGCTCCCCGATGAAACTCCACAAGACTGCGGCCGTATCAGTGTTGGCGATCGCGGCGCTAGGGGTGGCCAGCGGAACCGCATACGCGGAGCCCGGCGCACCGCCGACGCCCGTCCCTATCGGCTACCAGAGTCAGATCGGTCCGAACGGAACGTCACTCGAAACCGTCCTGGATGCAGGAACATTCCGTGTCGCCGGGAACGTCGTCGACGTCGTCGACCCGGCAGGGTCCACGGCGGGCGTGATCCCGCTGACCTATCAGGTGGCCGGAACCACCGTTCCGCTCGTGCCCTCGATCGACGGCAACAGGCTCACCCTCACGCCGGCGATCCCGGCGCAGACGGTTGCGGCGCTGCAGAACGTGGACGCCCAGCAGGATGCCTACAGCAACGTGATCGAGCAGATGGAACAGGGCTGGTTCAACGGCGGTTCCATGGGTGCGCAGATCGGTGCCGGAGTTGGTGCGGTCGTCGGATGCGTACTGTTCCTGTTCGTCGGCTGCATTCCGGGTGCGCTGATCGGTGGGGCCATCGGCGCGTTCAACGGCATCAGCACCGCCAACCCGGCGTTTCAGCCAGCTCTCTTCGACTACATCGCCACTCTGAATTGATCCGTTCGGACGCTCGCCTCCGAGTCGGGGAGGGGCGAGCCCGGCCGAACGTTTGGCTGCCTGCGCAGCGCCAACCTGCGCAGCGTCAACCTACGCAAAGTCATCGGGTGATCGCGGCCCGAACTCCACACCCTGTGCCAGGGGGAGCTCACCGGAGTAGTTGACCGTGTTGGTGGCGCGGCGCATGTACGATTTCCATGCGTCCGAACCGGATTCGCGCCCACCCCCGGTCTCCTTCTCGCCGCCGAAGGCGCCACCGATCTCGGCGCCGGAGGTGCCGATGTTGACGTTCGCGATGCCGCAGTCCGAGCCGTCTGCGGCCAAGAACCCTTCGGCCTCACGATGGTCGGTGGTGAAGATCGCCGACGACAATCCTTGCGGGACACCGTTGTGCAGCGCGATCGCCTCGTCGAATGTGTCGTATGCGAGCACGTACAGAATCGGCGCGAATGTCTCGGCCCGCACGATTGCGGTCTGCTCGGGCATCCGGACCACAGCCGGCGTCACGTAGAACGACTCGCCGGAGCCGACCCGTTCACCACCGGTCACCACCACCCCGCCATCGGCGCGCGCGGTGTCCAGAGCGGCGTGCATCGCGTGGTATGCCGCCCCGGAGATCAACGGGCCCACCAGGACGCCGTCGTCGAACGGGTTGCCGACCGTCAGCTGCCGGTATGCCCCTGCGATCCGATCGGTGACGTCGTCGACGATCGAGCGGTGGACGATCAGTCGGCGCAGCGTGGTGCATCGTTGCCCTGCGGTACCGGCAGCCGCGAACACGATGCCGCGCACCGCCAGATCCAAGTCGGCCGAAGCCGTCACGACGGCGGCGTTATTGCCACCCAGTTCCAGTAGACAGCGGCCGAATCGCGCAGCGACCCGCGGTGCCACAGCACGACCCATCCGGACCGACCCGGTGGCGCTGACGAGGGCGACCCGGGGGTCATCGACGAGTTGTTCGCCGATAACAGCGGTCCCGAGTAGCACGTGGTGTAGCCCGTCGGGGGCTGCGGTCTCGGTTGTTGCCCGACGTAGCAACGTGTCGCACGCCATCGCCGTGAGCGGGGTCGTCTCTGACGGCTTCCACACCACGGGGTCCCCGCACACCAGCGCGAGCGCGGTGTTCCACGACCACACCGCCACCGGGAAGTTGAACGCGGTGATCACCGCCACCACCCCGAGTGGATGCCACGTCTCCGAAAGGCGGTGCCCGGGTCGCTCGGACCCCATCGTGCGGCCGTAGAGCTGCCGGGACAGACCGGTGGCGAACTCGCAGATGTCGATCATCTCCTGCACCTCGCCGAGCGCCTCGGAGCGGATCTTGCCCGCCTCGAGGGTGACCAGGTCAGCCAGGTCGGACTTGTGCTCGCAGAGCAGCTCCCCGAGTCGGCGTACCACCGATCCACGTTTGGGTGCGGGCACCGTTCGCCACGCCAGGAAGGCGTCGTGCGCGCCGGTAACGGCCGCCTCGACGTCCGCCGACGTGCTGGGGTGCAGGAACGCTAGTACGGAGCCGTCGATCGGGGTACGTGCCGTCAGTGGGGCGGGGCCGGCGTCGCCGGCGATCGTGGGAAGTGTTGCACCACAACGGCCGAGAGCCGCGATCGCGCGACCTGCCAAGGTGCCGGTACCGGGAAGTGTCATGACGGGTTAGCTCCTGATTGCTCTTGTTGCCGCCGGTACAGCTCGTAGGGGTCGTGCACCTCGCGGTCGATCGCGTCCGCGAGGGCGCGAATGTCGTACGTTGTTCCCGCTTCGCCGCCCGAGTCTGCCGCGTCTCCCGCATCGGATGTACCGGTACCGCCGGCGTCCAGGTTCGATCGAAAGATCCCGGCCGCGGACTTGGGTAAGAAGTCCTCGTAGACGATCGGCTCACGTACGCCGTCGTGGTAGGTGAAGTAGGCCATGCCACGCTTTTCGAGCTCGTCCTCGGACGTCGGGAAACTTTTCTCCCACAGCCCTTTCGAGTTCGACGGATCCGCCTCCATCAGTTCGTCGTACAGGGCGCGGCCGGACGGGGTGAGCGCGATCCCGCGGGCCTCGACCTCGCCGAACCGCACCCGCAACTCGCCGTCGCTGATCGAGCCGTCCGACTCGACGAAACTGCGCGCCTCGGCCAGTGCACGAAACGATGTCTGCCGCAGCAGCACCGCCGGACCCGACCATCGCGGCGGGCCCTGGATCCGGTCGATCATCGTGATCCCGCGCGCCGACATGCGCGCGTACAGCTCGTCGATGTCGAGCACCCGTGGCGTCAGGTGATTGACGTGTGTGCTCGACACCCCGCCGATGTCGGCGGCGACGGCCGAGACCTGCTCGAGTTCGCGATACCAGGACCGGTCCACCGGCTCACCCGACAGTTCGAACACCGACGTCGCGAGCTGGACGAACCGCTGGGCCTGCTGCTCGTCCAGTCCGCCGTCGTCCGCGGCCCGGCGGGCGAGGGAGAGCAGCACGTCCGGGAACAGCCTCCGCCGCGTCAGGAACGACTCGAGGCGCTGTTGCAGGTCGGGCTCGAAGAAGCGACGATCGCCTGTGGTCAGCATCGAGGTGAACACGCGGAAAGGGTTGCGGGCCAGTTCGTCCGGATCGATCGGGCGAAACGCGGTCGAGACCACCGGTACGGGGGGTGTTGCTTCGCGCAGGTCGTAGAAGCCCACCGGGTACATACCGAAACCGGCGAACAGGACCGCGACGTCGTGCATTTCGGCGGGCGTGCCCACCCGGATCGCACCGTGACGCTCGGCCGTCACCCGCGAGATGCTGCCGAAACGTTCCGCCGAGTCTGGATTCGCCTTCAAGTAGTCCGCGTTCACCTGTTCGGTCACGTCCACGAGGGTCGTGTAGGCCGGCACTTCGCGGCCGTACATGCGAGACAGCGCCGCAGCGAATCTCGACCTCAGCTCGTGGATTTCGGCCATTGCCCCTTGATCCTACGAGCCTCGATGCCCGGACGTGGGCGGGAACGCTGACGTAGCCTTGCCATATGAGCACCGCGGTCCGCCCGACGGCCGGTGACTCCGACCTTCCGGCCGGGCGAGTTCACGACATTCTGCGAGCGCACATGCTCGCGGACGGATTCGACCTGGTCCTCGACCTCGAGACCTCTTTGGGCACGCACGTCGTCGATCTGCGCGACGGCACCGTCTACCTCGACATGTTCGGTTTCTTCGCCTCGTCGGCACTCGGCATGAACCATCCGGCGCTCGCCGACGACGCCCAGTTCCGGGACGAACTCGCGACGGCTGCGATCAACAAACCCAGCAACTCGGACGTCTACACCGTGCCGATGGCGCGGTTCGTCGACACCTTCGCCCGCGTTCTCGGGGACCCTGCGCTGCCGCACCTGTTCTTCGTCGACGGCGGCACCCTCGCCGTGGAGAACGCGCTCAAGGTCGCGTTCGACTGGAAGAGCCGGCGCAACGAGGCGGCGGGGCGAGACCCGGCGCTCGGCACCCGCGTGCTGCACCTGACCGAAGCGTTCCACGGCCGCAGCGGGTACACGCTGTCGCTCACCAACACCGACCCCGCCAAGATCGCGCGCTTCCCCAAGTTCGACTGGCCGCGGATCGACGCGCCCTATCTCGCCGACGGCCGGGACGTCGCCGCCGCCGAGGACCTTGCACTCGAACAGGCGCGGCGCGCGTTCGCCGAGCATCCGCACGACATCGCGTGTTTCCTCGCCGAGCCCATCCAGGGCGAGGGGGGAGATCACCACTTCCGGCCGGAGTTCTTTCGTCGTATGCACGCACTGTGCGTCGAGAACGACGCGCTGTTCATATTCGACGAGGTCCAGACTGGTTGCGGCCTGACCGGCACCGCGTGGGCGTACCAGCAGCTCGGCGTCACACCGGATGTCGTCTCGTTCGGCAAGAAGACACAAGTGTGCGGAATCATGGCCGGCGGCCGCGTCGACGAGATCCACGACAACGTCTTCGAAGTCAGCTCGCGCATCAACTCCACGTGGGGCGGCAACCTCACCGACATGGTGCGGGCGCGGCGCATCCTCGAGGTCATCGACGAGGACCGGTTGATCGACCGCGCGCGGCTCTGCGGGGCCCATCTTCTCGGCCGACTCGCAAACCTTGCCGCTACCCACGATGCCGTCACCGAACCCCGCGGACGGGGGCTGATGTGCGCAATCACCCTCCCGACCCCCGAGTTCCGGGACCGGGTTCTGATCGAGTTGCGGGAGCGCGAGCACGTGCTGTTCCTCGCGACCGGTGAGCGCGGGATCCGATTCCGGCCACCGCTCACGGTGACCATCGCGGAACTCGACGCGGCCGTCGACGCGATCGACCGGGTGCTCGTCCGGACGACACCGTAGAGTCCGTCGGCCCGAGTACCGGGTGATGCGACGCGCAGAAGTGGTGTGACCCAAGGTGTTCCTCAGATCTCGTTACGATCAACGAGGTCTAACGAGGAGGAAACGAGTGCGGATCACCAGTGTCGGACACGCCGGATTCCACATCCAGACCGAAGCGGGGTCTGTTCTCTGCGACCCATGGGTGAACCCTGCGTACTTCGCGTCGTGGTTCCCGTTTCCCGACAACACCGGACTCGACTGGGACACACTCGGCAATGTCGACTACCTGTACGTCTCACACCTGCACAAGGACCACTTCGATCCGGGGACGCTCACCAACCACGTCAACAAGGACGCGACTGTCCTGCTGCCCGACTACCCGGTGCCGGACCTCGAGCGTGAACTCCGGGCGCTCGGTTTCACCAAGTTCTTCGCGACCCAGAACTCAGTCAAACACACCGTCTGTGGACCCAAGGGTGACCTGGACATCATGATCATCGCGCTCCGGGCCCCGGCCGACGGCCCGATCGGCGACTCCGGGCTGGTCGTCTCCGACGGTGAGACGGTGTGCTTCGACATGAACGACGCCCGCCCCGTCGAGATGGACCCGATGCTCGAGGCCTTCGGCAAGGTCGACATCCACCTGCTGCAGTACTCGGGCGCCATCTGGTACCCGATGGTCTACGACATCCCGGCCGGCACCAAGCGCAACTTCGGGAAGCAGAAGCGTCAGCGCGGCATGGACCGCTGTCGCAGCTATATCGACCACGTCGGTGCCACCTGGGTCGTGCCGTCCGCCGGCCCGCCGGTGTTTCTCGACCCCGCGCTGCGCGACCTCAACGACGTCGCCCCGAGGGCCAGCGACGACAACGGCAACATCTTCCCGGACCAGATCGTGTTCCTCGAGCAGATGCGCATCCACGGCAACGATGGAGGCCTGTTGATGATCCCGGGCTCGACCGTCGACGTCCGCGGCGAGAAGGCCACGCTCACGCACCCCGTTCCGGATGCCGAGATCGAACAGATCTTCACCGACAAGGCCGCCTACATCGAGGCCATGGCGCAGCGGATGGCGCCGGTCATCGAGGCTGAGAAGGCCAGGTGGGCTCCCGCTGAGGGGGAACCGCTGCTCGGCCCGCTCAGGGCGAAGTTCGAGCCGATCATGGCGCAGTCCGACCTGATCTGCGACGGCATCGGCTACCCGGTCGGCCTGGTGATGGGCGACGAGACCGTCGTACTCGATTTTCCGAACCGCATCGTTCGCGAGCCGGAGGCGGGCGAGGGTAAATACCGATACGGCTTCCGTATCGCACCTGAGCTGGTGCGTACAGTCCTGCGCGACGACGAGCCGGACTGGGTCAACACGATTTTCCTGTCCACCCGTTTCGAGGCGTGGCGCGTCGGGGGCTACAACGAATTCCTCTACACGTTCTTCAAGTGCCTCACCGATGAGCGCATCGCATACGCCGACGGGTGGTTCGCCGAGGCTCACGACGATATCGCGTCGATCGAGGTGGGCGGCTATGAGATCCAGCGACGCTGTCCGCACCTGAAGGCAGACCTGACGAAGTTCGGCGTCGTCGACGGCTCCAATCTCACGTGCAACCTGCACGGCTGGCAGTGGGACCTCGAGACCGGTCGATGCAGGACCTCCCAGGGTCATGAGCTGAGGTCCAAGGGGCTCGTCTAGTTTGGGCGCATGACGTCCACGAAGGGTGCGAGCATCCCGATCCAGTCCGTCCCCAACCTGCGCGACATCGGCGGGTACCGTACCCGCGACGGGGCCACCGTCCGGTTTGGTCGCTTCTACCGCTCGACGCACCTCAGCAAGATCAGCGTCGACGACGCGCCGCGAATTGCGGATCTCGGCCTCGCGACGGTCTTCGACCTGCGCACGGAATCCGAGCGCGAGGCCGCGCCGGACAAGTTGCCGGAGTCGGTTCGTGAGGTGGCTTTGGACGTTCTCGCCGACAAGGCCTATCGGTCGGTGCCGGCGCAGATGCAGGCGGTCCTTTCGGATCCGTCGATCGCCCAGTCGATGCTCGGCGACAACCGCGCCCTCGACTACTTCCTCGGCAGCTATCGCGACTTCGTGACCCTGCCCAGCGCGGTGGTGTCGTACCGCACCCTGTTCACCGATCTCGCGGAGCGGGCGAACCTGCCGGCCCTCGTGCACTGCACGACCGGCAAGGACCGCACCGGGTGGGCCGCGGCGTCGCTTTTGCTGCTGTTGGGTGTCGACGAGGACGACGTCTTCCACGACTACCTGCTCACCAACACCCAACTGCTGCCGGCGTTCGAGTCGGTGTTCGACAGGTTCGCCGATGCCGGCGGAGATCCGGAACTGTTGAAGCAGGTGGTCGGGGTTCGACTGGACTACCTGAAGGCTGCGCTGGATCACATGCGGGAGAACTTCGGGTCGATCGAGGGCTACTTCGCCGACGGTCTCGGTATCGACGCCGCGGGACGGGAGTCGATCCGGACCCACCTGCTCGAGGGCTGACTTCGAACCCGACGCTGCCGCCGGCGGCTGGTACTCACACCGAGATGCGCATCGGACGGGCAAGCACCCGTGCCAGCACCAGCCCGATCGCGATGCCGACCGTGTCGGCGGCCGCGTCCCACACCGAGCCGCTGCGCTGGATCGGAAGTGCGCCCTGCAGCACCTCGGACACGGCGGCGAACGCCAGCAGCCACCCGGCGGTCCAAACGACACCGATGCGGGCGTAACGCGACGTCACTGCCAGGGCTGCGAACATCAGGGCGTGGGTGAGCTTGTCGCTGTTCTCCGGCCCGCTCGGGACCGTGGGACCCGGGGGAGAACAGCATCACGAGAACGATGACCGTTGTGATCGCGAGCGGCACGAACCGCGCGTCGAGCCTGTCGGACACAGCGACCGCCCTCAACGCTCGGCGAGGGCGAGCCCCAGGGCTCCAGCGGCGAACCGTTGCGCCGCCTCGAGGGCAGCGGCGAGCGCATCGTCGTGGCCGGGACGAGCCCAGCCGTCCACGACACACTCGGAGCCGTTCGGGGTCAGGCCGACCTCGGCGAGCAGCTCGCCCGTCGTCGGCTCACACACGGCCCACGAATAGTGCTCGTCACCGGCCCATTGTCGGGAGCGCTCGGCGACGTAGTCGGTGTCCTCGATACCACCTTCGCGCAGCGCCGGCCGGTCGTCGACACGCTCGTCGGCCCGGAGGGCACGCAGGTACCAGGATCCGGCATTTATCTCGATCGGTTCCATCAGCGGCCGCTGTGTCCTTTACCGCTGCGTCCCTTGCCGCCGAACAGGACTGCCGCCGTCGCGGGGATGAGGAGGAAGAACAACCAACTGTGGTCGATCGGCACCAGGAAGAAGAGCGCGAGCGCCACGAAGGGGAGCACCGCCATGACGGTGTTGCGCCAAGACCGGCCGTTGACGGTTTCGGAGGGGGTGCTCGTCCCTGTGGCCGGTTCTGACTCCGCGGCCGAACTGAGCGCAGGCAGGTCGGTGAATACCTTGTCGAGTTGGCCGCGCGTCGCGGCTGCGGCAATATGCCCACTGCGCTCGTCGAACTCGGCGACCGTGAGGCGACCGTCGCCGAAGTGCTGAGTCAGCGCCTCGAGCGCCTCTTCGCGTTCTGCGGTGCCGATACGGATGTCGGGAACGTCGGCCATGTCCAAAGACTACTAAGACTGCTGAGAATCCTGGGAGCACCACCCGCCCAGAGTGCTGTGCGCGCCCCCGAATCCGGGATCCGTGGGGCGCGCACAGCGCTGGAACAGGTGGGGCGCTACTTGAGTTCGGCCAGGACCGTGCCCTGCGTGATGGCGGCGCCGGGCTCGACCTTCAGGCCCGTGACGACACCGGACTTGTGCGCGGTGACCGGGTTTTCCATCTTCATGGCTTCGAGGACGACGATCAGATCACCCTCGGCGACCTCCTGGCCCTCCTCGACGGCGACCTTGACCACGGTGCCCTGCATGGGAGCGGTCACGGCATCACCGGACGCGGCACCGGCGCCGGCACCGCCGCGCTTGCGCGCCTTCGGCTTCTTGCGAATTGCCCCGCTCGCGCCGCCCGAAGTACCGATCGAGAACGATCCGGGCAGCGACACCTCGACGCGACGGCCACCGACCTCGACGACGACCGCCTGGCGGGGGAGGTGCTCCTCGTCGTCCGCGACCGCGCCGGCTACCTTGTACGGCTCGATCGGGTTGTCCCACTCGGTTTCGATCCACTTGGTGTAGACGTCGAACTTCTCGACCCCGTTCTCGTCGACACTGCCGATGAACGCGTCGTTCTCGACGATGTGGCGGTGGAACGGGATGACGGTGGCGAGGCCTTCGACCTCGTACTCGGCGAGCGCACGGCGGGCACGCTGCAGCGCCTGCTCACGGGTCTCGCCGGTGACGATCAGCTTGGCGAGCATCGAGTCGAACTGGCCGCCGATGACATCGCCCGCGACGACCCCGGAGTCGACGCGCACGCCCGGTCCCGTGGGCTCCTTGTAGACGGTGATCGGGCCGGGAGCGGGCAGGAAGCCGCGGCCGGCGTCCTCACCGTTGATGCGGAACTCGAACGCGTGACCGCGAGGGGTCGGATCCTCGGTGATCTCGAGCTTCTCGCCATTGGCGATGCGGAACTGCTGACGGACCAGGTCGATGCCGGCGGTCTCCTCGGTGACCGGGTGCTCGACCTGCAGGCGGGTGTTGACCTCGAGGAACGAGACGGTGTCGCCCTGGACCAGATACTCGACCGTGCCTGCGCCGTAGTAGCCGGACTCCCTGCAAATGGCCTTCGCGGACTCGTGGATGCGGCGACGCTGGTCGTCGGTCAAGAACGGTGCTGGGGCCTCCTCGACAAGCTTCTGGAAGCGGCGCTGCAGCGAGCAGTCACGGGTACCTGCGACGACGACGTTGCCGTGCGTGTCGGCGATCACCTGGGCCTCGACGTGGCGAGCCTTGTCGAGGTACTGCTCGACGAAGCACTCGCCGCGGCCGAATGCGGCGGTCGCTTCGCGGGTGGCCGAGTCGAACAGTTCGGGGATCTCTTCGATGGTGTGTGCGACCTTCATGCCGCGTCCACCGCCACCGAAGGCGGCCTTGATCGCGACCGGGACGCCGTACTGCTTGGCGAACTCGACGACCTCGTCGGCGTTCTTGACGGGGTCCTTGGTGCCGGCCGCCATCGGTGCGTTGGCGCGCTCGGCGATATGGCGGGCGGTGACCTTGTCACCGAGGTCGCGGATGGACTGCGGCGAAGGGCCGATCCAGATCAGACCCGCGTCGAGTACTGCCTGCGCGAAGTCGGCGTTCTCGGAAAGGAAGCCGTAGCCGGGGTGAATAGCGTCGGCGCCGGACTTCGCTGCGGCGTCGAGGATCTTGTCGAACACCAGGTAGGACTCGGCGGAGGTTTGGCCGCCCAGGGCGAACGCCTCGTCAGCGAGTTTCACGAACTGTGCGTCCGCGTCCGGTTCGGCGTAGACGGCGACGCTGCCGTACCCGGCGTCCTTTGCGGCCCGGATCACCCGCACAGCGATCTCGCCGCGGTTGGCGACGAGCACCTTCGTGATTTGCGCGCTGGCTTGAGTGGGCACTGAGCCTCCTGTGTTTCGCATGGTAGGTCCCGCGGTTTGCTGGTGTCACCGACAGGTGTTTGTTGGCATCTCATCGGAGTCTATGCACCAATCCGGTTAACGATGTAACCGGATAGCGCTTACACATTAAGGGCTCAGTTCGTCGCCGCAACCCTACTGACCAGTAGCGCTGTAGTCATCCGCACGCTCAGCCGCGGAGGTGCCGCTTGATGCGCGCGAGCATGGCGCTCATGCCGCGCAACCGCAACGGGCTGACCGCGTCGGCCAGACCGAGCTCGGAATAGAAGTCGTCGGGAACCGCGAGAATCGTTGCAGCACTGTGTCCATCGAGTCCCTGGTGGAGGATCGATGCGAAACCGCGCGTCGTCGGGGCCTCGGCGGGCGCGCTGAAGTGCAGTTGGACCCTGTTCCGGTCGTTGCTGTCGACGAACAGGAACAGCGGCGACTGGCACTCGGGGACCGGCTCCATCGCGTCCTGCTGGAGTTCGGGCGGCAGGGGAGCCAGTTCCCGGCTGAACTCGAGCAGTAGTTGCAGCTTGTTCTGGCCGTCCACGGCTGCGAAGTCGTCGACGATCTCTGCGAGGCTTTCGGGCAGGCTCATGAGGCGACCTCCCGGGCCGAACCCGGTGCGGCGCCCGGCGCCTCACCCGGTTCATCGCCCTTCACGATCGGCACTCGCACGACATTGCCCCACTCGGTCCATGAGCCGTCGTAGTTACGAACGCTCGGGTACCCCAGCAGGTGGGTCAGGACGAACCAGGTGTGGCTCGACCGCTCACCGATCCGGCAGTACGCGACCACGTCGTCGTCGTGCGAGAAGTCCGCGTAGATCTGCTCGAGTTCCGGACGGCTGCGGAACCGTCCGTCCGGTGCCGCGGCGCGCGCCCACGGGATCGACACCGCGGTCGGGATATGGCCGCCCCGCAGCGCGCCCTCCTCCGGGTAGTCCGGCATGTGGGTGCGTTCGCCGGTGTACTCCTGTGGGGAGCGCACGTCCACCAGCGGGCCGTTACCTAGGTGTGCGAGGACCTCGTGCCGGAACGCTCGAATCTGGCTGTCGTTGCGCTCCACCACCGGGTAATGGGTGGGTGCGGGAGCGGGGACGTCGAGGTTGGTGTCGCGACTCTCCGCCAACCACGCATCTCGGCCGCCGTCGAGCAGTCGGACGTCCTCGTGTCCGAACAGTGTGAAGACCCACAGCGCGTACGCGGCCCACCAATTGCTCTTGTCGCCGTAGATCACGACGGTGTCCGAGCGCTCGATGCCCTTGCGACCCATCAGGTCCGCGAACGCCTCCCCGTCGATGTAGTCCCGGGTGACCGGGTCGTTGAGGTCGAGGTGCCAATCGATCTTCAAGGCGCCGGGAATGTGCCCGATGTCGTAGAGCAGCACGTCTTCGTCCGACTCCACCACCTTCACACCGGGGGCGCCCAGGTTGGCGGACAGCCACTCGGTCGAGACGAGTCGCTCTGGATGGGCGTACGCAGCGAACGCGGGATTGGGGTCGGGTGCGACGGACACGGGTGGGCTCCTGGGGCAGATGTGGGTGGAGGGTTGTCCACTGTCGATTCTATGTGGTCCCCCACCAGTGGGAGCGGTCGAGATCACCCCCGGCTACCGGTGGGTAGTCAGTACCGTCGTGGATCGTGACACGCCCCACCGACGACCGCCGCGATATAGCCGACCGCGCCGACATCGACAGGTTGGTGCGAGCGTTCTACGAGCGGGCTCTCGTCGATCCGGTCCTGGCGGCGGCATTCGAGACCCTCGCGACGATCGGGTTGGACGGCCACCTCCCCGTCGTGGGCGACTTCTGGGAGCAGATCCTGTTCCGCACCACGCGCTACCGAGGCGAATTCGCGATGGTCCACGAGGCGCTGAATCGGCAACACGGGCTCGCGGGCGAGAAACTCGCGCGGTGGCTGCATCTGTGGTGCGAGGCGGTCGACGCCGAATTCGCCGGACCCGACGCTGAACGGGCGAAGGCGAAAGCGATCGCTATGGCGGGCGCGCTGACGCGGAGCTGGAGACCGGCGACCTAGCGGACGAGCGCGTTAGCGGCCCACAACGCCGCTACCGAGACTCCGACGTCGCCGAGCAGGCGCCGGACGAGCGGTAGCCCGATGCCGATGACGCTGGACGGGTCCCCCTCCAGTCGTTCGACGAACCAGCCGCCGAGGCTGTCGAGGGTGAAGGCCCCGGCCACCTTCAGCGGTTCGCCCGACGCGAGGTACGCCTCGAGGTCCTCGGCGGACGGGGTGCCGAAGTGGACGACCGTGCCACTGTGGTCCGACACCTCTGCGACTACCGTGCCGCCCTCGACCCGCAGCACGCTGTGTCCGGTGAGCAGGGTGGCGCTGCGGCCGGCCATGGACTGCCAGCGGCGGCGCGCGACGTCGACGGTGTGCGGCTTGCCCTGCAGTTCGCCGTCGATCAGCAGCATCGAGTCGCAGCCGATCACGACGGCGTCGGTCCATCCCTCGGCGGTGAGCGAGGAAGCCACGTCACGGGCCTTGGCCTCGGCGAGGGCGGTGACGACCACCTCGGGGGCCGTGGAGGCGCCCAGCTGGTCGATGACCGCGTCCTCGTCGACGCCTGAGACACGGACGGTGGGTTCGACCCCGGCGCCCCGCAGCACCGCCAAGCGTGCCGGGGACGCCGAGGCGAGAACCAGTCGGGTCACCACCGTGGGAACCACGCAATCAACACCGTGGGAACCACGCAATCAACACTGTGGGAACCACGCAATCAACACTGTGGGAACCACGCAATCAGCACCGTGCGAACCGTTCGATCAGGACGGGCGCGGCGCGGCCGTGCTGCCGAACGAGTGCGGCGAGAACGCCCCCTGCACGCGGTGCATGCGGGTCGGTGCGCCCCATGTCTCGGGCGGGCGTGGGTCGGTCACCTCGTCGCTCGAGGCCGCCGCCACGGCTGTGAAGACCGCGACGAGCGCGCCGATCTCCTCATCCGACGGGTTACCCCTGACGATCGTGACCAGCGGTGCCTTGGGATCGGCCACCTCATCGGCCTCCTGCGACTCCAGACCGGCGATCGCCTCCTCCAGTTCGGCACCCTCGAGTGCCGCGGCGTCGACCGACGGCGTCAGCAGGTCCGCGTCGGTCAGCAAGTCTTCCCGGGTTGTGGCGGTCATAGGGGGATGTTCCCATGCTTCTTGGGCGGAAGTGAAACCATCTTGCGCTCGAGTAGACGGAGAGCCGAGACGATCTGTCCGCGGGTGTGCGACGGAGGAATCACAGCGTCGATGTAGCCGCGCTCGGCCGCAATGTACGGGTTGACCAGTGTGTCCTCGTACTCCTGCTGCAGCTTGAGACGCAGTGCATCGACGTCCTCACCGTTCTGGGCGGCCTCGAGCAGCTGTTTGCGGTAGACGAATCCGACGGCGCCGGACGCACCCATGACCGCGATCTGGGCGGTCGGCCACGCCAGATTGACGTCCGCACCCATGTGCTTGGAGCCCATGACGTCGTACGCGCCGCCGTATGCCTTGCGGGTGATGACGGTGATCTTTCCAACCGTGGCCTCACCGTACGCGTACAGCAGCTTTGCGCCGCGACGGATGATGCCGTTGTACTCCTGGTCGGTGCCAGGCAGGAAGCCCGGGACGTCGACCAGCGTGATGATCGGGACGTTGAACGCGTCGCAGGTACGGACGAAACGTGCGGCCTTCTCCGAAGCATCGATGTCGAGGCAACCGGCGAACTGCGTGGGCTGGTTGGCGACGATGCCGACGCTGCGGCCGTCGACACGACCGAAGCCGACGACGACGTTGCCGGCACGCCCGGCCTGAACCTCCAGGAACTCGTCGTCGTCCAGGATGCGGCGGATGACCTCGTGCATGTCGTACGGCTGGTTCGCCGAATCCGGGATCAGCGTGTCGAGTTCGCGGTCCTCGTCGGTGAGAGAGTCCTCGATCGAGCCGTCGATCGGATCGGACGGCAGCATGCGTGGGGCCGCGGCCTGGTTGTTGCTCGGCAAGTACGACAGCAGGTCCTTGACGTAGTCGAGGGCGTCCTGCTCGTCGGAGGCGACGTAATGCGCGACACCGGACTTGGTCATGTGGGTACGGGCGCCACCGAGATCCTCCATGGTGACGTCCTCGCCGGTAACGGTCTTGATGACGTCGGGGCCGGTGACGAACATCTGGCTGGCCTCGTCGACCATGACGATGAAGTCGGTGAGGGCGGGTGAGTAGACGTGACCGCCCGCCGCCGGGCCCATGACAAGGGAGATCTGCGGGATGACACCCGAGGCCTGGACGTTGCGGTGGAAGATCTCGCCGTACAGGCCGAGCGAGACGACGCCTTCCTGGATTCGGGCGCCGGCACCCTCGTTGATGCCGATCAGTGGCCGGCCTGTCTTGAGGGCCAGATCCATGACCTTGACGATCTTCTCGCCGTAGATCTCGCCGAGACTGCCGCCGAAAACGGTGGCGTCTTGGCTGAACACGCAGACGTCGCGGCCGTCGATGGTGCCGTAGCCCGTGACGACGCCGTCACCGAGGGGCCGGTTGTCGGCGAGGCCGAAGTTCGAACTGCGGTGCTTGGCAAGAGCGTCGACCTCCACGAAGGAGCCCTCGTCCAGTAGCGCGTAGATGCGCTCTCGGGCAGTCATCTTGCCCTTGGCGTGGACCTTCTCGACGGCGGCCTCGCCCATCGGCTGCACTGCCTGCGCCTGGCGGTTCCGCAGGTCAGCGAGCTTTCCCGCCGTTGTGTGAATATCCGGGGTATTCGCCGCCTCCGCCGCGGCTGGCTCCTGCACACTGGTCATGACAAGTGAGCTTAGCCAGGTCTGTCGGCTTCGCGTCGAGTGAGGTCGGGTTGCGTTGAATTATTCAACCTAAGCTACTCGCGAGTCACTTTCCAATCGCATCCTAGGCTGGTTGGAATGTGGACCGATCTGAACCGCCCACCGCTCGATGTGAGTGCGCTTCGACGCGCACTCGTTCGTCGCCCCGGCGGTGACCCGAAGGCGTTCTGGTCGTGCCTGGACGTGGTGACCGAGACTGGCTCCACCAACGCCGACCTGCTCGCCCGGCCGCAGGGCCCGGACTATGCGCGCAGCGTTCTGATCGCCGAATACCAGTCGGGCGGCCGGGGTCGGCATGCGCGCACCTGGGTGAGCGCGCCGCGGGCGTTGGTGACCATGTCGGCTGTGCTCGACATGCCCGGGGTCGACCTGTCCGACATCGGTTGGCTGCCGCTGCTGTCGGGCATCGCAGTGGTCGATGCTCTGTGCGACGTGGCCGGCGTCGAGGCGGAACTCAAATGGCCCAACGACGTTCTGATCGAGGACCGGAAGGTCGCGGGAATCCTCACCGAGGTGGCGTCGACGGAGCCGGTCCCGACGGTCGTCGTCGGCATCGGACTGAACGTGAGCCTGACGCGGGACGAGCTTCCGGTGCCCACCGCGACGTCTCTGGTGCTCGAGAATGCCGACGTCACCGACCGCACCGTCCTGGTGCGCGCGATGCTGCGAGCGCTCGCCGAGCGGTGGCGCGAATGGCAGTCCGCCGACTGGAAGGTGGACGAACTCGCGGCGGCATACCGTGAGCGGTGCGGCACGCTCGGCCGCCTGGTACGCGCCGAGCTCCCGGGAAACCGGGAGCTCGTTGGGATCGCGACCGATGTGGACCGACAGGGACGAGTGGTGATCAAGCCCAAGGGTGAGTCGCCGGTCGCGGTATCGGCCGGCGACGTCACCCATCTGCGCGCGGTCTGAAATTCACGCTGCGCGTGGCGTGAACCTCACGCAGTCTGGGGTTTCCAGGTGGCGACCGCCCAGATCACCACGACGTCGAGCGCGATGATGAGGATCGACCACAGCGGATACCAAGGGATCCACAGGAAGTTCGCGATGATCGACAGCGCCGCGATGGCGATTGCCGCCACTCGCGCCCACATCGCGCCGGTCATGAGCGCCAGACCGACGAGGACGACGACGGCGCCGATGATCAGGTGGATCCAGCCCCACGCGGTGAGGTCGAACTGGTAGATGTAGTCCGGACCGACGACGAACACGTCGTCCTTGATCAGTGCCGAGATGCCCTGGAGGATCTGCAGGATTCCTACCGTGACGAGGATGACCGCAGCAGCGAGTGACGCACCTGCCGCGAACCCTTGTCCGGAACCCCCGCCGCCCGAACCGTGGGTCGTCGGTGTGTTGGTCGTCATCGCAGTTCCCCTTTCGATCGCTCACCGGTGGAGAAGCCACTTCATCAGGTGCAGTCTGCAATGTCTCGGTTCGTGAAACCTCATCCCCGAAGGGTGAAATCACCCGCCGGAAGGGTGAAAATTGAGGGCTTTGTCCGCACCCCGGAGCCGGATGTGCGCGCAATCGCCGGACAATCCCTCGCAGAGTGTGTCGTGCTGATACTTTGACGCTGAATCACAGTTCGACGCTGAATCAGAGTTGGTCTGAATCAGAGTTGGTCTGAATCAGAGTTGGACGCTGAATCGCAGGTGGACGCTGAATCGCAGGTGGACGCTGAATCACAGGTGGAGGCTGGATTTCAGTTCGGCTGAATTTCGGTTCGACGCTGAATCACACAGCAATTTTCGTGAGGGGTTTGGCAGCGGCAGGGGGTAGAGATGAACGCACAGCAGGGAATGTCCGCGGGTTCCGGCGAAGCGTGGGTGGCCGGTGAATCTCCGGACCAAGAGACCGCTGATCGCATGTTGACGGCGCTGACCGTCGTTTTCGGTCTTCTCACCCTCGGTCTCGGAATCGCGATATTGGTGTGGCCGAGCGCCACGCTCGTCGTCGTTGCCGTGCTCATCGCGATCCAGGTGTTCGCGTTCGGGATCATCCAGATCGTGCGCTCCTTCGCCGAGGTCAACGCCCCGACGGCGGCACGCACGCTGACTGGATTATCGGGCGCGCTCGCGGTGCTGCTCGGGTTCCTCGTCCTCCGCAGTCCGCTGCAGACGCTCGTGGTCATCGCACTCGTGATCGGTGCGTGGTGGGTGTTCCGTGGCGTGCTCGACCTCGTCGCCGGCGCCACGGAGGTTCCCGGCAACCGGGCCGTGAGCATCGTCCTCGGAATCATCAGCGTCGTCGCGGGTGCGATCGTGCTGCTGCAGCCTGAACTCTCACTCGGCGTGTTCGTGATCGTCGTCGGAGTGTGGATGATCCTGTACGGCCTCATCGTCGTCGCCTCTGCCTTCCTGGCGCGCCGATCGAGCTGAGCTGGGGCCCGCCACCCGCGGGATCACTGCCACACTCTTCACATGAGATACCCGCAGGACGCGTTGGCGGCGGACGAGGGACTGGTGCTCCACCGCCATCCGCACTGGAAGAGGCTCGTCGTCCCGTCGGTGACCTTCATCCTGGCGACCGCAATCGCTGGATTCGCTGTGGGACTTGCCCAGTCGCAGCTGACCGGCGGCACCGTGACGATCGTGTCGATCCTGGTCGGAGCGTTGTGGCTGGCGGTCGTGGCGTGGAAGGTCCTGGTCCCGGTACTGAGGTGGAAGTCGACGCACTTCATTGTCACCGACCGGCGAGTGATGATCCGACACGGGGTGATGACGCACACCGGTATAGACATCCCCATGAACCGGATCAGCAACGTTCAGTTTCGACACGGGCTCGTCGACAGGATGCTGCGCACCGGCACGCTCGTGATCGTCGCGTCTTCCGATGACCCGCTCGAGTTCAACGACATTCCCGAGGTCCAGAAGGTCCACTCGCTGCTCTACCACCAGGTGTTCGATTCCGCGAACATTCCGCGCGAACGCTACCAGGGCAGTGGTCTGGGCGAGGCACGCGACGAAAGTCGAAATTATCGGAAAGGCTGGTTATAGGACCGCATCGGCCCGCGTAATCGTAGGCTGTCGTCGTGACCGCCGTATTGCTTGCCGAAGATGACGAAGCCATCGCTGCGCCGCTGTCGCGTGCGCTCGGCCGCGAGGGCTACACCGTCACGACCGAACAGACCGGGCCGGCCGCGCTTGAGCGTGCGCTCACCGGTGAGTTCGAGCTGCTGATCCTCGACCTCGGTCTTCCGGGGATGGACGGGCTCGAAGTGTGCCGCCAGTTGCGTGCACACAGCCTGGACCTGGCCGTACTGATGCTGACTGCGCGAACCGACGAGGTCGATTTCGTCGTCGGCCTGGACGCGGGCGCCGACGACTATGTCGGCAAGCCGTTCCGGCTCGCCGAACTGATGGCGCGGGTCCGAGCACTGCTGCGTCGAAGCGGCGGCGGTGAGGACGTCGTCGTCGAGGTCGCCGGGATCCGCCTCGAGCCTGCCGCGCGTCGCGTCCTGGTCAACGGGTCCGAGATCGCACTCGCCAACAAGGAGTACGAGTTGCTGCGGGTGCTGCTCGAGCACGCCGGTCAAGTCGTCTCGCGCGACACCATCCTGCGTGAGGTGTGGGGCGATGTGGAACTGCGTGGTTCGAAAACGCTCGACATGCACATGTCCTGGCTGCGCCGCAAGATCGGTGACGAGGGGGCGGGTGCGGATCGGCGCATAGCGACCGTGCGCGGGGTCGGGTTCCGGATCAACACCGACTAGGTCCTCCGCACCGTGCGTCGCAGAATCCTGCAGTCGATCCTCGCGGTCGTCATCTTCACGGGTCTGCTGCTCGGTGTCCCGCTGATCTCCACCGCGTGGCTGTGGGTGGACGACTTCACCCGCAGCGACCTCCAGAACCGGCTGGACCGGATGGCTGTGGAGATCATCATGCAGCAGGGCAGTGCCGGTGTCGTCCAGGGCGAACTGGACACGACCTCCCTGCGTCTCGCCGTACCGGAGGGCGGCAAGCTCGTCGTGGTCTATCCAACGCCCGAGGACGGGGCTGCACGGATGGACATCGGGGCGGAATCGGTGCCCTCGCCGCTCGTCGAGTCGCTGTCGATGGGTACGTCCGGGTCGCTGCGACTCGAGGTGCCGTCTGACCGTATGCGCACGCTGCAGCGTCAGGCGGTGGGCGCGGTGACCCTGCTGGTCCTCGCTTCGATGGGTGCCGGCGCAAGCGTCGCGGTGTTGACCGCCAAACGCCTGGCCGATCCCCTCAGGGACGTGGCGGAGCGCGCGGCTCGGCTCGCCGAGGGGGATTTCCGTCCGGACCCCCGCAGGCACGGCATCCCGGAACTCGATCGCGTGTCCGACGTGCTGGATTCTGCGACCGTCGAGATATCGGGGCGTTTGCAACGTGAGCATGCACTCGTCGGCGATGTCTCGCACCAGCTGCGGAGCCGACTGACAGCGGTGCACCTGCGGCTGGACGAACTGTCCGGCCACCCGGATCCCTCCGTGGTGCACGAGGCAGAGGAAGCGATGGCGCAGGTCGATCGGCTCACGGTCGCCGTGGACGATCTCGTGCGATCGTCCCGTGATGACGATGCCGCCAGCCACGAGCAGGTCTCGGTGGTGAAGGAACTCGCGAGCGTCGTGGAGGACTGGCAGGGTCCGTTCAAGGATTCCGGTCGGGTACTGCGACTGCGGGGCGAGCCACGGTTGACTTCGTCAGCGACCGGCTCACGGCTGCGCGAGGCGGTGTCGGTGCTGATCGACAACTCCCTGCAGCACGGCTCCGGCACCTGCACGGTCTCAGTTCGGCTCGCTTCCGGTCCGGTGGGACGAGGGTCGCCGAAGGATTCGCTCGATTCCCGCGTATGCGTGGAGGTATCCGACGAGGGCGAGGGAGTGAGCGACGAGCTGGCGCCCCACATCTTCGATCGAGGATTCTCCGGGGCCGGATCGACGGGGGTCGGGCTGGCGCTCGCGCGAGCATTGGTGGAGGCCGACGGCGGGCGTCTCGAACTCCAGCGCAGACGACCCGCCCTGTTCGCGGTGTTCCTTTCGCCAGTCCGGGACGAAGCCCCGACGCGGGTGGCCGGTATCCACGAACCGCGCTAGGCCGACCTGCGCTGGTTGGACGCTGCTCCAGTCGAACATGGGCTGGTCGGACACCGGGCTAGTCGGCACCGACTGTGTCATACAAGGCCGGGAGTCATACACGGCCGGGAGTCGTACAGGGCCGGGAGTCATACGCGGCCGGGATCGTCTCCCGCCAAACTCGCCGGTTCGGGCTGATCGAAAGCCTCGTGTTCGGTGGATTCCTCCGGGAAGACCCACCTGCGGAAGGCCCAGAATCGGAAGGTCATCTGCAGCAGATTGCCGATGATGTAGTTGAGGACGAAGTCCACGACCAAGAGGGCCGTGAAGCTCAGGGAAGTACGGATGTCGAAGATGTTGTTCGCGATCCACAGCGGTGCCGCCGCGATGATGACACCGACGCCACTGATCGTGAAGAACAGCAGTGCCTCGTGATGCCGTTCGCGGCCACCACGGTGCTTGAACGACCACTCGCGATTGAGGATGTAGCTCAGGATCGTCGCGATGACGCCTGCAAAGACCTTGGCGACGACAGGCTTCTGCTCGAGGATCGACAGGCTCAGGGTGTAGAAGATCGCGAGGTCGACGACCATGGTCGTGCCGCCGACGATCGCGAACTTGATGAACTCGCGGTGGCGAACGACGATGGTCCGGAAGGGCTGCGGAACTCGGCTGATCGCCGCATCGACGAAAGACACAACGAAGTATTGTACGAATACGTAATCTCATCGATGCAGCAGACGGCGTTCTATCAGGTTCTTCACAGGTCGCGATGCTGGACGACCTCGACAGGAGCACCGACGGACGAACGTGACACCATGGTGAGTCGTGACCGGCAAATCTGAATCCGAAGCTCGCCCCACCCCGCAGCGAGATCTCCCGAGCGGGATGCCGGTGGTGACGATGATCGGTGGCGGTCAGCTCGCCCGTATGACGCACCAGGCCGCGATCGAGTTGGGACAGACCCTGCGGGTGCTCGCGGGAGGCATCGATGAGCCCGCCGCGCAGGTCAGCCCGGACGTCGTGCTCGGCAGTCACACCGACCTCGCGGCGCTGCGCAAGGCCGCAGTCGGATCGGTTGCGCTGACGTTCGATCACGAACACGTCCCCACCGAGCACCTCGATGCGCTCGTGGCCGAGGGTGTCAACGTTCAACCCCCGCCGCAGGCTCTCGTGTACGCGCAGGACAAACTGGCGATGCGGCGCAAACTCAGCGAGATGGGTGTCCCGGTCCCGGCCTTCGCGGAGGTCACGTGGGCCGAGGATGTCATTCGGTTCGGTGCCGAGCACGGCTGGCCCGTCGTCCTCAAGGCCGTACGCGGCGGCTATGACGGTCGCGGTGTCTGGATCACCGACGACTCCGACGAGGCCGAGGCGATCGTTGCAGAGCAACTCGACCGGGGCGTCACGCTGATGGTCGAGCAGGCAGTCGATTTCAACCGGGAGCTCTCGGCGATGGTCGCGCGGTCGCCGTTCGGGCAGGGCGCGTCCTGGCCGGTCGTCGAGACGGTTCAGCGAAATGGGCAGTGCGCGGTCGTAGTCGCGCCGGCACCGCAGCTGTCGGCCGACCTCGCGACGGAGGGCGAGCGATTGGCGTTGCGGGTGGCGTCCGAGTTGGGCGTCGTGGGTGCGATGGCCGTCGAGCTGTTCGAGACCACGGACGGCGCGCTGGTCGTCAACGAACTGGCAATGCGTCCGCACAACTCCGGTCACTGGACACAGGACGGCGCGCGGACGTCGCAGTTCGAGCAGCATCTGCGAGCCGTTCTGGACTACCCGCTCGGTGACACCTCACCTACCGCACCGGTCACTGTGATGGCGAACGTCCTCGGCGCACCCGAGCCGCCGACCATGAGCATGGACGAGCGACTGCACCACCTGTTCGCGCGCATGCCCGACGTCAAGGTGCACCTCTACGGCAAGGGCGAGCGCAAGGACCGCAAGATTGGTCACGTCAATGTGGTTGGCGGTGCCGAGGGTTCACCGGACGATCCGGCGTACGTTGCTGAGGTGCGCGAGCGCGCGGAGCGGGCGGCGTACTGGCTGTCGTATGCCGAGTGGACCGACGGGTGGGATGCACACGGGCGGGATGACGCTGGGCGGGAATGAGCACTGGCGGGGATGACGCTGGGCGGGAATGACACGTCTTGGATGGAACACAAGGGGAGTAGCACGAAGTGACTGAATCGAACGGGCCCCTCGTCGGGCTGATCATGGGCAGCGACTCGGACTGGCCGACGATGGAGGCCGCAGCCGAGGCGCTCGCCGAGTTCGGCATCCGGTTCGAGGTGGGTGTCGTGTCGGCACACCGCACCCCACAGCGAATGCTCGACTACGCCCGCGACGCGGCGGGGCGCGGCATCAAGGTCATCATCGCGGGCGCCGGGGGCGCCGCACACCTGCCCGGCATGGTCGCGTCGGCAACCCCGCTTCCGGTGATCGGCGTGCCGGTGCCGCTCCAGTACCTCGACGGCATGGACTCGCTGCTGTCGATCGTGCAGATGCCCGCCGGGGTCCCCGTCGCTACGGTATCGATCGGCGGCGCCCGCAACGCGGGGCTGCTGGCCGCGCGCATCCTCGGCGCGTCAGATCCGGCCCTACTGCAGCGAATGGCCGACTTCCAGGCAGGCCTCGAGCAAATGGTTCTCGAGAAGGACGAGGCGCTGCGCCGCAAGCTGCTCGGCTGAGCGGTCAGGGATCGAAGCCGAGGCTGATGCATGGCCCGATTCCCGCTCAGTGAGCGCTGGTATCGCTGGAGCGCCGCCCACGCGGTCGGGATCGACCGGGTCGAGGCGGCGCTGCTGTCACTGATCTGCCTGGCCGGGGCTGCCGGGGGCGGTGCCGCGGCGGCGGTGATCTCGCTGGGAATGACGGTGCCACTCGCGTGGCGGCGGTCAAGGACGGTGGTGTCCGGCTTCATGGTCGCAGGGTTCGCGGTCGTGCACCTGCTGGTCGTCGACACGCTGATGCCGAGCGCGATCGCGGTGCCGATCGCGCTCTACGGGTTCGCGGCCTACGCTCCTCGGTGGAGCAGCTATACGGCCCTGGCCATTTCCATCGTCGGTGCTACCGCGGCCGGGATCAGGTACTTCGCGTTCGCCGGCATCGGGTGGCAGGGCGTCGCGGTCCTGTCCGCGTTCGCCATCGTGTTCGTCCTCGCGGTGTGGGCGTTCGGTGATCTGCGGCGGGTGCGTATCCAGGAACTCGAGGGTCTGGCCGAGCGGGCGCGGCTGCTCGAGCTCGAGCGTGCACAGGAAGCCGAGCTGGCCGCCCTGGGAGAACGCACCCGGATCGCGCGCGAGATGCACGACATCGTCGCGCACTCGCTCACCGTCGTGATCGCACAGGCCGACGGCGGACGCTACGGCGCGGTGCAGGATCCGCAGGCCGCGATCGCCGCGCTCGAGACGATCTCGTCGACAGGGCGGCAGGCGCTCGCGGACATGCGGGCGCTGTTGTCGGTACTGCGCGAGGACCGCCCGCGTGAGTTCGCCGTGACACCCGGTGCTGCTGACATCGCCGGCCTGATCGTGGAACTGCGGCACAGCGGACTCGATATCGACCTCGACCTCACGGGGGAGCCGCGCGAGCTGTCGCCCGGCGCGGGCCTGACCGCGTATCGCATCGTGCAGGAATCGCTGACCAACGTCCTCAAGCACGCGGGGCCGCGTGCACAGGCGCGTGTCGAGCTGAACTGGCGCGAGCGTGAACTCGAGCTTGTCGTCACCGACGATGGCCGCGGCAGTTCGACAGCGTTGATCGAGGCATCGCCGGGCGGACAGGGGGTGATCGGCATGACCGAGCGGGCCAAGCTGCACGGGGGCAAGCTCAGTGCCGGACCGCTCGCGGGCGGTGGCTACCGGGTGCGTGGCCTGCTGCCGTACGTCGCGCCCTAGTCTGGTCGGCATGATTCGCGTGGCCCTCGTCGACGATCAACAGCTCGTGCGGGCGGGTTTTCGCATGGTGATCGATTCGCAACCCGACCTCTCGGTCGTGCTCGAGGCCTCGGACGGCGCCTGCGGCATCGAGGAGCTGGCACGTACTTCCGCCGACGTCGTCCTGATGGACGTCCAGATGCCGAACATGGACGGGATCGAGGCCACCCGCCGGCTCAGTGCGCGCGACGACTCGCCGAAGGTGGTCGTGCTCACCACGTTCGAGAACGACGAGTACGTCATGTCAGCGATCAGCGCCGGCGCCAGCGGGTTCCTCCTCAAGGACGTCCCGCCCGAGGAACTGCTCGACGCGATCCGCACCGTCTACCGGGGCGATGCCGTGATCGAGGCGAGGTCCACGCGCAAGCTCCTGCAGCACGTCGGCCCGATGCTGGGCACGGTGCGGCCGACGCTCCCGGACCTGACGCCACGCGAAGTCGAGGTCCTCGAGGCGATGGCGCACGGACTGTCGAACGCCGAGATCGCCCAGAAGTTCGTGGTGTCCGAGGCGACGGTCAAAACCCATGTGGGACGGGTGCTGTCGAAGACCGGGTCGCGCGACCGTGTGCAGGCAGTCGTGTACGCCTTCCAGGTCGGCCTCGTGCGGCCGGAGGATATCCTCGGCTCCGACTGATCGGCCTGAGCGCCCATTCCTGACCTGCGCGAGCGGATTCCCGCGCGTTTGGGTAAACAGCGGAGTTCTGTGCCGGTAGTGAAGGATGACAGCGAAGGTATGGGCGCTGAGGCTGATGGCGCGTCCTACCGGAGTATTACTGTCGGCCGTTTGGAGATCGACCCTCGCTCCGATGTGGAAGGCCGCTGACCAGCCATAACGTCGACAGCATGAGAAATGGTGACGACAAGGTGCGGGCGCGAGGCCTGACGAAGACCTACGGCCACGGCGAAACTGCAGTCCATGCCCTCCGCGGAGTGGACGTGGACTTCGGGGCCGGCTTGTTCACGGCGATCATGGGGCCGTCCGGGTCGGGCAAGTCGACACTCATGCACTGCCTGGCCGGACTCGATGTCGCGACGTCGGGCTCGGTGCAGGTGGGCGGCACGGAGATCACCGCGCTGGGGGACCGGGAGCTGACCGAACTTCGCCGTGAGCGAATCGGATTCGTGTTCCAGGCGTTCAACCTCCTGCCGGTGTTATCCGCGGAGGAGAACATGCTGCTGCCGATGCGCCTGGCCGGACGGGTGCCCGAGCGCGGGTGGCGCGACGAGGTGGTGCGCCGACTCGGCCTGACGAACCGGCTCGGACACCGTCCACACGAACTGTCCGGCGGACAGCAGCAGCGGGTCGCGGTGGCGCGGGCGCTGCTGCCGCAGCCCGACGTGATCTTCGCGGACGAACCCACCGGCAACCTCGATTCCCGCACCGGCGCCGAGGTGTTGGACCTGCTGCGCTCGAGTGTGCGTGAGACCGGGCAGACGGTGGTGATGGTGACGCACGACCCCGTCGCGGCGTCGTACGCCGACCGCGTCGTGCTCCTCGCCGACGGGTCCATCGCAGGTGAGATCGATCGTCCGACAACCGATTCGGTAATCGAGACCATGCGGTCACTCGGTGCCGACGACCTCAGCAGGGCTGGCTGATGCGCGGCCTGGCCTGGGCGCAGATGCGCGCGCACGCGGGACGTTACGTAGCGTCAGTCCTCGCGGTCGTCATCGCTGTCGGCTTCATCGTGGCGACGCTGACACTGAACTCGACCCTGAAGGCCGGAGTGACGGATTCGCTCGCCGGGCAGTACGCCACGACGGACGTTGTCGTCACAGGGAACGCCGACGCGGCCGCGGTCGCCGCGGTACCGGGGGTGCGGGCGGCTAGCGAGGATGTCTCGACCGGCGCGAAGATCACGCGTCCCGGTGAGGGAACGTCGTGGGGTTCGGCGGTCTCGCTATCGCAGGATCCTGGCTTGCGCTGGCAGAAGCTGGCGGCCGGCCGGTATCCGGACGCCCTCGGCGAGGTTGCCGTGGGCGCAAACTCAGGGATTCCCCTCGGTAGTCAGCTGACGGTCACGCCGTTCGCCGGCGAGACGACGACGGCTTCGGTCGGGACGGTCGTCGGGCTGATCGACCTCGCGGGCACCGTGCAACGGATGAACGGCACGACGGTGTTCGGGTCGACCGAGCAACTCGACCGGTGGACCGCCGGATCCGAGTCCGGGGAGATCCGTGCCGCCGGCGACGGTAGCCTCTCCCAGGAGCAGTTGGCGCAGCGGATCCGGTCGTTCCTGCCGCCGGACGTCACCGTGGAAACCGGTGTCCGACAGGCGGAGTTGGTGTCACAGCAGTACCTCGGCGATTCGGATCTCCTGGCGAGCGTGCTGCTGGCCTTCGGGGCGATCGCGGTCGTCGTCGCGGGACTCGTGATCGCGAACACGTTCGCGGTGTTGCTGGCCGCTCGCACCCGGGATCTGGCGCTGCTGCGCTGTGTTGGTGCGACGGCGACGCAGGTTCGCGGCAGTGTCCGGGTCGAGGCGGCCGGTGTTGGTGCCGTCGCGTCGGTGCTCGGAGTCGGGTTCGGTGTTGCGGCAGCCTGGGCGGTGGAGCGTATTGCGTCCGCCGCCGACGTCCCGATCCCGCTGAACGGGGTGTCCGTGACACCGGTGACGGTGGTCGTCGGACTCGTCGTGGGTGTCGCGATGACGATGGTGGCCGCCTCGGCGCCGGGACGCGCCGCGACACGAGTGTCGCCGCTTGCCGCGCTGCGGCCGCTCGAGTCCGTGCCCGAGGCGGTCGTGGTGTCTCGGACCCGGCGGATCGGCGGAACCCTCGCGTTACTGGCCGGCATGGGCGTCCTCACGGTGAGCGTTGCAACCGGACAGGTGTTGACTGCCTGCCTCGGGGGCCTGCTCACGTTCGTCGCGATCGTGGTGCTGAGCCAGCGAATAGTGCCCGCTGTGGTCTCGGGCGCGGGCGCACTGGTCGGACGGCTCGGTGGCCCGGTGGGGCTGCTCGCTGCGCGAAACGCGGGCCGCAACCCGCGGCGTACGGCCGCCACAGCGACGGCGCTGCTGATCGGCGTCACCCTCACCAGCACCCTTGTCGTCGGCATCGCGGTCACCAGAGCGAGCGCGCCGGGAGCGGTGGAGGGCCAGTTCCCCGTGGACGTGAGCATCATGACGCGTGACTCCGCGGGACTGCCGACCGAACTCACCCACGCCGTACTGGATCTGGATGGCGTAACGGCCGTCGCGCAGCTGGAGACAGCCGATCTCAACCTTGCCGACGGGCGCATGATGCCGGTCGTCGGCGTGGACGTCTGGGCCCTGCGGGCCACCTCGCGCACCGACATCGACCTGCCCGCCCCGGGGCAACTGATGCTGGGCCCGGACGAGCGTCGAGTATTCGGTCTCGTCCCCGGCGACACGGTGATGTTGGGAGGCTCCGCCGGCCGCGGTGATCTCATCGTCGGAGCCGCCGCGTCCGGCACGTTGGCACTCGTGGACAAACAGACGTTGGCGAAGCTGTCGTCGCAGGTCACAGTCGATCAGATGTGGATCCGGTTGGCGGACGGAGTTCACGACGACCGCCTGGCCGTACAAGACGAGATCGCTTCGCTCGCGGAACAGTTCGCACCGGGCAGCGACGTCGGCGGGTCCCTCGTGATGCGAGCGACACTCGACACCGTCCTCGACACACTGTTGCTGATCGTGGCCGGACTGCTGTCGGTGGCCGTCGTGATTGCACTGATCGGGGTCGGCAACACGATGGCGCTGTCGGTTCTCGAGCGGCGCAGGGAGTCGGGTCTGTTGCGTGCGCTGGGGCTCACGCGAGCGGGCCTGCGGTCGCTGCTGCTCTGGGAGGCGCTGCTGATCGCCGGCGTGGCGTCCGGAATGGGGGTGGTGCTCGGCCTCGCGTTCGGCATCGCCGGATCGGCCTCGGTGTTCGGATTCGAGGGCCTCGAGTTGGGCACGCTGCCATGGCTCACCCTCGCCGCCATTGTTTTGGGCGGGGGATTCGCGGGGGTGGTTGCGGCTCTGCTACCAGCGCGCCGCGCTGCCGGAACGGCTCCGGTGGCTGCGCTAGCGTGAGGTTGTGAGGGATGCGCGGCAGGCTCGGGCGCGGCAGGCGATGCTGGCCCGGGCCAGTCGCGGCAGCCGCAGTTCCCGCCTGGTCACGGTGGTTGCGTTGCGTTACGCGCGGCTGCGGCGGGCACGGATCGAGTTCGACGACGAGTTCGGCATCTTCGTGTGCTCGGGGATGCGCGGCGGGTTCAGCCGCGGCGGCATGACCCTCGGAGGCGCCTACCTCACCAACACGAACACTTGCCGCCGCGTGCTCCGGCACGAGGTCGTCCACGCCGACCAATGGGGTTGTCACGGGGCGGTTTTCGCTCTGCTGTACTTGTGGGAGGAGATGCGGAATCCCAAGGCCCGCAACCGCTACGAGATCGCCGCGGGCCTCGGGGACGGTGGCTACACGTCGAGCTGAGCGGTGACCTTCTCGGTATCGATGCGGCGAGCCAGCGCGGCCTCGTCCGGGTTGGACACCTGCACCAGCGAGGCCCCCACCGCGAGTACCGAGACCAGGTCGGCGACGACGTCGTCGGCGGTGGTCCACTGGCGGGTCGAGAGCACCCGATCGGATCCGGACACATTCTGCTCGGCGGCAACGGCGCGGGCCGTGGAGAGGACTTCGTCGGCGCTGCGCCCGTCGAGTGCAGCGGAGCTGGATCCGGGGGTGTCGAACTGGTCGCCGTGCACGCGCACAGCGGTGGCGTAGTCGGTGACCCCGACCGGCAGGTCCGCGGCCGGCCGGCCGAACGCGTCGAGGGAGAGGATCGCGACCTCGGGGACGTCGGCGACGTCGTCGAGACGATCTGCGGTGGCGAGCGCGGCATCGGCATCGGGATCGGCGTCCAGCGTCACCTCGAGCCCCGCCCACCACGCGCCGAGGAGGACCGCGGCGGTCTGCCAGTGAGCGGGCAGCAGCACCGAAACCCGTGCCCCGGGCATGAGCGCGAATTCGTCGCACAGGAAGTTCGCGGTCTTCGCCGCCCAGTTGGCGAGGGTGATCGCCGACAGTTCGATGCGCTCTCCGGTGGCGTCGTCGTAGTAGGTGATCCGGGGACCGGCAGGGTCGGCGGCGAGGATGGGGTCGAGCAGTGCGCTTGCCAGGTTGGGCACGGGATTCGTTCTTTCGACTAGTAGCGGTGCGTTCAGTTCGCGCGAGTGCGGTGCGTTCAGTTCACGCGAGTGCGGTGCGCTCGATTGACGCGAGTGCGGTGCGCTCAATTGACACAGTGTGGTCCCGGCTCGCCGGCGGTGATCGCGGGGCCCGGGTCGACCGGCGTCGGCGAGGTACCCGGGTTGGCGATGTTGCTCGGTGTCGAGGTGGTCCCGGAGTACGACCTGTAGTCCCCGGTCAAGACGACGCGGACTTCCCCCGAGCGGAGGGACGGGTCTGCATGGATCGGCAGCCCTCCGAGAGTCACTGAGACGGCCTGGGCTGCCTCGCTGTCGGCATTGTTTGCGAACACCGTGGTGCGCGCTACGGACCTGCCGGTGTTGTTGCCGACGGTTCCGAGATCGAAGCCTTCGCTCACGAGAGTCTGTCCGACGCTCGAGGCCAGGCCGCTGACGTTGCTGTCGTTGACGACGTCGACGGTGAAAGACGACATGTCGATGTCGGGCATGGTGGTCGGGGTCGTCTCGGTCTCGGACTCTTTCGGTTCTGCGCCCACGACCCCGGCGACGTACTTGCGGACGGCCTCGGGGTCGACTCGAACTATGGACTCGCCGGCGTTGGTCATACCGTTGATGTCGACCACCGGGATGGTCTCGAACGTCACGTTTCCGCCGGCGAGGTCCTGTAGCTGGGTGATGAAATCGATTATGTCCCAATCGGAATCGAGCACTACCGATCGTTGCACCGCGCTGGAGAGTTCGTTCAATCTTCCCGGGTTGGTGAGGGTATTCGCGCTCAGCACCTTCTGGACGAGGGAAGCCATGAATACCTGTTGGCGGACGATCCGATCGAGGTCTCCGCGGGGCAGTCCGTGCCGTTGGCGGACGAAGCTGAGGGCCTCGGAGCCGTTGAGTGTCTGCTCGCCGGCCGGGAAGTTCGCACCCGAGAGGGGCTCGTAGACGGGCGCGTTGAGGCACACGTCGACGCCGCCGACCGCGTCGGTGAGCAGCACGAACCCGAGCAGGCCGATCTCCACGTAGTGGTCGACGGTTATACCGGTCAAGTTCGCCACCGACTTGATCAGAGCCTCACGACCGGCCTGCGTGGCTTCCTTGTCGGCCTCGGCCTCGGATTCGCCCTCCTCGATCAGTTCCTGGCGTTCGATCTCCCTTGTTGCACCGTAGGCCGCGTTGATTTTCGACATGCCCAGACCGGGGACGTCGACGTACGCGTCGCGTGGGATGGAGATGGCGGTCGCAGAGCTGCCGTCGTTGGGTACGCGGATGAGGATGATCGTGTCGGTGTTGGAGGCGATCTCGTCGCCTGCGTGGAGCGAGGCGAGTTCCGACGGGCTCAGTGGGTTTCCGTGCGCGTCCGTCCGACTGTCTATGCCTACGAGGAGGATGTCGACGGCGCCGTCCCTGGCACCACCCAGTCCGAGGCCACCGATCGTCGCGAGGTTCGATCGCAGTGAGTCGACACCGCGCCAAGCGATTCCCGTGACCACCAGGATGAGTACCGCGGTGATCGCAACAGCGATCTGAGTACGCGAGGCCCTGGCCCGTGGCCGCGGTACCTTCCGTGCGGTCGACTCCTGTGGCACGTGTGTGTCTCCATGGCGGTCGGTTCTCACGTTGACTGACGTCGGTTCTCACGTTGACTGACGTCCAGGTTACTGGCGATCGCGTTCGGACGAGGGGTGGCGATCCTCGGCGTGCCAGACTCGTAGCTGTGCGAAGAATTCTGGTGACGGGTGCACGTGGCCAACTAGGCAGCCAACTGCTGCGGTGCGCCGAGGACAAAGGCCTGCAGGCTGCGGGCGTCGGGTCGGCCGAACTCGACATCACCGACCGCGATGCGGTCGATCGGTGGGTGGAACCCGATGCGGTCGTCATCAACTGTGCCGCTTACACGGCCGTCGACGGCGCGGAGTCGGACGAGGCGGCCGCTCGCGCCGTCAACGAAATAGGCGCGCGCAACCTCGCAGCCGCCTGCTCGCGTGCCGGCGCGGGCCTGATCCAGGTCTCGACTGACTACGTTTTCGCCGGCGACCGAGCAGGCGACGCCGCCGTGCCCTACGAGGCCGATGACCCGACCGGTCCTCGGTCGGTCTACGGCCGAACCAAGTTGGCGGGGGAGCGAGCGGTCCACGCGGAGCTACCCAGTGCGCAGATCGTCCGGACGGCTTGGGTGTACACCGGCACGGCTGGGGGGTCTAGCGGCGCAGGAGCCGACTTCGTCGCGACCATGCTGCGACTGGAACGCGAGCGCGACACGGTCCGGGTCGTCGACGATCAGATGGGCGCGCCCACCTACTCGGTGGATCTGGCCGCCGGCCTGCTCGAGCTCGCCTGCACCGGCGGCCGGGGTGTGACCACCCTTCATGCGACCAACGCCGGCTCCGCGACACGGTTCGACCTGGCCCGCGCAGTGTTCGCCGAAGTCGGTGCCGATCCTGAGCGCGTTCAACCGTGTTCGAGCGCCGAGTTCGCCAAGCCGGCGCCACGACCTGCGTACTCGGTGCTCTCTCCCCGCTCCTGGGAGGCGGCCGGACTGACCCCGCTGCGTCCGTGGTGGGAAGCGCTGGCTGACGCGCTGGCACGGCTCGGGTGAAAACGGTACGGGCGTTCGGGCTAGGCTGGCCCGCGTGAGTTCGAAGCTGGCCGTGGTGACGGTGACCTACTCGCCAGGCGAGCATCTGGAGCATTTCCTGAGCACTCTGGCCGACGCCACCGTCGAGTATCCGCAGGTCATCCTTGCCGACAACGGGTCCACCGATGGCGCGCCCGAGGCGGCCGCCGCAGCTCATGATCATGTCCGGCTGCTGCGAACCGGCGGCAACATCGGATACGGCGGGGCGATCAACCGCGCCGTCGCCGAGATCGATCCCGACATCGAGTTCGTCATCGTCGTCAACCCCGACGTCCGCTGGTCGCCGGGCTCGATCGACGAGCTGCTGGCCGCGGCGGAGCGGTGGCCGCGAGCCGGTGCTCTCGGACCGATGGTTCGCGAACCGGACGGCAGTGTGTATCCCTCGGCACGCCAGGTGCCAGGCCTGGTCTCCGGAGCCGGGCACGCGGTCCTAGGCTCGGTGTGGCCGTCGAACCCGTGGACCCTGCGGTACCGCCAGGAGAACGACGCGATCAGCGAGCGTGCCGCGGGTTGGCTGTCGGGCTCGTGCTTGTTGCTGCGGCGGGTTGCGTTCGATTCGGTCGACGGCTTCGATTCGCGCTACTTCATGTACATGGAGGACGTCGACCTCGGTGACCGTCTCGGGAAGGCGGGCTGGCTCAATGTGTTCGTGCCGTCTGCTGAGGTGACCCACGCCAAGGGACATGCCGCGGGCCGCCATCCCGAGTTGATGCTGCCCGCCCATCATCAGAGCGCCTACCGTTTCCAGGCCGACCGCCACCCGCTGTGGTGGCAGGCGCCCCTACGGTGGGCGTTGCGGGGGGGACTAGCCCTGCGTTCAAAGCTCGCGGTCGCGGCAGCCGTTCGGCGGCGCGGCGTGGACGAGCGTCGGGAAATAGAGATTGAGGGGAAAGCATGACAACTGCACCGGCGACCGACGCCGTAGTTCTGGTGGGTGGCCGGGGCACCAGGCTGCGTCCACTCACGCTGTCCGCGCCCAAGCCGATGCTCCCGACCGCGGGGGTGCCGTTCCTGACGCACCTGCTCGCGCGCATCAAGCAGGCCGGCATCACCCACGTCGTGCTCGGTACCTCGTTCAAGGCCGAGGTCTTCGAGGAGTACTTCGGTGACGGCAGCGGAATGGGCCTCGAGATCGAGTACGTCACCGAGGTCGAACCGATGGGCACCGGCGGCGGTATCCGCAACGTGCTTCCGAACCTGCGGGCCGACAACATCATGGTCTTCAACGGGGATGTCCTCGGTGGCACCGATCTCGCGACGGTGCTCGACACCCACCACCGGAACAACGCCGACGTCACACTGCACCTCGTTCGCGTCGGCGATCCGCGGGCCTTCGGTTGCGTGCCCACCGACGAGGACGGCCGCGTGACGGCATTCCTGGAGAAGACTCAGGATCCGCCGACCGACCAGATCAACGCAGGTTGCTACGTCTTCCGCCGCGAGGTCATCGAGAAGATCCCTTCGGATCGTCCGGTCTCGGTCGAGCGCGAGGTCTTCCCCGCGTTGCTCGCAGACGGTGCGCGCGTGTTCGGTCACGTCGACAGCTCGTACTGGCGGGACATGGGTACGCCCGACGACTTCGTGCGTGGTTCGGCTGACCTCGTTCGTGGCATTGCGCCGTCGCCCGCGTTGGAGGGCCCGCGCGGCGAGTCTCTGGTCCATCCGGGTGCCGGTGTGGCGCCGGGAGCGCTGCTGATCGGCGGCACGGTCGTCGGTCGCGGCGCGGTTGTCGGTGCCGGTGCCCGACTCGACGGGGCCGTGCTGTTCGACGGCGCGCAGGTGGAGGCCGGTGCGGTGGTCGAGCGGTCGATCATCGGGTTCGGTTCCCGGATCGGTCCGCGGGCGCTGGTGCGGGACGCGGTGGTCGGTGACGGCGCTGACATCGGCGCGCGGTGCGAGCTGATCAGCGGTGCCCGCGTGTGGCCCGGCGTCTCGATCCCCGACGGCGGGGTGCGGTTCAGCACCGACGTGTGACCGCACCTGATTCCTTTAGTGTCGCTAATGAGAAACTGGGGGGCATGATGCCGCAGGAACCCGTCTTCCACAGATACGTCGCTCTCGGTGACTCGTTCACCGAGGGTGTCGGCGACCCCGACGCGACCCGGCCCAACGGGCTGCGCGGGTGGGCGGACCGAGTCGCCGAGGAGCTCGCCCAGCGCAGTGCCGACTTCGGCTATGCCAACCTCGCGATCCGCGGTCGGTTGATGGTCCCGATCATCGAGGAGCAGGTCGACGCGGCGGTCGCGCTGGAGCCGGATCTGGTGACGATCTATGCGGGCGGCAATGATTTCATGCGACCCACGATCGACATCGACGCGCTCGTGGAGCGGTACGACGAAGCCATCGGAAAATTGGCGGCCACCGGTGCGACCGTGCTGATGTGGACCGCCTACGACACCGGGTGGGCTGCGGTCTTCGGCAAGCTGCGGGGCCGCGCAGCGATCTACAACGAACTCGTCCGGGAAGTCGCCGAACGGCACGGCGCGAAGATCGTCGACTTCTGGCGTTTCGACGAATACCGCGACCTGCGGATGTGGGACTGGGACCGCCTGCACATGTCCACCGTCGGCCACCAGAACATGGCCATCCGAGTCCTCGAGACACTCGGCATCGAACACCACATCGCGGTGGATCCGCTCGGTCCGGACCTGCCGACGGATCGGGCGTCCCAGCTCCGCGCCGATCTGCTGTGGACCAAGGAGTTCGTCCTGCCCTGGATCGGACGGCGTATCCGTGGCACGTCGTCGGGCGACGACGTCGTGGCCAAGCGGCCCACGCTCGCACCCATCCGGTAGCTACCCGTCAAGCTGTTTGACCGCACGGCTGGTCGACATCGCAACCAGGCCGATGAGCCCAACCAGGGCGAATGCGTAGAACCCCCACGGGACGGCCACGCCGGCGTCGAGAAGTAGTCCGCCGAGCAGCGGTCCGCAGATCGCACCGATCCGGCCGATGCCGGCCGACCAGCCCAACGCGGTGGCACGGATGCTCGCTGGGTGGCTGGCGCTGGTGAAGGCGTACACGAGCACCTGGGCGCTGAAGACGAAGCAACCCGCGAGGAACACCAGGACGTAGATGCCGAACGACACCTTGATGCTGAGCAGCGCGAGAAAAAGGGCCGCACCGGCGAACCAGGCGATGCACGCGGTCCGCGGCCCGATCCGGTCCGCGACACCCCCGGCAATCAGCAGTCCCACGATGGCGCCGGTGTTGAGGACGAGTAGCAGGGTCAGGGCTGCGCCCAGGTCGTAGCCGGCCTCGCGCATGATCGTCGGCAGCCAGGTGTTGAGGCCGTAGACCAGCAGCAGACCCATGAACGACGTGACCCAGATGGAGATGCTGTTGCGCAGGAACCTGGGAGTGAAGAGCATGCGCGCCGGCTGCGATGGTGCTGGGACGGTGGCGACTGGCCGGGTCTCGAGGGTCAGGCCGCACTCGCCGGCGATGGCCTCGGCCTCCGCGTGACGGCCCCGGGAGAGCAGGTACGCCGGTGATTCCGGCAGGTAACGGATCATGAGGGGGACGAGCACGATGGCCGGAAGTGCACCGGCGACGAACATCGACTGCCACCCGAACGGATCGATGAGTACGAGGGCCAGTGCGGCGGTCGCGACGGCGCCGACGTGGTAGCCGGTCATCAGCAGCGTTGAGGCGGAACCTCCGCCCTGCTTCTTGGAGAACTCGTTGACCATCGCCAGCGCGGTGGGCAGGGCGCCACCGAGTCCGATGCCCGCCAGGAAGCGGAAGAGCCCGAAGAGGAACGGGTTGGGAGCCAGAGCGCAGAGCAAAGTAAGGAATGAGAACGCGGCGACGGCGAAGATCAGCACTCGGCGGCGGCCGATGATGTCGGTAAGCGTTCCGATGGTCAGCGCACCGATCGTCATGCCGACGAGGCTGAGCGTCGTGATGGTCGTGAGTGTTCCGATGCCGACGTTCCAGTTCCCGTCCAGGATGGAGGGGATCACCGTCCCGAGCACGACCAAGTCGAAACCGTCGAGGAGGATTGCAGCCCAACACAGGGGAGCCACCCAGAGAGCCGATGTAGTTCGGCGCATCACAGGGCGTTCGGTGGTGCTCATTCGATCTCCGAGAGAGTGCGTTCGTAATGCGAACCAGTGTTCAATTCTAGAACTTTGCTATTGTGTGGCGAGTCACAGACGAATGTCAAGGCTGTGGTGAGTCACAGGCGAATGCCGAGGCGCGGACTGTTCGGTCCGCCGGATGGCTATCGGGCTGGACACCGGTCCGACGGGACGCTCGTGGAGTGGCCGACGTGAACGAAACGGACCGGAGCATGCTCGGCCGGGTATTCCGGTTGCTGGAGTGCTTCTCCGTCACCCGCGTCCGGATGACACAGTCGGAGCTGAGTCGTCGCACGGATCTCCCGCTGCCGACGGTCCACCGGTTGTGCACGCAGTTGGTGGCCAATGGGGCACTCGAACGCGCAGCCGATGGGCGGTACCAGATCGGAGTCCGGCTCTGGGAGCTCGGCGCCCTCGCTCCGCGCGCACACGGGCTCCGGCAGATCGCCATGCCCTATCTGGAGGACCTCTACGAGGCGACCCACGAGAACGTGCAGTTGATCGTGCGGGACGGACTCGAGGCGCTCTACATCGAAAGGCTCTCCGGCCGCGCCGCGGTGACCGTGGTCGGACGGGCCGGTGGTCGGCTCCCACTGCACGCGTCCAGTGGCGGTCTCGTGTTGCTCGCGCACGGTGGTGGCGAACTTCTCGACGCGGTCCTCGAGGCCGGCCTCGAACGGTTCACCCCGAACACCATCACCTCCGAACACCGACTGCGTCAGGTATTGGACGAGATACGGCGTCGCGGTTTCGTGGTGTGCCGCGAGCATCTCAACCTGGGCACCCTCGCTGTCGCCGCCCCGGTGCTGCGTCCGTCGGGCGAGGCGGTCGCGGCGATCTCAGTCGTCGTCGGTGCCGACGTCGATCCCGCGCCGCTGATTCCGGCACTGCGGGCCGCGGGGCGCGGTATCTCGCGAGGCCTGACAACGGAGGAATCTTCCACTGAGTGAAAGTGACGGTTCTGCAGTCGGCACCCGGGCGGGACAGTGTTGTAGATCACGTTCTACCGAGGAGCTACCTGTGACCAACTCTCGAAGGACCAACTCGCGAACCCGGGTCGGCATCGTCGGGGCCGGCCCCGCGGGACTGATGCTGTCCCACCTGCTGCACTTGCGGGGCATCGAATCCGTTGTCCTCGAGGCCCGCACGCGGGCGGAGGTGGAGGGCACCATCCGCGCAGGTGTCCTCGAACAGAACACGGTCGACCTGATGGTCGAGACCGGGCTCGGTGACCGTGTGAAAGCCGAGGGGCTCGAGCATCATGGCATCGAGCTGCGGTTCGGAGGCCGTGGACACCGCATCGCGTTCGACGAGCTCACAGACGGTCGCGCCGTCACGGTCTACCCGCAGCACGAGGTCCTCGTGGACCTGATCGCAAAACGGCTCTCGGACGGCGGTGACATCCGCTTCGGCGTCTCCGAGGTCAAGGTCCACGATCACGCGACCGACAAGCCGTACATCACCTACACCGATGCGGACGGCAACCGGCACGCACTCGCGTGTGCGATGGTCGCGGGCTGCGACGGTTCCCGGACCGAGACGCGCAACCTGATCCCCGAGGCCACGATTCGCCAGGACTATTTCCGCCAGTACCCGTTCGCATGGTTGGGCATACTCGCGGAAGCACCACCGTCGTCGGAGGAGCTGATCTACGCGAACCACCCGCGTGGCTTCGCGCTCATCAGTACTCGTACGCCGGAGGTGCAGCGGCAGTACCTCCAGGTCGACCCGGAGGATTCGATCGACAATTGGTCCGACGACCGGATTTGGTCCGAACTGCACGCTCGCGTCGACGGTGAAGGAGCGCAGATCAAGGACGGCAGGATCTTCGAGAAGTCGATCCTGCAGTTCCGCAGCTTCGTGTGCGAGCCGATGCAGCACGGCAACCTCTTTCTCGCCGGCGACGCCGCGCATACCGTTCCGCCCACCGGCGCGAAGGGCCTCAATTTGGCCGTCGCCGACGTCTACGCGCTCTCGAACGGCATTGCGGAGTTCTTCGAAACCGGCGACCGTGGTCGGCTCGACGCGTACACCGAGACGGTGCTACCGCGGATCTGGCGTACCCAGCACTTCTCGTGGTGGATGTCGTCGATGCTGCACCGTCTGCCCGACGCTTCCGCCTTCGACCACCGGCGCCAGGTCGCTGAGCTCGACATGGTCACCCGCTCGGTCGCGGGGCGCACGCTGATCGCCGAGAACTACGTGGGCACTCCGCTGGACTGAGCCGGCCGACGCCGACGCATTGCGATCACGCTGGGGCATTGCGGTCACGCCGGGCTCACACCCTCGCACGCACCGAGCGGATCCGGGTCAGGCGACACGCTCGAACACCGCGGCCAGCCCCTGGCCGCCGCCGATGCACATCGTTTCGAGGCCGTAGCGAGCCCCTCGGCGGTCGAGCTCGCGCAGCAACGTCGTGAGGATGCGGGCGCCGGTCGCGCCCACGGGATGACCGAGGGATATTCCCGAGCCGTTCGGGTTCAGGCGCCCGTCGTCGGGTTCGAGGCCCCACGTGCGAGTCACCGCGAGGGCTTGCGCGGCGAATGCCTCGTTTAGCTCAATCACGTCCATGCCGGCCAGCGTGAGACCGATTCGGCCGAGGGCCTTTTCGGTCGACGGCACCGGCCCCACGCCCATCGTCCGCGGAGCGACACCGGCCACCGCCCAGCTCGCTAGCCGGGCGAGTGGGCGCAGGCCGTGCATCTGGGCCCGTTCCGGGGTGGTGACGATCGCGGCGGCGGCGCCGTCGTTCTGGCCGCTGGCATTGCCGGCGGTGACCGTCGCGTCGGGGTCGATCTTGCCTCTGATCGGACGGAGCTTGGCGAGGGACTCGAGGCTGGTGTCGGCGCGCGGATGCTCGTCTGTGTCGACGACGAGCGGATCGCCCTTGCGCTGTGGCACGGTCACCGGAACGATCTCCTCGGCGAACACCCCGTTGCGCTGTGCGGCGACCGCGCGCTGGTGGGACTGGACCGCGAGGGCGTCCTGATCCTCACGGCTGATGGAGAAATCCGCGCGTAGGTTCTCGGCGGTCTCGATCATGCCTCCGGGGACGGGGTAGTTGCGGCCACCGGCAGTGACGCGGGCGCGGGCCAACCGGTCGTTGAGCTCGAGCGATTCGCCACGCACGCCGTACCGCATCCCAGTGGCGTAGAACTCGGCCTGGCTCATGGACTCGACGCCACCGGCGATCACGAGGTCACCGCCTCCGGACTGGACCGTCATCACCGCCTGAATGATCGCCTGCAGGCCCGATCCGCAGCGACGGTCGACCTGCAGGCCCGGGACGTCCACACCCAGCCCAGCGTTGAGTGCCGCGACTCGGCCGATGGCGGGAGCCTCGCCGTTCGGGGAGGCCTGGCCGAGGATCACGTCGTCGACGTCGGACCCGGATATCCCTGTGCGCGAGACAAGTTCGGTGATGACGGTGGCGGCAAGGTCCTCGGGCGGGATATCGCGGAAGACGCCGCCGAAACGGCCCACGGGGGTGCGGAGCGGTTCGCAGATGACTGCGTCAGGCATGTCTTTATTCCTTGTTACGGGAGCGCTTTCGTCTGGGTGCGGGCCACGTCTGCCGAGATCTCCGCCGCAGTTGCGACCACAGCGGGTACCAACGTCTCGTCCACAGCCTCGCTGGTGTACCGCGCCGCCTGCATCGAGATATTGACGGCCGCGACGACCGCGCCTGACTTGTCCCTGATGGGCGCTGCGAGGGAGCGCAGTCCCTCCTCGAGTTCCTGGTCGACGACGCAGAAACCCTGGGCCCGGACCTTGTCGAGTTCGGCGCGCAGCGCGGCGGGCGTGGCAATCGTGTGCCCGGTGAGCGGGGACAGTTCCACTTGGTGGAGGTATGTGTCCAGGTCGGCGGGACTCAACCCGGCCAGCAGGACGCGGCCCATCGACGTCGCGAAAGCGGGGAAGCGGGTTCCGATAGTGATGGACACCGTCATGATTCGACTGACTGGCACACGCGCGACGTACACGATGTCGCCGTCATCGAGGACCGACACCGACGTCGACTGGTGTACCCGTGCCGAGAGGGCCTCGAGGTGCGGGTGGGCGATCTCGGGCAGGGACAGGCTCGACAGGTAGCTGTACCCGAGTTCGAGCACCCGTGGGGTCAGCCAGAACGTCGAGCCGTCGGTGCGGACGTAGCCGAGTTCGACGAGGGTGAGCAGGAACCGGCGGGCAGTCGCACGCGTGAGATCGGTCGCGCGGGCGACGTCGCTGAGCGTGCGACGAGGGTTCTCGGCGTCGAACGCCCGGATGACGGACAGTCCGCGTGCGAGCGACTGTACGTAGTCGGTGGATCCTCCGCTCGTGGTCGTGGGAGTGTCGGTCCCGCTCGCACTCGTCGTGCCCATGCTGGTCGCGCTCATGCTGGTCGGGCTGGTACTTGTCACTGTCGGCTACTCCCATCGGTGGCGTCCGCCAGGTCGGCGAGCGCTTGCTTGCCGAGCGCGAATGCTCGGTTGCTGTTCGGCACACCCGCGTACACCGCGGCGTGCAGGAATACTTCCACGAGCATCTGTGGATCCACCCCGGCGCGCAGCGCAGCCCGGATGTGCATGTCGAGCTCGTGCTCGTTGCCGACGGCAGTGAGGATCGCGAGGGTCAACAATCGGCGGGTGTGGTGGTCCAGGCCTTCTCGGGCCCAGACATCACCCCACGCGGTGCGGGTGATGAAGTCCTGGAAGGGCTCGGTGAACGGCGTCGTCGATTCGATCGCACGGTCGACGTGCGCATCGCCGAGTACCGACCGGCGAACCGACATGCCGACATCGTGGGCCGCGCGGCGGGCGGCATCGAGGGGGACGCTCGCGCGTCGCTCGATGTGGCGCTCGATCAGGCGGGTGACGGCGCCGGCTTGCTCGACGTTGGCGAGGTGTGCTCCGGGGGACAGGACGTGGAGCTCGGCACCTGCGATGCCGTCGGCGATCGCCTCGTGCACCGACGGTGGGGTCCGGGTGTCCTGCTCCGCCGCGATTACCAGCGTGGGGGCGACGATGCGGGCGAGGTCGCCGCGACCGTCCCACTCCGCCAGTGCATCGCAGCATGCTGCGTAGCCTTCGTCGGGTGTGCCGCGGACCATTTCGAGGTGGCGCGCGATGAGGTCCGGATCACGTTGCGCCAGCTCAGGGGTGAACCAGTGTTCGACGACCGACTCGGCGATCGACGCGATGCCATTCGTACGGACCGTGGCGGCGCGGTCGATCCACTTCTGGGGTGGCGCGAACTGCGCCGCCGTGCATATCAAGGTCAGAGTCCGCACGCGCTGCGGGTGGTGCGCGGCCAGCCATTGGCCGATCGCGCCGCCGAGCGAGAGCCCCACGACGTGAACGGAGTGCAGGCCGAGCCGGTCGAGTAGTGCGAGTACGTCGCCGCTCAGGTCGGTCATCGTGTACGGGCCTGCGGGGGCGGGAGAACCGCCGTGGCCGCGGTGGTCCACCGCGATCACGTGGGCGTGTGCGGAGAGGGCATGGATCTGCGGATCCCACATGTGGAGGTTCGAGCCCAGCGAACCGAGCAGCAGTACGGGAGGCATGGCTGGGTCGCCGCGTTGTTCGTGGTGCAGGTTCACTGTCATCGGTGTCCTCCTGTGGGCCGTGCTGCGAGGGCACGGTCGACGAGATCGACCGCGTGACCGAGGTAGTGCGAGGGGTCGAGTAGGTCGCGCAGGGTGCTGGGCGGGAGGTGCTGAGTGATCGCGGGTGCCTGATCCAGTGGGACGCTGGAAGCAGCTGCGGCGGTGACGATGTCACGCGCCGATTCGGTGTACTCGGACAGCGCGGCAGTGACCCTCTCGGCGAGGATCAGACCGCCGGTGAGAGCGAGGTTGCGCGACATCGCGTCGGCATCGACCTGCAGGCCGCCGACGCTCTCCGAGAGGCGGTGCGCCGCACCGCCCGAGAGCAGAAGTAACTCGGTGACGGTTTCCCATTCGGCGTGCCAGGCGCCGGCTGCCCGGGCGGACTCGTGGTCCATCGAGGACAGGGCCGTCGATACCAGCCCGGGGACTCGACGCGCCGCGGCACGCGCCGTGATGGCCGCCACGGGATTCTGCTTGTGCGGCATCGCCGACGAGTCACCTGGTGTGTCCTCGGCGACCTCGCCGAACTCGGTCGAGGCCAGCAGGGTGATGTCGGTGGCAGGCTTCGACACCGCCCCGGCGGCGACGCCCAGCGCGGCCGCCAGTGTCGCCGTCGGGATACGGACGGTATGCCACGGGACTACCTGTCGAGCGAGCCCCAGCTCGTCGGCGAGCGCATCGGCAATGGCGAGCCCGTGCGGGTGCACGGCTGCGAGAGTGCCTGCGGCGCCGCCGAACTGCACCGGCAGCGCAGCCACGGTCCGCTCGAGTGACACGGCGGCGGCGTCGAGTCCAGTGAACCACGACGCCGCCAACGCGCCGAAGGTCGTCGGGAGCGCTTGCTGGCCGAGGGTGCGCGCGATCATCGGAGTCTCGCGATGGTCGCGGGCGAGGTCGGCGGCGGCGTCGGCGGCGGCGCGGAGGTCGTCGATCACGATGCGACCGGCGCTGCGCGCCATAAGCATCAGGGCGGTATCCATCACGTCCTGGCTGGTCGCACCGACATGCACGGTTTCCGCCGGGACGCCCTCGGACGCGCACTCGGAGCGCAGGGTTCGGACGAGGGGGATCACGGGGTTGCCTCCGGCGGACGAGCGGCGGCCGAGGTCAGCGATGTCGACTCCACCGGGCTCGGCGAGGCGTGACGTCACTGCGGTCACCGCCATCGCGTGCTCGGGAGAAACCAGGCCGACGGTCGAGGCGGCGCGGGTCAGCGCGGCCTCCACCGAGAGCAGCGCGCTCACCCACGCGCTGTCCGACAGTGTTGCGGCGAGTTCGTCTGCGCCGAACACGGGGTCGAACAGGTCACCGCGGGTGTGTGTCACGGGGGATCTCCTGATGCAGCCTGGCCTGTGGGGTCTAGTTGGGCGGATCGGGCTCGGGACGTTCACAGCATGAACCGTGTTCGCAATATGGACGGAAGAACGCTATACGAACAACCTAATGCGTTCCGGGCTCGTGATCAATCGAATGCGGCTAGCAGGTGCGCGATACGAACGGACGTGCACATTACGCACGATGGTCGTATGCTGGCAACATGCTGGACAAAGTCAAGGTCACCGCTGACGAGGCAGTCGCCGACATCCCGGACGGTGCGACCATTGCAGTCGGTGGATTCGGAGTGGTCGGCGTGCCGGGGATCCTCATCCAGGCAGTTCTGGACCAGGGTGCAACGGACCTCGAGACGGTGAGCAACAACTGCGGCATCGACGGTTTCGGCCTCGGCTTGCTGCTCGAGAAGGGCCGCATCCGCCGCACCATCAGTTCGTACGTCGGCGACAACAAGGAGTTCGCGCGGCAGTACTTGGCAGGTGAACTCGAGGTGGAGTTGACTCCCCAGGGCACGCTCGCCGAGCGGATGCGGGCCGGCGGCGCCGGCATACCGGCCTTCTTCACCCCCGCCGGAGTCGGCACGCAGGTTGCGGAGGGCGGCCTGCCGCGTCGCTACGACGGTAGCGGCGCCGTCGCCATCGCGAGCCCGCCCAAGGAGACCCGCGAGTTCGACGGCACCACATATGTCATGGAGCGCGGCATCGTCGCCGACTTCGCGCTCGTGCACGCTTGGAAGGGCGACCGCCACGGCAACCTCGTATACCGGCGCAGCGCCCGAAACTTCAACCCGCCCGCCGCCGCATCAGGGCGCATCACCATCGCGCAGGTCGAGCACCTGGTCGAGCCCGGGGAACTGGACCCGGACCAGATCCACACCCCGGGCATTCATGTACAGCGCGTGGTGCATGTAGGCAAAGTCCCTGTCGAAATCGAAAAGCGAACGGTACGAGAATGACTCGAGTTACGGCACACAAGTTGACTCGCGATCAGATCGCCGCCCGCGTGGCGCAGGAACTGTCCTACGGTCAGTACGTCAACCTCGGCATCGGCATGCCCACACTCGTGGCCAATCACATCCCCGAGGACGTCACGGTCGTACTCCATTCGGAGAACGGCGTGCTCGGCGTCGGCCCGTACCCTACCGAGGACGAACTCGACCCCGAACTCATCAACGCCGGCAAAGAGACCATCACTGTTCTGCCCGGCGCATCATACTTCGACTCGGCGCAGTCGTTCGGGATGATCCGTGGCGGCCACGTGGACCTTGCGGTGCTCGGCGCGATGCAGGTCAGTGCTCAGGGTGACCTCGCCAACTGGATGATCCCCGGCCAGATGGTCAAGGGCATGGGCGGCGCCATGGATCTCGTCCACGGCGCCAAGCGCGTCATCGTGATGATGGAACACGTATCGAAGAGGGGCGAACCCAAGATCCTCGAGCGATGCACCCTTCCGGTGACCGGTCAGGCTTGCGTGCAGCGGATCATCACCGACATGGCGGTCCTCGACGTCACTGACGAGGGCTTGAGCCTGGTCGAGACCACACCCGGTGTGAGCGTCGAAGAGGTCGTGGTTGCGACCGCGGCGAAGCTGCTGGTCTGACCGCCCGCACCGCCGAACCGGCCGACGCACTCAGCGAGCCGCGGCCAACCGGACCAGGTGGGTGATCGTGTCCGCTTCCGCCCCATCGGGCAGATCGTCGACGGGGAACCAGCGCAGGTCTCGGGACTCGTCGCTGATGGTGATCGGTGCTCCCTCCGGCGCCGTCACCAGGAACCGCAGGTCCAGGTGCCTGGTCGGGACGCCGAGCGAACACGTGATCGGGTGTGTGTGCGCCGACAAGAGCGCCGCCTCGATCCGCAGATCCTCGATGCCCGATTCCTCCCGCGCCTCTCGAAGGGCCGCCTCGACGACCGTGTCGTCGCCTTCCTCGCAGTGCCCACCGAGTTGTATCCAGCGTCCCACGCGCGGGTGCAGCGTCAGCAGGACGTGACAGCCGCCCTCGTCGAGGACGAGCGACGAGGCCGTGATGTGCCCCGGAGAGTGCGAGCGCAGGCAGCCGTCCGGCGCGGAGTCCAGGAACGCGAGCATCGTGTGACGCAACGACTCCGCGTCCTCGGAATCGGTGCACCAGTTCACCAGGGCCTCACGCGCGGACGCATGCAGCGATCGTGCCGACATCTACGCAGTCACCTACAGCTCCAGCAGGGCGTCGCCCGGCGTCACCGGGGGACGGGGCGACAGCGGCTCGACGGGATGGCCGACGGCGACCGCGCCGAGGGGCTGCCAGTCGGCCGGCAGTCCGAGTTCGGCCCGGACGGTCTCGGCCGCGAATATCGTCGACCCGATCCAGCAGCTGCCGACGCCACGGGTCGCGAGCGACACCAGCAGGCCCTGCACCGCCGCACCGACCGCAACGGTGAACATCGTCGCCTCGGCACGCGTTCGTCGCTCGTCCGGATAGTCGTGAGCGCCGTCAGGCACGCAGAACGGGATCACCACCTCCGGGGCGCGGAAGAGGATGTCGCCGCGCGACACTCGACGCTCGATCCGGTCCTCGCTCAGGCCGTCGGCCGCGAGGTCCTCGCGCCAGCGCTGCTGCATCGCCTCGAGCAGACGCTTGCGGACCGAGGCGCTGCGCAGCCACACGAACCGCACCGGGCGGGTGTGGTGCGGGGCGGGAGCGGTCAGTGCCTCTGCGATCGAGTCCCGCAGCGCCTCCGGGGCGACAGGCTCGTCCGAGAACTCGCGGACCGAGCGGCGCAGCAACAGCGCCTCACGACGGCCCAGCTCGAACGCCTCCGCGGTACCGAGCCAGAACAGGTCCTCGGGTCCCCGGCGGATCAACTTCTCAGCGGCAGAGCCGTCGTCGTCGAGTCCGAGTCCGCGTACGACCGCGACCGGCACGCCACCGAGCTTGCCTTTGACGAGATCGCCCGCGGCTGCAATCTCGTCAGCCACCGCGACTTCGGTCACGAGCAATTCATTTCCCTGGCTGTCGACGGTTCCCGTGTACGCGTGCAGGACCGGGACACCCGCCGCACCGATCGCCGCATCGATCTGGCCGACCCGCCACGCGCGCCCCATCGTGTCCGTCACCACCACCGCGACGTCGATGCCGAGTCGAGACTTGATGTCGTCGCGAAGCTTTCGGGCGCTGCCATCGGGATCCTCCGGTAGCAGTGCGAGCTCGGCGCCGTCGACGTTCGATCCGTCGATCCCCGATGCCGCTTGCACGATGCCCAGCCTGTTCTCGGTGATCAGTGTGCGTCCCTTGCGGGCAACAACACGGACGGCCTCCTGGTCGACGAGGCGTCGCCGGGCGGCGTCCCGCTCCTCGGGGTCGGAGGGGGAGGCAACGATCCGCCCCTCGACTTTCGAGAACACCTTGCTCGTGACTACGAGCACGTCGCCGTCTTCGAGCCACGGCGCCGCCTCGACGATCGCCGCCGCCAGATCGTGGCCTGGCCGGAATTCGGGAAGGTCTGTGACGGGGAGGATCTCGATCGACCGGCCGGCCCCATGGTCGTGAACGTTCACAGGTTCACTGCTGTGGTTTCGGGCGTTCACAGGTTCACTGCTGTGGTTTCGGTCGTTCACAGGTTCACTGCTGTGGTTTCGGGCGTTCACAGGTTCACTGCTGTGGTTTCGGTCGTTCACAGGTTCACTGCTGTGGTTTCGGTCGTTCACAGGTTCACTCCGGCGACGTCGAGGGCGGCACGGACCATCTCGGTCGTCGTCTCGGGATCGGTCATCAGCAGTGGCACGCTGCGGACCTCGACGCCGGGGACGTCGGCCTCGTCGGTGGAATGGATCAGCCAGCCGTCCAGAATTCCGGTGTCCGAGCGTGCACCGTAGTGGCGGCCGATCGCCTCGGCGGAGGTCTCGACACCGATCACCTCGAGGCACTCGTCTGCCATGCCGCGCAACGGTTTTCCGCCGATGATGGGGGACAGGCCCACGATCTTGGCCTTGGTGGTGCGCAGCGCCCCGCGGATCCCTGGGACGGCCAGTATCGCGCCGATGCTGACGACAGGGTTCGACGGGGCGAGCAGGACGATGTCCGCGGACTCGATCGCTTCGAGGACCCCAGGTGCCGGTTTTGCCTGTTCCGCGCCGACATGCGCGAAGCTGTGAGTCGGGACTTGCGCACGGTAGCGAACCCACCACTCCTGGAAGTGGATCGCACGTTGCTGCTCTCCGGTGGGGTCCTCGGGATCGGTGACGACGACGTGTGTCTCGCAGCGGTCGTCACTGACCGGGAGCAGTGCGACGCCTGGCTCCCAGCGGTTGCAAAGCGCCTCGGTCACGGCCGACAGCGGGTACCCGGCGCGCAGCATCTGGCTGCGAATCAAGTGCGTGGCGATGTCACGATCGCCGAGGCCGAACCAGTCGGGTTTGGCCCCGTAGGCCGCGAGTTCCTCTTTCGCATTCCAGGTCTCGCCGGCATGGCCCCAGCCGCGAGCTGGGTCGACCCCTCCGCCGAGGGTGTACATGCAGGTGTCGAGGTCTGGGCAGATGCGCAGGCCGTGCATCCAGACGTCGTCGCCGACGTTGACGACGGCGGTGATCCGGTGGTCGGTCTCGGTGGGCGAACCCGGGTTCTTCGATGCGTCACCTTCGGTCGCGCTGCCGAGCAGACTTCGAACCCCTTGGAGGAAACGAGCCCCTCCGACGCCGCCAACCAATACAGTCACGTTCACAACCAGAAGCCTATCGGTGGTGTGCGCGCCACTCGGCGCCGTCTCATCGGCCGGGTTGTACCACGCGTGCGTGGGGCCGGGATCATAAACGAACTTTTCCGATTCCGCTTGACCCGACACGCCACGGCATGTCTAATCACATGTACGTCATTCCAAGTTCGAGGGGCGAGCTGCACTTGGAACGGCCCTCGGCTCGAACATCGTTCGGGCATTTGTCCGGACGGTTGTCGGGGTGGGACGGCAGTACAGGATTCGAGAGCGATCCAATTGTGCGCTGTGGACAGGTGAGGAGGCGGAGCGATGCAATACCAGCAATACGAGTTCGACACTCCCCTGAGCGTGATCGGCGGTATACCGCGGACCGATTCCGAAGCGGACGCTGCAGCGAGCGTCGGCTCGGACGGTCTCGAGTTGAAAGAAACTGCTCCCCGGCTGAGCCTGATCCCCGGCTTCGCCGCCATGTTCGACGACGAAGAGGAGCAGTGGCAAGACCGCGCACTGTGCGCACAGACCGACCCCGAGGCTTTCTTCCCGGAGAAGGGTGGGTCCACTCGCGAGGCCAAGCGCATCTGCATGGGCTGCGAGGTTCGGGACGAATGCCTCGAGTACGCGCTGGCAAACGACGAGCGATTCGGAATCTGGGGTGGGCTCTCGGAGCGTGAGCGCCGGCGCCTGAAGCGCGGAATCGTCTGACGGCCGGAATTCGGTCGTCGGTCCTCAGTCGTCGGCCCCGGGTACTTCGGGGTCGACGACTTCCGGACCGACACCGAGGTACGTAGCGACTTGCTCGACGAGTACGTCGTGAACGAGATCTTCGAGGTCCTGAGGATCCTTGGCACGCAACTCGATCGGTCGCCGGAACAGCACGATCCGCGCGCGCGTCGCGGTCCCGTGCCGATCGATGCCGGCCGGGATCAGTCGCGACAACGGGACCGGCCCGTCTGCCACCACCTCCGGTGGCCAATTCACCGAGTCCGGGTCGATGGCCCGGATCCGCGGCACGTCGTCCACCGCGATGTCGAGCTTGGTGAGCCGTTCGTGCCACCGCGCGTCGATCGGTTCGAACGCGCCCAGCACCGTGCGATCGAATTTCTCCGCACGGGTCCGCGCGGCCGGCAGGTCCTGTGGGAACAGTGGCCCGCGGATCCCACGACCTCGCCGCGCGGCCGAACGTGATGTCAGCGGGCGTGAACGACGCGCTCTTGCCATGCAGGCGAGATTACAGCGGCGTACCCGAGCCGCCGCCATCTCTGGCTGGCGTCTATCCCGGGTCGTTGTTGCCGCGGCGAGGTGACGACGGCTCGGGCTCCGTCCCTCGGTGTGTCCCGGTAGGTCAACCCGGCGCCGGGGGCTAGTCTCTTCACTTGTGAGATCACTGCGTCGTTGCTGTCGGCCCGGGTGCAAGAACCCCGCTGTCGCGACCCTGACGTACGTATATTCCGATTCCACCGCCGTCGTCGGGCCGCTGGCCACGGTCGCGGAGCCTCACTCCTGGGACCTGTGCGAAACCCACGCTTCGCGGATCACCGCACCCAGGGGGTGGGAGTTGGTGCGGTACGAGGGCGGATTCTCCTCGAGCACACCGGACGAGGACGATCTCACCGCGCTTGCCGAGGCCGTCCGCGAAGCGGGTCTGCGTGAGCGCCCAGGTACCGAGTCCGGGTCGACCGAGCCGCGGCCGGGTGCCGCGTCACCATCGACGACCCCCACTGCACGCACCGGTCGTCGCGGCCATCTCCGGGTCCTACCCGACCCCGCCAATTGAGCACCTCACCTCCCGGACGGTGTCCTACCGGGCGCACGTCACCGGACCGCTTCGCTTCGTAGCGCACTTCCCGCGCCGGCCCCGATCGCTGAAAAGCCGACATAACGCCCGGGGAGGCGTAATCGGGGCGCCCACCATTAGGCTCGGTGCGACGATTCGACTCGCTCGTCTCATCGAACCGAGCGGACCGGTGCGACCGCGTCGCATCTGTGAACCGTCGCACCAACGAACAGCAGGAGATAAGCAGCAGTGACTCGATCCGCCGAATCCGTGAATGCCGTGATCAAGGCCTACGATGTGCGCGGCGTCGTGGGTGAGCAGATCGATCCGGACTTCGTGCGCGATGTGGGGGCGTCGTTCGCACGCCTGATGCGTGACGAGCAGGCCTCCGGCGAGCGCGTGACTCGGATTGCGATCGGCCACGACATGCGTGAATCGTCTCCCGCGCTCTCGCGCGCGTTCGCCGACGGCGTCGTGGCCCAGGGCCTCGACGTCGTGCACATCGGTCTGGCATCGACCGACCAGTTGTATTTCGCGTCGGGGATCTTGGACTGCCCGGGTGCGATGTTCACTGCCAGCCACAATCCCGCCGAGTACAACGGCATCAAACTGTGCCGTGCGGGTGCCAAGCCCGTCGGTCAGGACACGGGCCTGAACCTGATCGCACGAGAGGTTGCGGAGGGTGTGCCCGCCTACGCCGGTCCCGTGGGGACCATCGCCGAGGACGACTTGCTCGAGCAGTACGCCGCCTTCGTTCGTGGGCTGGTGGACCTGGCCGGACTGCGCCCGCTGAAGGTTGCGGTCGACGCCGGCAACGGGATGGGCGGGCACACAGTACCGGCGGTGTTCGGTCCCCTGCCAGTGACGGTCTTGCCGCTGTACTTCGACCTCGACGGTTCGTTCCCGAACCACGAAGCCAATCCTCTCGATCCGGCGAATCTGGTGGATCTGCAGACTTTCGTGCGCAAGACCGGTGCGGACATCGGACTTGCATTCGATGGCGACGCGGACCGCTGCTTCGTCGTAGACGAGAAGGGTAATCCGGTCTCGCCGTCGGCGGTGACCGCTCTTGTCGCAGAGCGTGAGCTCGCGAAGGAGCCGGGCGGCACCATCATCCACAACCTGATCACGTCTCGGTTCGTTCCTGAACTGGTCGAAAAGTTCGGTGGAACGGCTGTTCGTACCCGGGTCGGGCACTCGTTCATCAAGCAGCAGATGGCCGAGACCGGTGCCGTCTTCGGTGGCGAGCATTCGGCGCACTACTACTTCCGCAACTTCTGGGGCGCCGACTCCGGCATGCTGGCGGCGTTGCACGTGCTGGCAGCGCTCGGAGAGCAGGGGCGGACCTTGTCGGAACTGATGCAGTCCTACGAGGGCTACGCGGCGTCCGGTGAGATCAACTCGACGGTGGCCGACGCCGCCGAGCGCACGGCCGCTGTGCTCGACCTGTTCGCGGACCGCGCGGTCGCCGTTGATCGGCTCGACGGCGTCACCGTCGATCTCGCGGACGGGTCATGGTTCAACCTGCGCGCATCCAACACGGAGCCGTTGCTGCGATTGAACGTCGAAGCCCGGACCCCAGAGGCGGTTGATGCACTTGTCGCCGAGATCCTGGGAACAGTGCGCGCCTAGTCCGCGCGTTGCTGGGATACTCGAGTCACCTGAACTCGTCGAGGTACAGGGAGAGAAGAAAGGGAGGTGTGTCGGTGATGACAGCTCCGTCGTCTCTGCTAGATCTCGATGACGTTGATGCTCTGCTCGCCGCGGACGTCGATGGTTCACTTCGATTCGCGGCACTCGGGGGTGCGCAGATCCGCGCTACCCAGGCCACGGTGGAGGAAGACGGACTCGCGCGGCTGCATGGTCTGCAACCACGCAGCGTGGTTCTGGTCACCGGCGACGGATGCGCGTCACGTGCGGCCGAATTGTTGACGGCCGCCGTCGGTAGCCGGATCGGCATTCCCTTGGTCGAGAGTGTCGGAACCCCCAAGTGGGTCGGGCCCCTCGATGTGGTCGTGGTCGCCGGTGACGATGCAGGCGATCCGAGGCTCGTCGAATCCGTGGACCACGCGTTGGGACGTGGCGCCGAGGTCGTAATCGCCGCTCCGGAAGAGGGGCCGCTGCGCGCGGCGGGCGCGGGCCGTGCGACCACATTGCCACCCCGGGTCGCGGTACCCGATCATCACGGGCTGCTGCGGTACGTCGCGGTCTTTCTCGCCGTCCTGATCGCGATCGAGTCCGAACGGGTGGCCGCGGTGTGCCCCGACCTGGGCCGCCTCGCGGACGCGGTCGACGACGAGGCGCTGCGCGACCACCCCCGCAACGAGGTCTTCCACAATCCGGCCAAGTCGCTCGCAGCGCGTATCCGACGGCGTCGGGTCGTTCTCAGCGGCGACACTCGCGCCACCACTCACCTCGCTCGACACGGTGCCGAGGTGCTATTGCGTACCGGCGGCGCTGTCGCCGCTGCGGCAGACCTGTCGGAGGTTCTCGCCGCCGGGCCCCTGTTCGACGCGACGGGTTCGATGCCGGCCGGCGAAGACTCGCTCTTCCACGACGAGCAGATCGATGGTCCGATGCCCGGAATGCCTCTGCGTGTATTCGTCTTCGCCTCGGAGGCGAACCGACCGGCGATCGAACGCCGAGTCGCTGCTTTGCGCGATGCCGACGTCGTCGTCGCGGCGTCGGATCAGGCCGGTCCGCTGGGTCCGCCGGGATCTCCCACGGAGACAACAGCTGTCGCACGAGCGGAGATAGAACAGATTGCAGTTCTCGTCAGCCGGCTCGAGATGAGTGCGGCATACCTACATTTGATCGGCGGTAGCTAGTGCGCCAACTCGAAGGTGCGCTCAGGTCCTATGCATGGGGGTCACGAACCGCGCTCGCGGAGCTGTGCGGCCGCCCGAGCCCCAGCGCCCACCCGGAAGCCGAACTGTGGCTCGGCGCCCACCCCGCGGACCCGGCACGGGTGATCGACAACGGCGCCTCGCGGTCTCTGCAGGAGGTCATCGACGATGCCCCCATCCGGGAACTCGGCGACCGGTGCGTGGCTGCGTTCGGCGCGCGATTGCCTTTCCTGCTCAAGGTGCTCGCGGCAGAGGAGCCTCTCTCGCTGCAGGCACATCCGAGCGCCGAACAGGCTCGGGAGGGCTTTGCACGTGAGGAGGCCGCCGGTATTCCGGTCGACTCGGCGGAGCGTAACTATCGCGATGCGAGTCACAAGCCCGAGCTGGTGGTTGCGCTCACTCGATTCGAGGCACTTGCTGGTTTCCGGGATCCGCATAGGTCGGTGCGGTTGCTCGGTGCCCTGAACGTCCCGGAACTCGAGCCGTACCTAGGTCTGCTCGCCGGCCAACCCGATTCGGGCGGTCTCCGTGCACTGTTCACCACATGGATCACGTTGCCTCCGCAGCCGCTTGCCGCGCTGGTCCCGCCCGTCCTCGACGGCTGTGTCGCCTACCTGTCGAAATCCGAGACCGGTGACCTCGAATTCGCCCAGGCGGCTCGGACCGCGCTCGAACTCAGCGAGTGGTACCCGGGCGATGCCGGAATCCTCGCGTCACTGCTCCTGAACCGGGTGACGCTCGAACCAGGACAGGGTCTGTTCCTCGATGCAGGCAACCTGCACGCGTACCTCCGCGGCACGGCGGTGGAGATCATGGCGAACTCGGACAATGTCTTGCGTGGCGGGCTGACCCCCAAGCACGTCGATGTCCCGGAGTTGCTGCGGGTCCTCGACTTCGATTCGGTCGACGTCCCGGTCCTGACTCCCGTCTCGACCGAGATCGTCAGGGAGGTCCGATACCAGACTCCGACACCGGAGTTCCGGCTCTCCCGCATCGATCTCGACGCCGCGGGAACCGAGACCGGCGCAACGACCTTGCGGCCGGACGGACCACAGATCCTGCTGTGCACGTCGGGTGCGGCCAAGGTCGGGTGCGGTTCGCAGTCGTTGATGTTCGAGCGTGGGACTGCAGCCTGGATCTCGGCCTCGGACAACGAGGTTCACATCCAGGCCTGTGCCGAACACGCCCAGTTGTTCCTGGCCGGTGTGGGAGCTCTCGACGCCCGAGGGCCGTTCCCTGCCCGATCGATGCGTAGCGTGTGAGCCGCCCGGCTTCGACGAGAGGTAGAGTCCGGTGTCGGCTGGCGGGGGCAGGAAGGCGATCTTCGCGGCGCTGACGGCGAACGCAGGAATCGCGGCCGCCAAGTTCGCGGGCTTCATCATCACCGGTTCGTCGTCGATGTTGGCAGAGTCGGTCCACTCGGTGGCCGACACGTCCGATCAGGGATTGCTGCTGGTCGGCCAGAACCGGGCTGAGCAGCGGCCGACAAGCTCCATCAGTTCGGCTACGGGCGCAACCGCTACTTCTACGCCGTTGTCGTCGCACTGGTGCTGTTCACGCTCGGTTCGCTGTTCGCGATCTACGAGGGTGTCCACAAGATTCAACACCCAGAGGATCTGTCCTCACCGATCGTGGCCGTCGTCATTCTCCTGGTCGCGATAGCGCTCGAGACCTACAGCTTCGCGACCGCAGTTCGGGAATCGCGTCCACTCGAGGGCAACGCCAGTCGGTGGCACTTCATCCGGACGTCGCGCACGCCCGAGCTGCCGGTCGTCTTGCTCGAGGACGCCGGTGCGCTCGTCGGCCTGGTCCTGGCGTTGGGCGGCGTCGGCGACGGCGATCGTCGAGGCCGAGGCACGGGTCCGGGACTTGGTCCCCGCGGCCAAGTTGATCTACATCGAACCCGACCTGTTCCCGCTGACCGTCGGCTAGCACCGACTGCCGATGCGAGCGGCTGGCGCCGCCGTGTCGATGTAGGCGGCTGGCGCCGCCGTGCCGATGTGATCAGGTGGCGCCGACCGTGCCGGTGTGATTGCCTTTCGATCGGCCGTTGGCGAAACTGTCCCGGGTCCCATCTGCGGGCTTAGGCTGTTGTCGGATCCGACCCCGAGGAGGCTGCGATGGTGTTACCCGACCCGAAACCGGCGAGCAGCCGCTCGGGGTTGTTCCGAACCAAGTCGGTCGAGCAGTCGATCATCGAAACCGACGAACCCGAGACGAAGCTCCGCAAAGACCTCACAGCGTGGGACCTGACGGTCTTCGGTGTGGCGGTCGTGATCGGAGCCGGTATCTTCACACTCACTGCACGGACCGCGGGCAACGTCGCCGGTCCGTCGGTGTCGCTGGCCTTCGTGTTCGCGGCGGCCGCCTGCGCGTTGGCGGCCCTGTGCTACGCGGAGTTCGCTTCCACTGTCCCGGTTGCCGGAAGCGCGTACACCTTCTCCTATGCGACGTTCGGCGAGTTCATCGCCTGGATCATCGGCTGGGATCTGATTCTCGAGTTCGCGCTCGCATCGTCGGTTGTTGCGAAGGGGTGGTCGCTGTATCTCGGTGAGGTGCTGGGTAGTTCGAGTCCGGTGGTCAACATCGGGCCGATCGAGGTGGACTGGGGTGCCGTCCTGATCATCTCGGCCATCACGGTCATCCTGGCAACCGGAACCAAGTTGTCGTCGCGGGTGTCGGCGGTGATCACCGCGATCAAGGTTGCGGTGGTCCTGTTCGTCGTGGTGCTCGGTGCCTTCTTCATCAAGACCGCCAACTACTCGCCCTACATTCCCCCGGCAGAGACCGGCACGACAGGGGAGGGCTTCGAGCAGTCGCTGTTCTCATTCATCACCGGAGCGGGCGGGAGCACCTTCGGCTGGTACGGACTGCTCGCCGCGGCCAGCCTCGTGTTCTTCGCCTTCATCGGTTTCGACGTCGTCGCCACGACCGCGGAGGAGACCAAGGACCCGCAGAGGGCGCTGCCCCGCGGCATTCTCGGTTCACTGGCGATCGTGACCGTGCTGTACGTGGCGGTCACCCTCGTGCTGACCGGGATGGTGAACTACACCGAACTGGCCGGCGACGACTCGACCCTCGCGACGGCGTTCGCTCTCAACGGAATGGACTGGGCGAAGAACATCATCTCCGTAGGTGCCCTCGCCGGCCTTACCACCGTCGTCATGGTGCTCATGCTGGGTCAGACCCGTGTGCTGTTCGCGATGTCGCGCGACGGGCTGATGCCGCGGGGCCTCGCGCCCACCGGCAAGCACGGAACACCGGTGCGGATCACCATGCTGGTCGGTGCCGTCGTCGCTGTCCTCGCGGCGGTCTTCCCCATCGGAACACTCGAGGAGATGGTCAACATCGGCACGCTGTTCGCGTTCGTGCTGGTGTCGATCGGCGTCATCGTGCTGCGTCGTACGCGGCCCGACCTCCCGCGTGGATTCCGGGTGCCCCTCGTGCCGTTACTGCCGATCCTCTCCGTCCTGGCCTGCGTGTGGCTGATGATCAATCTCTCCGTCGAGACGTGGTTCCGCTTCTTGCTGTGGATGGCGATCGGCGTCGCCATCTACTTCCTGTACAGCCGCAGGCATTCGCTACTCGGCGCGCGCGAGCGTGCGGCGGCCCGCGGCGACGGCTGAGTTCGGCGGCCGGGGCTGGTGAGGTACTGCTGGTCTCCGGCCTCGACCGAACCCGATAGCCTGGTCTCATCCATATGGCTATCAGGAGAAGCAGCATGACGACCTCAGTTCCATCGGGCTCGGTGGCACAGCACCGCAACGGTATCGACTTCAAGGTGGCGGACTTGTCGCTCGCGGAGTTCGGGCGCAAGGAAATCCGCCTCGCCGAGCACGAGATGCCCGGTCTGATGGAGTTGCGTCGCGAGTACGCGGACGTTCGGCCGCTCGAGGGTGCTCGCATCTCCGGTTCTCTCCACATGACCGTCCAGACGGCAGTCTTGATCGAGACCCTCGTCGCGCTCGGCGCGCAGGTCCGCTGGGCCTCGTGCAACATCTTCTCGACGCAGGACCACGCGGCAGCGGCCGTCGTCGTCGGGCCCCACGGCACGCCGGAGGAGCCGAAGGGTGTCCCCGTCTTCGCGTGGAAGGGCGAGACTCTCGAGGAGTACTGGTGGGCTGCCGAGCAGATGCTCACGTGGCCTGCCGGTGCCGACGGAACACCACAACTCGCGAACATGATCCTCGACGACGGTGGTGACGCCACGATGTTGGTGCTCCGCGGTAGGCAGTACGAGAAGTCCGGCGTGGTCCCGCCCACCGACGACGAGCACGACTCGGACGAGTACAAGGTGTTTCTCGGTCTGCTCCGTAAGTCGCTCGAGGCGGACGCAGGCAAGTGGACCGCGATCGCCGAGTCCGTGAGGGGGGTCACCGAGGAGACCACGACCGGCGTCCTGCGGCTGTACCAGTTCGCGGCCGCCGGTGAGCTCGCCTTCCCGGCGATCAATGTCAACGACTCGGTCACCAAGAGCAAGTTCGACAACAAGTACGGCACCCGCCACTCGCTGCTCGACGGCATCAACCGCGGTACGGACGTGCTGATCGGTGGCAAGGCGGTGCTTCTGTGCGGCTACGGCGACGTCGGCAAGGGTTGTGCCGAGGCACTGCGCGGTCAGGGCGCTCGCGTCACCGTCACCGAGATCGACCCCATCAACGCGCTGCAGGCCATGATGGACGGCTTCGATGTCAAGACGGTCGAGGAGTTCATCGGCCAGGCCGACATCGTCGTGACCGCGACCGGTAACAAGGACATCATCTCCTTCGACCACATGAAGCAGATGAAGCATCAGGCGATCCTGGGCAACATCGGCCACTTCGACGACGAGATCGAGATGGCGGCGCTCGAACGCTCGCCCGAGGTCACACGGATCAACATCAAGCCACAGGTCGACGAGTTCCGCTTCGCCGACGGCCGCTCGATCATCGTGCTGTCGGAGGGGCGCCTACTGAACTTGGGCAACGCGACCGGGCACCCATCGTTCGTCATGTCGAATTCGTTCGCGAACCAGACGATTGCGCAGATCGAGTTGTTCACCAAGAGCGACGAATACGACAACGAGGTCTACCGTCTCCCCAAGCTCCTCGACGAGAAGGTTGCCCGCATCCACGTCCAGGCACTGGGCGGCTCCCTCACGAAACTGACCAAGGACCAGGCCGAGTACATCGGCGTCGACGTCGAAGGGCCGTACAAGCCCGATCACTACCGGTACTGATTTCTAGCCGGAACTGATTTCCAGCGGTCAGCTCACACCGACCGCCGCGACGCGCGGCCGGGAATGGCTTCCTGCCATCCCCGGCCGCGGTCGTAGCGGGGCCGTGGTCAGCACCGATAGGCTCGGCGCTCGTGGGAACTCTGATCGCCCTGGAAGGGCTCGACGGCGCAGGCAAACGCACTCTTGTCGCGAAGGTCGTCGCCCGGCTCGAGCAGAAGGGTCTGCGGGTGGCGACGCTCGACTTCCCCCGCTACGGTGCTTCAATCCATGCCGATCTCGCTTCGGAGGCGCTCAAGGGGGCCCATGGTGATCTCAGCGAGTCGGTCTATGCGATGGCCGTGATGTTCGCGCTCGATCGGGCCGGTGCGGCCGGGCAGTTGAAGGAGCTCCTCGCGGCACACGACCTCGTGATCCTCGACCGTTACGTCGCCTCGAACGCGGCCTACGGCGCCGCCCGGCTGCACCAGCACGGCGACGGTGAGTTCGTTGCCTGGATCGAGGATCTCGAGTTCGGACGTCTCGGGCTTCCGCGCCCGGACCTGCAGATGCACCTCGACGTGCCGGTTGCGCTCGCGGGGGAGCGCGCACGGCAGCGCGAGGCCGGGGACAGCGTGCGCGCACTCGACGCCTACGAGAAGGACAGCGGACTGCAGGCTCGCACGGATGCTGTCTACCGCGAGTTGGCCGCTGCGGGCTGGTGCTCGCCATGGTGGACGATCGCTCCCGATACTGATCCGGGCGCTTTGGCGGCTAAACTGGCACACTTACAGCAACGGGACGACACGCCGCAGCAACATTAGGCGGCACTCCGCAGGAGTGAATGCTCCTTATTCGTGTTTCGCAGCCTCGAAGATGTAACGATAGGGATATGAAGCCAAGAATTCTGGTTGTCGACGATGACACAGCGCTCGCCGAGATGCTCACCATCGTGCTCCGCGGTGAGGGGTTTGAGCCTTACGTGGTGGGGGACGGCAGCCAGGCTTTGGCGGCTGTCCGGGAGACCCGGCCTGATCTAGTGCTCCTGGATCTCATGCTTCCGGGTATGAACGGCATCGACGTATGCCGTGTGCTTCGGGCCGAGTCGGGCGTCCCGATCGTCATGCTCACCGCGAAGACGGACACCGTGGATGTGGTTCTCGGTCTCGAATCCGGTGCGGACGACTACATCATGAAGCCGTTCAAGCCGAAGGAGCTCGTGGCTCGGGTACGCGCGCGTCTGCGCCGTACCGAGGAGGAGCCGGCCGAGGTCCTGAGCATCGGCGACATCATGATCGATGTCCCGGCCCACAAGGTGACGCGCGACAACGCGCTCATCTCGTTGACCCCGCTCGAGTTCGACCTGCTCGTCGCGCTCGCACGCAAGCCGCGGCAGGTGTTCACTCGTGAGGTCCTCCTCGAACAGGTCTGGGGATACCGGCATGCCGCCGATACCCGTCTGGTGAACGTCCACGTGCAGCGGCTGCGCGCGAAGGTCGAGAAGGATCCCGAGAATCCCGAAGTGGTGCTGACGGTCAGGGGGGTCGGCTACAAGGCCGGACCGCCGTGATCGGTGCCGGTCGGAACCGGCGGCGTGTCAACCGGGCATTCGCGTCGCTGATCCACTGGTGTCGAGCATGGGGAAACTGGCTTACTCACCTCTGGCGGCGGTCACTCCAGCTCAGGGTCGTCGTCTCGACCTTGTCGTTGTCATTGATCGTGATCACGATCCTCGGTGTCGTGCTCACGAGTCAGATCACCGATCGGCTGCTCGAGGCGAAGGTCACAGCCGCGACGGAGGAGATGGATCGGGCGCGCAGCACCGTCGAGGCGCAGCTCGCGGGTGCTGACGACAGTGGATCGCTGCAGTTGCGGCTCGATTCCGCTCGTCTGGCACTGACGAATCGCGAGCCCGAGGGTGGTCCGAGCTCAGGCTCCGCAGGTACCTTCGACCCGGTGCTCATCGTGCCGGGCGACGGACCCCGTGAACCCACCTACAGCGGGCCGTGGGACGAGGTCCCGACGAGCCTCCGCGACTTCGTCCGCGCGAACCAGATCAGTTATCAGTTCGCGACGGTGTCCGACCCGAACGGCTACTCGGGTCCCGCGCTGGTCATCGGCAGCCCTACGTCGTCGGACATATCCACGCTCGAGCTGTACCTGGTGTTCCCGCTGGCCAGTGAGGACCGCAGTCTCTCGCTCGTGCGTGGAACGATGTTGATCGGTGGTGCGGTCCTCGCTGTGCTGCTGGCCGCGATCTCTATGCTCGTGGCGCGGCAAGTGGTGCTCCCGATCCGGTCGGCGTCGCGCATCGCGGTGCGATTCGCCGACGGCCGGCTCAAGGAACGCATGCCGGTTCGCGGCGAGGACGACATGGCGCGGCTGGCGATGTCGTTCAACGAGATGGCCGAGAGTCTGTCGAAGCAGATCATGCAGCTCGAGGAATTCGGCAATCTGCAGAAGAGGTTCACCTCCGACGTGAGTCACGAGCTGAGGACACCACTGACGACCGTCCGCATGGCTGCGGATCTCATCCACGACAGCAGCGATGACCTCGACCCGCTCCTCAAGCGTTCGTCCGAGTTGCTGGTCACGGAGCTGGACCGGTTCGAGAGCCTGTTGGGAGACCTGCTCGAAATCTCGCGGCACGACGCCGGCGTCGCGGAACTCGCGGCCGAGCAGTTGGACGTGCGGATGTGTGCAGAGGCGGCGATCTCGACGGTTCGGCACTTGGCCAGGGAGACGTCGACCGAACTCATCGTCGATTTCCCCGACGATCCGGTGATCGCGGAGGTGGATCCGCGCCGCGTGGAACGCATCCTGCGCAACCTGCTGGCGAACGCGATCGACCATGGGGAGGGTAAGCCTGTATTGCTGAGGCTGCGGGCCGACGATGATGCCGTCGCCTTCACCGTGCGTGACCAGGGCATCGGCTTGCGTCCGGGGGAGGAGAAGTTGGTCTTCAACCGTTTCTGGCGGTCGGATCCTTCCCGCGTGCGTCGTTCGGGCGGCACGGGGCTGGGGCTGGCGATCAGCGTCGAGGACGCGAACCTGCACAACGGCACCCTGGAGGCCTGGGGCGAGCCCGGCCACGGCGCGTGCTTCCGGCTGACTCTTCCGCGTGTGCGCGGGCGCAAGGTCACCCACAGTCCGCTGCCACTCAAGCCGGGCAACGGGAAACCTGCGCAGGGCCAACAGCTGCCCGGAACGCGAGTAGGAGCAGAGATCCGGGCAGAGCGGGCAGAGGCAGAGAATGCCTCTCCCGAGGAGGCGCGTCCCGAGCAGGCAACCCCCGGCGGTGCGACCACGCCTGCCGTTGCCGAGCCTCCTGTACCGGATGTGCAATCCAGACTTCCCGAGGTATCGACAGTGGCTGTGCAACCCGACCCGGATCCGGACGAGTCCCCGACGGTCCCGAGGGTGCGGGAGCGGAAGTCGTGAGGGGGCGCCTTTCACGCTGGGCATACCTGCGCGTCGCGGGTGTGGCGCTCACGCTCGCCGTCCTTGCCTCTGGCTGTGCGAATCTCCCTGATTCGTCGGCGCCCCAGGCAATCGGCACAATTCAAAGGTCGCCACACAACACGAGCGTCGCCGCCCCAGCTCCAGGGCGAGAGCCGGACCTGTTGCTGCAGGACTTCATACAGGCCTCCGCGGACCCGGCAAACCGCCACCTCGCGGCCCGCCAGTACCTCACCAAGGAAATGTCGGCCAGATGGGACGATGCCGCGAGCGCGACGATCGTCGACAAGATCGACCTGATCACCGACTCGCGATCGGACGATCATGCGGTCTACACGGTCCGGGCCAACCGGGTTGGCGAACTCGAACCGGGCGGCGTGTACCGCGCGGTGCAGGGAAGGTACGAGGCCAAGTTCAGTTGGGTCAAGGTCGACGGTGAGTGGCGTATCGACGACCTGCCTGACGGCGTGATCATGGACCGCCCCGACTTCCTGAGTTCCTACCAACGTAATTCGCTCTACTTCCTCGAGCCGACGTCGCAGACCGTCGTTCCGGACCCACGCTGGGTTGCCTCGAGTCAGGACCAACGGGCGACCCAATTGATCGGCCTGCTCATCGACGGGCCCAAGTCGTCGCTGTCCGGGGCAGTGCGCAACGAACTCGGTTCCGAGGTGTCGGTGCTCGGCCCGATCACGAAGGCCGATGGCCAGCAGTCTCGGGTCGGTGTGGGGCTGGGTGGAATTCGCGTGGACTTCCAGGGTCTGGGTCAGATGAGCGTGGAGTCTCGGGAACTGCTTGCCGCGCAGGTGATCTGGACCCTGGCGAACGCGGATATCGCGGGGCCTTACGTACTGCTCGCCGACAGTCAACCACTCGACGAGCGCTACGCGAGTGGATGGACCACGGCGGACGTCGCCTCGCTCAATCCGCTGGCGACGGCGAGTGCGACCGTCGGGTTGCACGCACTGCACGGGGGCGGACTCATCAGCGTCGGTGACGCCGGCGTCACGCCGGTACCCGGATACTTCGGGGCGTCGGACAACCTCCGTTCGGCCACGATTTCGCCGGACGGGACGCTGGCTGCCGCGGTCGCCGAGACACGGCTGCCTGAGTCGGAGCCGCAGACGGCCTTCGTCGTGGGGACGTACGACGGAAACGTCGCGACGGCACTCGAAGCGCAAACGATCACTCGACCCACATGGGCGCTCGACGGCTCCACTGTGTGGGCTGTGGTGAACGACTCGACGGTTGTGCGAGTTGTCCGTGAGACCGGCACCGGCAAGCTCACGACGATCAACGTCGAGAGTGGCGCAATCTCGGAGTTGGGCGGGCCGATCACTGAGCTCCGGCTGTCCCGAGATGGCGTGCGGGCCGCACTGATCGTGGACGGCGATGTGTACGTCGCAACGGTGACACGCCCGGCGGACGGCGGGTACTCGCTGACCAACCCCCAAGCCATCGCGCACGGACTGGGCAGTCCCGCCGTATCGCTCGATTGGAGCACGGCGGACACGGTAGTCGTGGTCCGCGAGGGTTCGGAAGTTCCGGTCGTGCAGTTGGCCGTCGACGGGTCTCGGGTGGATCCGTTGCCTAGCCGGAATCTCACGTCGCCGGTTGTTGCGGTCGACGCCACGTCGACCACCGAGTACGTCGCCGACTCGCGTGCGGTCTTCGAGCTCAAGAAGAATGCCCCGGCGGGTGACCAGTACTGGCGTGAGGTGCCTGGACTGGCCGGTTCCAACGCGATTCCGGTGCTGCCAGGTTGATCCGGTCGCCGCGGTTGTCTGGGCCTTGTTTGTCGTGAGCCACGACTATCTGGGCCACGGCTGTCGGGGGCTGCGGGCACACTGACCGCGTGCGCGCTCTCCTCGACCTCGTCCTGCCCATCGAATGCGGGGGCTGCGGTAGGCCAGGTAGCGGTTGGTGCGACAGTTGTCGCCGCGCCCTGGCCGACGTCCCCGTCGAGGTATGTCCCCGGGTGGACCCCGGTGTTCCCGTATGGGCGCTCGGGCCGTATTCGGGGCCACGTCGTGGTGCGGTGATCGCGGCGAAGGAACGCGGCCGGCGGGATCTCGCGGACCCGTTGGGCCTCGCTCTGGCTCACGCGATCGAGGCCCTGCGTCGGTGGGGCGAACTCGCTTCGCCCCGGTCTGGGTCGCTGTTCCTCGTGCCGGCGCCTACGCGCCCCCGTGCCGCGCGGAGCCGCGGCGGCGACCCGGTTCTGCGGTCGGCCCGTGTCGCGGCTCATGCTCTCGGTGACGGCAGTCGCGTTGCGCCGATCTTGTCCATGCGCCGGGGTGTACGGGACTCTGTCGGGCTGTCCGCGACGCAGCGGCAAGAGAATCTGGCGGGCCGGATCAGGGCCTCAGCGCCGGCGCAGCCCCGCAACGGTGATGTGTCGCGTCTCGAGGTCGTCCTCGTCGACGATGTCGTCACGACCGGAGCGACAGCGGCGGAATCCGTTCGTACCCTCGCCTCCTCCGGATTGTGCGTCACAGGTGTGCTCGTCGTGGCCGCAGCGTGATCGGACATTCGCGGCAGGATCCGGCGGGACCTTCTGCCCTGCGAAGTAGGGCAATTGCGACAAATGTTTCGCACGACACACCGGTGAAGTAGGGCTGAACAGTGGCATACGGAGCAGTTACGTACTAGCGTCGTTCACACCCGAAGTCACAGGTGGGAGGTGATATTCCACATTCTGATGCCGGGTGGTCCCCCGCCCGGTCGAGATCGAACTCGCCGGTCTCACGAACTGAGCCGGCCATTAATCGGGAGGTACGAGTGACGACCCCTGCAAAGGCCTCGGTCTTCGTGGATGAGGACACTACAGAGGCTTCAGTTCCGTCGGGCGTCAGTAACGCCGAAATCGTCGTCAAAGGACGGAACGTGGAAGTTCCGGACCATTTCCGGGTCTACGTTTCCGAGAAGCTCGCACGACTCGAGCGTTTCGATCCCACCATCTTCCATTTCGACGTGGAGCTCCAGCACGAACGCAATCGCCGACAGGCCAAGAGCTGTCAGCGAGTCGAAATCACGGCTCGCGGCAAGGGGCCGGTCGTCCGAGCCGAAGCGAGCGCGGACAGCTTCTACGCGGCATTCGAATCCGTGACTGCCAAGCTGGAAAGCCGATTGCGTCGTACGAAGGATCGGCGCCGCGTCCACTACGGCGAGAAGACTCCCGTCTCCGTGGCGCAGGCGACAGCTACTCTCGCACAAGACGATTCGCTGGCGCTCGATCGGGAACACTCCCTGGACGGCGAGGCCCCGCCCGGTCCGGGGCAGATCGTTCGGACGAAGGTTCACCCGTCCGAGCCGATGACCGTCGACGACGCGCTCTACGAGATGGAACTGGTTGGACACGACTTCTATCTCTTCCACGACAAGGAGACCGACCGGCCTTCGGTCGTGTACCGCCGCCACGCGTTCGACTACGGGTTGATTCGCCTGGCGTGACATCGCGGACCGTCGGTCTACTCGCTTGACCGCGATTGCGCATAACATGGGATCCGGCAGGGGTCATCCGACCTCGGCCGGATTCTGCTGTCAAGTACCCGACAGCGGATCCTGACATCGGATTGAGGACAAAGAGGACTGTGCCGTCACTGTCGCTATCGAAGCTGCTCCGTGTTGGTGAAGGTCGCATGGTGAAGCGGCTGAAGAACATCGCCGACCATGTCTCCTCCCTCTCTCCCGAGGTCGAGAAACTGTCCGACGAGCAGTTGCGGGCAAAGACCGACGAGTTCAAGAAGCGCTTCGCCGACGGCGAGTCGCTGGACGAGATGCTGCCTGAAGCATTCGCGGTGGCCCGCGAAGCATCCAGTCGCGTCCTGACCCAGCGCCACTTCGACGTACAGGTGATGGGTGGTGCGGCGCTGCACTTCGGCAACGTCGCCGAGATGAAGACCGGTGAGGGCAAGACGCTGACCTGCGTCCTCCCGGCGTACCTCAACGCGATTTCCGGTGCCGGGGTGCACGTGGTCACCGTCAACGATTACCTCGCCCGACGTGACGCGGAGTGGATGGGTCGTGTCCACCGCTTCCTCGGGCTCGAGGTCGACGTGATCTTGTCCGGTATGACGCCCGCGCAACGGGCCAAGGCGTACGCGGCCGACATCACCTACGGCACGAACAACGAGTTCGGCTTCGATTACCTCCGCGACAACATGACCCACACCCTCGACGATGTGGTGCAACGTGGCCACAATTTCGCCGTCGTCGACGAGGTCGACTCGATTCTCATCGACGAGGCCCGTACCCCGTTGATCATCTCGGGTCCGGCCGATGCGTCCAGCAAGTGGTACGGCGAGTTCGCACGCATCGCGCCGTTGCTGAAGCGGGACGTCCACTACGAGGTGGACATCAAGAAGCGCACGATCGGCGTGCACGAGGCCGGTGTCGAGCTGGTCGAAGACCAGCTCGGGATCGACAATCTGTACGAGGCCGCGAACTCGCCGCTGGTGAGCTATCTGAACAACGCCATCAAGGCGAAGGAGCTCTACCAGCGCGACAAGGACTACATCGTCCGCGACGGTGAGGTCATCATCGTCGACGAGTTCACCGGACGCATCCTTGCCGGCCGCCGCTACAACGAGGGCATGCACCAGGCGATCGAGGCCAAGGAAAAGGTCGAGATCAAGGCCGAGAACCAGACCCTGGCGACGATTACGCTGCAGAACTACTTCCGTCTGTACGACAAGTTGTCGGGCATGACCGGTACGGCCGAGACCGAGGCCGCCGAGCTGCACCAGACATACGGACTGGGCGTGATCCCGATCCCGACGAACCGTCCGCTGATCCGCGCCGACAACGGCGACTTGATCTACAAGACAGAAGAGGCCAAGTTCAACGCGGTCGTCGACGATGTCGTCGAGAGGCACGGGAAGGGTCAGCCAGTTCTGATCGGCACCACGAGCGTGGAACGCTCGGAGTACCTGTCGAAGCAGTTCACCAAGCGCGGCGTCGCGCACAACGTGCTCAACGCGAAGTTCCACGAGCAGGAGGCGACCATCATCGCCGAGGCCGGCCGCTCCGGTGCCGTTACCGTTGCGACCAACATGGCTGGCCGTGGCACTGACATCGTGCTGGGCGGCAACCCGGACATCATCGCGGACATTGCGCTGCGTAAACAGGGTCTCGATCCTGTGCACAACCCGGAGGACTACGAGGCGGCCTGGGAGGACGTCCTCGAGAAGGTCAACCTGGAAGTCAAGGAGGATGCCGAGAGGGTCCGCGAGGCGGGCGGTCTGTACGTGCTCGGCACCGAGCGCCACGAGTCCCGCCGCATCGACAACCAGCTGCGTGGTCGTTCCGGTCGTCAGGGTGATCCGGGCGAGTCCAGGTTCTACCTGTCGCTCGGTGACGAGTTGATGCGGCGCTTCAACGGTGCCGCACTCGAGTCGATCATGACGCGCCTGAACCTGCCCGACGACGTCCCGATCGAGGCCAAGATGGTCTCGAAGGCGATCAAGAGCGCGCAGACCCAGGTGGAGCAGCAGAACTTCGAGATCCGAAAGAACGTCCTCAAGTACGACGAGGTGATGAACCAGCAGCGCACGGTCATCTACGCCGAACGCCACCGCATCCTCGAGGGCGAGGACCTCGAAGGCCAGGTGGAGTCGATGATCACCGACGTGATCACCGCCTACGTGGATGGCGCGACTGCCGAGGGCTATGTCGAGGATTGGGACCTCGAGCAGTTGTGGACGGCGCTCCAGACGCTCTACCCGGTCGGTATCGACCACAAGGAACTCGTCGGTTCCGCCGAGGCCGGTGAGTCCGACCTCGACCGCGAAGGACTTCTCGAGGCGCTGCTGCAGGATGCGCGCGACGCGTACGCCAGGCGGGAACAGCAGATCAACGAGGTCGCCGGCGAGGGGGCCATGCGTGAACTCGAGCGTCGTGTGCTGCTGTCGGTACTGGACCGCAAGTGGCGCGAGCACCTTTACGAGATGGACTACCTCAAGGAGGGCATCGGACTACGCGCGATGGCGCAGCGTGATCCGTTGGTCGAGTACCAGCGCGAGGGCTACGACATGTTCACCGGGATGCTCGACGGCCTCAAGGAGGAATCTGTCGGTTTCCTGTTCAACCTGCAGGTCGAGGCCGGCACCCCGCAGGCTGGCACCCCGCAGGCCAGCGGCGCTCAGGTGAGCGTGAACGCGGCGTCGGCTGCAGCCACGGCGGCCGGCGGGCCGGCGCTCGGCGGTCAGCGGCCGGCGGAGCCCGCTCGCCCGCAGCCCCAGCCGCAGGCCCAGCCCCAGCCGCAGGCCCAGCCCCAGCCGCAGGCCCAGCCCCAGCCGCAGGCCCAGCCCCAGCCGCAGCCACCGCGGGCTCCGGTCGCACTCCGGGCCAAAGGTCTCGACGAACAGAGGCCGCGTGGGTTGACGCTGTCGGGTCCGGCGGAGGATGGCAGCGCTCAGGTCAGCAGAGTTGCCGGTGACCGAGTTGCCGGTGACGCAGATGTCCCGGCGGGCACTCGCCGCGAGCGCCGGGAGGCTGCCCGGGCGGAGGCCAAGTCCAAGCGCCCGCCGAAGTCCAAGCGTAAGCACTGAGGCCCAAGCGCTAGCGCTGAGGCCCAGCCCATCGACGGCCCGGACCAACAACCCGGCCCGAGCGCCTCGTCCGGACGTCGGTCAGGCGATCCGCAGCGACGTGAGCGCCCATCCGGGTAAACGTGCGCCATTGCCGCGTTCTATACGCGCGGCAATGGCGAACACCCGATGTCCACGTGTGTAGGTCCCGAACACCTCGGCCGCATCGGACCGGACCGGCCGGACTCGGACACGCTCCAGGGTCGCTGTCCCCAGACGATTCCCGGCGTGCCCGGACCGGGCAATGGACTGGACGACGTCGACCACGGCCGGCGCGGCGACCGCGCGAAGTTGGGCCGGTACCCGTCGCCGGTCCATCACCTCGAGCGTCAGGCGCAGGGCCAGCTCGGCGAAGCGTCGCGCCTCGGGCGTGACCTTTTCGTCGTGCAGTGCGGAGTCGTCGTGCACCGCGGATCGCTGTGGCGACCGGCCGCTGTGCGGGGATCGCCGCGACGTCGACGAGATCGGAGTCGAAGGTACGTGGCGCGGTACGGCAGCAGGGATGGCGTTCGCTGGTGGCTCGAATTGTGGTGCTCGGGAAAGGAATCGGTGCCCTGCGTTCATTCTGTGCCTCTCCGGTGCCGCGGTCACCGGTATGACGGCGGGCGGCACGCATCGTTGACGTGTACCGGCGGTTGCCCGACGGTACCTGCGGGTCGAGTCCGCGGAGAGGACGGAATCTGGCGCTCAGCATGACACGTTCGTTCGTCGAAAGCGAGAGTGCGCACCCGGTCCGGGGCGACAAGTCTCGTCATTACGGGCGGTGAGTCCTAGGGTGATGACGTGCGCGGATTGGTGCTGGACTTCGGTGGGGTCCTCGATGGACCGGGTGCGGATACCGGGCTCATGGCAGGCGTTGTCGCCGATGCGCGCCGGCGCGGTGTACGGACCGCGATCCTGAGCAACGATCCTGGCGGACCGGGCGCGCAGGCACTGCGAGATCTCGCGGGGGCGTTCGTCGACGACGTCGTGTTGTCCGGCGATGTCGGGATGGCGAAGCCGGATCCACGGATCTACGCATTGGCGGCCGCGCGGCTCCGACTCGACCCGGGCGATTGTGTGTTCGTGGATGATCTGGTGGTCAACGTGCGTGCAGCCGCGGCCGCGGGCATGGTGGGTGTACACCACATCGATCCGTCGACTGCCGTGGAAGAGATTACGATTCTTCTTGATTCGGGCATACGTTCCGATTCGGATGACGGCGGCGCAAAGGGCAGGGGGCATTGATGGCGAGGGCGACCAGGCTGACGGCGCAGGACGCGTCGTTCTACTTTCTCGATGAGAGCAACACCCCGATGCACCTGGGTTCGCTCGCGATCCTGCAGTTGCCGAAGTCCGGACTCGACTTCGAAGCCGTGTTGCGCCTCATCGAAAGCCGGTTGCACCTGGTACCCCGCTACCGGCAAAAGGTACGCGAGGTCGCGTTCGGTTTCTCCCGGCCGGTTTGGGTCGACGACCCTGACTTCGACATCACATACCACGTGCGACGGTCGGCGGTGCCGTCGCCGGGTAGCGACGACCAGTTGCATGATCTGGTGGCGTGGTTGACTTCTCGGCCGCTGGACACCACTCGACCGCTGTGGGAGATGTACGTCATCGAAGGGCTGGCTGGGAACCGGTGCGCGCTTTACACCAAGTCGCACTCGGCGCTGGTGGATGGCGAGCAGGCGCTCGAGATCAGCCAGGTGATCCTCGACGAGGACGAAGTCCCGCCGCCTCTGACGGACGACCTGTGGATACCCGAGCCGGCGCCGGGGGAGTCGGCCCTCGTCGCGGCGGCGCTCGCGCATGTGGTGTCCCAGCCCCGGGAGGGGGTCGAAACGTTGCGAATGACTTTGCGCGACATGACATCGGTGGTCGATGGGACGACAGAGGCGCTCGGCAAGTTGGTCGCTGTGATGCGCACGGCCACGCAGTCGGCGCCCTCGAGCCCACTGAACACGCCCATCTCGCGGAGTCGGCGGTTCGCGGTCGCTCGATCGGAACTCGAGCGCTACCGCAAGGTCCGGGCCCGCTACGAGTGCTCGATCAACGACGTTGTCCTCACCGTGGTGACGGGTGCGCTGCGGACGTGGCTCCTCTCACGCGGCGAACCGGTATCGGAAGCGACGACACTACGAGCAATGGTGCCCGTGTCGATCTGTGAGGCCCGTCCCGGCACGAAGGGCACGAGCGTGGTCGACGTCTGCGGGGTCGGCGAGGCCGGTCGACCCCACGGACGGACGTCGTCGTTCCTGGTAGACCTTCCTGTGGGCGAACCGAATCCGGTGGTGCGACTATCGCACGTCGCCCACGCGACGGAGGCGTTCGAGCGACAGAGTCAGCAAGTGACGGCACGGACGATGATCCGGCTGTCGGGGTTCGCGCCGGCATCGTTGCACGCGCGCGGCGCCCGGGTCGCGAGCAGCCTGTCGCAGCGCATGTTCAACCTGATGGTCACCAATGCACCCGGCCCGCAGATCCCGCTGTATCTGGCGGGGATGCGGATGGTCGAGATGTATCCGCTGTCCCCGCTCCTGAAGAATCAGACGCTCAGCATCGGTTTGACGTCCTACGACGGGTACGTCCACTACGGTTTGAATGCCGATCGCGAAGCCATGCCCGACGTGGACGTGGTCGCCGCGTCGTTGCAGGAGTCTCTCGAGGAGTTGGTGGATGTCAGTGGGTGAGCGGTCGTTGTCCCGGTGCGGGACGGTCGTGGCCGGAGGTCGGGCGTGAGGGTCTACATTCCCGCGACCATCGCGATGCTCCGGCAACTGGTGGCCGATCGCGAGTTGTCCCCGGTGAGCCGGACCGCCTTCGCGGTGACCCCGGCGCTGCGGGAGGCGTACAACTCCGGAGACGACGATGAACTCTCCGAGGTCGCGATGGCCGAGGCCGCGCGTGCCTCGCTGCGACTGATCGGCGCGGGTGCTCTCGGGGACGCGGGTGACGGCACCAAGCCGCTGTATCGACGTGCTGTGATCGCCGCGGACGTCGAGAGCGCGAACCCTCGGCCGGACCTCGACGACGCGGTGGTCCGACTCGGTGATGTCGTCACGCTCTCCCAGGTCGCGTCGGTGCACGTCGATCTGGCCGAGGCAGAAGCCGACGTCGAGAATGCCGTCGGAGTGGTCGACGCAGCCGATCTGGGCGACGAGGACGCGGAATTCGTGCTCGGTGACGCGGAGGACCATGAACTCGCCTGGTACGCCACGCAGGAGCTGCCGTTCCTGCTCGAGTTGCTTTGATTCGCGGAGGCGATTCCTCACCAAATTCGGCGGAGGCGAATCCTCACGGAGAATCCTCGCCAAGCTCGGCCTCGGCGAATCCTCACCGAGGCTCACTACCTGAACGTAACTTACGCAACCGTAGCTAGATGCCCTACGCTGGCCATAGCTCGAAGCGAGATGGAGGTCGGATGGGACTCAAGAGCTGGATCGAGACGCCGGCGGTGAAGGGCGCGGGCTCGAACCGGTCCACCGTGGCGAACCTGGTGCGTGGCGCTGTCACCCGGTTGACGACGCCGCTGCTCCCCGACGACTACTTGCAGCTGGTGAATCCGCTCTGGTCCGCTCGCGAGTTGCGCGGACGAATCGTGGAAGTCCGCCCTGAGACCGCCGACTCGGCGACTTTGGTGATCAAGCCGGGGTGGGGCTTCGACTTCGATTACCAGCCCGGTCAGTACGTCGGCATCGGTATCCACGTCAACGGGCGGTGGCACTGGCGCTCGTACTCGCTCACGTCGGCTCCGAACGTCGACCACAAGTTGATCTCGATCACAGTCAAGGCGATGCCCGAGGGCTTCCTGTCGAGCCACCTGGTGACGGGTGTGCCGTCGGGCACCATCGTGCGGTTGGCGGCTCCGACCGGCAACTTTGCGCTCCCCGAGCCGCCGCCCGAGAAGATTCTCTTCCTCACCGCGGGAAGCGGCATCACCCCGGTGATGTCGATGCTGCGGACGATGAACCGGCGCGGCGAGCTGCCCGACGTCGTTCACGTCCATTCGGCGCCCACGGAGGAGGCGGTGATGTTCGCCGAGGAGCTCGCTGCCCTTAGTGAGTCGCAGACGTCATTCCAGCGTCATGCCCAGCACACCCGTTCGCAGGGCCAGTTCGCACTGTCGTCCCTCGACGAGGTCTGTCCGGACTGGCGCGAGCGGCAGACGTGGGCCTGCGGTCCGCTGGCGATGCTCGACGAGATCGAGAAGACCTGGGACCGCGAGGGCATCGCTTCACGGCTACACCTCGAACGCTTCGCCGTCTCGCGGGCCGATCTGTCCGGGGAGGGTGGCACGGTGACGTTCGCGAAGTCCGGCAAGCAAGCGGAAGCCGACGGTGCGACGACGCTCCTCGAGGTGGGGGAGAAGGTCGGTGTCCAGATGCCGTTCGGGTGCCGCATGGGCATCTGTCAGACCTGTGTGGTGCCGCTGGCCTCCGGTCATGCCGTCGACCTGCGCAATGGCAAGGAACACAGCGAGGGCGAACGCATCCAGACCTGTATCTCTGCTGCTGCGGGCGACTGCACCCTCGAGGTCTAGCGGTGCCCCTGAAGCCGTGGGCTTCCCGGGCGCTGCCGCTGTGAGTGCAGTGCGATCCGAATCCGGCTGATCGTCGGGTGTGATCTCGGTATCCGTCCGGCTGCCGAGTGCTCATGTTGCCGTATCGTTGCGCGCACCGCCTTGCGTCGCTGACTGACGCGGTTGAGCTGATCTACCCAACGGAGGACGCCTCGGTGGCCATCACCGACATCAAAGAGTTCGCCCACCTTACCGACGTCGACATCGAGGCCCTCGGACACGAACTGGACACCATTCGACGCGAAGTCGAGGAGTCCCGTGGCGTCCGCGACGCGCGCTACATCCGTCGTGTCATCCGGCTGCAGCGCTCGCTCGAGCTGGGCGCCCGGACCATCCTGATCGGCAGCCGCAAGCGCCCGCTGTGGATCCTCGGCGCCGGCATGCTCGGCGTCGCGAAGATCATCGAGAACATGGAACTCGGCCACAACGTCAGCCACGGCCAATGGGACTGGATGAACGATCCGGAGATCCACTCCACGACATGGGAGTGGGACATGACCGGATTGTCCGAGCACTGGAAGCGCGCCCACAACTACTCGCACCACACCTACACCAACATCGTCGGAATGGACGACGACGTGGGATTCGGAATCCTGAGGATGACGCGCGACGAGAAGTGGCGTCCGATCAACCTGCTGCAACCGATCGCGAACGTCGTGCTCGCCGCGGGCTTCGAGTGGGGTATCGCCCTGCACGACCTCAAGGCACAAAAGCTCCTCGAGGGCGTCGATCGCTACCAGCTGAACACCGGGCCGAACCGGCAGTTCGCGATCAAGATCGCGCGACAGCTCGGCAAGGACTTCGTCCTGTTCCCGGCGTTGACGGGGCCGGCGTGGAAGCACACGCTCGCCGCAAACGCGACGGCGAACCTCGTGCGCAACCTGTGGACATACGCGGTGATCTTCTGCGGCCACTTCCCAGATGGTGCGGAGAAGTTCACGATCGAGCAGTTCGAGAACGAAACCCGGGCCCAGTGGTATCTGCGTCAGATGCTCGGCAGCGCCAACATAGACGCGGGCCCGGTGATGGCATTCATGACCGGCAACCTCAGCTACCAGATCGAGCACCACCTGTTCCCGGACCTGCCATCGAATCGGTATGCCGAGATCGCGGCCAAGGTGCGGGCGCTGTGCGAGAGGTACGACCTGCCCTACACGACCGGTCCGCTCGGCCGCCAATACCTGCTCGCGCTCCGCACGATTCACAAGCTGGCCCTCCCGGACTGGCTCCTGAAGCGGACCTCGGACGATGCTCCTGAGACGTCATCGGAGCACAAGTTCCGGTCGACGGGATCGCGGATCGCGGAGGCACTTCGGATCGACGCCGAGACCGGGCGCCGCCGGGGCCTGCTGTCGGCATTGCGGGCCCACGCCGAGGTTCAGGTCGCCAGGCGCCGGCCGAAACGCCGTCGGCAGACTAAGGTGACCTACCTCACAGTTGCCAACACCTAACCTACGGTGACGTAACTTACGGTAAGTTTAGGCGCGTGGCGATAACGGACATCAAGGAGTATGCGCACCTGACGGATGCCGACGTCGAGGCGCTCGGACGCGAACTCGACGCCATTCGTCGGGAGGTGGAGGATTCGCGCGGTGAGCGCGACGCGCGCTATATCCGCAACACGATCCGGCTGCAGCGCAGCCTCGAGGTCGGTGGGCGGGCCGTGCTGTTCGGTAGCCGCAAGCGTCCGCTGTGGATCCTCGGCGCCGGCATGCTCGGCGTCGCGAAGATCATCGAGAACATGGAACTCGGGCACAACGTGATGCACGGGCAGTGGGACTGGATGAACGATCCTGAGATCCACTCGGCTCATTGGGAGTGGGACAACGCAGATCCCTCGGAGCACTGGAAGCAGACGCACAACTACCTGCACCACAAATACACGAACATCCTGGGCATGGATGACGACGTGGGATACGGTCTGATCCGGGTCACCCGCGACCAGAAGTGGAGGCCGTTCAACTACGGCAATCTCGTCTACAACGCACTGCTGGCGTCGATGTTCCAGTACGGCGTCGCCATCCAGCACCTGGAGTTGGGCAAGGTCGCCGTGGGTCGGGACGATCGCGCCGAGACCAAGGTCAGGTTGCGTCAGGTCGGGCAGAAGATCGGCAAGCAGATCGCCAAGGACTACGTGGTGTACCCGGCGCTGACCGGCAAGGCGTGGAAGTCCACGTTGACCGCGAACCTGACCGCCAACGTCATCCGCAACTTGTGGACCAACGCGGTCATCTTCTGTGGCCACTTCCCGGACGGTGCCGAGAAGTTCACGAAGGCGGACGTCGACAAGGAATCGCACGCCGAGTGGTACCTGCGCCAGATGCTCGGCAGTGCCAACATCAGCGGCGGCCCGCTCACGCACTTCATGACCGGCAACCTGAGCCATCAGATCGAGCACCACATCTACCCGGATCTCCCGTCGAATCGGTACGCCGAGATCGCGGTCAAGGTGCGGGCGTTGTGTGAGAAGTACGACTTGCCGTACACGACCGGCCCGCTGTACCTGCAGTACCTCAAGGCGTGGCGCACCATCGCGAAGCTGTCGTTGCCGAACAAGTACCTCATCGACACCACGGACGACGCACCGGAGACGGCGTCCGAGCGCAAGTTCGACGGCGACACAACCGCGACGGTCGACCCCGCTACAGGTCGGCGCCAGGGCTTGCTGTCGGCGCTCAAGAGGTCGAAGAAGCGCCGCGGCTTGCGGGCGCTGCTGTCGTCGCGTTAGCCGTCCCCTCTACGGGTTGCCACCCGGTTGGGTGTCGAGAGAGCCCCTGGTCGGACTACCGGCCGGGGGCTCGTCGCGTTCACGGCGAGAGGCGTTGCAATTCACAGCCGTACCCGATTCCCTCACGGTCCGCCGCCGCGAGTGCGACAGTGATACCGGCAGCGGCTGGTCGACATCGTGGTGCCGGACGCACTGGATCGACAGAAGGGTGACGCACGACCATGGCAGGACGACCCACCGACACCGTGACCGTGACCCCGGACCCGTTCGCCCCGGCAACTCTGGGACCGGTTCGACTCCGCAACCGCATCATCAAGGCCGCCACGTCGGAGGGGCGGTCCCCGGAGGGGCTCGTCACGGACGACCTCATCGACTTCCATCTCGGCTTCGTGCGTGGCGGCGTGGGGATGACCACGGTCGCGTACTGCTGTGTCGCCCCGGAAGGAGCGAGCGCACCAGGGCAGATACTGATGAGCCGCAAGGCGCTACCGGGTCTGCGCCGGCTGACCGACGCGGTCCATGACGCGGGCGGTGCCGTCGCAGCCCAGCTCGGCCACGCCGGTGTGGTGGCGTCGAAGAAGACCACCGGCGTGACTGCGATGTCGCCGAGCCGTGTGATCAACCCGTCGTCGCTCGAATACTGCCGGGAAATCAGCCCAACTGAGATCCGCCGCGTGATCGACCAGTTCGGTGAGGCCGCGCAGATCGCAGTCGAGGCGGGTTTCGACGCGGTGGAACTGCACTTCGGTCACCTCTACCTGCCGAGCTCGTTCCTGAGTCCACTTCTCAACCGCCGCAAGGACGAATACGGCGGCACCATCGACAACCGGTCTCGCCTGGTGCGGGAGATCGCGCAGCGGGTCCGAGAGGTCGTCGGTGGACGGATCGCGGTCACCGCCAAGATCAGCATGGACGACGGGATCCGGGGGAGCATCTGGCTCTCCGAGTCCCTGCGGACCGTGCAGTTGCTCGACCGGGACCGCAACCTCGACGCCATCGAACTGACCCAGGGGTCGTCGTTCTTCAAGCCGATGTACCTCTTCCGTGGTGACGTACCCGTCGACGAGTTCGCGGCGTTACTGAAGGAGCCGCTCAAGACTGGGGTCCGGTTGTTCGGCAAGCGGGCGCTGGGTTGTTACCCGTACGAGGACCTGTACATGCTCGAATCCGCCCGCCAGTTCGTTCCGGTCGTCGCCAACACGCAGCTGATCCTGTTGGGCGGCATCAACAACTACGACCACATCATGGCTGGTATGCGGGAGCGCTTCGGGTTCGTCGCAATGGGCCGCGCGCTGCTGCGCGAGCCGGATCTGGTGAACCGGATCGAGGCCGACCACACCGTCTCCAGCCGCTGCAACCACAACAACAAGTGCATGACCACGGTGTTTGGACGCACCCACTGTGTTCTCGATCCGGACAGCCGGCACGGCGCAGTCGGGTCCGCGCAGTCGACCCCGTTCACCGCGGACCGGTCGAAGGAACTACCGATCGCACCCACGTGATCCTGCGCGTCGTCAACCTGCCTTCCCTGCGATCGGCACGTTGACGAAGCTGGGACTCGTCGGGTTGATCAGCAGATCTTGCGGCTTCAGGCTGGCTTCATTCGCAGGTCGTCGAATGTCAACTCCTGGTTGATCACCGCGCCGACGTTGAGTCCGTCCGCGACCGCTCGCGCGATGAAGTGCATCCCCGATTGAGATGTGCTGCGGCGGGCTATGTCTCCGGCCGCATACACGCCGGGGACAGAGGTCTGTCCGAGTTCGGTGACCTCGATGGCATCGTCGTCGAGTCGGACGCAGCAGAGCTCATCGGCGATGTCGCTTGCGTACTCGACCGGCGGGTGCACCACGACGGCATCGGCGGGTATTGATCGGCCGTCCACCAGCTCGACTGCAGTGCATGCACCCCCGGACGCAATGATCTTTGCAGGCTCACCGTGAACGACCTCCACGCCGGCCTTGCCGAGGAGTTCCATGTGCGGGCCATGGTCACCCGCGGCGGCCGTCGCGATCAGGGTGACGGCCGGTGACCATTGGGTGAGCAGTTCGGCGTGGAAATAATCGAGCGGTGACAGTCCCAGCATCACCAGTTGGCTGTCCCGCACCTCCCAACCGTGGCAGTACGGGCAGGCGAAAACCCCTCGTCCCCAGTTTTCGGCGAACCCGGGGATACCGAGAAGGACATCCGCGACGCCCTGAGCGATGACCACTCGACGTGACTCGATGTGCGCTGAAGCACCAACGGTCTCGATCACAAACGCCCCTGACGCACCCGATGCCGACACTGCCCGTCGATCGAAACGTGTGACTGATGGATATTGCGCAAGTTCGGTATGGGCCGCCGTTCGTAGCGCTTCGGGGGATGCACCGTCCCTGGTCAGAAAACCTTGCGAGTGCTCGGCGTAGCGATTGCGGCCGGCCGAGGTGTCGAGCAAGGCCACCGCACGGCCGGTTCGGCCCAAAGTCAGTGCGCAGCTCAACCCGGCAGGGCCGGCGCCGACGATGGTTACGTCGAAGGTCATTGTCTACTCCTGGTCTGTTTCAGAGAATTTCAGTGCAGAGGGGACGGAAACAGCTCGGAGTGCCCGACTGCTGCGGAGGACTCGAGTGGGCCAGAGCGACATCCTCTTCGTAGAAGAGGGCGCTGACAGGTTCGGTAGCTCCACACCCCCCGTCGCGACCTAGCAGAAACCGCCCGGCAGGCTCCCCGCGTTCTTGGACACTAAGCTCTCGACATCACAAATGTCAATATCATTGATTATCAATCAAAAAGAGCAATACTGACATCGGCGCGCTGGCCGGACCTCCACATAAAAGTCAATAGTTCTTACAATCAAATCTATGGATGAACGATCGGCCTCGTCTCCACGGATGGCGATGGATGAGGCATTCCTGATGAGCACCCAGCTCAGCGAGTTGATGGAGAGGGGAGTGAAGGCATTGGGGCTCACCTCGCTCAGAGCAAGGATGCTCCACGCCATCCTGCAACTAGGGCCGATGCGGCAACGGCAGATCAGCGATGTCCTGGGCTGCAGCACGCAGCAGGTTGCCGCAGTTCTGGACGTCCTGAGCGATAGGGGACTGATCGAGAGACGACCCGATCCGAACGATCGGCGCGCGCATCTGGTCACCTTGACCGAGACGGGTGGCGCACTTGCAGACCAATTGGAGTCCCATCGCGCGGCGGTGGCCGAGTGGCTATTGAAGGATCTTCCACCTGAGAAGCTCGATGCCTTCATGCTTGTCGCTCAGGAGATCCGTCGACGGGCTGTGGCACCGCCCTCGATGTAGTTCGGTGCCGTTCGGCAACTGGAGGGGGTTCGCCGCACCCTGACGCTCGTTGCCCTACCAGATAGTCGGCCTACGTCCAGGGCTCGTTCGACATCAGTGCGACGAGCAGTCGACGTACCGCCTCGACACGGCCGGCGGACTCGCCGGTGAGTTTGTCCAAGGCGCATTCGGGATCGGCGGGTGGACCCAGGTGCGTGCATCCGCGGGGACAGTCCTCGGCGGCTTCGGCCAAGTCGATGAACGCGTCGACGACGTCCTCGGGGGAGATGTGCGCAAGTCCGAACGACCGGATACCCGGGGTGTCGACCACCCAACCGCCACCGGGCAGTGCCAACGCGACCGACTGTGTCGACGTGTGCCGTCCCTTGCCGACACCGGACACGACGCCTGTGGCCCGATCCGCCTCGGGAACAAGCCGATTGACCATCGTCGACTTGCCGACACCGGAGTGGCCGATGAGAGCGGTCACCCGTCCGGCGAGCATCTCGGTCACCGGTTCGATCGGGTCGTCGCGACCGGCGACCACGACGGGAATGTCGAGGTCGGCAAACGTCGCGGCGAACTCGTCGGGCGTTGCCAGGTCACTCTTTGTCAGGCACAGGATCGGATCCAGCCCACCGACGTAGGCGGCGACGAGCGCGCGCTCGACGAAGCCGGTGCGCGGCGGCGGGTCGGCCAGCGCCACGACGATCAGCAACTGCTGCGCGTTCGCGACAACGACCCGCTCGTACGGATCGGTGTCGTCGGCGGTGCGGCGCAGGACGGTGGCACGGTCGGTCACACGCACGATTCGCGCCAGGGTGTCCGGCCTGCCCGACAGATCGCCGACGACGTCGACCTTGTCACCCACCACGATGGGTGTGCGCCCGAGCTCCCGCGCCCGCATCGCGACGACAAGTCGGGCCGGGTCCCCGCCCAGCACGCAGCCCCACCGGCCGCGGTCCACCGAGACCACCATCGCCTCCTCGGCGTCGGCGTGGTCGGGTCGATTCTTGGTTCGCGGCCGCGACCCCTTACCCGGACGGATCCGGACGTCGGACTCGTCGTACTGCCGCCGCCTCAGGACAGTGCCCCCGGCTCGGTGGACGCGGATTCGACGGACCCTGACTCGTCCAGCATTGCGGCCCAAAGCTTCTCGAACCCCGGCAGCGTCTTCGCGGTGGTGCCTACGTCCTCGACGTCGACGTCGCCGACGGCCAGTCCCAGTATCGCGCCGGCCGTGGCCATGCGGTGGTCGGCGTACGAGTGCCACCGGCCGCCGTGCAGCGGACGCGGTTCGACGTGCAGGCCGTCATCGGTCTCGGTGACGGAACCGCCGAGCTTGTTGATCTCCGTCGCCAGCGCCGCCAGCCGATCGGTCTCGTGGCCGCGCAGGTGCGCGATGCCGCGCAGCACCGACGGGCCCTCGGCGAGAGCCGCCAGCGCCGCAACGGTCGGGGTCAGCTCGCCGATGTCGTGCAGGTCGACGTCGATGCCGCGCAACGCTGCCGGCCCGCTCACCACCAGAGCATCGCCTTCGCGGCGGACCTGTGCGCCCATCTCGGAGAGGATGCCGCGGATCGCGTCACCGGCCTGCGTCGTGCGGGCCGGCCAGAGCGGCACTTGGATGGTGCCGCCGGTCACCGCCGCCGCGGCGAGGAACGGCGTCGCATTCGACAAATCGGGCTCGACCACCCAGTCCACCGGGTCGACCTTGCCCGGCAACACCTTCCACGTGTCAGCGATTCCGCTCTCGTCGGGTGTCAGGACGGACACCCCTGCCGTTCGCAGCATGTCGACGGTCATGTCGATGTGCGGCATGGACGGCAGCGACGCTCCGTCGTGGTGGACGGTGACGCCCTTGTCGAACCGGGCCGCGGACAGCAGGAGGCCGGAGACGAATTGCGACGAGCCGGACGCGTCGATCGTGACGGTCCCGCCGCGCAGCCCGGCGTGACCGTGGACGGTGAACGGGAGTGCGTCGCCGTCGATGTCCGCGCCGAGCCCACGCAGGGCTTCGAGGATCGTGCCCAGCGGACGGGTGCGCGCCTGCTCGTCCCCGTCGACCGCGACGGTGCCGTCGGCGAGCGCGGCCACTGGAGGTAGGAAGCGCATCACGGTGCCGGCGAGGCCACAGTCGATCGACCCTCCGGTCATCGGGCCCGGTACGACGTGCAGCGTGGTACCGGTCGCCGCGTCCGGTGCCGCGGTGATCGAGATGCCCAGTGCGCGCAAGCCCTGGATCATCAGGTCGGTGTCTCGGCTGCGCAGCGCGCCGGTGATTGTGGACGGGCCCGAGGCGAGTGCCGCGAGGATGAGAGCCCGGTTGGTGATCGACTTCGATCCGGGCAGCGTCACGGACGCGTTCACAGGGGCTACGGCACGGGGCGCTCTCCACAGATTCTCACGGCTCACCCGTCCATCTTCGCCTATGGATGGGCGGTGCGTGGCAATCGTGCCAGCATGGAGGGTGTGGGGAGGGCGCGACCAGTAGGTCGGGGCTGTGAGTGGACCGCGGAAGGGAGTGCGGCAGAGATGTGCGGCAGGTATGCGACGACCGCGGATCCCGCGACGCTCGCTGTGGAATTGGACGCGGTTAACGAGACCGGGGAGTCGGGCGGGCCCGATTCGGCCGACTACAACGTCGCACCCACGACGCCGGTGCTCACCGTGGTCGCGCGCCACGACCACGGCGATCCCGCCAGCCCTGTACGCCGCCGGATACGACGTATGCGGTGGGGGCTCGTTCCGTCGTACGCGACCGAGCCGGGCAAGGGCGCACCGCTGTTCAACGCCCGGTCCGAGACCGTCGCCACCAAGGCGGCGTTCAAGACGTCGCTGCGGTTCAAGCGTTGCCTGGTCCCGATGGACGGCTGGTACGAGTGGCAGACCGAGCCCACGGCCGGCAGTAAGGCTGCCAAGGCCGTCAAGGTGCCCTATTACATGTCCCGGGGTGACGGGCAGCGGATGTTCATGGCCGGCCTGTGGTCGGTGTGGCACGATCCCGAGGCTCCGACGTCTCCGCCGCTGCTGAGCACCACGATCCTCACCACCGACGCCGTGGACCAGCTAGCGAACGTTCACGACCGGATGCCGCTGATCCTGCCGCCGGATCGCTGGGACGCCTGGCTCGACCCGGACAGCGTCGGCCACCCCGACCTGATCCGCCCGAGCCTCGAATCCGCCGCCGAGGTCGAGGTTCGGCGCGTGTCGCGCAAGGTGAACAGCGTCCGCAACAACGGACCCGACCTGCTCGCGCCGGACACCGGTGAACAGGCGGGGGAGCAGATCAGCCTGTTGTGACCGCCGACCGGGACGCGAGGCCCGCAACGTCCGCAACCAGCTCGAGAGAGCGCATCCAGGCCGAGCGATCTGTGGCCGAGGACGCGACCATCAACTCGTCGGCGCCGGTCTGCGAGGCGAAGTCGGCCAGGTAGTCGCGGACGGCTGTCGGGGTGCCGACCGCCGTGTAGTGCACCATCGCGAGGATCTGTCGACCGGCGGGCGAATCGAGGATCAGGTCCGCCTCCTCCGGGGAGAACTGCCGGCCGCCGCCGACGAACACATCCACCCGCCGACGCTTCGTTTCGAGGAAGTGATGCTGCGCCTCCTCCTCGGTGTCGGCGGCGATCACGTTGACCGCTGCGATCACGTACGGCTCGGCGAGTTGCGCCGACGGCCGGAACTCGCGGCGGTAGAGCGCGATCGCGTCGTGCAGCGCGGCCGGAGCGAAGTGCGAGGCGAACGCGTACGGCAGGCCCAGCGCAGCGGCCAGTTGGGCGCCGAACAGTGAGGATCCGAGGATGTAGAGCGGAACGTTCGTGCCCTTACCGGGGGTCGCCTCGACGCCCGGCAGGCGGGACGGGCCCGTCAGGTAGCCCTGCAGCTCGAGGACGTCCTGGGGAAACGAATCCGCCGAACTCGGGTCGCTGCGCAGTGCCCGCATGGTCTGCTGATCGGTGCCCGGCGCGCGGCCCAGCCCCAAGTCGATCCGACCGGGGTGCAGTTCGGCCAGCGTGCCGAACTGCTCGGCGATCGTCAGCGGCGCGTGGTTGGGCAGCATGATGCCACCCGCACCCAGCCGGATTCTCTCGGTGTGCGCGGCGATGTGCGCGATCAGCACGCTCGTCGCCGATGACGCGATCACGGGCATGTTGTGGTGCTCCGCGTACCAGATGCGGTGGTAGCCCCACCGTTCTGCGTTCCGCGCCATCTGCACGCTGGCCGCGAGGCTGGAACTCGCGGTCTCGCCCCTCCCGATGTAGGCGAGGTCGAGGATCGAGATGGGAAGGGACAGCGAAGGCACGCGGGACACTCTCTTTCGTTCGTCGAAGCTTGTTCTCCGTGGGTCAACGGCATCCCCGTTTGGCTAATTCCGCGAGCACCTACTTTGCACCTGGCCGGCGGACGTGACGCGCGGTTCAACCGGTGCTGACGTCCGCGACGACCGCACCCGCCAGCTGCACCAGATCCTGCGGCGCCAACTCGATCTCGAGGCCTCGGCGTCCGGCGCTGCACAGCACCCGGTCCCACGTCAGGGCGGACGCGTCGATGACCGTCGGCAACCGCTTGCGCTGGCCCAACGGTGAGATCCCGCCGAGCACGTACCCAGTCGACCGTTCGGCGTCGGACTGTTCGGCCATCACCGCCTTGCTTGCACCCAACGCGGCGGCGGCCGCTTTGAGTGACAGCTTCGAGGGCACCGGCAGCACCGCGACAGCGAGCTTGCCCGAGTCAGTCTTGATCACGAGTGTCTTGAAGATCTGCGCCGACGCGACTCCGAGACGGTCGGCTAGCGAATCGACGGCCTCGTCGCCGTACGACCCCACCCGCGAATCATGGTCGTAGTTGTGGATCCGGTGCGACACCTTCTCCTTGGCGAGCAGCTTCGTTGCGGGCGTCGAGGTTCCGGCCATGACGACAACGCTAGCCACCCGGCGCCGATTTCTGGTGCTGAGTCTGCAGGTGCTCAGTCCTGTTCAGGGAGCACACCCGGCGGCTATTCCTGGAGCTGCTTTCCGTGTGGCGTGATCGCGTCGAGGTCGGGATGCGGCGGTGGTGGCAGGAACCGCGCGATCACAAGCATGTAGATCCCGGAGCCGACGAGGCCGCCGATGATGGGTGCGACTATCGGAATCCAGAAGTATGGGTAGCCGGATGGGTCGGTGAACGCGGTCGCGTAGCCCGTCAGGTACGACGCGAGTCGGGGCCCGAAGTCGCGGGCGGGGTTGATCGCGTAACCGGCGTTGGCGCCCCAGGCCATACCGATCGCTACGACGACCAGTCCGATCATGAACGGTGCGAGGTTGGCAGCCGGGGAGGTGTTTCGCCGGTCGATGATCGCGAAGACCAGCAGCACCAGGATCGCGGTCCCGATGATCTGGTCGGTGAAAGCGCCCATGACACTCACCGGGAGGGTGCCGTTGCCGGGCAGGGTGGAGAAGACGGTCTGCGTCGCGCTCGTGTGCTCGGGGTCGGCCGCGGCGAGCAGGTCGGCGTAGCCCACCCGCACCACGAGTGCCCCGACGAATGCCCCGAACGTCTGCGCCACGACGTACAGCGGTACCTTGCGCCAAGGGAAGTCGCCGAAGGTCGCGAAGGCCACGGTCACCGCGGGATTGATGTGGGCACCGCTCGTCCGGGAGGCGATGTAGATGGCCAGTGCCACCCCTAAACCCCAAGCCCAGGCGATGGTGTTGTAGTCGCCGACACTGTTGCCGCCGGCAACGACCTGTGCAACTGCACCGCAGCCGATCATGATCAGGACCATGGTGGCGAGAAACTCTGCGGCCAGTTCGCCGAAGAGTCCGAACTCTTTGAACTTTTGCACTGGCAATACTCCCTGTTACGGCTGCTCGGCAACCCCCGCTACCTCTGGTGACCGGGGCTGGCCGCACAACGGGCTGGAGTGACTTGCATCACGCATGTACTCGACGTTATTGGGCGCTGTCCTTCGTCCGCAACAGGACCAGTCCGAATGGTTCTCGATGAGAGTCCGCGCCGGGAGCGGCTCCTCGTGTTCGCCGATGACCCCGGATGACGCCCGAGCACTGCCTCACACGACACGCCGACACTTCATGACACGTTCGGGAACACACGACCCCCTCGGACTGTTGAAAAGTCGCGAATGCTGGATCAATGAAGGGAGTGGGTCGTGCCGGTGTCCTGCGCTGAATCTGTTCGTCCGGGGATCGAGCTGGCGTCGGTGATCAAGACGCACCCAGGGGTCGAGCCTGCAATGGCGGTAGCCTTGACCCCTACGGCAAGCGAAGGGACCAGCGTGCTGGACGACCATGAACCCGGGGACAGATCCAAGCGAGATGAGCCGGAGTCCCAGGATCGGCTGATCGAACGGTTCGAGCGCGACGCGCTCCCGCTCCTCGATCAGCTGTACGGCGCGGCGCTGCGCATGACCCGCAACCCGGCCGACGCCGAGGACTTGGTCCAGGAGACGTACGTGAAGGCCTACTCGGCATTCAGTTCGTTCCAGGAGGGAACGAACCTCAAGGCCTGGCTCTACCGCATCCTTACGAACACCTACATCAACTCCTACCGCAAGAAGCAGCGTCAGCCGGCGCAGTACCCCACCGACGAGATCACCGACTGGCAGCTCGCCGCGACCGCGGAGCACACGTCGACCGGTCTGCGGTCAGCCGAGGTCGAGGCTCTCGATGCACTGCCGGATGACGACATCAAGGCAGCGTTGCAGGAGCTTCCCGAAGAGTTCCGGATGGCGGTCTACTACGCCGACGTCGAAGGGTTCCACTACAAGGAGATCGCCGAGATCATGGGCACACCGATCGGTACCGTGATGTCGCGGCTGCATCGTGGGCGTAAACAGCTCCGCGGGCTTCTTGCCGACGTCGCCCGGGAACGCGGATTCAACCGCGGTGCAGCGGAGCAGGAGGTTTCGCGGTGACCGGGCAGAACGAATTCGAGCAACTGGATTGTTCGGCAGTGATCGCGGATGTGTGGTTGCTCCTCGATCACGAATGCGACGAACGCGCCCGAGCGCGACTCCAGCACCACCTCGACACGTGCCGTGCGTGTTTCGAGGTGTACGGCATCGAGGAGAAGGTCAAGAGCCTCATCAGCCGCAAGTGCGGTGGTGAGCGTGCCCCTGAGGGACTGCGCGAACGGTTGTCGATCGAGATCCGGCGCACGGTGATCCTCACCGAGTCGGACCTGGTCGCCGACGGTGAGAGCGAGGACTGACTCCCGCGGTTGACGTGTGGCCTGCCCGCCGAGGAGGTGGCCCAGACGAACTCCGGGGCCGGTGAGCAATTCGTGCTCACCGGCCCCGGAGTTGGCTTGTATGCGTCTCAGGCGTTGGGACGCTTGCCGTGGTTGGCGGCGTTGCCCTTACGGCTGCGCTTCTTACGGCCACGCTTACCCATGAGTAGCTCCCTTCCATGTCGAACTCGGGCTCGTGCCAGTGTTTCACGTGTGGTTGGCTGTGGTTGCATTGGCTGGTCTCCGACAGTCCACGAAGAGTGAGGTGCCAGGTGGCAGAAGATGTGCGCGCCGAGATGGTCTCGACCGTCTACCAGGTCGTTGTGAGCGAGGGTGAAGACGTGAACGAGGGCGACACCCTAGTGATTCTCGAGTCGATGAAGATGGAGATCCCAGTGCTCGCAGAGGTCGCCGGGACGGTTACATCTGTGGACGTGAAGGTCGGCGACGTCATCCAGCAGGGTGACCTGATCGCCACCATCGGCTGATCGCGGGAAGCGCCCCGGAGCCTGGCAGATGTCGACCCTGAGCGACCTGCTCGCCGAGCACACCGACCTTCCCGGAAACGCGGTCGATCATCTGCAGCAGGTGGTGGGCGAATGGCAACTGCTCGCGGACCTCTCCTTCGCCGACATTCTGCTGTGGGTGGCGACCGAGCGGCAGGACGACCGGGCGCAGACGGTCGACTCCGAGCCGCTCACCGTCGTGTGCGTCGCGCAGTGCCGCCCGACGACGGCATCCACTGCGTTCCCGGACGACGCCGTCGGGTCCGAGGTATCCGAGTCGGAACATCCGCAGGTCCTCGAGGCGCTCCTCGGGGGCGAGATCGTCACCGAGGTCGACAATTCGTTGCCTGGCGGGACCCCGCTGCGACGGGAAGCCGTACCGGTGCGCTGCGACGGCGAGGTGATCGCTGTGCTCAGTCGGGACACCAACCTGGCTCAGCAGCGGGCGCAGAGCCCGCTCGAGGTCGCTTACCTCGATTGCGCGGCCATCCTGTGTCAGATGATCAGTGAGGGAACGTTTCCCAACCCTGAGATCCGCTCGGACACCAATTCCAGTCCGCGCGCCGGGGACGGGTTCATCCGCCTCGACCCCGAGGGCCGCGTCGTCTACGCAAGCCCGAACGCGTTGTCCGCGTATCACCGGATGGGTCTCAATTCCGACCTGATAGGCCAGGACCTCGCCAGCACGACCCGTTCGCTCATGACGGATCCGTTCGAGTCGCAGGAGGTGGCCGACTACATCAGCGGTACCGTGGCCGGCCGACTGGGGCTCCGCAAGGAAATAGAGGCTCGTGGCGCGATTGTGTTGCTGCGGGCACTCGTGCTCGAGCAGCACGGTCAGGTTGTCGGTGCCGCCGTCGTGATCCGTGACGTCACGGAGGTCAAGCGTCGTGATCGTGCCCTGCTCAGCAAGGACGCGACGATTCGCGAAATCCACCACCGGGTGAAGAACAATCTTCAGACGGTGGCAGCGCTGTTGCGCCTGCAGGCTCGCCGCACCGGTAACGAGGAGGCCCGGCAGGCGCTCAGCGAGTCGGTCCGACGCGTCACGTCCATTGCGCTGGTTCACGAGACGCTGTCGATGTCCGTGGACGAGGAAGTGGACCTCGACGAGGTGGTCGATCGACTCGTCCCGATCATCTCCGACGTGGCGTCGGTCAACATCCCTATCGAGATCGAGCGCGTGGGCAGCCTCGGTGTGTTCTCGGCCGAGCGCGCCACGCCGCTGGTGATGGTGCTGACCGAATTGGTGCAGAACGCGATCGAGCACGCCTTCGATCCGGATCAGCCGGGCACCGTGTATTTGCGAGCCGATCGCTCGGCGCGCTGGCTAGACGTGGTCATTCACGATGACGGACGTGGCCTGCCCGACGGGTTCAGCCTCGAGAAGTCCGATCGACTCGGACTGCAGATCGTGCGCACCCTGGTCGGGGCAGAACTCGGCGGATCACTCGGGTTGCGCCCGTCCCCGGGCGGTGGCACCGACGCAGTTCTGCGCGTCCCTCTCGGTAGGCGGCCGTTACGCTCCTGAACTGCCCAGCCCTGAACTGCCCAGCCCTGAACTGACCGGCCCTGACACGACTGAGGCCCGACACCATCCGGTGTCGGGCCTCACAGTTGCGGTCTGTGGAATCAGACGGCGCTCCGCGCCCTGGTGCGGGCGTTGCGGCGCTTGAGGGCGCGGCGCTCATCCTCGCTCATGCCGCCCCAGACGCCGGCGTCCTGGCCGGACTCGAGGGCCCATGACAGGCACTCCGCGGTCACCGGGCACCGATTACACACCACCTTGGCATCTGCAATCTGCGCGAGAGCCGGGCCGCTGTTTCCCACCGGGAAGAACAGTTCGGGGTCCTCGTCACGACAGATAGCGTTGTGGCGCCAGTCCATCCTTCTACTCCTTAACGTGGGTGCAGTGTGCACCGCCATGTATTTACAAGTTCATGGTGCTTACTTGGAGGTTTCAGCACGGTTACTTGTGAATGCTTTCACGAACCGGGGGGAAGTCAATAGATTCCGGCTGCACCGTGGGCAAGCTCACTCGGTTAGGTTCCCCTATGTGGCCCTCGTCCTTTCTACACCCACCTGGTCATATATGCACCCCCAACAGGGCGAATTGGGTAATGTGAGCCACTTGTCACCCGCCTGGATCCGGGCAATCGGGGCGTCGATTCACCGGGTCACCGGGCCTGCCCGGGCACCCCTCAGTTCGCTGGTGGCGCGACGACCGTGAGTACGTCGGCAACTGCGGTGAATGTCACGTCGGAGCGGAGACCGATATAGTCGCCGTCCATTTGAAGTCCGATCGGTGTACTCGACTGGATACGGATTTGTGAGAGATCGTCGAAACGAATCAATGAACGTGATCTGGGCGATAATCCGGCCGAAAGTAGTTGACGAACGACGCGCAAGCTGGGAAAGACCCGCATCGTCCGCATCGCGAAGAGCCCGAGCCCCGTGTCGAAGCTCGTCCCAGGATTCGTATGAACCTCGCGTTTGTTCAAGTACGTCCATGGCGTGGTGTTCGACACGAATGCATAGTGGGCGCCCTCGATGGGTTCACGGTCGGGAAGCTCGATCCTCAATGTCGGAGCCTCACGCTTGGCCCGGAAGAAAGCCCGGACAGCATGCCGTACGTACCGGCCGGGGGTGACGGGTTTGCCGTTGCTCCGCCCGTGATCGACGGCCTCGCACACCTGAGCGTCGATACCCATGCCTGCGTTGAAGGTGAACCAGCGGTTGTCGCAGTGGCCGAGTCCGACGGTTCGACGGCGGCGCAGGGCAAGCAAGTCGATCAACTGATTTGTGGCATCGACCGGATCTGCGGCGATTCCGAGGGAGCGGGCAAACACGTTCGCGGAACCGCCGGGAACCACCGCGAGGAGTGGGACGGCGCCGACCGGTACCGACCGCATGGACCTGGGGTGCGGATCACCGAGTAAGCCGTTGACGACCTCGTTGACCGTGCCGTCGCCACCGTGGACGATGATCAGCCCGATGCCGTCTGTGCGTGCCTGCGCTGCCAGATCGGCAGCGTGACCGCGGTGCGTCGTGTGCGCCACCGTCAGTTTCACGCGACTCGACAGCGCGTGCGCGAGCAGGTCGCGTCCCGCCGGCGTGGTCGAGGTGGCGTTGGGATTGACGATCAGGAGCGCATGCACGGGGGATCAGCCTAGCCGGATCACACCGCTGTATAGGCTGGCTGCGTGTCGAACCAGCCTGCGCCCGTCCCGACTCCCAGTACGGTCCTCGGGGCCGGTGTACTCGTGACCCTCGAGGGCGCGATCGCTGTGGGCGCCGCGATCGTCCTGACGGTGCGCGGACTGCTCGGACACGACCAGAGCGTGGTCAGCGGATACGGCACCGCGGCATGGTTCGCGATCCTCGGCGGCGCGGTACTCGCTGCGGGAATCGGACTTCTCCGCGGGCAGCGCTGGGGGCGCACGATCGCGCTCGTCGCCCAATTACTCCTGCTGCCCGTCGCGTGGTACGTGCTCTCCTCACACCAAGTGTTTTGGGGCGTCCTGCTGGGGCTGGTGGTGATTTCGGCGCTCGTGATGTTGTTCGCGCCCGGTACCTCACGGTGGATGGCCGTGGGCTACGGTGCGCCGGACGCACCATCCGACGACGAGTCGGCCTCCTAGGTCGCTGAGTTTGCAGGTCGCCGACCTGCAGGTTACCGAGACTGCGGGGTCACCGAGCCTGGGCTGCCAGTTCCGCCAGCGCATTGCCGCTGAGCCGGTAGGCGGTCCACTCGTCCTGTGCGACCGCGCCCAGGGACTCGTAGAAGCTGATCGACGGCGCGTTCCAGTCGAGCACCGACCACGTCAGCCTCGTGTAACCCTTTGTGGCGCACTCCTCGGCGAGCGCTGCCAGCAGGGCCGTACCGTACCCCCGGCCGCGGTGTTCGGGCGCGACGAAGAGGTCCTCGAGGTAGATGCCGTGGACGCCGTCCCACGTCGAGAAGTTACGGAACCAGATCGCCGTTCCCACGACCTGCGGCCCGTCCGCAGCCGCGACTTCCACGACGTGTGCGAACACCGCCGGTTCCGGACTGAACAGGGCAGCCTCGATCTGCGCTGGCGCCACCGTGCACTCGTGTCGCGCCTTCTCGTACTCGGCTAGTCCGTAGATCAGGTCGGTGATCGCCGGGACGTCGGCGGGCTCGGCGCGGCGGATGGACGCAGCGGTTTCCGAAAATCCTGAATTCGTAGGGGAACTCACTCGGTACCTACTTCCGGGGTCACGTTGTGGGTGACGATCGTGCGGAACCCGTGCTCGTAGCTCAGTACTGTGAGCCCGGCCGGAGCGAGCGTGACCCGCCGTCCTTCCGAAACCGGTAGCTCGATCCAGCGAGCGATCAGAGCGCGGGAGAAGTGGCCGTGCCCCACCAGGAGCACGTCACGGTCGGCGAGTGTGGCCTCGCACGTGCCGAGGACCATGTCGGCGCGGGAACTGACCATGTCTTGGGTCTCGCCGCCTGGGCACGGGTGAGTCCATACCGTCCAGTGCGGGATCTGCCGGCGGATCTCGGGCGTGGTGAGTCCTTCGAGTTCGCCGTAGTCCCATTCAGCCAGTGCGTCCCACTGTTGAACCCCGACCAGTCCTGCGAGCGTCGCGGTGACGTGCGCCCGTTGGCGCGGGCTGCTCACGACGAGCGGGTCGCGGAGTTCGAGCGAGGACACGAGCGCACCGGCCGCACGGGCCTGCTCGGCGCCGCGCTCCGTGAGTGGAACGTCGGTGGTGCTGGTGTGCCGACCGAGGCGGGCCCACTCCGTCTCTCCGTGTCGGAGCAGGACGAGTCGTCGGTCGGTTCCGGTCATGGATTCATCATGCCGGGTGTGGCGGAATGCTCACGCTCGGGCCTCGAGTACGCAAGGATCGAAGCCGTGACGACGGTACTGGCGGTAGCGAATCAAAAGGGTGGAGTAGCCAAGACCACGACGGTCGCTTCACTGGGGGCGGCGCTCGTGGACCTGGGTCAGCGGGTGCTGGTCGTGGACCTCGATCCGCAGGGGTGCCTGACGTTCTCGTTGGGCCACAACCCCGATCGGTTGGACAAGTCCGTCCACGATGTACTGACGGGGGACACGGCGGCGAAGGACGTACTGCTCGCGACCGACGACGGCGTGACACTGCTGCCTGCGACGATCGATCTTGCTGGTGCGGAGGCGCTGTTGCTGATGCGGCCAGGACGGGAGTTCGCACTCAAACGTGCGCTCGCGCCGCTGCTGGATCTGTTCGACGTGGTCGTGATCGACTGTCCGCCGTCCCTGGGGGTGTTGACGCTCAACGGGTTGACGGCGGCCCAGCAGGTGCTCGTACCGCTGCAATGCGAGACGTTGGCGCATCGCGGAGTCGGGCAGTTGCTGCGCACGGTCAAGGAAGTCCAGCAGATCACCAATCCCGACCTAGTCCTGCTCGGGGCCCTGCCGACACTGTACGACGCGCGGACGACCCACAGCAGAGACGTCCTCTCCGACGTCTCGGACCGCTACGACCTTCCCGTCCTCGCGCCACCGATTCCGAGGACCGTCCGCTTCGCCGAGGCGTCGGCATCGGGCGCGACGGTGCTCGTGGGTCGAAAGAACAAGGGGGCTGCGGCGTACCTCGAACTGGCACAGCAGCTTTCGGATCACTGGGTTGGCGGCTCCGACCTCGTCACGTTCTCACCGTTCAAGGGTACGGCCTGACTGATCGGCGGGCTCAGCGCCGGCGCCGTCGAAGGCGCCGGCGGGCCCGCGTCAGTTCGTGAAGTGACGCGTGAGTTCTTCGGGCGTCGGCTCCCACACTTTCGGCCAGTCGTCCTGGCGCAGAAGCGCATCGGTGCCGCCATCGGCGAAGACCACACTGCCGGACAGCAGGGATGCGGCGTCACTGGTGAGGAACTGGAGGAGAGCCGCTATCTCCTCGGGCCGCCCGCGCCGGCCCATCGGGACGGGGTAGAAGTCGATCGCCTTGGCGAGGTTCGGATCCAGATCGGAACCGGACGTCATCGGGGTGTCGATGACGCCTGGCGCCACGGCATTGAGGCGGATACCCGCGCCGATCCAGTCCGGTGTCACCGCTTGCCGCCGCACCCAGCGAGCGAGTGCGAGTTTCGAGGCCGGGTACGCGGGGATCGCACCGACCTTGTCGCCGAGCGTGACCGCCTCCGACTCCCTGTCGTCCAGGCAGGCCGCGACGAGGTTCTCCGGGATCGCCGGTTGGGTGCTGGTACTGCTCGATGAAATCGCGACCGCGAAGGACTGCTCGGCGCGGGCCAGCCAAGGACGCAGTTCCTCGAGGAAGTCGACCGTGCCGAAATAGTTGACCGACACCAACTTTCCTCCGGAGTGTGAGGACAGTGGTCCCAGTCCTGCGCAGCAGACGGCCGCGTGGAGCATGCCGTCGACGGCCTCCACGGCCGCGGCTGCAGCTTGGGTGCGACCGGTCGATGTCGATAGGTCCGCGACGATCTCGGCTCCCGCCAGGTCGACGCCGACGACGTTGTTCCCAGTTCTGCGCAGCAGTTCGACGGTGGCTGCTCCGATTCCGGACGCGGCGCCGGTGACGACGATATTGGCCATGATCGGAATTAGAACACGTTGCACTCTTGGTGCGTGGGTTCTTCGCGCACTTCTCAGCGGAGCGCGACGATCTCGTCACCGCGCTGCTCGAGTACGACGTCTCCGACGACCGATGTCGCGATCGGTGCCGTGTCATTGTTCCGGGTGACGGGGATGCGGCTTTGTTCGACGCCGTTCGTCGGATCGAGGACCGCGATTCCGTCGGGCATCGGCACCAGTAGTGACCCCGCCATGACGGCGCCGGGGCCCAACGCTCCGGTTGCCGCTGTCCAGCTCGGCGTGAGCTCGTTCGCGGACAGCGCTATCAACTCCGCGCCCGTCCACCAGGTGAACACCCCGCCATTGCGGGCGGCAGTCGCAACGGCGCTGACCGGTCCGGCGACCGGATAAGTGGCCACCTCGGTGGCGGTGCCGTCGTAGACCGCGATCCGCCCAGCCGAGGTCGGTCCGGGGGGCACGTACACCGCGGTACGGTCGCCCGACGCGGCGATCAGTCGGGCTCCCGGTGAGCTCGTGATGACATCGGAACCGATCTCCTGCGGCTCCTGGTTGTCCTTCGGGGCGGCCTCGAGCACGCTGAGCCGGTCGCCCACTTCGCCCGGGCAGTGCATCAGGACAGACAACCTGGTGCCGCCGGCCGCTGCCGACAACAGTTCGCACCCGGTCCGCGGCTGCTTGTCGGGATTGATCGGTGCGTCGACTCGCCCGAACTCGAGCGTGCGCACCAGGTCGGAGCGCCACACTTCCATTCGTTCCGAGCCACGCGCGACGACGTAGGTGCCGTCGTGAGACAGCCGCACCGCGTCGTCAGCATCACTGGACCGTTGGGCTTTCCGTTCGCCCGTCGACCCGTCGAGCTGGGTCACCTGGCTACAGCCGCGCTGATCTCGGTAGACGGCAACAACGGTGTTCCAGGCGCCAATAGCCCCGCACAGCGGCATGTTCCGCTGGTAGCGCCACAACTCGGCGCCGGTGAGCCGGTCGCGGCCAGTCACTGTACCGCCGTCGGCCGTCGTGACCGCCCCGCCTGCGACGATGGGGGCAGTCGTTGCCGAACTGGGTGCGCGCCAGATCTCCTTCAGGGTCTCGGGCGGCGACAGCGGCGGAATGGCTTCCGTGGCAGGCGTGTTCGCGGTGATCGAGGTGGTACCGCGAGCGTCGCTGTTGATCCAGACCACTGCTACGGCGACTGCGGCGACGATTGCGATGATCGCGGCGACCGCAACGTCCAGGCGCGTACGACGCTCGGGTGCCAGCACAGGTGGAAGATTACCCGGATCTACTCCGCGGCGGCCGAAACGCTCACCGAGTCACTGTCGGTCGGGCCGGTCGCCGCGCCGGAACGACGCCGCCGGCGACGACGGCGGGGGGCGTCCGACGAGCCGATAGCGCTCTCCGCGGCTTCGACTGGCGCGCCTGCGCGCGTGTCGACCGGCTTGCCGCCGCGCGTGCGTCGACGGACCCGATTGCGCTTGGGTGCGGACTTCTCGGCGTCCTCGGACGATGCGGCGCCATCCTTCGCGGCACGTTCGGCGCGCGGTTTGCGTACCGAACCCTTCGCGTCTGCCGGAATGTCCAGGTCCTCGTACAGGTGCGGTGAACTCGAGTAGGTCTCGACCGGGTCCGCGAGCCCCAATTCGAGCGCCTTGTCGATCATCTGCCAGCGCGGGACGTCGTCCCAGTCCACCAGCGTGACGGCAGTGCCGGTGCGCCCCGCGCGGCCGGTGCGGCCGATCCGGTGCACGTAGGTCTTCTCGTCCTCGGGGCACTGGAAGTTGATGACGTGCGTAACGTCGTCGATGTCGATGCCGCGGGCAGCAACGTCGGTTGCGACGAGCACGTCCACCTTGCCGCTGCGGAATCCCCCGAGCGCCTTCTCGCGAGCGACCTGGTTGAGGTCGCCGTGCACGGCACCTACCTTGAAGCCGCGCTCGTTCAGTTCGTCGGCGACCTTCTGCGCGGTGCGCTTGGTCCGCGTGAAGATCATCGTCGCCCCGCGGCCCTCGGCCTGCAGGATGCGCGCGATCATCTCGGCCTTGTCGAGGGCGTGTGCCCGGTAGACGTGCTGGCTCGTGCGCTCATGCACCGCGGAGGACTCGGGCTCCTCGGCGCGGATGTGCGTGGGTTGGCTCAGGAACGTGCGGGCCAGGGTGATGATCGGCCCCGGCATGGTTGCGGAGAACAGCATGGTCTGGCGGCTGTCGGGGACCATGCCGAGGATGCGCTCGATGTCGGGCAGGAAGCCGAGGTCGAGCATCTCGTCCGCCTCGTCGAGAACCAGGACGCCGATCTTGCCGAGGATCAGATGCTCCTGGTTGGCGAGGTCGAGCAGGCGTCCGGGGGTGCCGACGACGACGTCGACCCCCCTGCGGAGCGCGCTGATTTGCTGCTCGTAAGGCCGACCGCCGTAGATGGACAGGACGCTCAGCGGCTTCTTGTCGGACTTCAGGTACTTGGACGCATTCTCCAGGTCCTGCGTGACCTGGAGGCAGAGTTCACGCGTTGGGACGATGACGAGCGCGCGGGGCGTGCCGTCGAGCGGTGCGGTGCCCGAATCGGCGGTGGAGATGCGGTGGAGCAGTGGGATGCCGAAGCCGAAGGTCTTGCCCATGCCTGTGCGCGCCTGACCGATGAGGTCGTCGCCCGCGAGTGCCAGCGGCAGCGTCAGCTCCTGGATGGCGAAGGTGCGTTCGACTCCGATCTCACCGAGAGCCTTGACGATCTCGTCACGGACACCGAGTTCGGCGAAGGTCGGGGCGGAGTGCGTCTCGTCCAACTGCGCCGAGAGCGTGGTCGCGGTGGCCGCATGGTTGCTGTCTTCGTGGTCGATCGTGATCTTGCTCAGGGAACTGGCCTTCCTCGTATCGGCACGCACGCACGAGGTCGGGGGCCAGGCCGTAAGTCGGCCGATGTCGGTGCCCTCTTGCGTCGGTGCCACCCGGCCATCGTGTCGGCCACTGCGTCAGCGTGAGGACCGGTGTCGGTCTCGGCGAGCAACGGGTGGGCGCCGTCGATCAGGTGCGCGCACATTGTCCGGGAGTTCGTCGCTGTTTCACGTGTTGCTGTTTCACGTGCCTCTGTCTCACGTGCCTCTGTCTCACGCGTCTCTGGCTTCACGTTCGGATCGATCGGATCATCGTGATCGACCACATCGTCCGCCCGGATCGTCTCTGCATTCCAGTTCGGACGTCAGCTCCGGAACCGGGTCTGGAACCTGTGAAACTGTCTGAAGCTACGGTCTCCCGCGACAATTGTAGCGGTTCGAGGCCGACACCCTCGCAGGTTCATGGCCTATGTCACGATTCTCGGCGGGTCCCGTCGACCCTGTGACCGGCACCGTACGGACTAGGCTGTGACCTCATGGGAGCCGATTCGCCAACGTCGTCCGTACCGACCATCGCCGCCGATCACCCCGGTGTGGCAGAACTGTTCGCGGTGCTCGCTTACGGTGAGATCTCGGCGTTCTACCGGTTGGCGGACGACGCTCGGATGGCCCCCACGCTGCAAGGGAAGGTCGCTCTCGCCAGCATGGCGGCGGCGGAGATGTCGCATTTCGAGATCCTGCAGAAGGCGTTGACCGATCGCGGAGTCGAGACCTACGCGGCGATGGCCCCGTTCGTGCGTGCCTTCGACGCCTACCATGCGTCCACAGACCCGTCGACGTGGCTGGAGTCTCTCGTCAAGGCGTACGTCGGCGACGGTATAGCCGCCGACTTCTACCGAGAGATCGCCCACTCCCTCGACCCCGCGGTCGGCGAAATCGTCCGTGAGGTGCTTGCCGAGGTCGGTCACTCCGAGTTCGTCGTCCAAGAGGTGCGAGCTGCGGTGGCTGTCAGCAAGACGGAGAAGGACAGGCTGATGCTGTGGGGTCGCCGGCTACTCGGTGAGGCGATCACTCAGGCGCAGTTCGTGCTGGCGCAGCGGGAGGATCTGACCGATCTGGTGATGAATGCGACCGGCAGCCTCAACGGCGTCGCCGCGTTGTTCGACAACATGCAGGCCAAGCATGCCGAACGGATGGCCGTGCTGGGTCTGGTCTGACTTCGGTCCGAGGTGAAGGTTGCGTGTTCGCTCTCAGCACAGCGGTGGAGCGGGCAGACGAGACGGACACTGCACTAACCTGGCCGGGACAGCCCTAAAGCGCTCGTAGAGTTCGGAGGTTGACCGTGGAGGTCAAGATCGGTGTAACTGACAGCCCGCGTGAGCTCGTCGTCAACAGCGCGCAGACGTCCGACGAGGTGGAATCCCTCGTGACGAACGCGCTCGGCGGTAAGGCGGAGGGTGTCCTCTCACTTGTCGACGACAAGGGACGCAAGTTCCTCGTCCAGGCGAGCCGGATCACCTACGTCGAGATCGGCCCGTCGGACAGCCGCAAGGTCGGATTCGCTCCCGCGAGCTAGACCGAGACGCCGAAGGGGTGCGTAGCAGCGGTAATCCGCGGCTACGCGCCCCTTCGCCTATCCGGGGCCCTGCTGCTCTACTACCTGCTGCCGACCTACTTGCTGCCGACGTGCAACGGCACGTGTGACAGGCCACCCCACGCGAGCGCGACGGTTGTGTCGACGGCCTCTTCCTTGGGAATGGGGCGTGCGGCTTCGAGCCAGTACCTGGCGGTGAATTGACTGGCGCCGACCAATCCGACCGCCAGGATCCGGGCACGGTAGGGGTCGAGGCCCGAGTCGTGCGCAACCAGATCGAAGACGGCATCGACGCATGCTTCAGTGGCTTGCTCGACCCGACGCTGCACCTGCGGTTCGCCCATCAGGTCGGATTCGAACACCAGACGGAAGCCCTGGGTGTCATTGTCGACGAAGTCGAAGAATGCCTGCACGGCTGCCCGGACGCGCTGCTTGTTGTCCGTCGTGGAGCGCAGCGCCTGACGCACACCCGAGATGAGGCTGTCGACATAGCTCTGGAGTACGGCGACGTACAGTTCCAGCTTGCCGGGGAAGTGCTGATACAGGACGGGCTTGCTCACGCCGGCGCACTCGGCGATCTCGTCCATGCCGGCGGCGTGATAGCCGCGGCTGACGAAGACCTCGCTGGCTGCCGCGAGCAACTGGAGGCGCCGTGCATCCCTGGGTAGCCGGGTGCTGCGACGGGCACCCTGACCGTCCGCTTTCGTTGCGGCGCGATCGGCCTTGGTCCGATCTGCGAGTTCAGTCATGTTGCTCCCAATCTGCACAAAGCTACTTCGTTCGGTGTTCGACCTCTCAGGAACGCCTCAGTGAAAGATAAATCATTTGTACGATGCCCGGACGCTTCTCGACGGTATTCGTCGAACCTGACTCGTCCGTACATGTCGATCTCTCGCCAATCGCTTGTCGTGACGGGCCTTACCTTCAGTAAGTATTCCAGCATCTCACTCAGCGCGCGCGTGTGCGAGGCCACCTCTCACAATCCGGCGCGCCGGGTGAAAGGGGACGCGGACTGTGAGATTCTGGCGGGGTGAGTGACCGAGGAGGACCGCGCCTGAGGGCCGCCGTTCCCGAGATGTCCGGCCACCGGACACCGGACGATGCCGGACTTCGTGGTTCCGATCCGGGGCTACTGCCGGACCCGCACGAGCCGCTGCGTGCTCAGTGGGATCCCACTCGCCGTACCAGCAGTCGTCCGCGCGCTCCGCGTCCCGATCGGGGTGTGAAGAAGCAGAGTCGGCTCGGCAGGTTCGTCGCCACATACGGCTGGCGCGCGTACGCGATTCCGATACTGGTGATCGTGACGGTGTTGGTCGTCGTCGACGCGATCCGCGGGGGTGGCGAATCCGAATCCGCCGCGCCGGACGCTCCGGGATTGGGCGAGCTCAGCCATTCCGAGGCCACGGGCATCATCGGTGTTCCGCCACTTGCCGACGGCAACTTCGCAGAGACCATTCCCTCGGGAGCGCTGCCGGACGGTGGACCGTTCGCGGTGGTCGGTGCGCGGACGTGGCACGTCGTCCCGGGAACCACCGGTCAGGTCGGTGAAGGGACCGAGCGGGTGTTCACATACACCGTCGAGATCGAGGACGGCGTCGACACGGCCGGCTTCGGTGGTGACGAGTCGTTCGGCCGGATGGTGGATCAGACGCTCGGCAATCCCAAGAGCTGGACCAACGATCCCCGGTGGGCGTTCCGTCGGATCGATCAGAGCGACCCAGCGTTGGCGCCCGGGGGAGACGGCCCGGACTTCCGGATCTCGCTGACCTCCCAGATGACCATCCGCGAGGCCTGCGGCTACGACATCCAACTCGAGGTGTCCTGCTACAACCCGGGCATCGGGCGGGTGGTGTTGAACGAGCCCCGCTGGGTGCGGGGGGCGATCGCGTTCCAAGGCGACATCGGTTCCTACCGGCAGTACCAGATCAACCACGAGGTCGGGCATGCCATCGGCTACCAGGCACACCAGCCGTGCGAGAGCGAGGGAGGACTGGCGCCGGTGATGATGCAACAGACGTTCGGCACCGCGAACGACGACATCGCCAAGCTCGACCCCGAGGGAGTGGTGCCCATGGACGGCAAGGTGTGCCGCTTCAACCCGTGGCCGTACCCGCGCGGCTGAGCGGCAGGGCCTCACTGTGACCGCCCGGAGCGCCGTCGCCCATATCGGTGACGTCGCGTGCTCCGGTTTCCTGTTCGACATGGACGGCGTCGTCACCGCCACCGCGCGTGTGCACGAGCGAGCCTGGACCCGGCTGTTCGACGGCTTCCTCGAGGAGCGCGGCCGGGGAGAGGCGCCATTCTCCGCCGACGACTATCTTGAATATGTCGACGGCCGCCCCCGTGTCGACGGCGTGACGTCGTTCCTTGCGTCGCGCTCGATCGAGATCCCGCACGGAACGCCGTCGGATCCACCGACCGCGCATACGGTGTGCGGGCTCGCGGCACGCAAAGATGAGATGTTTCTTCATGAACTCGACGAGCACGGGGTCGAGGCATTCCCCGGCACGGTGGCATTGATCCGGAGACTGCGTGCGGCGCACGTGGCGGTTGCCCTCGTGACCGCGAGCCGCAACGCGGTGCGTGTGCTCGACGCCGCGGGGCTGACCGACCTTTTCGACGCCCGCGTCGACGGCCTCGACGTCGACCGGCTGTCACTTGCCGGCAAGCCCGAGCCGGAGACATACCTCGAGGCGGCTCGGCGGCTGGGCCTCGATGCCGGGACGTGCGTGGTGCTCGAGGACGCGCTGGCGGGCGTGGAGGCCGGCCGGCGTGGCGGGTTCGCGGTGGTCGTCGGTGTCGATCGCACCCATCACGCCGATGCACTCCGCGAGGCCGGAGCCGACGTCGTGGTGCCGGACCTGAGCGATCTCGAGGTGCGGTTCGCGGCAGCATAGGCTGGATAAGAGGGTTGACCGGTCGATGTCAGGAGCGTGTGGTGCCTGCAAGGAGTTCACTTCCGCCGTTGGTGGAGCCGGCGGCGGAGCTGAGCCGTGAGGAGGTGGCGCGCTACAGCCGCCACCTGATCATTCCCGACATCGGTACGACGGGGCAGAAGCGGCTGAAGAACGCCCGCGTGTTGGTGATCGGTGCCGGCGGGCTGGGTTCGCCCACGTTGATGTACCTCGCAGCGGCCGGGGTCGGGACGATCGGCATCGTCGACTTCGACGTGGTCGACGAGTCGAACCTGCAGCGGCAGGTCATCCATGGCACCGCCGACGTGGGGCGGTCGAAGGCTCTGAGCGCTCGCGAGTCCATCCGCGAGATCAACCCGCACGTCGACGTCCGGCTGCACGACTTTCGACTCGATGCGTCGAACGCGGTCGAGGTCTTCGAGCAGTACGACCTGATCCTCGACGGCGCCGACAACTTCGCCACCCGCTACCTGGTGAACGATGCGGCGGTGCTGGCCCACCGTCCGTACGTGTGGGGCTCGATCTACCGGTTCCAGGGACAGGTGTCGGTGTTCTGGGACGACCCCCCGGAGGGCTACGGCGTAACCGGCACCACTCTGCGTGACCTGTACCCGGAAGCGCCGCCGCCGGGAACGGTCCCATCGTGCGCGGAAGGCGGTGTCCTCGGTGTGCTGTGTGCGTCCGTCGGTTCGATCATGGCGACCGAGGCGATCAAGCTGATCACCGGCGTCGGGGAGTCGCTGCTGGGCCGCCTGATGATCCACGACGCGCTGGCGATGAGCTACCGCACGGTGACGCTCAGCCGAGACCCGGATCGGGTGCCGGTCACCGAGCTCGTCGACTACGACGCTTTCTGCGGAGTCGAACCTGTCGCCGACACCGGGCAGGGCTGGGCGATCACCCCGCTCGAGCTGCGGGATTTGATCGACAGCGGCGCCGACATCGCGATCGTGGACGTCCGGGAACCGGTGGAGTGGGACATCGTGCATCTGCCAGGTGCGACGCTGATTCCCAAGGATCGGATCCTGTCCGGTGAGGCCCTCGCGGACCTTCCGCAGGACAAGCGCCTGGTGCTCCACTGCAAGACCGGTATTCGCTCAGCCGAGGCGCTGGTGGCGGTGCGCAGGGCCGGTTTCGCCGACGCCGTGCACCTGCAGGGCGGAGTTGTCGCGTGGGCACATCAGGTCGATCCGTCGCTACCTGTCTACTGACGGCGTTCCACTGAGGGCGTTTCACTGAGGGTGTTCCGGACGCAGCGCGCCTCACCGAATTGGATGGTCTGCGGCGGTAGCGTGACCGCCGTGAGCTCTGGACAACCTCCACAGCACATCTGCTCGATCTTCGGTTTGGGCGAGGTCGAGCTGGTGGTTGCATCGGGAGCAGGCTGGGACGGCGGCTGGCGCCTCGGCGACGTCGTCCTCTCCCCGGTGGCCGATCACGCACGCGCCGCATGGTCCGCGAGGGTTCGCGAGACTCTGGCCGTAGACGCAGTGCGCCTGGCTCGACCAGTGCGTGCCAGCGATGGCCGCTACGTGGTGTCCGGCTGGTGTGCCAACACATACATCGAAGGCGCCCCGGAACCTCGATACGACGAGGTTGTGTCGCTGTCGCTGCGCCTGCATGCCGCAACGGCGCAGCTCGCGCGTCCCCGATTCCTGATGCAGCCGGCGGTCGCGCCGTGGGCCGACGTCGACGTCTTCGTCGCAGCCGACCGTGCCGCGTGGGAGACGGTCCCGCTGCGCAGTGCCCGTGCAGTCGGTGCGCTCGAGGGTCTGTCCGGGGACGGCAAGCGCAGCATCGAACTGATCGGTCAGCTCGCGTCGCTGCGCAAGCCGGTGCGAGCACCCGACCAACTCGTCCACGGAGACCTGTTCGGCACCGTCCTGTTCTCGGGAAGCACCACGCCGGCCGTCACGGATCTCACCCCGTACTGGCGACCGGCGGTGTGGGCCGCTGGTGTCACCGTCGTGGATGCATTGTCATGGGGCGGCGCCGACGAAGGGCTGATCGGGCGGTGGGAGGACCTGCCCGAGTGGCCACAGATGTTGCTCCGCGCTTTGCTGTTCCGGCTCGCGGTGCACGCCCTGCACCCGCGATCCACCCCTGAGGCATTGCCCGGACTCGTCCGTACCGCTGAGCTGGTTCGATTGATCCTCTAGCTCGGCTGGACTCTCGACGCAGGTTGCTGTTCGGCGGTAGGTTCCGATTCCTCGTCAGAGAATTCGGAGCGAAGTTCGTCGAAGAAGTACTGCGCGGCCCGGACTGCGCGGCGAGTGTCGCCGACGATGATGGCTTCGACCAACTCGGCGTGTTCGGCATGGAATGTGGCCCCGGTAGCCAAGGAATGTTTGTAGACGATCGCCTCGATAGCGGGGAGGAGCGAATCGTAAAACTCTAGATAGATGTGGTTGTGGCTGGCGACGACGATGCCGCGGTGCAGCGCGACGTCGGCAGCGACCGCATCACGTAGATCCTGCGTGTCCCACGTGACAGTGCGTGTCTCGAGCAGCGTACGTAAGTCCCGGATGTCATCGTCGGTGCGACGCTGCGCAGCCAAACGGGCGGCGGTGACGTCGAGGCTCTGCCGCAGTTCCATGACGTCGCGTTCCTCAGCACTGGCGAAGAACTTGCCGAGCGTGCCGCCCACCTCGGAGCTGGCTAGAACGAAAGTGCCCGACCCCTGCCGCCGCTCGAGCAAACCTGCATGGACGAGAGCCTGCACCGCCTCCCGGATCGTGTTGCGCCCGGTCCCGGCGATTTCGGCCAGCTCGGACTCGGTCGGGATCCGCGAGCCCACCGGCCATCGTCCGGAACGGATTTCTTCCCGGAGCTGGTTGGTGACCTGCGTGATCAGGCTTCTGCGGCGCACGGGTTGCACTGTGCTACTGATACTAGGCGATCGGTTGGTGCGCCGTACTGCTTTGCGACCATCATCCGGTCATCCTATGATTGCGCTGGATGACCGCGGCGGCGTGTGCACCGATCACACGAGGACCACAGCCCCTGTTGAAGGGGCGCATTCTGGTGTTCGCCGCGATCACCATGTCGGCGCTCTCACTGCGACTCGCGGTCACCTCGTTCACTCCCCTCGCGTCGCAGATCAGCGACGAACTCGGCTTCTCGTCCACGGTCGTCGGTGTGTTCGGCATGGTGCCGACGGCGATGTTCGCGGTGTTCGGTCTCCTCACACCGGCGCTTGCGCGCCGTATCGGGCACGAATGGACCGCATTGCTCGGAATGTCGATGGCCGGCGCCGGCATGCTCACCCGCGCGATGGTGTCGGATACGTGGTCGCTGCTGGCTCTGTCCGCGCTCGCGCTCGGTGGCATGGGCATCGGCAACGTCGTCATCCCGCCACTGGTCAAGCGATACTTCAGCGATCGGGTGGCGCTGATGAGCTCGATTTATATCGCGGGTCTGCAGACAGGCACCATCGTCCCGGCCATAGTCGCGGTGCCGCTCGCGAACTCGTTCGACTGGCGGGTCTCGATCGGGGTGTGGTCCCTGCTCGGTTTCGCGGCCGCCGCGCCGTGGCTGATGGTGCTCGCCCGCAAACCCGGGGCGGGCGCCGACACCGCACCGAGGAAGCTGCCCGCCGAGTCGCGGGGGCCCGGGCGAGTTTGGCGTTCTCCGGTCGGCTGGGGCATGGCTTTCATGTTCGGCACGACGGCCCTGATCACGTACTCGATGTTCACGTGGATCCCGGAGATCCTCACCGCAGCCGGTGCGAGCGCGTCGTTCGCCGGGATCATGGTGGCGCTTTTCGCGTTCATGGGTTTGATTGCCGCGTTCGTCGCTCCGGGACTGTGCGAGCGGATGCCCAATCCGTTCCCGATCGTCGTCGGCTGTGCGATCTGCTACCTGGTCGGATTCGCCGGGCTGCTGATCGTTCCGATGTCGGCGCCGATCTTGTGGGTGGTCGCGATCGGCCTCGGGCCGAGCACGTTCCCGATGTCGCTGACTTTGATCAACCTGCGGACCCGCACCCAAGCGGGTTCGACTGCACTGTCGGGTTTCACGCAGGGCGTCGGTTACACAATCGCGTGCATCGGGCCGCTGATGTTCGGTGTGTTGCACGAGTCCACGGGTGGGTGGGAAGTGCCGTTTGCCCTGCTCGGGCTCGCGGTCGCCGTCGTTCTGATCTCGGCATGGGCGGCATGTAAGCCTCGTATGCTCGAGGACACATGGGGCGCTAGAGCGGCCTGACCAGCGAGTTCGTCGATCTCACAGGTCTGATTCGCGCGCGTGAGGGACTGTTGACGGACGGGTCATCAGGGGCAGCACTGACGCAACACCCGCCTCTTACCTTGGGGTCTCCGATACAGGTAGGAGGCCCAGGTGACCACTCTCTCCGATCAGCCCAAACAAGATCAGGACGCGCGCTCCGCGGCACCGGTAGTTCGCGGGCACTACATCGAGCATTGGGACGCCGAGGACGTCGATGCCTGGGAAGCGGGCGGAAAGGACATCGCCCGCCGAAATCTCGTGTGGTCGGTGATCGCCGAACACGTCGGCTTCTCGGTCTGGTCGATCTGGTCCGTGATGGTGTTGTTCATGCCGTTCGACGTGTACGGCATCGACGCGGCCGGCAAGTTCTTCCTCGTCGCCGTGCCGGCACTCGTCGGTGCGCTGCTCCGGATCCCGTACACCGTAGCGACGGCCCGCTTCGGTGGCCGTAACTGGACGGTGTTCAGCGCGCTCTTGCTGCTGGTCCCGACGCTGCTCACGTTGTGGCTCGTGTTGAACCCGGGCGCGTCATACACCATGTTCATGCTGGCAGCAGCTACGGCGGGCGTCGGCGGTGGCAACTTCGCATCGTCGATGACCAACATCAACGCGTTCTACCCGCAACGGCTGAAGGGCTGGGCGCTCGGGCTGAACGCCGGCGGCGGCAACATCGGCGTGCCGGTCATCCAGCTGGTCGGCCTGATGGTCATCGCGACCGTCGGCAACACTGAGCCGTACCTGGTGTGTGCCATCTACCTCGTGCTCATCGCGGTCGCGGCCGTTGGTGCGGCGCTGTTCATGGACAACCTCGGCAATCAGAAGGCCGATCTGCGTTCGATGCTCGAAACGCTGCGGTTCCGCGACTCGTGGATCCTGAGCTTCCTCTACATCGGCACCTTCGGCTCGTTCATCGGGTTCAGCTTCGCGTTCGGTCAGGTCCTGCAGATCAACTTCCTCGCCGGCGGGGACACCCCGGCGCAGGCGGCGCTGCACGCCGCACAGATCGCGTTCCTCGGACCGCTGCTCGGCTCCATCTCGCGTCCGTTCGGCGGTCGACTCGCCGACCGAATCGGCGGTGGCCGCATCACCCTCTACACGTTCGGGGCGATGGTCCTGTCCGCAGCGATCCTGGTCGTGGCGGGGTCGATCGACGACGCTACTCCCGGTGCCGCGTCTGGCACCGCCATGACGGCACTGGTGGTCGGCTTCGTTGCACTGTTCGTGCTCTCGGGCATCGGCAACGGCTCGGTCTACAAGATGATCCCTTCGATCTTCGAGGCTCGCTCGAAGACGCTGGACGGTCTCGACGATGAGGGTCGTAAGGCCTGGTCGCGCAACATGTCGGGCGCACTGATGGGGTTCGCGGGCGCGGTCGGCGGTCTCGGTGGAGTCGGGATCAACCTGGTGCTGCGGGCCTCGTACCTCAGCCCCGCCAAGTCGGCGACCACGGCGTTCTGGGTGTTCCTCGGCTTCTACGTCCTGTGCGCGGTGGTGACGTGGTTCGTGTTCGTGCGCCGCACTGCCGCCAAGGAGGGCGCCGGACAACCGATCGCGGTGAAGTCGTGACGTCCGCAGCACCCCTGGCCACCGAGGCGGCGGCCGCTCCGACGAAGACCCACTGCCCCTACTGCGGGCTGCAGTGCGCCATGGCGCTCACGCCTGGCGGACGATCCGGGGTGAGCGTGCGCGGCCGCCAGTTCCCGACCAACCGCGGCGGGCTGTGCCAGAAGGGGTGGACGAGCGCGGAACTGCTCCGCCACCCCGACCGGCTCGAGACCCCGCTGATCCGGGAAGCCGGACAACTGCGGCCCGCGTCGTGGGACGAAGCGCTCGACCGGGTGGTCGACGGGTTCCGGGCCGCACAGGCGGTCGGCGGCCCGGACGCGGTCGGGATCTTCGGCGGCGGTGGCCTGACGAACGAGAAGGCGTACCAGCTCGGCAAGTTCGCCCGCGTGGCCCTGGGTACGTCGAACATCGACTACAACGGCCGGTTCTGTATGTCGTCGGCCGCCGGCGCCGGGATCCGTGCCTTCGGCCTGGACCGGGGGCTGCCGTTCCCGGTCTCGGATCTCACGTCGGCCAAGGCGATCCTGCTGGTCGGCGGCAACGTCGCCGAGACGATGCCGCCGTTCGTGGGTCATCTCACCGCCGCGGCGGAGGCCGGCGGGCTGATCGTCGCCGATCCTCGTCGGACTCCCACCGTCGAGCGTGCGCTTGCCGGCGGCGGGTTGCACCTCCAGCTCGCACCCGGCACGGATCTGCCGCTGGCACTGGGGATGCTGCACCTGGCGGTCACCGAGGGACACCTCGACCGCGAGTACGTCGACGCTCGGACCACCGGCTTCGACGACGCATGGCTCGCGGCGGCGCAGTGGTGGCCCGAACGCACCGAGCGCGTCACCGGCGTACCGGTGGCGGCGATGCGTCGGGCCGTGGAGATCCTGTCCCGCTCCCGCCAATCCGACACCGGCAGCTACGTGCTCACCGCGCGCGGCACCGAGCAACACGCGACCGGCACCGACACCGTCTCCGCGTGGATCGGACTGGCGCTCGCGTTGGGGCTTCCCGGACGGCGGGGCAGTGGCTACGGCGCCGTCACCGGACAGGGCAACGGTCAGGGTGGACGCGAGCACGGGCAGAAGGCCGACCAGCTGCCCGGCTATCGCAAGATCACGGATCCTGCTGCGCGCGAACACGTTGCACGGGTGTGGGGCATCGACCCGGACGAGCTTCCGGGGCCGGGGCGCAGCGCGTACGAACTGCTCGACGCGCTGGGCCAGCCCGATGGGCCCCGCGCGCTGATGGTGCACGGGGCGAACCTGGCGGTGTCGGCGCCGCGCGCCGGCCACGTCGTCGACCGACTGCAGTCACTGGACATGCTCGTGGTGTGCGACTTCCTGCTGTCGGAGACCGCGGCGATGGCCGACGTGGTGCTGCCGGTGCTGCAGTGGGCGGAAGAGGAGGGCACCATGACGAGCCTCGAAGGTCGGGTGCTGCGACGCCGTCGCGGCGTCGAGCCCCCCGGCGAGGCGCGTAGCGAGCTCGAGGTTCTGCAGGACTTGGCGGTTCGTCTCGGGCAACCGGCGTCGCGCTTCCCGACCGCGCCACGCGAGGTCTTCGACGAACTGCGACGCGCGTCCGCCGGAGGCGTCGCCGACTATTCCGGCATCACCTACGACCGTCTGGACGAAGGAGAGTCGTTGCACTGGCCGTGCCCCGCCGTCGACCATCCCGGGACGCCGCGGCTGTTCCTGGACCGCTTCGAAACGGAGGACGGGCGTGCGCGGTTCACGCCGGTCGACCATCGAGGTCCCAGTGAGGAACCCGATGCCGACTTCCCGTTGGTGGCGACCACGGGACGCGTTCTGGCGCATTACCAGTCGGGCGCGCAGACCCGTCGGGTGTCCGAATTGACGGAAGCCGCCGGACCGATGTTCGTGCAGGTGCATCCCGATACGGCAGCGCGGGCCGGGGTGGCTGACGGCGACGAAGCGGTGGTGCTCGGCCGTCGCGGGCGGGTCGAGGTCACGGTGCGGTGCGACGAGTCGATGCGGCTCGACACGGTGTTCCTGCCGTTCCACTTCGCCGGGGACGGTCGCGCGAATCTGCTGACCAATCCGGCGCTCGACCCGACGAGTCGGATGCCGGAGTTCAAGGTGAGTGCGGTCCGACTCGAACCGCGTGTGGGGGTGGCGTCATGAGTACACGTGTTGTGATCGTCGGCAACGGGATGGCCGGTGCCCGGCTGGCCGAGGAGTTGCGCCGACGCGAGCGGGATTCGGACCGACTCGAGATCGTCGTGCTCGGGGAGGAGCCCCGGGCCGCCTACAACCGAATTCTGCTCTCCAACGTGCTGGCGGGCAGCATCACGGCCCGCGACATCCGGCTGCGCCCGGACGATTGGTGGGCCCGAAACGACGTGGATGTCCGCGTCGGAGTGCGGGCAACGGAGATCGACGTGGACGCCCGGATCGTGCGGTGCGACGACGGCACTGCGCTCGGCTACGACGAGATCGTCCTCGCGACCGGCAGTGTGCCGTTCGTGCCGCCGATCGACGGAATGGCTGCCGACGACGAGCGCGTCGTCACGTTCCGGACGGTCGAGGATTGCGCCCGTATCGCGGACACGGCAGGGCCCGGGTGCCGGGCGGTGGTGCTCGGTGGCGGCCTGCTCGGCCTCGAGGCCGCCCGCGGCCTGCTGCTGCGCGGGGCGGACGTCACCGTCGTGCATCCCAACGAGGTGCCGATGGAGCGTCAGATGGACGAGGGCGGCGGCAGGGTCCTCAGCGGCGTCCTGTCCGGTCTGGGGGTGCAGCTCCTGCTCCAGCGGCGAGCAGTTGCGCTGCGTGACGGCGACGCCGGTAGAGAGCTCGTCCTCGACGACGGTAGCGTGCTGCCCGCCGAACTCGTTGTGCTGACCGCCGGTGTCCGGCCCGAGACCGACCTCGCCCGGAAGGCGGGAGTCGTCGTGGACCACGGCATCGTCGTCGACGACGCGCTCCGCACCAGCGCCCCGAATGTGTGGGCGATCGGGGAGTGCGCACAGCACCGCGGCGAGGTGTACGGCCTGGTGCAGCCCGGCTGGGATCAGGCCGCCGTGGTCGCAGACCGGATCGTCGGTGCCGACCCGGATGCCGAATACGTCGGTACTCCACCGGTCACCCGGCTCAAGGCGCACGACATCGACCTCGCCTCGATGGGCGACGTGACCGCCGACCTGTACAGCGCGGACCCGCACGACGACCGCGAAGTGCTCGTCGTCGCCGACCCGGCCCGCGGCCGCTACGCCAAGCTCGTCGTCTCGGGCGAGCGGATCGTCGGCGCCGTGCTGCTGGGCACGCCCGACGTCGTCGGCACGATCACCCAGCTGTTCGACGCAGAGCTACCGGTGCCGCAGGACCGAATGGCGCTGCTGACGGGCCGCGGATCCGCGTCGGCGGAGTCCGCCAGCCCGGCCGGCATGCCCGGCAGTGCGGTGATCTGCCGCTGCAACTCCGTCACCAAGGCGAATCTGACGACCGCGTGGCGAGCGGGGGCACGTTCGGTGCCGGCGCTGGCAAACGCCACCCGCGCCACGACGGGCTGCGGAGGCTGCAGTTCGGCGGTCGAGGGCATCTGCGAGTGGCTGCGAACAGCCGATCCCTCGAACGACGGCGACGCCGGCTACGCCGACAACACAGACAACACCCGACCGGCACAGAAGGAAGGTGCGGCATGAGCGGACGGACCGCGATCGTAATCGGACACGGCATGGTGGGGCACCGGTTCGTAGAGGCGCTGCGGGCGCGCGACGACGCCGACACGTGGTCGGTGACCGTGCTGTGCGAGGAAGAGATGCCCGCGTACGACCGGGTGGCGCTGTCGTCGTACGTCGGCTCGTGGGACGCGAAGGAACTCGCCCTGGCGGGCAACGGTTTCGCCGACGATGCGTCCGTCGACCTGCGGGTAGGGGTGCGCGCCGAGTCGATCGACCGCGCGGCTCGCACCGTCACGACATCGGAGGGCGATGTCCTCGGCTACGACGCGCTCGTCCTCGCGACCGGGTCGTACCCGTTCGTGCCCCCGGTGCCCGGACGCGAGCACGATCTGTGCTTCGTCTACCGCACCCTCAATGACCTCGACGACATCCGGGCCCGAGCCGAGGCGGCCGGTCCCGGGGCCGTCGGTGTCGTGATCGGTGGTGGGCTGCTCGGACTCGAAGCCGCAAACGCGCTTCGGCAGCTCGGGATGGCGCCGCATGTCGTCGAGCACAACAGCCGGCTGATGCCGTTGCAGGTCGACGAGGGCGGCGGCACGCTGCTTGCCCGGCTGGTCACCGACCTCGGCCTGACGGTCCACACCGGGACCGGGGTCGCGTCGATCACGCCCGGACCGGCCGGGGTGCGGGTGGAGTTGTCCGACGGTGAGGTGATCGACGCCGGGATGGTGGTGTTCTCGGCGGGTGTTCGCCCGCGCGACCAGCTGGCCCGCGACGCCGGCCTCGACATCGCCGAGCGGGGTGGAGTCCTCACCGACATTGGTTGTGTCACATCCGATCCCGCTGTCTTCGCGGTCGGCGAGTGCGCCGCGGTCGAGGGCCGGTGTTACGGACTCGTCGCGCCTGGATACGCGACCGCGGAGGTCGTCGCGGATCGACTACTCGGCGGCGAGGCCGTGTTCCCGGGTGCCGACCTGTCCACCAAACTCAAGCTGCTCGGGGTCGACGTGGCGAGCTTCGGCGACGTGCACGCCACCACGCCCGGCGCCCTCGAGGTCGTTCTCAGCGACGCGGCGAAGGGGACCTACGCCAAGCTCGTCGTCTCCGACGACGCCCGCACACTGCTGGGCGGCGTCCTCGTCGGCGACGCGACCGCGTACGGGTCGCTGCGCCCGCTGGTCGGAAGCGAACTTCCGGGAGACCCCGCGGCGCTGATCTCGCCGGCGGGCGAGAAGCCCGGTGCGGGCAGTCTTCCCGACGACGCGCAGGTGTGCTCGTGCAATGCGGTCACCAAGGGAGAGATCTGCGCCGCCATCGCAGACGGCGCCAACGACCTCGCCGCAGTCAAGTCGTGCACCAACGCGGGCACCACCTGCGGCGGTTGCCTGCCCACCGTGAAGTCGCTGCTCGCGGCGTCGGGGGTGGAACTGTCGAAGGCGCTGTGCGAACACTTCACCCAGTCCCGGGCCGAACTGTTCGAGATCGTCCGCGCCACCGGTACCCGGACCTTCTCGGCGCTGATCGCGCGGTATGGAACCGGAACCGGCTGCGACATCTGCAAGCCAGTCGTGGCGTCGATCCTCGCGTCCACGTCGGCGGACAATGTCGTCGACGGCGGGTCGTCCGCCCACGTCCTCGACGGCGAGCAGGCGGCGCTGCAGGACACCAACGACCACTTCCTCGCGAACATGCAACGCAACGGCACGTACTCGGTGGTACCGCGGATGCCCGGCGGTGAATGCACTCCCGAGCAACTCATCACGATCGGGGAGATCGCCCGGGACTTCGGGCTCTACCTAAAGGTCACCGGCGGACAGCGGATCGACCTGTTCGGCGCGCGAGTGGAGCAGCTGCCGCAGATCTGGCAGCGACTGGTCGACGTCGGGATGGAGTCGGGGCATGCGTACGGCAAGTCGTTGCGCACCGTCAAGAGCTGCGTCGGGTCCACTTGGTGCCGCTACGGCGTCCAGGACTCGGTAGGTATGGCGGTGCGGCTCGAGAACCGATACCGGGGTCTGCGAGCACCGCACAAGATCAAGCTCGCGGTGTCGGGGTGTGCGCGCGAGTGCGCGGAGGCCCGCAGCAAGGACGTCGGTGTCATCGCCACCGAGAACGGGTGGAACTTGTACGTCGGCGGCAACGGCGGCCAGAGCCCGCGTCACGCACAGTTGCTGGCCGGCGATCTCGACGACGAGACCCTCGTCCGTTACATCGACCGTTACCTCATGTTCTACGTGCGCACCGCGGACCGGCTGCAGCGCACCGCGCCGTGGATGGAATCGCTCGAGGGTGGTCTCGATCACTTGAAGGCCGTCGTGTGTGACGACAGCCTTGGTATCGCCGAGGATCTCGAAGCGGCCATGGCCCAGCACGTCGCCGGATATAGCGACGAGTGGGCGGGCGTGCTCGAGGACCCGGAGAAGCTGTCGCGGTTCGTATCGTTCGTCAACGCGCCCGATGTGCCCGATCCCACAGTCGGCTTCGATGACTCCGGCCCGCGAAAAGTGCCGGTCATGATGGGCGTTCCGGACGTGCCGGGCCGCCGGCAGGAAAGGTAATCGAGGATTAACGCCGCCGAAACACCTCGACTTTTCAATGGACACAGCACAGGGAGGTCTGCGATGACAGTGATTGAAAGTCAGGTGTCCAGCGATGTCGGTGCCCACAAGGCGCACGCGGCGGCCGAGGATCGGTACTGGACGACGGCTTGTAGCCGGAGCCACCTCATTCCGGGACGCGGCGCGGCCGTGCTGCTCCCGGACGGCAGCCAGGCGGCCCTATTCCTGCTGGCCGATGGGAGCTTGCGGGCCGTCGGCAACATCGACCCGTTCGGAAGGGCCGCGGTGATGTCGCGGGGGCTCGTCGGTGATCGCCACGGCGAGCCGACCGTCGCGTCGCCGCTGCTCAAGCAGGTGTTCTCGCTCGTCGACGGACGCTGCCTCGACGACGAGTCGGTGCACCTACCGGTCTATCCGGTGCGGGTCGTCGCGGAGGACGCCGACGACGTCGTGCAGGTTGGCACGACCCCGGTCGAGGCGTGATGAGCGGCTGGGGGCCGCCGAGCGGCGACGAGCTGAGAGGGTTCACTGTCGGGATCACGGCAGCGCGGCGAGCGGAGGAGTTCGCAACGCTGCTCACGCGCCGGGGCGCCGATGTAGTGCACGCGCCGGCCATCCGGATCATCCCGCTCGCCGACGACACCGAGTTGGCTCGGGCCACCGAGGAAGTGATCGCGGACCCGCCCGATGTCACGATCGCGACGACGGGTATCGGCTTCCGGGGCTGGATGGGTGTAGCGGAAGGCTGGGGGCGGGCCGACAAGCTACTGACCGCGCTGCGCACGAGCCGCATCCTGGTGCGTGGACCGAAGGCCAAGGGAGCCGTCCGTGCGGCCGACCTGCGGGAGGAGTGGTCCCCCGACTCGGAGTCGTCGGCGGAGCTGCTCGATCATCTGCTGGCGGAAGGCGTCGAGGGGCGACGGATCGCGGTACAGCTGCACGGTACGTCGACGCAATGGGAAACAGTTCCCGACTTCTGCGCCGTGCTGCGCGCGGCGGGCGCCGAAGTGATCGCTGTGCCGGTGTACCGCTGGATGCCCCCGGAGGACTACAACGCGGTGGATCGCCTGATCGAATCCGTCGCCTCCGGTGCCCTGGACGCGCTCAGCTTCACGAGCGCACCGGCAGTGGCGTCGATCCTGGAGCGGGCCGAGGAGACCGGTGTTCTCGAGCCGCTGTTGCAGGCACTCGACGGCCAGGTGATGGCCGCCTGTGTCGGGCCGGTCACGGCCGCGCCGCTCGAGGCCGTCGGGGTTCGCCCGATCACTCCTGGACGGGCACGGCTCGGTTCGCTGGCTCGGCAGATCGCCGATGAGTTGCCACGTCGGGCCGCCCGGGTACGGGCGGGTGGCCACGACCTGAGTGTGCGGGGGAACTGCGTCGTCGTCGACGGTGAGGTCAAGCCGCTCTCGCCGGCAGGAATGGCACTGGTCCGGCGATTGGCGGAGCGGCCGGGCCTGGTCGTCTCCCGCACGGACCTGCTCGCCGCGCTTCCGGGCGGCAGCGAGGACCCGCACGCGGTCGAGACGGCCATCGCCCGCCTTCGCAGCCACCTCGGTGTTCCGAAGGCCGTGCAGACTGTCGTGAAGCGCGGCTACCGGCTGGCGCTGGAACCGGCGGAGTACGAGCGAGTGCTGGAGGGGAGTCGGGCATGAGTCGTGCGGAGTTGGTTCTCGTCGCACACGGCACCCGCAGCCAGGCCGGTGTCGAAACCGTGGCGGCGCTGGCCGACGCGGTCGCCGACCGGGTCGGGCCCGTGCGCACAGCGTTCGTCGACGTGCTGGGTCCGTCACCGGCCGAGGTGCTGCGTGATGTCGATGGTCCCGCGGTGCTGGTCCCGGCGTTCCTGGCGTCGGGCTATCACGTCCACACGGACGTGCCGCGCGGCGTGATCGAGAGTGCTCACCCCCGCGTATCCATCACGCGCGCACTCGGGCCGCACCCGTCACTGGCGCGGGTTCTCGAGGAACGCCTCCGCGAATCAGGTTGGCGGCAAGGAGATTCCGTGGTCCTCGCGGCGGCTGGTTCCTCGGACCCGCGAGCCCGTCACGACGTCCGACGCGCCGCGGCGATGCTGTCGGCGCGGGTGCAGCGCGAGGTGCCGGTGGCCTACATCGCGACCGGCACGCCGACGGTGCCGGATGTGGTGCGGCAGTTGCGGTCGGCGGGGGAGCGCCGCGTGTTCGTCGCGTCGTATCTGCTGGCACCGGGACTCTTCCACGCCCGACTCGCGCAGTCCGGGGCCGACGGCGTCACGGCACCGCTCGGAACGCACCCCGCGATCGTCGATATCGTCGCCTCTCGGTACCTGCTGGCGGCCCCGCGTGTGGATCAGTTCGAGAATTCGATCTGACGCGCCGCGTTCGACAGCGCGCTGACAACGCACGTGCCGATCGGGCCGAGCCGATCGAAAATCGTGGTGGAGCCGACCGAGATTCCGTCGATGCTGAGGTGGTTGTCGGCTTCGAGGCCGATCTCCGGGCCCTCCGGGAGCCGGGAGAGCGCCAGCGTCAGATCGGCATTGATGAACCCGACACCCTCGGTGCCCCAGTTCGTCATCAGGCTCGTCGCCTCCCCCACCATCGCGGCCCGCACGAACGGAGACGGCTCTTCGCCTGCGACGACAGGAATCTGATACTGCCACATGCGCTTTCGGCTCGCGCCTTGGTGGTCGATGAATGACGACGACCAGCCTCCCGGATGGTCGTCGCTGCCAAGCCACGGAACTGACGGTGCCTGCAATGGTTGGAGGACGTCGAGCGGTGGGGGCTGAGGGCTCTCCGGGCGGGTCCACAGCTCACCCGGTGGTTGCGTCGAACGCCGCAGGAACACCACCGAAGCGCGGGCGACGACCTGGTCGTTCTGGACAGCCTCGGCGTCGGCGACACGGATACGGTTGCCGTCGCGCACCGCCCGCGTGACGACATCGAGTCGTTGAGCGCGTGCAGGTGCGAACAGATCAACGGTCAGCCGCGCGGGAACGAACCCTTCCGCACCGTGCTCGTCCTCGATGGCACGGGCGAGGATGCCGCACAACGCCGGCCCGATGATCATGTCCGACGACCAGCGGCTGATACCCAGCGGGAGCGGGGTGAAGCCCTCGCCGTCGCGAGTGAGGAACCCGACCGATTCGTTCATCCGCACCTACTTCCTGAGCACGTTCTCGGCCACCATGTGGTCACCGCTACTTATCGCAACATACGACATTGCCGTCGGTGGCTGACATCGCCCTCCGGGGAAAGTTCGCGCGTGCCGTTGCGCGGGAAGTGCGCCCGATCCGCACAGTGCCGGTCTACGGTGAGAACAGATCGGGCACGCCGGGACGACCGTCGCATTCTGGTCCAGCACTCGAGGCGTGCGAGACAGCCGTCGACGCAGGCCGGGAGGAAGGTTCCGAGATGACCATGACACCAGTCGACCGACAGAGCTTCAGCAGTTTGCGCAAGGGCGGACTCAACTGGGATGCCTTCCCGTTGAGGTTGTTCGTCAAGGGCAACGCGAAGTTCTGGAATCCCGTGGACCTGGACTTCACGCAGGACGCCGAGGACTGGCAGGCACTGAACAGCGAGGAAAGGCGTAGTGCGACTTACCTGTGCACGCAGTTCCTCGCCGGCGAGGAAGCGGTGACCGAGGACATTCAGCCGTTCATGAAGGCGATGGCAGCGGAAGGCCGGTTCGGCGACGAGATGTATCTGACGCAGTTCTGCTTCGAGGAGGCGAAGCACGTCCAGGTGTTCCGCCGCTGGATGGACACGGTGGGTCTCGATGGCGACCTGCATCCGTTCGTCGCCGAGAACCCCCACTACCGCACCCTCTTCTACGAGGAGCTGCCCAGGTCGCTTCGATTGCTCGAGACCGACCCGAGTCCGGCCAACCAGATACGGGCCTCCGTCACCTACAACCACGTCATCGAGGGCAGCCTCGCCCTGACTGGGTACTACGCCTGGCAACGCGTGTGCACCGAACGCGGAATCATGCCCGGCATGCAGGAACTCGTCCGTCGGATCGGTGACGACGAGCGACGGCACATGGCGTGGGGCACGTTCACCTGCCGCAGGCACGTCGCCGCCGACGACAGCAACTGGGACCTCGTCCAGGAGCGAATGGGTGAGCTCCTTCCACACGCGCTGAGCATGATTCAGTGGGTGAACGAGCAGTTCGAGGAGCCCCCGTTCGGCATTGCGCCACAAGACTTCCTCGACTACGCCTCCGACCGCGCGCAGCGACGTCTCGGCGCGATCGAGTCCGCCCGAGGCCGACCTGTCGAGGAGATCGATCTCGACTACTCGCCCGAGACTCTCGAGGACACGTTCGGCAAGGAGGACGAGGCGGCGATTGCAGAGATCGCCGCCGATTCGGCTTCCGCGTGAGCTCGATCTCCACCTGCGGGATCGATTGACACTCGCGCCAACTTCCCGCTGGCGGCCTGCGGTGCACCGTCAGGCTGCAGCGGCACGCATCTCGACCTTCGATAGCCCGACTGGACTACGCGGGTTGGTGTCCCCCGACAGGGGCCCTCCGGTGACGTACGACACGGTGTGTCACCTTTCTGTGCGCTGCCCCGTCCTTGTCCATGAAGTGATCGACGGTTGCCCATGCATTGTCGTGCCGGGGCGTGAAAGGAGTTGGGGAACATGAGGCTTGCGGTTGTTGGTGGAACCGGGCTGGTGGGGTCGAAGGTCGTCGCGCGTGCGCGGCAGGCAGGAATCGACACGGTCGTCGTCGCCCGCTCCACGGGGGTCGATCTGATGACCGGTGACGGGCTCGATGCCGCGCTTTCAGGATGTGACGCTGTTGTGGACGTTTCGAACAAGACAGTGATGCGAGCAGGTCCAGCTGTCCGGTACTTCGAGCAAGCGGCAGCGAATCTGGCTGCGGCCGCACAGCGTGCGGCCGTCGGTCATCTAGTCACGTTGTCGATCGTCGGGATAGACGGAATCGACTTCGGCTACTACCTCGGTAAACGCGCACAGGAGGATCGTGTGCGTTCCAGTGCGGTTCCGTGGACTATCGTCCGTGCCACACATTTCTTCGAGTATCCCGAGCCGCTTCTCGCGTCGAAGTCGCGGTTCGTCGCCATTCCACGGATTCTGTGTCAGCCGGTGGCCGCCGACGACGTCGCCGAGTTCCTGGTGCGGACTTCTCAGCACGATCCCGTATGGGGAACCCGCTCGATCGCGGGTCCCCGGCAGGAGCAGGTGGTCGACATGGCGCGCCGGATCGTCGCCGCCCGTCACCTGCGTCGACTGGTGGTACCGGTCACGATGCCCGGGAAGGTTGGAAAAGCGATGGCTACGGGCGGTCTCATCCCACAGGGCAACTTCCTCAGGACCACGACATCGTTCGACGACTACGTTGCCACCCTCTGATCATGTCTTCGGCTTCCGTTCGAGCTTGATCTCCACATCGCAGCCTGGCGGTGCGCTCTCGCACCGCCAGGCTGCGACGGCACGATTCATCGACCTTTATAGTTCTGTCATGCATCAGATCCCAGAGTTGGACCGATTCGACCCGGTGCGGGATCCGCGCCCCGTCGACGAGCCCTGGCCGCAGTTGGCCTGGCCGATCTCTGTTGATACTGAGCTGACCGGTGAAGTGGTGCAGCTGAATTCGATCGATCCGACAGCTGATGCAGCTGAGTTGTTTCGCGCACTCGATCACGATGGCGTGTGGGCTCACGTGCCTGGACGTCCCCGTGATCCTCAGGATTTTGCGGAGATCCTCAGCTCCCGTCACACACGACCCGACTGGAACACATGGGTTGTTCGCACGCGGCGCGCGATTGCGGGCCTGCCCGCGGGTGCGATCGTCGGCACGAGCTCGTATCTCGACGTGAGCGCGCACGATGCCCGCCTGGAGATCGGCTACACGCTTTACACGCCTGCAGTGTGGTCCAGCGCGGTGAATCCGGAGACCAAGCTGCTGCTCCTGGGGTATGCGTTCGACACCCTTCACGCCGGCCGCGTCCAAATGAAGACGGACACCAGAAATCACCGCTCGCAGCAGGCCATTGCCCGACTCGGAGCCCAGTATGAAGGAACTCTCCGGCGTCACTTTCGGCGATCCGACGGCACCGTCCGCGACACGGTGATGTTCTCGGTCAGTGCGGAGGACTGGCCGGACGTGCGTCAGCGTCTCACATCGAGGCTTCGATCCCACTCTCAGGAGAGAGTCGACCGGTGAAGTAGCACACAGCCTGTCACTCTTCGGTTCGACAGAGCCACCAGCAGTGTCGAGGGTTCCCGGCTCACTTTCTGGCGATGTAGTAACTGTTCACCGGGTCGGATTCGATCTCCGCGACCTCGACTTCGTCGAATCCCGCCTCCTTGAGCATCGATTCGGCCAGTTGCCGACCCCATGCAGTCCCGAGCCCCGCGCCGCCGAGGGCCAGCGAAACGCTCATGCAATGCATCACCGACGCCGTGTAGAAGTAGGTCCTGAGCGGGACACCTACATTTTCTTCGAGTCGGCTCGAGGCCTTGATGTCGACCATAAGGAACACACCACCGGGTCGCAGCGCGCGGTAGATGTTGGCCAGCACCTGGTCCGGTTGTACCTGGTCGTGGATGCTGTCGAACGCGGTGATGACGTCGTAGGCCTCGGTGGCGTCTAGTGCGGCCACGTCAGCTTGCTGGAACGTCGCGTTCACCAGGCCCAGCCGAGTCGCTTCGGCTGCGCCGGTCGAGATTCCCTCCTCGGAGATGTCAATTCCGACGAACCGGCTATCCGGATAGCTCTGGGCCATCACGTTTATCGCATGTCCGCTGCCGCAACCGAAGTCCGCCACGTCGGCGCCGGCGCGCAGCTTCTCGGGCAGGCCCGCAGCCAACGGCAGAATCACATCGATCAGCGCGGCGTCGAACACCTCGCCGCTCATCTCAGCCATTAGTGTGTGGAAGCGCGGATATTCGCTGTAGGGCAGGCCGCCACCGTCGCGGAAGCAGTCGATGATTTTCTGCTCCTTTTCACCGTAGATCGGGATGAATTGGGCGACTCGCGCGAGGTTGTCCGGCCCCGCGGCTCGGGTCAGCACCGCCGCGTAGTCGGGTGGCAGGTGGTAGTGCTCGGTGGTGCTGTCGTAGTCGACGACGCGCGCGGTGACCATGCCGCCCAGCCACTCTCGAACATAGCGTTCGTTCAGACCGGCGGCGCGGGCGATTTCCGCGCTGGGAGCCGGTTCGAGACCGGCCAGTGTGTCGAACAGTCCGGTCTGGTGGCCGATGCTGACCAGGATCGCGGTGCTGGCACCGTCGATCACGCCCATGATTCGTTCGGCAAATTGCTCGGTGCTGTCTCCAGCCATGGCACTCATTAAACACCTCGCAAGTGAGCTGGACCACCGTCGTCGAACCGGTGACGCAGTCGTGCAGTCGGATCGGCTCGGGGCAGGGTCGTGGAAGACATCTCGATACCCGTCGGCGGTGGGAGAAGTAGACGTCGTGTGCGGTGAAAGATGCAGCGCCACAATGTAACCCGAGTGAATGTCAACAACGAAATCAGAGATGGTCAACAATCCGACCGCGCGGCTTTTTGACATTCGAGCGTGGAACGCAGGGAGCTCCGCAGGACGGGTTCGGAGATCCACGCTCTGTCCGGCGCCGATGGTATTCCGCTGGTGGTGGACGTCTCGGCCGTGAACGCTCACATCTGTGCGCTAGTCCAAGTTGCGACACATGGGTTCGAGTTGGTTTCATCGTCGGGATCTATGTGCTCGGGGAGTCAGTAGTTGTAGGTCCCGTGAGCGGGACGGAGACGGGGGGGTCGGCGTTCATGCCGTATTTGGGTTTGATTGTGATGATCCTGTGGATCGTCTGTTTGGTGGATGTCATCGTCGCCGACGAGCACGCGGTGCGGAATCTTCCGAAGGTCGGCTGGATCTTTGTCGTCCTGCTGGTGCCGTTGCTCGGTCCGGCGCTGTGGATCGTCGTTGGACGCCCCGATCACGGCTTTGCTCCGCGTCGACCTGTCGCGCCGCCGTCGGCCTTCCCAGAGTACGACCGGCCGGGTCGACACGTGGCGCAGCGCTCCGGTGAGGACGAAGAGTTCCTGCGGCGCTGTCGAGAGCGGGCGGAGGAGCAGAGGCGAATCGCCCGGGAACAGCGCCAGAAGAACCCGGACGCTGACGGTGAATCAGTAGGGTAGAGAAAGCAATTCGACCACCTGGCCGTCAACCGGGTCGGGTGGAAGGAGTGCAAGCGCCTCCCGGTCGATCAGTCCCGCTAGATGAGCTGTGCGTACGACGGTGTCGGCCCGCCACGTGCCGTCCGACCGGCGGGCAACGGGAACGATCCGCGTGATGGGTGCCCCCGCCTCCGCCGCATTGACCACGACACCGGTCTCGGGCGTCGCCGGCGTCCGCGCCGTCAACCCGTCGACGATCGCGGGCATCATCGTTAGTAGTGTCGCCACCGCGGCGAGTGGATTCCCGGGCAGCCCGAGCACTACTCGCCCGTCCGCCAGAAGTGCGGTCACCTGAGAGCCGCCGGGCCGGCACCGTACCCGTCCGACGACGACCCTGGCCCCGGCGCGCGCGAGCGCGTCTCGGAGTTGATCGGCCGCACCGGCGCCGGTTGCGCCGACCACCACGATGACGTCCGTGTCCCGAATATCGCGCAGAAGTGCATCGAAGCTGTCGGCGGTGTCCCGTAGATGGGCAAGAGCGATGGTCCGAACACCGCAGTGATGCAGTACATCCGGCAGTATCGGCCCCAGGGAGTCGCGCGTCTGGCCGTCCCGCAACGGTCCGTCTCGACGGATCTCGTCACCTGTCACCACGACATGGGCGCGCACCGGTCCCCGCAAGGAAGCCTCCGTGATCTCCGCACTGGCTGCGGCCGATACCACCGCCGGCGTCACCGGCACTCCGGACGGTGCGAGATGGTGCCCGGGCTGCCAGTCCTCGCCGCGTCGTCGCATGTCGTCCCGGTCGGGAACATCGCTGCGTCGTCGGATCACGGTCCCTTCGGAGTCGACCGAGACGTTTACGTGCTCGTCGCGGATCACGGCGGTTGCACCGCTGGGAACCTGTGCGCCCGTTGCGATCCGTACGGCCTCACTGCTGGCGAGGCGCACATCGGTCGACGAACCTGCGTAATGGACCTCGGTCCGCAGTCGCCACGGCCCGGGGCCGGCCACCGCGTACCCGTCCATGGCAGAGACGTCGAAGCGGGGCAACGCCTCGGCTGCGACAAGCGGGGCCGCTAGGGCTGCTCCGAGCGCCTCGGACAACGGCAGGAGACGAACGGCCAAGGGCAACAGCGATGTCCGAATCTGAGTTCGAGCCTCGGCCACATCCATCGGTCCCGGCACGTGGATCGCCCGAGCGCGTTCGAGATCCTCGACGGTGTCGCAGTCGGCGACTCCCGACACCGCGAGCGTCGTGTAGCGCTGTGGCACCAGTGCCTTCATCGGCTGGTTCTCTCGGCCGTCCAGGGCGCTGAGCTGGTCGGCCAGGGCCCGCCGCCGCCAGACGCTCAGCAGGAACTGCATCCTTCCGGTGTCGTCCACCGCGAACGAGGCCGCGGCTTCCGGGTGGTCGCCGAGCCGGGCTACCAGGTCCGACACGATGGTCCGGTCGAGGACCGGCACATCGGCGGCGAGGACGACGACGAAACCCTCCCTGGAATCGCCGCCTGAATCGCCGCCGGAACCGCCGATGGTGGCGAGGCCGGCAGCGAGTGCGGCCACGGGCCCAGAACCTGCCGGGGTCTCCTGGGTCTGCTCGATCCGATCCGGTAGTTCGTCCCGGTGCGGTCCGACCACCACGACACGGCCACAGCCGTCGACCGCGGCGAGAGCGGTGTCGAGCATCCGGTGCCCACCGACCACGATCGCCGGCTTGTCGACGCCGCCCATCCGGGTCGCGCGTCCCCCGGCGAGAATGATCGCGTCGATGCGGGTGCCGACAGTGCCCATGACCCAATGCTGCCGTATCCGGCGGCCGCGTGCGCGGGGCCGATCAGAAATGGTGACGTGCTCGTGCCAGATCGACGCGTCCGTCGCGGATCGGCACACCCTCGAGTTCGAGCTTCGCCAACTGTCGGTCGGCGAGGTGAGGCGCCGGGCGGCCGGACGCGCCCAGCACACGGTGCCAGGGCAGGTCGGCGGTGTCGGTGCGCATGATCCAGCCCACCGTTCGAGGGCTCGAAAGCCCAGCCGCCGAGGCGATGTCGCCGTAGGTGGCCACGCGACCGGGCGGGATCGACGCGACCAAGTCCCGGACGCATTCGATCTGCTGGTCGCTGGTGGCGGCCATGGCGTCCCCTAGAGCAGCGTGCGGACGAGGGACGCGACGTCGTCGGGCCGGGCGTGCGCGACCATGTGGCCGCAGTCCAGGTCGGCGATCGTCAGATTGTCCCCCAGGTGCTCGGCCAGCGCAGCCCGGAACTCAGGCGTAACGTATGGCGGCTGCACCCGAAGCCCCTGCATGAGCACCGTCGGGATACCCGTGGGTGGGAGGACGAAGTCGCGGGCCAGCTCACCGAACGAGGCGACGACCGCGGGAATCGACATGCGCCAGCCGACGCGGCCACCCTCGAGTTCGATGAGGTGCTCGGCGAGCTCGGTCTCGAGCGCCTCCGCCGGAACGTCGGCCCACGCGTTGTGCACCTTCTCCGAGCGGGCCTCCGCGACGTCGGTGTAGTCGGGGTGCGTCACGGTCAGTTCGGCGATCTTGCCCATGGTCTCCGGGTCGAGTCCGAGCGCCGGGTCGAGCAGGACGATGCCGCGGATCCGGTCGGGCACGGCGCGCGCGAGGTGCAACGCGATCGCGCCGCCGTACGAGTGGGCGACCACGACCACGGGACGGGTCGCATGCTCGTCGAGCACCCGGATCAGGTCGTTCACGTGGGTTTCGAGGCCCCAGGGCGGGCTCCACGGCGAGCGGCCGTGACCACGTAGATCGGGGGCGATCAGGCGGGCGTCGCTCAACTGGTCGTTGCCGAGGGCCTCCCATCGGCGGCCGTGGCCCGTGAGCCCGTGGAGTGCGAGCACCTCGGGTGCTCCGGGCGTGCCGAACAAGTAGGTGTGGAGACCGCGCATGGGCTTCATGATGCCGGATGGTCTTCTGTCGGACTCATCTGGTGAGATCCTCCGCATGACCGAATCGGGCGCATCCACCAGGCCGGCGGCTCCCTCCGCGCGGCTTGTGGGCCGAACCGTCACGGAGTCGGCGGCGCGGACGTGGGCGCCCGTGCCGGCACGCGTGCTGACGAGCGCCCCACCCGGGCGCGGCTGGCATCCGTGGCAGATCCTCGGTGAAGCCGGCACCGGCAAGACGTCGCTGATCGTCGACGCCGCGGTGGCCCGGATCGCGGCCGGCGTCGACCCGGAGTCGGTGCTGGTGCTGACGCAATCGCGGCGTGCTGCCACTGCAATCCGCGAGGAGATCACCGCGGGCCTGCTGGCGGGGGAGGCCGAGTCCGGCGCAGACACCCGTCCCCGCGCGACGCGGGAACCGCTCGTGCGCACGGTGCACTCGTACGCGTTCGCGGTGCTGCGTCTGCAGGCCGCCGCCCACGGCAATCCGCCACCTCGTCTGATCACGGGGTCCGAACAGGACGCGGTGCTGCGGGAACTGCTCCGCGGCGACATCGAGGACGGTGCCCTGGCCTGGCCCGAGCGGCTGCGGCCCGCCCTGGGGATGACCGGGTTCGCAGCCGAACTGCGCAACCTCATGCTGCGGGCGAACGAGCGCGGGCTGGGGCCGGAGGACCTGATCGACCTCGGACACGCGCACGAGCGGCCCGAATGGGTCGCAGCGGGGCGATTCGCAACGGCCTACGAAGAGGTCATGCTGCTGCGGGGGTCCGTCGGGGTGGAGGCGCCGGAAGCCACCGCGCCGGCTCTCGACGCCGCCGAACTGATCAGCGCCGCGCTCACCGCCTTCGCTACCGACCCGGACCTGTTGCAACGCGAACGGCTGCGCGTCCGGCACCTGCTCGTCGACGACGCGCAGCACTTGGACCCGCAGGCCGCCCAGCTGGTGCGGCTGATCGGCACCGGCACCGAAATGACCGCCATCGCCGGCGATCCGGACCAGTCGATCTTCGCCTTCCGGGGCGCCGATCCACGGTTTCTCACCGATTTGGCCGGACGAGACGACCCGGCGCAGGTGGTCCTCGACACGAACTTCCGGTCAACCCCCGACGTGGCGGCTGTCGCGACTCGGGTGGCCGCGAGAGGGCTGCCCGGTAACCCGCCGCACCGCGGGATGAGTGTTCCCGAGAGAGGCGAATCAGCCGGTCGCGTTGCCGTCCAGGTTCTGACAACGCCCGCCAAGGAAGCCGCCCTCATTGCCGACACCCTGCGGCGTGCACACCTGATCGACGGTGTCCCGTGGTCGCAGATGGCGATCATCGTGCGCTCGGTGCCGCGCGCGCTGCCGCCGCTGCGACGAGCGCTCCTCGCAGCCGGGGTGCCGGTCACGACCGCGACCAGCGAACTGCCCCTGGCGAAACAGCACGGCGTCGCTGGCCTGTTGGCGGTGCTGCAGGCGCTGTCGGGCAGCGAGTTCACCGGCGAGGACGCGCTCGCGCTGCTCTCCGGGCCGATCGGCGGCGCTGAACCGGTGAGCCTGCGACGGCTGCGGCGTGGCCTTCGGCGGGTCGAACTCGCGTCGGGTGGCGACCGGGACTCGGCGGAACTGTTGCGGGCCATCGTCGTCGACGGTCCCGATGCCAAAGGGGTGGCACACCTGCTGCCCGGTCTCACCGATGTCGAATCACTTTCTCTGCGAAGGGTGTTGAAGGTGCTTCGGCGTGCGCGGGTGCCACTGGATCGGGGCCGGGGCATCGAGGATGTGCTGTGGGCGGCCTGGCAGGCGACCGGGCTCGAACGTCGCTGGGCCGCGGCGTCGGCGTTCGGCGGGCCGATCGGAGCTCAGGCCGATCGCGATCTCGACGCCGTCGTCGCGCTCTTCGATGAAGCCGCCAACTATGTCGACCGGTTGCCGCGCGCCCAGCTGGCGGGGTTCGTGGACTACCTGGTGGGACAGCAGATACCTGGCACGGCCCGCGCCCGTGCGGTCGCGCTCCAGGAGACGGTGACGATGCTGAGTGCCCACTCCGCGGCGGGCCGGCAATGGCAGGTGGTCGCGGTTGCCGCTGTGCAGGAAGGGCTGTGGCCGAGGCTCGGCTCGCGGGGGACACTACTCGCCACCGAGGCGCTGATCGATCTCACCAGTGGTGTCTGGAAGGGGGGCGTGGGGAGCGGTGACGAGACTCTGTCGCGGACGGCACCCCGGCTCGCGGAGGAACGTCGGCTGTTTCTCGTCGCCTGCAGCCGGGCTCGATCGCAGCTGCTGGTGACGGCGGTCGATTCGTCGAGCAGCGACGACGAGTTGGTGCGCTCTCGGTTCGTCGACGACCTGCTGGGCGGCGAGCAGGACACCGAAGGCGATATCCCCGCCGCCCCGGCGTCTGAGGAGAACCCGCGGGTGCTGGCGCTGCCCGCGTTGGTCGCCGAACTGCGCAGCGTCGTGTGCGACCCCGACATCGCCACTACCGACCCGGAACGTAAGCGTCGGGCCGCACACCAGTTGGCGCGGCTGGCTGACGCCGGGGTCCGAGGCGCCCACCCGGACCAGTGGTACGGAACCGCCCCGCCGAGTTCGGATTCGGCGCTGTGGGATCCAGACGACGGGCCGGTTCCGCTGTCGCCGTCGACGATCGAGCTCATCAACAACTGCCCGCTGCGCTGGATGCTCGAGCGGCACGGCGGCAGCGACGGCGACAACACCCACGCGATCGCCGGAACGCTCGTCCACACTCTCGTGCAGGCCCTCGCCGGACACATCCCGCCGGATCGCGTCGATCATGCGCTCGAGGCGGCCTGGGAGTCTGTGGACCTCGGCTCGGGGTGGTACTCGCGGCGTGAACTCGAGCGCACCCGCGGCATGCTCGCAACGTTCACGAATTGGTTGCGCGGCACTCGGTCCGAACTGACCGAGGTCGGGGTCGAGGTCTCGGTGGACGGCGTTCTCGAACCGCGCGCGGAGGGTGACCCGAAGGTACGTATCCGCGGCCGCATCGACCGCCTCGAGCGCGACGCCGAGGGCCGTCCGGTGATCATCGACGTCAAGACCGCAAAGAACGCCTTGACGAAGGATCAGGCGCAACAGCACCCACAGCTGGCCGCCTACCAGGTGGCGGCGGCGCGGGGGCTGATCGAGGGCGAGCCTGCGTCGGACCCGGGCGGTGCGCGCTTGGTGTTCGTGGCGAAGCCGCACAACAAGGAGGGCGCGACACAGCGTGTCCAGCTCGCGTTCGACGGCGAGGGGCTCGCATCGTGGGAAAATGCGATCCACGAGGCGGCGGCGGCGACGCGGGGGCCGACCTTCGCGGCCCGGATCAACGACGGATGCAGACACTGCCCGGTGCTCTCGAGCTGCCCGGCACACGACGAAGGACGGCAGGTGACGTCGGAGTGAGCACGCCCGTTGGCCCTCGGACTCCACGCCGGGTCGGTGCCGCGGAACTCGCCGAGGCGCTGGGGCAGTTCCCGCCGACGGCCGAGCAGGCCGCGGTCATCGAGGCTCCGCTCGGCCCGACGCTCGTCGTCGCCGGTGCGGGCGCGGGCAAGACCGAGACGATGGCCGCCCGCGTGGTGTGGCTGGTCGCAAACGGTCTGGTGGATCCCGAACAGGTCCTCGGCCTGACGTTCACGCGCAAGGCCGCCCAGCAGCTCACGCGGCGGATCCGGCAGCGGCTCACCACGCTGGCCGGCTCGTCGCTGGTGAAGGACCTCGACCCCGGCGGCGGGCTACGGTCCCGGATCCTCGGCAGCGAACCCGAGGTCAGCACCTACCACTCCTATGCCGGACGGCTGCTCTCCGAACACGGCCTGCTGTTGCCGATCGAGCCGTCCGCGACGCTGCTGTCGGAGACCGAACTGTGGCAGCTCGCGTACCGCGTGGTGAGCGCGTGGGACGGCGACCTCGACACCGACCGCAGCCCCGCGTCGATCACCGAATCGGTGCTTGCACTGTCGGCGCAGCTCGCCGAGCACCTCGTCGAGCCCAGCGATCTGCGCGAGGCGCACACGGAACTCGAGAAGCTGATCCACGCGTTGCCGGCAGGCCCGAGGCAGCGCGGCGGTCCGTCGAAGGCGCTGCTCGGAATTCTCGAGGCGCAGCAGCACAGGCTCGACCTGCTGCCGCTGGTGCAACGGCTCGCGGACACACTGCGTCGCGAGGGAGCGCTCGACTTCGGTGGCCAGATGTCGCTCGCGGCGAGGGTCGCATCCGAGCACCCGGAGGTCGCCCGCAGCGAACGCCAGCGGTTTCGGGTCGTCCTGCTCGACGAGTACCAGGACACCGGGCACGCGCAACGCGTGCTGCTGTCATCGCTGTTCGGTGGTGGTGAGGACGCCGGGCTCGCACTGACCGCCGTCGGCGACCCGATGCAGTCGATCTACGGCTGGCGTGGCGCGTCGGCGGCCAACCTGCCGCGGTTCGCCACCGACTTCCCGCTCGCCGACGGCACCCCGGCCCCGAAACTCGAGCTGCTCACCAGCTGGCGCAACCCGCCGGAGGCTCTCGAGTTGGCGAACCTGGTCTCGGATCCACTACGGGACCGCGGCGTCGAGGTCAGCACGCTGCGGGCGCGGCCGGGTGCGGTACCGGGAGACGTGCGCGTGGCGCTGCTCGACACGGCCCCGGGTGAGCGTTCGTGGGTGGCCGACCGTATCGCCGAACAGTACGAGGCGGCACGGTCGGACGGCCGAAAGCCACCCACCGCAGCGGTTCTCGTGCGACGCAACGCCGATTCCGCACCCATGGCGGAGGAGTTGCGGGCGCGCGGACTGGCAGTTGAGGTCGTCGGTCTCGGCGGCCTCCTGCACACGCCCGAGGTCGCCGACGTCGTCGCGATGCTGCGCCTGATCGCCGATCCTATGGCCGGCAGCGCTGCGGTGCGGGTGCTGACCGGGGCTCGCTGGCAGATCGGGGCCGCTGATCTGCGCGCGCTGTCCGGACGCGCGGGCGAGCTCGGTATCCGCTCCGGCTACGGCACATCGGGTGCGGTGACCGACTCGGCCGCGCTCGGCGACGCACTCGACGGCGCCTTACCGGGGGAGCACTCCGAGCAGGCGGGTCTGGCCGACGCGCTCGCCGACCCCGGCCCGGCCCAACGCTATTCGGAGTCGGGGTACACGCGGATCCGTGCTCTCGCCGCTGAACTGGCATCTCTGCGTGAGCGTCTCGGACAACCGCTGACCGAACTGGTGGCCGAGGTCGAGCGTGTGATCGGTATCGGCATCGAGGCGCAGGCTCGCAAACGTCAGTCCGAGGTGGGCGGAGCCGGGCGCGAGCACCTCGACGCGTTCGCCGACGTCGTCTCCGGATACGCGAACCGTTCCTCGGCCACGCTGACGGGCCTGCTGTCGTTCCTCGCGGCCGCCGAGCACATCGAGAACGGCCTGACCCCGGGCGAGGTCGAGGTCGCTCGAGACCGGGTCCAGGTGTTGACGGTGCACTCGGCGAAGGGCCTCGAGTGGGAGGTCGTGGCGGTGCCGTATCTCACCAAGGGAGTGTTCCCGTCCACACAGACGTCCGCGACATGGCTCGGTTCGGTGGCCGAACTGCCACCGGCGCTGCGCGGGGACCGGGCTCTCGAGGGCGAATCCGCGGACGGGGTGCCGGTTCTCGACCTCGAGAACGTCTACGACCGAAAGGATCTCGAGAACGAGATCGGGGCACACAAGAAGGCGCTGGCAAAGCGTCGGCTGGACGAGGATCGGCGGCTGTTCTACGTCGCGCTGACGCGGACCGAACGGGCCCTGTTCGTCTCCGGCCACCACTGGAGCGAGTCGGGGCCCGAACCCAAGGGCCCGTCACCATTCCTGCTCGAACTGCACGAGCTGATCTGTACGTGGGCGGGGGAACCGCTGGGGGTGATCGACGCGTGGGCACCCGCGCCGGCGGATGGCAGCGAGAACCCGTTGACCGCGACGCCGCGGGAGGCGCTGTGGCCAGGCGACCCGCTCGGGCGCCGCCGACCTGATGTCGAGCGTGGCGCGCAACTCGTGCGCGACGCGCTGAAAGCACTGGGTCGGCCCGACGAACCCGGAGAGCCGGAGGACGATCCGGACGATTGGGCCGCCGACGTGGACGCGCTGCTGGCCGAACGGAGCGCGAGGGGAGCGGCCACCAGAGAGGTCGAGGTGCCGGCGCAGATGTCGGTGAGCCAGTTGGTCGATCTCGCCGCGGACCCGGACGCGTTGGCCGCACGGTTGCGGAGGCCACTGCCGTTCCCGCCAAACCCGCTGGCGCGGCGCGGAACCGCGTTCCACGCGTGGGTGGAACAGCGATTCGGGGCGACGCGGCTGCTCGATTTCGACGAGCTGCCCGGCGCCGCCGACACCGGCGTGGGCACGGAGACTGAGCTCGCGTTGCTTCAGGACGCATTCCTGAGGTCACCGTGGGCAGACCGCAACCCAGTCGAGGTGGAGGTGCCGTTCGAGGCCTCCGTAGGCGGCACGGTGCTCCGCGGCCGGATCGACGCGGTGTTCGCCGACCCGGACGGCGGCTGGACCGTCATCGACTGGAAGACCGGCGCCGAGCCGTCGGCCGCGAACGAGCGGGCTGTGGTCCTGCAGCTCGCGGCCTACCGGCTGGCGTGGGCCGAGCTGATGGCGTCGAGGCAGGCACGGGTCACCGGTGGCCCCGTCGAACTGCAGCTGAACCGGGTGCGCGCGGCGTTCCACTACGTGCGCACGGGACGGACCATCGCTCCGGTCGATCTGCCCGACGCCGAGCAGTTGGCCCAGCTGATCCGCGATGCCGGCACGGGCACCGGTTCACAGGACTGAGTGGTCAGGGCGCGTTGCGCCGCGCCTTCAAGGCCTGCGTCACCAGCGGGATCTGGAGCGGGAGGCGGGCCACGATGAGTGCCTTCGCGGTCGCCGACACGCGGCCCGAGCGGAGCCAGTCGACCGTCATCTGGATGTTCGCCGGGAAGACCGCGACGAACAGCGCCGCGGCGAGTCCGGCGCCGACCCGGCGGGTCCGGGGGACTGCGAGGGCGGTCGCCGTGGCCAGTTCGGCGGCGCCTGACGCGTACGTGTAGGTGCGTGCACTCCCCGGCAGCGTACGGGGCACAATGGCATCGAAGAATTGCGGACGGACAAAGTGCATGATCCCGGCACCGGTCAGCAGTGCGACCAATCGCAGTGCCGGGGCCTGGCTCGAGCGATTCGACGGTGACAGCATCACTCCATCGTGCCCGAATGTGATGTGTCCGGCCACCAGCGGAATCCGGTCTCGTCGGGCCGTATTCGACGATGGCGTTCCGCGAACACCGGACACGGGGCTAGGCTGCGATCCGGTGTGCGACGTTCCGGTGTGCGACGATCCGGGGCGTAATGATCAAGATGCGCGACGCCAGAAGGAGATAAGGACGAGTGAATGGCCGGTAGCTTGAGAGCGCGGTTCCGAGGCGCGGAGATGCTGACGGATCGGCCGGACTTCGCTCTCGTCAGCATCCTTCGGGTTCCGGAGTTGCAGACGAGCCCGGCCTGGGCGATCGTTCGTCGAGTTTCGTACGCGCTGGCGGCGCTGGCGCTTGCCGTGCTGGTCGTCTACATCGACCGCGACGGCTACAGGGATGCGCAGGATCCCGAGCTGACGCTGCTGGACTGCATCTACTACGCGACCGTTTCGCTGTCGACCACCGGCTACGGCGACATCATCCCGGTCACCCCCGAAGCGCGACTGATCAACGTGCTGGTCATCACACCGCTTCGGATCTTCTTCCTCATCGTCCTGGTCGGAACGACCCTCTCGGCGCTGACCGAGAGCTCACGCCAGGCATTCAAGATTCAGCGCTGGAGGCATCGCGTGCGTAACCACACCGTCGTCGTCGGATTCGGCACGAAGGGCCGCACCGCCATCGACGCCATGCTCGGTGACGGCATCCTGCCCTCGGACATCGTCGTTGTGGACACCGATCAGGCGGTACTCGACGCCGCCGCGAGTCTTGGCCTCGTCACTGTGCACGGCTCCGCCACCAAGTCGGATGTGTTGCGTCTGGCCGGTGTGCAGAACGCTGCGTCGATCATCGTTGCGGCGAACCGTGACGACACCGCCGTCCTGGTGACGCTCACCGCCCGCGAACTCGCGCCCAACGCCAAGATCGTCGCTGCCATCCGCGAGACCGACAACGCGCACCTGTTGCGTCAGTCCGGTGCCGACTCCGTCGTCGTCTCGTCGGAGACCGCGGGTCGATTGCTCGGAATCGCGCGGACCACGCCGAGCGTCGTGGAGATGGTCGAGGACCTGCTCACTCCTGAGGCCGGTTTCGCCATCGCCGAGCGTGGGGTCGAACCGGAGGAGGTCGGCGGCTCGCCGCGCCATCTGTCGGACATCGTCCTCGGGGTGGTGCGCGACGGCCGCCTGCTGCGCGTGGGATCGCCCGAGGTCGACGCCATCGAGGCCGACGACCTTCTGCTGTACATCCGACGCGTCGTCGTCTGACCGACGGCTGTAGCCGGCAGTAGGCAGTAGGGGGTAGGCAGGCTCGCGTCGGCGCGCCCCCCGCAGGGCCGCTCGCGTCGGCACGCCCGCAGTAGGGTCGTTCGCGTGTCCGACTTCACCGCACCCGGTTTCACCCTCGCCGAGACGCCGCTGCTGTCCCGTGCCGCCATCGACCGTGCTGAGCAACTGCGGTCGGACACCGATGCCCTGCGCGCCGGGTGGGCGGACGCGTTGCTGCTGCGGGTCAACCACCGCGGCCAGGTACGAATCGCCGACGGTGGCCTGCTGTTCGAAGCAGCCGTGTCACTGGGTGCAGAACCCGCGCAGGACGCGGTGTTCCTGGGGCTACTCGGCGGACGGCACGTGTGGGCGGTGCGGGTTCCGGCGCTCACGGGTGAACTGGGTGACCTGCGCATGATCGGCCACCGGATCGACGAGTCCGGCGTAGGCCTGCTGACGACCGCGGTGGCGCTGTTGAACTGGCACGACCGCGCCGGGTTCAGCGCGATCGACGGCGCTCCCACCCAGCCGACGATGTCCGGGTGGTCGCGGATCAGTACCAGCACCGGACACGAGGAATTCCCGCGTACCGACCCGGCGGTGATCTGTCTCGTGCACGACGGTGCCGACCAGGTCCTGCTGGCGCGTCAGCCGGCGTGGCCGCCGCACATGTTCTCGGTGCTGGCCGGGTTCGTCGAGGCGGGGGAGTCCCTCGAGACGTGCGTTGTTCGGGAGATCAAGGAAGAGGTCGGACTCGACGTGTTGGACGTCCGGTACCTGGGCAGCCAGCCGTGGCCGTTTCCGCGATCAGTGATGCTCGGGTTTGCGGCCGTGGGCGACCCCGCCGCCGCGTTGACGTTCGCGGACGGCGAGATCGCAGAGGCCAACTGGTTCACCCGCGATCAGGTTCGTGCAGCGCTCGACGCCGGCGACTGGGCGTCGTCGGACGCCGAACTACGGCTGCCCGGTTCGATCTCGATCGCGCGGGTGATGGTGGAGTCCTGGGTCAAGACAGGCTACGTAAGGCCGAGCGACTAGAGCCCCAGCGCCGTTCGGACCTGAAGGAGCGTCGGGTTGGTGGCGGTGCTGCCGTCCGCGTACTTGACCGTCGGGACGACGTGGTTGCCGCCGTTGACGCTTCCGACGAACTCGGCGGATGTCGGATCCTGCTCGATGTCGACCTCGACGTACGAGATGCCATTCTCGTCGAGTTGCTTCTTGAGGCGACGGCAGTAGCCGCACCAGGTGGTCGAGTACATGGTCAGGGCAGGAGCTTCGATAGTCACGGCGGCAATAACACCACGACCGGTCTCGAGTGTTCCCACCTGCGCCCTCTTGGGCGCACATCACATCGGCCGGGGTGCGGCGGTCGGCACGGGAATGTCGGCGCGTTCTGAGAGGATGGGCAGCATGCCAGCGGACGTCACCCCGGAGAACCCAGCGACCCGGCTCGACGGGGGATTGGATCCGCAACAGCAGGCGGCGGTGCTCGCTCCGCGCGGCCCGGTTTGTGTGCTCGCCGGAGCCGGCACCGGCAAGACCCGGACCATCACGCGCCGTATCGCGCACCTCGTCGCGAATGGTCACGTCTCGGCCGGCCAGGTTCTCGCGGTCACGTTCACGGCGCGTGCCGCCGGGGAGATGCGCGGCCGGCTTCGTGCCCTCGGCATCGGCGGTGGTGGCCCGCAGGTGCAGGCCCGCACGTTTCACGCCGCGGCATTGCGGCAGCTGAAGTACTTCTGGCCGCAGGTGGTCGGGGACGCGCAATGGCGTCTACTCGACCGCAAATTCGCGCTCGTCGGGCAGGCTGCGAGCCGGGTGGGTTTGCCGACGACCACCGAGAGCATCCGCGACCTCGCCGGCGAGATCGAGTGGGCCAAGAGCTCGCTCATTGCGCCCGAGGACTACGCGGCCGCCGCGGCGCGTGCTCGCCGGGATGTCCCGGCCGACGCCGAGAAGGTCACCGCCGTCTACGACGTCTACCAGGCACTCAAGACCAACGATCCCGACGGCATCCTGCTGGACTTCGACGACCTGCTGCTGCACACCGCGATCGCGCTCGAAGAAAATGCGGCGGTCGCCGAGGAGTTCCGTGACCGGTACCGCTGCTTTGTCGTGGACGAGTACCAGGACGTCACCCCTCTGCAGCAACGCGTGCTGGACGCGTGGCTCGGCGATCGCGACGATCTGACCGTCGTCGGTGACGCCAACCAGACCATCTACTCGTTCACCGGGGCCACGCCGAGGTATCTACTGGACTTCTCACGCCGGTTCCCGGACGCGACCGTCGTCCGGCTCGAGCGGGACTACCGGTCCTCTCCTGAAGTCGTGTCGCTGGCCAACCGGGTGATCGGCGCTGCCCGCGGGCGCATCGCCGGGACGCGGCTGCAGCTGGTCGGACAGCGACCGTCCGGACCCGAGCCGACGTTCGCCGAATACGACGACGAGCCCGCCGAGGCCACAGCCGTGGCCAAGCAGATCAGCAAGCTCATCGGCCAGGGCGTCGAGCCGTCCGAGATCGCGGTGTTGTACCGGATCAACGCCCAGTCAGAGGTACACGAGCAGACACTCACCCAGGCCGGCATCCCATACCAGGTGCGCGGCGGCGAGGGCTTCTTCACCCGTCAGGAGGTGCGCCAGGCCGTCACGGCGCTTCGGCAGGTCGCAGGCCGCGACGATCTGCCCGACGGTGCCGACTCTGGCGAGGCCTTGGTGACATTGGTGCGTGCGGCGCTGGTCCCGTTGGGGTTGACGGAGACCGAGCCCGCCGGTGTGCAGGCCCGCGAACGGTGGAATTCGCTCACCGCGCTGGTCGCGCTCACCGAGGAGCTGCTCTCTCACGACCCACTCCTGACGCTGAACGGACTGTTGGGTGAACTAGCCGCACGATCCGAGGCGCGGCATCCACCGGTCGTGCAGGGTGTCACGCTCGCGTCGCTGCATGCCGCGAAGGGCCTCGAGTGGGACGCGGTGTTCCTCGTCGGAGTCACCGAGGGCACGCTGCCGATCGCGCACGTCCTCGGCGACTCCAACTCGTCCGGTGACGAAGCCGGGATCGAGGAGGAACGCCGCCTGTTCTATGTCGGGGTGACGCGTGCCCGCGAGCACCTGGCCTTGTCGTGGGCGCTCGCCCGTACCGAGGGCGGGCGCAAGACGCGGCGCCGGTCCCGATTCTTGAACGGCCTGATCCCGGACGACTCGCCGGCGTCACGGATCGCCAAGCCCGCCCGCTCCAAGCGGCAGCCTCCGCGATGCCGGGTGTGTGGGAAGCAACTGATGGGGGCGACGGCGACCATGCTCGGTCGCTGCGAGCAGTGCCCGTCGAATCTCGACGTCGAGTTGTTCGAAGCGCTCAAACAGTGGCGCCGGGAGCGGTCCCGCGAGATGAAGGTGCCCGCGTACGTAGTGTTCAGCGACAACACGCTGACGGCCATCGCCGAGCAGCAACCGCAGGACGAACGGGCACTCGTCGCGATCCCCGGCATCGGCGCGAAGAAGCTCGAACAGTACGGCGCCGATGTCCTGGCGGTGGTGCGCGGCGAACGCGCGGCGCAGACTCTGGATCTGACCTGACCGGCGACCGTCGACAAAACCGCAGGTCAAAAATAACTTGTGCGGTCTGTTTGGGTCCCATACTCTAGACCGCACGCCACGGGGAAGCTCGTGTGCGGTGACCTGTCCAATACGCGGATACCCGGTGACGCGCTAGTCGGCGCCGGCGCTTCGCGTCGACGCGAAAGGGAGGTGGCAACGATGAACGGCTGGAACACAACAGCTGCACGTGTATCGGTGCCCGCATGCGCATACCTCCCGGCGACCGAAACGGTCGCCGCGTCAATTGCGGCGAAAACACCGCACGTAAACCGTCTGCGCACAGCAGCGCAGACGGCAGCAGCATCCGTGGCCTGGCGTAGACACCGAACCACCGTTCGGTAGACACTCCGCCCGTTCCTCGAGGCCACGGATCGCAGCAGCGAACCGTGGCCTTCGTGTTTCGAGCCCCACCGCTCCAGGCACTCGACCGCGGTTCGCCCCGAACCTCGAACCCGGCACGAACCATGAGCCAACCGCTCGAAACGACAAGGAGAAGACGTGTCTACCGTGACATGCCGAGTACGCAACATGAACCATGCCGTCACCGACGGACTGGGAGTCGTCCGCTCGGCACGCCGGGAACTGCCCTGCCGGACCGGAGACAACCCCGACCTGTGGTTTGCTGACACCCCCGCGGATCTCGAACGCGCCAAGGAACTGTGCGCGGGATGCCCGATCCGCAGTCGATGCCTGAACGCGGCGCTCGATAGGGCAGAGCCCTGGGGAGTGTGGGGTGGAGAGATCTTCGACCAGGGTGTCGTGATCGCCCGCAAGCGGCCACGCGGCCGGCCGCGAAAGAGCCCGGCGACCGCTGTGAGCCCAGGGAAGCAAAAGACCTGGGTGTGCGCCTAGCACGCAACTCGACGATCAGGCCCTACGCGCCGTCGAGGCTTTCGAGACCGGTGTCGTCCTCGGTGAATCCCGGGAGCCACTGGGTGAGGATCCTCATGTACGGCGCGTAGGCGTCGAGTTGGGCGCATATGCCGACCGACCCGAGCAGCACGCGGAAGATCATCAGGTACTCGGGGGGCAGGTTGAGGGCACGGGCCGTCCGGAAGCGTGCGCTCGAGAAGTCGGTTGCGGTGCCCGCGGCCTTCTGCAGCCACGCGCGGGTGAAGTGGAACGACTCGGTGCGGATCGGATCCGTGAACGGGCGCAGATAGTCGGCGATCTCCTGATCGGTGACAGTTCGGCCCGGTAGGACGAAACCGTTGTCCCGCAACAGCTCCGTGAGTTCGTCGTAGCGTTCCTCGAGGTTCAACCGCACCATGCGGCCCAGTACCGGTGGCAGTCCATTCGGCATGGGCGCGGTTGCGCCGAAATCGATGATGCCGAGGCGGCCGTCGTCGTCCAGCATGAAGTTGCCAGGGTGGGGATCGCAGTGCAGCAGCCCGGCGCGGGCGGGGGAGACGAAGTGAAACTCCGCGAGCAACGCGCCCGCGGTGTTGCGTTGTTCGATGGTGCCTCTGGTGATGATTTCGGACAGCGGCGTCGCCGTCATCCACTCGGTGACAACCACCTTGGGGGCGCTGGCCACCACTCGGGGCACGACGAACTTCGGGTCACCGGCGAAAGTCTTCGCGAAGGCGCGCTGGTTGTCGGCTTCGATCCGGTAGTCCAGTTCCTCCTCGGTGCGGGCGCTCAGTTCGTCGAGTATCGGCTTGACGTCGGTGCCCGCCAGCGTGGATGCGAACACTCCCGCGAACCGGGACAGTGTCTTGAGGTCCGCGCGCAGGGCCTCGTCGGCGCCGGGGTACTGGACCTTGACGGCCACCTCCCGGCCGTCCGACCACACCGCCCGGTGCACCTGACCGATGCTGGCCGACGCGGTCGGGGTGTCGTCGAAGTCGGCGAATCGTTCGCGCCAGCGGGTGCCCAACTGCTGGTCGAGCACGCGATACACCTGCTTGGCGGGCAGTGGCGGTGCCTCGGCCTGCAGTTTGGTCAACGCCTCCCGGTACGGCTCGGCGAACTCCTCGGGAACCGCGGCCTCCATCACGCTGAGGGCCTGTCCGAGCTTCATCGCGCCGCCCTTGAGTTCTCCGAGCACGGAAAACAGCTGTTCGGCGGCCTTCGTGGTCAGCTGGGCGTCGATGGCGTCACCGTCCGCGCCGGCCAGCTTCTTCCCGAAGCCCATCGCGGCCCGTCCCGCGATGCCCAGCGGAATGCTCGCTAGCTTGGCGGTGCGGGCAGTGCTTCTGCGAGGGATGTCGGACACGAGTCCATCATGACGGAAGATTTGTGGGTTCGTCCAAGAACATTGTCGATCGTGAGCAGGCGCACCGAGGGTTGCGCGGCCACGGCCGGACCGCCAGGCGGTGCGTGTCCAGGTCGAGTTCCAGTGTGGCGTCGAGGCTCGCGGGCGCGGGCCGGGCCACCCCGGACAGCACCTTTTCGAGCTGCCCGAGCGCGACTGCCGCGGTGGCCATGACGGCGGCGGGGCCGGCGTGGCCCACCCTGCCCAGCAACTGCGCGGCGACATGCGGCCACTCGTCGTCTACCGCGCACCGTGTGAGGTCGGCACATCGCAGGCAACTGGTGTGGCCGGGCAGCACCAGTGGTCCCACTACACCGCGGCCATCGCGCAGGCGAACCTGCAGGTGCGGTATCCCGGCGCTGCACAGGGCGTCGACCAGCTGCGGGTCCGCGACGAGATCGTCCGTCAGGACCACGCACATGCTGTTCCACCGAGTGACGTCGGTGTCGGTGGTGAAGTGGGTCGACCGTGTGACCCGTACCGGTGCTCCGGCGAGCCCGTCTGCGATCGCGTCGGCGAGCGGTCCACGACCGTGAATCCGGATGGTGCGGGCGGGATCCGCCGGCGTCGGGGTCGGCTGTAGTAGCCCGGCCTCGTCGAGTTCGCTGAGCAGCGTGGACATGTCGGTGGGGCTTATCCCGTGTGCGATGGCTCGCCAGACCGCGGTCGGGCGGGAAGTCCGGCCGTCGAGCAGTTGCAGCGCAGCCACCAGAGACGCCGTGTCCACACCGGCGGGCGGTGTGAGGATCAGGGCGGTGTCCGGGTCCCAGCCGATCTGCACCCGCCCGCTGGGCCGGATCAGAACGGGACGACGCGGATCCAACGTCGGATGGTGGACCCGTCTCGGGGTTTCGAGTGTCGGGGTTTCGAGTGTTGGAGCATCCAGTGTTGGAGATTCCAGTGTCGGAGATTCCGGGGCCATGCCTCGACGATCGCACCCCGTGGCCGCCCGAGCCGCCCGGTTGCGCCGCTTGTCCACAGGAATGCAGGCGCTGTGAACTGCGGTTTCGTCCTTCCGCGGAGGTTGGTTCACCACTCGTCGTGCGGGTGTCGCAGGGTCCCGTTAGCGTGGGTCCCCGTGACTGGCACCCGCACCTCTGACAGTGGCCGACCCGAGGTGGAGATTCGCCGCAGCGCACGGCGGAAGCGCACCGTCAGCGCGCGCCGCGAAGGGGACAAGGTGGTGGTGCTGATGCCGACCGGCCTGTCGACGCAGGCGGAAGCCGAATTGGTTGCCGAGATGATCGGGAAGCTCGAGCGAGCCGACCGGCGCGCCGCAGCCCGCGCCGAACGCAGCGACGTCGAACTGGCCGAGCGCGCCGCGCGCCTGTCGGCGCGGTGGTTGGGTGACGCCGCTGCACCGACGTCGGTGCGGTGGGTGCCGTCGATGCGAACGCGGTGGGCGTCGTGCACGCCGACCGACGGCACCATCCGCGTCAGCGAGGTGTTGCAGACGGTGCCGGCATACGTCTTGGACTACGTGCTGGTCCACGAGCTCGTGCACTTGTACGTTGCCGGCGGCCATAACGAACGGTTCTGGCGGGAGGTGCGTAGCTATCCGAAGACCGAGCGGGCGATGGGTTACCTCGAGGCGTACTCCGTCGTGACGCGGCAACCGGGTTTGGCCGACATGACGGCCCGCGACTGCTCGGACACCGACGACCCGGGAACCTCTACCGGTTAGCAACCCCCACGAGTAGCAACCCTCACCGGTCAACCCTCGGTTGCCGGCCCAGCGTCGGGGTCGTCGCTCTCGCGGTTCTTCTCCTCACGCTCACGCGCCTCGATCTGCTCGAGTTGTGCGATCGGGTCGTGGAACGTGCTGGCGTCGCCGCCGACGACCCGGTCGATGAACGCGGCCGGGTTGTCGAGGTCCGAAGAGTCGGGCAGTAGGTCGGGGTGCGACCACACACCGTCACGGGCATCGATGCCGGTGTCGGTCGTCAGTCGCCGCCACAGCTGCGCGGCCTCGCGCACCTTGCGGGGGCGCAGTTCGAGGCCGACGAGGGTCGCGAAGGTCTGCTCAGCCGGACCGCCGGTCGCCCGCCGACGGCGCAGCGTCTCGGACAAGGCCGCTACACCAGGCAGGCGGTCACCGAGCGCCTCGGAAACGACGGTCTCCACCCAGCCCTCGACGAGTGCGAGCAGTGTCTCGAGCCGTTCGAGTGCCTGCTTCTGCTCTGGCGTGGTCTGCGGTTCGAACGCACCCTGCTGCAGGATCTTCTCGATCCGTGACGGGTCGGTCAGCGCGGACGGGTCGAGGCCCTGCGCGGCTTCCTCGATCGCGGAGAAGTCCATGCGGATCCCGCGGGCGTAGTCCTCGACGGTCGAGAGCAGGCGCTGCCGCAGCCACGGAACGTGGCTGTACAGACGCTGGTAGGCGGCCTCGCGGGCCGCGATGAACACGAGCACCTCGCGGTGTGACTGCTCGAGGCCCTCGGTGAAGGCTTCGATTGCGGCCGGCAGCAACGCGGCTGTGCCGGCGGGACCGAGCGGTAAGCCGATGTCGGTGGAGGTGAGTACCTCCTTCGACAGCTGGCCCAGCGCCTGGCCGAGTTGGGAGCCGAAAGTGAGGCCACCCATCTGAGTGAGCATCCCCGTCATCGGGCCGAGCATGTTGCGGGCTTCTTCGGGAAGCCCCTCCACCCACATGCCGGACACGTGCTGGGCGACCGGATCGCACAGGCGCTTCCAGGTCTCGAGGGTGCCGTCGAGCCAGTCGTTCGGAGTCCAGGCGAGGGTGCGTGTCGCGCCGGCCGGGAGCGTCGTTGCGCCGTCGAGCCACAGTTCCGCCAACCGGGCGGCATCGGCGACGGCCGACGCGGTGCCCTCGGTGATCGGGGTCACCGAGCCGATCTGCTGCCGGGCGAGGTTCTTCGCGACGTCGTAGTTGACGGGGCCGGACTGGCCGCCCTGACCCATCGCGCTGCCCATTCCGCTGAGCATCTGACCGAACTGGGAGAGCATCTGGCCGAGGGCCGCCGGGTCGAAGCCCGCGCCGCCCGCGCCGCCGCCACCACCGAGACCGAATGCGCTGGGATCGAAGCCGAATGGCTGGCCGGATGGTCCGCCCTCTTCCCGGCCCGCGTCCTTCTTCTTACGGTCGGGGTCGTCGTCGGCGTTGGAGAAACCGAAGGGCAGATCACTCATAGTTCAACGGTACAAGGCCCAGCGTGTGATGGCCCGTTCGGAGATCACGCTGGCGGCGAACACCGCCCGCAGTGAGCGAGCGTCCGACGGGGTGCCGTCCGCGGCGCTCTATCCTTGGCCTGGTGAACCGACGAATGGTGACCCTGCTGGCAGCGCTGGCTCCGGTCGTGGCCCTGGGAGTGCTGGGTACAACGGTGAAGGTGCCGTTCGTCGCGCTCGGTCCGGGTCCGACCTTCAACACGCTCGGCGACGTCGACGGCAAGCCGGTTGTCGACATCGAGGGCACCCAGGTCGACCCGACGAGCGGCAACCTCAACATGACGACCGTCGCCGTGCGCGACCAATTGACGTTGTTCGACGCTCTCGGGTTGTGGTCGAGTGGGCGCCAGGGTCTGGTACCTCGCGAGGAGGTTTATCCGCCGCAGAAGTCGAAGGACGAGGTCCAGGAGGAGAACTCGGCGCAATTCGAGAGTTCCGAGAACAGCGCGGAACTGGCCGCGCTGCGGTACCTCGGTCTGCCGGTGGCGCTGGAACTGACGGCTGTGGGCGCGGATGGACCCGCGGCATCGGTGCTGCAGGATGGGGACCTGCTGTTACGGGTGGACGGCACGCCCGTCGACACCCTCTACGATCTACGCGAGGTCGTGGGTGCGGTGGCCCCGGGCACGACCGTGCCGGTCACCTACCGGCGCGACGGCGTCGAGTCGACCGCACCGGTCACCCTCGGTTCCCGGTCCGACGTCGACGGTGGACAGGATGCCGGTAAGGGCTACCTGGGAGTCACCGCCAAGGAAACGCCCGACGTGCCTTTCACGATCGCCTTCAACCTGGCAGATATCGGCGGACCCTCGGCCGGATTGATGTTCAGTCTTGCCGTGATCGACAAGTTGAGCCCCGGCGAGCTCAATGGAGGCCGTTTCGTCGCGGGCACCGGCACGATCGACCCCGACGGCAACGTAGGACCGATCGGCGGGATCCCCTACAAGATGATCGCCGCGGAGGAGGCGGGCGCGAGCACGTTCCTGGTCCCCGCGGAGAACTGCGACGAGGCGCGCGCCAACCAGCCCGACGGCCTCGAATTGGTGAGGGTCGAGACACTGAACGGCGCTATCGACGCTCTCGACGCGATCAATGCGGATGCACCCGCACCGAGCTGCTAGTCGAATTCTGGTCAGTCCTGTTCTGGTCAGTCCTGCGCCAGATCAGTCTTCAGGGGCGTCGAGGGTCGCGTACAGCGCACCGACGACGCCCGGAGCGAGGTTGTCGTACGTGCGCAGTTCCACACCCGCGAACGGGTCGTCGTTGTCGGTGGGGCGCAGCTGTAGCAGCGCGATCGAGGGCCCGTCCCGCAACACGGCCGCGATGAGACGGGCGTCTCGGCGCCCGGGATGGGACTGGGCGGCAGCTCGGGCCGCCTCGTCCGCCGCGTGGCGGTCCGAAAGCAGTGGGGCGAGGGCGTCATCCAGATCGGATTCGGCGCTCGGTGGCAGGACGACGATCTCCTGAACCAGGGCGCAGCCGACGACCTCCGGCGGCCAACTGGTGGTTGCCAGGAACTCGTCGAGTGCGGGCGAGCCGCCCTCGATGTCATCCGGGAGCGGCCCCTGTTCGATAGGTGTCAGTTCCGCGCCATCGTCGAGCTGATCGAGGAGCGACGGCTCCGCCGCGGCCACGAGTGCAGTCGGAACGATCGCAAACAGCGCAGGCGATTGACCCCATCCGCCGGTGTCGACGAAATCGATGATTTCGTGCACGCACCTGCGCAGGGACTCGTCGGACAGGGATGCATTCGGGGGGCCGTCTACGGGCTCATCCGCGTAGAACTCGCCATCACTGTCGATCACGGCTCTATCCTTGCACCCAGGGGGTCGCGCCGGTGCTCGTCGGTCGGCGCCGCTTCCGGCGCCACCGTTACGTAGAGTGGGACGAAACGGTCGCCCCCGGGCGACGCTGAACAGGGCATAGGCTGCGGCGCGAGGGCGTCGCCGGATTGTTGGGAGAGTGGCAAGTGGGCATGCGGCCCCCCGCCGGTTTACCTTCGTTGTCGAAACGTACGCGTGCGCTGCTGGTTCTCGCATTGATCGCCGCGGCGCTGTTGCTGGTCGGACCTCGATTCGTCGACGTCTACACCGACTGGTTGTGGTTCGGCGAGGTCGGCTTCCGTAGCGTCTTCAGCAAGGTCCTGGTCACCCGACTGGCCTTGTTCGTGATCGTCGGACTGGTCGTCGGCCTGATCATTTGGCTGGCGCTCATGCTGGCCTATCGTTCGCGACCGATGTTCCTCCCGTCGCCGGGCGCCAACGATCCGGTCGCGCGGTACCGCACGGCCGTGATGACGCGCCAGAAGCTTTTCGGCATCGGTATCCCCGTCTTGTTCGGTCTCTTCGCGGGACTCATCGGCCAGGCCAGTTGGTCGACGGTGCAGTTGTTCTTCAACCGCGGCACGTTCGGGATCACCGACCCTCAGTTCGGCAAGGACATCGGCTTCTACGCCTTCCAGCTGCCGTTCTATCAGTTCGTTCTGAACTGGCTGTTCGTCGCGGTCGTGATCGCGTTCTTCGCGAGCCTGATCACGCACTACATTTTCGGCGGCTTGCGTCTCAGCGGCCGCCAGGGCGCTCTGACCCGAGCGGCGCGGGTGCAGCTCGCAATCCTCGCGGGAACGTTCGTCCTGCTCAAGGCCGTGTCGTACTGGTTCGATCGGTACGCGCTGCTCTCCAGCGGTCGAAAGGAACCCACGTTCACCGGAGCCGGCTACACCGATATCAACGCGGTTCTGCCGGCCAAGCTGATCCTGCTGGCCATCGCGATCATCTGTGCCATCGCGTTCTTCGCGGCGATCTTCCTCCGCGACCTGCGAATCCCCGCGATGGCGGTGGTTCTGCTGGTGTTCTCCTCGGTCCTGGTCGGTGCTGTGTGGCCGCTGATCGTCGAGCAGTTCTCGGTCAAGCCGAACGCGGCCGACAAGGAGCGCGCCTACATCGAGCGCAACATCGGTGCCACTCGGCAGGCTTATGGCATCACCGACGAGACCGTCGAGTACAACGACTACTCGGGCCGAACACAGATGGAGCCCAAGGACGTACCCGCGGACGTCACCACCATGGCGAACGCCCGCCTGCTCGACCCGAACGTTCTCTCGCCGACGTTCACGGCGCAGCAGCAGCTCAAGAACTTCTATGCGTTCCCGAAGTCGCTCAACATCGACCGGTACGAGATGGACGGCGAACTGCGTGACCTCGTCGTCGCGGCGCGTGAGCTGTCGCCGTCGAGCTTGCAGGGCAACCAGACGGACTGGATCAACAGGCACACGGTGTACACGCACGGCAACGGTTTCGTCGCGGCGTACGCCAACCAGGTGACCGCGGTCACCGGTGACACGCAGAACAACACCGGTGGCTACCCGATCTACAGCGTCAGTGACCTCGAGACGCAGCCCCGGGATGAGGCGCTCGCGATCGAGAATCCCCGCATCTACTTCGGTCCGGTGATCGCGGCGTCGGACGCCGACTACGCGATCGTGGGTGGCGAGCCGGGCAGTGCGCCGCGCGAGTACGACACCGACGCACGTAAGTACACCTACACCGGAAGCGGCGGCGTCGGTATCGGCAACTGGTTCAATCGGTTGGCGTTCGCGGCAAAGTACACCGAGCGCAACATCCTGTTCTCGGGCGCGATCGGTGCGGACTCGAAGATCATCTACAACCGTGATCCGGCGGAGCGCATCAACAAGGTCGCTCCGTGGCTGACCACCGACAGCATGGTCTACCCGGCCGTCGTGGACGGTCGGCTGCAGTGGATCGTCGACGCGTACACCACGCTCGACAACTACCCGTACGCGCAGCGCTCGTCGCTCGAGGGCCTGGTACAAGACAGCACCAACCAGGCGACGGGACGGATGGTGCCGCAGAAGGAAGTGTCGTACATCCGCAATTCGGTGAAGGCGACCGTCGACGCATACGACGGCACCGTCACCCTGTACCAGGTGGACGACCAGGACCCTGTGCTCGACGCATGGATGGGTGTGTTCCCGAACACCGTCAAGCCGAAGGCTGAGGTTCCGGCCGACCTGCAGGCCCACTTCCGGTACCCGGAGGATCTGTTCAAGGTCCAGCGCGAGATGCTCGCGAAGTACCACGTGGACGATCCGGGTGAGTTCTTCAGCAACAACGCGTTCTGGTCGGTGCCGAGTGACCCGACGGTCGATACCGACAAGAACCAGCCGCCGTACTACGTTCTGTCCGGTAACCCCGACACCGCGCAACCGCAGTTCGTGCTGACCAGTCCGATGGTGGGCTTCCAGCGTGAGCTGCTCTCGGCGTACATCTCGGTGCAGTCGGATCCGGAAAACTACGGCAAGTTCTCGGTGCTGCAGTTGCCGACGACCACGCAGACTCAGGGGCCACAGCAGGCGCAGTCGGCGATGACCTCGGACCCGCGTGTGGCGAGTGAGTTGTCGCTGCTCAGGCAGTCGAACAGGGTCATCTTCGGCAATCTGCTGACCCTGCCGATCGCCGACGGCGGAATCCTGTACGTCGAACCGCTCTACACGCAGCGGAATTCGCCGAACGCGTTCCCGCAGCTGGCAAGGGTCTTGGTGAGTTTCACCGACACGAACGGCATCCGGGTCGGTTATGCGCCGACATTGGCGGAGGCACTGGACCAGGTGTTCGGCTCGGGTACAGGCGACGCCGCGGTCGAACAGGGTGGCGAGCCCACGCCGGCTCAGACGCCGCAGAACGGTGAGGCGCAGCCGACTCCGCGACCGGCGCCACAGGCTACAGACCGGGCCGCGGCGGTCGCCCAGCTGGACTCGGCACTGTCGAATCTGCAGACCGCGCAGCAGCGGGGCGATTTCAAGGCGTACGGTGATGCGCTCGACCAGCTACAGGAAGCGGTCCAGGCGTACCAGAATTCCGGCGGCTGAGCCGGTTCGCCACGAAAGCTGAAGGGATCCTCCGGGTGCGAGAGCACGGAGGATCCCTTCAGTTGGAGTTACCGATCAATGAGCTGCATCACCTCGACGGGAGTGTCGCGTGCACGTCCGAACGGAGTCGATCAAGGCCTCCCGCAGGCGATTTGCCTTCCGTTCGACCGCTCGTGTAACTTGTTTCATGCATCGCGGGGTGGAGCAGTTCGGTAGCTCGCTGGGCTCATAACCCAGAGGTCGCAGGTTCAAATCCTGTCCCCGCTACTAGAGAAGGCCCGGAGATCCAGCTGGATCTCCGGGCCTTCGTGCTATGCGGGTTCGTTCGTCGTGGCGTCGGTTGCGGGGCGCTGTCCCGCAACCGGATTCACTCCGGTCCGGCCTGCATCTCGACGAGCGCCCGCCGCAACAACTTGCCGGTCGCATTGCGCGGCAACTCGTCCATGAAGACCACGTCACGCGGCACCTTGTACCGGGCAAGGTTCGCCTTGACGTGGTCGCGGATCTCGTTCGCATCCGGTGTCGACGTAGGGGCGGGGACGACGAACGCGCACAGCCGGTGACCGAACTCGTCGTCCGCGACGCCGATCACTGCGACTTCGCGGACGTCGGGGCGTTCGGCGATGAGATTCTCGACCTCGAGCGGGTAGACGTTCTCCCCGCCGGAGATGATCATGTCGTCGTCCCGCCCGTCGACGAACAACAGGCCTTCCTTGTCGAAGTGTCCGACGTCGCCCGTGGAGAGCATGCCGTCGATACGTTCCTTGTCGCGGCCGTCGGTGTAGCCGTCGAAGCTGAGACCGCTCTTGGCGAAGATGCGTCCGATGACGTCGGGTTCGGTGATCCGGTTGCCGGCGTCGTCGAACAGCGCGACGTGGCAGGTGGCCGGTGCCCTTCCCGCGGTACCGGGGGCGCGTTCGAGATCGTCCGGGGTGGCGACCGTGACGGCGGCGACCTCGGTGGAGCCGTAGAAGTTGTGCAAGACCTTCCCGAACGCCTGCTGGGTGCGGATGCACAGGTCGGGGGACAGGGCAGATCCGGCGGCGAAGATTACCTTCAGGTTGGAGGTGTCGTATCGGGAGAGCACCTCCGGCCCGAGGTCGATGATCCGCTGCAGCATCGTCGGGACCAGGACCACGGTGTCGGCCCGGGTGTCGGCGATCCGTCGGACGGTCGTTTCGGGATCGAAGCGCCGCTGCATCACGATGGTGTTCTCCAGCGCGAGACCGAGGCCGAGTTGGGAGATTCCGGTGCCATGGAATGCGGGTGCGACCATCAACATGGTCTGTTTGGGGCGCAACGGGATTCGATCGAGGAATTGCGCGGTGACGAAAGGTGACGTGCGCCCGCGCGGAGCGCCCTTCGGGGTTCCGGTGGTTCCGCTGGTGAGCAGGATGAAGACGCCGGCCTGCTCGGGCGCGGGAACCGCATCGCTGGGGTACGCAGCGATGAGGTCGTCGAGGGTGCGGATCGGCCGCTCTGCCGGGGGAGTGGGGACGGGTTCGTCCACCCACGCCAGGAACGGCGTGACATCGGAGGGCAGGGCGTCGGCGATGTCGGCGAATTCGCTGTCGAACACGAAGTGGCGCACACCTTCCCGCTGTGCCACGTCCGCCAGCTGAGGCCGGGCGAACCCGGTGTTCATCAGCACCAGTCGCACCCCACCCTTGGCGGCCGCGAGCATCGTGAGGACCAGGCCGCGGTGGTTGCGGCACATCGCGCCTACACAGGATCCGACGCCGATGCCTTCCGCCTGCCACGCCCGGACCAGTGCGTTGGACTGCTCGTCGAGGTCCCGGTAGCTCAGTTGCCCGCGTTCGTCGATCAACCCGGGTCGCGGGTGGCTCCGGCCCGCGTGAGCATGTACGGACCCGGCGAACGGTCCGTACTTCTCGACCGCGACGAGCAGGCGAATGCCCTCGTCGACGCGGGGAAGGGGGATCAGGCCCGAGCGTTGCATGACGCGCACAGCGCTGAGCGTGTCCGTGATGTTCCTCAGAACGTACTGCATGACGACTCCCCTCGATGACGCCGGAGTCTCAGACTAGTAGTGACTTGGGTCACAGACTGCGAATTGGGCGTTTTCGGTGGGCCGTCGGACGTACTAGGGGTTGTAGTAGGCGGGGTTGCAGTGGGCGCTAGTCTTGCCGGGTGAGTTCCGGAGCCGATGCCGTCGCTCGCATGCGCGGCGTGTTCATCGGCTCCCTCTCCGGTGCGATCAGTATCGCCGCACACGGACTCGGCGGCGGGACCGTGCCGAGCGACGAAGCGATCGTCGTGCTCCTTGCCGCCACCGCGGTCGTGGGCGTCGTCGTCGCCTCTGTTCGCGGAGTGAGCAACAAGTTGCCGGTTCTCGCCGCATTCCTCGCGATCGGCCAGGGGATCGGCCACCTCACACTGACCCTGGCCTCCGCTCACGCTCACGGCCTGGACCTCACCCCGCAGATGCTCGCGGCACACGCGGCGGCCACAGCGGTCGGCACGGTGCTGGTTCGCGGCGCCGAGCGTTCGTTGTTGAGCGTGATCGGCTCGGTGGTGCGCACCGTCGTAGCGGTACTGTCCACCCCGCCGGTGCCCGACATCCGACGTTGGACGCCGACGGTCGTCCGCAGTCTCGAGCCGACGACGTCTCGCGTCGCTCGCGCTGCGGGCGGCACTCGCGGCCCTCCGGCCCTTTCCTGGTAGACGCCCGGCAACCCAAGCGGATGTCGGGCGTCTGCGGCCGTCTTCACCGCCGACGCGTGCACCACTGTGTGCCGCTGCGCGTCGGCGTGCCCTCTCACGGCGCGCGACTGTCTCGCGTGCCGATCCGAAACCTCAGGAAAGAGCTGTTTCATGCACGCTTCCGAAGGCGTGGGGATCGCCCCTGCGCACCTTCCGAACGACCCGAAAGATCGCCCCGAGACCGAGAGTCGGCCTCGGGATTCGTCGCCGCCTGGTGCGTTCCGCAGGCTGGTTCTGCGACTGCACTTCTACGCCGGCATCTTCGTCGCGCCGTTCCTCGTGATCGCGACGGTCAGCGGTGGTCTGTACGCGATCGCCCCGACCCTCGAGCAGTTCGTCTACCGCGACTACCTGCACGTCGAATCGACGGGACCTGCTGCGCCGGTAGGCGAGCAGGTCGCGGCCGCGCGGGCCGAGCGTCCCGATCTGACGGTGTCGGCGGTACGTCCGTCGGCCGAGCAGGGGCAGACCACGCGGGTGCTGTTCAGTGATCCGACGCTCGGCGAAGGGGAGCGTCTGGCGGTGTTCGTCGACCCGGTGGTCGCGAAGCCCGTCGGCGAACTTGTCGTCTACGGCAGCAGCGGCGCGCTGCCGATGCGCACGTGGATCTCCCAGCTGCACCGAAATCTCCACCTGGGCGAAACGGGTCGTCTCTACAGTGAACTCGCGGCGTCGTGGCTGTGGGTGATCGCACTCGGTGGCGTCTACCTGTGGGTCAGCCGATTCCGGACGGCCCGCGTCCGGAGTGCGCCCGCCTCACCGCGGCTGTCGGCATTTGCCGCACCGCGGCTGGCGACATCTGCCGCACCGCGGCTGTGGGCACTTGCCGCACCGCGGCTGTGGGCGCCGGGACGTGGGACCCGTGGACGCAATCGTGCGCTCGGGTGGCACGGCGCAATCGGACTGTGGTTGGTACTGGGGCTGGTGTTTCTGTCGGCGACGGGTCTGACGTGGTCGAAGTACGCCGGAGAGAACGTCGCCGATCTGCGGGCGTCGCTCGGGTGGACCACGCCGTCAATGTCGAAGAAGCTCACCGGTGGCGGTGCGGCCTCCGCCACCGGCGGAACTCAGTTGCTCGACACCAATATCGGACGGGTCGACGAGGTCCTCGCGACCGCGGCGACCGTAGGCGTGACCGGTCCGGTCGAGGCGTCGATCCCGTCTATGGCCGACACCGCGTTCACCGTGACCCAGCTTCGCCAGCCGTTCCAGTTCACGCCGGACTCGGTGGCAATCGACGGCGCAACCGGGCACGTCATCGATTCTTCGCGGTTCGCGGACTGGCCGCTCGCGGCGAAGCTCACCAGTTGGGGTATCGGCCTGCACATGGGCATCCTGTTCGGCCTCGTCAACCAGATCGCGCTGTTGGCACTGGCAGTGGCGCTGCTGGTGGTGATCGTGCTCGGGTACGCGATGTGGTGGCGGCGCCGCCCGACGCGCGGTACGCGACGGTGGGGTCGTTCGCCGGCTCGTGGAGCCCTACGCGGCCTGCGTCCGGTTGTAGTCGTTGCGATTGTGATCGGGTCCGTATCGGTCGGATGGTTCGTGCCACTGCTGGGACTTTCCCTGCTCGGATTCGTCGCCGTCGACATGGTCCTCGGTGTGTGGCAACGCAGAGGAGCATCGGCTGGCGTGAGCAAGTGAGCGACGACCTGTTACGACCACCGAACGAACGCTGAGTTCGGGCCTGGAGGGTGCCTGTCGCTTGTGCGCAGGCACCCTCCGCCAGAGACACGTGCCGCCATCAGAACTGGACGGTCGTTTGACAAGCAGTGAACGATCGTTCATTTGCTGATCACCCTTCGGCTCATCGCCAGCAATGCCGACCTTGTTGCTCGGAACCATTCTGACCTGGGGCGATGAAGCGTCTGCGGCCCAAGGTAAAAAATTGTTTACGAAAACCTCGCAAAGCGGACGTTGATGAGTTAGTTTCGTTTCCATCACGGTCGCTCCTGACGCCGAAGCGTTCTGTGCTGCGCGCAGCTGCCTCTCTTATGGGATGCAGTGAGGGGACGTGCCGTGTTTGATGAGTGGTTTCAACACCAATCGAGAGGGTGGAAGTTCCGATGAGCGTGGATTTCCTGAATGCGACGGCGACGTTGCTGACGGATCTGTTGAACAACGTGTACAGCGGGTCGTTGATACCTGGTGTCGACTTCTTTACGGGTTCGTTGGTTGAAGCCACCGCAATCAGCTGACATCCGTATGGGTTCCGCCAGGAACTTCAAATGACGACAGGAGTGAATGATGGGTTTCGGGTCGATCGGTGACATGCTCGGGGGGCCAGCCGGAGGTCTCATTAAGCAGGCGCTCGCGGAGATGCTGATTTATCCATTTGCAGCATCAGTGGACTCCAGTTGGCTCTAGCCGTGAACTGCAAAAATCGCAAGGGAGAGTGAACGATAGTGGATACCGGAAGTCTTCTCGACCTCGTTTCGAGCGTCGACTTGGGGTCGCTGTCGGATCCGGAGAACGGCGGCCTGCTACAGCTTCTGAACGGGGCGATCGACGCGGTCTTCGGGTTCATCGGTGACGTCATCAACCTGTGGCCTACCGCTTCGTCGGCGGCGGCCGGAAGCATCAACGACGTGCTCGGTTCTGTCGGAAACCCGTAATCAGGAGTGGAGAACAACATGCTCGCACTGTCTCTGGACTACGCGTCCGACCTCGTGACGTTCGGATCCGTCGATCTGGTGGGGTCGTTTGCGAAGTACCTGAACGCCCTATCCGTCTCACCCCTCTGAGAAAGGTAATCTCGTGCTGCAGACGTTTCTCAATTCGATCGTCGACTGGTTGGCAGGTTGGGTCGCTCTCGTCGAACTCGGAAGCGCCCTGATGCCCTAGTAGTCCGTTCGGGCCGAGTTCCCGACGTCGCTATTGGAGCCGCGCTGCCAGAACGGCAACCGTCCATACTGTAAAACCGGGGATCGCCGAGGCTGAAATCAGTTTCGGCGATCCTCGGTTTCGCATTTTACCGAGTTACCGGTCAGGTATTTCTGAGCGCCCCAATAGTCTTTTCTTTGATGCGGTTGGCGAGGAGCGCTTATTCAGTTGTCGGGGCGACTCGCTAGAGGCGCCGAGTGCGGAACCGACGCGGCGCGGGTCTACAAGGAGCCTGCGGGCTCCTTCTCTCCGTGCACTTCTTCGAGACGGTTAAACATCCGGACATGGAATGTTCCTCAGGAGAGTGTTCGAATGGTTCACCGAGCGAATCGATTATCACTCTATGTTTACGAACGCGAATCCGGTGAATTCAGCTGAGCCTCGAGCCCACCCATGGAACTACTTTTTTCACCGACGTGGGTCCTCGACGGTCTACACGGCGAACGCAGCGAACGCGCCTGATCTGCACCGCTACCTCGAGTTGATACGCGCGAGTGATGCGGAAGTGGCGGAAGCCGCTAACGAAGACGTCCCCGCCATCCTCCGTGGAGCCCGATGACGGGGGAGTGGCAGACGGGGACGGCCTCAGCCTCCGTGCGGACTACCTCAGTTCGGCGGACGTCTTGCCCAGCAGTCGACGAGCGATGATGAGCTGCTGGATCTGCTGAGTGCCCTCGAAGATGTCGAGGATCTTGCTGTCCCGGGCCCACTTTTCGAGCAGCGGGCGCTGCGAGTAACCCAATGTGCCGGCGAGTTCGACGGCCTTGAGCGACACCGCGGTTCCGGTGCGACCGGCCTTCGCCTTCGACATCGACGCCTCGAGCGAGTTGGGCTTCTTATTGTCGGCCATCCAAGCCGCGCGCAGCGCGAGCAGGTACGACGCCTCCCAGTCCGCTTCGAGAGCGAGGAACTCGGCGGCCGCGGCGTGCTGGTTGTTCGCGGGGATGTCGTACGAGATCTCGACGCCGGCCTCCTCGAGGACGCCGCGAAGCTCCTCGAGTGCGGCCCGGCCCAGGCCGATGGCCATGCCTGCGACGATGGGGCGTGTGTTGTCGAACGTCTGCATGACGCCGGCGAAGCCCTTCTCCACGTGCACTGCCGGGTCGCCGAGCAGGTTGTCCTTGGGGATGCGGCAGTCCTGCAGCAGCAGTACCGCGGTGTCGGACGCTTTGATGCCGAGCTTGTGCTCGAGGCGGGCCACGCTCAGGCCGGGTGCGTCGCGCGGCACGACGAACGACTTGATCGCCGCGCGACCCTTGGTCTTGTCGACCGTCGCCCACACGACGATGTGCGTGGAGCGTTCGCCGGCGGTGACGAAGATCTTCTCGCCATTGAGGACCCACTCGTCGCCGTCGAGCACGGCGGTGGTGGTCACGGCCGCCGAGTCGGAGCCGAAGCTGGGCTCGGTGATCGCCATCGAGGCCCACGCCTTGCCGAACCGCTCGAGCTGCTCGTCGGTGGCGACGGCGGCGATCGCCGAGTTGCCGAGCCCCTGGTAGGGGATCGACAGGGTCAGACCCACGTCACCCCAGCAGGTCTCGATTACGTTCATCAGCGACGACATGTTGCCGCCGTTGGTGTTGCCGATGACCTTCGGTTCGCCGCCGTTCTCGTCGGCGGTCCGGCCCAGGGTGGCACCGGCCGCGGCCTGCCCCGAGTCGCCCAGGCCCTCGACCATGGCAGCCATGGTGTCGAGTTCCTTGGGGTACGCGTGCTCGGCCAGATCGTACTTGCGGGAGATGGGCCGGAAGATCTGAGCTGCGACCTGATGCGCCTGGTTCGCAGAGGCTTTCAGTTTCTTGGGAAGTTCGAGATTGATCATCGAAAGGTCTCCTGTCGGAGGATCCGAGGGATCCGGCGGATCGGGTCGGCGTCAGATGAGGACGATGCCTTCGGCAACGCCGATGGCTCGCAGGTCGCGGTACCAACGCTCCACCGGGTGCTCCTTGGTGAAGCCGTGGCCTCCGAGTAGCTGGACGCCGTCCAGGCCGATCTGCATACCCTTGTCCGTCGCAAGCTTTCGGGCCAGCGCCGCCTCGCGAGCGAACGACAGCCCTTGCTCGGCGCGGGACGCACCACGCAGCGTCACCAACCGCATGCTGTCGAGTTCGATCGCAATGTTCGAGACCATGAACGCCACCGCCTGACGGTGGCTGATCGGCTCGCCGAACGCCTCACGTTCGTTGACGTAGGGAATCACGTAGTCGAGCACTGCCTGGCTGGTGCCCACAGCGAGCGATGCCCATCCGAGGCGCGCCAGACGGATCGCGTCGGCGTACTCACGTGCTCGCTGGTCGGCGTCGCCGTCACCGAGGATCGCCGACTCCGGCACCGCGACGTCGGTGAGGATGAGCCGACCGAGGCCGGCCGCACGCAGACCCATGCTCGGATCCGCCTCGACGGTAAGGCCCTTGGTGTCGGACTCGACGATGAAGAACGCCGGGCGGCCGTCGAGTTCGGCCGCGACGACGAACAGTTCCGCCGATCCCGCCGCCGGAACGAGGCTCTTGACGCCGTTGAGCCGGTAGCCGCTGGGGGAGCGGACGGCCTTGGTCTGCAGCGCGAACGGATCGAACAGCGCCCGCGGCTCGCTCACCACTACCGCCGCAGCGGGCACGTTCTCACTGGCGAACGCGGGCAGGTAGGTCTTCTGCTGCGCATCGGTGCCCCACTGGGTGAGGGCGACTGCCACGCCGCTCGGAGCGAGGATCGGCAGCGCTAAACCCATGTCGCCGTGCGCAAGGGCCTCGGCGACGAGCGAATTGGTGACCGCGCCCCGCTCGGACGCGGCACCGTCGAGTTCCTCGGGGATGTTGATCATCGTGATGCCGAGTTCGGCGGCGCGCTCGAGCAGATCGGCGGGCGCGGCGGTGGCCTCGTCGGCGTCGTATGCGGCCGGGCGCAGGATCTCGGCTGAGAACTCGCGCACGGTCTCGACGATCATCTTCTGCTCGTCGGTGGGGGTGAGGTCGAAGTAGTGGGCGTTCTTGGCGGCACCGTCGGGCAAGCGCTGGGGCGCGCCGCCGCCGGAAACACGGTTGAACACGCGGGTGGCGGCACCGAGCGTCCTGAAGCCGGTCTTGGTGCCCTCGTAGGTGACACGGTCGATGACCTGCCGCAGGTTGTACCTCTCGGCCAGGTCGGACCCGGTGATCCGGGTCAGCACGCGCATCGCGGCGCCCATTGCGTCGCGCCGGACCGGGTTCAAGCCGACCGCCGAGGTGTCGCGGGGTTCACGCTTGGCGCCGTTCGTCTTCACAACGTCTTGCTTGCTCATGGTGACCATTTCTCCGGGTGTGGACTCGGACACCACCACCTTACTCCGGAGTAAGAAATGAAGTCGAGACAACGGGAGAAGTGACGAATCACACATTCGAGACGGGATCGCCCTGCGAACGCAGAGTGCAAACCAAGGTGTTCAACCCGGGGTCAGACGGGCGTGCGGGTCAACTCCAGCTCCTTAGACCCCAGCTCCTTCAGCTCCAGCGCCGTCAGCTCCAGGGGGCGATGGGCGGCTTGACCCACATGATCTTCTCGTCGGTGTGGGGGCGAACGGCCCGTGGATCGCCATGGTGCGCGGCCGCCCAGCGGTCCTTCTCGTCGATCAACTCTGCGGCAACGGTCCACGTCTCGTGGGTGCTGGGCGGGTTGGTGCCGGCGGCTCGTGCCAGCTTGCGGAGGCGGTCGTCGGGCAGTTCGAGCAACTCGGCGCCCGTGATGCCGCGGTCCCACGCGAACCGGGCCAGTGCCAGCGCCTTCTCTCGGCGCCTGCGGCTCGCCTGATCGGTGTGGGCGAAGTCGACGTCGTCAGCGTCCATCGGTGTCACTCCCGTTCAGCGTCACTCCCGTTCAGTGCCCTCCAGTTCAGTGCCCTCCTGTTCAGGACAGGCGCGCGAGGACTTCCTCGTGCAGCAGGCCGTTCGAGGCGACGGCGCTGCCGCCGTGCGGGCCGTCGACACCCTCGAGGTTCGTGAAGCGGCCGCCTGCCTCGCGGACCAGCAGATCCAACGGCGCGAGGTCCCACAGCGACACCTCGGGTTCGGCCGCGATCTCGAGCGTCCCCTCGGCCAGCAGACAGTAGGAGAGGAAGTCGCCGTAGCCACGCACGCGCCACACGGCGTCGGTGAGGTCGACGAATTGTTCGCGGATGCCGCGGTCCTTCCAGCCGGACAGCGAGGAGAAGCTCAGGCTCGCCGACGCCAGGTCGGCGACCCCGGACACCGACAGAACGCGTGCGTCGCCACCGTCGTACGACGCCCACGCGCCCTCGCCGGCCGACGCCCACCAGCGGCGGTTCAGCGCCGGTGCGCTCACCGCGCCGACCACGGGCACCCCGTTCTCGAGGAGCGCGATCAGACTGGCCCACACCGGAACGCCACGGACGAAGTTCTTGGTGCCGTCGATCGGGTCGATAACCCACTGCCGCCCCTCGAACGTCGCGTCTCCACCGAACTCCTCGCCGAGCACCGCGTCGGCCGGACGCTCCGCGGTCAGCACGGCCCGCAGCGCGCGTTCCACGGCGAGGTCGGCGTCGGAGACCGGCGTCAGGTCGGGCTTGGAATCGACCTTCAGATCGAGCGCTCCGAAGCGGGCGCGGGTGATGGAGTCCGCTTCGTCGGCGAGACGCAGGGCGAGTTCGAGATCGGTCACCCGTTCGACGCTAATGCACCGGCCGTGCCGTCGCCGTCCTCGGCCGTCGACGATGCCGCTCTGGGCCTTCTGTGTTTGGTGAGAAGAGTTGGTGAGAAGGGAAGTCGTGTGGTTGGTGCGACGCCGGACCGTGTGATGCACCCGGTAGCCTTGATAACTGTGCATCCTGATGTTTCCGCTGACCTAGCCGAGCTCGACACCACTTTGACCACTGTCGAGAAGGTCCTCGATGTCGAGGAGCTGCGTCGCCGCATCGACGAGCTCGAACACCAGGCGTCCGATCCCGAACTGTGGAACGACCAGGAGCACGCCCAGAAAGTCACCAGCCAGCTTTCGCACGCGCAGGCGGAGCTGCGCCGTGTGGAGGAACTGCGCTCGCGGCTCGAGGACATGACTGTCCTCTACGAGCTCGCCGAGGAGGAGGGGCCGGAGGCCATCGCCGACGCGCATGCTGAGCGGGAACAGTTGCGCACCGACGTCGAGGCGATGGAAGTCAAGACGATGCTCTCGGGTGACTACGACCAGCGTGACGCGCTTGTCAACATCCGTGCCGGCGCCGGTGGCGTCGATGCCGCGGACTGGGCCGAGATGCTCATGCGCATGTACATCCGCTGGGCCGAGAAGCGCGGCTACGGAGTCGAGGTCTACGACACCTCCTACGCCGAAGAGGCCGGCATCAAGAGCGCGACCTTCGCGGTCAAGGCGCCCTACAGCTACGGCACGCTGTCGGTCGAGATGGGCACACACCGCCTGGTGCGGATCAGCCCGTTCGACAACCAGGGTCGCCGTCAGACGTCGTTCGCGGAGGTCGAGGTACTCCCGGTGGTGGAGACCACCGACCACATCGACATCGACGAGAACGACGTCCGCGTCGACGTCTACCGCTCGTCCGGGCCGGGTGGCCAGTCGGTCAACACCACCGACTCGGCGGTGCGGCTGACGCACGTCCCGACCGGGATCGTCGTCACCTGTCAGAACGAGAAGTCGCAGCTGCAGAACAAGGTGTCGGCGATGCGGGTTCTGCAGGCCAAGCTGCTCGAGCGCAAGCGTCAGGAAGAACGCGCCGAAATTGACGCCCTCAAGGGCGACGGCGGCAGCTCGTGGGGCAACCAGATGCGCTCGTACGTGTTGCACCCGTACCAGATGGTCAAGGATCTGCGCACCGAGTACGAGGTGAACAACCCGGCCGTCGTGCTCGACGGCGAGATCGACGGATTCATCGAGGCCGGCATCCGCTGGCGGATGAGTGAAGCCCAAGCCTAGGCCGAATGCAGACGACGCTCGCCTTCAGCTTCGAACCCTACGAACGTCTCCAGTCCTGGCTGGAGTACACCGGACTGCCCATCGCACTGACCGTTCTCGGTGCACTGATTCTGGCTCGTTTCGTGAACTGGGCAGGCGGTCGGATCACCAAGCGGATCGACGACAACTACCAGTACGGTGACGCTCTGGTCCGGTCGGAGGCGACCAAGCATCGGCACTCGGTTGCCCAGGTCATCACCTGGGTGGTCATTGCGATCATCTACGTGATCGCCGGGATGAAGATCGTCAACCAATTGGGCTTGCCGATCGGCAGTCTCATCGCGCCGGCAACCGTCCTCGGCGCGGCACTCGGTTTCGGTGCGCAGCGGATGGTGCAGGACATTCTGGCCGGTTTTTTCATCATCACCGAGCGTCAGTACGGCTACGGCGACACCGTGCAGATCGCCGTCCTCGGATCGTCGCAGGACGCCGAGGGGGTGATCGAGGACGTCACCTTGCGGGTGACCCGGATGCGCAACGCCGACGGTGAGGTCATCACCGTCCCCAACGGCCAGATCGTCAAGGCGATCAACCTGTCCAAGGACTGGGCGCGGGCCGTCATCGACGTGCCGATCCCCGCCACCGCCGACATCAACCGCGTCAACGACGTCCTGCACCGCGTCGGCGTCGACGCCTACGCCGACGACGAACTGCGTCCGCTGCTGCTCGACACCCCGTCGGTGATGGGCGTCGAGAGCCTAGAGGTCGATCAGGTGAGCGTCCGAATGGTCGCGCGAACATTGCCGGGCAAGCAATTCCAGGTTCGCCGCGCGCTGCGCGTGCGGGTGGTGACGGCGCTGCACCGCGCTGGTATCACGGTGTCTGCCGAACTCGAGCCCGACGCTGTCGGCGGTGACGCAGGGTGAACCTGCAGGAGGCGATGTCGCGGGTGTGGCGGAGGATCCCGCGCAGGCTGTTCGGTGGCCGGATGCGCACCACCACGCTCGTGATGTGCGTGCTGTGGGTGAGTCTGGCGATGCTCAACACGTCCGTGAATCCGCCGCCTGATTCCACCGACACACCCAGGCCGTCCAGGGCGGTATCCGAGCAGGACCGCTCCGGCGGCCCGGCGTCTGTCGACCAACTGAGCACCTCGGTGTCCGGCTCGGAGCCGTCGAACTCGGAGCCGCCGCCGGAGACCAGTTCCTCGCCGGGGGAGACGACCTCTGGTGCGGAGGAGTCCGAGACGACGGCCCCGGACGGCGAAACGACGGAAGGGACGACGGACCAACAGCCGGCAACTACGACGGAGACAGCAACCACGACCGAGACGGAAAGGCAAACGGGCGAACCCAACGCGACGACGCCCGAGGCGGGTGCGACGACCGTTCCCAGCCCTGAGGGCTGACGCCACAGCCCGTGAGCTTCATCACAAGATCACTTTTCGATAACGGCTAGACTATGTTCTCGTGATCAGCGTCAAGGATGTCTCGAAGTTCTACAAGGCCTCCACCAGGCCGGCCCTGGACAGGGTGAGCATCGAGGTGGACAAGGGCGAGTTCGTCTTCCTGATCGGGCCGTCCGGGTCGGGCAAGAGCACGTTCATGCAGCTCCTGCTCAGGGAGGAGACTCCCACCTCCGGAGACATCCACGTCGCGGATTTCCACGTCAACAAGCTGTCGAGCCGGCGCGTCCCCAAGTTGCGCCAGAGCGTCGGCTACGTCTTCCAGGACTTTCGCCTGCTGCCGAACAAGACGGTGTCGGAGAATGTCGCGTTCGCGCTCGAGGTGATCGGCAAGTCCCGGTCGATCATCGAGCGCACCGTCCCCGAGGTGCTCGAACTGGTGGGCCTGTCCGGCAAGGCCGACCGCATGCCCCACGAGTTGTCGGGCGGTGAGCAGCAACGCGTCGCGATCGCCCGCGCGTTCGTGAACCGGCCGCTGGTCCTGCTCGCCGACGAGCCCACGGGCAACCTCGACCCGGACACGAGCACCGACATCATGTTGCTGCTCGAACGGATCAACCGCACCGGCACTACCGTGCTCATGGCCACGCACGACCACCACATAGTCGACTCGATGCGGCGCCGCGTCGTCGAACTCGAACTCGGCCGGGTGGTGCGCGACGAAGCGCGAGGCGTCTACGCCGTCGGCCGCTAGGCCGGCGACGGCACCTGTCCGCCGCCCCTCGAACAGACGACCCAAGGACTGCATACCCCGATGCGTGCCAGCTTCATCTTCAGCGAGGTCCTGACCGGCCTGCGCCGCAACATCACGATGACCGTCGCGATGATCCTCACGACCGCGATCTCGCTGGGCCTGTTCGGCGGCGGCCTGTTGGTCGTCCAGATGGCGGACAAGACCAAGGAGATCTTCCTGGACCGCGTCGAGGTGCAGCTGTTCCTCACCGAGGACATCTCCGCGTCCGATCCGAGCTGCGAGCAGGACATCTGCCGGAACATCCGCAACGACCTCGAGAACACCGACTCGGTGGTCTCGGTGCACTACCTCAACCGCGACGACGCCGTCGCCGACGCCACCGACCGGGTGTTCAAGGACAACCCCGAACTGGCGTCGCTCGTCGATCCGCAGAGCTTCCCCGCGTCGTTCAAGGTCAAACTCAGCGATCCCGAGCAGTTCAGCGCGATCGACGCCGATTTCGCGCAGCGTCCCGGCGTCGACAGCATCCTCAACCAGCGTGAGCTGGTCGATCGTCTGTTCAGCGTGCTCAACGGCGTCAGGAACGCGGCGTTCGCGATCGCGATCGTGCAGGCGATCGCCGCGATCTTCCTGATCGCCAACATGGTTCAGGTGGCTGCGCTCACCCGGCGCACCGAGGTGGGCATTATGCGGCTGGTCGGTGCCACCCGCTGGTACACCCAGTTGCCGTTCCTGCTCGAGGCTGTCGCCGCGGCGCTGATCGGTTCCGTGCTGGCGATCGGGGGGCTGTTCGCGGTGAAGAACCTGTTCATCGACAACGTCCTCGCCGAAATCTACGACGCGAACATCGTGGCGCGGATCTCCAACAGCGACGTGCTGCTGGTGTCGCCGTTCGTCGTGATCGTCGGTGCCGGTCTGGCCGCGATCACCGCCTACGCCGCGCTGCGGCTGTACGTGCGGAAGTGACGACGGCTCGACTGGATATTCCGTTTGCGGGCGCCTCTATGCTGGTAGTCGTACCAACGTTCGTGGTGTGAAACCGACAGTGGAGTGAGGGCCCGAAAGTGAAAGAGAAGGGCCGCAAGGTCATCGCGACCAACCGCAAGGCACGGCACAACTACACCATCATCGACACCTACGAGGCGGGTGTCGCGTTGGTCGGCACCGAGGTGAAGAGCCTGCGGGAGGGCAAAGCGTCGCTGGTGGACGCGTTCGCCACCGTCGACGACGGTGAGGTGTGGCTGCGTGGCCTTCACATCCCCGAGTACACGCAGGGCACGTGGACCAACCATTCGCCGCGCCGCACCCGCAAGCTGCTGCTCCACCGTCGCGAGATCGAGCACTTGGTCGGCAAGACCCGCGAGGGCAACCAGACGCTGGTGCCGCTGTCGATGTACTTCTCCGACGGCAAGGTCAAGGTCGAACTCGCTCTCGCGAAGGGCAAACAGGACTACGACAAGCGCCAGGACCTCGCCCGACGCACGGCGGAGCGTGAGGTGACCCGCGAACTCGGACGCCGGGTGAAGGGCATGCGCTGACCACTGTCTTCCTCGCTCTCGCGTCCGCGATCGGCTTTGGAGTCAGCGACTTCGTCGGCGGGGTCGCGTCTCGGCGCGTCACCGCGCTGCGGGTGGTGATCGTCTCCTACCCGCTCTCTGTTCTGTTGGTGCTCGCCTTCGCCCCGTTCGTCGGCGGTGAGATCAGCGGTGAGTCATTGCTGTGGGGTGCCGCGTCCGGTGTCGGGGCCGGTCTGGCGGTGTGGTGGTTCTACCTGGCGCTCGCGTCCGGACCGATGGCCGTCATCTCGCCGCTGACCGCCGTTCTGGTCGCCGGACTGCCGGTGACCGTTGGCATCATGCTCGGCGAGCGGCCCGGTGCCGTCGCCTATTTCGGGATCGTGGCTGCGCTAGCCGCGGTCGTGCTGGTGTCCCGGGAATCGACCGACGGAGGGGCCGGTCCGGTTATCGGCGGTCGGCAGATGCGGTTCAGTCGAACGGTCGCTTGGCTGACCTTCGGCTCGGGGGTTACCTTCGCGTTTTCCTTCATTGCACTGGGTCAGATCCCCGCGGGAACAGGACTGTGGCCGCTCGCCGCCGCCCGCGGGGCGGCGACCGCCGTGGTTTGGCTGGTGGCGTTGTGTACGTGGCAATTCCGGCCCCCGCGAGGCGAGATCCTCCGCCTATCCGTCTTTGTCGCGGTTCTCGACGTGACGGCCAATGCCGCGTTCATGTTCGCGCTGCAAGGGGGACTGCTGTCTTTGGTGAGCGTGATCGGCTCGCTCTATCCGGCCGCGACGGTACTGCTCGCGATGGTGATGCTCGGCGAGCGGGTGAGCCGCATCCAGGTTACGGGCATGCTGCTGGCGCTCGCGTCCGTCGCGATGATCGCCGTGGCCGCCACGTTCGTGGGGTAGCGGTCGGCGGTGGAATCAGCAGTTGTTAGGCGCAGGTAGTCCCGCGAACCGATCCTCCAGGTATTGGAGGGCTTCGGGTAGGCCCACGAGCGCAGTCGTCATGTGTTCGGCAATGGGGTAGCCGCGGAACATCAGCGACGCGCCAGCCTTGCAGTACCGGTCGGCCGTCGCGGCGACGGCACCGTACGGCGTCAACTGGTCGCCGACGCCCTGCCACATGAACACCGGCGCGGTCGGCACTCTCGAGTAGTTGACCAGGCTGTTCTCGCGCATCACGCCGCGCGCGGTCTCGTCCTGGAGCAGGCTCGTCGAGTTCGTGACCTCAGTGGCGCCGTACGCCTGACCCTTCGCAAAGATCATCGCGACGCACTCGTCCTTGAGTTCGTCACGCAGAGCGATCCCTACCTGGTTCAGTTGGTCACTGATCGGCAGGCGATCCGGGTACTCGCGCTCGAGTCCGAGAGCGGCGGCGAATCCGAGGCCGAATCCGGGATGTCGGTCCATCTGGCCGAGTCCCAGGGCCATCTCCTCGATGTCCGCCGGGACGCCACCCTGCGCGACGCCGACGAGTTCGACGTCCGGCGCGTACGTGGAATTCATCGCGGCCGCCCACGCGGTGGACAAGCCGCCACCGGAGTATCCGGCCAGCGCCACTGGACTCTCGGACAGGCGCAGCTCCGGCAGCTGCTTGACGGCGCGGACGCCGTCGAGCGTGATCATCCCGCCGAGCCTGGCGGCGCCGTACGCGCTGGTGGGACCCAAGTGGTCGGGGATCGCAACCGCCCACCCCCTCGCCAGTGCGGCCGGCAGCCCGATGACGTCTGAGATCTCACCGGTCATCAGTCCCGTGGATGGGGCGCAGCGCAGGCCGAGTGAATTCACGATCACCTGGTAGGAGAGGACCGGCATGTCCGAGGGCGCGTTCACGGGCTTGATAACCGTGGTGACTGCCGGGATCGGCTTGCCGGCCGAGTTGGTGGACCGGTACTTGATCTGCCACACCTCATGCCCCGGCAACAGCCACGTGTCCTGACGACGGCTCGCGAGGACGTCGCCGGGGGCCTTCGAGTCGATGTCGGCGGGCGCGGCGAAGAACGGGTCCGGAAGAGGGGTGGGGTACGCGGGGGCGGCGGAAATCGGTGGTGCCGAGACGGTTGCTGCGGCCAGTGCGGCGAGTACGAGTGCTATGAAAGCTGTCGATCGACGTGCCAACGACTCCATGAAATTGCCCCCCAAGCAGAGATTGAAATCCACTGGATGGTACGCCTGAGGCACGACCTTAACGGAATCGCGTGAACCGGAAGGTGAAATGCGTTGGACCGAGACATCCGGACTTGTATGGGGGCCTGGTTTCGACCCGCCGTCGAGAATCGGGATGATTCTCGTGTGCATGTGGGTTACAGTAAGTAGCTCCGCGAAAGTCGCGGGGACGTACGGGGCTGAACGGTTTCGACTGCGTACGTTGAGTTAGGGGAAGCGTGTCGGTGCAGGCAAGAGACCACCGTAAGCGTCGCTGCAAACAAACAAGCGCCGATTCCAATCAGCGCGACTACGCACTCGCTGCCTGATCAGCGACTGCGTGTCTGTCAGACCGGGTGAGCCCTCGCCCCGGATCCTGGCATCAGCTAGAGGGCTTCACCGTTCCACTCGGTCGCGGAGTGGGGCGGGACAACCAACAGCGACTGGGATCGTCATCACGGCCTGTTCGCGGGACCGGGAGATCCGAGTAGAGGCATAGCGAACTGCACACGGAGAAGCCCTGGCAAAGCGGCGGAGGACCCGGGTTCGATTCCCGGCAGCTCCACCAAAGGGCCTGGTCAGAGAGTGAGTCCACTCGTTGACCAGGCCCTTTTTGCTGTCCGTGTGCCCGGTTCGGCTCGGAGGACTATGTTGTGGCCCGTGCTGAACGGTATCGAGAAGGTCATCGTCCCGGTGTCTGCGCACCAACTGGACTCGTTCCGGAGTGTCGAGCGAAGAGCGAGGAAACAGTGGGCTCGGTTGCTCGCCGACCGCGGAGAGTCATGGCGTGACGCCGGTCTCCACCTCGTCGACAGCCGGCCGGACTCGGAGATGGTCGATCACCTCGTGTACCGGTTCGAAGGAACGACCGTCACGTGCGCATCAGTCAGTTGAGTGGCACCGGCTACTGAATGGCACCGGCAACCCCGGGGTAATCGGGACGGATGGCCGCCCACCCAGGCGGGGTGGACGGCCATCCGTGCGGTGGCGCTTGTCGGTCAGGACGACGGCCGGCCCAGTGGGTCGAGGCTCTCGAATGAGGGATGTGTGCCGATCGCGATCACCGTGAACACGCGATCACCGTGAACACATTGACCCATATGCCCCTAGTGAGGCGGAGCTGCCGAGTAACGAGGCCAACGGCTCTTCCTTGCCGATCGAGTCCTGGCCGATCGCGATCACCTCCACGGAGGATTTGTAGAGGATGTATGCCTGGGTGCCGTCGGGCGTGATCCTTATCTTGTTCGGCCAGAAGTCATAGTCGCTCCAGGGGGCCCACGCCTGTGATTCACAGCTCAATTCGATGCGCTCGATGACGGTGCCGGTGGTGGGGTCTTTCACCACTACCGAATCAGGGCCGGAGAAGTAGGCGCGGGTGCCGTCGGGGGTGATCTCACCGTTGTACGGGGGGAAGACCGGGACGGCGTCGGTGAGCGTGTTGGTGGTGGTGTCGATCACCACCACCGTCTTGTTGTCGTAGCTGGAGACGCGGACGAGGGCGCCGTCGGGGGTGATCCGCGCACGCGGATACTGCAGACTTCCGCCGACGTCGATGGTGGTGGTGACGGTGTTGGTGGTGGTGTCGATCACCGACACCGTGTCGTCGTACGAGTTGGGGACGTACACCTGGGTGCCGTCGGGGGTGATCGCCAGGCCGTACGGGACCCTCCCGACGTCGATGGTGTCGGTGACGGTGTTGGTGGCGGTGTCGATCACCGAAATCGAGCCGCCGTACTCGTTGGCGACGTACACCCGGGTGCTGTCGGGGGTGATCGCCAGGTGCCTCGGCTCGTTGCCGACGTCGATGGTGTCGGTGATGGTGTTGGTCGCGGTATCGATCACCGACACCGTGTCTTCTCCGGGGTCGGTCCCGGGGTGGGTGAGGTACACCTGGGTGCCGTCGGGGGTGATCTCGAAGTCGGCGATGCCGCCCGGGAAAGTGTGGGTGATGGCGTCGGCGTGCGCGGTCGGGGCGGTGGTGAGCATGAGCCCGGCCGCCAGGGCGGCGGTGACTCCCGCCGCGTACCGGCGCCGGATGCGGGGCCCCGAGCCGGGGGTGCCCCGGCGTCGACACGGGTCAACAATGTTGTGTGGCATCGTGATTGGACTCCTTCGATCCAAGACAGCGTGCCGGTCGGGACCGGCATCGCTGCGGTCTCGGGGGCGCTAGAGACATGAATGGAACCGAGTAGTCCCCCGGTGCGGTTCCATACCGGAGATACCGGTGCAATCGGGCAAAGCGTTACAGAGTGCGCCGCGCGAGCGAGCCGGTCGGGCGGGCGTCGAAGCTCGGGGAAGAAGCGGATGGCCGCCCACCCGGGCGGGTGGACGGCCATACGATGCGGTGGTGCCTGTCGGTCAGGACGGCGGCCAGCCCAGCGAGCCGAGGCTGCCGAGTGGCGACTGTGCGTCGTCGATCGCGATCACCGACACCGCCGACGGCAACCACCTCCAACCAAATTCGAAACCATTGACGGCGACGTACGCGCGGGTGCCGTCGGGGGTGATCGCCACCCCTTCCGCTCGTGGTGCCGACGAAGCGTCCCACTGGAAGCGGCCGACCTTGGTGGTGGTGATGACCCTGTTGGTGGTGGTGTCGATCACCGACACCTCGCTGCCGCTCGTGACGTATGCGCGGGTGCCGTCGGGGGTTATCGCCAGGCTCCTCAGGCTGGCGCCGACTGCGACGGCATCGACGACGGTGTTGGTTGTGGTGTCGATCACCGACACCTTGTCGCCGCTAGTGACGTATGCGCGGGTGCCGTCGGGGGTGATGGCCACCTGGCTGGCCAACCCGCCGACGTCGATGGTGGTGGTGACCGTGTTGGTGTTGGTGTCGACTACCGACACACTGTTGCCCCTCCAGTTGGTGACGTAGGCGCGGTTGCCGTCGGGGGTGATCGCCAGGTTGTACGACCAATCGTCAATCGGGACAGTGGTGGTGACCATGTTGGTAATGGTGTCGATCACAGACACGACCGAGGGATTGGTGTGGACCTGGGTGACGTAGGCACGGGTGCCGTCGGGCGTGATTGCCACGCCTTTGGGCTCGTAGCCGACGTTGATGGTATCGATGACAGCGTTGGTTGTGGTGTCGATCACCGACACCGAGTCGTTGTCGCTGACAGGGATGTAGGCGCGGGTGCCGTCGGGGGTGAACGCCACCTTGCCCGGGTAGTTTCCGACATCGATGGTGGTGGTGACCGTGTTCGTGGTGGTGTCGATCACCGAGACGGTGCCGTCGAGGTTGCCGGTGACGTAGGCGCGGTTGCCGTCGGGGGTGATCGTGACCTCGTCCGGGTAGTTTCCGACTTCGATGGTGTCGGTGATGGTGTCGGCGTGCGCGGTCGGGGCGGCGGTGAGCATGAGCCCGGCCGCGAGGGCGGCGGTGACTCCCGCCGCGTACCGCCGCCGGCTGCCGGGCCCCGAGCCGGGGGTACCCCGGCCGCCGGACGGGTCAACACTGATGTGGTGCATCGTGATTGGACTCCTTCGATCCAGGACAGGACGCCGGTGGGTGCCGGGCATCGCTGCGGTCTCGGGGACGCGGAAAGACGAGAATGGAAACCGAATAGTCCCCCCGATTCGGTTCCATACCGAACATACCGGCGGAATCGGGCAAAGCGTTACAGGGTGCGCCGTGTGAGCGAGCCGGTCGAGTGGCCGTCGAAGCCGGGGAAGAGACGGACGACGTAGGCGCGGGTGATCACCACCGCGTTCGGATTGTTGCTGACCCGGATTATGCCGGGGGCACCCCTCCGGCGGAACGGGTCAACAATATTGTGTGGCAGCGTGATCGGACTCCCTTGGCCAAGGAAGGGAGGCCGGTGGATGCCGGCATCTCCGCGGGTTCGGGACGCGCAAGGCGAGTCAGAAACCAACTAGTGTTCCCAACATGGGTGGGGCTGTACGGGACATACCGGATCAGTGGGGGCAAGGCGGACATCCGGCACGATTTCTCGCCACCGGGAATCACGGATGACGCGGCAGCAGCCTGCTAGTTTTCGAGGAAAGGCGAGTGGACGGGAGGGGAGGGGCTTCGTGAAGATCGTGGAGCGGGCGCCGGAGACGATCGTCGGAATCGAGGTTGTGGCTCCGTTCCCGGATCTATCCGTGGTGGTGCCGCAGGCGTGGGCCCGAGTGTTCGCACGGCGCAGTGACCTGCTGAGCGGCCCCGACGACGTCTTCGTAGAGTTCAGCACCGATCTGGGCGACGGTGACTACCGCGAGTTGCTCGGCGCCGTCGTCGCGGTGCCGCCATTGTCTCTGCCCGAGGGCTGGCGTCTCGGCAAGGCGCCCGCCGGCCGATATCTGCACCACCGGCACCTGGGGGACGAGGCGTCGATCACCGACAGTTTCGCCGCGATGTATCGCTGGGCGGAGGCGAACGACCAGCGACCCGGCCCGCACCGACTCGACTTCGGATACCTCCCCGACCACACCCGTCCCCACGATCTGTATCTCAGCCTTATCTAGCCGCATACTGTGTTTCGGCCTCAGCTCGCCGCATCGCGAGCACCCATCCACCCTCCGGTCGGCTCCGAATATCGCTCATGGGGCTACGAGAACAAGCTGGTTGTAGGGCCACCGACCCATCGCTGACCGTGCTGGTGCTGCCCGGCGGCAAGGTCACCGATCGACGCCGAACGAGGCCGTGGCAGGTGGCCGATCTGCGCATGTGGGCCTTCACGTGGACGCTCCGGCGCCTCGGTCGCGGCATCGACGTGCGCCAGGTTCGCTATCGCTTACGCGGATGGAACGGAGACGAGCGCAGCCCGGTTCACGACGTCCGAAGAATTCTCGACGAGCTGCAGCCCTCCGGCGTCCCCGTGGTGCTGATCGGGCACTCGATGGGCGGCCGGGTCGCTGCCGTCGTCGCCGATGATCCGCAGGTGGTGGCCCTGCTTGCGCTCGCGCCGTGGTGGTCCGACGGCGAGGGCGCCCGGATTCCTACAGCAACGCGAATGGTCGTCGTCCACGGCACCGCCGACCGGGTGACAGATCCGCTCGCCTCGCGCATGCAGACCGAGTTGGCCGCGGCCCGGGGCGTGCCCGCGCACTGGATCGGCGTCGCCGGAGCAGGTCACGCAATGCTGCGAAGCCCCTGGCGCTGGCGTCGGATCGCAGTTGATTTCGTGCGCGACCAATCACACCGGGCCTCGTCTCCGAATGTCTCGTGACAACCGGTTACAAGGCGGAGGGAACGGTACGAGGATGCTCGAGGAGCACAGACATCGCCGACGTCGTCGTGTTGCGGTGGTCGGCGCCGGTGTCTCCGGGTTGACGGCGTCGTGGATACTGTCGAAGAGTGCCGACGTGAGCCTGTACGAGGCCGCGGAACGTCTCGGTGGCCACGCCGACACCCACCGCGTCTCGACCCTGTCGGGTGATGTCATTCCGGTGGATACCGGATTCATCGTGCACAACGATCGCACCTATCCGACGCTGCTGCGGCTGTTCGCCGAACTCGGCGTGACGAGTCAGGACTCGGACATGAGCATGTCGATCCGGTGTGACGGCTGCGGTCTCGTGTATTCGGGTGGCCAAGGGCTGCGGGGTCTGCTGCCGACCCCGTCCACGCTGGGGCGCGCCAGGTACCTGCGAATGCTGCTCGAAGTCAGGCGTTTTCATCGGATGGCGTCTGCGATGCGGGCCGATGGCGGCGACGACGATCGCACGCTCGAGCAGTTCCTGACCGACGGTGGCTTCTCTGCGTACTTCACGGCCCACTTCATGACCCCGCTCGTCTCGGCGGTGTGGTCGTGCAACTCATCGACGGCACTGCAGTACCCGGCAGGCTCGCTGCTCGCCTTCCTCGACCACCACGGCATGCTCAGTGTCGGCGGCTCGCCGACCTGGAGGACCGTGCGCGGCGGCAGCGTCGAGTACGTGCGCCGGGTGGCCGCAAGGGTCGGCGAGGTGCGGCTGTCGGCGCCGGTGCGGGCCGTGCACCGGCACGCCGATCGCGTCGAGATCCGCGACGACGGCGACGACCTGCGGGAATTCGACGCCGTCGTGATTGCCACCCACCCACAGCAGGCGCTCAAGCTGCTGGCCGCCCCCACCGCACTGCATCATGAGGTGCTTGGTGCGATGCCGTACTCGGTGAACCATGCGCAACTGCACACGGACGAGAGCGTGCTGCCCTGGGTGCCGCGGGCACGGGCGTCGTGGAACTACCGGATGCCGTCCTGCACGAGCCGTCCTGAGCAGGTTCTCGTCAGCTACGACATGACGCGACTGCAGCGGCTGCCCGACACCGGCGAGCGGTACCTGGTGACACTGGGCGGCGACGACATCGTGGACCCGGACCACGTTCTCGACACGATGGTGTACGAGCATCCGCAGTACACGCCGTCCTCGCTCGCGGCCCAGCGACGGTTGCCGGAATTGAGCGATTACACGGTGGCGTTCGCGGGTGCCTACCACGGATGGGGATTCCACGAGGACGGTGCGCTGTCGGGTGTGCGTGCCGCCGAGAGCGTCGGAGGACGCTGGTCATGACCGCACCGGACCTTCCCGCGGCCCCGGCGATCTACCGGACGACGATCACCCATGTGCGAACCGCGCCGCTGCGCAACGTTTTCCGCTATCGCAGCTACAGCTGGTTCGTCGATATCGACGACCAGCCGCGGCTTCCGCGTCCGTTGGGCCCGCTCGCCCGGTTCGCGCCCGGTGACCATCTCGGTGAGCCATCACGGAGCCTGCGTGAGAACGTCGACGCGTTCCTGTCCGCCCACGGAGTCGATCTACGCGGTGGAAAGGTTCTGCTGCTCACCAACGCCCGCGTGTTCGGGTACGTCTTCAATCCGCTCAGCGTCTTCTGGTGCCACGACGCGGACGGACGTCTGGTGTGCGTGATCGCCGAGGTGCACAACACCTACGGTCAGCGGCACTGTTATCTGCTGCGGCCCGACGCCAGTGGGAACGCGCGGGTCGACAAGGAGTTCTACGTATCGCCGTTCAACGACGTGGACGGCGAGTACCGGATGGTGGTGCCGCCGCCTGGTTCGGGGTTGCGGGTGGCGATCACTCTCGAGCGGCCCGGGCAGCCGCCGTTCGTTGCGACCGTCGCGGGTGAGCGCAGGGACGCGACGACGTGGGAGGTGCTGGCTGCCGCCCTGGCGGTGCCCCTGGCGCCGCTGCGGGTGTCGGCACAGATTCGGTGGCAGGGAATCCGATTGTGGGCGAGGGGTTTGCCCGTCCGGCCGCGACCGGAGCACCGGCGACAGGAGGCGGTGTGATGACGACCGCGCGTGTGGCATTCATCGAGCTGAAGCCCAGTCGATGCGAGTGGGGTGACCTGCATGTCCCACCGTCGGGTCTGCGCGCCCGTGTCGGACGGCGGGTTGTCGATGCACTGTTCCGCAACGCCGTGTCGCGACTGCCGATCCGGGTCGTGTTCCCGGACGGCACGGAGCTGGGCGACTTCCCGGACGGCACGGAGCTGGGCGACCGTACCTCGCCGGACGCGCCCACGATGCTGGTGCACCGGCCGCGGGACTTCACCGCTCGGGTGGGGGAGAGCGGACTGATCGGCTTCGGAGAGTCCTACATGGCCGGGGACTGGTCCGCACCCGACCTCACCGCCGTGCTCGAGGTATTCGCCGCCCGCGCCGCAACGCTGATTCCCCAGCCACTGCAGCGGCTCCGGGGACTGGTGATCCCGAAGCCACCCCCCAGCGAGCAGGGCACGCCCCACAACACCCGGGCGAACATTCCGCGGCACTACGACCTGTCGAACGAACTGTTCGAACTGTTCCTCGACACCACCCTCACCTACTCGAGCGCCCTGTTCGACCGGGCCGACGTGGCCCCCGGTTGGCACGATCTGGCCGAAGCGCAACGCCGCAAGATCGACCGCTTGCTCGACCTGGCCGGCGTCCTCCCGGGTAGCCGGGTCCTCGAGATCGGTACCGGCTGGGGCGAACTCGCGATCCGGGCCGCCGCCCGCGGAGCGACGGTGCGATCGGTGACGCTGTCGACCGAACAGCAGCAGTTGGCACGCAAGAGGATCGCCGAGGCCGGCTTCGCCGATCGGGTGGACGTGGAACTGCTGGACTACCGCCAGGTCGACGGGGAGTACGACGCGGTGGTGTCGGTCGAGATGATCGAGGCTGTGGGACACCAATTCTGGGGCACCTACTTCCGCACACTCGACCGGCTGCTCGCGCCCGGTGGTCGCGTCGCGATCCAGGCGATCACCATGCCGCACGACCGGATGCTTGCTACCCGTAGCACCTACACCTGGGTGAACAAGTACATCTTCCCGGGCGGCTTCCTGCCGTCCGTGCGGGCGATCGAGGAGATCACCGAACGCGAAACAAGCCTGCGGGTGCGGGAGCGGCTGTCGATGGGCGACCACTACGCGCGGACGCTTCGGTTGTGGGACGACCGCTTCGCGGCCCACACCGACGACGTCGCCGGGCTCGGATTCGACGACGTCTTCCGTCGAATGTGGCACTTCTACCTGTGCTACTCGGAAGCAGGTTTCCGCTCCGGCTACCTCGATGTCCAGCAGATCGTTCTCGACCGGCGGGAGGAATGATGAACGTTGTCGACAGTGTTGCCAGTCAGGTTCTGGCCCAGGACGCTGGCTCCGGATTCGACTGGGGCGGTTTCACGTTCGTCACCGTTACCAGCTTGATCGCGATCGCGCTCCTCATTGTGGTTACGGCCGTGTTCGGGTTCCGGCTCGGTCGGCACAACGTGGTCGACGTCTCGTGGGGCATCGGCTTCGTGGTGATCGCGTTGGTATCGGCAGTATTCGGAGACGGCGACCTGTGGCGCCGCTGGCTGCTGGCTGCGCTCATCGCGGTGTGGGGTCTGCGGTTGGCGTGGCACATGGCCAGACGCGGCCGCGGGCGCGGTGAGGATCCCCGGTACGAGAAAATGCTCGACGACGCCGGCGGGAACCGCACGCGTGCCGCGATCCGCAAGATCTACTTCACGCAGGGCATCGCGCTGTGGTTCGTGTCGCTGCCCGTGCAGGTCTCGGCCGTCACGCAAGGCCCTCTCGGAGTGCTTACCGTCGTCGGCATCCTGCTGTGGGTTACCGGGTTCACGTTCGAGTCCGTCGGCGACGCCCAAATGTCCGCGTTCAAAGCGGACCCGGCCAACCGCGGCACGATCATGAACCGCGGGCTGTGGGGGTGGACCCGGCACCCGAACTACTTCGGCGACGCGTGCATTTGGTGGGGGATCTTCCTGATCTCCGCTCAGACGTGGCCCGGAGTGCTCACCGTCCTCTCGCCGGTCGCGATGACGTACTTCCTCGTCTATGCGACCGGGGCGAGGCGGCTAGAGCGGCACATGGCGGAGCGCCCCGGCTACCCCGACTACCAGGAGAGCACCAGCTACTTCCTGCCGCGACCGCCACGCCGCTGAGCTGGGGCATGGCCGCCCGGGTCGGTCCGCGTCTCACCGGCGTTCCACAATGGTCTCCACGCCTGCGGGAGCGGTCCCGGTGAGGCAAGGAGGGTGCGATGGTGGAGGTACGGGCGCTCGCCGTGGTGGTCGCGGGCGGTGCGCTCGGTGCGAGTGTGCGGTACCTGCTGTCCGAGCAGTTCCCCAACATCTGGACCGTCGCGGTGATCAACATCGTGGGCTCACTGCTGCTCGGTGTCCTCGTCGCGACGCTCGGCCCGGATCGGTTGTCCCGGCTGTTCCTCGGGGTCGGCGTCCTGGGCGGGTTCACCACCTACTCGACGTTCGCCGTCGACGCCATGCAGAATCCGGCATCGGCGGTGCTGTACGTGACCGCCACGCTGTTGCCGGCCCTTGTTGCGGCACGCATCGGCATGGCCGTCGGCGAATACCTACACGGCAGACGTCGGAGGGAACCGGCGTGACTGTGTTGTGGGTCGCCCTCGGCGGCGGCATGGGAGCAGGCGTCCGGTACCTCGCCGGACGGCACCTGCACTCGTACGGGAGCTTCCCCGTCCCCACATTCGTGGTCAACGTCGTCGGCAGTCTGATCCTCGGCCTACTCGCGGGTGCGACGTTGCCGGTTGCGGTGTTCGCGTTGCTCGGCACCGGGTTCTGCGGTGGGCTCACTACCTATTCGACCTTCGCGGCAGAAGCCGTTGGTTTGGTCCGCGTACGCCGAGCAGTGACGTCTGCGCTGTATGTCACGGCCAGTCTCGTCGTCGGTATCGGCTGTGCATGGGCGGGGTATGTGATCACGTCGTGAGCCGGGCGTAGCGTCGGCACCAGCACGATGAAGCGGAAGCGTCTCGAGGAGTCGGAGGATCTGATGGTTCACGAACGAGCGGGGCAGGTGGCGCAGCCGGAGGACCTCGAGGACCTGGCGCACCTGGTGTCCACGTACTACACGCACACACCCGATCCGGCCGACCCGCTGCAGCAGGTGGTGTTCGGCACCTCCGGGCATCGCGGATCGAGCCTCGACACCGCGTTCAACGAGGCCCACATCCTCGCGACCACGCAGGCCATCGTCGAATACCGTGCAGCACAAGGCATCACCGGACCACTCTTCCTGGCCCGTGACACCCATGCGCTGTCCGAGCCGGCGTGGGCCACGGCGCTCGAGGTACTCGTTGCCAACGATGTTGCGGTCGTTATCGATTCGCGTGACGGATACACGCCGACGCCCGCAGTGAGCCACGCGATCTTGCGGCACAACGCTTCCGGCCCCGCGGCCCGCGCCGACGGCGTCGTGGTCACTCCGTCCCACAACCCGCCGCGCGACGGCGGCTTCAAGTACAACCCGCCCCACGGTGGACCGGCGGAGAGCGAGGCCACCACCAAGATCGCGGACCGCGCCAATGAGTTTTTGCGGTCCGGTCTTTCGTCCGTGGCGCGGGTGCCGCTCATGCGTGCACTCGAGGCGGCCGGACGCTATGACTTCCTCGGCGCCTACGTCGACGATCTGCCGAACGTGCTCGACCTCGACGCGATCCGCGCATCCGGGCTGCGGATCGGCGCCGACTCGCTCGGTGGCGCGTCCGTGGCCTACTGGGCGGCGATCGCCGAGCGGCACCGGCTCGACCTCACCGTCGTCAACCCGGCCGTCGACGCCACGTGGCGATTCATGACCCTCGACGGTGACGGCCGAATCCGGATGGACTGCTCGTCACCGCACGCGATGGCGTCGCTCATCGCCGCCCGCGACCGATTCGACCTCGCGACCGGCAACGACGCCGACGCCGACCGGCACGGCATCGTCACACCGGACGGTGGGCTGATGAACCCCAACCATTACCTCGCCGTCGCGATCGACTACCTCTACACCCACCGGACGGGATGGGCGCCGACGACGAAGATCGGCAAGACGCTCGTCAGTTCGTCGATGATCGACCGCGTCGGCGAAGCCCTGGGCCGGTCCGTCGTGGAGGTGCCGGTCGGCTTCAAGTGGTTCGTGCCTGGTTTGCTCGACGGCTCCCTCGGGTTCGGGGGAGAGGAGAGCGCCGGGGCGTCGTTCCTGCGCCGCGTCGGGTCGGTGTGGACCACCGACAAGGACGGCATCCTGCTCGCGCTGCTCGCCGCCGAGATCACCGCGGTCACCGGCCAGACCCCTTCGCAGCGGTACCGGGAGCTCGCCAGTCGGCACGGCGACCCCGCCTACGCCCGGATCGACGCGCCCGCGACCCGTCCGCAGAAGGCGATTCTGGCGAAGCTGTCGCCCGAGCAGGTGACTGCCACCGAACTGGCAGGCGAGCCGATCACCGCAACGCTCACGTCGGCACCGGGCAACGGCGCCCCGATCGGCGGGCTCAAGGTCACCACCGAGAACGCATGGTTCGCCGCACGGCCTTCCGGCACCGAGGACGTCTACAAGATCTACGCCGAGTCCTTCCTCGGTCCTGAGCATCTCGCGCAGGTGCAGACGGCCGCGCGGGATCTGGTGTCGCGGGTCTTGGGACTCGGCTGAGTGGGTGTCTTACCGCGCCGATACATTTGTCGGCAATGAGAAGATCGGCTGCCAACTCGACAGACCCTGCCACCTCGACGGACGCCGACGCGAAGCTGCCCAGGGAAATCTGGGTGCTGGTCGCGTCGGCGTTCATCGTCGCCATCGGGTTCGGTATCGTCGCGCCCGCGTTGCCGCAGTTCGCGCGTAGTTTCGACGTCGGAGTCACCGCCGCCAGCGCGGTGATCAGCGCCTTTGCTTTGATGCGCCTGCTGTTCGCGCCAATGAGCGGTGCACTGGTGCAGAAGCTCGGTGAGCGGCCCACGTACCTGACCGGTCTGCTCATCACCGCGGGCTCGACGGGCGCGTGCGCGGTCGCAACCGAGTACTGGCAGTTGCTGCTGTTCCGGGCAGTCGGTGGTATCGGCTCGACCATGTTCACGGTCTCCGCGCTGGGCCTGTTGATCCGGATGTCGCCGCCGGGCGGCCGCGGTCGGGTGTCCGGGGTGTACGCGTCCGCGTTCCTCGTCGGCACCGTCACCGGACCGCTGTTCGGCGGCGCGCTCGCCGGCTTCGGGTTGCGGGTCCCGTTCGTCATCTACGCGGTCGCGCTGCTGGCGGCCGCGGCGGTGGTGTACTTCGCGCTCCGCAAATCGCATCTCGCCGAGCCGGTGGGCGAGAGCGAACTGGGCGATTTGACGCTGCGCGAGAGCATGCGGTCGTCGATGTACCGGGCGTCGCTCGGTTCGAACCTGGTGACTGGCTGGGTGGTCTTCGGGGTCCGGGTTTCGTTGGTGCCGCTGTTCGTTGTGGAGGTCCTGGGCGGCGATGCGACGATGGCGGCGATCGCGCTGACCGTCTTCGCGCTGGGCAATGCTGCGGTGCTGACACGAGCGGGCCAACTGTCAGATCGGTTCGGTCGCAAGCCATTCGTACTGACGGGCCTCGTGATCTGCGGGACCGCCACGATCACGATGGGGCTGACCGACAGCGTCGCCGTGTTCTACATCTCGACGGTAATTGCCGGCGTCGGCTCGGGGATCATGGTTCCGGCGCAACAAGCCGCGGTGGCCGACGTCGTCGGAGCCCAGCGGCGCGGAGGCCCGTCCGTGGCCGCCTTCCAGATGATGAGCGATGTCGGTATGTTCGCCGGCCCCCTCCTCGCTGGGGTGGTCGCCGAGAGATGGTCATTTGGTGCAGCGTGGGTGACCACGGGTGTGATCGTGCTGCTGCCGATGGTGTTGTGGTTCTTTGCCCCCAGTGGCCGTGTCGTGAACGACGCGGACCGCGACTCGGACGACTCAGCCGGCCACCCCGATACCGATGAGCACGCCCACCAGATAGGTGGCACCGACCGCGATCATGCCGAACAGAAGCTGCCGCCCGGCGCTGCGGATCCGGGACTGGGCGGTGAAGTGCGCCGCGAGGGTGCCCGCGAGCAGTAGGCCGGCGCCTCCGACCGCGAGACCTGCGACCAGCGACTCGAAGCCGAGTAGGTAGGGGATCAGCGGTAGGACTGCGCCGATCGAGAACATCAGGAACGACGAACCAGCCGCGACCACCGGCGAGGGCTTCTCGTTCGGGTTCACGCCGAGTTCGTGAGTGATGTGGATGTCGACGGCGCGCTCGGTGTCGGCGTGGACCTCGGCTGCGGCAGCCGTCGCCGTTGGCTCGCTCATGCCCATCGCCGTGAAGGTCTCGACTAGTTCGGACTCCTCGGCCTCGGGATGTTTGTGCAGCGAGAGATGCTCGACCCGCACCTCGGCGTCGATCTGTTCGTTCGACGTCCTCACGGACGTGTACTCACCGAGCGCCATGGAGAAAGCACCCGCGACCAGGCCCGCGACGCCGCTGAGAACCACGGTGTGCGCCTCGACCCCTGCGCCGCCGACCCCGGCGATCAGCGAGGTGTTGGTGACCAGGCCGTCCATCGCACCGAACACGGCGGCGCGAAGCCACCCCCCGGACACGTCCGAGTGTGTGTGATCGAACTCGTGCGGCCTGGCTCCCGCGCGGGGTGATGCAGCGTTCACGAAGCCGAACCTACGTCGAAGAACGTGGATGCTCCAGGGGGAACAGGCATGCCTGTTCGGTAGCGTGGTCGACGTGCCGACCAGCAAGTGGATAACGACGGTGAGTTTCCTCGCGCGCTTCGGCCTGGCCGCGGTGTGGCTGATCTCCGGGTGGATCAAGTTCATCGACCCCGCACAAACCGTCGTCGCGGTCCGCGCCTACCAATTGCTACCCGAGGACCTCGTACGACCAGTCGCGTACACGCTGCCGATGCTCGAGATCGCGCTCGGCTTGTTCCTGGTGATCGGCCTCGGCGTGCGGGTAACCGCGGTCGTTTCGGGCCTGGCACTGATGGTCCTCATCGGCGTGATCATTTCCGTGTGGGCGCGCGGGTTGTCCATCGACTGCGGCTGTTTCGGGGGTGGGGGAGCCGCCGACGTGAACGGGTGGGACTACTCAAAGGAAATCGCGCGCGATATCGGCTTCCTGGCCCTCGCGGTGTGGCTCGCGGTCTTCCCCCGCAGTCCGTTCTCCCTCGGGCCTCGGTCCCGCCCGACCTCCTCAGTACCTGTTCAGCCAGCGATGGCAGAGTAGACACTGGTTGGAGCCTGCACGCGGGCCACGTGGGCGCGTGTTCCGGACAGTTCCGAACGGATCGCACGCCATGACGTAAGGATGCGAAGTGAGTTCGAAGAAGCCGAAGTCGGTCAAATACAATCCGCAGCCCACGTCGAGCAAGACGACGTACATCCTCGGCGGGCTTGCGATCGTGGTGATCGCCGCTCTGGTGATCGGGGGCGTCTTGGCGACGTCCAGTAGGAACGAGCCGCGGAACCAGGGTTACGGCGCGGTCCAGAACTCAGCCGTCCAGGTGACGTTGGAGAATGACGGTGTCGCCCGACTTGGTCTCCCCGATGTGGCGAACACCATCGACGTATTCGAGGACCCCATGTGCCCGGCCTGCGCTCAATTCGAGGAGACCTACGGCCAGGAGGTCGCGCAAGCGATCGACGAGGGCAAGTTGGTGGTTCGATACCACATGCTCAACTTTCTGAACGATCGCTCGGCCAGCGGAGACTACTCGACCCGCGCGGGTGCGGCGTTCCAGTGCGTCGCCGAAGGTGGCGTAGGCACTGCCTACTCCAACTTCCATGGTGAGCTGTTCTCGCCTGACAACCAGCCAGCCGAGAGGGGCGGGTCGGACTTGTCGAACGAGGACCTCGCGAACCTAGCGAGGGACGCCGGGGCCACCGACACCGTCGTCGACTGCATCACCAACGGTGAGAGGACGCAGCAGGCCGGCATGGACGCCGAGGCCGGCAGCACCGCCCTCGCCGCGGCCGCTGGGAGGGTCGGTACCCCCACCATCCTGCACAACGGTCAGGTGATCGACGCCTTCGGTGACCCGGAATGGTTATCGCAGGTGACACAGTAGAAGCGTCCGGTGGCCGACCCGACCGGGTCGGCCACCGGCAGCCCGATCGCCTCTGACCAGCAGATTTGTTGGCCATGTCGGCGATGGTGTAGCTTTCTTTCAGCGCAAGGGAGTCACTCCTGGCACGCGGAGAACAACTCGATATGGGGCTATGGCGCAGCTGGTAGCGCACCACACTGGCAGTGTGGGGGTCAGGGGTTCGAGTCCCCTTAGCTCCACCCCAAGTAACGGCAGGCCAAAGGTCCTGCCGTTATTCTTTTTCGCCCAACTTGCAACAGGTAGATGCTCGGCAGTGCCGAGGTCGAGACCAAGGGCCCTGACACGAGAACGCCCCACCTTGAGGCGGCAACACGGTGAATGGTCGACGCACTGTAACGACCTGTCGTGACCGATCGTGGTCGCGGCAGCGCGTCGTGTGGCTCGAGGGGCAGAATCGTTCGACATGAAGGTGGAGATTCTGTATTTCGACGGGTGCCCGAACTGGCGGGAGGCAGCCGACCGTGTCCGGGCAGCGGCGACTGCGATCGGGCGTCCGGATATCGAGATCGGGTATCAGCGGATCTCGTCGGACGCGGAGGCGGCAGCGTCACCATTCGCAGGCTCACCCACGATCCTCGTCGACGGTGTCGACGCGTTCGACGATGCGGAGTCGGTGGCCGAGCTCGCGTGCCGCATCTACGCGACCGAGGCCGGGTTAGCCGGCCTACCGAGCATCGAACAGCTGACCGACGTGCTGCGGGCGAGAGGCTAGGCGGCGCTGTCGACAAGCTCGTCGAGGCGCTCGGCCGGGGTGCCACAATCGAGAGTCTTGCGGGGCCTGGTGTTGAGCTCGTGGGCGACGCGCTCGAGCTCGACGGGGCCGTGGATCGACTGGTCCGTGCCTTTCGGGAAGTACTGGCGCAGTAGCCCGTTGGTGTTCTCGTTCGACCCTCGCTGCCACGGGGAGGCGGGATCGCAGAAGTAGACCGGCATGTCGGTGGCCGTCGCGAAAGCCCGATGCTCGCCCATCTCGCCGCCCTGATCCCAGGTCAGTGACCTGCGCAGGTGCGCCGGCAACCTTCCGATCGTCGCGGTGAGACCGTCGCGCATCGCGACGGCTCCATGGCCGTTCGGAAGGTGGACGAGCATCACGTAGCGAGTCGGCCGCTCGACGAGCGTCCCGATCGCGGACTTCGAACTTCTTCCGAAGTTCAAATTCGCTTGCGCACGCTCCGTCCGGCTTCCGATCGCGAGCATCGCGGTATCCGTGGCTGTTCGTACGCCCGCCACGCTTGTGTTCTGGAAAGGGGTCAGTTCCAGGGGCTCGAGGATCTCGATCACGACCCTGCGGCGCCACGGCGGGAGTGAGCGTTCCGGCCGCGTTCCTGAAATTCCCACTGGAACAAGGGGAGTAACAAGGGGAGTTCCGGTATCCGTTGCGACTCGGACGGCACCCGTCCGTTGATCCATCGTCGCCGTCGAACTCGAGATGTCGCCGGAAGCATCCACGCCGAGGGGGAAGCGTTTGGGCGGTGAACCCGGGACGGGGGGTGACCCGAGAGTTCGCAAACTCGGGCTACGGTACCGAGCGGTGGCGCGGAGATATCTCACGCGCCACTGCTCGGCCGCTCACCCGGGCAGGGGGGGAACTCCGGGTGAGCCCGCTGCTGCCCTAAGGGGGGACGGGCAACTTCCTGAACTCTAATGCAACTCGCGGCTCATGGCACGTCCTGTTGGTCGTTTGATTGCATCTCGTGGCCTCCCCTGGTCCTGACGGTGACCATCGTCAGGCCTTCAAATGTTCGCTCTGCGAACGCAGTACGATGACCGGTCGATACTGTCGGCGTCGCGGAGGTCAGGGTGGGGAAGAAGCGTAGGCCGCGGTCGATACCCGTCGTGGTGGTCGCCGGGTTCCTCGGGGCAGGGAAAACTACATTGCTCAACCACTTGCTGCGCAACAACGGTGGCACACGTGTCGGAGTGATCGTCAACGACTTCGGGTCGGTGAACATCGACTCGATGATGGTTGCGGGTCAGGTCGACTCGGTGATGGCGCTCAGCAACGGCTGCATGTGCTGCGCGGTGGACGTGAGCGACATGGACGAGATGCTGAACCGGCTCGCGCACCGCACGGCAGGGATCGACGTCATCGTCGTCGAAGCCAGCGGGCTCGCGGAGCCGCGCAATATGGTTCGGCTCGTCCTCGGCAGCGAGAACCCTTACATCGCATACGGCGGGCTGGTGGTGATGGTCGACGGAGCCGAGTTCCAGAACTGTCGAGAGCGTCATCCAGAACTCGACCAACACATCGCCATCGCGGACCTGATAGTGCTCAACAAGACCGACCGTATCCGTGAAGACGAGCACGACGCTTTGCTCAGCGACGTGCGTCGGATCAATCCACGGGCGGCGGTGACCTCCACTGTCCGGGGAAGGGTGGATCCCGGTCTACTGTTCGACCGGGCGCTGCGCCCCGAACCGCGGCCCGGCGATCAGCTGACGTTCGAGGAACTGCTCGCCGAAGCTGACGACACGTGCGACGCCGACAGCCCCCATGTGCACGCGATGTACCAGAGCGTCACCTTCACGTCGGAGTCGCTGATACACCCGCGTCGGCTCGTCTCTTTCCTCGAGAAGCAGCCCGCCGGCATCTACCGCATCAAGGGCTACGTGTACTTCGGGGGGCAACCCCGCCCGCAGAAGTACCTGCTGCAGGTGGTCGGTGACCACATTGCCTTCCACCCCCAGCGCTCGCGGGCGGGTGAGGTACCTCGCACCGAACTCGTTGCGATCGGCACCGATCTGGACCCGGAGTTGATCGACGGGCTCCTCGGCGGGTGCACGGAGTCGGAAGGCGAGGTCGTCAGCGCCGACGCGATGCTGGGTGTGCACCGCTACACACTCGTCGAGTCGGCGGCTGTGCACCCCTGAACTTCGAAGCTATTCGTGTGGGGGTTCACCCGTGACGACATGATCGGCGTGATTCATTCCCTCACGCACCAGGCGGGCCAGGTGGCCGTCATGGATGCGGTAGATGACACGTCGGCCTTCCTTGCGGGTGTCGACCAGCCCGGTGAAACGCAGCTTGGCCAGATGCTGGCTGACGGCGGTACGGGACGCAGCGCACGCCTCGGTCAGGGCGGTGACATCGGCCTCGCCCCGGGTGAGCAGCCAGAGGATGTGCAGGCGGGTCGGGTCGGCGAGCATGCGGAACGTGGACGTCGCGACGTCGAGCCGCTGCTGATCCGGCGCGACGGGGTGGGTCAGGCTCGCGGACTGTCGTCTCGCTCCGGACACCGGCTTCACCGCTCACACCCTCTCCGCCGGCATCGGCCCGGCGATCGGCTCTGTCCGCGCCGGCCAGGCCCAGGCAGCGACTAGTCCCGCGATTGTAGCGAGAACAGCGAGGGTGATCGCGGCGATCGGCTGTCCTGCCGTGGCCCCCACCCAGCCCGCGATCGTGTAGGTGACGAAGAAGCCGGCATGGGAGAGGGAGAACTGCGCCGTGAACACCGCGCTCCGATTCTCGGGGACGGATCCGTTGCGCAGCAGCCGCGCCGACGGGGTGATGATCAGCGATGTGCCCGCACCCAACGCCAGCCAGATCACCGCGAACACGACCCAGCCTGCACCGCGCCCGGGATCGGCCACCAACAGCGCCACGATTGCCGCGAGACCGATCGGCAAGACGATGGCTCCTGTGAGCATCGCCCTGCGGAGGGGGATCCGGTCGAGCAGGTGCGGCAGCGTCAGCGCGACGAGCATCGAGCCTCCGCCGTAGATGCCGAGTGCAACCGCGACATCCGTGTTCGAACCCTCGAGGAGTTCGTGGACGTAGACGACAGTGTTGACCAGTACCAGTCCGGAAGCGGATGCGACCGCAAGATTCAATGCCAACAGCCCCCGAAGCGTCGGCCGGGCGAACATCATGCGGGCGCCTAGCGTGATCCTGTGCGCCAGGGGAACCGAACGATCCGCCGGCGCGATCACCGGCAGCGCTGTGGTCACCACCAGCAGCGCCGAGATCACGAACCCGGCGACGGTGCCGAGGAACAGGTAGTTGTAAGTCATCACCGTCAGCAACGCCGCGGCCAGGACCGGGCTCAGGAGTGATTCGAGGTCGTAGGCCAGTCGGGACAGGGACAGTCCGCGCGTGTACTGCTTCTCGTCGACCAGGACCGAGGGGATCGTCGACTGGAACGCCGGGGTGAACGTCGCCGACGCCGACTGCAACCCGAAGATCAGTACGTAGATCTGGCACGGCTGATCCACGAACGGCAACAGCAACGCGATCGACGCCCGCACCACATCCGCGCCCACCAGTAGTACCCGCCGCGGCACCCGATCGGTCAACGCCGAGATCACCGGCGCCACAAGCACGTAGGCGACCATCTTGATCGCCAAGGCCGTACCCAGCACCGCACCGGCCCGCGCTCCGGCCAAGTCGTAAGCGAGAAGGCCGAGCGCAACCGTCAGCAAGCCTGTGCCGACGAGTGCGACGACCTGCGCGGCGAACAAGCGGCGGAAGGGGCGATTCCTCAGGACCTCGAGCACCCGAAAACCTCCTCACAAGGCGGGCTACCTGACTCACCATACGCCAATACGTGCGCACATACGCACTCATATCAAGGGGTTCGCCGCGCCCGTTCGGGAGGAGCCGGGCTGGACGGCTAGCGTGGAGCGGTGACCGAACCTTCAGTTTCCGTGTACGACGTCATCCGTCGCCGTCGCGACGTCCGGGCCGAATTCAACGGTGACCTCATCCCGGATGAAACGTTGCAGCGGGTCCTCGGCGCTGCGCACGCCGCGCCGAGTGTCGGGAACACTCAGCCATGGGATTTCATCGTGATCAGGAACCCGGACACCCTCGACTCGTTCGCCCGGCACGTGGCCGGGCGCCGTAAGGCTTTCGCGGACTCCTTGCCGGAGGATCGCCGCAAGACGTTCGATCCCATCAAGATCGAGGGGATCCGGGAGAGCGGCACGGGAATCGTCGTCACCTACGACCCGTCCCGCGGTGGTGAGAACATTCTCGGCCGGCACACGATCGACGACACCGGACTGTTCTCGGTGGTGCTCTCGATCCAGAATCTGTGGCTGGCTGCGGCAGCGGAGAACCTCGGCGTCGGCTGGGTGTCGTTCTACGAGGAGGACTACCTCACCGAATTGCTCGGCATCCCCTCGCCGGTGCGGCCGATCGCGTGGCTGTGCATCGGCGAGGTGGACAAGTTCCAGGAGGTACCCGACCTCGAGCGCTTCGGGTGGCGCAGTCGTCGGGAACTAGAAGACGCGATCCACTGGGAACGCTTCTGAACAGGTCAGCTTCCTTGGCGGCGTGAGCTGACGGCCTGGCTGCCCCCGGTCCTGCGGCGGCCGGCGCCCCGGGAGCGTGGACCCCGGCTGCGTCCCTGGTGGCTCTGCCGCGGATGGCCCCCACTTGCCGGCTTGTCGGGCCTCGGCGTCGGCGCGACGTGCGGAGCCGGTTCGCCGACCAGTCGGATCACGTGCTCGGACTCGGCGGTCACCTGAACCGGGGTGGCTTTGACCGCGGCCTTGCGCATCAGCGCGGACAGATCCTTGCGCTGGTCTGGCAGCACGATCGTGACGACGTCGCCTGCGCTGCCGGCCCGCGCGGTGCGGCCCGAGCGGTGCAGGTACGCCTTGTGTTCGGCGGGCGGATCCACGTGAACGACGAGTTCGACCTCGTCGACGTGGACGCCGCGCGCCGCCACATCGGTGGCGACCAGGACACGAGCGCTGCCGTCCGCGAAGGCGGCCAGGTTCCGGTCGCGCGCATTCTGGGACAGGTTGCCGTGCAGATCGACCGATGGGATGCCCTCGTCGGTGAGCTTGCGCGCGAGCTTGCGGGCCTGGTGTTTGGTGCGCATGAACAGGATTCGCCGACCACGACCCGATGCCAGCTTGTGGACCAGAGCCTTCTTCGCTTCGGTGCCGTTGACCTCGAACACGTGGTGGGTCATCGCGGTAACGGGCGAGTTCGCCTCGTCCACGGAGTGCATTACCTCGTTCTGCAGGAACCGCTTGACGAGCCGGTCGACGCCGTTGTCGAGCGTCGCCGAGAACAGCAGACGCTGGCCGCCCTTCGGGGTCGCCGTGAGGATCCGGGTGACGCCGGGCAGGAACCCGAGGTCGGCCATGTGGTCGGCCTCGTCGAGGATCGTGATCTCGATGTCGTCGAGCGTGACGAAGCCTTGCTTCATCAGGTCCTCGAGCCGGCCCGGGCAGGCGACGACGATGTCGACGCCGCCCTCGAGGGCGCGCACCTGCCGATTCTGCGAGACGCCGCCGAAGATCGTGGTCACCCGCAGCCCGAGCGCGGTCGCCAGCGGCTCGACCGTCGCAGTGATCTGCGTTGCCAGTTCGCGGGTCGGCGCGAGGACAAGTCCTCGGGGCCTGCGCGGACGACGCCGCCCGCCGGCGAGCCGGGCCGCGAGCGGGATCGCGAACGCGAGCGTCTTTCCGCTGCCGGTCTTCCCGCGGCCCAGGACGTCCCGGCCCGCCAGCGTGTCGGGGAGAGTGTCGATCTGGATCGGGAACGGCGCGGTGATCCCTCCGTCGGTGAGGGCCGCAACGATCGGGGTGGGCACACCCAAGGACGCGAACGAGGTCGACTCACCGGACGTTGGGATGACGCCGGAGGTTGGGGTGACACTGTTGGACAAGATTCTCGGTGCCTTTCGAGCATTCATGATGCAGGCGCCGGCGGTCGGAAGTATCCCGATGCACGGCCCGCACAAGGTGGCGACATTGCCGGTCGGCAAGATCGATTGCCGCAGGAAATGCTCGAGCAGGCGCGCGGGCGGCACCCTATCGGGCGTGCGAGCGGTTGCTCGGATCCGGCGCGGAGTGAAGCGTTCTACGACATTGGACGCCCCTCGCGGACCGTCCGGCGCCGCCACCCTACCGGGTCTCGCGGTGCTACCGGGTCGGGGTATCCCGGTCGGCTACAGGCCCACCCACTCAGAGACACCGGTCGCGAAGCGCTGACGTTTCCAGATCGGCACCTCGGCTTTGATCTGTTCGACCAGTTCGGCACATGCCGCGAACGCCTCCGCGCGATGCGGCGCGGCGACCGCCGCGACCAACGCCAGATCCCCGATCGTGAGCTTTCCCACGCGGTGCACGGCGGCGGCCGGCAAACCGGTGCGCTCGGACACTTGCTCGAGGCACTGTCGGAGGAACCGCTCCGCGTCGGGGTGGGCCTGGTACTCGAGCGCGGATACCGACCGACCGTCGTCGTGGTCGCGGACGACGCCGGTGAAGACCACCACGGCCCCGTGCTCGGGTCCGGCCACGGCCGCGTCGACCGCCGCGGGGTCGAGGGGTTCGGCGGAGATGGCCGCCAGCAGTTCACGCATCGTGTGCACCTCCGCCGGCGATCTGCGCGAGCAGATGGTCGAGTAGCGGATCCAGGACCGAGAGCCCGTCCCTCACTCCACCCGGCGACCCCGGCAGGTTGACGATCAATGTCCGGTCGGCCAAGCCGACGATGCCGCGACTGAGCGTCGCGCGGGGCGTCACCTCGGTCCCGCGTCGCCGCATCTCCTCGGCGATCCCGGGCAGCTCCCGGTCCAGCACCGCACGAGTCGCCTCCGGGGTGGCGTCGGTGGGGGAGGCGCCCGTGCCACCCGTGGTGATCACCAGAGCGGGAGAGTTCGAAAGAGCGTCGGCCAGTCCAGCTGCGACATCGGCGTCGGCGTACACCAGCGGCCCGCGGACGGTGAATCCACGACCGGCCAACCAGTCCGCGATCACTGGTCCGGTCGTGTCCGGTCGGGTGCCCCGTGCCCCACCTGTAGAGGCGACTAGCACCGTCGCCGAACCGGGTCGCACGGTGGGTTCCGCCTCGGCTGTCTGCCCGGCCCCTGTCCGTCCAGTCTCTGTCTGTCCAGGCTCATGGCGCAGCCACACCCCGCGCTTGCCACCCTCCTTGGACAGCAGCCGGACACCGTCGAGCGTCGCGGCCGGATCGACCGCCTTCACCATGTCGTGCAGGGTGAGCCCGGCCACTGCGACCGCCGTCAGCGCCTCCATCTCGACACCGGTGGGCCCCTTGGTCTTTGCGGTCGCCTCGATCGTGATCGACGACTCGGTGAAACCGAACTCGACCTTCACCGACGACAGCGCCAGCTGGTGGCAGAGAGGGATCAGCTCGGACGTCTTCTTCGCGCCCGAGATACCGGCGATCCGGGCGGTCGCCAGGACGTCGGCCTTGGGCATCTCGTCGGCCCGCACCAGCGACACCACCTGTGGGGTGGTCATCAGCTCACCGGCGGCGACGGCGACGCGCGTCGTTTCCGCCTTCGCGCTCACGTCCACCATCCGGGCGCGGCCCTCGCCGTCGAGGTGGCTCAGTTCGTTCGTGTTCTGGTCGGTCATGCGTTCCTCGGTCACTAGAGCGGCCACACCTTCACTCGATCACCCGCCGCCAGGGAGGTCGCGTCGGCGGGAATATCCAACAGCACGTCGGCCCACGCCAGGGCAGCCACCAGGTGTGAGCCCGGCCCGGACACCACCTCCACACCCGATGCGGTACGGCGACCACGCAGGAACTGTCGCTTACCGGGCACCGACGTCACGTCGTGGTCGAGAGTCGCCTCCGCGGGAGAGATCGGTGGCAGCCCCGCCGCGCGGCGTAGCAGCGGGCGCACGAACACTTCGAAGGAGACCAGCGTGCTCACCGGGTTACCTGGAAAGGTCAGGACCGGGACCCCGTCCACGACGGCCAGACCCTGCGGTCCGCCCGGTTGCATCGCGATCCGGCCGAATCGGGCACCCAGTTCGGTGAGGACGTCCTTGACCACCTCGTAGTCCCCCATGGACACCCCACCCGACGTGATGACCAGCTCGGCGTGGGCCACCGCACGCCGCAACACCGACCGGAAGGCGTCCGGTTCGTCGCCGCTGCGGTCGACGATCGCGACCTCGGCGCCGTTCGCTCGCGCACTCGCCGCCAGCGCGGCGCCGTTGGAATCGAAGATCTGGCCGGGCCCCGGCGTCGTTCCGGCGTCCACCAGTTCGGCGCCCGTCGTGATTATCGCCACTTTGGGCCGGGTCCGCACCGCCACCGAAGGCAGACCGACCGCCGCGAGCACGCTGATGTGTCGTGGCGCGAGCAGGGTGCCCGATGTCAGCAGGAGCGCCCCGGTGCGGACGTCGCTGCCGCGCTCGCGAACGAACTCGCCCGCCGACCGGGAACGGTACACCGTGACCTTGTCGTCGGAGACTTCTGTATCTTCCACCGGCACAACGGCATCCGCGCCACTCGGCATCACCGCTCCGGTCATGATGCGGACCGCGGTCGCCGCTAGGTGTGCGGCGGGTTCTGCCGGCCCGGCCGGCACCGTAGCGACGATCGGCAGCGTTGCCGGGACGGTCGCGATCGACGCCGAATCGACCGCGAACCCGTCCATCTGTGAGTTCCGGAACAGCGGCAGGTCGATGGGGGAGGAGATGTCGTCGGACAGGACCCGGCCGAGCGCGTCGTCGAGCCGGATCGTCTCGGACGGCCTGGTCAGAAGCGATCCGAGCAGGTCGGACACATCGGCGGCGTGGTCCTCGACGGACCTCGCGGTGCCTGGGTGCCGCTGCTGGTGGGCCATGAGTGCCAATCCTAGGCGGTGTCGGCACCTTGATCAGGCTGCGGAGTTCCGCATGCAGGTAGGTAGCAGGCAGGTTCCCGCGGGCGACTGCATACTGGGGTAGTGACAGCAGCGACACAACAGACGCCTCCGGTGGACCTAGGGCTTCCGTCGGTCCGTGCGTTGTCGCCGTCGGCAGAGACGGCGACGGGGCGTCCAGCGGTGCCCGAACTGGTGGACCAGTTCGGAAGGATTGCCCGTGATCTGAGGGTGTCGCTCACCGAGAAGTGTTCGCTGCGTTGCACGTACTGCATGCCGGTTGAGGGTTTGCCGGAGATACCGCGGCAGCAGTTGCTCAGCGCCGACGAAGTGGTCCGACTGGTCACGATTGCGGTTCACCGCCTCGGGATCCGGGAGGTCCGGTTCACAGGTGGCGAGCCGTTGATGCGCCGCGACCTCGAGGCCATCGTCGCCGGATGCGCCGAGGCGGTGCCCGAGGTGCCGCTGTCGATGACCACCAACGCCGTCGGGCTCGAACACCGGGCCGACGCCCTCACGCGGGCGGGCCTGTCCCGGATCAATGTGTCGCTGGACACCATCGACCGGCACTACTTCGCCGAACTCACCCGACGGGATCGCTTGGACTCGGTGCTCGCCGGGATCCGCGCCGCGCAGGAGGCCGGGCTGACGCCCGTGAAGATCAATGCGGTGCTGATGCCCGAAACCCTTTACGGGGCAGCCGATCTGCTGCAATGGTGCCTCGAATCGGGCTGCGCACTACGGTTTATCGAGCAGATGCCGCTCGACGCAGACCATGTGTGGGCACGTGCGAACATGGTCGACGCACGAACCCTGCTGGATGTGCTCGGTGAACGATTCGACCTGCGCGAGGTCGGCCGCGAGGATTCCTCTGCACCAGCCGAGGAGTGGTTGGTGAACGGCGGACCGGCCACGGTCGGGATCATCGCGTCGGTGACCCGTTCGTTCTGCGGGGACTGCGACCGCACCCGGATCACCGCCCAGGGCACTGTGCGGTCCTGCCTGTTCAGCGATCGCGAGGTGGACTTGCGGGACGCGCTGCGATCCGGCGCCGACGACGAGGAACTCGCCGGGTTGTGGCGGGCCGCGATGTGGAACAAGTCGGCCGGGCACGGCATCAACGCAGCGGGATTCGTTCCCCCGCAACGCAGTATGGGAGCAATCGGTGGCTGAAGCAGTCACGGTCCGCGCGGTCGAGGTCCGGTATTTCGCGGCGGCGGCGGAGGCCGCGGACCGCACCGAGGAGACGCTCACGCTGCCCGCGAACGCCGATCTCGGCCAGTTGCGAACGGCGCTGATCGAGCGCTACGGCCGACGGATGGAGAAGATTCTCACAGTCTCGGCGTACCTGGTCGACTCCGAACTCACCCGTGACCTCACCTGCGCCGTCGGCGCCCAGGTGGACGTGTTGCCACCCTTCGCCGGAGGGTAGCGGGCGCTACAGCGCTGGAGGGTAGCGGGCGCTACAGCGTTGCCTGCCACCACGTGTCGAGCGGGGTCACCGGTACGGCCCGCTTGTGGCGGGTGTTGCGGTACATCGATTCGAGCTTGTCGGCGACCTCCGAGTCGACCGCCTTGCCCTCGAGGTAGTCGTCGATCTGCCGGTAGGTCACACCGAGCGCGACCTCGTCGGGTAGCGAAGGACGGTTGTCCTCGAGGTCCGCGGTCGGCACCTTCTGCCATGTGCTCTCGGGAGCCCCGAGTTCGCGCAGCAGCGTGGCTCCCTGTCGTTTGGTAAGGCCAGTGAGTGGGGTGACGTCGACGCCGCCGTCGCCGTACTTGGTGAAGAACCCGGTGAGCGCCTCGGCCGCGTGGTCGGTACCGACGACGAGATATCCGAGTTCGCCCGCGATCGCATACTGGATCATCATCCGTTCGCGCGCTTTGATGTTGCCGCGCACGAAGTCTCGCAATCGATCCCCGTCCTCGAGTAGATCGTGCATCGCCTCCGACGCCTCGGCGATCGTCGCGTCCGCCCCCGGCTTCACGTTCACTGTCAGCGACCGGTCCGGGGCGATGAACTTCAACGACACCTGGGCGTCGTCCTCGTCGAACTGGCTACCGTACGGCAGGCGCACCGCGATGAACTCGGCCGTGTCTCCTTCTGCACGCAATTCCTCGGCGGCCAGCTGCGTCAGTCGGCCCGTCAGGGTGCTGTCCTGTCCGCCGCTGATTCCGAGCACGAAGCCCCTCGCCGGGGTCGAACGCAGGTAGTCCTTGAGGAACTGCACGCGCCTGCGGATCTCGGTGGCCGGGTCGATCTCCGACACGACGCCAAGTTCCTCGATGATCTGTGCTCGTGGAATCGCCATGGCAGAACTGTAGCGAGCACAAGTCGGGGGTGCACAGGCGTGGATTGCGCGGCAGAATGTGACCCGGGCGCACGACCGGCGCCGGACCAGACTCGGGGAGACCGTCATGAGCAGCACCGGAGTCCTTGTCGTGAGCGCCACCGAGGGGGAAGCCGCGTACGTCCCCGACGGCCTCGACATCGTGGTCACCAGGATGGGCAAGGTGGCGGCCGCGGTCGCCGTGACCCGCGCACTCGCGCAGTATCCGCCGGAGAACCTGCCCCTCGTCATCAACATCGGCACCGCTGGTGCGCTGCACCCGCACCACAGCGGTCTGTTCGTCCCCTCCAAGGTGCTCAACCACGACATCAGCAGTGAGATCCTGCTGAGCGCCCTGCACCACAAGGTCGTCGACGACATCGACCTCGATGGCGGTGATGGCACTGTCCTCGCGACCGGCGACACGTATATCACCGACGAGAAGGCCCGGGACGCCCTGGCTGCGCGTGCCGACCTGGTCGATATGGAGGGTTTTCCGATCGCCTTCGCGTGTGCGCAGTTCGGCGCCCGGTGCCGGCTGGTCAAGTACGTCAGCGACCATGCCGACGACTCCGCGATGGACTGGCTGCAGCAGGTAGATGCCAGCGCACGCGCGCTCGGGGCCTGGCTCGAGCAGGAACTCGAGCGGGACTAGTCCGGATTACTCGCCGCGCAGCCCCAGCCCGTATCCGTCGGGGCCCGTCAGTCTCATCGCGCCTCCGTTCACCGAGTACGCCACCTCGCCGCGCAGCACGTGAACTACGGACTGCGCGACTTCGGCTACGTCGGCGGAGCAGGCCGTCTGGGTGGTCGACAGCCGACCGAAAGTGATCGTGTCGTCACCGACGTGGGCCGAACCGCTGAGGCGTCCGCAACCGGTCGAACCCGTCACCCGGTCATCCGGGGTGATCGTCAGGTTCGGAGCCGCGGTCTCGAGCGCGGCGGACATCGTGATCGCGTCGGGGCTGATCAATGTGTCGACCACCCACGTCGTACCTACGACCGGCCGATCCGGGTCGGCGGCAACCTTGTTCTCGAGGGTTATGGTCACTCCGGGTGAGGACAGGATGAGGACGCCGTCCTCGGTGAGCGTCCACTCGGGTTCCGAGGCGAACAGGTCGATCATCCATGTGTCTGCGTCGGCGAGTTCCCCGTCGCACGCCATCTGCGTCGTCGCGATCGGACCGGTCCTGACGACCCCGCCGGACAGGTTGACGCTGCTCACGCCGCGGTTGCATCCCGCGGACATCGCGATCTGGCCCCGTTCCGGGAATGCGACCTCGAGCGGGCCACTGCCAGGGATCGTCGTGCCGGTCACCGAGGTGGACACGAACGTCCGTCCCCACAGCCCATCGGCCGGAGACACGGGGGCCACCGGCACCATGGTGCCGGTGGGTGTGGTCTCGCCAGTGCCCGGGGGACTCTCCGCGGCGCCACCGCATGCATTCAGCGCCGCAGCGGACAGCAGGACGAGAACGACCAGCAGCGTGCGCATGGCCACACCCTAGTAGCCGGACGCGCCGCGGGCGATCCGTCGTACGAGGTCTTCCCACCCGTCGGCAATGCGTGCGAGCGACATCCCGAGGACACGCATCTGGTGCAGGACCAGACTGGCCTCGAGTGAGGCGAGCAGCGCGCTAGCGAGCAGTTCTATATCTCCGTCGACCCCGGCGTCGGTGAGCAGTTTCTCGAGGTGCCGCAGACTCACCGCGCGCGCCGGACTCGAGAACCTGGACTCGCGGGAGTCCTCGGCCGCGCGCAGCACTTCGCCCTGCACCGTGACCATGTCGAGGCGGGCCCGGCCGAACGCGACGAGCCGGACGATTGCGTCCGCGTCCGGGCCGAGAGGCGGCGGGCCGAACATGAACGCCTGCTGTAGTGCGCGTTCGGTGCGGTCGAGCAGCGCATTCATGAGGCCGGCGCGATTGCCGAACCGCCGGAACACGGTGCCCTTGCCGACGCCGGCTCTCGCGGCGACGGCCTCCATCGTCACCGCGTCGGCGCCCAGCTCGGAGACCAGATCGGCCGCCGCGTCGAGGAGCAGCTTCCGGTTGCGGGCAGCGTCACATCGCTCGGGGATCTCGGCATCCACCAGCGGAAGTTGCGGCAGCGGGCTGTTCACGTGAGGAATCGTAGCCCAAGGGGAATACAAGTGGACCGCGGTCCGTTTTCTTGCTATATCTGTTCCCGAGTCACCGACCGCACCACGAAGGAAGCCTCGAATCATGTCCCAGACCCGCGTACTCGTTCTCGTCGGCAGCCTTCGCTCCGGCTCCGTCAACCGTCAGATCGCAGAGACCGCAGCGGCGGTCGCACCCGAGGGCGCTGAGCTCACGATTTTCGAGGGCCTCGGCGACGTGCCCTTCTACAACGAGGACATCGACGTCCCCGGTGCCGCGATCGCCGGTGCCGACGAGCTCCGTGCCGCTGCCTCCGAGGCCGACGCCCTGCTTCTGGTTACACCCGAGTACAACGGCACCATTCCCGCAGTCCTGAAGAACGCCATCGACTGGCTTTCGCGCCCATACGGTTCCGGTGCAGTTGCGAACAAGCCGGTCGCCGTGATCAGCGCTTCCCCGAGCCGAAACGGGGCCAAGTGGGCGCACGACGATGCCCGCAAGTCGCTCCGCATCGCTGGCGGCACGGTTGTGGATGCCGAGCTGTCGATCGGCAGCACCAGCCACAAGCTCGGCGAGCAGCACCCGCGGGAGAACGCCGGGGTCGCGCGGGAAGTCGGCAAACTCGTCCGCGCCCTTGTCGCGGCGTCCGGGCAGCTCGTCAACGCCTGATCCCGTCGGGCGAGGTACGGCATCGTCCTCAGCCGGTCCCTGTGATTCTCCCGCCTACTGTGTGGAGCACGACCACGTCGGGCGACCACGGAAGCAGACCGTCCACCGTGTCCTGCAACTCCGTGAGAGGCGGAAGCAATTCGGGGCTGAGAATGCTCACGGTGGCGGTGTTTCCGTGGAGGGTCACGTCGGTGACCACCGCACCGGGAACGTCGCCGATCCACTGTCGAGCCGCGGTCGAAATCTGCTCTGTCCATATCGAGGACATCGAGTTGACGATCATCGGTACGGCCACGACGACCAGAGCCACCGCGAGGACCAGGTATGCGTAGCCGCGACGCGTTCGGAACTTGCCGGCGGCCCGGGCGTAGCCGGCGGAAACGAACACCAGCGTGGAGGTGATGATCATCGCGAGGACGTTCGACGCGAACAGCACACCGGCGCCCATCGCGAGGCCGGGGGCGCCCGACCCGAGGCACACCCCGATGACGGCGAGTGGCGGAACGAGGGATATGGCAATAGCCACCCCCGGCAGCACGTCGCCGACGTCACGCCGGGTGACGGCGATAGCACCGACCAGTCCGGTGGCGAGTGCGGCGAGCAGGTCCATCAGTGTGGGCGACGTCCGTCCCAACACCTGTGAATTGGTCAGCACGTTCAGTGGATTCGGTAAGAACTGGGCGAATACGAAGCCCAGTGCGGTCACGACCGCCACCCCGGCCACCACGGTCAAGACGGAGCGTCCGATGAGCCCGGCGGCGCCGGTCGTGATGCCCAGACCGATGCCGAGGATGGGCGTCGACAGGGGTGCGACGATCATGGCGCCGATGACGGTCGCCGTCGAGTCGCCGATGACGCCCGCGACTGCGATGACTCCGGAGAGCACCAGCTTGGTCCAGAACGCGGAACGCTTGGCGGACGCATCACCTACCGCCAGGTCGAGTCCGTCCGCCAGTTCCTCGGGTGTTCGACGCTGGCTCGCCGGTACGAGTACTCCCATGTGATACCCGCTCGTCTACTTCGAAGTGAAGACACACGGACATACAGCAGTCAGGGCATAGAGCAGTCAGGACGTGAAGCAGTGAAGACACACGGTAGTACCGACGTCGCACGGATCAGTGGATATCCGCGAATGTGAGCGCTGCCGGGTTCCGGCTCAGAGGCCGGCGTCCTCCATCGCCGCGTCGACGGCGTCGCGCAGCGAGTCGAAGTCCCCGCCCGCGGCGAGGGCTGCCGTCTGCGCCGCCTCGATCTGCCCCCGCACTTTCTCGTACCGTGCGGTCCACGCCTCCTTGTCTGCGCGCCAGTAGCCCATGACGTCGTACCGGTCGGACGACCAGCCCAGACTGTGCCGAAGCCAGCGGCGCACCTCGCGCGACAGTCCGGCCTCGCCCGCGAACCAGACGTAGCCCGGACCGTCGGGACAGGTCCACTCCCGGGCGGCGTCGGCCAGGGCGCTCGGCCCCACGCCGTTACCTGAGCCGTGCAGCCACGTGTACGTGACGTCGGCCGCGGTCTCCGGGCACTGTTCGTCGTCGGCGGTGGTGACCTCTGCGATGACGTGCACGCGGACTCCGGATGCGAGTTCCTCGACGATGCGGCCGACCGCGGGCAGCGCGGTCATGTCGGCAATCAAGAGTTGCCAGGCTGCGTCGTCGGGCGGCCGGTACCAGCCTGACGCCGTCGTGACCCCGAGGACCTGGCCTGGCCGGGCCTGTAGTGCCCACCGCACGGCCGCGCCACTGCCGTGGACCACGAAGTCGATGTCCATCTCGCGGGTTTCCGAGTTCCAGTGCCGCACGGTGAAACTGCGCATCTCCGGCCGGTGCCCGTCGACGGGGTAGTCCCAGGTGCCTCCGATCGATTGCGGCGCGGGAGGGCGGCTCTCGCCGTCGGCTGGGAACACCACGAGCAGACGCTCGTCCGCATCCCCGCTCGAGACGAACCGGGTGAGGTCGCCGCCGGACAGTGTGATTCGCAGCATGTTGGGCGTGATGCGCGCTACACGCGACACCGGTGCGAAGTAGTAGGGGTTCGCATTCGAGGGCACGTCCAACCCTGGCACACGCCGGGTGACCGCGACGCTCTCGGTACCGCGGCGCAGGGGTGGCGTAGACACAGACGTACGGGTGCGCATTGGCGCCGACGCACGGGTGCGCATTGGCGCCGACGCACGGGTGCGCTGGTCGCCGGCGCGCAGATGCAGATGTGGCGTAAATCACGAAGAAAATGTGACCTGCGACACGCTGGCGAGTGGCTCTCAGAGGGGTGCCGACCTGGGAATTTCAAGCGTGTTACTCACAAGATCTCGGGTTATGCGCTTCTGTCGGCCACAAGGTGTAGTGTCTAGACAGCCGGGAGGGCACCACGGGAACGAGTTGGATCCCGGGCTTGAAAACGGGCCCTGCTCACGGCGTAGAGACTGCACAAACCCAAGCTCGTCACGCTCGCTAGGCCATTGGAAAGAGGGACCATCATGAGCATCACCGTCTACACCAAGCCCGCCTGCGTTCAGTGCAATGCCACCTACCGTGCTCTCGACAAGGTCGGTCTCGACTACGAGGTCGTCGACATCTCCGAGAACCCTGAGGCCCGCGACTACGTGATGGCCCTGGGGTACCTCCAGGCCCCCGTCGTGGTGGCCGGTGACGATCACTGGTCGGGCTTCCGTCCGGACCGCATCAAATCCCTTGCCGCAAGCGCCGCCTGAAGCGGCGGGGAGTGCGGCCGCGGGGTCTGATCCACGCTCGATCGAAAATGGTGAACACCGATGGCATCGCTGGTGTACTTCTCCAGCGCGTCGGAGAACACACACCGATTCGTCCAACGACTCGGTGTCCCCGCTACGCGCATTCCGCTTCATGACCGCGACGGCACGTTCGAGGTCGACGAACCGTACGTCCTGATCGTCCCCACCTACGGGGGCGGCACGACGGCGACGGGACGCGACACCAGTTACGTGCCGAAGCAGGTCATCCGATTTCTCAACAACCAGCACAATCGTTCTCTCATTCGGGGAGTGATTGCTGCCGGCAACACGAACTTCGGCGAATCCTACTGCTTCGCCGGGAACGTGATCTCGCAGAAGTGTCGGGTCCCGTACCTGTACCGCTTCGAACTCATGGGAACAGCAGAGGACGTCGTCGCCGTGCGCGAGGGCCTCGAACAATTCATGGAGAGTGAACAGTGGCACCGACCATCACAGATTCAGCCCCGGCTGGGGGTGTAGAGCGCGCCGTGGCACTACTCGACGCGTCCGAGAGCGAGCTGGACTACCACGCGCTCAACGCGATGCTGAACCTGTACGGTCCGAACGGCGAGATCCAGTTCGACAAGGATGTCGCCGCGGCACGGCAGTACTTCCTCCAGCACGTCAACCAGAACACCGTCTTCTTCCACAACCTGGACGAGAAGCTCGACTACCTAGTCGAGGAGAACTACTACGAGGCCGAGGTTCTCGCCCAGTACTCGCGCGAGTTCGTGAAGTCGCTGATCGACCGGGCATATGCGAAGAAGTTCCGCTTCCCGACGTTCCTCGGCGCCTTCAAGTACTACACCTCCTACACGCTCAAGACGTTTGACGGTAAGCGCTATCTCGAGCGGTTCGAGGACCGCGTCTGCATGGTCGCGTTGACCCTCGCTGCCGGCGACGAGGACCTTGCCACCCACCTCGTCGACGAGATCATCTCCGGACGCTTTCAGCCGGCCACCCCGACGTTCCTCAACTCCGGCAAGAAGCAGCGCGGAGAACCCGTGTCGTGCTTCCTGCTGCGCATCGAGGACAACATGGAGTCCATCGGCCGATCCGTCAACTCGGCGTTGCAGCTGTCCAAGCGCGGTGGCGGAGTTGCCCTGCTGCTCACCAACGTTCGTGAGCACGGCGCGCCGATCAAGAAGATCGAGAACCAGAGCTCGGGCGTGATCCCGATCATGAAGTTGCTCGAGGACTCCTTCTCCTACGCGAATCAGCTCGGTGCCCGTCAGGGCGCAGGCGCCGTCTACCTACACGCGCACCACCCGGACATCTACCGGTTCCTCGACACCAAGCGTGAGAACGCCGACGAGAAGATCCGCATCAAGACGCTGTCGCTGGGCGTGGTGATCCCGGACATCACGTTCGAGCTCGCGAAGAAGAACGAGGACATGTATCTGTTCTCTCCGTACGACGTCGAGCGCATCTACGGCGTGCCGTTCGCGGACATCAACGTCACCGAGAAGTACCACGAGATGGTCGACGACAAGCGGATCCGCAAATCGAAGATCAAAGCCCGCGAGTTCTTCCAGACGCTGGCCGAGCTGCAGTTCGAATCGGGCTACCCGTACATCATGTTCGAGGACACGGTGAACCGGGCGAACCCGATCGAAGGCAAGATCACCCACTCCAACCTGTGCTCGGAGATCCTGCAGGTCTCGACGCCGTCGTACTTCAACGACGATCTGTCCTACAGCCATGTCGGCAAGGACATCTCGTGCAACCTGGGTTCGCTCAACATCGCCAAGACGATGGACTCGCCGGACTTCGCGCAGACCATCGAGACCGCGATCCGCGCCCTGACCGCCGTCTCGGATCAGACACACATCTACTCGGTGCCGTCGATCGAGCAGGGCAACAACGACTCTCACGCGATCGGCCTCGGGCAGATGAACCTGCACGGCTACCTTGCTCGCGAGCGGATCTACTACGGCTCCGAAGAGGGGATCGACTTCACGAACATCTACTTCTACACCGTCGTCTACCACGCGATCCGGGCGTCGAACCTGATCGCGAAGGAACGCGGCAGCTACTTCAAGGGCTTCCCGCAGTCGAAGTACGCGTCTGGCGAGTTCTTCGACAAGTACACCGACCAGGTGTGGGAACCTGCGACGGTACGAGTCAAGGCTCTCTTCGCCGACGCCGGCGTGCACATCCCCACGCAGGATGACTGGAGCGAGCTGAAGGCCTCGGTGCAGAAGTACGGCATCTACAACCAGAACCTGCAGGCTGTCCCGCCGACCGGGTCGATCTCGTACATCAACCACTCCACCAGCTCGATCCATCCGGTGGCGTCGAAGATCGAGATCCGCAAGGAAGGCAAGATCGGACGCGTCTACTACCCGGCGCCTTACATGACGAACGACAACCTGGACTATTACCAGGACGCGTACGAGATCGGATACGAGAAGATCGTCGACACATACGCTGCGGCAACGCAGCACGTCGATCAGGGCCTGTCGCTGACACTGTTCTTCAAGGACACCGCCACCACGCGTGACGTCAACAAGGCGCAGATCTACGCGTGGCGCAAGGGAATCAAGACGCTGTACTACATCCGCCTGCGTCAGATGGCACTCGAGGGCACAGAGGTCGAGGGTTGCGTCTCGTGCATGCTGTGACGGCAAAACAGGATGTGTCGAAAAGGTTTGGGGCGAAACAGACTTCGGGGTCAGGCTCGAACGGAGTGAGGGAATCGTGAGCGAGAAGATCAAGCTGATTGATCGGGTGTCGGCGATCAACTGGAATCGCGTGCCCGACGACAAGGACTCCGAGGTGTGGGACCGCCTCACCGGCAACTTCTGGCTGCCGGAGAAGGTACCGGTGTCCAACGACATCCAGTCGTGGGCCACCCTCACCCCGCACGAGAGGCAGCTCACGATGCGGGTGTTCACCGGACTGACGCTGCTCGACACCATTCAGGGCACCGTCGGCGCCGTGAGCCTCATCCCGGACGCCGTCACCCCGCACGAGGAGGCCGTGCTCACCAACATCGCGTTCATGGAGTCGGTGCACGCGAAGAGCTACTCGCAGATCTTCTCGACGCTGTGCACCACGCGCGAGATCGACGACGCGTTCCGCTGGTCCGAGGAGAACCCGAACCTGCAGCGCAAGGCACAGATCGTCCTCGACTACTACCGGGGCGACGATCCGCTCAAGCGTAAGGTCGCGTCGACTCTGCTCGAGTCGTTCCTGTTCTACTCGGGCTTCTACCTGCCGATGTACTGGTCGTCACGCGCCAAGCTCACCAACACGGCCGACATGATCCGCCTGATCATCCGCGATGAGGCGGTGCACGGCTACTACATCGGCTACAAGTACCAGCGAGGTCTCGAGCGGGTCAGTGCAGCCGAGCGCGAAGAGCTCAAGAACTACACCTTCGAGTTGTTGTTCGAGCTCTACGACAACGAGGTCGAGTACACGCAGGATCTTTACGACGAGGTCGGGCTCACCGAGGACGTGAAGAAGTTCCTGCGCTACAACGCCAACAAGGCGCTGATGAACCTCGGTTACGAGGCCCTTTTCCCCAAGGACGAGACGGACGTCAACCCGACGATCCTGTCGGCCCTGTCGCCCAACGCGGACGAGAACCACGACTTCTTCTCGGGGTCGGGTTCGAGTTACGTCATCGGCAAGGCCGTCAACACCGAGGACGAGGACTGGGACTTCTAGTTCCGCCCTGCTGGGGCCGGATCGACCAACCGGCCCCTGAAAGGCGTTCGCGCGGGGGGAGATTCGATCCAGCCGTTGTCAGGAAGGGTGACCCGCGCCTACTGTCGAACTGTAGGACCGAGCCGAAATACCCGACGATGATCGAGGAGACGGCAATGAGTGGTCGAGTAGTGCACTTCGAGGTCCCGTTCGACAACGGTGACCGCGCACGCAACTTTTATCAGCAGGCCTTCGGTTGGCAGCTCACCGAGATGCCCGAGGTGAAGTACACCGGTGTGTCCACTGGGCCGGTCGCCGAGTCAGGGATGGCGGCCGAGCCCGGGTACATCGGCGGCGGGATGTTCGAACGCGTCGAGCAGTTGCCGAAGGGACCGGTGATCACGGTCGGCGTGGACGACGTCGACGCGGCGCTCGCGAAGATCGAGTCGCTCGGTGGGGCAACCGTCTCGGCGAAGCAAGCGGTTGGCGAGTTTGGGTTTGCGGCCTACTTCCGGGACCCCGAGGGCAACGTCATGGGGCTCTGGGAGTCCGCGCAGGGCTGACCGGCCGCGGCGTGGTCCGGCAGGGGCGAAACGAATTCCGACACTGGCAGGGTCTTCCTGACAGACAGGGCATTCCTGGCTGACAGTGTTCCCAGCTGGCAGGGTCTTCCTAGCCGGCGTAGGCGTTGAGGCTCTGCTGCAGATCGCTGAGGACCGCGCGAGCCGCGACAACACCGTTGCCGGCGTTCCACAGTTCGTCGTCGACGGCGAAGACGCGGTTGTCGGTGACTGCTCCGAGGTCGTCCCAGCCGTCGGACTCCATCACTGACGTTCCATGCGCGAGCCCTTCGGACCCATCGAAGCTGACGTAGATCAGATCACCCTCGGCGTCGGCCAGGTCGTCGATATCCTTCGATGCCACTTCGATTCGCTGGTAGGCCGGACGCTGGACGTCCGCGTCGGCGAGCACCTGGCCGGAGAAGCTGCCCGGTCCCTCGATCGAGGTCGCGTTCGAACTGAATCGGATGACCGACGCCTGGGTCTGACGTGCGTTGATCTCGGTGCCGATCCGCGCCGCATCGGCGGTGTACGCATCGAGCGCCTCCTGTGCGGCACCTGAGCGCCCGAGAGCCCTGCCGGCCGCGAGGAACCGTGACTTCCACTCGACCGGATCGTCGCCGACGAACACGGTAGGTGCGATGGCGTCGAGTCGGTCGTCGAGCGCGGGTGCGGCGGGCGCGGATCCGAGGATCAGATCCGGGGCCGCCTCCGAGATCCGGGCGACGTCCGGTGCCGACTCCGGGCCGACACTGGGCAGCAACGCGATTCCGGTTCCGAGGTACGACGGGTGCGGATCGTCGCCGGGTGCCGTGGCCGCACCCACGACGCGTTCCCATAAACCGAGAGCGCAAACGGAATCCATTGCAGCGCTGTCGAGTACGACGATGCGCTGCGGATCCGGCGCGCCCGGATCAGGTGCTGTCGGTGTCGCACACGCGGCGTCGGTGTCGCGTTCGACGTTCACCACACCTGCACCCGCGATTTTGGTTGTCGTCCGCACGATGGTGCTCGCATCGTCATCCGTAGAGTCAGCGCACGCGGTGAGCCCGGCCAGGACCGCGGTTGCCGCGACCACGGCGACGGCGGCGCGGCGGACGGTGCGGACGGGCTGGGAACTAGGCAAGGCGTCGACTTCCTGTTCGGCGAACTCTGACTGTTGCGGGACCGATCCAGGCTAGCTGTTGTGCGGATTCCCACGAACCGCGGCGCGAGGTCACCGCGGACCTTGTCGCGTCGCGCACGCGCAGAGCGGTCGTGGGACGCGATCGTCGAGGCGGTCGTGCGCACGGGATGGGCTGCGCCACGCCCGTCGCGGTCGGGACCGAAGTCCTGCTCGTGACCCTCCTGACCGGAGGGCGGAAGGGCTCTAATACGACGGGGAGTAGGACCCGGTCCAAAAGGTCCGAAAGGACCGTCTACGATTCGATGAGCGCAAGCCGGGAGAACGTCTGCCTCGAGCAATGAGGCCGGGGGTTCGCAGCGGGCCTGCGGAGCGACCAAGGGCACATTCAGGAGGATCATTGACTGCCGTAGCGCCCCAGCCAGTCAGAGAGGTAGCCACGCGGCCGTACCCGCCGCGGCAGGGACCCAAGGGCTCGTTCATCTACAAGATGGTCACGACCACCGATCCCAAGGTCCTCGGGATCATGTACCTGGTCACCTCGTTCGCGTTCTTCCTCATCGGCGGCCTGATGGCGCTGCTGATGCGCTCCGAGCTCGCGGTTCCCGGCCTGCAGTTCCTGTCGAACGAGCAGTTCAACCAGCTGTTCACGATGCACGGCACGATCATGCTGCTGCTGTACGCGACCCCGGTCGTGTTCGGCTTCGCGAACTACATCGTTCCGCTGCAAATCGGTGCGCCGGACGTCGCGTTCCCGCGCCTGAATGCGCTCAGCTACTGGCTGTACCTGTTCGGCGCCCTCATCACCACAGCCGGCTTCATCACCCCCGGTGGTGCGGCGGACTTCGGCTGGACCGCCTACGCCCCGCTGACGAGTGCCGTGTACTCGCCGGGCCTCGGCGCTGACCTGTGGATCATGGGTCTGACCGTCGCCGGCCTCGGCACCATCCTCGGTGGCGTCAACTTCATCACCACCATCGTGTGCCTGCGTGCCCCCGGCATGACCATGTTCCGGATGCCGATCTTCACGTGGAACATCCTCGTTACCAGCCTCCTCGTCCTGCTGGCGTTCCCGATCCTGACGGCCGCGTTCTTCGGGCTGCTCGCCGATCGTCACCTCGGTGCACACATCTTCGATCCGGCCTCTGGCGGTGTCCTGCTGTGGCAGCACCTGTTCTGGTTCTTCGGCCACCCCGAGGTGTACATCATCGCGCTGCCGTTCTTCGGCATCGTCTCGGAGATCTTCCCGGTCTTCTCACGCAAGCCGATCTTCGGCTACAGCGGCCTGGTCTACGCCACCATCGGCATCGCGGCGCTGTCGATCGCGGTGTGGGCGCACCACATGTACGCCACCGGCGCGGTGCTGTTGCCGTTCTTCTCGTTCATGACGTTCCTGATCGCGGTTCCGACCGGCGTGAAGTTCTTCAACTGGATCGGCACGATGTGGAAGGGCCATCTGACCTTCGAGTCGCCGATGCTGTTCTCGGTCGGCTTCCTCGTGACGTTCCTGTTCGGTGGCCTGTCGGGTGTCCTGCTGGCGAGCCCGCCGATCGACTTCCAGGTCACCGACTCGTACTTCGTGGTCGCGCACTTCCACTACGTCCTGTTCGGCACCATCGTGTTCGCCACCTACGCGGGCATCTACTTCTGGTTCCCGAAGATGACCGGTCGCTTGATGGACGAGCGCCTGGCCAAGTGGCACTTCTGGACCACGTTCATCGGTTTCCACGCCACCTTCCTCGTGCAGCACTGGGTCGGGGCCGAGGGCATGCCGCGCCGTTACGCGGATTACCTGCCTTCTGACGGGTTCACCACGCTGAACACGATCTCGACGGTCGGTTCGTTCATCCTCGGCGCCTCGACGCTGCCGTTCCTGTGGAACGTCTTCAAGAGCTACCGCTTCGGCCAGGTCGTGACCGTCGACGACCCGTGGGGTTACGGCAATTCGCTCGAGTGGGCCACCAGCTGCCCGCCGCCGCGGCACAACTTCACCGAGCTGCCCCGGATCCGTTCGGAGCGCCCGGCGTTCGAGCTGCACTACCCGCACATGGTCGAGCGCATGCGGGCCGAGGCCCACGTCGGCCCCGGCCACGGAGGCAAGCAGGTCACCGAGGTCCTCGAGGACAGCAAGTCATAAGAGACCGATAGGTCTTCGCACTATCGGAAGGCCCCGCCCGACGGGCGGGGCCTTTCCGTTGTCCCCGGCACGACTTGGCAGAATGGGGACGGATTTCAATCCGAGTTGTTCGGGGTTGTTCAGGGTTGTTCGAGTTGAACGAACGGAGTTTCTTGGTGGGTGCGTCAGACGCCACGGTTCTGGTGACGGTTACGGGTCCGGACAAGCCCGGCGTCACCTCGGTGCTCTTCGGGGCGCTCTCACGTCACCAGGTGAGCTTGCTCGATGTCGAACAGGTGGTGATCCGAGGGCGGCTCACCCTCGGTGTCCTGGTGAAGTGCCCGGCCGACCCCGAGGCCCTGCAGGAGGAACTCGAGGAGGCGATGGACACCGTCGGCATGACCGTCGACGTCGAGATCGGCGCCGATCCGGACGCTCGCCAGCAGGTGTCCACGCACGCCGTCGTCGTCCTCGGTAGCCCGGTGAGTGCACGCGCGTTCCGCTCGCTCTCGCGGGAACTGGCCCGCCAGGGCGCCAACATCGACTCGATCCGTGGCGTCGCCGACTACCCGCTGACCGGGCTCGAGCTGATGGTCACGGCCGCGGGCGCCAGTGCCGAGGCGGACGCGCAGCTGCGTGCCGGCCTTGCCGAGGTCGCGGTCGGCGAGAACGTCGACGTCGCGGTCGAGCGCGGGGGACTCGCGAGGCGCGCCAAGCGGCTCATCGTCTTCGACGTGGACTCCACCTTGGTCCAGGGTGAGGTCATCGAGATGCTCGCGGCCCGCGCCGGCGTCGAGGACGAGGTCCGTGCCGTCACCGAGGCCGCGATGCGCGGCGAGATCGACTTCACCGAGTCTCTGAACCAGCGCGTCGCCACCCTCGCCGGGCTCGATGCGTCCGTCATCGACGAGGTCGCCGCCGACCTGCAGCTGACGCCGGGCGCGCGCACGACGATCCGTACCCTGCGTCGTCTCGGCTACCACTGCGGCGTCGTGTCGGGCGGCTTCCGGCAAGTGATCGAGGGCCTCGCTCACGAACTCGAACTCGACTTCGTCCAGGCCAACACGCTCGAGATCGTCGACGGCAAGCTCACCGGCCGTGTCACCGGTGACGTCGTCGACCGGGCCGCCAAGGCCACCGCGCTGCGCAAGTTCGCTGCCGAGGTCGGCGTCCCGATGGAGCAGACCGTCGCGGTCGGCGACGGCGCCAACGACATCGACATGCTCACCGCCGCCGGCCTCGGTGTCGCGTTCAACGCGAAGCCGGCGGTGCGCGAGGTCGCCGACACCGCCCTGTCGCACCCCTTCCTCGACGCGGTGCTGTTCGTGCTCGGTGTCACCCGCAACGAGGTCGAGGCCGCCGACGCGGTCGACGGGGGCGTGCGGCGCGTGCCCATCCCATGACGCTGACTCGGGGCGGCTTCACGGCACGTCACGCCGTGCTGAAGGCTGGGTACGGCAGCCGGCCGGACCCGTCGGATCCGGCACAGGTGCTGGCCATGCCGATCGTGCTGCACATCCCCAAGGCCGACCCGCCGGCGCGGAGCGCTGTCCTGGCCGCGGCGGCCGCGGCCACCGTCGCGTTGTGCCTCGACGCGCGGGTGGGACCCGATGCTCACGGGATACCCGGACCGTGGCAGGGCGCCTTCCGGGAGTGGACTGGCGCACGCATCCGCAAGGTCGCCCGACGTGCCCGCGGCGCGCAGTGGGTCGCCGCGCAGGAAGTCGACGGCGTGACCGTCGACCTGGACGGGGCGCAGGCCCGTGCTTTCGTTCCGGGGAGGGTCGGGGACCTGGACACGCGGATCAAGAAGCTGCAAATCGGCGGTACGGACCTCGCGCATGACGACCCGGGGCCGGTCCCGGAGGGTGTGCCGACGCTTTGGGTGAACGCCACGCTCGGGATGACCGTGGGCAAGGCCGCCGCGCAGGTCGGTCACGCGGCGATGATCCTTGCCGGCGCGATGTCCACCGCGCGGGCGCTCGATTGGGCGGCCGACCGCTACTATTGCGCCGTCCGCGACGCGGACGAGACGACGTGGGCCTCGCTCCGTGACGAGGTCGCCCTTGGCCGGGCGATCGCGGTAAGGGACGCCGGGTTCACCGAGATAGCACCCGGTTCGATGACGGTCATCGCGTCCCTCCGCTGAGCGGGGGAGCGGTATGCAGGTCCGATCCAGTCGGAGGCCTCCGGGGGCGGTACGCGAAGATGATCACCGTGTCGAACACGAAGGTGGTGGCTGTGTCGGAACCAGACCCTGATTTCCTCATCGATTTCGAAGATGTTCTGATTCGCCGGGGCGGTGTGACCCTCGTCGGTCCGGTTTCCTGGAAGGTTGAACTCGACGAGAAGTGGGTCATACTCGGCCCCAACGGTGCGGGTAAGACATCCCTGATGCGCGTAGCCGCCGCCGAGGTCCACCCGACAGCCGGGGTCGCGCGCCTGCTGGGCGAGCGGCTCGGAGGCGTCGACGTCACCGAGTTGCGTCCGCGCATCGGCCTGTCGTCGTCCGCGCTCGCGAATCGGGTCCCAGCCGACGAGGTCGTGAAGGATCTGGTGGTCTCCGCTGGGTACGCGGTCCTGGGCCGTTGGCAGGAACGCTACGAAGAGATGGACACCCACCGCGCGATCGACATGCTCGAGAGTCTCGGCGCCGAGCACCTCGCCGACCGCACCTACGGGACCCTGTCGGAGGGTGAGCGCAAGCGCGTGCTCATTGCCCGCGCACTCATGACCGATCCGGAGCTGCTGCTACTCGACGAGCCCGCCGCGGGTCTCGACCTGGGCGGCCGGGAGGAGCTCGTTTCACGCCTGAGTGACCTCGCGGAAGACCCCGATTCGCCGGCGACCGTGCTGATCACGCATCACGTCGAGGAGATCCCGCCCAGCTTCACGCACGCGCTGCTGCTGTCGGAGGGACGCGTCGTCTCTCAGGGTCTGCTCGACGACGTCATCACCGCCCAGAATCTCAGCGAGGCGTTCAGCCAGTCGATCAGCCTCGATCGTGTCGGCGGTCGGTTCTTCGCCCGCCGCACCCGCCGTCCGGGTCTGCACCGCGCGTGAGGCCCGCCTGAGCCGCCGAGACACGCCGGAGTACCTCCCCGATGGGGCTGGTGGTGAGGCCTCGATCACACGGGGCGTAGGTTCCGGGTATGGGAACCAGTCGAGACGCGGGCGCCACCTCTTCGAACGCCACGCAGTCCGGAATGTTCGATGAGACGCAGACCGCGTCCACTGCACCCACCCCGAAGGACGCGTCCACGGTCATACTTGTGCGTGACGGGCGGTCGGGCGTCGAAGTCTTCTTGGTGAGGCGGGCCACGGGGATGGCGTTCGCAGGCGGCATGACGGTGTTCCCGGGCGGCGGCGTCGACCCCTCCGACGGTGTCGCCGACGTGCGCTGGGCGGGACCACCGGTGTCGTGGTGGGCCGAGCGATTCGGCGTGGAAGAGCCCCGCGCCAAGGCCCTCGTGTGCGCGGCCGTGAGGGAGACGTTCGAGGAGTGCGGAGTGCTGCTCGCCGGTCCGACCGAGGACAGTGTCGTCGCGAGCACCGCGGGGTATTCGGAGGCGCGTCGTCAACTCGAGTCGCGGGAGTTGTCGTTCGCGGACTTCCTTGCCCGCGAGAACCTCGTCATGCGAACCGATCTGCTGCGCCCGTGGGCCAACTGGATCACCCCGGTCCAGGAGGGGCACCGCTACGACACGCACTTCTTCGTCGCAGTCGTGCCGTCGGGGCAGAATGCCGACGGCGAGACGTCGGAGGCGGCCGAGGTCGCATGGCGGACGCCGGCCGCCGCGGTGGACGACTGGCGCGACCGCCGCAGTGTCCTGTTGCCGCCCACCTGGAGTCAGCTCGCGATGCTGGAGCAGTTCGACGACGTCGACGCGATTCTCGCTGCCGAGCCGGAGATCTCACCCATCCTGCCGGAGTTGCGCTTCGTCGACGGCAAGCCGTGGGTGTCGTTTCCCGGCGACGCAGGCTACTACGGCACCGGGACGCTGCCCTGGGGGTGACGCCCAGTAGCCTGGGCCGCATGGCTGAGTTTGTGACCCTCGAGGTTTCCGAAGGCATCGGCACGATTCGTCTCGCGCGCCCCCCGATGAATGCCCTGAACCGTCAGGTGCAGGAGGAGATTCGGGCGGCGGCCCGTCATGCGACCGTCGACCCGGAAGTCAAGGCTGTCATCGTGTACGGCGGGGAGAAGGTGTTCGCTGCGGGCGCCGATGTCAAGGAGATGGCAGAACTGGATTTCGGCCAGATGAGTGACATCATCGCCGAACTGCAGTCGGCCCTGGGGTCGATCGCCGACATCCCGAAGCCGACGGTCGCCGCGATCACCGGCTACGCACTCGGCGGGGGACTCGAGGTTGCGCTCGGCGCGGATTACCGCGTCGCGGGCGACAATGCCAAGCTCGGCGTCCCGGAAATCCTCCTCGGCATCATTCCCGGCGGGGGCGGAACGCAGCGCCTGGCCCGCCTGGTCGGTCCGGCGAAGGCGAAGGACATGGTCTTCACCGGACGCTTCGTCGGCGCCGAGGAGGCCCTGCAGATCGGTCTGATCGACGAGATGGTCGCGCCCGACGAGGTCTACAACGCCGCTCGCAAGTGGGCATCTCAGTTCACGGGCGCCGCCAGTCGCGCGCTGGCCGCGGCGAAGGCCGCGATCGATCAGGGCCTCGATGCGGACCTCGCGACGGGCCTGAAAATCGAACAGCACCTGTTCGCGTCACTGTTCGCGACCGCCGACCGCACCATCGGTATGGAGTCGTTCATCGAGAACGGTCCGGGCAAGGCGAAGTTCACTGGCAAGTAGCCGCGCCCAGAAGGCCAAAAGTAGAACTTGTTCATCCGTTACCTTTCGCTAGGATTTCCCGCATGAGTGCAAGCCCGACAGATCCCACTCCCAACCCGCACGCCACCGCCGAAGAGGTCGAGGCTGCGATGCAGGACACCAAGCTCGCCCAGGTCCTCTACCACGACTGGGAGGCCGAGACCTACGACGAGAAGTGGTCGATCTCGTACGACGAGCGCTGCATCGATTACGCGCGCGGCCGGTTCGACGCTGTGGCCGGCGATCAGCCGCTGCCCTACGAGCGGGCGCTGGAACTGGGGTGCGGTACGGGCTTCTTCCTGCTCAACTTGATGCAGGGCGGCGTCGCGAAGACGGGGTCGGTGACAGACCTGTCGCCGGGCATGGTCAAGGTTGCGACGCGAAACGCCGAGAACTTGGGGCTTCCGGTCGACGGTCGAGTCGCCGATGCCGAGACGATTCCCTACGAGGACGACACCTTCGATCTCGTCGTCGGCCATGCGGTGCTGCATCACATCCCGGACGTCGAGCAGTCGCTGCGGGAGGTGCTGCGAGTCCTCAAGCCGGGTGGCCGCTTCGTGTTCGCCGGTGAGCCGACGACGGTCGGCAACTTCTACGCCCGCTGGCTCGGGCGCGCCACGTGGGCCGCGACGACGAACATCACCAAGCTCCCGTTCCTGTCGGGCTGGCGTCGACCGCAGGCCGAGTTGGACGAGTCCTCCCGCGCTGCCGCGCTCGAGGCGGTCGTCGACCTGCACACGTTCGATCCCACTGATCTCGAGAACATCGCCAAGTCCGCCGGTGCGGTCGAGGTGAAGGCGAAGACCGAGGAGTTCGCTGCGGCCCTCCTCGGCTGGCCGGTGCGCACGTTCGAGGCGGCCGTCCCGCCGGAGAAGCTCGGCTGGGGCTGGGCCAGGTTCGCGTTCGGTAGCTGGAAGTCGCTCAGCTGGATTGACGAGAAGGTGCTGCACCACGTCGTACCGCGCGGATTCTTCTACAACGTCATGGTCACCGGCGTGAAGCCCGGCGCCACCACCTGATCACTCGCCCGACCCGTTGGGTTACCGCTTCACGATCGACGACGTCGACTACCTGCGCAGCGACGAGGGCGTCGCGGCGCTGGCGGAGACTGCAGAGTCGGAATTGTCCACGCGCACGCGTCTGGCCGATATCGGCCGGGCACGTGCGCGTTTCGGTGAGCGGGCGGGTCCGCTGATCGAGACGGTCCTGCTGCGGCGCAAGGCGCAGACCAAGCTGGTCGACGCGGACTCGTGGCTGTTCACCGGCGACGCCCTGCAGCAGGCGACACCGCGCGTGGTTGCCCGGCACCGAGCGACACGGTTGACGGGACGGCGCGTCCACGACGTCACGTGCTCGATCGGTACGGAACTGGCGGCGCTGATCGAGCTGACGGATGCCGTGATCGGCAGCGACCTGGACCCGGTTCGGCTGGCCATGGCCGCGCACAACGTGCCGGGGGTGACCCTTTTGCGCGCGGACGCGCTGCACCCGTGCACGCGCGACACCGTCGTGGTAGCGGATCCCGCGCGTCGTTCTGACGGCAAACGTAGGTTCGATCCGGCCGCGTCGATGCCACCATTGCCCGATCTCCTCGACGTGTACGCCGGCCGCGATCTGGCGGTCAAGTGCGCCCCGGGACTCGATTTCGATCGTCTCGGCTGGGATGGCGAGGTGGAGATCGTCTCGCTCGACGGCGGGGTCCGTGAGGCCTGTCTGTGGTCGCCGGGACTGTCCGATCCGGGTGTTCGGCGGCGCGCGAGCGTGCTGCGCTCGGACGGGACGGCGTGGGAGATCACCGACACCGAACCGGACGACATCCCCGAACGCGAACCAGGGGAGTGGATCGTCGAGCCGGACGGTGCTGTCGTACGCGCGGGACTGGTGCGCCACTACGCGGCCCGGCACGGGCTCTGGCAACTGGATCCGCGGATTGCCTATCTCACCGGGGACAGCGTGCCCGAGGGGGTGCGCGGGTTCCGGGTGCTGACCCGGCTCGGGTACACGGAGAAGGCCCTTCGGCGGGAGTTGGCCGCCCGCGACTGCGGTTCGGCCGAGATCCTGGTCCGGGGGCTCGACATCGATCCGGCGGTGCTACGCCCGCGTCTGAAGCTGCGGGGCAGCACGCCCCTGTCGGTGGTGCTCACCCGGATCGGACATGCTCCCGTCGCGTTCGTGTGCGCCGCACGGACCTGAGGCGGCACGGAACTGAGGTCGAGCGGAACTGAGGTCGTGCGGAACTGAGGTCGTGCGGAACTGAATGCGTCGTCACTGCAGGACGAACAACTCGCCGATCAGGGTCGGGGTGAGCACTTCGCCGTCCGGTCCGATCGACGTGCCGGCTGTGAACCCGGTGGCGCCGGGCAGCGCGTCCTGGTCGAGGGTCTCGCCGGTCGCGGTGTCGAACGTGAGCAGTGCGACACCGTCATCGCCGTCACGCACCGTCGTGTAGCCGGTCGAGCCGGCAGTCTGGGCTGCGGCGCCCACCTGAGCGAGATCGCCCCGCTCCCAGACCGATTCGGCCCCGTCCCCCCGATCCTGGAGCGCCAGGAGGTAGCCCTCCTCTCCGCCCGCCGGGATGATCAGCCCGTCGGCCGACACGGATGGGCTACCGAGGGGCCTGTACCCCAGGTCGTAACTCCACTTGGTCTCCCCGGTGGCGGCATCGACCGCCCACAGCTGGCCGGCGTTGTCGCCTGTGTACACGGTTCTCCCGTCCGCCGACAGGACTGGCGCGGACCCGGCCCCGTCCTCGAGGATCGTCGTGGACCAGTCGGTGTCGATCCGGGCATCGTTCCCACCCCGGTACCACATCGCGACCAGGTCGGCCTGTTCCGCACCGGGTCGCCAGAACGTGAGCACGAACCGGCCGTTGTCCAGGTCGATCGCGGGGGAGTTCGCTACCGGGCACGCGGACGTACCGTCGAAGCACGCGTCGAGGCCCTGCCCGTTCGGGATGGGCGCGACGTTGACCCCCTGCGTGTACGACGCCGGCGGGATCAGGTCGTACGACGGGAGCACCTTGAAGCCGGTCTGGGGGTCGAGCACGTTGATCTGGCCGAGTTGCGTTACGAAGAGAAGATTGCCGTCACCGGTGAACTGGGCCGACTGCGGGGTGCCTGTCACCGGCGTGCGCCAGCGCAACTGGCCGTACTCGTTGAACGAGCTCATTGCGCCTTCCTCGCCGACGTACACGTTGGCCGCCGCGTCCACGACCGGCGCCCCTGTGGCGGCGCCCGGGCCGATCCCGTTGCAGAAACGCTTACGGCCGGAGTCCATCTGGAAGGACGACAGATTGCAGCCCTGCTCGGTCTGAGACGTAAGGAAGATCTGACCGTTCGCCGCGACCGTCGCTCGGGTGGGCGTCGGACCACCGATCGGTCGCGACCACGCGAAATCCAGCGAACGCGACCCGGTGACGGCGCTCGTGTCGCTGTTGCGGGCGTCGGCGTGCATCCCTGGCCAGCCACCCGCCCCGAAGACGTTCTCGGTGCCGGAATCCCCGCCGCATGCTGCCAGTAGGAGGGCCGAGATCGTCGCCAGTGCCGCCGCCGACGACCTGAGGGCACGCCGCATTACATCTCCTCGAGTCGGAATTTGCTCGGACCAGAGACTATCCCGGCCGGGATTCGGCGTCGTCGAACCTCCCCGGCGAATTTCGTGGGACCCTCGACGAAGACCTATCGGCGATGGTCGACGTGGCGTTGAACCGCTTGCTTCGGCGGAGGAGAGACATCATGAGAATCGGGGTGCCGAAGGAGATCAAGAACGGCGAGCTGCGGGTCGCCTTGACTCCGCTCGCCGTCAACGAGCTACGGGCCCAGGGGCACGAGCTGCTCGTCGAGCGTGGGGCGGGCGACGGGTCGTCGCTGCCGGACGAGGAGTTCGTTGCGGCCGGCGCCCGGATCCTCGATCGGGCGGACGAGGTGTGGGCCGAGGCGGACCTGATCGTGAAGGTGAAGGAGCCGCTGGAACCGGAGTACGCGCTGATGCGGCGCGGGCAGATCCTCTTCACCTATCTCCACCTCGCGGCGTCGCTCGACTGCACCGAGGCGCTGCTGTCGAGTGGTGTCACCGCCATTGCATACGAGACGGTCGAGCTGGCTGATGGATCACTGCCGTTGCTCGCGCCGATGAGCGAGGTCGCCGGCAGGCTTGCAACTCAGGTGGGGGCGCACGCATTGCAGGCGAGCGCGTCGGGCGAGCGCCGGGGGCGCGGCATCCTGCTCGGCGGCGTGCCGGGCGTCGGTCCGGCCCGTGTGGTCGTCATCGGCGGCGGCAACGCCGGAACACATGCGACGACGGTCGCGGCGGGTATGGGTGCGCGGGTGACTGTGCTCGATCGTGACGTCGCGAAGCTGCGGTGGTTGCACACACGGTTCGGGTCGCGCATCTCGACGGCCGTGTCCACCCGGACCGAACTCGAGCGCACGCTCATCGACGCGGATCTGGTGATCGGTGCGGTTCTGGTTCCCGGTGCTCGTGCGCCGCATCTGGTCTCGTCCGATTTGGTCTCCCGCATGTTGCCGGGGAGCGTGCTGGTCGACATCGCGATCGACCAGGGCGGATGTTTCGAGGACTCTCGGCCCACCAGCCATGACGAACCCACATATATGGTTCACAATTCTGTTATTTACGCAGTACCGAATATGCCGAGTATTGTTCCTCATACGTCGACCCGTGCCCTCGTAAATGTCACGCTACCGTTCGTATCCGCGGTTGCGGGAAAGGGCTGGCGCGCCGCGATGCGCGACGATCCTTCTCTCGCGATGGGTCTTAACACCTGGTCAGGGCGGGTGACGCATGCCCCGGTCGCGCTCGCGCACGGTCTGTCGTACGTAACGGTGGACCACGCCCTGCGTGGCTGATTCGACTGATAGGCGTGAACGTCATCGATGCAATTCCCGAGTTTCGTGATCGTTGTGGATCATTTATGATTTCCACTCCGACACGCCGCCGGAAATTGTGTCTAATGGTTTCATGCGGTCGGGAAAGCGGACAGGATCCGAAGTGCAGACGGGGGAGACTGTTGCGCACGGGACGGCTGATGCTGATGCGTCGTCCGCGCCCGGAACCCAGGAGGATCCGTCGTCCGCAGACGGCGACGAGGAAGACCACCTCCTCGCGTCCCCGCTCGCCGGCCGGATCGTCACCGTCGCGCTAGTCGCCGGCACAGCGGTGATGGTGGGCATTGTCATGGTGTCGTTCATCGAGATGGTCGTCATTGGCACTCTCGGGGCCGTCGCCGCGTATCTGGTCGCACACGACGACGGTTGGACGCGCCAGAAGCAACGCCGCCGCGCCCGCCGCCGCGCTCGGCGTCACATCCCGGTCACGCCTGGGTCGAGGTCGACGAGCGAGTCTTGGCGCGCGGAGGACTGGAGCGAGGACGACGTCGCCGGACGTCCTGCCGCCTAGCCGCCACCGAGGGCGCGTGGTCAGACGCACAGCCGTGGTCCGTAGGCTTATATCTCATGACGAGCATGTGGGGCGCACCGTTGCGCACGAGGTGGCGCGGATCACGACGTCGCGATAGTGAGCAGGCCCGCTTTCTGACGCTTGGTTCGCTGAAGTGGGTCATCGCGAACAAGGCGTACACACCGTGGTACCTGGTCCGTTACTACCGGTTGGCGAAGTTCAAACTCGCCAACCCGCACATCATCACGCGCGGCATGGTGTTCCTCGGCAAGAACGTCGAGATCCACTCGACGCCGGGACTGTCGCGGATGGAGATCGGCAAGTGGGTCCACATCGGCGACGGCAACGCCCTACGGTGCCACGAGGGTTCGCTGCGCATCGGCGACAAGGTCGTCTTCGGCAAGGACAACGTCGTCAACACCTACCTCGACATCGAGATCGGTGCATCGACTCTCGTCGCTGACTGGTGCTACATCTGCGACTTCGATCACCGGACCGAGGACATCACGGTCCCGATCAAGGATCAGGGCATCGCCAAGGGTCCAGTTCGTATCGGCCCGGACACGTGGATTGCCGCCAAGGTCTCGGTCCTGCGCAACACGCGTGTCGGCCGTGGCTGCGTGCTCGGTGCTCACGCCGTGGTCAAGGGGGACATCCCCGACTTCAGCATCGCCGTCGGATCACCGGCGAAACCGGTCAAGAACCGCCGCGCCGACTGGGAGGCCGGCGCCGAGGAGCGGGCGAAGTACATAGCCGCCCTCGAGGACATCGCCCGAAAGAAGGCCGCGACCGGTGGTGGTGAGGGGGCTCTCGTGAACGGGAACGGGAACGGAGCCGGTACCCAGCAGTAGAGCGGTCCGAGTGCCCGCTACCGACCGGGCAGCGGGCGCTCGGGAACCTCCGGACGCGCCAACGGGTGGCGGACGCGACGCTTGGCCGCGGCATACACCTGCACGGTCTCCTCGGCCACCTTGCGCCAATCGAAGTCGGCGGTCAGACGATCGCGTGCCGCCTGTGCCCGAACCTGGGCGGCGTCCGGATCGTCGAGGGTCTCTCGCACCGCGGAGGTGAGTCCGTCCACGTCGCCCGGGGCGAACGACAGCCCGGTCACACCGTCGACGACGGCCTCGCCGAGCCCACCCGCGGTCGAAGCGATCAGCGGGGTGCCCGCTGCGGCCGCCTCGAGCGCAATGATCCCGAACGGCTCGTAGCGACTCGGCAACACGATCGCGTCGGCACCGTGCAACCAACCGAGTAGCTCCTCGTGATCGAGGTTGCCGAGGAACGTCACCGAGCGCGCGACCCGGTGTGTGCGGGCCTGCTGGCGCAGCCACTCGAACTGAGTGCCTTCACCGGCGACGGCCAACGTCGTGCCTGGGTGGCTGCGTCGGATTCGCGGCAGCGCTGCGATCGCGTCCTGCACACCCTTCTCGTACTCGAGGCGTCCGACATACAGCAGGGCCGCCGGTCCGGACCGGGGCGAGCGTGAACGGTAGCTCCACGTCGTGACGTCGATGCCGTTGCGGATCACGGTGATCGGCGGCAGTTCCGGGCCGTACAGCTGGGTGACCTCGTCCTCCATCGACTTCGAACAGGCGATGATGGAGTCGGATTCGTTGGCGAGCCACCACTCCACCGAGTGCACCTGACGGTTGACGCGGCCGGAGATCCACCCGCTGTGCCGACCTGCCTCCGAGGCATGCAGCGTCGAGACCAACGGGACGTCGTAGAACTCGGCGAGTGCGATCGCCGGGTGCGCCACAAGCCAGTCATGGGCGTGCACGACGTCGGGCTGCCAGCCATCACCGATGCCACCCTTCGACAGGGCCACGCCCGCACGAACCATCGCGTGTCCCATCGCCAGCGTCCACGCCAGCATGTCCTCACCGAAGATGAAGTGCGGCGGATCCTCGGCGACCGCGACCACGAGCACGCCCTCGGCGATCTCCGTCGTCGTCGGATGCGTGGACGGGTCGGTGCCCGACGGCCGTCGCGACAGCACGACCACCTCGTGGCCGGCTGAGACCAGTTCGGTTGCCAGGTGGTGGACGTGCCGCCCCAGCCCACCCACCACCACGGGCGGGTATTCCCACGACACGATCAGAACTTTCATTGCATGCTCCCAGCGAATGCAGCTGTTTCGGCCGAGCGAACGGGCAGGCGCCGCGCGTCGAGTGCGGGGAACAGGCCGTCGGCGGCGTTCCATCCGTCGGCAAGGCGGTGCGCGACCTCGTCCCGTCCGGACGCGACGGCGTCGGCGATCTCCCGCAGCGCATGTGCGTGCTTGTGGGCTCGGTCGCGAGCGTACCCGGCCGCGGAGTCCTTGCTGACCATGAAGGCCCAGTCGCTCGAGACGGTCAACAGCGTCTCACGCAACATCTGGTCGTGGACCCGATTGCGAAGTTCCGGGGCGCCCCCGAATCCGTGGAGATTCGCGTCGCGGTTCTTGTCGATCGTATCGAGCGCGGTCTGCACGACCTCGGCGTTGAGCTGGACCAGGTCCTGTACTTGGTCGCCGGCCCACACCCGCCAGTCCTTGCCCGAACCCCAGGACGAGTCCTGCAGTTCGACGGGGGCACCGACGTAGCCGCGATCGCGGGCGTCGGCGAGGGTCCCGACCTCGATGCCAGCCTCGGGAAGCGCCCGGAGCACCTGTTCGAGCCACTGAGGTCCCTCATGCCACCAGTGCCCGAACAGTTCGGTGTCGAAAGCGGCGACGACGAGTGCGGGGCGGCCGATTCGTTCGGATTCGCTACGCAGGCGCCGACGGACGGTTTCGACGAAATCGGCGACGTGCTTGTCGACGGCGACCGCCGCGAGCTCCGGGTCGTAGGGCGCCTTCTTCTCCGAGGGCACCGTGCGACCGGTCACGCGTGCGGGCTTGAGTCCGGTGTCGTGGTCGTAGGTGTGGAAGTCGCGGTAGGCCGCGTGGCCGGGGTAGCCGGTCTTCGGCGACCACACGCGGTAGCTGACCTCGAGGTCGCGGCCGAAGGCGATGACGTCGGAGTCCCACACCGGCCGACCGGCCGTGGTGTCACCGCGCAGCGCAGGGCCGTCGACCATGAAGTGCGACACACCCGCCGCTGCGTAGCCCCTCTCCATCCCCGGCGTGTACCCGCACTCGGGTGCCCAGATCCCGGAGGGGGTGTGGCCCCACCGCGACTCGGCGTCGGCGAGACCCTCGGAGAGCGAGAATGACCGTAGTCGCGGATCGAGCAGCGGCTGGAACGGATGCGCGAGCGGGCCGCCGAGGAGCTCGATCGTTTCGGCGTCGATCAGCTCGCGCAGTACTGCGGAACCACCATGGCGCCAACGGGTTTCGAAATCATGGAGGGCCGTCGCGGATGCGCGGTGCTCGCGGGCGCCCAGGTCGCGGTGCGAGGCCGACGACATCCCGGCGGCCTCGTGGGCGCGGAGTTGCCAGTTGCCGAGCCAGTGGTGCATGCCGTTGAGGCTGTGCGGGTCGTCGAGCTGCGCCGCGAGCACCGGCGTGACGCCGAGTGTGAGCAGGCGGGTGCGCCCCTCGGCGGCGAGTCGCCGCAACACCGCCGTCACCGGTAGATACGTCGCCGCCCACGATTGATACAGCCACTCCTCGCCGACCGGCCAGCGCCCGTGGTTGGCGAGCCACGGCAAGTGCGAGTGCAGGACCAGGCAGAACATGCCCGGCTCACGCGAGGCCCCCACCTCTTGTGTCCCCATCTCTGCTGTCCCCGTCACGCCACGGGGTCCTTGATCGCGACGGCGACGAGATCGAGGCTGTCGTCGATATCCGCCTCGAGCAGGACGAAGTCGTCGGCGGTGACGCCTTCGACGTCGCTGCAGAGTTGCTCCGGCCACGGCTCGCCCGCGAGGGCCCGCTCGATCTGGGCGTCGATGAACGATCCACCGTGTTCGGCATCGAGTTCGCGCAGGCGCGGGCCGTGGTGGACGCCGGTCATCAGCGCGACCTTGAAGCCTGCCTCGACCAATAGTTCGGTCAACTCGGCGGCGTTGAGCTCACGGGTGTGGAACGGATTGAGCGGCGTATCGCGACCCGGGGAGAACGTGATGCGGTTGGGCGTGCTCACGAGCAGCTCACCGCCTGGGCGCAGCACCCGATGGCACTCTCGCAGGAACTGCGCCTGATCCCACAAATGTTCGATTACCTGAAAGTTGACGACGGTGTCGACGGACTCGTCCGATAGCGGTAGCTCCGCGAGGTTGCCGTGCACCATCTCCACACGGGGGTAGCGGGCACGCACGTGTTCGACCGCCGAGATGTCGTAGTCGAGCCCCGTCACCTTTGTCGCCACGTCGGCAATCATGTTGGCGCCGTAGCCTTCTCCAGATCCCGCCTCGAGTACTTCGCGACCGGAGCAGCGCGGGAGCAGGTCACGGTAGACGACCTCATGGCGCCGGAACCAGTAGTTCTCCTCGGGGATTCCGGGGACCGTGCGTTCGCCGGTCAGCGGCAGTGTGGACGCCTCGCTAGCAGGGTCGGGCGTAGCGTCTGCGCGCTCGGTCGTGCAACCAACAGTGGATTCGCTCACCTCAGCGAGGTTAGTGGCACTGGCCCCGAGAGTTGTACGGGTGGTCCACATCACAGCCGTGAAGGTGCCGGTTGATGGTTATTGTGAGACCGGATTTCACCCAAGTTACCGGCCGGTAACTTGCTGTGGGGTAATCTGTCGCACAGCCAACGTGCAAAGAACTTGTCTACGAGAGCTCGGCATGTCGCGGAGTTGCTCGCGATCATCAGCCAGCTACAACCAGGAGGTCGACGAAGACCCATGACGAACATCGTCGTTTTGATCAAGCAGGTCCCCGACACGTGGTCCGAGCGCAAGCTCACGGACGGGGACTTCACGCTTGACCGCGAGGCCGCCGACGCAGTGCTCGACGAGATCAACGAGCGCGCCGTCGAGGAAGCACTCCTCATCAAGGAGCGCGACGGCGGTGAGGTGATCGTGCTGTGCGCCGGCCCCGACCGCGCCAAAGAAGCCATCCGCAAGGCCCTGTCCATGGGTGCCGACAAGGCTGTTCACGTCAACGACCCGGCTCTGCACGGCTCCGATGCGATCCAGACCGGCTGGACCTTGGCGGCCGCTCTCGGCCAGATCAGCTTCGACAACGGTGAGGCTGCCGACCTGGTCATCGCCGGCAACGAGGCCACCGACGGCCGTATCGGCGCCGTCCCGGCCATCATTGCCGAGTACCTCGGCCTGCCGCAGCTGACCCAGCTGCGCAAGCTGACCGTCGCCGACGGCAAGGTCACCGGCGAGCGTGAGACCGACGAGGGTGTCTTCGGTCTCGAGGCCAGCCTGCCGGCCATCGTCTCGGTCAGCGAGAAGATCAACGAGCCGCGGTTCCCGTCCTTCAAGGGCATCATGGCCGCGAAGAAGAAGGAGGTTCAGGTCCTCACCCTGGCCGATCTGGGTGTCGATCCTGAGACCGTGGGCGTCGCCAACGCCGGCACCACCGTCACCGCCTCCACCCCCAAGCCCCCGCGTACCGCTGGCGAGCGCGTCACCGACGAGGGCGACGGCGGCACCAAGATCGCCGCGTACCTCGTGGGCCAGAAGATCATCTGATCCAGCCCCCTCGAGACCAGCAGACAAGACAGGGAGAAGTAAGCAATGGCAGAAGTACTCGTGCTCGTCGAGCACGCCGAGGGTGCACTGAAGAAGATCAGCACCGAGCTCATCACCGCCGCTCGTGCGCTCGGTGAGCCGTCCGCCGTCGTCGCCGGCCCGGTCGGTACGGCCGGCAAGTTGGCTGACGCACTGGCGGCCGCCGGTGCCGCGAAGATCTACGTCGCCGAGTCCGACGACGTCGAGGGCTACCTGGTGACCCCGAAGGTCGATGTCCTCGCGGGTCTGGTCGAGTCCGCGAGCCCGGCTGCCGTGGTCACCGCGGCCAGCATCGAGGGCAAGGAGGTCGCCGGTCGCCTCGCAGCTCGTCTCGGCTCCGGCCTGCTGTCCGACGTAGTCGAGATCAAGTCCGACGGCAGCGCCGTCCACTCGATCTTCGGTGGCGCGTTCACCGTCGACGCCAAGGCCAACGGCGAGGTTCCGGTCATCTCGGTCCGCCCGGGTGCCGTCGAGGCCCAGCCGCAGGCCGCGGCCGGCGAGCAGGTCGCGGTCGAGGTTCCGGCTCAGGACGAGAGCGCCGTCAAGATCGTCTCGCGTGAGCCGATCGTCGGTGGCGACCGCCCCGAGCTCACCGAGGCGTCGGTCGTCGTCTCCGGCGGTCGCGGCGTCGGGTCGGCCGACAAGTTCTCGGTCGTCGAGGAGCTCGCCGATTCGCTCGGTGCCGCCGTCGGTGCCTCGCGTGCCGCCGTCGACTCCGGCTACTACCCGGGCCAGTTCCAGGTCGGCCAGACCGGCAAGACGGTCTCGCCGCAGCTGTACATCGCACTCGGCATCTCGGGAGCCATCCAGCACCGGGCCGGCATGCAGACCTCGAAGACCATCGTCGCGGTCAACAAGGACGAAGAGGCCCCGATCTTCGAGATTGCGGACTACGGCGTCGTGGGCGACCTGTTCAACGTCGCCCCGCAGCTGACGGAGGCCATCAAGGCTCACCGGGGCTGAATCCGGGCCGGACGCTTCGCTGAAATCCCGCCACCGTCCGGCGGGCTCACACGGTCGCCGCAACATTCTCTGTGCGAGAGGTTGCGGCGACCGTGTCGTTTCCGGGACGGTCGGGGCGCACTTGTTAAGTAAGCACAACGATCGGATTTCGGTCCACCGAGGACGAGTCCCAGCCGGGTTCCGAAGCCCCAGCCGAGGCGACGGGTCCGCACGTGGAGCAAGGAGTAATCGGCGATGAACATTGCGACCACTCCTCACTTGAACCGTCTCGAGTCCTCGGTTCCCGAGACCCGGATCCGGCTTCAGCCCTTGGTCCACCGTCGTTGATTCGAATCTGATTTCTCGCCCGGAGTTCGGGCATTTCAGAAGGGGCATTCGATCGTGACAGCCAGCTTCCTCGAACGTTCGAGGATCGTCGCCAGACCCTGATGGAGCCGCTGGCTCGTTCCGCCAGCCGCACTCTCGATACATCTCGCCATCGGATCGACCTATGCCTGGAGCGTCTTCAAGTCTCCACTCGAGTCGTCGATGGGCATCTCGGGAACGGCCAGTGCGCTGCCGTTCACCGTCAGCATCGTGATGCTCGGAGCCTCGGCCGCGCTGTTCGGAACCCGCGTAGATCGCAGGGGCCCGCGATGGGCCATGGTCGTGGCCACCTCATGCTTCTGTAGCGGCTATCTGATCGCCGCCCTCGGGGTATTCATCGAACAGTACTGGCTTGTCGTGTTCGGCTACGGGTTCGTCGGCGGTATCGGTCTGGGTATCGGGTACATCTCCCCGGTGTCCACGCTGATGAAGTGGTTCCCTGACCGTCCCGGGATGGCGGCGGGCATGGCCATCATGGGCTTCGGTGGTGGCGCCTTGGTGGCTTCGGCGTTGGCCAACAGCCTGCTCGACGGCCTCGGTCGAGACACGGCCGGAGTTTCGGCGACCCTTCTCGTGATCGGTTGTGCCTACGCGGTATTCATGTCGTTGGGCTGGCTGCTGATCCGCGTTCCGGCGCCCGACTGGAGGCCTGTCGGCTGGGAGTCCACGCCACACAGGGCCGAATCGCTTGTCAGCACGGTGAGCGTCTCAGCGACAAGCGCGATCAAGACACCCCAGTTCTGGCTGCTCTGGATTGCCCTGTGCTTCAACGTCACCGCGGGAATCGGCATTCTCGAGAGGGCAGCTCCGATCTTCCAGGACTTCTTCCCCACCGCGTCCAGCGCGCCACGGCTCTGGCAGTGGCGGCTGCGGGATTCGTGGCGGTCGTCTCGCTGGCCAACATCGCGGGTCGATTCGGCTGGTCGACGTTGTCCGACGTCATCGGCCGCAAGAACATGTTCCGGCTCTATCTCGGTGGCGGTGCTCTTCTGTACCTGACGCTCGCTCTGACCACCAACGCCAACAAGGCGTTGTTCCTCGTCTGCACGATGCTGATCGTGTCCTTCTACGGCGCAGGGTTCGCGACTGTCCCGGCATACTTGCGCGACTTGTTCGGCAGCCGGGAGGTCGGTGCGATCCACGGCAGGTTGGTTACGGCGTGGTCCGCGGCCGGCGTGCTCGGACCACTTATCGTGAACGCTGTCGCGGACTCTCAGAACGTGGCCGGCAAGAGCGGTCCGGATCTCTACATGCTGAAGTTCGGGGTCATGATCGTGCTGTTGATCGTGGGGTTCGTCTGGAACGAGCTGATTCGGCACGTCGACCCCAAGTACCAGGAAGCCGTTCCGGCCAGGGTGGAGGACTCCGTCGGGGACTGGACTTCACATCGCAGAGAGGCGGGGCAGGAAACGTGACAAACACCAAACCGGCCACAGCTGCAAAGCCAGAGCACGGGTCCGGCCACCCCGTCAATCGCGGGCTCATCGCCCTCGCCTGGTTGACGGTGACCGTACCCTTCGTCTACGGGCTCTCGCAGCTCTGCGCTACGGCCTCCCATCTCTTCGGCTACTGAAGAAGGTCGAACACGACTGTGTCCAAGGCGACTTCGACCAGTCGATGCGCCCGAACACCGTGGTGATCGAGCAGCTTCTCGAAATGCTGTCAACTGACCGGTATCGGCTGTGACGGTACGGAGGTCGGGGTCGATATCGAACTGACGCAAGGGTATCGGCCGGACTGGGTGACCGGGCAGAGAGCGGTCTTCCGCCTGGCGGGGTCGTCATGCCGGTCAGTGGCGGGCGTCGTTCGAGTCGGTTCGGAGGCCTGTGATGGCCGAACTCCCGTGTCGGGGGTGGGGGCAACGATGGCGTGGACGTGAGATGTGTCACGGCAGCGAGTGGCTCGCAGGGCGGCGGCGGTCGTTTCCGGGGGACTGTTCGGTTCGCTGAGCGATCGTTTGTGCTGCTCATCGTCGTGCGTGCGGAACGTGCGATCAGAAGAGGGCGGAGCTGGCTATTGCGGCTGCGCCGCATGGGATTCCGCCCGGCTGATGCACGAAGCCGACGGGCGTACGTTGGGTTTTGGCCCGTCCGTCACGTAGAGGACGAGTCCCGTCGTTTCCGAAGCCCGCCAAGGCGACGGATCCGTATGTGGACCAAGGAGTATTGATGATGAACACAAAGACCATCTCCCGACGTCGTACTCTCGCCAAGATCGCTGTTGTCGGAGCGCTCGCTGCGCTGCCCCTCGGACTCGGAGTCGCCCCGGCCGTGGCAACGCCCAGCGCGCCGGTCTCGGCACCGATCAACGACGTCCGTCATGGGTATGGGCATGGCTTCGGATCGATCTCGGCACCAGTGAACGACGTCCGTCATGGATATGGCGGGCATGGCTTCGGTCGCGGTGGCTTCGGATCGATCTCGGCACCAGTCAACGACGTCGCCTATGGACCGCACCACGCCCAGTATCGGGGGCCAGGGTTCGGGGGACCGGGGTTCCGCCCGGGGCCGGGGCCAGGGTTCGGCGGGCCGGGGTTCCACCCAGGTCCGGGTTATGGACCGGGGTTCCGCCCGGGACCGGGTTTCGGGGGACCGGGTTTCGGGGGACCGGGTTTCGGGGGACCGGGTTTCGGGGGACCGGGTTTCGGGTCCTGAACCGTCTCGCTTCTGCCGATTCCTGAGCGGCCAGTCGGTCCTGCTATCGGGTGATTCCACCCACCTCGCCGCCGCCGAGGTGGGTGGAATCGTATGGAAGGCGAGCGTGGCTCAGTGGCCTCGGCAGGGTACTGGAGGACCGTTTCCGGGGGACCGTTCGGTTCTGTGAGTGGTAGTTTGCGCTGATCATCGTGGTGCGGCCGGAATCGATGATCGAAGGGGCCGGGACCGGTTATTCCGCTTGCGCAGTACGGGATTCAGCTCCGCTGAAGCCCCACGCCGACAGGCGTACCTTGGGTTTTGGCCCGTCCGTCACGTAGAGGACGAGTCCCGTCGGTTCCGACGCCGGCAGCAAAGGCGACGGATCCGCATGTGGACCAAGGAGTATTGATGATGAACACAAAGACCATCTCCCGACGTCGTACTCTCGCCAAGATCGCTGTTGTCGGAGCGCTCGCTGCGCTGCCCCTCGGGCTCGGAGTCGCCCCGGCCGTGGCTGCGCCCAGCACGCCTGTGTCGGCGCCGATCAATGATGTCCGTGGACACGGCAGCTTCGGGTCGATCTCGGCGCCGATCAACGATGTCCGTCATGGCTTCGGGCACGGCTTCGGGTCGATCTCGGCGCCGATCAACGATGTCCGCCATGGCTTCGGGCACGGCTTCGGGTCGATCTCGGCACCAGTCAACGATGTCCGTCATGGCTATGGCGGGCATGGCTTCGGGCACGGATTCCGTGGCGGTGGCTTCGGGCACGGATTCGGTGGCGGCTTCGGATCGATCTCGGCACCAGCCAACAATGCCGATCGACATGGCTACGGTCCGGAGCTCAGCAGAGGCCCCTTCGGGGGGCCGTTCGGCTCCGGCCCTCCCGGGCAGCTCGGATCCCTGTCCTGAACCGTCACGGGTCTCTCGATTCCTGAGCGAGCCCTGCTGTCGGGTGTGTCCAGCCCACCTCGCTCCCATGCCGCCTAATCGGTAGGCATGGGAGGTTGGTGGCCGACAACCTCACGAGACCGGTCCTACCCTGATCGGGTTCCCGAGCGGCACCACGATAGAAATCTGCACTCACCCGGACCGCGTCTCCAGCCTGTGGCTGGAGCGCGGCCTTCTTGTCGAGCGGGGCGCTCCTATGCCACTCGTTTGGAGGCTGTCGCGGGTCTTGTGGCAGTTGACGTAGTGGTCGCAGCGCTGTGGGGACCTGCTGTGTGTGCTGGGTGTCGCGCGTCAGCCCAGGCGGCCGAAGCACGGGACCGGCGTGAACGGGATAGGTCGCGAGCATGACCTGGTGACGTTCGTCACGGTCGTGAGCTGGTTCGGTGACGTTCGGAGGGCACTGAAGGGTCGCATTATGGAAACAGTTCGTTTGCATAGCGAGCGTTTGTGCTGATCATGGCGGTGCGGCCGGAACCGACGATCAGAAGGGATCGCGATTGGCTATTACTCTTGCGCGGCACGGGATTCCGTCCCACTGAACCCCAACTTCGACAGGCGTACGGTGGGTCTTGGCCCGTCCGTCAGGTAGAGGACGAGTCCCGTCGGATCCGACGCCGGCAGCCAAGGCGACGGACCCGCATGTGGACCAAGGAGTATTTGATGAACACAAAGACCATCCCCCCACGTCGTACTCTCGCCAAGATCGCCATTGTCGGAGCGCTTGCTGCGCTTCCCCTCGGGCTCGGAGTCGCGCCGGCCATGGCAGCGCCCAGCGCGCCGGTGTCGGCACCGATCAACGACGTACGTCATGGGTACGGGCACGGCTTCGGATCGATCTCGGCACCCATCAACAATGTCGATCGCCATGGCTACGGACGCGGTAGCTTCGGATCGATCTCGGCACCCGCCAACAATGTCGATCGCCATGGCTACGGACGCGGCAGCTTCGGATCGATCTCGGCACCCGCCAACAGTGTGGATCGCCATGGCTACGGACGCGGCAGCTTCGGATCGATCTCGGCACCGATCAACGACGCCCGTTGGCACTTCGGATCGATCTCGGCGCCAATCAACGACGTCAAGCATGGCTACGGAGGGCACGGCTATGGAGGAGGACACCACGGCTATGGAGGAGGACACCACGGCTACGGAAACGAGTTCGGCAGGTACTGGTGACCACGGTTCCACCCGGGACCAAGGAGACTCGGAGGCTTCGACCCGCCCGCGGATTCCTGGCGTGAACCGTCTGAAGTCTCTCGGCTCCTGAGCGAGCAGTACGCCCTGTTGAAGGGGTGCTCCACCTCGGCTCCCATGCCGACGAATCGGTAGGGATGGGAGCCGGAGGCCATCGGTTCGACGAGACCATGCGCGCACGTACCGGCTTCCGCGCCGAAGGGCGGAGAGCGGAGGTAGGCGCGCGGTCCGTTCACCAAAGCTGCACCGACGCGACACGCGGTTGACGCCCTACCGCCGGTCGGCGGCGATAGACCTGCGCCATGACAACTTCGTTGGTCGAAACCGTCTGTTCTGCGCGGGAACCCGGCCTTGTCACGAGCGGGTCGCGTTACTCCCTGCTGGTCTCCTCCGACCGTGAGCACCGCGAGGCGGCGCAGCGCCTGCGTCACCGCGTGTTCTCCACCGAACCCGGCTTCGTGATCTCCCGATCTCCCGATGGGCGCGACGCCGACAGGTTCGACGAGTTCTGCGACCATCTGTTGGTCCGTGACAACGCCTCGGGCGAGTTCGTCGGCTGCTACCGCATGCTCACGCCCGACCGGGCGGGCGCGGCTGGCGGCTACTACACCGCCACCGAGTTCGACCTGTCCACGCTGGACCCGGCCGCGCACCGGATCGTCGAGATGGGGCGCGCGTGCGTGGATCCCGCGCACCGCTCGGGTTCCGTCCTCGTTCTGATGTGGGCGGGCATCCTCCAATACCTCCAACTGACCGGTCACCACACCGTCATGGGCTGTGTCTCCGTGCCAATGCAGGACAAGCCCGATGCCGTCGCCGGCGCGAACGTGCGAGGGGTACGCGACTTCCTGCTAGATCGCCACGCCGCCGATCGGTCACGGTGGGTGCGGCCGCTGCGCCCGGTGCGGGTGGACGGGCGGCCGCTCGACGACATCGCGTCGACCGCGCGTCCCGCCGTGCCTCCGCTGCTGCGCGGCTACCTGCGGTTGGGGGCGCGGATCTGCGGCGAACCCGCGCACGATCCTGACTTCGGGGTCGCGGACTTCGTGGCGGTGCAGAGACTGGCCGACGCCGACACCCGCTATCTCGAGCGGTTGCAGCGTGCGTCGGCGGCGGTCGAGGTAGTGACGTGAGCCACCCGTGGTTTCCGACGAGCCCATGTGGTGACGGGTGTCTGCCACGGCGCCCGGATCGGGTGTCGGCTCTGACTGTGTGCGCGCGCTGGGTGGCGCTGGCGCTGACAGTATCGTGTGCGGCGCTGTTGCCTCTGGTGCGCATGTTGCCCCCCACGGCACGGACGGCGGGTCATCGACTTCTTGCGCGGACAGCGTTGCGTGGCATCGGTATTCGGCTCGACGTCGAAGGCCGAGCGAGCAGCGGCACGGGAGGGGTGCTGGTGGTGGCGGGGCACGTCTCGTGGGCGGACGTCCTGGTGCTCGCCGCGGTGGTGCCCGGCCGCTTCGTAGCACGCGCCGACCTGGTCACGTGGCCGCTACTGGGAGGGGTGGCTCGGCGGGCGGGCATCATCCCGATCGAGCGGGCGCGTCTGCGGGAACTGCCGGGAACGGTCGCACAGGTGCGGGAATATCTCGGTGCGGGTGAGACCGTGATCGCCTTTCCGGAGGGGACCACATGGTGCGGGCAGGCGTTCGGCCGATTCCGGCCGGCGCTGTTTCAGGCGGCGATCGACGCCGATTGCCTCGTGCTGCCGGTGTCGATCGACTACGTCACCGCGTCGGGCGAACGGACGACGGGTCCGAGCTTCGTCGGCGACGAGGGCATCGGAGTCTCGATCCGGCGGGTCCTGCGCAGCCGTGGCCTGAGGGTGGAGGTCGTCTTGGGCGCCCCCCAGGTCGCGGGATCCTCCCGACGCGAACTCGCGCGGCGGTGCGACCGGCACGTCCGGCGCCGCACCGATGACGGCACCCGACGGATCCTCGCTCAGCTGGAGGGACAACGTCACCAGTCGGCTGCGTGAGGCGGATCGCTGCGGACACGCCGCTTCCGGGTGAACCGCTATCCTTGACGAGCTATGTCCTCGTCTGCTCACAGCTCTGCCGTCTACCTCGACCACGCCGCGACCACACCCATGTACCCGGCCGCGATCGAGGCGATGGCCGAGGTCTTCGCGACTGTGGGCAACGCCTCGTCGCTCCACGGATCGGGCCGGTCGGCCCGACGTCGGATCGAGGAGTCGCGCGAATCTGTCGCGGCGGGCCTCGGAGCCCGTCCATCCGAGGTGATCTTCACCTCCGGTGGCACAGAAAGTGACAACCTCGCGGTCAAGGGCATCTTCTGGGCGCGGCGTGATGCCGATCCCCGGCGCACCCGGATCCTCGCGAGCGCCGTCGAGCACCACGCCGTCCTCGACGCCGTCGAGTGGCTCGTCGAACACGAGGGCGCCCAGGTGACGTGGCTGCCGGTGGACGAGCGCGGCGCGGTGCCCCCTGAAGTGGTGCGGGCCGCGTTGGAGGTGCACTCGGAGGAGGCGGCGCTCGTGACCGTCATGTGGGCCAACAACGAGACCGGGACGATCAACCGGATCGAAGACATAGCTGCGATTGCGTCCGCATACGACGTTCCGATCCACAGTGACGCAGTCCAGGCCGCGGCTCACCTACCCATCGACTTCGCGGCCAGCGGCCTGTCCGCGCTGAGTGTCACCGGACACAAGCTCGGCGGCCCACAGGGGGTCGGCGCGCTGTTGCTCGGGCGCCAGGTTTCGTGCGTACCACTGTCGCACGGCGGTGGGCACGAGCGAGACCTGCGATCCGGAACCCAGGACACCGCGTCGATCGTCGCCCTGGCCTCGGCCGTGCGGATCACGACATCCGAGATACACACGCGTAGCGGCGAGCTGATCATGTTGCGGGACAAGCTGATCGACGGTGTGCAAGGGATCGCTCCGGATGCGGTTCTCAACGGCCCGGCCGGAACCGGACGTCTTCCGGGTAACGCACACTTCACTTTTCCTGGGTGCGAGGGTGATTCGTTGCTCATGCTGCTCGACGTCGCAGGGGTCGAGTGCTCGACCGGTTCGGCGTGTACGGCGGGTGTGGCGAGCGCGAGTCACGTGCTGACCGCAATGGGCGTCGATCCCGTCGTGGCGCGTGGTTCGCTGCGCTTCTCGTTGGGGCACACGTCGACCGATCGCGACGTCGAGACGCTGCTGTCCGCGCTGCCGCAGGTGATCGAACGTGCCCGTGCCGCTGGACTGGCAGGTGCCGGTGCCTCGGGAACAAACGGAGGGAATCGTTAGATGCGAGTTCTGGCAGCGATGAGCGGCGGAGTGGATTCCGCGGTTGCGGCGGCGCGGGCAGTGGCCGCCGGCCACGATGTGGTGGGCGTGCATCTCGCGCTCTCTTCGGCTCCGGGAACCCTGCGTACGGGCTCGCGTGGATGCTGCTCCAAGGAGGACGCCGGTGACGCGAAGCGAGCCGCCGACGTACTCGGAATCCCATTCTATGTATGGGATTTCGCAGAGCGCTTCAAGGAAGACGTGATCGACGACTTCGTCGAGTCGTATGCCGCGGGTGACACCCCGAACCCGTGCCTGCGGTGCAACGAGAAGATCAAGTTCTCGGCTCTGGCCGATCGGGCGATGGCTCTAGGCTTCGACGCCGTCGCGACGGGGCACTACGCCCGGCTCGAGGACGGCGTGCTGCGCCGTGCAGTCGACGCCGACAAGGACCAGTCGTACGTTCTCGCGGTGTTGACCGCCGAGCAGCTTTCTCGCGCACTGTTCCCGGTGGGCGATACCCCGAAGGAGCAGATCCGGGCGGAAGCTGCCGAGCGTGGTCTCGCGGTGGCGAACAAGCCAGACAGCCACGACATCTGCTTCATCCCCTCCGGTGACACACGCGCGTTCCTGGGCGCGAAGATCGGGATCCGGCCCGGCGCAGTGGTCGACGCCGACACCGGTGAGGAACTCGCGAGGCACGACGGTGTGCACGGCTTCACGATCGGCCAGCGGAAGGGGCTCGGCGTCCAGGGTCCCGCGGCCGATGGCAAGCCGCGGTACGTGACTGCGATCGAACCCGAGACCGGTACGGTGCGGGTGGGGTCGGCTGCCCGACTCGACGTGTGGACCATCACCGCTGATCGTGCGGTCTGGACGTCAGGGCATGCTCCTGAGGGCCCGGTCGAGTGCGTCGTGCAGGTGCGCGCGCACGGCGGAACTGCGCGCGCCGTAGTGGAGGTGGCGGGGGGCACACCGGGCGGCCCGAAGAGTGACGACGGCGGCATCGTCGTCCAGCTGTCGGAGCCGCTGACCGGCGTCGCACGGGGGCAGGCCGTCGTGCTGTACCGCCCGGACCAGGCCGGCGACGTCGTCATCGGCAGCGGCACCATCTCGGGCACGGGCTCGCCGTCGGACCGGCCGTGACGGACGTGCGGATCCCCGTCGGCGTCGCGACGGGCGTCGGATCCTGGCCGGGTACAGATCCGCGCGAGGCCGCGGAGATCGCCATCGGCGAGCTGCCCGCGCTCCCGCACCTGGTGGAACTGCCGGCCCGTGGAATCGGCGCCGACATAATCGGCCGGGCCGCGGCGCTGGTGGTCGACATGCCTTTCGACGCCTCCACGACCGGGTACCGTCTAGCGCAGCGGATCGGCACGGTCACCCGCACGGCTCGCGACTTGTTGGCCCGCGACGTCGACGCGCTCGAGGAAGCGTGGGAGCTGGCAGGCAGACGCGGTACCGAGCAGCCGATCAAGGTGCAGACCGTCGGCCCGTTGACGCTGGCGTCGCAGGTCGAGTTGTCCGGGGGACACCGGGTGCTCACCGACCGCGGCGCCCTGCGGGACCTCACGGAATCGCTCGCCGAGGGCGTCGCCGAGCACGCCGCCGAAGCCGCCCGCCGCCTCGGGTCGCCGATCGTCGTCCAGCTCGACGAACCCGCCCTGGACGCCGTCCTCGCCGGCACGCTTCCCGGGGTGTCGATCCTGCAGGCGCCGCGTGCGCTGCCGGAGCCGGAGGCACTCGCGCTGTTGCAGTCGACGATCGAGCGCATCGGAGCCCCCGTCCTCGTGCACTGCTGCGCGGCCGACGTCCCGTGGGGCATGCTGCGTCGCAGCGGTGCGGCGATGGTCGGGTTCGACGTGTCGACGCTGCGAACCGCGGATCTCGACGGTGTCGGCGAACTGCTCGACGGGGGCGTCGATCTGGCCTTGGGTCTCGTGCCCGCGACCGCGCCGGGGCACACGCCGAGTTGGCGGGAGCTGGCGGAGCCGGCGACACGACTGCTGGATCGGCTGGGATTCGCGCGCACGCTGCTGTCCTCGCGGGTGGTCGTGACGCCGAGCTGTGGGCTGGCCGGGGCGAGCCCCGAGTGGGCTCGCTCGGCCTTGCGTGCGGCCGGCGAGGTGACCCGTGCTTTCGCCGACGGGGCCGACCCGTCCGGGATGCCGTGAACGGAGCTCGAGGCACTCTCGCGGGTCGTGGCGGGGCCGCGAGCTCGAGTTCGGCGAGCCTGTCCGCGTCCGCGGAACATGTCGCTCGGCTGCGATAACCTGCCGAAGTGGACCACAGCGAAGTCGATACCACGATGATCAGCCCAGCCGATGCGGCGGCGGAGCCGGCGAGCGCCGAGGATCGCGAAAGCTGGCAGGAGTTGGCCGAGGTCGTCCGGAACCATCAGTTCCGCTACTACGTGCTGGACGCGCCGACCATCTCCGACGGTGAGTTCGACGAACTGTTCGGTCAACTGAACGCACTCGAGGAGCGGCATCCGGACCTGCGGACGCCGGACTCGCCGACGCAAACCGTCGGTGGCGGGTTCTCGACCGAGTTCACCGCGGTGGACCATCTCGAGCGAATGCTCAGTCTCGACAACGTCTTCGACTTCGACGAACTCCGCGCCTGGGCGAGCCGCGTGGAAGCCGAAGCCGGCGACCGATCCTCGGGTTCGGCTGACGTGAAAAACGCTGGCCTGGAGTACTTGTGCGAGGTCAAGATAGACGGCGTCGCGCTCAATCTGGTGTACGAGAACGGCAGGCTGGTCCGTGCCGCGACGCGTGGAGACGGCCGTACCGGCGAGGACGTGACGTTGAATGCGCGCACCATCGCCGACATACCCGAAACTCTCACACCCACTGACGGACACCCGATCCCAACGCTACTCGAGGTGCGCGGCGAGGTGTTCTTCCGGCTGGAGGACTTCGCCGCACTCAACGCGTCGCTCGTCGAGGACGGCAAGGCGCCGTTCGCGAACCCACGTAACTCGGCGGCGGGTTCTCTGCGGCAGAAGAATCCGGCCGTCACGGCTCGGCGTCGGCTCGGCATGATCTGCCATGGGATCGGCCGTACCGAGGGGTTCGATCCGGTCTCGCAGCACGACGCCTACACCGCACTCGCGGCGTGGGGACTGCCGGTTTCGACGCACACCTCGCTGGTCGTCGGTGTCGACGCGGTGATCGAGCGGGTGAAGTACTGGGACGAGCACCGCCATGACGTCGAGCACGAGATCGACGGTCTGGTAGTCAAGGTCGACGAAATGGCGTTGCACCGGCGACTCGGCGCGACGTCCCGCGCCCCACGCTGGGCGGTCGCCTACAAGTACCCGCCGGAGGAGGCCACCACCAAGCTGATCGACATCCGCGTCAGCGTCGGCCGCACCGGACGGGTGACGCCGTTCGCGTACATGGAACCGGTCCTGGTGGCCGGTTCGACGGTGTCGCTCGCCACGCTGCACAACGCGTCGGAGGTCAAGCGCAAGGGTGTGCTGATCGGCGATACGGTCGTGATCCGCAAGGCCGGCGAGGTGATCCCGGAGGTGCTGGGGCCGGTCGTCGACGTCCGCGACGGCACCGAACGCGAGTTCGTGATGCCCACCGAATGTCCCGAGTGCGGTACCACACTCGCGCCGGCGAAGGAGGGCGATGCGGACATCCGCTGTCCAAACACCCGGTCTTGCCCGGCACAGTTGCGCGAGCGGGTCTTCCACGTCGCGGGCCGAGGCGCCTTCGATATCGAGGTACTCGGCTACGAGGCGGCCACCGCGTTGCTGCAGGCCGGGGTGATCCGTGACGAGGGTGACCTCTTCTCGCTCACCGAGAACGATCTGCTCGAGGCGCAATTGTTCCGGACCAAGGCCGGCACGCTGTCGGCCAACGGCCGCCGGTTACTCGACAATTTGGGTTCGGCAAAGAGGCAGCCGCTGTGGCGGGTACTCGTAGCCCTCTCGATACGGCACGTCGGACCGACCGCGGCACGCGCGCTGGCAAGCGAGTTCGGCAGCCTCGAGCGCATCGAGAACGCGGGCATCGAGGAACTCGCGGCGGTGGACGGCGTCGGGGGCACTATCGCGGCGGCGGTGACCGAGTGGTTCACGGTCGACTGGCACCGCGACATCGTGGCGAAATGGCGGGCCGCGGGAGTGACGATGCAGGACGAACGTGACGAGTCGATCGTCCGGAACCTCGAGGGGCTGTCGATCGTCGTGACTGGTTCACTCGAGGGCTTCACACGAGACGAGGCGAAGGAGGCGATCCTGGTCCGCGGCGGCAAAGCGGCCGGCTCGGTTTCGAAGAAGACGGCGTTCGTCGTGATCGGTGATGCGCCTGGGTCTAAGGCGGCCAAGGCCGAGGAGCTCGGAGTGCCGATCCTCGACGAGGCGGGCTTCCGGCGGCTGCTCGACAGTGGCCCCGACGGTGTCTGACCTCCCGGGGAGAACGACAGTGCGACAGCAGCATTCACCGAGCCAGGCAGCGCCTTCCACGTGATTAACGCCACGTCTACGACATCGCGTCGTTGGGCGTGCGGTTCAGTCGGTCGGAATCGGGTACTTGCCGCGAATGGCTTCTCGTCCGAGTTGGTGGCCCGTCGATGCTGGTCGGAATCGGTACTGGCGCGTTCCGCTCTGCATGGCCGCCGCCACCCTGCGGGCGTGGTGGTCCGGTGCCGGCCTAGCTCGAATTGTGACGTGAGTCTCAGTGCAAGGTCCCGATCGAGTTTCGGGCAAACCAGCCTAGCTGACATCATGGCGCCATGATCGATATCCGAGCCGTCACACCTGCCGACTACGAGACCGTCGGCAAGCTCACTGCCGAGGTCTACATCGGTGAAGGCTTCGTATCGGGGACCGACACCTATTCCGACCTCCTGCGCGACACTGCGACCCGCGCCGAAAAGGCGGAGGTCGTGGTGGCCGAGTACAACGGTCAGATCGTGGGGTCGGTGACCATTGCCACACCCGAATCGCCTTTCGCCGATGTCGCCGAAAAGGGTGAGCTCGAGTTCCGGATGCTCGCCGTGGCGAAGTCGGCCCGCGGGAAGGGCGTCGGCTCCGCTCTCGTGCAGTACGTACTCGACGTCGCCTACGACCGCGGCGACCACGCCGTGATCATCTCGACCATGCCGGACATGGTCGACGCCCGTCGCATCTACGACCGCAACGGTTTCGTGCCCGCGCCGGAAAGAAACTGGGAACCGGTGCCAGGTATCGAACTCACCGCGCTGGTTCGCGAACTCGTCTGACCTCGGTCACCCGAGGACGGTCGCGACGATGCCGGTGAGGTAGCCGAGCCGCGCGACCTCCGAGGGGCGGAACTCGGGTCCGCCAGGGCGCCCCAACAACAGCGCCCGGCCGGTGTTGCCGAGCGGTGCAGCCGCGAGGGCGGTGTCCATATCGCGCCACGACTTCGGCACCCAGTCCTCGTCGCCGTGGAGGACGGCGGCCCGCTTCAACGGCATCCACGGTGCATCGCCGGCGTGGGTCTCCGGTGCTCCCGGGCTTCCGGCCACGCGGTACGCGCCGTGCGGGCCCATGTCCATGACCGTGCACCACCCGACCCGCAGAACCCTCGGCGCGTTGTCGACGAGGACCTGGAGGCGATCCGAGTGCGCGGTTGCGACGTGGTCGATGAGTTCGAGCTCTCGGTGCGTGTCCAGGATCCCCGAGTACGGGCGGATCGAGTCGACGTGAACCTCGGGCAGCTTCTCCGCCGCCGTGATGAGCGTGTCCGGCAGCGAGCCGGACTCGACGTCGACGACGAGATCGTCGACGGCGTACCCCGAGCCACGCTCGACGACGTCCAGCGAGAGGATGTCGGCCCCGACAGAACCGAGAGCGACGGCGAGCGCGCCGAGGCTACCGGGCCGATCGGGAAGCTGGACGCGGAGCAGGTAGGACACGAGAGGCTTTTCCGTTCTGTCGAAGTCGAGCTCTGGCACTCGAGAGCTCTGGCACCCGAGAGCCCTGACACCCGAGGGCTCCGATACCTGAGAAGGGACACCGCTCGGGTCCCTGCCGTCTTCCATCCTTCCATTCCGTATCAGTGCCTGCTGGGGTGACGGGCTGCACGATCGATCTCGGCACGCTCTAGGCTGGTCGGGAACGTTCACTTCGACCTGAAAGGGGTCATCGAAGGTGCCTGCCATCTCCCGTGACGAGGTCGCCCACCTCGCCCGGCTGTCCCGGCTCACTCTGACGGAGGCAGAACTCGACGAGTTCGCCGGTCAGCTGGATTCGATTCTCAGCCACGTGAAGGCGGTCTCGGAGGTCGCGGCAGATGATGTCCCGCCCACCGCGAACCCCAACCCGGTCTCGAACGTGACCCGGCCGGACGTCATCGTGCCGGGCCTCACGCCGGAGCAGGCACTGTCGGGTGCCCCGGCCGTCGAAGAAGATCGGTTCTCCGTTCCGCAGATCTTGGGAGAGGGCGAATGAGCACCGATCTGACCCGCCTCGACGCGTCGGAGCTCGCGTCGAAGATTCACTCCCGCGAGGTCTCCTCGGTCGAGGCCACGCAGGCGCACATCGACCGGATCGGACAGGTCGATGGCGAACTGAACGCGTTCTTGCACGTCGCGGGCGAGCAGGCTCTGGTCGCCGCAAAGGAGGCCGACTCGGCGATTGCAGCCGGGGACAAGCCCGTCTCTGCGCTCGCCGGCGTGCCGATCGCCCTCAAGGACATATTCGCGACCACGGACATGCCGACGACCTGTGCCTCGAAGATCCTCGAGGACTGGGTGTCGCCGTACGACGCGACGCTCACGACCAAGCTGCGTGAGGCCGGCATCCCGATCCTCGGCAAGACCAACATGGACGAGTTCGCGATGGGTTCGTCCACCGAGAACTCCGCGTACGGCCCCACCCGGAACCCGTGGGACACCACGCGCATCCCGGGCGGCTCGGGTGGTGGCTCCGCGGCTGCCCTCGCGTCGTACCAAGCGCCGCTGGCGATCGGCACCGACACCGGTGGTTCGATCCGCCAGCCCGCCGCCGTGACCGCGACCGTCGGCACCAAGCCGACCTATGGGACCGTGTCGCGTTTCGGTCTGGTCGCGTGCGCGTCGTCGCTCGACCAGGGCGGCCCGTGTGGGCGCACCGTCCTGGACACCGCGCTGCTGCACGAGGTGATCGCCGGATACGACCCGCGTGACTCCACGTCGGTGGACGAGCCGGTCCGGCCGGTCGTCGAGGCGGCCCGCCAGGGTGCTTCGGGTGACCTGAAGGGTGTGCGCGTCGGTGTTGTCAAAGAGTTGCGATCGGACAGCTACCAGCCAGGCGTCATTGCGTCGTTCGACGCTGCCGTCGAACAGTTGACGGCGCTCGGCGCTGAAGTGGTCGAGGTTTCCTGCCCCAACTTCGAGTACGCCCTCGCGTCCTACTACCTGATCCTGCCGAGCGAGGTGTCCTCGAACCTGGCACGTTTCGACGCCATGCGCTACGGCCTGCGAGTCGACGACGGCGACATGAGTGCCGAGCAGGTCATGGCTGCGACCCGCGCCGCCGGCTTCGGCAAGGAAGTCAAGCGACGCATCATGATCGGCACCTACGCGCTGTCGGCGGGCTACTACGACGCCTACTACGGCTCCGCGCTCAAGGTTCGGACCCTGATCGCGCGTGACTTCGATGCGGCCTACGAGAAGGCCGATGTCCTGGTCTCTCCGACCAGTCCGTTCACTCCGTGGAAGCTGGGCGAGAAGGTCGACGACCCGCTGGCGATGTACCTGTCCGACCTGTGCACGCTGCCGACCAACCTGGCCGGTCACTGCGCGATGTCGGTCCCGTCGGGCGTCTCCGTCGACGACGGTCTGCCGGTCGGCCTGCAGATTATGGCCCCAGCCCTGGCAGATGAGCGTCTGTACCGCGTGGGTGCCGCCTACGAGGCGGCACGTGGCCCGATCGCCTCGCCGGTGAGCTGACGGGCCGAGCTACCAAGCGAGTCAGCCGGACGGCCCGGATCCGCAATGTGCGGATCCGGGCCGTCCTCTGTCCGATCGGACTAGGCTTCGTTTCACGGGGGCAGCTACAACCGGGGCAGTTGTCCCAGGACATCGGACCAGGTGGCGCGCGAGGAGGCCCGTAGTGAGGCAGCCGTCGATCACCATCATCGGCGCCGGGTTCGGCGGGATCACGATGGCGCTCGAGTTGCGTCGGGCCGGATTCACCGACATCACGATTCTCGAGCAGGGTGACGACGTCGGCGGCGTATGGCGGGACAACACGTACCCCGGTGCGGCGTGTGACGTGCCTTCCCCGTTGTATTCGATCTCGACGAATCCCAATCCGGACTGGTCGCGCCGGTTCTCGGAGCAGCCCGACATCCTCGCGTACCTGCGTGACGTCGCCGGTAGGCATGATCTGCTACGGCTCGTCCGGTTCGGGGTCACGGTCACCACAGCGGAGTTCGACGAACGCACCAACCGATGGACGGTGCGCACGGCCCACGACGAAGTGATCGAGTCGGACGTCCTCGTGACCGCGGTGGGGCAGCTGTCCCGGCCGTCGCTGCCGAGTATTCCGGGGCGGGAGACCTTCGCCGGATCGGCCTTCCACTCCGCCGAATGGAACCACGACGTGGACCTCTCGGGCGAGCGGGTCGCGGTGATCGGAACCGGGGCCAGCGCGATCCAGTTCGTGCCGGAGATCGCCCCGGAGGCGGGCCGTCTGACGCTCTTCCAGCGGTCCGCGCCGTGGATCCTGCCCAAACCCGACCGCGTCTACAGCGACTGGCACCACCGGGTGTTCCGATCGGTGCCGGCGACGCTGCGGGGCGAACGGTTCCTCGTCTGGGCGATCTTCGAGATCCTCACGGTCGCTCTCGTCGACACCAGGTGGCGGGGCGCCTTGGCCGGGGTTCTCGCCCGGAAACACCTCGAACGGCAGGTGTCGGATCCGACGCTGCGAGCTGCGCTCACTCCTGACTACGAACCCGGCTGCAAGCGAATGCTGCTGTCCGACGAGTACTACCCGACACTCACCCGCAGCAACGTCGATCTCGTCATCGACTCCATCGAGCGGATCGAGTCGGACGGGGTCCGTACCGTCGACGGGACCCTGCACCCGGCCGACGTCATCATCTACGGAACCGGTTTCGCGGCTACGGATTTCCTCGCCCCCATGACCGTACGGGGCCGGGGCGGGACACGTCTGGACGACGCGTGGTCCGACGGCGCCCACGCGTACCTCGGCATCACCACGGCCGGGTTCCCCAACCTGTTCATGCTGTACGGGCCCAACACGAACCTCGGCTCCGGGTCGATCATCCACGTGCTCGAGTCGCAGGCCCGGCACATCGCCGGGCTCGTAAGGTGGCTCGCGGAGCGCCCCGGCTGCGCCATCGAGGTCGACGCCGATATCGAGCAGCGGTTCAACGATCGCATCCAACGCAAACTCGCCAACTCGGTGTGGAGTCTGTGCGGTAATTGGTACCGCAACGCATCGGGCAAGATCACCAACAACTGGCCCGGCACGGTGACCGCCTACCGGCGTCGGACCAGGCGCCCGCGCAGGCGTGACTACCGGATCACCGCTCGTCCAACAGGCCCCGCAGATACGCCGCTTGCCCCAGGTGCTGCAGACAGTCACCGATCACGCTGACCAGCCGCACCGAAACGGAAACCGGTGGATCCCACGAGCGATCGACGATCCGGTCGAGTTCCTCGTTGGTCAACTCGTCGATGTACTCGAGGGTCGCGAGGTGGACGTCGCCGTGATAGTCGGCGAGCAGTTGCGCGTCGGCATGTACCTCGCCGACCTGGGTGCTGTTGTGTCCGTAGCCGATATCGGTGGCGGGAAAGGAGAATCCGAACCGCTCCTGCCAGCCCCGCGACGTCCACGCCTGCTCCGCGTCGGCCGCGTCGCTCACGTGGTCGTCCTGAACCCGGGTGAGATGCCAGAGCAGCCAAGCGATCGAGTTGGCCTTCGGTCCGGCCCTATAATCGGACATCTCGGGAGTCAGACCGTCGGTGGCCTCGACCACCAACTCCCGGATCCGTTCGAAGTTGTCCCGCAGGATTGCGCGTGCGGCTTCCGTGTCCGTGTTTGCGCTCATGTCTCCACGGTAGGAGGACCTCGGCGAATGCGCAGCGGATCGCTCAGCAGTCTGACATGAGCAGGCCCTGGTCGGCGCCGTACCGATGCCCGTGCCCGGAGGGGGCGTCGAGGGAGAACACCAGGTCGACCGTCGTCTGCACGAAGCTCACAAACGGAACCCATTGCGGTACAGGCGCATCGACACGAGTTCGACTCAGGTCGGGCGGGCGCGTGAGCAGTGCACCCGACCACCACACCACGGGGTCGGAACTGTTGGCGAGCACCGTCGCGCCCCTGGTGTCGACCGCACCGGCTGGTGGACCGGCCCACAAGGCGCTGCACGTAGCCGTCCTGGCGGCGCTGTCGTCCGCGAAGATCGCGCTGCCGCCAACCGATCCCATACTCTGCCCGAAGACGTGAATGGCCGGCCGTGTGTCGGCGGGCATCGCTGCGACGTGGGCCGAGACCGCCGCGAACAGTGCCTGCGCGGACCGTTCCGCGTCCGAGCGACCGAACAGGAACGTGACCCAGCTCGGCGCGTACGAGTACTGCTGGCCGACGATGGCGACGTCGCCATCGAACCTTTGCTCGATCCCGCGTGCAGCCTCGCCGTCGATCCATCCCGAACCGGTCGGAATCGCCACCACGACGTGACCGCGGGTGAAGCCGCCCGCACGGTCGAGTTCGCGTACCGCTAGTGCAGCACGCGAGTCGTGGTCCGGCGCGGAGTCGAGTCCGACGTAGGTGCGAATGCTCCCGGAGGCATCGGCCACGAATCGGCGACCCTCGACACCCAAAGTCCTCCACGGAATCAGCGAATCGTGTTCGGCTGCAGAAAGACTGGCATCGACGGTTGTATTGATCGAACGGAAGTGTTGTGTCGCAGCCGAAGCCACCGCGGGAACCGCCACGAACCAGACGAAAGGGAGAGTGGCACTCAGCAGGGCGGTGCATCCCAGCGGCCCCAGGCGGCGGGCGACGGCGGCGACGACGCGAGCGACGCCGAACGCCGTCAGGCACACCGTGGTCGACCAGAATCCGACCTGTGCCCAATGCATCGGCCCGACGGGTGGTAGCGCCATCGCCGCGCGTAGCCCGTTCTGCCAATGGTCGGCGCTCGCCACCGACCAGGTGACCGCCGCGAGCGACACGACCGCAGACACCAGGCGCGGCAAGGCCCCGGTGCTCGGGCCCTGCTGTAGCCGACCGAGCAGCGAGGACAGTCCCCAGAGCGCTGCGACCGCCAGCCCGGTCAGGACGCCCTGGACTACAGGTGAGCGGGGGAGCAGGGACGGTGCGAGCGACACGACGGTCCCGACGGAGATAGCCAGTGACGTGCGGACGCGGGGCAGTGCGTCGGTGATCGAGAGGCGATGTGCCGTGATTCGGCTGTTCGAGATCGCGCTCATGCGGTCACCAGCCGCCGGATCCGCTGGACCGTGATCGCGGTGGCCAGTAGCCCCAGCACGCCGAGTGCGCCGGCAAGGCCGTAGCGGATCCATGGTTCGTCGATCGGCACGCCGTATCCCTGCCGCCGCGAGTTCACTGAGACAGCGGTCGTCGCGATGTTCGCCAGCGCGAAACAGGACGCACGATCCCGTTCTCGGGTGTCGCATGCCGCATGCATACGGCGATCGAGCTGGGCGTCGAGCGCGTTTCGGGCCCACGGACCGAGTTCGCCTCCAGTCAGATGCGCATAGCGGAGCAGGTCGTATCCGAGGTCGTGGGCCTTGCAGGCGGTGTCGAACTCGGCGGGCAGCGGCACGGGTGACGAACAAGCGCCGTGCGGGTTCACCATCACGCCGTCGACCTCCTTCGGCTGGTAGCCGAGTAGAGCGGTGAAATCCGCAGGTACGGCTGTCGAATCCGATGCCGAGGCCGGCGACGTCAGGTGCTGCACCGCGCGCGCCGCGGTGGAGCTTTCCCGCAACGGGGTGTCCGCGTCGGCCGGCGGGACCGCTAGCAGGACGGTCGCGATCGCGGCGCCGGTGAGAATGGCGGCGGCCCAGCTGTTCGTTCGCATGACATCGGACGCTAGAAACGGGCTGTACGCTGCGGCATCACTCCGAAGTGCCGAAACCGCACACCTCGACGGAGGTGTCCCCGACGTTTCTCTCGTACCGAGGTACCAGATCGATCTCGCTCCCGGGTATGACGCCCGAAGGCACGAGAGTTCCTAGAGTCGAAACCTGTGAGTGGCAACGAACTGGTCCGCCGAGCGACTGGGCGATTGCGTGGGCACCGCGCGGCCGTCCTCGTCGGTCTCGTCACCGCGATTCTGTACGCGGTGGCATGGCCGACGCTGCACTTGACCCATCAGGTGCCAAACCCGGTGCAGCCCATCGTCGCGGCGCTCGCGGCTTGGCCGTTCGTGCTGATCCGCGCCAACCCTGCTCTGGGATGGGCGATTTCGGCGGTATCGGCGCTGGTCATCCCGTTCGTCTTCGATCTCGTCCCGGCCTCCGAGTACACGTACCCGTGGCAGGTCGTGCACATCATCGTGATCATGGCGCTGCTGCTGTCGGTGAGTCTCACCGCCGGTCCGCCCACCGTGGTAGTGGCGTGGATCTCGACCGTGCTGCTGTTTCTCGCCGAAACACCGAGGGAGGACGGTCGGGGCTGGGCCGTCGGGCTCACCGCGATGGTGGTCTTCGGACTGTTGGTGCGGTGGCTGGTGCTCTCGCGTCGGCAGCTGGCTGCGGAGGAGCAGACCAGTGAACTGGAACGCGCACGACGGGCGATCCTCGAGGAGAAGGCGCGCATCGCACGTGACCTGCACGACGTCGTCGCACACCACATGTCGATGGTCGTCGTGCAGGCGCAGAGCGCGGAGTACCGGCTCACGTCGTTGTCCGACGAGGCCAAGGCCGAGTTCGAGTCCATCGGATCCACAGCGCGCGAGGCACTCAACGAGATCCGCGGACTCCTCGGCGTGCTGCGCAGCGACGCCGATACGGTCGAGCGGGCACCGCAGCCGGGCGTCTCGCAGATCCAGGAACTGCTCGACGGTACCCGGAGGACCGGTATCTCGTTGTCGTGGAGCGTGACCGGAGATCCGGCCTTCCTGTCCGAGTTGTCGGGGCTGACGGTGTACCGGATTCTGCAGGAGTCACTAGCGAACGCGGCGCGGCACTGCCCGGGCGCACACGTGACCGTGGCGCTCGACTACGGGACGTCCGTCGCGTCGCTCGTCGTGGTCAACGGTCCTGCCCGGATCGAAGTGGATGCGTCGACCCTGCCGGAAGCATCGGGTGGTAGCGGTATCGGGGGCATGCGCGAGCGCGCCGCCGCCGTCGGCGGCACGGTCGAGACCCGTGCCCTCGACGACGGCGGCTTCGAGGTCCGGGCCTCGGTACCTGTGGTGCCGCTCGCCTAGCCTCGATGAGTCTGGGCTCAGCGACCTGACGCGAGCACCAGTTCGACGTTCTGGTCCTCGGCCGTACCCGACCTGGTGGAACTGGGAGAGGCGTCGTTGAAGGCGAACTCCCGGTACAACGACGCAAGGCCGACCGGCGAGAGATCGGTGTAGTCGACGGAATAGGGGCTGTCGGCCTCGAACAGGGTGGTGAAGAGGGAGACGGTGCCGTCGACGTTGTCGGTCACCTCGATGATCCGCCCGAGTTGGGGGAAGTCGATGTGCGACGCCGTGTTGATCTCCCAGAACGACTGCTCCGGGGTGGCCCCTTCCCGGGGGCGGACCTTGTTCCTATGGGTGTGGCCGTTGACCCAGGCGAGCACGTTCGGGAATCTGTGCAGCAGATCCACCACCTCGGAACCGGGTACCCGGCGTTCGGACGGGTTCGCCGGGTCCGGGAGTAGGGCGTCCATGCTGCTCGTATGGTGACTGAACAGCACGAACCAGGTGTCGGTCCCCTGTCGCGATACCGGTGAGCCGTCGGTGTCGTAGTACCGGCTGCTCCCGGCGATCAGAGTCTCCTCGATCCACTGGAGCTGTGCTTCGCCCAGCGAGCCTTCGGCGAGGCCGACGGGGTTCGTGGAGTCCATGCCTATTCCGACGACGCCTGGGGCGATCTCGAAGGAGTAGTACGCGATCCCGGTCTCGCCGGCATCCGGTGTGAAACCGTGGCCGACCGGTCCCGGACCGGTGTTCTCCGGTTTGAGGTGTTCGGCAACGAACTCGCGTTTTGTGAATGGGCTGCGGGCGAGATCGGGTGTGACCTTCCGTGGCGGTTTGGTGAACGAGGACAGAGCGGCAAGCACGAGTTCGGCGTTGCCGGAGACGGCGGCGGAGCTCACGGACGCCACCTGCTCCGGTGAGCCCGGTTCCATGAACTTCAACGAACCCGTGTACATCCTTTCCAGCAGCGGGATTCCGTTGGGGAGGGTGCCTATCGGCGTGTCGTCGTGATTGCCGAACACGCAGTACCACGGGGTGTTCAGGCCGGGACTGGTGAAGGGGGCGATAGCGGCGTCGAGCAGTCCCGGAATCTCGGGGAACCCGGCCTGCTTGTACTTGTCCTGGACCGACGAGCCGGGGTTCCAGTACATATCCACATCTGAGTCCTGCACGCCTTCGTAGCGGTCGGGCGCACCCGTGTTGGGGGTGATGGTGCCGCCGTTCATGGCTGTGAGGAACCAGTCCAGTTCGGCGAATTCCTTGTTGTCGGTGTTGTCACCGGTGGTGACGACCGCATCGAAGCGGCGCTGGGTGTGCGGCCCGGATGCGATCGCGTTGATCTGCCTGACCAGGGCGGTGAGGCCCTGGGCGGCCATTGTCTCCTGGGGACGGTGGGCGGAGCCGTTGAAGGAGTCGACGAACTCGAAGCGCATCGGAGACTGAGCATCAATGATGTGGACGTCGGTGATCTGAACGAATGAGGCGAGGGCAGTCCGCCGGTCCTCACGGCCGGTCTTTGCCTCGGCGAGCTCGGTGCGGACCACTGTCGGCCACCCAGGCCCGGCGCCGAGTTTGCGGTACCCGGAGCTACCGAGCGGCATGGCCACCGCCTCGAGGGTGGTGCCGGTGGGGAGCGGCGCTGCGCCCGCGTATTGCAGACCCCAGGGGCGCGCTCCGAGTCCCACCGCTCCGATGGCTCCGAGCCCGGCAAATGTCAAGAATGATCGTCGATTGATCTCAGCCACGCGGTGACCCTATGTGATGGTTGTGAGGAAGGTCGCTATTCGACGAAATTGTCTCGCTCCTCACAGTCGTCGCGGCGGACACGGCCAGATGAACTCAGAGCCACACACATTCGCAGCACCGCCAGGGAGGCCTCACCGCGTCGAGGCCTGTCAGCGGTGCGCCGATCGCCCGACGGTGATTGAGAATTTGACTATGTTCATCCACGACAACCGAGTGTGTTCGTTGTTCCGAGTGTGTTCGCTGTTCGTCGACGCGAGACTAGGCTGTGCCGGGTGGCGATCACGGTCTTCATTGCGGACGATCAGGCGATGGTGCGGCAGGGCTTCGGTGCCCTGCTGGGTGCGCAGCCCGATATCAGCGTGATCGGCGACGCGCCGAACGGTCGCGTCGCTGTGTCGGAGGTCGCGCGGCTACGCCCCGACGTCGTTCTGATGGACGTGCGCATGCCGGAACTCAACGGGCTCGACGCCGCCCGCGAAATCCTCTCGGCAGCAACAGATCCACCCATCCGGGTGTTGATGCTGACGACGTTCGACATCGACGAGTACGTGTACGAGGCCCTCGGGCTCGGTGCGAGCGGTTTCATGCTCAAGGACGCGCCCGCCGAGGAGTTGATCCGTGCGGTGCGCGTCGTTGCAGCCGGGGAGGCGCTGCTCGCTCCGAGCGTCACACGGCGGCTGATTGCAGACGTCACCCGTCGCCGCCCTACCCCGCGCGTCCGACAGCGCCAACTCGAGACGTTGACCCCGCGCGAGCGGGAGGTCCTCGAACTCATCGCGGCCGGGTTGTCGAACACCGAGATTGCCGAACGCCTGTTCCTCGCGGAACAAACCGTCAAGACCCACGTGGGCAAGGTCCTGGCGAAGCTCTCATTGCGTGACCGCGCACAGGCCGTCGTGCTCGCGTACGAAACGGGACTGGTCACGCCTGGTTGATCGACCGAGGGTGCCCGATCCGCGCAGGAACGGCAAGATGAGAAGGGACCGCTCTGCTACCCGAACGTCGAGGGGGCCGTGATGCGCATCGGAATTCTGACCGGTGGCGGCGATTGTCCCGGTCTCAACGCCGTGATCCGCGCGGTCGTACGAACAGCCGAAGGGCGGTACGGAAGCACCATCGTCGGGTTCCGGGACGGTTGGCGGGGGCTGCTCGAGGACCGCAAGGTGGAGATGCGGAACGAGGACCGGATCGACCGGATCCTCGCGCGCGGCGGGACGATTCTCGGCACCGCGCGGGTAAACCCCCAGAAGCTGTACGACGGCCTCGACCGGATCAAGCAGACCCTCGAAGACAACGGCATCGACGTCCTCATTCCCATCGGGGGAGAGGGAACGCTGACCGCCGGCAGTTGGCTTGCCGACAGCGGAGTGCCCGTCGTCGGAGTCCCCAAGACGATCGACAACGACATCGACTGCACCGACGTCACATTCGGCTTCGACACCGCCCTCACCATCGCGACCGACGCGATCGACCGACTCCACACCACCGCGGAATCGCACCAGCGCGTCATGCTCGTCGAGGTGATGGGCCGGCACGCCGGCTGGATCGCGCTGCAGTCCGGGATGGCCTCGGGCGCGCACCTGATTCTCGTGCCCGAGCAGCCGTTCGACGTCGACGAGGTATGCGACATGGTCAAGAAGCGCTTTCAGCGTGGCGACTCGCACTTCATCTGCGTCGTCGCAGAGGGCGCGGCACCCGACCCGGCGTCCATGACGTTGAAGGAGGGCGGTATCGACGAGTTCGGGCACAAGATCTTCACCGGCGTCGCGCAGCAGCTCGCCGTCGAGATCGAGCGGCGGATCGGCAAGGAGGTTCGCACGACGGTGCTCGGGCACGTGCAGCGTGGCGGCACTCCCACGCCGTACGACCGGATCCTGGCTACCCGCTTCGGGGTGCATGCCACGGACGCCGCGCACGATGGACAGTTCGGCCAGATGGTGGCGCTGCACGGCACCGAGATCGACCTCGTGCCGCTGTCGGAGGCGACCAAGCAACTCAAGACCGTACCGCTCGAGCGGTACCGGGAGGCGGCCGCGTTCTTCGGGTGACGAGGCGCATAAACTCGTGGGCATGACTGCCGCCGTGTCCGCTGACCTTCTCGACTATGACGCCGTCCTCGCGAAGTTCGAGCCCGTACTGGGCATGGAAGTGCACGTCGAGCTGCACACCGCCACGAAGATGTTCTGTGGCTGCCCCACGACGTTCGGTGCCGAGCCGAACACGCAGGTCTGTCCGGTCTGCCTGGGGCTTCCCGGTGCACTGCCGGTGGTCAACCAGGCGGCCGTCGAGTCCGCCGTCCGCATCGGCCTCGCACTGAACTGCTCGATCACCCCGTGGGGTCGGTTCGCGCGGAAGAACTACTTCTACCCGGACCAGCCGAAGAACTACCAGATCTCGCAGTACGACGAGCCGATCGCGCAGAACGGCCATCTCGATGTCGTCCTCGACGACGGCACCACGTGGCGCGTGGAGATCGAGCGCGCCCACATGGAGGAGGACACCGGCAAGTCGCTGCACGTCGGCGGTGCCACCGGACGGATCCACGGTGCCAGCCACTCGCTGCTCGACTACAACCGGGCGGGCGTACCGCTGATCGAGATCGTCACCAAGCCCATCACCGGCGCCGGTGCGCGTGCCCCCGAGGTGGCCCGCGCCTACGTCACCGCGCTCCGTGATCTCCTGAAGGCACTCGACGTCTCCGACGTCCGCATGGACCAGGGTTCGCTGCGCTGTGATGCCAACGTCTCGCTGATGCCGATCGGTTCCAAGGAGTTCGGCACCCGCACCGAGACCAAGAACGTCAACTCGCTCAAGAGTGTCGAGACGGCCGTCCGCTACGAGATGCGCCGCCAGGCCGCTGTGTTGACGAGAGGCCACGAAGTCGTTCAAGAGACCCGGCACTTTCAGGAGGCCGACGGCACCACGTCCCCCGGCCGCCGCAAGGAGACCGCCGAGGACTACCGCTACTTCCCCGAACCCGACCTCGAGCCGGTCGCCCCGAGCGCCGAGTGGGTCGAGCAGCTGCGGGCCACGCTGCCCGAGCTGCCGTGGCTCCGCCGTGCCCGTATCCAGCAGGAGTGGGGCGTCTCCGACGAGGTGATGCGAGACCTCGTCAACGCCGGTGCCTTGGATCTGGTCATCGCGACCACCGAGGCCGGCGCGCCTGCCGACGCTGCCCGATCCTGGTGGGTCTCGTACCTTGCCCAGCAGGCCAACACCCGCGGAGTCGAGCTTGCCGACCTGCCGATCACCCCGGCGCAGGTTGCCAAGGTCGTCGAACTGGTCGAGGGCGGCAAGCTCAACAACAAGGTCGCCCGCCAGGTCGTCGACTTCGTGCTCGACGGCGAAGGCGAGCCCGAGCAGATCGTCGACGCGCGCGGCCTGGTCGTCGAGCGCGACGACACCAAGCTGCAGGCAGCGGTGGACGAGGCGCTCGCTGCGAACCCTGACATCGTCGAGAAGATCCGCGGCGGCAAAGTGGCGGCGGCGGGCAAGATCGTCGGTGACGTCATGAAGGCCACTCGCGGCCAAGCCGACCCGGCGCGTGTCAAGGAACTCGTTCTCGCCGCGTGCAGCTAATGTAGCGGCGCATGAGCGCCGCCGTCGCCACATCCCTGTTCTGGATCGCGGTTGCTGCGGCTTTGGCCCCACTCATCGCGGGATCGGTGCGGCGCTGGCCAATCCCCGAGATCGTGCTGCTGCTCACGTTCGGGATCGTGATCGGGCCGCACGCCCTCGACCTCGCGAGCGTCGGCGGCGAGATCGAATTACTGCGTGAGCTGGGGCTCGGCATGCTGTTTCTGATCGCCGGTTACGAGATCGACAGGAACGAGTTGACCGGCCGTGCAGGTCGTCGCGCGGCGGTGACCTGGCTGGTCAGCCTCGCGCTCGCGTTCGCTGTCGTCGTCGCTTTCGGTGCTGCCGGGCTCATCAACTCCGAGATCGCGGTCGCGATCGCACTCACGTCGACGGCACTGTCCGCCCTGCTGCCGATACTCAAGGATCGTGGCTTGGTCGACACACCGGTAGGCCGGGCGGTACTCAATCACGGGGCGATCGGGGAGATCGGGCCGGTCATTGCGATGGCGGTGCTGCTAGGTACCCGCAGCGCCGTACTGTCCTCGGTCGTGCTGGCGGCATTCGCGGTCGTGGCGGTCGTGGTGGCTTTGTTGCCCGCTCGGCTGCGCGAGGGATCATGGATGCTGACGCTGGTACAGCGTGGATCGGAGACCACCGGCCAGACCACCGTGCGGTTGGTGATGTTGCTACTGATCACCCTCATCGCGGTGGCGGCCGTGTTCAATCTCGACATCATCCTGGGCGCCTTCGCTGCCGGATTCATCCTGCGGCGAGCGGTCCCACGGGGCAACAAACAGCTCGAGACCAAGCTCGACGGCATCGGATTCGGGCTGCTCATCCCGATCTTCTTCATCACCTCGGGCATGGCGATCGACGTTTCCGCGGTAGTCAGTGCGCCGGGGATCCTGCTCGCGTTTCTCGGCCTGTTGCTCGTGGTGCGCGGCCTGCCGGTGTTCGTCGCGTCGCGCTACGACCGCGGACCGGCGGGCGCGAACCTTGACGCCGGGGAGCCACTGCAGGTCGCGTTGTATGCGACGACCGGGCTACCACTCATCGTCGCGGTTACAGACGTGGCGGTCTCGGCAGGGCGAATGTCGAACGCGAGCGCATCGATCCTTGTGACGGCCGGCGCCATCACCGTCCTCGTGCTGCCGTCGCTGGCAAGCATGCTGGCGGCGAAGACCCCGGGCCCGCCACGTGACCAGCTCCCCGCGTGACCGTCAATCGATACCGCCGCCGCCGGATGGCAACGGCAGCTTGACGACTCGATCATCGGTCGGAACCGGTGTTCCGCCGGACTTGTTGACCGTGGCGGCCCAGATCTGCCCATCAGCGCTGATCGCCGTCCCGCCGAGCCGACCGTAGAGGTTTTGTGCGAGGAGGGCCGGAGCCGTTGTGACCGCGCCGGTGTCGGGCTCGGTCGCCAGCACCGCCATCGCCTCTCCGTCGGTCAGCGCGACCGCGACCGCACCCAAAACGGCGGAACATCCTGCGACACCCGGCTTGTCAGGCCACGTCCATGCGGGCGCGCCGACCGTGCCGTCGGCCGCCACCCGCTGCAGCCGATCCTCGACTGCGGTGCGGTCGGTCACCCACACCGCGCCGCTCGGATCCCTGCACACGTCGCCGGCCAGGCCGACTCCCGAGAGCGCCACCAAGGGGCGCGGTGGAGTCGGGGTCGGTGAGAGTGCTGTGACACGCAACAGCTTTCCCGCGAGTGACGCGGGATCGGCTGCAGCCGAGGGGTTTCCGGCGTCGCCTGACAGGACCATCAGTTCACCGGGCTTCGAGAAGGTCAGCGCGCCGGTGTTTCCGCCAGCGCCCCGCGGGATCCCGGTGAGCAGGTTCTTCGGTCTGTCGCCGGGCGCGATCCTCACGACTCGGTTGTCGCTCGGTGTCGTGATGTAGGCGTAGATCAGGTTGTCCTCTTCGAAAGTCGGGGACAGGGCGATGTCGAGCAGTCCGCCGCCGGCACTGGAATCGACCGGGATACGGGCAACCTCGGTGGGCTCCTCGCGAGGTGCCACACGCATGATGCGGCCCGTTCGCCTCTCTGTGACCAGAGCCGACTCGCCTCCGGGCAACATCACCATTCCCCCGGTGGCATCGAGGCAGGTCGCGATCACGTTGGGATCGTTGTCGAAGCATGGGTCGTTCGGTACCGACGTCTCGGGTATCGGCGACGTCGGGGGCGGTGGCTGGCGAGGGCTTACCTCGCCCCCGGACCCGAAGGTCGGCTCCGGGGTGAACGGTGACGACGCGGAGTCGTCGAACCGAGCGCATCCGGCGATGAGCACGGCGATCGACAACACCGCGGTCGCCGCCAGCCGCCGAGCCGTCCGGCCCTGTCCACCCTTGGTCATAGTGGAGACGTTACGGAAGGTCCGCCGCCGGTTGCCACGCGGTGCATCGCGACCGGCGCGCCGGGGTTCGGTGCCCGGTCAACGCGGGTGGGCGCACTTAGGCTGCTTCTCGTGACTGACAAGCCGAAAGATCACACCGAGTCCATCGGCGGGGTGTTCGGGGGGAGTCCGCTCGACCAGCCGTCTTCATCATCTTCGGTCCCGCCACCGTCTTCGGTCCCACCATTCGAGGTGTCAGAACAATCCAGCCCGGTGATCGAGCGCGTCGGGGCGGTCGTGCCGGAGCCCTTCTCGTCCGACCCGTTCTTGTCCGACCCGATCGTGTCTGAGCCGATCTCGTCCGCCGCATCGGGCGCGGGACCCGTCGTTGTCCCGCCGCCGACTCCCGACGAGGCGGGGTCGCGCCGCGGCACCATGGACGCGGGCCTGCTGATTCTGCGTCTGGCGGTCGGCGGCACGCTGCTGGCCGACGGCTTGCAGAAGCTGGTGGGGTGGTGGGACGGGCCCGGTCTCGCCGGCTACCGGGACGAACTGGCCGACGCGGGCTTCGACCACGCAGGCGCCCTTGCAGTTGCGGGCGCGCTCGGGGAGGTGGCCGGTGGGGCACTGCTGATCTTGGGTCTGTTCACGCCCGTTGCCGCCGCTGGAGTGCTCGCGGTGATGATCAACGCATGGTGCATCCAGCAGTCGACGGTCCCCGGCCTCGCCTACTTCGAGCCCGAGGGGATCGAGTACGAGACCCTCATCGGTGCGGCGGCGGCAGCAATAATCCTGATCGGGCCCGGTCGGATCGCGCTGGACGGCCGGCGTCGGTGGGCGACCCGCCCCCACGCAGGCTCCGTAGCGATCCTGATCGTCGGTATCGCCGCCGGGGTGGGCGTGTGGTTCGCCCTCAACGGCGCCAACCCCGTCATCTGACGGCGCTCCGGGGCGAACACGACTGTGCCGCGTACCCGATGGGGTACGCGGCACCCCATGACACATCACGCATGCCGCGCAGTCGTGGGCTGCTACGGCACCTGGCGAACAGCGCCCTTGTCGGCGGAGGAGGCCAGTGCGGCGTAGGCGCGCAACGCGGTGGTGACCGGGCGTTGACGGTTCACCGGCTGCCAGGGACGCTCGGAGGTGTCCATCTTGGCGCGGCGCTCGGCAAGGACCTCCTCGTCGACGAGGACCTCGAGCGCGCGGGTCGCGACGTCGATCCGGATCTGGTCGCCGTTCTCGACCAGACCGATCACGCCTCCGGATGCGGCCTCGGGGGAGATGTGGCCGATCGACAGGCCCGACGTGCCGCCCGAGAAGCGGCCGTCAGTGATCAGGGCGCACGCCTTGCCGAGACCCGATCCCTTGAGGAAGGCGGTGGGGTGCAGCATCTCCTGCATGCCCGGCCCTCCCTTCGGCCCCTCGTAGCGGACCACGATGACGTCGCCCGGCTTGATCTTCTTCTCGAGGATCACCGAGACTGCCTCCTCCTGTGACTCGACGACGACCGCCGGGCCCTCGAATGAGAACAGATCCTCGTCGATGCCGGCGGTCTTGAGGATCGCGCCGTCGACGGCGACGTTGCCGCGCAGCACGCACAGGCCACCCTCGATCGTGTAGGCGTGCTCGACATCCCGGATGCACCCCCCCTCGGCGTCCGTGTCGAGTGACGACCAACGATTGTTCGTCGAGAACGGCTCGGTGGTCCGCACACCACCCGGGGCCGCATGGAACAACTCGATCGCCTCGTGGGAAGCCTTGCCCGAGCGGATGTCCCATGTGTCGAGCCACGATTCGAGGTTCGCTGAATGCACCGTGTGGACGTCAGTTTCCAGTAGGCCCCCGCGGCGTAGTTCACCGAGGATCGCGGGGATGCCGCCGGCGCGGTGGACGTCCTCCATGTGGTAGTCCGAGTTGGGGGAGACCTTGGACAGGCACGGCACTCGACGGCTGATCTCGTCGATCGTGGACAGATCGAAGTCGACCTCGCCTTCCTGCGCCGCAGCGAGCGTGTGCAGGACGGTGTTGGTGGAGCCGCCCATCGCGACATCGAGTGCCATCGCATTGCGGAAGGCCTTTGGGGAGGCGATGTTCCGTGGCAGGACCGACTCATCGTCGTCGCGGTAGTAGCGCAGCGCGGCCTCGACAACCGTGGTGCCGGCCCGGCTGAACAGAGTCCTCCGCGCCTCGTGGGTGGCCAGCGTCGATCCGTTGCCGGGCAGAGCCAGGCCCAGTGCCTCGGTGAGGCAATTCATCGAGTTCGCGGTGAACATGCCCGAGCACGAACCGCACGTCGGGCAGGCACTGCGCTCGACCTCGTCGAGCCCCTCGTCGGATACCGAGTCGTTGGCGCTCGCGGAGATCGCGGTGATCAGGTCGGTCGGGGCCTGTGCCACACCATCGACGACGACGGCCTTGCCGGCCTCCATCGGACCGCCCGAGACGAACACCGTCGGGATGTTCAGGCGCATTGCGGCATTGAGCATGCCGGGGGTGATCTTGTCACAGTTCGAGATACACACCAGCGCATCGGCGGTGTGAGCGTTGACCATGTACTCGACCGAGTCGGCGATGATCTCGCGGCTCGGGAGCGAGTACAACATACCGCCATGCCCCATCGCGATGCCGTCGTCGACTGCGATCGTGTGGAACTCCCTCGGCACACCGCCGGCTGCACGGACGGCCTCTGCGACGATCTCGCCCACCTCCTTGAGGTGGACGTGGCCGGGGACGAACTGCGTGTAGGAATTCGCGATCGCGACGATCGGCTTACCGAAGTCGGAGTCCGTCATGCCGGTGGCGCGCCACAGCGAGCGGGCTCCGGCAGCGTTGCGTCCGACGGTGGTGGTGCGTGACCTCAGCGGGGGCATGGGCGATTCCTTCGTCGATCAACGGTTCTCGGCGGGGCTGGCTCTCCGCCTACCGAGTGCGGCGTAGTTCGTGAAACAGGCGGGCCCGTGAAGATGTTGGCCGGCAGGACCCGATTTCGGCTGTGTGGCCGTCTCGTCCTCTCCGGTGGGAGCAGTGGACGTCCTGGCGAGACGCTACTCCTACGAACAGGTCAGTCGGTATCCGACTCCGTGTTCGTCGTCGCGGATTGGGCGGCGGGCTCTTCGTGCTCTTCGCGGTTCTTGTCACTCGCCGCCGCACGAGCCGCGGCATACGGGTCGGTGACCCGGCCACCACTCGCGGACGCCAACTGGGGGAGACGTCCGAAGGTCACGACCGGCAACGCCACCTGGGAGCCGTCGACGAGGTCGGCCCGGGCCCAGCCGCGCTTGGGGAAGCGGAAGCCCTTGATCTGATCCCACGAAATGGACACCGAGGAGAACGGGCGTCGCAGTTCGAGCCCCTCGGGCGTGACGGTCGTGCGGACGCGCAGGACCCAGGCGCCGATCAGGAAAGGGATGGCCAGCATCCAGCCGAACACCTCGGGCCAGCCGAGGACCGGGAAGCTGATGCAGAAGAGCAGCAGAAAGCACGCCATCAGGGCGAGGGGGGAAATCCGGATGACCTGTCGATCGTCGCCGGGCGTGTGGGATGATGACTGCGGTGGCACGGGCTGCTGGGAGGATGACACCTCACCATCTTCGCATTGCAGCCGAGGCATCTTACATTCTGGGACGGCATACTCACCAAAGTTGACTGTCCACCACGAGCGCGCCTACCGTCGAGCGCGTGAAGCAGAATGGGTTGCTCGTAATCGGCCGGCGCGTCGTCGCCTGAGCCGGTTGCTGTAACTCGCCAGATAACGACGCGCCACCCTCGTACAGCTGATGCTGACGAGGGTTTTTTGTTGCCTTGGTTCAGAACCGCACAGCCAGATCAAAGAGGACTATCAGTGAGCGCACCAACCGCACGGCCTCAACCATCGCCGCGCAAGTCGGGAGCAGCGAGCCCGACAACCGCGGCTGCAGCTACATCGACCGCCAACCGCCGTCAGCTCGCGCCCGAACGGGTTACCGGCGCGCAGTCCGTGGTTCGTGCACTCGAGGAGCTCGAGGTCGAGACCGTCTTCGGTATCCCAGGTGGCGCCATCTTGCCGGTGTACGACCCGCTCTTCGACTCGAAGGGCGTTCGGCACGTGCTGGTGCGCCATGAGCAGGGCGCCGGCCATGCCGCGACGGGCTACGCGCAGGCCACCGGCAAGGTCGGTGTGTGCATGGCGACGTCCGGTCCCGGTGCTACCAACCTGGTGACCCCGCTCGCTGACGCGCAGATGGACTCGGTCCCCGTGGTCGCGATCACCGGTCAGGTCGGACGCGGCCTGATCGGCACCGACGCGTTCCAGGAAGCCGATATTTCAGGCATCACGATGCCGATCACCAAGCACAACTTCCTGATCACGGACGGCGCCGACATCCCGCGCGTTCTGGCCGAAGCGTTCTACCTGGCGGCGAGTGGTCGCCCGGGTCCGGTCCTCGTCGACATCCCGAAGGACATCCTGCAGGCCCAGACCACGTTCTCGTGGCCGCCGGAGATGCATCTGCCCGGCTACCGCCCGGTCACCAAGCCGCACGGCAAGCAGGTCCGCGAGGCCGCGCGGCTCATCGCCGAGGCCAAGTCTCCTGTCCTGTACGTCGGCGGAGGCGTGATCAAGGCCGAGGCGTCCGCCGAGCTCCTCGAGCTGGCCGAGCTGACCGGCATCCCGGTCGTCACGACCCTCATGGCCCGCGGCGCCTTCCCCGACAGCCACCAGCTCAACTGCGGTATGCCGGGTATGCACGGCACGGTCGCGGCCGTCGCCGCGCTGCAGAAGAGCGATCTGCTGATCACCCTCGGCGCGCGATTCGACGACCGTGTCACCGGCCGCCTCGAGTCGTTCGCGCCCGATGCCAAGGTCATTCACGCCGATATCGATCCGGCGGAGATCGGCAAGAACCGTCATGCGGACGTCCCGATCGTGGGCGACTGCAAGGAGGTCATCACCGAGCTGATCGAGGCGATCCGCGCCGACCAGGCGACCGGAACGACGCTCGATCTCACCGAGTGGTGGGCCTACCTCGACGGCATCCGTCGCACCTACCCGCTGTCGTACGACCGTCCGGCGGACGGCGCGCTGTCGCCCGAGTTCGTGATCCAGGCCATCGGCCGGATCGCGGGACCGGATGCGATCTACTGCGCCGGTGTCGGCCAGCACCAGATGTGGGCTGCACAGTTCGTCAACTACGAGAAGCCGCGCACGTGGCTGAACTCGGGTGGTCTGGGCACGATGGGCTACGCCGTGCCGGCGGCGATGGGCGCCAAGATGGGTGTCCCCGACCGTGAGGTCTGGGCCATCGACGGCGACGGCTGCTTCCAGATGACCAACCAGGAACTGGCCACCTGCGCCGTCGAGGGCGTGCCGATCAAGGTCGCGCTCATCAACAACGGCAATCTCGGCATGGTCCGCCAGTGGCAGACCCTGTTCTACGACGAGCGTTACTCCAACACGAACCTGGGAACGCACGGCGCCGTGCGGATCCCGGACTTCGTCAAGCTCGCCGAGGCCCTCGGTTGTGTCGGCATCCGTGTCGAGCGTGAGGAGGACGTCGAGGACGCGATCCGCACCGCGCAGTCGATCAACGACAAGCCCGTCGTCATCGACTTCATCGTCGGCAAGGACGCCCAGGTGTGGCCGATGGTCGCCGCCGGCACCAGCAACGACGAGATCATGGCGGCCCGGGGTATCCGGCCGCTGTTCGACGAAGACGAGTCGGCGGACGAACCCGCCACCATTCACGAAGCTATGCGGGAAGCGACCGCGCGCGAGCAGGCCGCTTCCGAGGCCGCGGCCGGAGAGGAACGTCAGTGAGCACCAGCCACACCCTCAGTGTTCTCGTAGAGGACAAGCCGGGCGTGCTGGCCCGTGTCGCTGCACTCTTCTCCCGCCGCGGATTCAATATCGAGTCGCTCGCCGTGGGGGGTACCGAGCTCCCGGAAATCTCGCGCATGACGATCGTCGTGACCGTCGACGAGTTCCCGCTCGAGCAGGTGACCAAGCAGCTCAACAAGCTGGTCAACGTCATCAAGATCGTTGAACAGGACACCGAGGCGTCGGTCGCGCGCGAGTTGGTCCTGATCAAGGTTCGTGCCGATGCGAGTGTCCGCACACAGGTGATAGAGACCGTAAATCTGTTCCGCGCCAAGGTGATCGACGTCTCGCCCGAGTCGGTCACGATCGAGGCGACTGGTACGCGTTCCAAGCTCGACGCGCTCCTGCGCATGCTCGACCCGTTCGGCATCCGCGAGATCGTGCAGTCTGGTGTGGTGGCGGTCGGCCGTGGGCCGAAGTCCATCACGGCGACCCGCTAGAGCCGTCCAGCCGTCTACTGACAACAACAGGTTCATAGAACCCAGAGGAGAGGTAAGAACTGTGGCAGTCGAGATGTTCTACGACGACGATGCAGACCTGTCGATCATCCAGGGCCGCAAGGTCGCGGTCATCGGATACGGCAGCCAGGGCCACGCGCACTCGCTGAGCCTGCGCGATTCCGGTGTCGAGGTGCGCATCGGCCTCAAGGAGGGTTCGAAGTCCCGCGCCAAGGCCGAGGAGCAGGGTCTGACCGTCGGTACGCCCGCCGAGGTCGCCGAGTGGGCCGACGTCATCATGGTGCTCGCACCCGACACCGCTCAGGCGTCGATCTTCACCAACGACATCCTGCCGAACCTGAAGGACGGCAACGCGCTGTTCTTCGGTCACGGCCTCAACATCCACTTCAACCTGATCACGGCACCGGAGAACGTCACCGTCGGCATGGTCGCCCCGAAGGGGCCCGGCCACCTGGTGCGCCGTCAGTTCGTCGACGGCAAGGGTGTTCCCGCCCTGATCGCCGTTCACCAGGATCCGAAGGGCGAGGGCCAGGCCCTGGCTCTGTCCTACGCGAAGGGCATCGGTGGTACCCGCGCCGGCGTCATCAAGACCACCTTCAAGGAAGAGACCGAGACCGACCTGTTCGGTGAGCAGGCCGTCCTGTGCGGTGGTACGGAAGAGCTCGTCAAGACCGGCTTCGAGGTCATGGTCGAGGCGGGCTATGCGCCGGAGATGGCCTACTTCGAGGTTCTGCACGAGCTCAAGCTGATCGTCGACCTCATGTACGAGGGTGGCATCGCCCGCATGAACTACTCGGTCTCCGACACCGCCGAGTTCGGTGGATACCTGAGCGGTCCCCGCGTGATCGATGCCGGCACCAAGGAGCGCATGAAGGGCATCCTGAAGGACATCCAGGACGGCACCTTCGTCAAGAGGCTCGTTGCCAACGTCGAGGGTGGCAACAAGGAGCTCGAGGCTCTGCGCAAGGCGAACGCCGAGCACCCGATCGAGGTCACCGGCAAGAAGCTGCGCGACCTGATGAGCTGGGTCGATCGTCCGATCACCGAGACGGCCTGAGCTGGTCTGATCAATCTCGGCCCGAGGACGGCGCGTACGGATGCGTTGCCCTCGGGCCGAAGTCATGTTCGGGCGGTGTGAATCTTCGATTCTCCTCACTCGGGCATCTGTCATGTGCTATTAGATGCCGCCCCGGAATCGGCGCCTCCGGACAACTAGACTGATCCCGACCGCGACCACCTCTGCCCGCCCCCAACGAGGCGTCCGGCCGCGGATCCCAAGACACTGCAAGCCCGACATCTAACACAGGGAGTTCACTCGTGAGCCAGAATGGCCGCCCCGTTGTCTTGATCGCCGACAAGCTCGCACAATCGACCGTCGATGCGCTCGGAGACGGTGTCGAGGTGCGCTGGGTCGACGGCCCGGATCGCCCCGCGCTGCTCGCGGCTGTCCCCGAGGCCGAGGCCCTGCTCGTTCGTTCGGCCACCACAGTCGACGCCGAGGTGCTCGCAGCTGCCGGCAAGCTGAAGATCGTCGGCCGAGCCGGTGTGGGTCTCGACAACGTCGACATCCCGGCCGCCACCGAACGTGGCGTCATGGTCGTCAACGCGCCTACCTCCAACATCCACTCGGCGGCCGAGCACGCCGTCTCACTGCTCCTGTCGACCGCCCGTCAGATCCCCGCAGCGGACCGCACCCTGCGGGAGAAGACCTGGAAGCGTTCGAGCTTCAACGGCACCGAGATCCTCGGCAAGACGGTCGGTGTCGTCGGCCTGGGCCGCATCGGCCAGCTGTTCGCGCAGCGTCTCGCGGCATTCGAGACCACCGTCATCGCCTACGACCCCTACCTACCGGCCGCGCGCGCCGCGCAATTGGGCATCGAATTGGTCGACATCGACGAGCTCGTCGAGCGCGCCGACTTCATCTCGGTGCACCTGCCCAAGACCAAGGAGACCGCGGGGTTGATCAACGCCGAACGCCTGGCCAAGGCCAAGGACGGCGTCATCATCGTCAACGCCGCACGCGGTGGCCTGATCGACGAGGACGCGCTGTACGACGCGCTCGTGTCGGGCAAGGTTCGCGCTGCCGGCCTCGATGTGTTCAACACCGAGCCCTGCACCGACTCCAAGCTGTTCGACCTCGACAACGTCGTCGTCACCCCGCACCTGGGTGCCTCTACCGCCGAGGCCCAGGACCGTGCCGGCACCGACGTCGCGAAGAGCGTTCTGTTGGCCCTCGCCGGCGAGTTCGTGCCGGACGCCGTCAACGTCTCCGGAGGCCCGGTCGGTGAAGAGGTCGCGCCGTGGCTCGAGCTGGTCCGCAAGCTGGGCCTGATGGCCGGCACGCTCTCGCCCGAGGCCGTCCAGAACGTCCAGGTCATCGCGAGCGGTGAGCTGTCGGCCGAGAACGTCCAAATCCTCGGCCTGGCCGCACTACGGGGGTTGTTCTCGGCAAGCAGCGACGAGGCCGTCACGTTCGTCAATGCCCCGCAGCTCGCCGAGCAGCGCGGTGTGAGCGTCGAGGTCGAAAAGCAAAGCGAGGCTCAGACCCACCGCAGTGCCGTCGAGGTCCGCGCGGTCGCCGCGGACGGCACCGTCACCACCGTCGCGGGTGCGTTGACCGGTCTGCAGCAGATCGAGAAGATCGTCAGCATCAACGGCCGCAGCTTCGATCTGCGCGCCGAGGGTCACAACATCGTCGCGCACTACACCGATCGTCCGGGCGTGCTCGGCATCCTGGGCACCGTGCTGGGCAACGCCGGCATCGACATTCAGGCCGCCGCGCTGAGCCAGGACATCGACGGCCAGGGTGCCACGGTGATCCTGCGGGTCGACCGTGTCGTCGGTGACGAGGAGGTCGCGCAGATCGTGGAGCGGCTCGACGCTCGCGTCGCCCAGGTCGACCTGTCCTGATTCCCCTCATCCCTACCCGGTGGCCGCGATCGTCGACGACGGTCGCGGCCACCGTCGGATTCTCAGTCGCAAACTCAGGAAGAGAGTGTGTCCATGAAGATCGCGGTCATCCCCGGTGACGGCATCGGTGTCGAGGTAACTGCGGAAGCACTGAAGGTGCTACGGAAGCTGGTTCCCGACGTGGAGACCACCGAGTACGACCTCGGTGCCAAGCGCTACAACGAAACCGGCGAACTGCTGCCGGAGGCCGAACTCGACGAGATCCGTCGACACGACGCGATTTTGCTCGGTGCCATCGGCGACCCTCGGCTGGTCGCCCCGGGCATCCTCGAGCGCGGCCTGCTGCTGAACATGCGGTTCCTGCTCGATCATCACGTGAACCTGCGACCGGCCCGGACCTATCCGGGCTCGAAGTCGCCGCTGGCCGCCGCCCCGGACATCGACTTCGTCGTGGTCCGGGAGGGCACCGAGGGGCCGTACACCGGTAACGGTGGCTCGATCCGCGTCGGCACTCCGCAGGAAGTTGCCACCGAGGTCTCGGTCAACACCTGGTTCGGTGCCGAGCGCGTCGTCCGCTACGCGTACGAGCTGGCGCGGACCCGCCGTAAGCACCTGACGCTGATCCACAAGACGAACGTGCTCTCCAACGCGGGCCGCATCTGGACCCGTGCGATGGAGACCGTCGGCGCCGAGTACCCGGACGTCGACACGGCGTACTGCCACATCGACGCGGCGACCATCTACATGGTTACCGACCCGGAGCGGTTCGACGTGATCGTCACGGACAACCTGTTCGGCGACATCATCACCGACCTCGCGGGCGCGGTCACCGGCGGTATCGGCCTGGCGGCCAGCGGCAACATCGATGCGTCGGGCAAGAGCCCGTCGATGTTCGAGCCGGTCCACGGGTCGGCGCCGGACATCGCCGGCCAGGGCGTCGCGGACCCGACCGCCGCAATACTGTCGGCCGCGATGCTGCTGCGCCACCTGGGTCGTGAGGAGGATGCGGCACGTGTCGAGCGTGCCGTCGAGGCGGATCTGAAGTCGCGCGGTGGCGCCCCGATAGTCACCACCGAGGTCGGCGACCGCATCGCCGCGGCCGTCTAGGCGAACTCGACTTCGACGGCGACGTTTTCGACGGCGACGCTTTCTACTTCGACGTTTTCTACGGCGACGGGGCCGCCGCCCGAAATCCGGGCGGCGGCCCCGTCGGTTCCCGGTCTGGGTCCTGGTCCGGTTCCGGGTCTACTGCCGTCCGGGCCGATCCTTCGGCACCAGGGGTAGGGCCACGAGGGGGAAGAGCGCGGTCATCGCGAATGTCAGTGGGAAGCCGACGGTGCCGATCACCGCTCCGAACACCGGCGGCACCAGCGACGCGGCGAGGTACTGGCTTGTGTTCTGCGCGCCGAGCGCCCGGCCGCTCCAGTACGGTCCGGCGATCTCGGCGACGGCTGTGAACGCCAGCCCGTTGTCCGCCACGGTGATCACCGATGCCAGCACCAGCAGCGTTACGGCCAGTGGGGAGTTCAGCCAGTCCGTCAGCGCCAGTGCGCCCATCGTGGCCGCGGCTACCATCGCGACCCAGCGCAGCGGACGCATCCTGCTGCCGACCCGATCGGACAGTGCTCCGGCGGCGATCCGGCCTGCGGCGGCGAGTAATTGGGTCACGGTGATCAGGACCCCGGCCGATCCAGCGGACCAGCCGCGATCCGCTATGAGCCACAGCAGCGCGAACGTCCAGACCAGGTACTGCGGGACGACGAGAATGACCGATACGCCGTGGATTCGCCACAGAACACTCGATGCGCGGTACGGGTTGTCGAGCAGACCGGAGTCTTGTGCTGCGGAGCGGGCAGGCCGGGGCGGGTCTACGACGAAGAGACAGGTCACCGCCGCGATCGACGTCACAACGGCCGGTAGTACCAATGCCCAACCGACACCGTGAGATTCGGCGATCCGTGGCACCGTCAGCGCGGCGACAGCCACGCCCAGTGGTATGGCCATCTGCCGGATGCCCATTGCAAGGCCGCGTCGCGCCGGCGGGAACCATCCGACCACGACCCGCCCGCTGGCTGCGTTCGCACTCGACGCCGCCATCCCGCCGATGAGCAGGAACCCGCCCAGCATCGCGAACGACGAGCTGAGCGCGGCGCCGGCGCTCGCGAGCCCAGTGATCGCCATGCCTACGACCAGGACCTTTCGTTCCCCTATCCGATCGACCACGACACCCCAGGCGATCAGGCTGACCAGGATCCCGACTGTTGGTGCGGACACCAGGAGACCGGCGCGCGAGAGCCCCATTCCATGGTCGTCGACCAATGTGGGAAGCAGGAAAGCGGGGGCATTGGAGAACAGTGCGCCCGCGGTCTGTGCGAGCACGCCCAGCCCCAGCATCGACCAGCGTTGTGTCGCACTGACGCGCACGTCCTGGTGCCTGGTCTCATCCATAAGAATCCCAATATATGAAATAGCGGTCCTAGAATATGGATCCGTACGAAGTGTAGACCCTCGAGCGTCTCGAGCGCGACGGGTAGTCCGGAGTCGGCCGCCCCGACTCGATAGACTCGGCTCCATGCGCCTAGGTCGAATCGCCAGTCCGGACGGAGTTGCTTTCGTGTCGATCGAGGGGGAGGGCGACGCGCAGACTGCTAAGGAGATCGCCGAACATCCCTTTGGGCAACCGACTTTCACCGGTCGCAGCTGGCCCCTCGCCGACGTGCGCCTGCTGGCCCCGATTCTCGCCAGCAAGGTGATCTGCGTCGGCAAGAACTACGCGGCACACGCGGCCGAGATGGGTGGCGAGGCACCCGAGGATCCGGTCATCTTCATCAAGCCCAACACCGCAATCGTGGGTCCGGGCGCCGGGATAGTGCTGCCACCCTCGTCGAATGAGGTGCACTACGAGGGTGAATTGGCGGTCGTCATAGGTCGGCCCTGCAAGGATGTTCCCGCAGCGAAGGCACGCGAGGTAATCCTCGGATACACCGTCGCGAACGATGTCACGGCGCGTGACCAGCAGCGTCGGGACGGTCAGTGGACGCGCGGCAAAGGGTACGACACGTTCTGTCCGTTGGGTCCGTGGATCGAGACGAACCTCGACATCTCGGATGTCGAGATCAAGACCGAGGTCGACGGCGAGCTCAAGCAACGCAGCCGCACTTCGCTTCTGCTGCACGATGTTCCGAAGATCATCGAGTGGGTGTCGACGGTCATGACGTTGCTGCCGGGGGACGTCATTCTCACCGGTACGCCCGAGGGGGTCGGCCCGATCGTCGACGGCCAGACCGTGAGCGTCACCGTCGCCGGCATCGGAACCCTGACCAATCCGGTTGCCGCCAAGCGCTGATCGGTGTCTGCTCCAGGTGTGCACGGAACCGGCACACAGCTAGCCTGTAGAGGTCCTTTCCAGCGTCCAGCCGCGCCCAGTAGCCCCTATCGAAGTGAGCCATGACCACCAGCGAAGTACGCGTTCGTTTCTGTCCGTCACCCACCGGGACCCCGCACGTCGGGCTCGTCCGGACCGCGCTGTTCAACTGGGCGTTCGCACGTCACCACGGCGGCACGTTCGTGTTCCGCATCGAGGACACCGACGCCGCCCGTGACACGGAGGAGTCGTACGAGGCGCTGCTCGATACGTTGCGCTGGCTGGGTCTGAACTGGGACGAGGGACCGGAGGTGGGCGGGCCCCACGAGCCGTACCGGCAGTCGCAGCGGCGCGAGCTGCATCTCGACGTCGTTCGTCGCCTACTCGAGTCGGGCGAGGCGTACGAGTCCTTCTCCACCCCGGAGGAGGTCGAGGAGCGGCACAAGGCGGCTGGACGCGATCCCAAGCTCGGCTACGACAACTTCGACCGAGACCTGGCGGCGCAGCAGCGGCAGGCCTACCTCGACGAGGGTCGCAAGCCCGTTGTGCGTTTGCGGATGCCCGACCATGATCTGACCTGGAACGACCTCGTGCGCGGTGAGATGACATTCAAGGCCGGCACTGTGCCGGACTTCGCGCTCACTCGTGGGAACGGGATTCCGCTCTACACGCTGGTAAACCCGGTCGACGATGCCTTGATGAAGATCACACACGTCCTCCGGGGTGAGGATTTGCTGTCGTCGACTCCGCGTCAGATCGCACTGTACGAGGCGTTGCAGCGCATCGGTGTCGCTGAATTCACACCGGAGTTCGGCCACCTCCCGTTCGTGATGGGCCAGGGCAACAAGAAGCTGTCCAAGCGCGATCCCGAGTCGAACCTCTTCATCCACCGTGACCGTGGATTCATCCCGGAAGGCCTGCTCAACTACCTGGCCCTGCTGGGGTGGGGTCTCGCCGACGACCGCGATGTGTTCTCGCTCAACGAGATGGTCAGTGCGTTCGACATCTCCAAGGTGAACTCGAATCCGGCCCGCTTCGATCAGAAGAAGGCCGACGCGATCAACGCCGAGCACATTCGGCTTCTCGAGCCGGCGGACTTCTCCGCCCGCCTGCGTGCTTACCTGACCACGCACGGTCACCCGGTCGACGCGCTCTCCGCCGAGCAGTTCGATGTCGCAGCCGACTTGGTGCAGACGCGTATCGTCGTGCTCTCCGATGCGTGGAATTTGCTGAAGTTCCTGCTCGTGGACGAGTCGGAATTCTCCATCGACCCTGCGGCCGCGGCGAAGAACCTCGGCGCCGACGCCGCTCCGGTGCTCGACGAAACCATCACCGCCCTCGACGCCCTGCCCGTGTGGGCGACTGCGGATCTCGAGGAGGCGCTCAAGACGGCGCTGATCGAGAAGCTCGGGTTGAAGCCGCGCAAGGCGTTCGCGCCGGTGCGCGTCGCACTCACAGGCTCACACGTGAGCCCGCCGCTCTACGAGTCGATGGAACTGCTGGGACGGGAGACGACGCTCGCACGCCTGCGCTCCGCGCGCGCTGCGATCGCCTGACACCGCAACGCGGGGCCGCCGAGCGAACGCAGGGCCGTCGAGCAGGGCAGGATTGGACCTCGGCGGCCGTGCGCGAGTATTCCGGTATCGCCCGATTTTTGCCCGTCGACCAGGTAATTTGTGGAAACTGGGTAGGGGTTTGATAACCTTTCTCTCGGCTCGGAGCGGACGCTACGGCCCGTAAGGGTAAGGCGTTCGGAACAGGCCATTGGGGTATGGTGTAATTGGCAACACAGCTGATTCTGGTTCAGCCATTCTAGGTTCGAGTCCTGGTACCCCAGCGGAAGTTCGAGAGGCGAAAGCCTCTGGGATTCCGGTGAGTTGCGGCTTATCGGACCTTCCAACTGCAACGCCTCGTTTGCAAGGTGTTTCGGTACATACACTGTGATCGTTCGTCAGAGCTGCGCAGTCATACAGTGTTGGATGCAAGTTCTCGGCCCCGTCGTCTAGCGGCCTAGGACGCCGCCCTCTCAAGGCGGTAGCGCGGGTTCAAATCCCGTCGGGGCTACCACGGAAATGTCCTCCGATCAGCGGAGGCTTTCTTGCGAAGTGGATTTGCAGAGCAACACAGTCCTGGCCCCGTCGTCTAGCGGCCTAGGACGCCGCCCTCTCAAGGCGGTAGCGCGGGTTCAAATCCCGTCGGGGCTACCACGGAAACACCCTCCGATCATGTGATCGGAGGGTGTTTCCCTTTGGTGGTTCGGTGTTTCGGGACTAGAGGTAGGCGGCCGTCGAGCCGCCGACGGGCATCGCCGGCAGGCCGAGCTTGCGGTGGTCCCATGAACGGACACGATCGGGAACGACCCGGATGGCAACTCGCTTGTGCAGCATCATCTCGACAGCGGGCTTGACGTCCTCGGAGTACGGGCCGGTGTAGCGCTCCCAGATGTTGATTCCCACTTTGAACAGCGCCTCCGGGTCGTCGATGATCTCGCCGCGGCCCTCGATCGCGACGCCGCGAAGCGTGTCGTAGGTGTCGCCGTCCTCGATCATCACGGTCAGGCGATCGTCGCGGCGCAGGTTGACGGCCTTCTGGGACTTCGCCTTGGTCTCGAACCACAGCTCGCCGTCGATCACCGCGTACCACATGGCGACGAGGTGAGGCATGCCGTTCGGTCCGATCGTGGCCATCGTGCCGACGCGGCTGCGCTCGATGAACTCGGTGATTTCTTCAACCGTCATCGTGATCTGTCCGCGCTGATTGACTCCCACAGCAATACCTCCACTCGGCTGGAATTCGTTCTCTCGAACGACTGTGCCACGAATCACGCTGTCCACGCCCAAAGGGGGTCGGCTGCTGCGTCAGAGGCGCTTGTGCAGGGCCTCGGCCGCGGCCAACAGATCTGCCGCCCAACGAGCACCCGGGCGCCGGCCCATGCGGTCGATCGGGCCCGAGACCGATATCGCGGCCACGACGTTGCCGGCCGCGTCGCGCACCGGTGCTGCGACGCTGGCGACGCCGGGTTCTCGTTCGGCGGCGCTCTGCGCCCAGCCGCGACGCCGGACCTCGACGAGCACTCGCTCGCCGAAAGACGCCTCGGGAAGGATGGCACGCTGCGTCTGCGGGTCGGCCCATGCGAGAAGGACCTTGGCCCCAGACCCGGCCGTCATCGGCAGTCGGGCACCCACGAGAACGGTGTCCCGTAGGCCGGTCGGCGGTTCCATGGAAGCGACACACACACGTTGGACGCCCTCGCGGCGGTACAACTGGACGCTCTCACCAGTGATCTCACGCAGCCGGGGGAGGACTAGGGCTGCGGCGTCGACGAGGGTGTCGGTGGCCCCGGCGGCAAGCTCGCTGAGGCCGGGGCCGGGCCGCCACAGTCCTTCCGTGTCGCGGGTCAGAAGTCGGTGGACCTCGAGGCCGACCGCGAGGCGGTGCGCGGTGGCGCGGGGGAGCCCGGTGCGGTTGCAGAGTTCGGTGAGGCTGCATGGCTGTTCGGCCACCGCATGAAGTACGCCCACTGCTTTGTCGAGCACTCCGATGCCGCTATGCTGTCTCATAGGTCGATACTCCGTTCTCGTATGGTGGGATCATAACCGAAAAGTGGAGCGGATGGTTCGAAGCGTCAGGCGACACGGGTCGGCCCCGAACTCGGCGGCGCGAAATTCTGATTGCAGAGGTGGAATAGATGGTTCACAGAGGACGCACTCTGGCCGAGAAGGTGTGGGACGAGCACGTAGTCGTGCGTGGAGAGGGAGAGGGTGCGGCACGGCAGCCGGACCTGATCCACATAGACCTGCACCTTGTTCACGAGGTCACCAGCCCACAGGCCTTCGATGGGCTCCGACTGGCTGGGCGCAAGCTGCGCCGGCCGGATCTGACGATCGCCACCGAGGACCACAATGTCCCGACGGTCGACATCGACAAGCCGATCGCGGATCCGGTCTCACGAACCCAGGTCGAAACCTTGCGGAAGAACTGTAAGGAGTTCGGAGTCCGTCTGCACCCTATGGGCGATCTGGATCAGGGCATTGTGCATGTGGTCGGTCCACAGTTGGGTCTGACGCAGCCCGGCATGACTGTCGTCTGTGGGGACAGCCATACGTCCACGCACGGCGCTTTCGGTGCTCTAGCAATGGGAATCGGTACCAGCGAGGTCGAGCACGTGATGGCCACGCAGACCCTGTCGCTGCGGCCGTTCAAGACCATGGCGATCACGGTCGACGGTGAGCTGCCGCACGGTGTCACGAGCAAGGACCTCATTCTCGCGGTGATCGCGAAGATCGGGACCGGTGGCGGACAAGGGTATGTGATCGAGTACCGCGGTGAGGCGATCCGGAAGCTGTCGATGGAAGCCCGGATGACGATCTGCAACATGTCGATCGAGGCCGGTGCTCGCGCAGGAATGATTGCGCCTGACGAGACCACCTACGAGTTCATCAAGGGCCGCCCGCACGCACCGCAGGGCGCGGACTGGGATGCGGCCGTCGCGGCCTGGGAGCAGCTGAAGACTGACGATGACGCGGTCTTCGATGCCGAGGTCCACATCGATGCCACGTCACTGACGCCGTTTGTGACGTGGGGAACCAACCCCGGCCAGGGTGCTCCGCTGGGGGATTCGGTTCCGAACCCGGCAGATATCACCAACGAGAGCGAGCGCCTCGCCGCCGAGAAGGCCCTCGCGTACATGGGATTGGACGCGGGTACTCCGCTGCGTGAGATCTCCGTGGACACCGTGTTCGTGGGATCGTGCACCAACGGGCGTATCGAGGATCTGCGCGCTGTCGCAGAGGTTCTGAAGGGCCGCCACGTGGCCGAGGGGGTCCGAATGCTCATCGTTCCCGGCTCGATGCGCGTGCGTGCACAGGCGGAGGACGAAGGTCTGGGTGAGATCTTCACCAGCGCAGGTGCCGAATGGCGGCAGGCTGGTTGTTCGATGTGTCTCGGCATGAATCCGGACCAGTTGGCGCCCGGTGAGCGTTCGGCTTCGACCTCCAACCGGAATTTCGAAGGCCGCCAAGGCAAGGGTGGTCGTACGCACCTGGTCTCCCCCGCGGTCGCGGCGGCGACCGCGGTTCGGGGCACGCTTGCGGCACCCGCAGACCTGGCATAGGTCCCAAGGGGACCGAGGGAACGACCGGGGGAACTAGGAGAAAACGATGAAAGCCTTTACCACTCATAAGGGAATCGGCGTTCCGATGCGTCACTCGAACGTGGACACCGATCAGATCATTCCCGCTGTGTACCTGAAGCGGGTGACTCGCAGCGGATTCGAGGACGGACTCTTCGCTGCGTGGCGTAACGACCCCGAATTCATCCTGAACGTAGAACCATACGACAAGGGCACGGTTCTCGTGGCCGGTCCGGACTTCGGCACCGGTTCGTCCAGGGAGCACGCCGTCTGGGCGTTGTCCGACTACGGCTTCCGAGTCGTAATTGCGTCCCGTTTCGCAGACATCTTCCGCGGCAACGCCGGCAAGGCTGGCCTGTTGGCCGCGCAGGTCGACCAGAGCGATGTCGAGATGCTGTGGAAGCTCCTCGAGGAGCAGCCAGGACTCAACCTCGTCGTCGATTTGGAGGACAAGACGGTGACCGCCGGAACGGTGGTGGTGCGCTTCGAGATTGACGACTACACACGATGGCGTCTGTTGGAGGGTCTCGACGATATCGGCCTCACGTTACGCCAGGTAGAGGCGATTTCTGAGTTCGAAAAGTCAAGGCCTTCATGGAAACCTGTGACGCTTCCGAGTTCGGTCGTGAACGACAATTGACACAAAATGACCACCGACACGGCCTCCCATCTATCGCAGATTGGGGGGCCGTTTTGGATGAGAATTGGCGTGCCACATAGACTCTTGCCGTTTTCGGGTTTACCGTAGTTCCTAGTCGGTCCGACGGTGGACCATTAGTCTGCGGAGGAATTCCATGAACAAGGCAGAGCTCATCGATGTTCTGACCGAGAAACTGGGCACGGATCGACGCACCGCCACCGAGGCGGTCGAGCATGTCGTCGACACAATCGTGCGTGCCGTCTACGCCGGTCAGAGCGTGACCATCACGGGCTTCGGCGTTTTCGAGCAGCGCCGCCGCGCCGCACGAGTCGCACGTAACCCGCGCACCGGCGAGACCGTCAAGGTCAAGCCGACGTCGGTCCCGGCCTTCCGTCCCGGAGCTCAGTTCAAGGCCCTTATTGCCGGCGGCCAAAAGCTCCCTGCCGCTGGACCGGCCGTCAAGCGTGGTGCGGCAGAGCCTGTGAAGAAGGCTGCGGCCAAGAAGACCGCTGCTAAGAAGGCGGCTGCTAAGAAGGCGGCTGCTAAGAAGGCGGCGGCAAAGAAGACTGCAGCTAAGGCTCCCGCGAAGAAGGCGGCGGCGAAGAAGACCGTCGCGAAGAAGACTGCCGCGAAGAAGACCGTCGCGAAGAAGACTGCGGCCAAGGCTCCTGCGAAGAAGGTGGCGGCGAAGAAGACCGTCGCGAAGAAGACTGCGGCGAAGAAGACCGTGGCGAAGAAGACCGTGGCGAAGAAGACTGCGGCGAAGAAGACCGTGGCGAAGAAGACTGCGGCCAAGAAGACTGCGGCCAAGGCTCCGGCCAGGACCGCCAAGAAGACCGCAGCCAAGAAGGCTCCGGCGAAGCGCGGCGCCCGCAGGTAGTACTGCAGCGCTCCGGTGTCACTGGACCGGAACACTCCGTAATCGACTCGGCGGCCACGGGACTTGTCCCGGGGCCGCCGAGTTGCGGTGACGGTAGATCGTTCGGATCAGTTCGCGTTGCGAATGATGGGGAGTGGGCTGTCAAGATGGTCGGCCGCCATGAGTCGGCCGCCGGAGAGCGACAGAACCCAGGTACTCGCCTTCCGGTTTCGTGCGGGAGGCAAGGGGATCCCGTCACGATCGGCCCACCACCGCGTGAGATCCGGGATTACCCCGCCTTGGCTACAGATCACCTGGACGCCTCCCATCGCCGCGATCTTGCGCACGCGGGCCCGTGCCCCCGCCGGGTCGGCGGCATATCCCTCCTCGGACAGCAGCGGCTCGATCCGAATCGGAACCGAGAGCTTCTCGGCGAGCGGCTCGACGGTCTGAATGCACCGTGTACGGTCTGCTGACGAGATCTCGGTCGCCCCGAAAGCCTCCAGCTGTGCGACAAGGGCTTCCGCCTGGACCTTCCCCTTGGCATCGAGGGGGCGCACGATGTCGTCTCCTGTGTACTTCTTGCTGTTCCCAGCCTTGCCGTGCCGGACGAGCAGTACGGTGGTCGTATCCGGCGGCACCTGGGTGAACCGCCGGAGAATTGTGCGATCCATCGGATACGAGAGGTGCTCGGCGACCTGGTGGGGCTCGAGCCAGAGCAGCTCGTCGACTTCGTCATTGGGTTCGAACTCGCCCGAGACTGCCTCGGCCGCCCAGTATTCGACCCGCTTGAGCTTGCGGTGCCCGGGTATCGGATAGGTCACGCCCGACAGGTACCGACCGAGTCGCGCGTTGATTCCCGTTTCCTCGTGGATCTCGCGCACGGCGGCGACGATCGAGGTTTCGCCGGGGTCGATTTTGCCCTTGGGAAATGACCAGTCGTCATAACGCTGCCGGTGAATCAGAGCGACTTCGATCTCATAGGGATTCGACGAGGACTTTCGCCACAGAACTGCTCCCGCCGCGAAAATGTTTGCTTTGACTGGTTTGTCGCTCGTCGATTTGTCGGCGCGTTGATTCTCGGGCTTCAAGGGATTTCGTTCCTTCCATCGGCCACGGTGTTGTGGTCCTCGGCAGCCCGCGTCGGGCAGGTGGCGGTCAAGCCTTGGCCCTACGGCGTTGCATCATAGCCTCCTGGTGCTCGCGGACCTCCTCGCCGCGGGCAGGCGACGCTTGCCAGCTGCCGTCCGCCTGCAGCACCCAGCACCGAGTGGTCGGATCGAGTGCAGATTCGAAGATCTCGTCGAGTTGGAGGGTCAGGCGGGGGTCCTTGACCTGTGCCATCACTTCGACCCGCCGATCGAGGTTGCGGTGCATCATGTCTGCACTTCCGATCCAGAATTCGTTCGCGCCTCTGAAGTGCAGGATCCGTGAGTGCTCGAGGAACCTGCCGAGGATAGACCGGACCTCGATGTTCTCGCTCAACCCCGGAACTCCCGGCTTGAGCGCGCAGATGCCTCGCACGACGACCCGGACCGGGACACCTGCGAGAGATGCGCGGTACAGCGCGTCGATCACCTGCTCGTCGACGAGCGCGTTGGCCTTGAGCCGAATTCCGGCCTCACGACCGGCATTCTTGTGCTCGATCTCGGCCTCGATCCGGCTGATGATTCCGGTGCGAATACCGTACGGCGCGACGAGTAGGTTGCGGTACTGCGATTTCCGCGAGTATCCGGTCAGCGAGTTGAACAGATCGGTCAGGTCGGCGCCGAGTTCCGGCGCTGCCGTCAACAGGCCGACGTCCTCGTACAACCGGGCGGTCTTGGGGTTGTAGTTCCCGGTTCCGATGTGGCAGTAACGGCGGATCGTGGAGCCTTCCCGGCGTACCACGAGGCATGTCTTGCAATGCGTCTTGAGTCCGACGAGGCCGTAGACGACGTGGACGCCAGCTTGTTCGAGCTTGCGTGCCCACTTGATGTTCGCCTGCTCGTCGAACCGGGCCTTGATCTCGACGAGTGCCACTACCTGCTTGCCGGCCTCTGCGGCATCGACCAGTGCGTTGACGATTGGCGAGTCGCCCGAGGTGCGGTAGAGGGTCTGCTTGATCGCGAGCACCTGGGGGTCTGCTGCGGCCTGTTCGATGAATCGTTGCACGCTCGTCGAGAACGAGTCGTATGGGTGCTGTACCAGAATGTCACCGTCGCGCAACGTCGAGAACACGCTCTTCGGGGTCTCGCGCTCACCGAACGCGGGGTGGGTCGCAGGAACGAAGGGTGCGTCCTTGAGACCGGGTCGGTCGACGCCGTACACCTGCCACAGGGACGAAAGATCGAGGAGGCCAGGAACTTGGATCACGTCACCCGGATCGACGTCGAGTTCCCGTAGCAGCAAGTCGAGCATGTGCTCGGTCATGTCATCGGCCACCTCGAGCCGGACCGGGGATCCGAACCGGCGTCGGGCCAGTTCACGTTCGAGCGCCTGCAGGAGATCCTCGTCCCGGTCCTCCTCGACCTCGAAGTCGGCGTTCCGGGTAACTCGGAAGGCGTGGTGCTCGACGACTTCCATTCCTGGGAAGAGCACGTCGAGATGCGCCGCGATGAGGTCCTCGGTTGGCAGGAACGCGGCGATGGCGCCGGGGGCGTCCCCCGTGCGCTTGACTCGAACGAAACGATCGACGTTGTCCGGGACCTTCACTCGCGCGAAGTGCTCACCGCCAGTGGTCGCGTCCTTGACCGTCACCGCGAGGTTCAAACTCAGGCCACTGATGTACGGGAACGGGTGTGCAGGGTCGACGGCGAGTGGCGTCAGGACGGGAAAAACCTGCTCATGGAAGTAGTCCGACAGTCGGCGACGTTCGTCCGCGTCGAGGTCGGACCAACTGATGATGGAAATGCCCTCTTCGGCGAGCGCCGGACGGACCGAATCGAGGAACACCCGGGCGTGCTTGTCGGAAGTCTCCTGGGTGCGGGCCCCGATCAACGCCAATTGCTCACGCGGGGACAGTCCGTCGGCGGATCGGACGGACAGTCCGGTTTCGTCACGGCGTTTGAGGCCCGCGACACGCACCATGTAGAACTCGTCGAGGTTGGAGGCGAAGATCGCGAGGAACTTCGCCCGCTCGAGAAGCGGGATCGAGGTGTCCTCGGCCAGCACGAGGACTCGAGCGTTGAAGTCGAGCCAACTCAGTTCGCGATTGAGGTAGCGGTTGGACGGCAGCCCCCCATTGGCGATCCCGGTCGGGGTCGCGGCCGGAGGTGCCGTGGGAAGGCCGGGGGTGTGCCCGCCGTCGAGTCCGCCGACCGAAATCTTACGGTCGGCGCCGGAGCCGTCCCCGCGCGATCGCTTGGTAGTGGTGCGTTGCTCGAGCGCATTCTCGTTGCTCACCCCTCGATCCTCCCTCGAGAATTGCGGGCGCGACAGTCGATCGTGAGCAGTTCACGGTGAGCATAGGGAGTTCACGGTGAGAATGGCCGCCCGAGATCGGGCGTACACGCAATACGTTCGAGGACCGCGGAGGTCGCCGGCCCGAGCCCGAGTCGGGCGGCGGCCTCGAGATCGGCGACGGTGTCCACGTCCTGCCGCAGACCCGGCCAGTCGCCTTCGAGTGCTTGGGCACCGGACGCGACGTGAAGGGCGGCCGAGTCCGACCCGAAACGGGGGTCGAGCGAGCACCCGGTTCCGCACGCGAACAGTGCTGCGGTTCCGGTGCCCGCGTGGTCCACGACGATCGCGCGACCGACGCGTCGAGCTGCCGCGAGGGCATCGAGCAGTTCGCCGGCCCGCAGCGCGGGCAGATCCGCTTGCAGCGCCACGAGATCGGTCGAGTCGGGGTCCGAGGTGAGTCCCGCTTCGGCTGCGACGAGCGCGGCATTGAGACCGGACTCACCGGTACGCGTCGGGTCCGGATCCGGCCAGTGCTGCACCCCGTGCTCTTCCGCGATTGCGGCCACCGCCGGATCCGGGGTGACGACGGTGATACCGGAGGACGGATCGGCGGCGAGTCCCGCTTCCACGAGGGTGCCCAGCGTGTCGTGCAGCATCGCGGCGACGAGGTCGGTGCGATCAGCAGCCGACAGGGACTCGGCGAGCCGTGACTTCGCCATCCGAAGTTCCTTGACCGCAACCAGGACATGGACGTGCATCGCTGGTTCCGAGCGGTACCGCGCCTGCATGCGCGCAATCTTGCCAGCAGCAGCGGTTACCTGCGACCGGCGCCCCTCGCGCCCCGGCGGGATATCGTGTTGTCGAGGTAGTCGACAAACTCGAGGTAGTCCACGAAGAGGGCCGGTCGGCGGCGAAACGATGTGGGCAGTGAATGGTGCGAGTGGTGAGCGGATCGGAGGGGCGGTGTGACCAAGGCAGTGGTGCTGGGTGCGGGCTCGTGGGGGACCACGTTCGCGAAGGTGCTCGCGGACGCGGGGACCGACGTCACCCTGTGGACGCGGCGGAGCGAGGTAGCCGACGCGATCGTCACGCGTCACGAGAACCCTGATTATCTGCCCGGGATCACGCTCCCGGCGGCGTTGTCCGCCACGGCCGACCACCAGAAGGCGCTCGACGGGGCCGACATCGTCGTGCTCGCGGTGCCGTCACAGTCGTTGCGCGGCAACCTCGAGCGGTGGGCCGGGGCGATCGGCGCCGACGCGACACTGTTGAGCCTCGCGAAAGGTATCGAGAGTGTCACCCTGCTGCGGATGAGCGAGGTCATCTCCCAAGTGGCCGCGGTCGACCCGTCCCGGGTCGCGGTACTGTCCGGGCCGAATCTCGCTCGTGAGATCGCGCTGGAACAGCCGACCGCGACCGTCGTGGCCTGTACCGATGAGGCACGCGCGATGGCCATCCAGAAGTCTTGTGCAACAGGCTATTTCCGCCCCTACACGAACACCGATGTGATCGGTTGCGAGATCGGAGGTGCGTGCAAGAACGTCATCGCGTTGGCGTGCGGTATGGCTTCCGGAATCGGGCTGGGCGAGAACACGATCGCGACCCTGATCACACGTGGCCTTGCCGAGACCATCCGGCTCGGTGTCGCGCTGGGCGGCAAGGCGCCGACACTGGCGGGTCTCGCCGGCGTCGGCGATTTGGTCGCAACGTGTAACTCTCCGCTGTCACGCAACAGGTCGTTCGGTGAGCGGCTGGGACTCGGCGATTCTCTCGAGAGCGCGCAGGCCGCGACGAACGGGCAAGTCGCCGAGGGCGTCAAGTCCTGTACCTCGGTGCGGGCACTCGCGGCTGCTCACGGGGTCGAGATGCCGCTGACCGATGCCGTCCATCAGGTTTGCCATGAGGGGTTGGCGGTCCGCGACGCGGTCGGCATCTTGCTCGGGCGACGTGTCAAACCGGAATGACCCTCGAACCGGAGTGACCCCGAACATCACGATGCCGCGACTGTCCGGGTATTCGATCGGTTCGGTCCGGCGGTGACCACGACGGTACGGTTTGGGGCGTGAGCAATCCGCGTACCAGGGTCGCAGTCCTCTTCGGCGGCCGAAGCAACGAGCATTCGGTGTCCTGCGTGTCCGCCGGCAGCGTCCTGAGGAACCTCGACCCGGACCGCTACGAGGTGGTGCCGATCGGGATCACAACGGATGGCGCCTGGGTGTTGGGGTCGACCGATCCGGCGGCCTTGTCAATGGGTGACCGCTCGATGCCGACTGTCGACGCGAATGGGACGGCGGTGGCGATCACTGTGGACCCCACCCGTGCAGGTGCGCTGGTGGTGCTCGACGGGGCGCAGGCGGGCCAGGGACTCGGCGCGGTCGACGTAGTGTTCCCGGTTCTGCACGGCGCCTACGGAGAGGACGGCACGATCCAGGGCCTGCTCGAGTTGGCGGGGGTCCCGTATGTCGGTCCCGGTGTCCTGGCGAGTGCGGCAGGTATGGACAAGGAGTTCACCAAGAAACTCCTCGCCGCTGAGGGACTTCCGGTCGGCTATCAGGTGGTGCTGCGTCCGGGCACCCCGACGCTCACCCTGGATCAGATGGATCGACTCGGTCTGCCGGTCTTCGTCAAGCCCGCGCGCGGTGGCTCTTCGATCGGCATCACGCGTGTTGCGGACTGGGCGCACGTCGACGAGGCGATCGCTCTCGCACGCAAACACGACCCGAAAGTGATCGTCGAGTCCGCCATCGTGGGACGGGAGGTCGAGTGCGGCGTCCTCGAGTTCCCCGACGGCGATGTGCGGGCGAGCGTGGCGGCAGAGATCCGCATGCCCGACACCGGTGGTGACGAGTCCGCGTTCTACGACTTCGACACCAAGTACCTCGACGACGTCTGCGAGTTCGACGTCCCGGCAAAGCTCGACGACGCCGTCAGCAAGCAGATCCGTGAACTGGCGGTCCGCGCGTTCCGCGCGCTCGACTGCCAGGGTTTGGCGCGGGTCGACTTCTTCATCACCGCCGACGGTCCCGTGATCAACGAGATCAACACGATGCCGGGGTTCACGTCGATATCGATGTTCCCCCGAATGTGGCAGGCTGCGGGAATCGAGTACGCGGATCTGGTCTCGACGCTCGTCGAAACAGCGTTGGCGCGCGGGACCGGACTCCGGTAGGGGATCCCGTACCCGGGACTCAGGGGATTCTGGTTCTCAGGGGATTCTGGGACTCAGGGGAAGGGGATCGGCGCAGGGTCGGGCGGCTGCGCCGGCAGCGCCTTCGCCACCGCGGCGGAAGCATCCTGCAATGGCGTAGGACCCGACCCGCCCGGCGCGGTGAGCGCAATGTACACGCCGCGGTCGACGGCGTACCACGTGCTCGCGTCCATGCCCTGTGCGGCGCCGGAGATTTCGAACCATTGCACGCCGTCGACGATGCTGAGTGGCGACGCCTCGTTGAACTCTGGCGGCCGAGGCAGGCCGCATCGCATCACGATCGGTTCGCCTTCGGTCTGCTGCCAGGCTGCGGCCGCCACGGGCGCCGGATCCCGAAGTTCCGCGCGGGTGAAGTCGCCCAGCTTCTCCGGGAGATCTGCCATCAGTGTGGTGCACTCGCTGGACTCGGCGGCCGGGGCCTCGACGGGACCGAGTCCCACCGGCTGCTGGACCGGGGTCCTGTTGGCGATGGCGGCGGCCACGATCACACCGATGACTAGAGCCACGGGCAGCGCGACCGCGGTCGCGATCAGTGCGGGGTGACGCCTCTCTGTCGAGTGCTCGTTCTGTTCGGCCGTGGCGTTCTCTTCGGCCGTCGGGTCCTGTTCGGACGAGGGGTTCTGGGGTTCGGACATCTCAGTTCTCGGTCGGTGCGGCTGGTGCCGCGATCTGGCAGGTCAGGATGCGGGTAATGCCCTGAACCTTCTTCATGTCGTCGACGACGTCGGACAGTCCCGACTCGGCGGGTGCGCCGACCCGCGCGATCACGTCGTAGGGTCCTAGCACATCCTCGGCGGAGTCGACGCCGGAGATTCGGGCAAGTGTCGCCGCGACCGTGGCCGCCCTGCCGACCTCTGTCTGGATCAGTACGAAAGCCTGAACCACCGGTCCATCCCTTCCCGACGTAATGCGCCGTCATCGACGTAATGCGCCGTCATCTCGGTAGAGTCCCGAGGGACCATCGGGACACCCCCGAGACTCCTGCCGGCGTTCCGCACCAGGCGGCCGGCCGCAAATTAAAAGGTACCGCAGTCGTCGCACGGCACCTGTTGCCCGGCACCACCGACTCGAGTGGTAGAGGCCTCAGGTGGTACGCGTGAACGACTCGCCGCAGAGACACTTGGAGGACGACCATCGACACCTCTCGACCGCAGCGGGGCCACGGCGAGCGTACCGTGGCGCAAGTGGGCGAGTTCGCCGTGATCGAGCAGGTCGTGGCACGACGCAGGCAGCCGACGACGACGCTTGTCGGGCCGGGCGACGACGCGGCGCTGGTGCAGGCCACGGACGGACGGGTCGCGGTATCGGCGGACATGCTCATCGAGGGCCGACATTTTCGGCTCGACTGGTCGACGCCCGAGCAGGTCGGGCGAAAAGCCGTGGCACAGAATGGTGCGGACATTGCGGCGATGGGGGCCCGGCCGACGGCCTTCCTGGTCTCGCTGGGTTGTCCGCCCGAAACCCCGGTGTCCGTGGCGGCCGGCATCTCCGAGGGCATCGGACTCGCCGCGGAGGCGCTCGGCGCGGGCGTGGTTGGGGGAGACCTGGTGCAGTCGGACCACATCGTGGTGTCGGTGACGGTGCTCGGCGACCTCGAGGGACGGGCACCGGTGCTCCGATCGGGGGCGCGTGCCGGTGACGTCGTCGCGGTCGCCGGTCGGCTCGGCCGCTCCGCCGCTGGACTGGCGTTGCTGTCGGCCGGGATCGGAGTCGAGGGGCCGCCCGATACTTCGACCACGGCTACTTCGCTCACGGCGCTGATCGACTCGCACCGGGTTCCGGCGCCACCGTACGCCGCCGGTCTCGACGCGGCTCGATCGGGCGTGCGAGCCATGACCGACATCTCCGATGGTCTCGTCGCGGACCTGAGCCACGTCGCGGACGCTTCCGGTGTGCAGATCCGGATCGACCGCGATTCGGTCGGACTCGATCCCGCCCTCGCCGCTGCTGCCGAACGGCTCGAACGCGACCCGTGGGCATGGATCCTCACAGGCGGTGAGGACCACGCCCTCGCGGCCACCTTCGCCTCCGTCGCGGATCTCCCGGCGGGATGGACGGCGATCGGGGAGGTCGCTCCTGGCAACGGAGGTGCGGCAGTACTCGTCGATGGACGCCCCTGGACGGCGTCCGGGGGCTGGCAGAGCTTCGACGCGGGATAGGTTGCAGGGATGGCAATCTACGCACTTGGCGATCGCGAACCAAACATCGCACCGGACGTCTACGTCCACCCGGACGCCGTTGTGATCGGCGCCGTCACCCTCGGGGCGGGTGTTTCGATCTGGCCGCACGCGGTGCTGCGCGGCGACTACGGCACCATCAGCGTCGGCGCGGGCACCAATATCCAAGACGGCACCATCATCCACTGCACGGCGACCGATGCCACGAACATTGGTGCCGGATGTGTCGTCGGCCACAATGCCCACATCGAGGGCGCCACGATCGGCGACAACTGCCTCATCGCGTCCGGAGCGGTCGTGCTCAACGGGTCCGTCGTCGGTGAGGGATCGGTTGTCGGTGCGGGAGCCGTGGTGCCGTTCAAGTTCGAGGTACCCTCACGCAGCATGGCGCTGGGTGTGCCGGCGAAGGTCCGTGAGGGGTTCGAGGTTCCGGAAGGCCATCTCGACCTCAACGTCAAGCTGTACCAGGCGAACGCCGCGTACTACCGCGACTCGCTACGCAGGCTCGCCTGATGACGGCCAAACCCCTCGGCGACCTGATCGATCCCGGTTGGGCCAAGGCGCTCGCGCCCGTCGAGGCCGGGATCACCGCGATGGGTGACTTCCTGCGCGAAGAGATCGCGGCCGGGCGCCGCTATCTACCGGCCGGAAAGAACGTGCTGCGGGCCTTCACACGTCCATTCGAGGATGTCCGGGTGTTGATCGTCGGACAGGACCCCTATCCGACACCCGGCCACGCTGTAGGACTGAGCTTCTCGGTGGCACCCGACGTCCGCCCTGTGCCGCGGAGTCTCGACAACATCTTCACCGAGTACAGCCAGGACCTCGGATACCCGACGCCGTCCAACGGTGATCTTTCGCCGTGGAGCGAGAACGGTGTGCTGCTGCTCAACAGGGTGCTCACCGTTGCGCCGGGTGAGGCCGGCTCGCATCGGCGCAAGGGTTGGGAAGCCGTGACGGAGCAGGCGATTCGCGCGCTCGTCGCGCGGGAGACACCGATGGTGGCGATCCTGTGGGGACGCGATGCCGGCACGCTGAAGCCGATGTTGGGGGACGTCCCGACGATCGAATCGGCTCACCCGTCGCCGTTGTCGGCGTCGCGCGGCTTCTTCGGGTCGCGGCCTTTCAGTCGGGCCAACTCGCTACTCGCGGAACTCGGTGCTCAGCCCGTCGACTGGCGTCTGCCCTGATACGTGCCGCGACTGAAGAAGCGGGGGACCGCGCGGGATCCACGACTGTGGCCGTCGCTGCCGGCCTCGGGTCCGGCAGCGACGGGGCCCGCTCAGGCGTTGCGGACCGAGGAGAAGTCGGGCCGGCGCTTTTCGACGAACGCGTCCACACCCTCACGACCGGTGGGGCTGTCCGCGGCGGCGGAGATGGACGCAGTCTCGGCGTCGAGTTGCTCCGACAGCGAGTTGGTGCGGCTGCTCTTGGACAGCTTCTTGATGCCCGCGTAGGACGCGGTCGGGCCGACGGCGAGAGTGCGCGCGATGCGTACGGCCTCGTCCCGGATCTGGTCATCCTCGACCAGGCGGCTGAGCAGGCCCAGTCGCACCGCTTCCTCGCCGTTCAGTACGGCGTCGGTCAGGAGGATCTCGCGGGCTCGGGAGGCTCCGACTATGCGAGGCAGTGTCCAGGACATGCCGCCGTCCGGGGTGAACCCGATGGTTGGGTAGGCGGGGCGCAGCTTGGTGGACGCACCGCCGATCGCGATGTCGGCCAGGCACACAATGCTCATGCCGGCACCGGCGGCCCATCCGTTCACGGCTGCGACCACGGGAACTGTCGTGTCGTCGAGTGCGCGAACGAACTCATGGAATGCGCCGGCGACCTCACCGACGTATTCGCCGCGGCGCTCGGCTGCCGCGAACGCCCGAACGTTGCCGCCGGCGCAGAAGTTCGCTCCCTCACCGACGAGGAGTACCGCTCCGATGGCGGAACCCCCTTCGCGTAGTGCAGAAGTAGCCTGGGTGATTTCGTCGACGTCGAGGGCGGTTGCGTTGGCGGCGGTGGCCACGGCCACGCGCAGTACGCCGTCCTCGATCCGGACATTGCTGGGTGCGTCTGTTGCAGTCACGTGGAGCACATTATCCGTCCACCCCGGTGGAGCCTGTTCCCACCTGGCTGGTTCCGCTCCCACCCACCGACAGGGCCCGGACTCGGGACGGCGCACGAGAGCCCGGAACGCACGAGAACTCCGAAGACAACTGAACCCCGACACCAACAGTGTCGGGGTTCAGTGGAGAACGGTCCGCGTAGGCTGAATCAGCCGCGGACGACCTTGCCGGCCTTCAGGCAAGAGGTGCAGACGTTCAGCTTCTTGGTGTTGCCGGGGGCAACCTGAGCGCGAACGGTCTGGATGTTCGGGTTCCAGCGACGATTGGTACGCCGGTGCGAGTGCGAGACCGACTTACCGAAGCCGGGGCCCTTGGCGCAAACGTCGCAGACGGCAGCCATAGTCGCGAACTCCTCGTGATAGTCAAACATTGTTTTGGGCGGCCTTCGAACACGCGCAACGCAGCTGCTCGTGCGAGGCAACCCGACAAGATTAACCGCTGCCGCCTCGATTGGCCAAATCAGGCCAGATCACCGTTCGTGTCACCCAAGGGGACACCTCGAACCTCGTCCCAGACTCGATCGACTGACTCGATCGACTGACTCGATCGGCCGACCCTATCGACCGTGCCCTCCCCGACGTGTCGCGGGACCATTGGGGTGTCCGTGGTCCCCGCTAGGCTTGCTGATTGAGATCGACGTCCCCGCAGGGCGTCGGTTCGATGGTCACGCAGGGTCGGCAATCGTGCTAGATCGGTGGTCGCGCGAGGTCGGTGAGGAGGAGGACGGGCGGGTGCTCGAGGTCGCGGAGACGGTGGATGGTCTTGCGCTGCGCCGGTGGGCCCACACGTGCATCACCGGTCTCGAGGATCATTGCGACGAGATCAACGACCTCAATGTGTTTCCCGTCCCCGACGCCGACACCGGGACCAACCTTCTGGCGACCATGCGGTCCGCGGTGTGTGCGGGGGAATCCGTCGGTGAAGACGATGGTGCTGCGGCCGTCGCCAAGGCGCTCGCGCGGGGCGCGGTCTCGGGTGCCCGGGGGAACTCCGGAGCGATCCTGTCCCAGGTGCTGCGCGGGTTTGCTCGTGGACTCGAGGAATCGGCGACGCCCGAGATCCTCGGCGGTACGGGTCTGCGGTCGGCGTTGCGCTACGCGACAGACCTGGCGCTCGCCGCGGTGAGTGTGCCGATGGCCGGGACGATCGTGACGGTCCTCGAGTCCGCCGCGGACGCGGTCGAGGCGGCTGAACCGAACGCGTCGCTCACCCAACTGGTGCGGGTGGCGGCCGACACCGCCGCCGAGGCGCTGTCGCGGACACCCAAACAGCTGGATGTCCTCGGTGCGGCCGGAGTGGTCGATGCCGGTGGACTTGGGCTGGTGGTGATCCTCGACGCCCTGGTTGAGACCGTCACCGGTCATACACCCGAACGCTCGTCACTGGCAACGCGTCAGGGCACATCACTGCCGACGTGCCAGGGGGAACGCGGATCGGACACCGGTCATGTTTACTCGGCGCCTCACCTTGCTCATGAGGTTCCTGGTCAGGACTACGAGGTGATGTACCTCGTCGCCGCCGACGACGGAAGCATCTCGACGCTCCGTGCACGACTCGGTGAACTCGGCGACTCGGTCGTCATTGTCAGTGACGGCGGCGATGATGCCGGTGACAGCGACGACGGCGGCGCCAGCGCCGGCGCCATGTGGTCGGTGCATGTGCACTGTGCGGACGCGGGGGCCGCCATCGAGGCCGGGCTCGCCGCCGGGCGGTTGTCCGACGTGCGGATCACATGCTTCGTGCTGGACGCGTCGCGGTCGGCGGCGGCGGCCGGGCGCGGCCCGCGTGCCATCCTGTCGGTGGTGGAGGGGGAGGGGTCGGCCGAACTGTTCTCCCAGGAGGGCGCGCAGGTGCTGCGCTCCTACGGCGCGATCACCCCGGCGCAGCTTCTCGCCGCTATCCGCGGCACCGGGCGGCGTGAGGTGATGGTGCTACCCAACGGCGCCTTGCCCGCACAGGACCTCGTCGCGGTTGGTGCGCAGGCACGGGGCGACGACCGGGAAGTCGTGTTCCTGCCGAGTTCGTCGACGGTTCAGGCCCTCGCGGCACTCGCCGTGCATGACCCGGACCGGATCGGCGTCGACGACGCGTTCGCGATGTCCGAGGCCGCGGCGGCGACCCGGTGGGGATCGCTGCGGATCGCTGACGAGCGCGCGCTGACCTACGTCGGTACCTGCGAACCCGGGGACGGCCTCGGGCTCGTCGGCCATGAGGTTGTGGTGATCGACCCGGATGTGGTGGCGGCGGGCTGCCGTCTCGTGGAACTCGTCCTTGGAGCTGGCGGCGAACTCGTGACGATCCTGCTGGGCGCGAAGGCGACGGACGAACTCGGAGAACGGGTGGCTGCGTACATCAGCTCCCGCAACCCCGGCGTCGAGGTGGTGGTCTACCGGGGCGGTCAGAGTCGCGACCTGTTGCAGTTCGGGGTCGAGTAGAAGGCGGAGTGGATGGCGGTGACGGTGGTTAGAGGCACGCTGGTTAGAGCGCTGGTTAGAGGCACGCTGGGTACAGGCACGCCGGTTGGAGGCATAGGGCGTAGCGGGCGAGTGTTCGAACCGTGGGCGGTCAGGGGAGTCCGACATGGCGACGCTGACTGATCGACTCGACCACTTGTTGGGAGCAAAGACGGCGGACGCGCTGGTCGATGCCTTCGATATCCACACGGTCGAGGACCTGCTGCGGCACTACCCGCACCGCTATGCGGCACAGGGGCGGGAGCTGACCGAGAAGGATCCCGAAGAGGGCTCCCACATCACGATCATCGCCCGGGTCGTCAAGGCCGACGTCGTGAACATGAAGAGCCGGCGTGGGCAGATGCTCAAGGTGGTCCTCGCGGCCGAATCGCAGAGCGTCGATGCGACGTTCTTCAATCCGCACAAGGTCAAGCACGCGGTCCGCAAGGGCGCCAGGGCCATGTTCTCGGGAACCGTCAAGTACTTCCGCGGCAAGTGGAGCCTGACCCACCCGAGCTATCTGATCCTGCCGGAGCCGGCGGAGGGCGAGGATCAAGTCGTCTCCTTGGCGCACGTACGGGGCGCGGGAGAACTCGCCGGAATGGCACGTGCCACCCAGGAGTCCGGTTCCGGCGTGGACATGTCGATCTTCAATCGGGAACTGATTCCGCTCTACCCCGCGACGCGCGAGATCGAGAGCTGGACCCTGCTTCGTTGCGTTCGGCAGGTCTTCGACCAACTCGACAAGGTCGAGGACCCGTTGCCGCGCGCGGTGCGAGATGAACACGGCTTCGTCGGCCTTGACGAGGCATTGCGCATGGTTCATCTGCCCGACACCCGTGACGACGTCGCTCGGGCACACGAGCGGCTGCGCTTCGACGAAGCCGCCGCGCTGCAGTTGGTATTGGCCAGGCGTCGCCGAGACGTCGCCGCTCGTGCGGCTCCCCAGTGCCCACCGAAACGCGACGGATTGGCCGCCGAGTTCGACCGTCGGCTGCCCTTCGAGCTGACCGACGGTCAGAAGCAGGTGGCGCAGGAGATTTCGAACGACCTGGCCGAAGCTCACCCGATGAACCGGCTACTGCAGGGTGAGGTCGGATCGGGCAAGACAGTCGTGGCGCTGCGGGCGATGCTTCAGGCCGTGGATGCCGGCTATCAGTGCGCAATGCTCGCACCGACCGAAGTGCTTGCGGCGCAACATGCCCATTCGCTGCGGGAGATGCTGGGGCCGCTCGGGATCGCAGGCGAGCTGGGCGCGGAGAACGTCGCGACGAAGGTGACCTTGCTGACGGGGTCGATGCCGGTCGCGGCCAGGAAGGCAGCTTTGCTCGACATCGTGTCCGGTGACGCCGGCATCGTCATCGGCACGCACGCGCTGATCCAAGACGAGGTGACGTTCTTCAACCTCGGGTTCGTCGTGGTCGACGAGCAGCACCGGTTCGGCGTCGAGCAGCGCGACGAGCTGCGTTCGCGGGCACGTGACGACCTGAGTCCGCACGTGCTCGTCATGACCGCGACTCCGATTCCGCGCACGATCGCGATGACGGTGCTCGGCGATCTGGAGACGTCGGCCCTGCGACAGCTGCCGAAGGGACGCGCGCCGATAGTGAGCAACGTCGTCGCGGCCCGGCAGAAGCCTCAGTGGGTGGCGCGAGCCTGGGAGCGGATCCGGGAGGAGGTCGTCGACGGTCGGCAGGCATACGTGGTGTGTTCGCGGATCGGCGACGGCGAGAACGAGGCGGATCTGCGCGGCGCCGGCAAGGAGCCGCCCGAGACGACATCGGCGGTGGACCTGTTCGACCAGCTGCGGAATGGGCCGATGCGGGACCTGCGACTGGGGCTGCTGCACGGTCGGCTGCCGGCGGACGAGAAAGACGCGGTCATGCGCGACTTCAAGGCCGGCGCGATCGACGTACTGGTGTGCACCACTGTCGTCGAGGTCGGCGTCGACGTACCGAATGCCACCGTGATGGTGCTCGTCGATGCCGATCGGTTCGGGGTGAGCCAGCTCCACCAGCTTCGTGGACGGGTGGGCCGTGGCAGCCATCAAGGCCTGTGCATCCTCATCACCGACATGAATCCGGGTTCGCCGGCGTTCGAACGGCTCACGGCGGTCGCCGGCACCAACGACGGCTTCGAGCTGGCGCAACTGGATCTACGACAGCGGCGGGAGGGCGACGTCCTGGGGTCGGCGCAGTCAGGCACCGCAACGACGCTGCGGCTGCTGTCGCTGCTCGAACATGAAGATGTCATCGAGGCGGCTCGCGAGTTCGCCCGCGATGTCACCGACGCCGACCCGGATCTGACCGAGCACCCCGGGCTCGCCGCTCTGGTGGCCTCTGCGCTCGATGCCGAACGCATCGAGTTCCTGGGGAGGTCTTGAAGTCCTCTCCGGCCTGCGCCGACCGGGTGCGAGGTCCTGTCCCGTCGTTCTTCCCTGGTTTGCAAATGTGACAATTTCACACGTCAGCTGGGCGATTTGTGAAGTTTGCAAAGTGTCTGTTTCGGCCAAGGGTCGGTACCGCACAGTGGCCCGGAACGCGGTACTTTTCTTGCCATGTTCACCAAAGTCCTCGTCGCCAACCGCGGCGAAATCGCGATCCGTGCCTTCCGTGCGGCCTACGAACTGGGTGCTGGAACGGTGGCGGTGTTCCCATACGAAGACCGCAATTCGGTGCACCGGTTGAAGGCCGACGAGTCGTATCAGATCGGTGAGGTCGGACATCCGGTCCGTGCGTATCTGTCGGTGGAGGAGATCGTCTCGGCCGCCGAGCGTGCCGGCGCAGATGCGATCTATCCCGGCTACGGATTCTTGTCGGAGAACCCGGACCTTGCGGCAGCGTGCGAGGCGAAGGGGATCACGTTCGTCGGTCCGTCGGCCGAGGTGCTCGAGTTGACCGGGAACAAGGCGCGGGCGATCGCGGCGGCGAAGGCGGCGGGTTTGCCGGTGTTGGCGTCGTCGGAGCCGTCTTCCGATGTGGATGCGCTGCTCGCAGCGGCCGAGGACATGGAGTTCCCCGTGTTCGTCAAGGCGGTCGCCGGCGGCGGCGGTCGTGGCATGCGCCGGGTCGCGGAGTGGTCGGGGTTGAGGGAAGCGATCGAGGCTGCCTCGCGGGAGGCCGAGTCGGCGTTCGGTGACCCGACGGTGTTCCTCGAGCAGGCGGTGGTCGATCCGCGCCACATCGAGGTCCAGATTCTCGCCGACGGTGACGGCAACGTGATCCACCTGTTCGAGCGGGACTGTTCGTTGCAGCGTCGGCACCAGAAGGTGATCGAGTTGGCGCCGGCCCCGAATCTGGATCCCGAGCTGCGGGATCGGATCTGCGCGGACGCGGTCGCCTTCGCCAAGCAGATCGGCTACCGATGCGCGGGCACGGTCGAGTTCCTCCTCGACACCCGCGGCAACCACGTGTTCATCGAGATGAACCCGCGGATCCAGGTCGAGCACACGGTGACCGAGGAGGTCACCGACGTGGACCTGGTGCACGCGCAGTTGCGGATCGCCTCAGGTGAGACCCTTGCGGATCTGGGCCTGTCCCAGGAATCGGTCACGATTCGCGGCGCGGCGTTGCAGTGCCGGATCACAACCGAGGACCCGGCAAACGGATTCCGGCCGGACACCGGTCGGATCACCGGGTACCGGACCCCGGGCGGCGGCGGTGTGCGCCTCGACGGCGGCGCTAACCTCGGTGCCGAAGTCGGCGCCCACTTCGACTCGATGCTCGTCAAGCTGACCTGCCGCGGCCGGGATTTCGGCGCCGCCGTTGCGCGCGCCCGTCGCGCGGTGACCGAGTTCCGCATCCGGGGTGTCTCGACGAACATCCCGTTCCTGCAAGCAGTCCTCGACGACCCCGACTTCCGTGCCGGACGCGTGACGACCTCGTTCATCGAGGAGCGTCCCGAGTTGCTGACGCTGCGTAGCTCCGCCGACCGTGGCACGAAGATCCTCAACTACCTCGCGGACGTGACCGTCAACAAGCCGCACGGTGAGCGGCCGACGGCGGTGTACCCGCACGACAAGTTGCCCAGTATCGACCTCGATGCGGCCCCGCCGGACGGAACGCGGCAGAAGCTGCTTGCCCTCGGGCCCGAGGGATTCGCGAAGGCGCTGCGCGAGCAGAAGGCACTCGCGGTCACCGACACCACGTTCCGCGACGCCCACCAGTCGTTGCTCGCGACCCGGGTGCGTACGTCCGGACTGCTCGGCGTCGCCGGCCACGTCGCCAGGATGACGCCGGAGCTGTTGTCGCTCGAGGCATGGGGTGGCGCGACCTACGATGTCGCGCTGCGGTTCCTGCACGAGGACCCCTGGTACCGCCTGGCCGCCCTGAGGGAGGCCGTGCCGAACATCTGCCTGCAGATGCTGTTGCGTGGACGCAACACCGTCGGCTACACGCCCTACCCGGAGAAAGTCACCCGAGCCTTCGTCGAGGAGGCCGCGGCGACTGGTATCGACATCTTCAGGATCTTCGACGCCCTCAACAACGTCGACCAGATGCGCCCCGCGATCGAGGCAGTCCGCGAGACCGGAACCACCGTCGCCGAGGTCGCCCTCTCCTACACCGGCGACCTGGCCAACCCGAACGAGAATCTCTACACGCTCGACTACTACCTGCGCCTGGCTGAGGAGATCGTCGAGGCCGGCGCCCATGTCCTGGCGATCAAGGACATGGCCGGCCTGCTGCGTGCCCCCGCCGCCGCCAAGCTCGTGTCGGCGTTGCGTAGTAACTTCGACCTGCCGGTGCACGTGCACACCCACGACACCCCCGGCGGCCAACTCGCGACCTACCTCGCGGCTTGGCAGGCAGGCGCCGACGCCGTCGACGGTGCCGCCGCACCGCTGGCCGGTACGACCAGCCAGCCCGCCCTCTCGGCGATCGTCGCGGCTGCGGCGCACAGCGAGCACGACACCGGCATCGACCTGAACGCCGTGTGCGACCTCGAACCGTACTGGGAGGCGCTCCGAAAGGTGTACGCACCGTTCGAGACGGGCATCCCAGCACCCACCGGACGGGTCTACACCCACGAGATCCCCGGAGGCCAGCTGTCGAACCTGCGTCAGCAGGCGATCGCTCTCGGTCTCGGCGACCGCTTCGAGGAAGTCGAGTCGAAGTACGCCGCTGCCGACCGCATGCTCGGCCGTCTGGTAAAGGTCACCCCGTCGTCCAAGGTCGTCGGCGACCTCGCACTTCATCTCGTCGGTTCCGACGTCCCGGTCGACGACTTCGCCACGGACCCCGCCAAATTCGACATCCCCGACTCTGTCGTCGGATTCCTTCGCGGCGAACTCGGCACCCCGCCCGGCGGATGGCCCGAGCCGTTCCGCGCCAAGGCGCTCGAGGGCCGCGGTCCCGCCAAGCCGGAGACCCCGCTCACGCCCGATGATCGCAAGGGTCTGTCGGGTTCGTCGAAGGATCGCCGGGCCACCTTGAACCGGCTGCTGTTCCCCGGTCCCGCAAAGGAATTCGAAGCACACCGAGAGAAGTTCGGCGACACGTCACAGCTGTCGGCCAACCAGTTCTTCTACGGCCTGCGTCGCGGCGAGGAACATCGCGTAAGGCTGGACAAGGGCGTCGAGCTGCTCATCGGGCTCGAGGCGATCTCCGAACCCGACGAACGCGGCTACCGCACCGTCATGTGCATCCTCAACGGCCAACTGCGCCCGGTGTCGGTGCGTGATCGGTCCATCGCGAGCGAGGTGCCTGCTGCCGAGAAGGCCGACAAGGACAACCCCGGGCACATCGCAGCGCCGTTCGCCGGGGTCGTCAGCCTCGTCGTCACCGAGGGACAGCAGGTTTCAGCGGGCGACACCGTCGCGACGATCGAGGCCATGAAGATGGAGGCGGCCATCACCGCGCCGCGCAGCGGTATCGTCACGCGCGTCGCCATCGCTGGCGCCTCGCAAGTCGAGGGTGGCGATCTCCTCGCCGTCGTTTCGACCAGGGAGACCGCCGGCAACGAATGACCCGGCAACGAATGGCCGGGAAACGAATCACAGTGAGCGACTGGACAGGATTGCAGCGTGACGAGAATCGTCGCCGGTCGGGCCGGGGGCAGGCGTTTGAAGGTGCCCGCTAGCGGGACCCGACCGACGCCCGAACGGGTCCGTGAGGCCCTGTTCAGTTCGCTCGACAGCCGAATCGACCTCGAGGGCGCCACAGTGCTCGACCTGTACGCAGGTTCTGGCGCCCTCGGGCTCGAGGCGCTCTCACGCGGTGCCGAGTACGTCCTGCTCGTCGAGTCCGACGTCAAGGCCGCCGCGGTCATCAAGCAGAACATGACCGCGGTCGGTCTGTCCGGCGCGGCGGTGCGCACCGCCCCGGTCGCGGCCGTCGTGGGTTCGGTCGCCGAGCTCGAGTTCGACATCGTGCTGGCCGATCCGCCTTACGCGGTCACCGGAGACGACGTGACCGCGGCGCTGGGCGCGCTCGTCGCGAACGGCTGGGTGGGGGAGGGCTCGATCGTCGTGGTGGAGCGGTCGTCGCGCTCTGCCGAGACGTCCTGGCCCGACGGGCTGCAACCGGAGCGCGTCAAGCGCTACGGCGAGACCAGGATCGAGATCGCTACCTGCTACGGTCTGGATTCATGACTGGCGCCGTCTGCCCTGGATCCTTCGACCCCGTGACCAACGGCCATCTGGACGTGATCGGACGCGCTGCCGCGCTGTTCGACGAGGTCGTCGTGACCGTCATGGTGAACAAGAACAAGAGCGGTCTGTTCACCGTCGACGAGCGCATCGAGATGCTCGAGGACGCCACCAGCCACCTGGGCAACGTCCGTATCGCCGCGTGGCAAGGGCTGCTCGTGGATTACGCGAAGTCGCAAGGGATCACGGCCATAGTCAAGGGGCTCCGTGGCGCCAACGACTTCGACTACGAACTGCAGATGGCGCAGATGAACCAGAAGCTGTCGGGAGTCGATACCCTCTTCATCCCGACCAATCCCACGTACAGCTTCCTGTCCAGTTCACTGGTCAAGGAGGTGGCGACGTTCGGCGGCGACGTCGCGGACATGGTGCCTGAAAAGGTTCATACCCGGCTGACTGCTCGGCTCGCAGAGCGGGCCGCCGAGAAGTCCTGAGAGTCCTCCGAACCGACACACCGGCCGCCGCGGCGGCCAGGCCGCGGCGGCTGGGGCAGACTTAAGTTCCAGCACGAGCAATGGCAACTGACGATTGGGGTTGTGCGTGTACCGGGTATTCGAGGCACTCGACGAGCTTGTCGCGATCGTCGAGGAGGCGCGTGGGGTTCCGATGACAGCGGGGTGCGTCGTACCGCGGGGTGACGTCCTCGAGCTTCTCGACGACGTGCGGGACGCGATCCCGGGCGAACTCGACGACGCGCAGGACGTGCTCGACCATCGCGACAAGCTGGTCGGGGATGCCCGGCAGAACGCGGAGCAGACCGTTTCGAGCGCGAATGCGGAAGCGCACGAGACGATCACCGATGCGCGTGAGAACGCCGACCGGATCCTCGCCGACGCCAAGGATCAGGCCGACCGCATGGTCGCCGAGGCGCGCTCGCATGCGGAGCAGTTGGTTCTCGACGCTCGCGAGGAGGCGGACTCGACCGTCGCCGAGGGGCAGCGGGAGTTCGACTCGCTGACCTCCCGCGCCCGCGCCGAGTCCGACCGGATGATCGAGTCGGGCAAGGCATCGTACGAGCGGGCCGTGGGGGACGGCCTCGCAGAGCAGGAGCGACTCGTCTCGCAGACAGAGGTTGTCCAGGCCGCACATGCGGAGTCGGCGCGTGTCATCGACGCTGCTCACGCAGAATCGGACCGCCTGCGCTCCGAATGCGACCTGTACGTCGACACCAAGCTCGCGGAGTTCGAGGACTTCCTCAGCGGCACCATCCGGTCGGTGGGCCGCGGACGTCAGCAACTGCGGACGGGGAGCGGGGTGCCCGACTACGACGCCGGCTACGGCGGCCGCCACCGCTGATGGCTGTCCGTTTTCGCCCTTTTTCGCCCGGGACCAGCAGTTTTTGTCTGGGCACCGTGATCGCGTATCGTGGACTGGTTGCCCGTTCCACGTTCTTCTGAAAGAGAATTCCGGTGTCTTCCCATCGTCACGGCTCCTCGCGCCCGACTCGCGACGAGGGCTTCGTGCTCGACACGCTCTCACTGGGCCGCGGTCCCGGTTCGATGCGCACGGTTTCACGGGTGGTTCCAGCGCCTTCTCGTGTAGGTCTCGACCTCATCGGGATCGAGAAGGGGACGGACGTGGAATTCGATCTGCGGCTCGAGGCCGTGTCCGAGGGGGTCCTCGTGACCGGCTCCGTTCGAGCCGACGTCGTGGGCTCGTGCTCGCGGTGCCTCGAACCGTTCGACGATTCGGTGGATCTCCACCTCACCGAGCTGTTCGCGTACCCGGACAGTGCGACCGAGGAGACCACCGAGGAGGGCGAGGTCTACCGGATCGTGGACGACGAGATCGACCTCGAGCCGGTGATAGTCGATGCGGTCGGGCTGGAGCTTCCGCTCCAGCCCCTTTGCAGCGACGACTGCGAGGGATTGTGCCCCGAATGTGGCGTTCGCCTGGCGATTGCCGAATCCGGGCATGCTCATGAGACAATGGACCCTCGCTGGGCTGGGCTCGCAGCCAAATTCGGCGCAGGGTCCGATGCCAGCAACGCAACTGCTGATGCCAGCAAGAACAACGAGGAGAAGTAGACGTGGCCGTCCCCAAGCGCAGAATGTCGCGGTCGAACACGAGGTCGCGGCGGAGCCAGTGGAAGACCACTGCGCCCACCCTCATCACCTGCCCGAACCGTGGCTGCGGAGAGAAGACGCTGCCTCACACCGCGTGCCCGTCGTGCGGCACCTACAAGGGCCGTCAGGTAACCGCTGCGGTCTAGTCTGCTCTGTAGCGCTGTGACCAGCAAAAAAAGCAATACGGCACCTGTCGGCGGCGAGGAGGATCATGGATCGCTCCTCGCCGCTCTCGGTGCGCCTCTCGACGAGTCGCTCCTGACGCTCGCGCTCACGCACCGCTCCTACGCATACGAGCATGGTGGATTGCCGACCAACGAACGGCTCGAATTCCTCGGGGACTCGGTCCTCGGCCTCACCATCACCGAACGCTTGTACCTCTCGCACCCTGAGAAGTCCGAGGGCGAGCTTGCGAAGATCCGGGCCAGCATCGTGAACATGCACGCGCTCGCCGAGGTCGCCCGCGGTCTGGGCCCAGGCGGGCTCGGTGCACACCTGCTGTTGGGCAGGGGCGAGGAGATGACCGGAGGGCGCGACAAGCCGAGCATCCTCGCCGACGGCATGGAGTCGCTGCTCGGGGCCGTGCATCTGCAGCACGGCATCGACACAGCGCGCGCGGTGGTGCTCGAGTTGTTCGCCGATCTGCTCGCTCGTGCCCCGAAGCTCGGTGCCGGTCTCGACTGGAAGACCAGCCTCCAGGAACTCACCGCTGAGCGCGGCATCGGGGTTCCGGTATACGAGATCAGTGCAACGGGCCCGGACCACGACAAGGAGTTCACTGCGACCGTCCTCGTCGGTGGAGGGGCGCTGGGTGTGGGCGTGGGCCGCTCCAAGAAGGAGGCCGAACAGAAGGCCGCCAGCACTGCGTGGAGCGCGTTGTCGGAGTCTGCCACCCGATCGTCTTATGCCCCACCCGAGGTCGACGAGCGCGCTGTCGAGCAGTAGTTCGACGACAGAGCGAGACGAACCGTGCCCGAACTTCCCGAGGTCGAGGTCGTCCGGCGCGGTCTCGGCGCGCACGTCGTAGGCCGCAAGATCGACTCGGTCGAGATCCTGCATCCCAGGGCTGTCCGCCGGCACTTGCCCGGATCGGTCGACCTGGTCCGGCGGCTCGAGGACCAGACCATCACGTCGGCCGAGCGCCGCGGCAAGTACCTCTGGCTCGTCCTCGAGCCCAGTGAGATCGCGCTCGTCGTCCACCTAGGGATGAGCGGCCAGATGCTCGTCCAGGACCCCACGGTCGCTGACGAGAAGCACCTACGCATCCGGGCCCGGCTCGACTCGGGAATTGATCTGCGCTTCGTCGACCAGCGCACGTTCGGAGGGTGGGCGCTCGCGGATCTCGTCACCGTCGACGGCAGTGTGGTCCCCGATGCGGTCGCGCACATCGCTCGTGATCCTCTCGATCCGCTCTTCGATGCCAACGCACTCGTGAAAGCGTTGCGCCGCAAACAGACCGAGATCAAGCGCGCCCTCCTGGACCAAACCCTGGTATCGGGCGTTGGCAACATCTACGCGGACGAAGCGTTGTGGCGCTCCGAGATTCACGGCAACCGGCTCGCAGGCAAGCTGAGCGGGCAGCGGCTGCGTCGACTGCTCGACGCCGCCGGGGAGGTCATGCAGGAGGCACTCGCACAGGGCGGAACATCGTTCGATGCCTTGTACGTCAACGTCAACGGACAGTCCGGCTACTTCGACCGTTCCTTGGCCGTGTACGGCCAGGAGAACCTGCCGTGCCGACGCTGCGGGGCGCCGATCCGGCGCGAGAAGTTCATGAACCGTTCGTCGTACAGTTGCCCCAAATGTCAGCCCAGGCCTCGATCCGGCTGACGGATCACGTTGCGTCCGTGAGTCGTTCCGCGAGAACGTCGGCCTGAATCTTCTTGGCGTCGGCGTGGACCTTCCGTCCGGCGGCGGTGACTTCGACGAAGACGCCGCGTCGGTCTGCTTTACAGAGGGCGCGGACGACGAGCCCAGCCTTCTCGAGCCGCGCGACGCTGCGCGACAGTGCGCTCGGGCTGAGGTACATCTCCGCGGCGAGTTCGTTCATCCGCGGGTGGTCGCAGGTGGCGTCCATGAGCCGGTCGAGGGTCTCGAAGTCACTCATGCTGAGACCGTGGGCATTTTGCATCTCACGGTCCAGTTGACAGGCGATCTCGTTGTACTTGCTCGCGAGCGACCGCCACGTGCTACGCAGGTCAGCGTCCGAGCTCATGCCCCGCATGGTAATCAGCATACGAAACTGATGCAAGCGAATTAAATGCAGATGCAATAAGTGCTTGCACAGTGATTGCGTATGCAACTAAGTTAACCGCCGTGACTCTCAACAACACGTCCCCGGAGCTCGCCACCTCGTCGGGCACTTCGGCTCCGGCGACCGACCAGGCCTGGACCCCCCGACTTTGGGGCATCCTCGCCGTCTTGTGTCTCGTGATGTTCCTCGACGGTCTCGACGTATCGATGGTCGGAGTGGCCCTGCCGTCGATCGGTATCGAACTCGGCCTGACCACCACTTCGCTGCAGTGGGTCATCAACGGATACGTTCTGGGCTTCGGCGGTCTGTTGCTGCTCGGGGGACGCACCGCCGATCTCCTCGGCCGCCGCCGGGTGTTCTTGATCGCGCTGGCGATCTTCGCGATCGCGTCTCTGGTCGGTGGACTCGTCGACAACGGAACCCTTCTCATCGCCACCCGGTTCGTGAAGGGGCTCGCCGCCGCCTTCACAGCACCGACGGCGATGTCGATTCTCACCACCACCTTCCGCGAGGGGCCCGCCCGCAATCGAGCCCTGTCGATCTTCTCGGTGTTCGGCGCGAGCGGGTACTCGTCCGGACTCATCCTCGGCGGACTACTCACGAGTGCCGGATGGCGGTGGACGTTCCTGATGCCGGTCCCGTTCGCCGCACTCGCCCTCGTGGCGGGTATCGCGCTCATTCCGCGGGATCGGCCTGCGGACACCGGCGGCCACGACGTTCTCGGAGCCGCAACCTTGGTTGCCGGCATGCTGCTGACCGTCTACGCAGTGGTATCGGCACCCGAGCGCGGGTGGGCGGACCCGCTCACGCTGGGGTCGTTCGTTGCGGCGGCCGCATTGCTTGCGCTGTTCTTCGTCATTGAGAACCGTGTGACGCATCCCCTTGTGCGACTGAGCATCCTGCGGATCGGTGCGATCGTCCGCGCGAACGTCAGCATCATCGCGCTGTTCGGTAGCTATCTCAGCTTCCAGTTCATGATGACGATCTTCCTGCAGTCGGTTCTGGGCTGGTCGCCGCTCGAGATGGCGCTCGGCCTGCTTCCCGCCGGTCTCATCGTCGCGTTCGGTTCGCCGTTCATCGGTCGTCTGGTCGACATGTTCGGGACGGCACGAATGATCATCACGGCTCTGACGTCGCTGAGCCTCGGGTATGTGTGGTTCCTGCTCATGGGCAGCGACCAACCGAGCTACGTCGTGTCGATCCTGCCGAGCGTCTTGCTGCTCGGAGTCGGATTCGCCTTCGGCTTCACCTCGATCATGGCCCAGGCGACGGCCGGGGTCGCGGACCACGAGCAAGGCCTGGCTTCCGGACTGGTGCAGACATCCGCTCAGGTCGGTGCCGCTGTGGTGCTGGCACTGACCACCGCTCTTGTCACGGGAGGCTCGCACGCGGCGAGCAGTGTCGGCGGTGCGGGAATCCAGCAGTTCCAGTCCGGGCTCGTGCTCGTTACGGGGGTCGCGCTGGCCGGACTACTGCTCACCCTGTCTCCGCTCGTCCGCCGTGCGATCTCAGCCGAGGCTCGAGCTGGGCGATGATTTCCGCCGCGAGTTGGCTGGGCGGGTCCCCGATCCCGACGACTATGGCGTCCTCGTCGGGATCGGGCGGTTCGAGCGCCGCTATCTGGGTATCGAGCAGCGACGCCGGCATGAAGTGGTCCAGTCGGGTCGTGAGTCGTTCTGCGATCTGTTCACGCGTGCCGACGAGATGAACGAAGACGACGTGGTCGCCGCGGAGCAGGTCTCGGTAGCTGCGCCTGAGGGCCGAGCAGGTGATGATCCCCGGCAGCCCCTTGTCCGTGTGCTCCTGAACCCACTGCGCGACCCGTTCCAGCCAGGGCCAGCGGTCCTCGTCCGTGAGCGGCTGCCCGGACGCCATCTTCGCGAGATTCGCTGGGGGGTGCAGGGCGTCGCCTTCCTGGAGCTCCCAGCCCAGCGTCCCGGCAATGATTCCCGCGATCGTCGACTTGCCTGATCCCGACACTCCCATCAGCACCACGACGGGAGGTGCCGTCTCCGGAGTGCATTCGCGCGTACTCATGTGCAGCCCACCAACTTCGGCTCGATCATCGGTCCCCTCCTCAGATGAAGGCGCTCAGCGCGAGCACTCCGGCCAGACCGGTCACCGAGATGACGCATTCCATCACGGTCCAGGTCTTGAGGTTCTGCACCACGGTGACACCCAGGTATTCCTTGACGAGCCAGAATCCGGCGTCGTTGACGTGGGAGAGGAACAGGGAGCCCGCCCCGATCGCAAGGACCATCAGCGAAACGTGCGTCGTCGAAAGGCCCGCCGCGACCGGTGCGAGAATGCCGGACGCGGTGACCGTGGCAACGGTGGCCGAACCGGTGGCAACCCGGATGAGGACCGCGACGAGCCAGGCGAGGAACAGCACCGGGAGCATGCTGTCCTGGATGGCGTTGGCGATCACGTCGCCGATCCCGGTGTCGACCAGGACTTGCTTGAAGCCGCCGCCGGCACCGACGATCATCACGATTCCCGCGATCGGCGGCAGCGAACTCTCCAGGGAACCGGCGATGTCCTTGCGGTCCATGCCGCCGCCGCGACCGAGCAGCACCATGCCGACGAGCACGGCCAGGCCGAGGGCTACGACGGGGGTGCCGAGAAAGTCGAGCAACGCCTTGTAGGGGGATTCCGAGTCGGGCGCAACGACGTCGGAGAGGGCTCTTCCGAGCATGAGGACGACGGGCAGCAGGATCGCACAGAGCGTGGCCGTGAACCCGGGGCGCTGACGCTGGGCTGCGGCCTCGGCGCCTTCCAGATCCTCCGGGGTCGTGAAGAGGTCGGGCACGGGGACGTCGACCCATCGCGCCGCGAGCTTGCCGAACAGCGGTCCGGCGATGACCACCGTCGGGATCGCCACCACGATGCCGAGAGCGAGGGTCAGCCCCAGGTCGGCGTCGAGCGCCGACACCGCGACGAGCGGCCCGGGATGCGGGGGGACGAGCCCGTGCATGGCGGAGAGTCCGGCCAGGGTGGGGATGGCGATGCGGATGAGTGACTGCCCTGATCGCCGCGCGACGAGAATGATGACGGGCATCAGCAGCACGAGACCGATCTCGAAGAACATCGGCAGGCCGATCACCGCGCCGACGAGCGCCATCGTCCACGGCAGGGTGCGGGGCCCGGACCGGTTGACCAGCGTGTCGACGACCCGGTCGGCGCCGCCGGAGTCGGCGAGCAGCTTTCCGAACATCGCACCGAAGCCGATGAGGAGGCCGACACTGCCCATCGTCGAACCGAAGCCTTCGACGAAGGAGGCCACAGAATCCGTTGCGCCCAGGCCCGCGCCGACGCCGACACCTACCGCACCGATGGACAGAGCGAGGAAGGGGTGCAGCTTGAGCCACGTGATCAGGACGACGATGACGGCGACGCCGACGACCGCGGCCGTGATCAGCCGCACATCTTCTCCTGCGGTGTCGCTTGCCGCGAGGACGTCGACGGTGCTCATGTCGGTGCTCCGGGTTCGTGGGCCCTGGAAGGCCACTGCATGTGGCTCAGGTCACTGTCTACCACAAATACTACGAATTCACGTATCAGTCGTATTACGTAGGTCTTATTACTGTAGGACTGCCTGGGGTCGGCATGGCACCATCGGGCGCATGGCCAACGCCGAGCTTCTCAAGGACCCCGTGAACCGCCAGTTACATGCATCGCTGCTCAACCGACTGGGTGGCGAGATCGTCGCGGGTGTCGTCCCGCCGGGTACCCGTATCTTGGCCGACGAAATCGTCGCGCAGTACGGGGTCTCGCGAACAGTGGTGAGGGAGGTGGTACGCGTCCTCGAATCACTGGGACTGCTCGCGGTCCGCCGAAGGGTCGGGATCACCGTGCTCGCAGAAGACTACTGGAATTCACTGGACCCGAACGTGATTCGGTGGAAGCTGGCCGGACCACAACGGTTCGAGCAACTGGCGTGTCTGAGCGAATTGAGGTCGGCAATCGAACCGCTGGCGGCCCGGCTGGCGGCAGGCCGAGCATCTGCGGAGCAGTGTGGGGTGCTGACTGCGTCGGTGATCGGGATGTCGTCGACGGCTCGCGCCGCCGACACCGAGGCATTCCTGGCGCATGACGCGAACTTCCATCGCACGTTGCTCGCCGCCTCGGGAAACCCTCTACTGCGTGCGATGTCGGAGATAGTCGTGGAGGTGCTCGAGGGTCGGACCAGGCACTCGCTGATGCCGCACATCGCCGAGTCCGAGGCCATCCACCTACACGGTGTCGTGGCGGCGTCCATTCAGGCGGGCGATGCCGAGAATGCGGAGGAGGCCATGCGGTCGATCGTCGTCGAATCTGCTATGGCCGTGAAGGAATTGAAAGAGGCCCAAAAAGCCCTGTGAGTACTCTCGTTCTTGCGGCCGGGGTGCAAGCGTAAAGATCGCGTCAATGTCGACCTACTCGGGTGTCAGCAGACTGTCAGGAGGGTGTCCACGCGCTCGAAACGGGTGCAGTATTGCAGGTGGGCGTCCGACAACCGACGCCATATTTGGTGCTGACGTGCGGGCACCGTACGCCTGAACTGACGACGAACCCGAAAGAAGAACACAATGGCTGACTTGGCCTTCGTCGTGTTGATCATCGGCGTGTTCACAATCTGCGCGTTGGTGCTGCGTAGCCTGCACTCGAGGCGGGTGCGGTGACCGTTCTCTCGGACCGCCGGGGTTGACCGCACCTGGGTGCGGCACGGCGGCGCCGGGTGAATGATGAGTGTGTGAGTCCCGAACCGACCCGCGCCCCGCGCCGCGGCGAGTTACGGATCTACCTCGGTGCGGCCCCCGGCGTGGGCAAGACCTACGCGATGCTCGGGGAGGCGCACCGGCGCATCGGACGGGGCGCTGACGTGGTCGCGGCATTGGTGGAGACCCACGGCCGTGCCCGCACCGCCGAGCAATTGTCAGGACTCGAAGTCCTCGAGCCGAGGACGGTCCCGTACCGGGGCACCTCGATGCCCGAACTCGACGTCGAAGGGGTAATCGCGCGGCGACCGGCGGTAGTGCTGGTCGACGATCTCGCGCACACCAACACCCCCGGTAGCCACAACGAGAAGCGTTGGCAGGACGTCTGTGAGTTGCTCGACGCCGGCATCGACGTCCTGTCCACACTCAACGTGCAGCACCTGGAGAGTCTCGGCGATGTGGTCGAGCAAATCACTGGGGTAGAGCAGCGAGAGACCGTGCCCGACAAGGTGGTCCGCGAGGCCGCTCAGGTCGAGCTGGTTGATATGACGCCGGAAGCGTTGCGGCGCAGACTCTCCCACGGAAACGTGTACGCCGCCGATCAGGTCGACACGGCGCTCGGGAACTATTTTCAGCACGGAAACCTCACGGCGTTGCGCGAACTCGCGTTGCTGTGGGTGGCGGACCAGGCGGACGCCGCACTTGCGAAGTACCGTGCGGAGAACAAGATTACGGACACCTGGGAGGCCCGTGAGCGTGTCGTCGTGGCAGTGACCGGTGGCCCCGAGTCGGAGACCCTGGTCCGGCGGGCCGGCCGCGTAGCGAGCAAGTCCAGCGCCGACCTCATGGTGGTCCACGTCGTGCGGGGCGACGGTCGCGAGGGCGTGCACGCCGCCGACATGGGCAGGGTGCGCAAGCTCGCCGCCGGCATCGGAGGGAGTGTGCACAGTGTCGTCGGCGATGACGTCCCGACGACGCTGCTCGAGTTCGCCCGCGAGGTCAACGCCACGCAATTGGTGATCGGCACCTCCCGGCGCTCGCGGTGGGCGCGGATCCTCGACGAGGGGATCGGTGCGGCGATCGTCCGGCAGTCCGGGACGATCGACGTTCACATCGTCACGCACGAAGAGGCCGCGCCTCGGCAGCGTGTTTCGATGCCGGGGCGCGGGCACCGGATCCTCTCGTGGCTGGCGGCCGTCGTCGTGCCCGCTCTTGCGGCCGGGCTGATGGCGCTCGTCGACCGTGTGACCGGTCTCGGCGCCCAGAATGCGTTGTTTTTCGTTGTCGTGCTCGCGGTCGCGCTGTTCGGCGGTGTGGGTCCGGCGATCCTGTCCGCGCTCGTTTCGGGGCTGCTGCTCAACTTCTTCTTCACCGACCCGCTCTACAGCTTCACCATCGCCGATCCGGAGAACTTCGTCACCACGATGGTTCTGCTGGTCGTCGCGGTCGCGGTCGGGGTGCTGGTGGACGCGGCCGCGAAACGGGCGCGCGAGGCTCGGCACGCATCGCAGGAGGCCGAACTTCTGGCCCTGTTCGCTGGGTCTGTGCTGAGAGGAGCGGATCTGCCGGCGTTGCTCGAGAAGGTGCGGGAGACGTATTCGCAGACGGGGGTCAGCGTCGTCCGGCGTGGCGAGGGCGTGGTCAGTTCGGCGGGCGTGTCGCCGCCCACCTCGGTAGACGAGGCCGGAACGGTGTGCGAGGCGGGTGCCGGCGAGTACGCGTTGCTCCTCGCGGGTGCCGAACTTGGTGCGCGGGATCGCAAGGTTCTGGGCGCAGTAGCCAATCAGGCGGTTGGACTGATTCGACAGAAGCAGCTCGCCGAGGAGGCCGGAAAGGCGTCGGCGCTTGCGGAGGCCGACCGGTTGCGCCGCTCGCTCCTCTCGGCTGTCAGCCACGACCTGCGCACCCCGCTGGCCGCCGTGAAGGTGGCCGTATCGAGCCTGCGCAGCGCCGACATCGAGTTCTCGCCCCAGGACACCGCTGAACTGTTGGCCACCGTCGAGGAATCGACCGATCAACTGACCGCCCTGGTCGGCAACCTTCTCGACTCTTCGCGGCTCGCGGCGGGCGTGGTCAAGCCGACGCTGCGGCGGGTGTATCTCGAAGAGGTGGTCCACCGGGCCCTCGTCGGTGCGGGCGTCGGAAGACCAGGCTCGGGACGGCGGGGGCGTGACCGTGTGAAAGTCGAGGTGGGAGACGCGGTGGTGATGGCCGACGCCGGACTGCTCGAACGGGTGATTGCCAATCTCCTCGACAACGCACTGCGCTACGCACCCGACGAACCTGTGCGGATCGGCGCGGCGCGGGTCGGAGACCGGATGACGATCACGGTCGCCGACACCGGACCAGGGCTCGCGCGCGGCACCCATGACCAGGTATTCGACGCCTTTCAGCGCCTCGGCGACCGGGACAACACGATCGGGGTCGGGTTGGGTCTGTCGGTGGTGAAGGGATTGGTCGAGGCGATGGGGGGAACCGTCAGCGCGATGGACACCCCGGGTGGCGGTTTGACGATGGCGGTCGAACTGGCTGCCTGCCCGATCGGAGGCGCCGAGGGAGCCAGATGACCCATGTGTTGGTGGTCGACGACGAGCCGCAGATTCTGCGTGCCCTGCGGATCAACCTGAGCGTTCGCGGCTACGAGGTAACGACGGCTTTGACTGGCGCGGCCGCGCTGCGGGCGGCGGCCGACAAGCACCCCGAGGTGGTGGTGCTCGACCTCGGGCTGCCGGACATGGACGGCATCGAGGTCCTGGCGGGACTGCGAGGCTGGTACACGGGGCCGGTGATCGTGCTGTCGGCGCGCACCGACTCGTCTGACAAGGTCAAGGCCCTGGACGGCGGCGCCGATGACTATGTGACCAAGCCGTTCGGGATGGACGAGTTCCTTGCTCGGCTGCGTGCCGCTGTACGACGGGGTGCGGCGGCAGCCGAGACGAGCGAGCCGGTTGTGGTCACAGATTCCTTCACCGTCGACTTGGCCGCCAAGAAGGTAACCCGCGACGGCGCGGAGGTGCACTTGACACCCACCGAGTGGGGGATGCTCGAGATGCTCGTGCGCCACAACGGCAAGCTCGTGGGGCAGCGGGAACTCCTGCGTGAGGTGTGGGGTCCCGCCTACGCCACGGAGACGCACTACCTGCGGGTCTATCTCGCGCAGCTACGCCGCAAACTCGAGAAGGACCCGTCTAAGCCGCAGCACCTGCTGACCGAGACCGGGATGGGCTATCGCTTCCGGGAGTGAACCCAACTTCCGTGTCGGCGTCTACATCTTGCACATGCAGATGTGTTGCACATCATGTTCGTTAAGGTCCATGATCGACGAATGGACGCATCTCTCGATGCTGTCACGAGAATCAACGAGATTTACTGGTACGGCGTGATCGTGCTGCTCGTGGGCCTGGGCGTGTACTTCACGGTGTGGTCGCGGTTCGTGCAGATTCGATTGATTCCCGACATGCTGCGCTCGATCGTCGAACGTGCCGGGACGCTCCCCGACGGCACCAGGGGGATCTCCGCATTCCGAGCTTTCTCCGTCTCGGCTGCCGCCCGCGTCGGTACCGGCAACATCATCGGGGTCGGTCTCGCGATCAGCGTGGGTGGGCCGGGTGCGGTGTTCTGGATGTGGGCGATGGCCGTGGTCGGTGCGGCGACCGCTTTCGTGGAGTCCACCCTCGCCCAGCTGTACAAGGTGCGTGACCGTGACGGATTCCGTGGTGGCCCTGCGTACTACATGCTGCACGGATTGCGGCGACGCTGGATGGGGGTGATCTTCGCAGTCGTCATCACCCTCACCTACGGGTTCAGCTGGAACGCGGTACAGGCCAACGCGATCGTCGATGCGGCTTCGGAGTCGATCGGGTTCGACGGAAGTGGCCCGGCCGCCGCCATCGGGTTGGTGGTTGCGGTGCTGGTCGCCGTAGTGATCTTCGGCGGCTTTCGGCGGATCTCGGCGGTCTCGCAGATCCTCGTGCCTCTGGTCGCGACCGCATACATCGTGCTCGGGTTGCTGGTCGTGGCACTCAACATCGGCGAGGTGCCGCGGATGTTCCAGCTGATCGTCGAGGACGCGTTCGGTATCCGCGAGGTGGTCAGCGGTGGATTCGCTGCGGCATTCATGTACGGGGTCCGCCGGGGCTTGTTCTCCAACGAGGCGGGCATGGGTTCTGCGCCGAATGCCGGCGCCACTGCCGCTGTTTCGCATCCCGTCAAGCAAGGGTTGGTGCAGAGCCTGGGCGTGTACTTCGACACTCTCCTGGTCTGCTCGATCACGGCGTTCATCATCTTGTTGTCGGACCCCGAGTACGGCACCCCGACCGGCGCCTCGCTCACCCAGAACGCACTGGCCGCCGAGCTCGGAGCGTGGACCGTGCACTTCCTCGCGATCGCGATCTTCTTCCTGGCCTTCACCTCGATCATCGGCAACTACTACTACGGCGAGGCGAACGTCGAGTTCCTCACAGGTTCCCCGGGTGTCCTGCGTGGCTACCGGCTGCTCGTCGTGGCGTGCGTGTTCGGCGGCGCCATCGGCTCGCTTCCGATCGTGTGGGAGCTGGCCGACCTGACCATGGGTGTGATGACAACGGTCAACCTGCTGGCGTTGATGCCACTGTCGGGTGTCGCGCTCGCGTTGTTCGCGCACTACTCGCGTCAGCGAGCGCAGGGAATCGATCCGGTGTTCCATCGCGATGAGCTGCCGGAGATCCGCGGAGTTCAGGTGTGGGAGGAGACGGGCGCCGCGCACGGCAGGGTGATTGAACACTGAACAGACTCCCACACCCGCTCCCACCGAACTGTGGGTCGAGCGCACCGGAACCCGCCTCTACACCGGTCGCAGCTCACGCGGCGCCGAGGTGCGCATCGGATCGGAATCGGTCGAGGACGTCATCACGGCCGGCGTACCAGGACCGGGGCGAGTCAGGCGACTGCCGAGATGTCTGAGTACATATATTGCACATATAGATGTGTTGCACATCACGTTCGTAAGGGTCCATGATCGAGCAATGGACGCGTCCATCGATGCTGTCACGAAAATCAACGATATCTACTGGTACGCCGTAATAGTGCTGCTCGTGGGCCTGGGCGTGTACTTCACGGTGTGGTCGCGGTTCGTGCAGTTTCGAATGATTCCCGACATGCTGCGCTCGATCGTCGAACGCGCCGAAACGCTCCCCGACGGCACCAAGGGCATCTCCGCATTCCGAGCGTTCTCCGTCTCGGCTGCCGCCCGCGTCGGCACCGGCAACATCGTCGGCGTCGGCATCGCGATCAGCGTGGGCGGGCCGGGTGCGGTGTTCTGGATGTGGGCGATGGCGGTGGTCGGTGCGGCGAGCGCCTTCATCGAGTCCACCCTCGCCCAGCTGTACAAGGTGCGTGACCGTGACGGATTCCGGGGTGGTCCCGCGTACTACATGCTGCACGGGCTGCGGCGACGCTGGATGGGCGCGATCTTCGCGGTCGTCATCACCCTCACCTACGGGTTCGCCTTCAACGCGGTTCAGGCCAATGCGATCGTGGACGCGGCTTCGGAGTCGATCGGGTTCGACGGGAGTGGTCCGGCCGCCGCCATCGGGCTGGTGGTTGCGGTGCTGGTCGCCGCCGTGATCTTCGGCGGAATACGGCGAATATCGGTGGTCGCGGAGATCCTCGTACCTCTGGTTGCGACCGCATACATCGTGCTCGGGTTGCTGGTCGTGGTGCTCAACATCGGTGAGGTGCCGGGCGTGTTGCAGTTGATCGTCGAGGACGCGTTCGGTATCCGCGAGGTGGTCAGCGGTGGATTCGGTGCGGCGTTGGTGTACGGGGTCCGCCGGGGCTTGTTCTCCAACGAGGCGGGCATGGGTTCTGCGCCGAATGCTGGTGCCACTGCTGCTGTTTCGCATCCGGTCAAGCAGGGTTTGGTCCAGAGCCTGGGCGTCTACTTCGACACCCTGGTGATCTGTTCGATCACGGCGATCATCATCTTGCTGTCCGACCCCGAGTACGGCACCCCGGCCGGTGCCTCGCTCACCCAGAACGCACTGGCAGTCGAACTCGGCGGCTGGACCGTGCATTTCCTCGCGATTGCCATCTTCTTTCTGGCCTTCACCTCGGTTATCGGCAACTACTACTACGGCGAGGTCAACGTCGAGTTCCTCACAGCTTCCCCGGGTGCCCTGCGGGGCTACCGGCTGCTCGTCGTGGCGTGCGTGTTCGGCGGCGCCGTCGGCTCGCTTCCGATCGTGTGGGAGCTGGCCGACCTCACCATGGGAGTGATGGCAACGGTCAACCTCCTGGCGTTGATGCCGCTGTCGGGTGTCGCCTTCGCGTTGTTCGCGCACTACTCGCGTCAGCGTGCGCAGGGCATCGATCCGGTATTCCATCGCGCCGATCTGCCGGAGATCCGCGGAGTGCAGCTGTGGGAGGAGACGGGCGCCGCGCATGGCAGGATGTCCGAACATGGCTGAACAGACTCCTGCACCCGCGCCCACCGAACTGTGGGTCGAGCGCACCGGCACTCGTCTCTACACCGGTCGCAGCTCACGCGGCGCCGAGGTGCGCATCGGATCGGAATCGGTCGAGGGCGTCTTCACGCCCGGCGAACTACTCAAGATCGCTCTGGCCGCGTGCTCGGGCATGAGTTCGGATTTCCCGCTGTCCCGGCGTCTCGGTGACGACTACGACGCGACCATTCGCGTCTCTGGCGCCGCGGACCGCGAGAACGAGCTGTACCCCCACCTCGAGGAGGTCCTCGAACTCGACCTCAGTGAACTCGATGCCGAGGCACAGGGACGGCTGGTCGCGTTGGTCGAGCGTTCGATCGACAAGGTGTGCACCGTCGGGCGCACTCTGAAGGCCGGCACGAACATCACCCTGAAGATCGAAACGGACTAGGCTTCCCTGTCTCCTTCTTGCTAGATTCTTTGGGCAAGAACGAAATTCGAGGTCACAGACCGTAGCGGAAGGGGGATCCCCGTGCGGATGCGGCGGAGTGCAGGAGCTGCGGGTGCGCTCGCGTTCGGGCGGCGATCGGGCTGGTGTCCGGCGCCCCGGCGGCCGCCGAGCTGTCCGTCGGCGCGAACCCGTGTCCTCAGTGGAGCGCGGTTACGGTCGCGGACGGCTACGGGATGCTCGAGAACCTCGCGTTCGATGGCCAGGGCTCGATGCTGCTGTCGGAGTCGGGGTTCGTGGGCCCCGGCGCGGTCCACACCCTCGACGCGTCCGGCGCCCGCGGCACCCTCGCCGAGAGTGTGAACGGACCGGGCGGCCTCGTCCTCACCGATGAGCACGCCTACTTCACCACAGGAAACTCTGCGCTCTCGGGCTTGCTCGGTATCGCCAACGGCACCGTCGACGCGGTGAACCTCGACACCGGCGACCGACGCACCCTCGCGTCCGATCTGGTGATGCCCAACGGCCTGACCAGGCTCGGCAACGGTGATCTGCTCACCACCCGCAATCTCGGAGCACCGGGCCTCACTCGGATACCGGCCGAGCGCCCTGGCTCACAGGAACTCGTGCGCGCCGATCTCGGCACCGTCAACGGCATCGCCACCGACGGCGACCGTGTGTTTCTGACCACCTCGTTCGATCCGCTGAGCGAGTTGAAGATCCTCTCGGCGACCGACCTGCACGGTCCGGTCCGGACGATCCCGCTGCCAGGGATCGGGCCGCTCAACGTCGCCGACGACCTGACAGTCGGTCCCGACGGCGCTGTCTACGTGGCCTACAACCTCCCCGGGAAGATACTGCGCGTGGACACCGTGACGGGCACCAGCTGTGAGATCGCGTCCGGTCTGACGCTGACCTCCGCAGTGAAGTTCGGGGCCGGTCCCGGGTGGGACGAAGCGTCGCTGTACGCAACGGGCTTCGACGGCACCGTCCGTCAGCTGACCCCGCCCGTCCGATAATGGAAGCCATGCACGACGAAGCCATACACGACTCTGGCGCAACCGAACGGCTCACGGCCTGGGTCCACGGCTACGTCCAAGGCGTCGGCTTCCGGTGGTGGACGCGCTCGCGCGCGCTCGAACTGGGACTGATCGGCCACGCGACCAACCACACCGACGGCCGGGTTCTCGTGATCGCGGAGGGCCCGCGCCATGCCCTCGAACGGCTTCTGGCTCTGCTGCGATCCGGGCGGACCCCCGGAAGTGTGACTCTCGTCGTCGAGCATTTCGACGCGGCGCGCGGGGGTCTCTCCGGGTTCGTCGAACGCTGAACCGCCGGTAGAGTCCACCGTCATGCACCTGAAGAGTCTGACGTTGAAAGGCTTCAAGTCCTTTGCGTCCGCAACGACTCTGCGCTTCGAGCCCGGGATCACCTGTGTCGTCGGGCCGAACGGCTCCGGCAAGTCGAACGTCGTCGACGCGCTCACCTGGGTGATGGGGGAGCAGGGTGCAAAGGCGCTGCGCGGCGGCAAGATGCAGGACGTGATCTTCGCGGGCACCGCGGGTCGGGCTGCGCTGGGCCGCGCGGAGGTGACACTCACGATCGACAACTCCGACGGCGCCCTGCCGATCGACTACTCGGAGGTCTCCATCACCCGGCGGATGTTCCGCGACGGCGCCGGCGAGTACGAGATCAACGGGAACTCCTGCCGGCTGATGGACGTGCAGGAACTGCTCAGCGACTCCGGTATCGGCCGCGAGATGCACGTGATCGTGGGGCAGGGCCAGCTGGCGGCGATTCTCGAATCGCGACCCGAGGAGCGCCGCGCATTCATCGAGGAAGCCGCCGGGGTGCTCAAGCACCGCAGGCGCAAGGAAAAGGCGGTTCGCAAGCTCGACTCGATGCAGGCCAACCTTGCCCGGCTCACCGACCTCACCGCGGAACTGCGCCGGCAGCTCAAGCCCCTCGGCAGACAGGCCGAGGTCGCGCGCCGCGCCCAGACCGTGCAGGCCGACCTGCGCGACGCGCGGCTGCGGCTGGCCGCCGACGACCTCGTGACCCGGCGCGCCGAACTCGAGAACCAGACGCACGACGAGAAGCTCGCCCGCCAGCAGCAGGAGGCGGTCCAGACCGCTCTCGACGCCGCGACCGCCGAACTCGGCGGGCACGAGCAGGCCTTGACTCGGCTCGCCCCCCAGGCCGAGGCGGCGAGCCAGACGTGGTTTCAGCTGTCGGCGCTCGCCGAACGAGTGAGCGCGACCATCCGCATCGCCCAGGAACGTGCGCGGCACCTCGAGACCGAGCCGGAGACCGGACGCGGGCAGGACCCGGACGAGATGGAGGCCCAGGCTGAGCGGATCGCGCAGGAGGAGGCCGAGCTGGTCGAGGCCGTCGAACTGGCCCGCGCGACGCTCGAGGCCGCCCGGGAGCAGCTCGCCGATCGGGAGGAGGCCGCCGCAGAGGCCGAGCGTGCACACCTGGCGGCGGTGCGCGCGGTCGCGGACCGGCGCGAGGGACTGGCCCGCCTCGCCGGCCAGATCGACACCCTGCGGACCCGCGCCGAGTCGGTGGACGCCGAGGTCGCGCGCCTCGACGTCGCGATCGAGGAGGCCCGGCAGCGTGGCGACGCGGCGCAGGCGGAGTTCGAGGCCGTCGAGGCCACGGTCGACGATCTCGATGCGGGCGAGGTCGGGCTCGACGGGCAACACGAACGAGCCGTTGCCACACTGAGTCTCGTCACGACGCGTGTCGAGGAACTGCAGCTCGCCGAGCGTGAGGCCGGCCAACAGGTCGCATCGCTGAAGGCCCGCATCGACGCGTTGTCGATCGGGCTCGAACGCAGGGACGGCGGCGCCTGGCTGCTCGAACATCACGGCGGTCGTGGCCTTGCCGGGCCGGTAGCCGAACTGCTGCGTGTCCAGCCCGGTTTCGAAGCGGCGGTCTCGGCCGTGCTGGGGCCGGCCGCCGATGCGATCGCCGCCGAGTCCGCCGCGGCAGCCACGGCGGCCGTCCAGGCACTCAAGGACGCCGACGAGGGACGGGCCTCGATCCTGTTCGGGATCGAAAAGTCCATGCCGGCAACGCGATCGGATCTTCCGAGTGGCGCCCGGTGGCTCGTCGACTTCGTCGACTGCCCCGACGGCGTACGCGGCGGGACGATCGCACTGCTGGACGGGGTCGCGGTGGTCGACTCGCTCGCAGACGGTCTGGCGCTGGTCCGGCAGGTGCCCTCGGTTCGTGCTGTGACGCGCGACGGCGACCTCATCGGCCCCGGGTGGATCGTCGGTGGATCCGACCGCCAGCCGAGCACGCTCGAGGTGCAGGCCGCGATCGACACGTCGGTAACGGGGCTCGAGGCAGCAGAACGCCATGCGGAGGAGCTGTCGGCAGCCCTTGCCGGAGCACTCGCCGAGCAGAAAGACCGGGCGGAGGTGGCCGAGCAGACCCTCGCCGCGCTCCACGAGTCCGATGCGAACATGTCCGCGGTCTACGAGCAGCTGGGCCGATTGGGTCACGTGGTGCGTATCGCACGGGAAGAATCCGAGCGTCTCCTCACTCAGCGCACGAAGGCCGAGACCGGACGGGCGGAGACCCTCGAATCGCTCGCGGAGCTCGAGGAGCGGCTGCGTCTGGCAGAGGACGAACAGTCCGGCGCCGACATGCCGGATTCAGTCGGCGCCGACGGCACCGACAACGACCGGGAACTCGCCGCCGCGGCTCTCGCGGAGGTGCGAGCCGTCGAGGTCGAGGCTCGGCTCGCGGTGCGGACGGCGGAAGAGCGTGCCGAATCAGTTCGCGGAAAGGCTGATTCGCTCCGGAGGGCGGCGCAGGCCGAACGAGAGGCGCGTGCGCGGGCGGAGCGAGCCCTGCGGGCCCGGCAGGCCGCCGCGGCCGTCGCTGCCGCTGTCGCCGAGGCCGGTGCGCGGGTAGCGGCGCGGCTCGACGGTGTGGTTGCGGCGGCCGTGGCGCATCGCGACGAGCTGACCCAGCTGCGTTCGGCGCACGCCGAGCAGGCCGAGGCCCTCAAGGAGCACGTCCGCGAGCTCACCGCTCAGATGTCGGTGCTCACCGACGCGGTCCACCGTGACGAGGTGGCGCGTGCCCAGGCCGCGCTGCGCATCGAACAGCTCGAGGAGATGATCCTCGACCAGTTCGCCATGGCACCCGACGATCTGATCGCCGAGTACGGCCCCGACGTCCCGCTGCCGCCGTCCGAGCTGGAGATCGCCGAGTACGAGCAGGCCCGAGACCGCGGTGAGCAGGTGGTGGCCCCCGCTCCGCAGCCGTACGACCGCGAAACGCAGGAGCGACGGGCCAAGCGGGCCGAGAAGGACCTGGCGACGCTCGGCAAGGTCAACCCGCTCGCGCTGGAGGAATTCGCCGCGCTCGAGGAGCGCTACAACTTCCTTTCCACTCAACTCGAGGACGTAAAGAACGCCCGACAGGATCTGCTCGGCGTGGTGGCGGACGTCGACGCGCGGATCCTGCAGCTGTTCACCGAGGCCTACGCCGACGTCGAGCGCGAATTCGTCGAGGTGTTCGCGACGCTGTTCCCCGGCGGTGAGGGTCGGCTCGTCCTCACCGACCCGTCGGACATGCTCACCACCGGCATCGACGTCGAGGCCCGACCACCCGGCAAGAAGGTCAAGCGCCTGTCGCTGCTGTCCGGTGGCGAGAAGTCGCTCACCGCGGTCGCGATGCTGGTCGCGATCTTCCGGGCCCGGCCATCGCCGTTCTACGTCATGGACGAGGTCGAGGCCGCCCTCGACGACACCAACCTGCGGCGACTGATCGGCCTGTTCGAGCAGCTGCGGGAGAAGTCACAGCTCATCGTGATCACGCACCAGAAGCCGACGATGGAGGTCGCCGACGCGCTGTACGGCGTCAGCATGCGCGGCGACGGCATCACCACCGTCATCTCGCAACGTTTGCGCGGTCAGGACCTGACGATGTCGGGCTGACCGGGCTCCCGGAGCCTGACAGGATGTTGGGGTGAGTACCGGAGCCTGGATAGCAATAGCGGCCGTGCTGGCCGTCCTGGTCGTTGCGCTCGTCGTCGGGATTACGTTGGCGCGGCGCCGACGGATCAGCCTCGCCGCTCCCGAGAAGCCCGAACTGACCGAGCCCAAGGACCGTTCGGGCGGTTATCAAGCCGGTGGAGGATTCAACTTCAGTCGGGGGCCGTCAGCCACCGCCCCGCCCGAGGTTCCCCCGGCCGCGCCCACGCCGCCCCCCACATCCCCTGCCGCGCCGCCGGTTCCGCCGGCTGCACCTACTGCTGAGCCTCCTACCGCGGAGCCGGAGCCGATCGCGCCCCCCGCCCCCGAGTCCGGGCCGACGGCGCCCCCCGCGGCCGAGCCGGGGCCGACGGCACCGCCCGCGCCTGAAGTGAAGCCGACCGCGCCGGTCACTGAGCCGGTCGCCGAGCCGAAGCCTGCTGCAGAACCTGAGCCAGTCGCGGAGCCCGAGGCACCTGCGGCTCCCGAGCCCGTCGCTCCTGAGCCAGTTGTAGAGGCCGAGCCAGTTGTAGAGGCCGAGCCAGTTGTAGAGGCGGAGCCGGTCGTCGCGCCCGAGGCCGCTGCTCCCGCTGAACCGGAGGCGCCTGCTCCCGCAATCGAGGAGATCGCGCCCACCGCCGGCCGCCTCGACCGGCTGCGGGGCCGCCTGTCGCGCTCGCAGAACGCGGTCGGCAAGAGCCTGCTCGGTCTTCTCGGCGGCGGCGACCTCGACGAGGATTCGTGGGAAGAGGTCGAGGACACCCTGCTGATCGCGGACATCGGCGCCGCAACCACCACCAAGATCGTCGAGCGCCTGCGCGAGGAGATGGCAGCGCGCGGCGTGCGAACCGAGGCCGAGGCGCGTGCCTTGCTGCGTGAGGTCCTGATAGACGAGCTGCGTCCGGACATGGATCGCTCGATCCACGCGCTACCGCATCCCGATCATCCTGCCGTGCTGCTGATCGTCGGGGTCAACGGCACCGGCAAGACCACCACCACCGGCAAGCTCGCCCGCGTCCTCGTCGCGGACGGGCGCCGTGTCCTGCTCGGCGCGGCCGACACGTTCCGCGCTGCCGCGGCCGACCAACTGCAAACGTGGGCCGAACGCGTCGGTGCCGAGGTGGTGCGCGGCAAGGAAGGCGGCGACCCCGCGGCAATCGCGTTCGACTCGGTCGCCAAGGGCATCGAGGACGGCATCGACGCGGTGGTCATCGACACCGCCGGCCGTCTGCACACCAAGACCGGCCTGATGGACGAGCTCGGCAAGGTCAAACGTGTGGTCGAGAAGAAGGCCGCCGTCGACGACGTGCTGCTGGTGCTCGACGCCACCGTTGGGCAGAACGGTCTCATGCAGGCCCGCGTGTTCGCGGAGGTCGTCGACATCACCGGCGTGGTGCTCACAAAGCTGGACGGCACCGCCAAGGGCGGGATCGTCTTCCAGGTCCAGCACGAACTCGGCGTGCCGGTCAAGCTCGTCGGTCTCGGTGAGGGCGCCGACGATCTCGCACCCTTCGAGCCGGAGGCGTTCGTGGACGCGTTGCTCGGCTGAGAGTTCTTCGCACGCTGCTGCCCGGTTCCGCGTTGCGGGGCCGGGCAGCGGTCGTGTTACGGCCAGGGCGCGGCAGTCTACTGAAAAGGGGCCGTGTCTACGTGTGATCGTGTCAGAAATCGTCGTTTGACGCCGAGTGGGAAACCGCGAAACCTGCGCGCAACACGATCGGCCCATCCGTTCACCTATCCGAAACTCGGCGAAACCACGGACGAAACACCACCTGAGCACTCTTTGTCCCCAGACATTCAAACTCTGATGAGGAGGCTCACCGTGGACTTTCCCACTCTCGGAGCCCCGGACACTGGGGATACCGCGTGGATGCTTATGGCAGCTGCGCTGGTGCTCTTGATGACGCCGGGCCTTGCGTTCTTCTACGGCGGCATGGTCCGCGCGAAGAGCGTGCTGAACATGATCATGATGAGCGTCGGCGCAATAGGCGTCGTCGGCGTGCTCTGGGCGCTGTTCGGCTACTCCATCGCCTTCGGTAACGACCTGGGCGGCGGGCTGATCGGGGATCCGACCGAGTTCTTCGGGCTGGGGGGCCTGTTCGGGGGCGACTACTGGGGCGAGACGGATGGGGCGGTCCCGGTCGTCGGTACTATTCCGGCGCTCGTGTTCGTCGCTTTCCAGGGAATGTTCGCGATCATCACCGTCGCCCTGATCTCGGGCGCGGTTGCTGACCGCATGAAGTACGGCGCCTGGCTGCTCTTCGCGGGCCTGTGGGCGACGGTCGTCTACTTCCCGGTCGCGCACTGGGTGTTCTCGTTCGACGGTTCCACGGCCGAGACCGGTGGTTGGATCGCCAACAAGCTCGAGGCGATCGACTTCGCCGGTGGCACCGCTGTGCACATCAACGCCGGTATCGCGGGTCTCGTGCTCGTGCTGATCATTGGTAACCGCCGCGGCTGGCCCAAGACGCCGTTCCGTCCGCACAACCTGCCGTTCGTGATGCTCGGTGCTGCGCTGCTGTGGTTCGGCTGGTTCGGGTTCAACGCCGGTTCGGCAGTCGGCTCCAACGGAGCCACGGGTGCCGCGTTCCTCACCACCGTCGTCGCGACCGCTGCCGCGCTGCTGGCCTGGCTGCTGGTGGAGAAGATTCGTGACGGTCACGCCACCACCCTCGGTGGCGCGTCGGGCATCGTCGCCGGTCTGGTCGCCATCACCCCGGCCGCCGCCTCGGTGGACGTCTTCGGCGCCATTTTCATCGGTGTCGCTTCCGGTGTGCTGTGCGCCCTCGCTGTCGGCCTCAAGTACCGCTTCGGCTACGACGACTCGCTGGACGTCGTCGGCGTCCACCTCGTCGGTGGCATCGTGGGCACCATGCTGGTCGGTCTGGTCGCCACCGACGCCGCACCGACGGGTATCAACGGACTGTTCTACGGCGGCGGATTCGACCAGCTGTGGCGTCAGGCTGCCGGCGCGGCTGCCGTACTTGTGTACTCGCTTGTTGCTACGGCCATCATCGCGCTTATCGTGAAGGCCACGATCGGATTGCGGGTGCCCGCTGAGGACGAGGATCGCGGCGTGGACGAGACCGAGCACGCCGAGACCGCTTACGACTTCGTCGCGCACTCTGGCAGCCCGGTCCAGGGCCGCACGCCTGCGCCCGCCACTGTAGCCACCAGGGAGGCATGAGGTTATGAAGCTGATCACCGCAATCGTCAAGCCGTTCACGCTCGAGGACGTCAAGACCGGGCTCGAACAGGCCGGTGTCCTCGGGATGACGGTCAGCGAGGTCCAGGGTTACGGGCGGCAAAAGGGCCACACCGAGGTCTACCGCGGCGCTGAGTACTCGGTCGACTTCGTGCCCAAGGTGCGCGTCGAGGTCGTCGTGGACGACTCCGTGGTCGACAAGGTCGTCGAGGTGATCATCGAGGCCTCCCGCACCGGAAAGATCGGTGACGGAAAGGTCTGGGTCACGCCGGTCGAGTCCGTTATCCGGGTTCGCACCGGGGAGCGGGGAGCGGATGCGATCTGACCCTCACGGGTCCGGCTTCGACGGCCCCGATCCAGCTGCCGGTATGGCGGCCGGGTCGGGGCCGTCCGGCTCTCAAGGCCCCGACGCGTACCACCCCGCCGACGCCCGGGATCTCGCGCGGGCCCGCGAACGGCTGCTCGCGGGAGGCACCCGGCACCATCGCCTCGACGCTGCCTCGCTGCGGCAGGCGCTGGTCGATCTGTACGAGTTCTGGCTCACCAGGAAAGGCAACGAGCTCGGTATCGAACCCGATTCCGGATTCGCCATCGTCGCCGTCGGCGGGCTCGCCCGAAGCGAGATGCTGCCGTACTCGGATCTGGATCTGATCCTGCTGCACGACGACGTCGAGCCGGCGAAGGTCGCGAAAGTGGCCGATCAGCTGTGGTACCCGTTGTGGGACGCAAACATCAAACTCGACCACAGCGTGCGGACGGTGCCGCAGGCCCTGCAGGTCGCGGCCTCCGACCTCACCGCCGCCCTCGGCATGCTCGAGGCTCGGCACATCGTCGGCGACGCCGAGCTGAGCGACCTGCTCATCGGCGGCGTTCGTCGGCAGTGGCGCACCGGGATCCCTTCCCGCTTCGACGAACTCGTCGAGCAAGCTGAGGCGCGCTGGGCGCGCAGCGGGCAGATCGCGCATCGCGCCGAACCCGACCTCAAGAACGGGCGCGGCGGTCTGCGCGATGTCCAACTCCTCAACGCCCTGTCCATCGCTCAGCTCACCGACGGGATGCCCGGCCTGGGACCGGACACCCCCGGCGGCGGGCTGGCGCTGGCACACAGGCGCCTGCTCGACGTCCGCACCGAATTGCACCGGGTGGCCCGTCGCTCGCGCGACCAGCTGCGGGCACAGGATGCCGACGAGATCGGGGCCGCGCTGCGCATCGGTGACCGGTTCGACCTGGCTCGCACACTGAGTGACAGCGCTCGCACGATCGGGTACTCGGTCGACGTCGGTCTGCGCACCGCGAGTAATGCGTTGCCGCGGCGAGGGCTGTCGGTACTGCGGCGGGTGCCGATCCGCCGGCCGATCGACGAGGGGGTCGTCGAGCAGTCGGGTGAACTCGTCCTTGCGCGTGATGCGCAGCCAAAACGAGACCCGGGGTTGGTGGTGCGGGTAGCGGCCGCGTCAGCGTCGACGGGGCTGCCGATCTCCGCGTCGACGCTGGGGCGGTTGGCGGACAGCGCACCCGAGCTTCGCGAGCCCTGGCCGAAGAGCGCGCTCGGTGACCTCCTGGTGTTGCTCGGCTCCGGGCAGCGTGCGATTCCGACGATCGAGGCCCTCGACCGGACCGGGTTGTGGGGTCGACTGCTGCCCGAATGGGGGGCGGTACGGGACCTGCCGCCACGCGACGCCGTCCACACCTGGACCGTCGACCGCCACCTCGTCGAGACCGTTGCACAGGCGGGCGCGCTCACGACCAGCGTTGCGCGACCGGACCTGCTGATGCTCGGTGCTCTCCTGCACGACATCGGCAAGGGTCGCGACGGCGATCACAGCGTCGTCGGAGCCGAGCTGGCCGCGCAGATCGGGGCTCGTCTGGGCTTGTGGCCATCCGACATCGAATTGCTGACCGGCATGGTGCGGCACCACCTGTTGCTGGTGCACACTGCGACCCGCCGCGACCTCGACGATCAGGCGACCGTCGAAATGGTCGTCGAAGCGCTCGGCGGCGATCCCGCACTGCTCGAACTGCTGCAGGCTCTTTCCGAGGCGGACTCGCTCGCCACGGGCCCCGGGGTGTGGGGCGACTGGAAGTCATCGCTCATCGGGGAACTGGTGCGCAAGTGCAGGCTCCAGATGGCGGGGGAGCCGCTGCCAGTGCCGGAACCGATCGACCCGGCGCTCGTGACGGTGGCGGAGGCCGGTGGGATTCACGTAACCCTTCACCCGGGAACCTCGGCTCACACCTACGTGGTGACGATCGTCGCACCCGACACGCCCGGACTGCTGTCGCACGAGGCGGGGGTACTGGCCCTCAACTCGCTGCGGGTGCTGTCTGCTTCGGTGGGTCACTACGAAGACTCGGCGATCAACTCGTTCGTCGTGTCCCCGCGGTTCGGTTCGCCGCCGCAGGCCGGGCTGCTGCGTCAGGAACTAATCCGGGCGATTGCCGGGGAGATCGACGTCCTCGGCCAGCTCGACTCGAAGGAGCGGGATGCGCGTGAGCAGCAGGCGCTCGATGACAGCGCCGTTGCGGGCGTGCCCGTCCAGTACGCGCAGGCTCCGCCGCGGGTCATCTGGCTCGACCCCACCGAGGGCGGGGCCGCCGAACCGGGCGAGGTGATCGTGGAACTGCGCGTAGAGGACCGGCTGGGCCTGCTGAGCCGACTGTCCCGGGTCTTCGAACGGCACGGCGCGGACGTACGCTGGGCGAAGGTGAGCACGCTCGGTTCCTCGGTGGTGGACGCATTCTGCATCCGGTTGGCCGACGGCGACACTCCTGCCCGCCGGGAACAACTCTCGCGGGCGATCCTGGCCGTCGTGCCTGCCCCGGAGCCGAAGAAGCGCGACGCAGAGCCTGCATGACGCAGAGCCCAGGTGAAGGAGGCGGTGGGCCATGAACAACACGGCCCACCGCGCCGGCCCGGGTTGCCCCGCGGCCGCACCGAATCGAACGGTTACCCTGGTCGAAGAAATATCCACGGCCTTCGCATAGAGCTCAGGAGCGCATTCGGTGTTCGAATCCCTTTCCGACCGGTTGACCGGAGCCCTCAAGGATCTGCGTGGCAAGGGTCGACTCTCCGGAGCCGACATCGATGCCACCTGCCGCGAGATCCGTCTCGCGCTCCTCGAGGCCGACGTCGCGCTCCCCGTCGTTCGTACCTTCATCGCGAAGATCAAGGAACGCGCGAAGGGCGCGGAGGTCTCGGGGGCACTCAACCCCGCGCAGCAGGTCGTCAAGATCGTCAACGAGGAGCTCATCGGCATCCTCGGTGGCGAGACGCGGCGCCTGCAGTTCGCGAAGACCCCGCCGACGGTGATCATGCTGGCCGGTCTGCAGGGTTCCGGTAAAACCACCCTCGCCGGCAAGCTCGCCAAGTGGCTCAAGGACCAGGGGCACACCCCGCTCCTCGTGGCGTGTGACCTCCAGCGTCCCGGCGCCGTCAACCAGCTGCAGATCGTCGGTGAGCGCGCGGGTGCGGCCGTGTTTGCGCCGCACCCCGGCACCTCGGTCGGTGGCGGCGAGAACCCGCTGGGCATCTCGGCCGCCGACCCCATCGAGGTGGCGCGTGCCGGCGTCGAGGAGGCGCGTGCCAAGCAGTACGACGTCGTCGTCGTCGATACCGCCGGCCGCCTCGGTATCGACGCCGACCTGATGGCCCAGGCCGCGGGCATCCGGGACGCCGTCCAGCCCGACGAGACGCTCTTCGTGCTCGACGCGATGATCGGTCAGGATGCCGTCAGCACCGCGGAGGCGTTCCGCGCCGGCGTGGGTTTCACCGGCGTCGTGCTCACCAAGCTCGACGGCGATGCCCGCGGTGGCGCGGCGCTCAGCGTCCGCGAGGTCACCGGCGAGCCGATCCTGTTCGCGTCGACCGGTGAGAAGCTCGAGGACTTCGACGTCTTCCACCCGGACCGTATGTCCAGCCGCATCCTCGGCATGGGCGACGTGCTCACGCTCATCGAGCAGGCCGAGCAGGTGTTCGACGCCAAGCAGGCGGAAGCTACGGCGACGAAGATCGGTTCGGGGGAGTTGACCCTCGAGGATTTCCTCGAGCAGATGATGGCTGTGCGCCGCATGGGTCCGATCGGCAACTTGCTCGGCATGCTTCCGGGCGCCGGTCAGATGAAGGACGCGCTCACGAACGTCGACGAGAAGCATCTCGACCGCATCCAGGCGATCATCCGCGGTATGACACCTGAGGAGCGCGCGAACCCGAAGATCATCAACGGCTCGCGCCGCCTGCGCATCGCGAACGGTTCGGGTGTCAAGGTCTCGGACGTCAACCAGCTCGTCGACCGCTTCTTCGAGGCCCGCAAGATGATGGCCGCGATGGCCGGGCGGATGGGGATGCCCGGCGCCCGCAAGCAGATGCGCGGCAAGAAGGGCAAGAAAGGCAAGAAGGGCGGCAAGGGGCCGACCCCGCCGAAGGTCAAGGGCGGATTCCCAGGCGGTCTGCCCGCGGGGATGCCCGGCGGGATGCCGGCCGGTTTCCCGGACCTCTCGAAGATGCCGAAGGGTCTCGACCAGCTGCCCCCGGGGCTCGAGGACTTCGACCTGTCGCAGCTCAAGCTCCCCAAGAAGTAACCCGCGCGTGAACTCGTTTCACCTGCGGGGTACTGGGCTGCCCGAAGAGCAGCCGGTCGAGTTGTGGATCCGGAACGGGAAGTTCTCCGACGAGCCGGTGCACGGGGTGCAGACATTGTGCACCGATGGCTGGATCCTGCCCGGCCTCGTCGACGCCCACTGCCACATCGGGATCCGTCACGGCGGTGGCGCCGAAGATCTCGAGGGCGCGCTCGCGCAGGCTCGCACCGAGCGGGACCGGGGTGTGCTCCTGGTGCGCGATGCCGGATCGCCCGTCGATACCCGCTCTCTCGACGACATCGAGGGCCTACCACGGATCATCCGGGCCGGACGGCACATCTCCAGACCCAAGCGGTACGCCCGCGAACTTGCGGTCGACCTCGAGGACGAGTCGCAGTTGCCGGACGAGGTGGTACGTCAGGCGCGCGCCGGCGACGGCTGGGTAAAGTTGGTGGGGGACTGGATCGACCGCGAAGTCGGCGATCTCGCACCGTTGTGGAGCGACGGGATCCTCATCGAAGCGGTCGAGGCCGCGCGCCGTGAGGGTGCTCGCGTCACCGCGCACGTGTTCGGTGAGGATGCGCTGCCGGGCCTGATCAACGCCGGAATCGACTGCATCGAACACGGCACTGGCCTGACCGACACCACGATCGCGATGATGGCTGAACGCGGCACGGCGCTTGTGCCGACGCTGATCAACATCGACAACTTCCCCGAGATCGCTGACAGCGCTATACGATTCCCGATCTACGCCGCGCACATGCGGGACCTGTACGCACGGCTGAACGACACCATCGGGGCCGCCCACGACGCGGGGATCCCGATCTATGCGGGCACCGATGCGGGCGGGCATGTTCGTCATGGCCGGATCGCCGACGAGGTCGCCGCACTCGGCAAGTTGGGCATGACGCCCACGGAAGCGCTCGGAGCGGCGTGCTGGAACGCGCAGGATTGGCTCGGCGGCGGCGGCCTCGAGGCTGGTTCGCCAGCGGATCTGATTGTCTACGAGCATGATCCGAGGACCGGTCCGACAGTCCTCGAGGAGCCGTCGCTCGTGATGGTCGGCGGCGAGGTAGTCACGACGCGAGGGTCGTTCGCCTGACACCGAGCCGCCCGGCGTCGACAGCACACACCTTCTGCCGGGTTCACACCTCCGTTCCACGCACATCACGTGTGTGACGCCCGCAGAAGCTGTGTGCTGTGAGGCTGTAATGGTGCGCGAGGGGGGACTTGAACCCCCACGTCCTTAGACACTGGAACCTAAATCCAGCGCGTCTGCCAATTCCGCCACTCGCGCGAGCGCTCAACAGCCTACGCCACTGCTGGCCGGTCTTGATTGCCGGGACCGCGGGAGCGGCCGGTGGAGCGAAGGGGAGAGGCGGGCGAGTCCTACGGATCGACATCGTGTGACGGCTTCGGACAACCGCGGGGACTCGCACGCCCTCGATGGCAGCATCTTCGGTGAGAAACGTTTGTTCTCAACGGATTCCGGTTTGGCGTGGGGAATCACCTCGCGGATCCTCTGTCGCAGCGGCTAGCCCAGCGGCGAATTGCGGCTGGACACGATGCAAGGCAGCCATAGGTGATTCCACTAGTTTCGGAAAAGTACCTCTTGCGCTAGCTGGGATGTGGGTTCACAGTGGCAAACGACCGGATACGTCCTCGAGGTGCAGTGGCGCGCCGGCCGCCTGTCGCATTTGGTCCGAGGAGGTCCATATGTCCAGATCGTTCAGTGTCAACGGCCGCGAGTACGAGGTATCTGACCTGCCGGTGGTCGTCATATGCATCGACGGCAGTGAACCGGAGTACCACCAGGAAGCGATCGAGGCGGGGCGGATGCCGTGGCTCGAGGCGACGCTGGTGGATGGCGGTACGTACATACCCGCCCACTGCGCAATGCCCGCCCTTACCAATCCCAACAACGTCTCCATCGCTACCGGACGGCCGCCCAAGTACCACGGGATCAGCGGCAACTACATCTTCGACACTGCGACCGGCGAGGAGGTGTTGATGAACGACAAGAAGTTTCTGCGAATCCCGAGCATATTCGCGGCCGCCAACGAGGCGGGTCTCGACGTCGCCGTCGTCACCGCCAAGGACAAACTCCGTCGCCTGCTCGGTGCCGGACTCGTCGAAGAGGGACCGAACCTCGACGGCACTCCCGGGATGACGGTTCCGTCTCGGCGCGGCATCTGCTTCTCTGCCGAGAAGGCCGATGAGGCGACGGTCGAGGCCAATGGCATCGGGGACGTCCTGGCCTGGGTAGATAGGCCACTACCTGCGGTGTACTCGGCCGATCTGAGCGAATTCGCACTCGCCGCCGGTGTCAAGATCCTCGAGACCCGCAAGCCGGACCTGATGTACTTGACCCTGACCGACTTCATCCAGCACAAGCACGCGCCCGGCACCGAGGTCGCGAACGCCTTCTACGAGATGATCGACCGGTACGCGAGCGAACTCGATGCGCTCGGAGCCATCGTCGTGGTTACCGCAGATCACGGCATGAGCGCGAAGTCGCTGACGGATGGCACTCCGCGGGTCATCTTCGTCGAAGACGAGGTCAAGCGCATTCTTGCCGGGCTCGGCGCATCACCCGACGGCGTCCGGGTCATCCTGCCGATTACCGATCCGTACACCGTCCATCACGGCGCGCTCGGCTCGTTCGCGAGTGTGTACCTGCCGGCGGGGGCCGACGTCGATGCCGTCTCCAGGGGACTGGCGGGCATCGACGGCATCGAGGCCGTGCACGAGCGACAGGAGGCGGCCGACCGCTACGAGCTACCCGCAGATCGGATCGGCGACCTCGTCGTGTTGGCCGAGAAGAACACCGCAGTCGGAAGATTCGCAGAGTGGCACGATCTGACGCAGCTCGACGCGCCGCTGCGCTCTCACGGAGCACTCGGCGAACTGAAGATCCCGTTCGTGATCAACCGGAAGCTCGAGCAGCCGGAACCGGTTGACACCCACCTCGGTGACGGAACGGCTCGCATCCACAACTACGACGCGTTCTGGGTCGCGACGACCGCGCTGAGCCGTCGGCAGAACACCCACACCACCCCTGTGTGAATTCCCGCTCGCGACAGTTCCCCTCGCGACACAGCATGCTGCTCGCACTGCTGACAGCGTCCGGTGACCGCATATGACCGTCAACGACTCCGGTATCGCCCACCCGGTAACCGACACCAAGTTCCGTGGCCTGCAGTGGCGCATGTTGCTCGCGACCATGTTCTGCTACGCCTTCTTCTACACCGGTCGACAAACCTTCGGGTTCGCCATTCCCGGAATCGAGGCAGAGCTGGGACTGAGCAAGGAAGTGCTGGGGGCTATCAGCGGACTGTTGCTGTGGACTTACGCGATCGGTCAGATGATCAACGGAAACATCGTCGACAAGATCGGTGGCCGGCGGGTGATGACCGCGGGATCGGTGCTGTCCACGATCTTGAACTGGGCGACCAGTTTCGCAGTCGGTCCGTTCACCCTGGGCGCGGCATGGGCCGCCAACGGATATGCCCAGGCGATGGGGTGGACTGCAGGCGGACGGGTCATCTCGAACTGGTGGCCGCCGAGCGAGCGTGGCCGAAGCTTCGGTTTCTATACGTTCGCCGGCGGCGTGGCCTCGGTGGTGGCCTACCTCACGTCCACAGTCGTCGTCGACGTACTCCATTTGGACTGGGAGTGGATCTTCCGCGTTCCCGTTCTGCTCATGTTCGTCGGCGGAATCGTCTTCTTCCTGGTGGCCCGGGAATCTCCAGCGAGTGCGAAGATCGTCCCGCCCGAGCACTTCGTCGAGGAGTTGGCCGTCGAGCACGACGCGGTGACGAGAGGCAGGGTCACGAGAAGCAGGAGCGCGACAGGCAGGGTCACGAGAGACACAGCCACGGAAGGCAAGACCGATAGACCCGAGGGCGAACCCCCCGAGCAGTCGTCGCTGTCGGAGTCGTCGCTGTCCCGGTACATCCGCGTCCTGTCCAACCCCCGGATCTGGTCGACGGGGATTGCCATCGGATTCCTGAATGCTGCCCGCTACGGCCTGCTGACCTGGGTGCCCGTGTACTTCCTCACGACAACCGTTGGAGGCCGAGGCGGCGGCTCGGTCAACCCGATCTGGACCTCCGTTGCGCTGCCCACAGGCATGGCGGTGGGAGCCCTGGTCAACGGCGAAATATCGGACCGATTGTTCGGTTCTCGTCGTGACCTGCCCATCGTCGTGTTCACCGGCATAGGGGCCATCGCGGCGATCACTATGTACGCCGCTCCGCTCGGTCTCACGGCGGGGATGATGGTGCTCTTCCTGACCGGTTTCTTCGTGTACGGCCCTCAGTCCTCCTTCTGGGCCCTCACTGTCGACATCTCCGGCATGGAGATCGCCGGTACGGCGATCGGAGTAGTGAACTTCTTCGCGTATCTCTTCGCCGGCGCGGTCTCACCGATCATCGGGTACGTCATGGACGTGACCGGCCAGACGGCTTACATCTTCCCCATCGTCGCCGGGTGCTGTGTCCTGAGCGCGGCGGTAACGCTGACGATCCGCCATCGTCCGCAATCCGGCGTCTGAGGAACGAGTCCACATTTCCCTACTCTCGTCGAATCGGCATCACTGCCGGGGTTGCTCGTGAAACGGCGGGGTGCCGCCCCTGTGAAGTGTGGGATGCTGGACGTGAGACCAAGACCACTGTGGGGGGAATTTGTGATGGGGTTCTACGACGATCGGATCGTCCCGCGCCTAGTGAACATGGCGTGTGGGATGTCCCTGACCAAACCGTTCCGTAGACGAGTGTGCGCCGACCTGCGCGGCCGCGTTGTCGAAATCGGCTTCGGGTCGGGTCTGAACGTCCCGTTCTACCCATCCACCATCGAGTCGATCAGTGCCGTCGAACCAGCCGACCTCGGCTGGAAACTGGCGGCCAAGCGCCTAGCAGCCTCCACGGTTCCCGTCGAACGAGCCGGACTCGACGGGGAGTCACTTCCCTTCGAGGACAACACCTTCGACACAGCGCTGTCCACGTGGACGATGTGCACCATTCCCGACGTCGACGCCGCGCTGCGCGAGGTACGGCGCGTCCTCAAACCCGGCGGCACCCTCCACTTCGTCGAGCACGGGCTCGCCCCGCACGAGAAGGTCCGGCGCTGGCAGTACCGGCTCGAGCCGATCCAGAAGGCCGTAGCCGGCGGCTGCCACCTCACCCGCGAGATCCCCGCCCTCGTGCGGAATGCGGGCTTCGAGATCCAAGACCTCGACACCTTCTACGAGGAGGGCACCCCGAAGTTCCTGGGCGCCCTATCTCTTGGGGTCACCGCACCGGTCGAGAAGTGATCGACGAGCGCGACTGTGTCGAGGCATTGCGTGTAGAGAGCTGTGAGGTCAGTTCGGTGATGAGAGCTTCGACCCTGGCTTTGATCTCATCGCGGATCGGCCGGACGGCTTCGATGCCCTGGCCGGCGGGGTCCTCGAGTACCCACTCGAGGTAGGACTTTCCGGGTAGAACAGGGCAGGTGTCGCCACAGCCCATCGTGATGACTACGTCCGACGCGCGCACAGCGTCGACGGTGATGATCTTCGGGGTCTGATCGGAGATGTCGATGCCCAACTCGGCCATCGCCTCGACCGCGGCCGGGTTGACCTGGCCGACCGGTGCACTGCCGGCCGAGTGGACCCTGATTCGATCACCGGCCAGGTGAGTCAGGAACCCGGCTGCCATCTGGGAGCGGCCGGCGTTGTGGACGCAGACGAACATCACGCTCGGTGGTGTAGACATCGGTTCGGACTCCTTCACGAGCGAAGACGTCTGTGAGTGCCTGACCGGAGGCTACACCGGAACCAGCCGCCGCCCCGTGTTCGCGAGTAGCCCGACAGATGACCACCATTGCGCGGCAGCGACACGAAGCCCCGAGACACGAAGCCCCGATGATCAGGCTGGCTCGATGGCCCAGAGCGACGTCGGTCGAGTGCGTGCCGGCGTCTTCGTTCGTGGTGACGCACGCCGGGGTCCGGTAGTCAAGATGATCACGAAGTTATAACAATCAACATGAGGATTTCCTCAGGTTTGTGGACGTCCAAGCATGCACGCTGACCCGCGGAGACCCGGTCTACTGACGGGTCACTTTCGGACGAATGTGTGTCCAATGTCACTCGATACTCGCTGGTAGGAAGGGGGCCACGGCAAAAACGTGAGGAACCCCTCATGATTCTGTGCCAACCTCGGGGTGCCCGGGTTCGCTGCTTTGAGGCGTGCTCGAGAGGTGCCGCGGGCGTCCCGAGATGTCCCGGATGTCGTCCGGAGATGTCTCCGGGAATCGCGGAATCTCTCGTCTGACTCAGCCCCGGGGCGACCGACCATGACCCATCCAGCGTTCGGAAACCAGGAGAGGACACAACTTCGGTGACGATCGACGACACTGCAGGAAACGGACGAACCTCGAAGGATCACAGCCGGATCGGCGCGGAACGTTCCGCGGTGCGGCCGGCCGCGCAGCGGCCGCTCGTAGACCGGTTGCGCGCGGGCGAGCCGTACGCGCTCGCATTCGGTGGGCAGGGTGCTCCCTGGCTCAGTGCGCTCGCGGAACTCACCCGGGACAGCGGTCTCGAGCCTGCGCTGACCGAACTCGTCAACGAGGCTGCCGCCATCCTCGAACCGGTTGCGCAAGATCTGCTCGTCGTGCGTCCCGTCGGCTTCGACCCGATCGCGTGGATCCTCGAGCAGGAGCTTGCCGAGGACGATGCCGCGCTCGCAGGCCCGTCCGCGGCCGCGCTCACCTCCGCGGCGGTGTCGCTGCCGGGCGTGTTCCTCACCCAACTCGCCGCGCTGCGTGCACTGCAGCAGCAGGGGCTCTCGCCGGCCGCCACCGAGCCTGTGGCCACTATCGGTCACTCGCAGGGGCTCATCGCCGCGGCGGCCGTTCACGGCGGTGGTGCCGCGGACGGTGCACTGCTCGCGGCCGCTCAGCTCATCGGTGCCGCCGCCAGTCTCGTCGGTCGCCGCCGTGGGGTCATCGCGGCCGCCGACCGTTCACCGATGCTCGCCGTTTCCAACGTCGACCCGGAACGTCTCGGTGCGATCGTCGCCGAGTTGGCCGAAGGCGTCGGTGAGGAACGTGCCGTCGTCATGGCAATCCGCAACGGGCGTCGTCGCGTCGTGCTGTCCGGTCCGCCCGCGCAGCTCGCTCGCGTGCAGAAGGGCTGTGAGCAGATCGCCGAGGAGGAGACCCACGCGCGGGAGGCCAAGTCCCGTGGTGGCTCTGCGTTCTCACCGGTCTTCGAGCCGCTGTCGGTCGAGGTCGGATTCCACCATCCGGCGCTGCGAGAGGCCGTCGACATCGTCGGTGGCTGGGCATCCCGCTGTGGCCTGGATGCCGATCAGGTACGTGCGCTCGCACAGGGCGCCCTCGTCGATCCCATCGACTGGGTCGACGCCGTGGAGGGCGCGATCGAGTCCGGCGCCGCGTGGATCCTGGATCTCGGCCCTGGTGACCTGCTCACCCGAATGACCTCCGCGACGCTGCGTGGTCAGGGCGTGGGTATCGTCGCCGCCGCCACCCGTGGCGGCCACCGCAATCTGCTCACCCCGGGCGCCGCTCCCGAGGTGTCGCGTGCCTGGGCCGAGTTCGCGCCCAAGGCCATCGAGCTGCCCGACGGCCGCGTTGCGGTAGAAACCGCCTTCACCCGCCTGACCGGCCGCTCGCCGATCCTGCTCGCCGGCATGACCCCCACGACCGTTGACCCCGCCATCGTCGCGGCCGCTGCCAACGCCGGCCACTGGGCCGAACTCGCCGGCGGCGGCCAGGTCACCGAGCAGATCTTCGCCTCCCACGTCCAAGAGCTGAAGGGTCTGCTCGAGCCGGGTCGTGCCGTCCAGTTCAATTCGCTGTTCCTGGACCCCTACTTGTGGAAGCTGCAGGTCGGTGGCAAGCGCCTGGTTCCCCGCGCCCGCGCGGCTGGTGCACCGTTCGACGGCGTCGTCGTCTCCGCGGGTATCCCGGAACTCGAGGACGCGGTCTCGCTCATCGACGAGCTGACCGAGGCAGGCTTCAGCTACGTCGCGTTCAAGCCGGGCACCGTCGCGCAGATCCGCTCGGTGATCCGCATCGCCAACGAGGTGCCGGACTTCGCGATCATCGTCCACATCGAAGGCGGTCGCGCCGGCGGGCACCACTCGTGGGAAGACCTCGACGACCTGCTGCTCGACACCTACGCCGAGCTGCGCAGTCGCGACAACCTCGTGCTGTGCGTCGGCGGCGGTATCGGCACTCCGGAGCGGGCCGCCGACTACCTGACCGGACGCTGGTCCAACGCATACGGCTTCCCCGAGATGCCGCTCGACGGCATCCTCGTCGGCACCGCCGCGATGGCGACACTCGAGGCCACCACCTCGCCCGAGGTCAAGCAGATGCTGATGGACACCCCCGGCACCCCGGACTGGGTCGGTGCGGGAACTGCTCAGGGCGGCATGGCGTCCAGCCGCAGCCAGCTCGGCGCCGACATTCACGAGATCGACAACACGGCGTCGCGCACAGGTCGTCTGCTCGACGAGGTCGCCGGTGACGCCGAGGCCGTCGCTGCCCGCCGCGACGAGATCATCGCCGCGCTCGACGTGACCGCCAAGCCGTATTTCGGCGATGTCACGTCCATGACCTATCAGCAGTGGTTGCGCCGCTATCTCGAACTTGCAGTCGGCGTCGATTCCCCGCAGGCGTTCGACTGCGGCGGCGACGTCCAGGACGCGATCGCCGACGCGACCCGGTCGGTGTGGCTGGACGTCTCGTGGCGGGACCGCTTCGGTGAGATGCTCCAGCGTGCCGAGGCGCGCCTGCACCGCAACGACCGCGGTCCGATCCGGACGTTGTTCGCGGACTCGGCCACTCTCGAGCGGCCGTTCGCGGCGCTGTGCGCGCTCGAGGCCGCGTACCCCGACTACGCCACCACCCTCCTGCACCCGGCCGACGTGCCGTTCTTCGTCTCGCTGTGCAAGACTCCCGGCAAGCCGGTCAACTTCGTGCCCGTCATCGACGGTGACGTACGCCGTTGGTGGCGTTCGGATTCGCTGTGGCAGGCACACGATCCGCGTTACAGCGCCGACCAGGTCTGCATCATCCCCGGCACCGTCTCGGTCGCCGGTATCAGCCGGGTCGACGAGCCTGTCGGTGAACTGCTCGACCGCTTCGAGAACGCCACGGCCGACGAACTGGTCGCCGTCGGCGCCACCCCGACCCCGGTCGCCGGGCGTCGCCACGGCGGCTTCGGCACCGGCCTTCTCGACGCCGTCCTGACCGCGCCCGACGTGCTGTGGGCGGATCGTCTGACGCGGAACCCGGTCCGCCGTCTCGGTGAGGTTGCCGAGTGGACCATCGAGTCCGACAGCGTCGCGAGCCACGACAAGACCGGAGCCCGCCTCGTCGTCACCGACGACGAGCACGTCGACCTGACTGTGCCGCTCGCGCTGGACAAGACCGTCGAGATCCGGATCACCGTGCCCGCCACCGTCCTCGACGGCGGCGCGCCCGTGATCACCGCCGCCGATGCCGAGGAGTCGATGGCCGCTCTGCTCGGTGTGGCCGCCGGCCAGGAGCTGCCCCAGGTCAAGAACGGTGTCGCGCACATCAACCTGGCGTGGACCCCGGACCTGACCGCCGACCATGCCGGTGTCACCGGCGTCGGCCTGCCCCAGACCCTGAGCACCAGCGGCGAGGCCGTACCCGACGTCGTCGTCGGCGCATGTTGGCCGGCGGTGTTCGCGGTGCTCGGCGCCGCGACCACCGAGTCGGGCGTGCACGTCATCGAGGGCATGCTCGATCTGGTCCACCTCGACCATGCAGTGCAGCTGGTCGGCGAACTGCCCACGGAGACCAGCATTCTCGTGGTCCGGGCCGAAGCGGGTGACGTCGTCGATACGGACATCGGCCGTGTCGTCGAGGTCCGCGTCGAGGTCGGCGCAATGCTCGGGGAGGGGCTCGAGGCCCCGGCCGTTGCAAAGCTGGTGGAGCGCTTCGCGATCCGCGGCCGCACCGGCAAGGGTGAGCTGGCCGACCCGGCTCGCGCCGGTGGATCGCTCAGCGCGGACGTCGCGGAGACCCCGCGTCGCCGGCGCCGCGACCTCAGCATGGTCGCGCCGCGCAACATGGCCGCGTTCGCGCGTGTCTCCGGTGACCACAACCCGATCCACACCTCCGACGCTGCGGCACTGCTCGCCGGCCTCGACGGCCCGATCGTCCACGGCATGTGGCTCTCGGCCGCGGCCCAGCAAGCCGTCGCCGCCACCGACCCCGACGCGGGGGTGCCGGCCCGCCGCCTGACCGCGTGGACCGCGCGCTTCCTCGGCATGGTCCGCCCCGGCGCCGAGATCGACGTTCGCGTCGATCGTGTCGCCACCGATCGCGGTGACGAGATCGTCGAGGTCGGCTGCCGTGTCGACGGCGACCTGGTGATGGTCGCGACCGGCCGTGTCGCCGCCCCGAAGACCGTGTACGCCTTTCCGGGCCAGGGGATTCAGCGTTCGGGCATGGGCCTCGACGCCCGCGCCCGCAGCAAGGCCGCCCGCGAGGTCTGGGAGCGGGCCGACAAGCACACCCGTGCGGCCCTCGGCTTCTCGATCCTCACCGTCGTCCGCGACAACCCGACGGCGGTCAAGGCGCGTGGCGTCGAGCATCGTCACCCGGACGGCGTGCTCCACCTGACGCAGTTCACCCAGGTCGCGATGGCGACCCTCGGTGTCGCGCAGGTTGCCGAGCTCCGCGAAGCCGGCGCCTACGTCGAGGATTCCTACCTGGCCGGTCACTCGGTCGGCGAGTACAACGCGCTCGCCGCCGTCGCCGGAGTGCTACCGCTCGAGGCGTTGCTCGAGGTGGTGTTCCAGCGTGGCTCGGCAATGCACGAGCTGGTACCCCGGGACGCCTCTGGTCGTAGCGACTACCGCATGGCCGCGATTCGCCCGTCGCAGATCGGTGTCACCGACGACCAGCTGCAGGCGTTCATGAGTGAGGTCGGGGCTCGTGCCGGCGAGTTTTTGCAGATCGTGAACTTGAACCTCAAAGGTTCGCAGTACGCGATCGCCGGAACGGTCAAGGGCCTCGAAGCGCTCGAGCGCGAGATCGAGGTCCGCCGTGAAGCTTTCGGTGGCAAGCGCGCGTTCGTCATGGTGCCCGGCATCGACGTGCCGTTCCACTCGACGGTGCTGCGCGACGGCGTCGACGACTTCCGAGCCAAGCTTGCCGAACTGCTGCCGCACGAGATCGAGCCGTCGCTGCTGATCGGCCGCTACATCCCGAACCTGGTGCCGAAGCTGTTCAACCTGGGCCGCGACTTCGTCGAGGAGATCGTCGACCTGGTGCCGTCGGAGCCGCTGCGAGCGGTGCTCGCCGACTTCGATAGCTGGGCCGAGCGCCCGGTCCAGCTGACCCGCGTGCTGCTCATCGAGCTCCTCGCGTGGCAGTTCGCGAGCCCGGTCCGCTGGATCGAGACGCAGGACCTGCTGTTCACCGACCTGGCCGACGGTGGTTTGGGCGTCGAGCGTTTCGTCGAGATCGGCCTGGGTGCGACCCCGACGGTGGCGAACCTGGCATCGCAGACGATCAAGCTGCCCGAGCACACGAACGCCAAGGTCGAGGTGCTCAACATCGAGCGCGAGGCGTCGATCGTCTACAGCACCGATGTCGATCCGGCTCCGGCAGAGGACGAGCCGGCCGACGAACCCGAAGTCCCGGCCGCGGCCGCTCCTGCGACGCCCGCTCCCGCGGCGGCCCCGGCCACGCCGGCCGGCGGACCGCGCCCGGACGACATCGCGTTCAAGGCCGCTGACGCGACCAAGGTGCTCATCGCGCTGTGGACCAAGCTGCGTCCGGACCAGATCGGTCCCGCCGACACCATCGAGGCCCTCTGCGACGGCGTGTCCTCGCGCCGCAACCAGTTGCTCGTCGACCTCGGTTCCGAGCTGTCACTCGGCGCCATCGACGGTGCCGCCGACGCCGACATGGGCTCGCTCTCCGTCACCGTCGACCGTCTGGCCCGCACCTACAAGCCGTTCGGCCCGGTTCTGACCGACTCGATAGGAGACCATCTGCGCAGGGTGCTCGGGCCGTCGGGCCGGCGGCCCGCGGCGATCGCGGATCGGGTCAAGAAGGTGTGGGAACTCGGTGACGGCTGGGTCCACCACGTAACCGCGGAGGTCGTGCTCGGAACGCGTGACGGCTCCAGCGTCCGAGGCGGCGAGATGGGCGGTCTGCACGAGGGCGCGCTCGCGGACGGTGCCGCCGTCGACGCGCTCGTCGACGCCGCCGTCCAGTCCGTCGCGAATCGTCGCGGTGTCGTGGTTTCCATGCCGGCTGCCTCCGGCGGCGGGGGAGGAACCGTCGACGCGGCGGCACTCGGAGAATTCACCGAGCACATCACCGGACGGAATGGCGTGCTGGCCTCGGCCGCGCGTCTGGTCCTCGAGCAGCTCGGTTTCAGCGAGCCCGCGGCCGCCGTCGCGGCAGAAGACACCGCGCTCGTCGACCTGGTGTCGGCGGAGCTCGGCTCCGACTGGCCACGTCTCGTCGCGCCGGTGTTCGACGCGGCGAAGGCGGTTCTGATAGACGACCGCTGGGCCACCGCCCGAGAGGACCTGGCGCGTGCCTGGACCGGCGAGATCGACCTGACCGTTGAGCATTTCGACGCCGCCGGCGCCGCGGTGGCTGCGCACGCCAAGTGTTGGCAGCAGCGTGCCCGCAAGTCCGGACGCACGACGCTGGGTGAGGTCTACGGCCGCATCGCACAGGTCGCGATCGCTCCGGTCGAGGAGACCGGGCAGTACAGCGCTGAGATCGCCGTCGTCACGGGCGCCAGCAAGGGTTCGATCGCCGCGTCCGTCGCCGCCAAGCTGCTCGGCGGCGGCGCGACGGTGGTCGTGACCACCTCACATCTCGACAGCGAACGCCTCGGTTTCTACCGCACGCTGTACAGCCGTAGCGCCCGGGCCGGTGCGGCCCTGTGGGTGGTGCCCGCGAACATGGCGTCCTACACCGACGTCGACGCGCTGGTCGAGTGGATCGGCGGTGCCCAGACCGAGACCGCGGGCGGCGCCAGCAAGCTCGTCAAGGAGCCGATGACCCCGACGATGCTGCTCCCGTTCGCCGCACCGAGGGTGGTCGGCGATCTATCCGACGCGGGTTCACGCGCCGAGATGGAGATGCGGGTGCTGCTGTGGTCGGTGGAGCGCCTGATCGGCGGCCTGTCGCAGATCGGCCACGACCGGGACGTCGACACCCACCTCCACGTCGTGCTGCCCGGTTCCCCGAACAGGGGTCTGTTCGGCGGTGACGGTGCGTACGGCGAGTCCAAGGCCGCGCTCGACGCGATCGTCGGCCGGTGGTCGGCCGAGCGCACGTGGGCCGAGCGGGTCACGTTGGTGCACGCGCTGATCGGTTGGGTGCGGGGCACCGGACTGATGGGCGGGAACGACCCGATGGTCGAGACCGTCGAGGCCAAGGGCGTACGCACGTGGTCGACCGACGAGATGGCCACCGAGCTGCTGCGCTCGTGTACGTCCGACGTCAGGCGTGCCGCCGCGAACGCACCCCGACTAGTCGATCTCACCGGTGGGCTCGCCGACGCCGACCTGGACCTGGCGGCCCTGGCGAAGGAGGTCGCGGAGGCGGCCGAGAACGACAGTGAGGCGAAGGACCGTGCCGGCGTGGACGCGAAATCCATTGCCGCCCTTCCTGCTCCGCCGCGGATCCTCGACGAGCCGGCCACGCCCTCGTGGCGCGAGCTCGACGTCGATCCGGCTGACCTGGTCGTCATCGTCGGCGCCGGTGAACTCGGGCCGTACGGCTCGGCGCGGACGCGATTCGAGATGGAGGTCGACGAGGAGCTGTCAGCCGCCGGGGTGCTCGAGCTCGCGTGGGCCACGGGACTGGTGGCGTGGGAGAACGATCCCGAGCCCGGCTGGTACGACGTCACCTCCGGCGAGTTGGTACCGGAGGAGGAGATCGCCGACCGCTACCACGATGTCGTCGTCGACCGCTGCGGCATCCGCACCTACGGCGACGACGGTGCGATGGTCGACAACGCTGCGCCGCTGCTGACGTCGGTGTTCATCGACAAGGACCTGTCGTTCGTCGCCGGCTCCGAGGCCGAGGCGCGCGCCTTCGTCGACGCCGACCCGGAGAATACGGCCGCCGCGGCCGACCCGGACAGCGGCGACTGGACCGTCACCCGTAAGGCCGGCACCGAGATCCGCGTGCCCCGCAAGCTGAAGCTCACCCGCACTGTCGGCGGGCAGATCCCGACCGGGTTCGACGTCACCAAGTGGGGCATCCCCGCCGACATGGCGGGATCCGTGGACCGGGTTGGCCTGTGGAACATCGTCACCACGGTCGATGCGTTCCTCTCCGGTGGTTTCACCCCGTCCGAACTGCTGCGTTGGGTGCACCCGGCCTTCGTCGCGAACACACAGGGCACCGGCATGGGCGGCATGAGCTCGATGCGGTCGCTGTACATCAACACGCTGCTCGGCGAGTCCCGCGCGAACGACATCCTGCAGGAGGCACTGCCGAACGTCATCGCGGCGCACGTCGTCCAGTCGTACGTCGGAGGCTACGGCGCGATGGTGCACCCGGTCGCGGCGTGTGCCACGGCCGCTGTCTCGGTCGAGGAGGCTGTCGACAAGATCAAGCTCGGCAAGGCCAAGCTGGTCGTCTCAGGTGGTTTCGACGACCTGGGCATCGAGGGCATCGTCGGCTTCGGTGACATGTCGGCGACTGCCAACTCGGACGAGATGGCAGCCCGCGGAATCGATCCGAAGCGCTTCTCCCGGGCCAACGACCGTCGCCGTGGTGGCTTCGTCGAGTCGGCCGGTGGTGGCACGGTCCTGTTGGCGCGCGGTGACCTGGCTCTCGAGATGGGCCTGCCGGTGCTCGGTGTGGTCGCGTGGGCGGGCTCGTTCGCCGACGGCGTGCACACCTCGATCCCGGCCCCCGGCATCGGCGCCCTCGGCGCCGGTCGCGGAGGCCAGAGTTCGCAACTCGCGTCGTCGCTAGGCGCGCTCGGAGTCACCGCTGACGACATCTCGGTGATCTCCAAGCACGACACTTCGACCGCGGCGAACGATCCGAACGAGGCCGAACTGCACGAGCGGCTGGCAGCGGCCCTGGGCCGCAGCGAAGGCGCCCCGCTGTTCGTGATCTCCCAGAAGACGCTCACAGGTCACGCCAAGGGCGGCGCCGCGGCATTCCAGCTGATCGGCCTGTGCCAGGTCCTGGGTCAGGGCGTCGTCCCGCCGAACCGCAGCCTCGACTGCGTCGACGACAAGATGGCCGAGTACCAGCATCTCGTGTGGCCGCGTACCCCGCTGCGACTCGGGGACCGGTTCCCGCTCAAGGCCGGCGTGCTGACCAGCCTCGGCTTCGGTCACGTATCGGGCCTGATCGCGGTGGTGCACCCGCAGGCCTTCGTCGAGTCGATCCCGACGGATCAGCGCGACGAGTACCGGGCGCGGGCGCGGCAACGCACGATCGACGGGCAGCGGCGCCTCGCCGCGGCGATGTGCGGCGGAGACAGCCTGTACGAGCGTCCTGCGGACCGCCGCTTCGGCGGTGACGCCGTGCCGAGCGAGGCGGCTCGCGAACTCGAAGCCGGCGTGCTCCTCTCCGAGGAGGCTCGTCTGGGCGCCGATCACGTGTACAGCACCGGTAAGCCGGGGTGCCGGTAGATGGCGATCCTGGGTATCGGGTTCGACGTCGTCACGATCTCGGAGTTCGGTGAGCAGCTGAAGCGTCCGGGTACCGCGATGAAGTCGAGCTTCCGTCCGGCCGAGCGTCGGTACTGCGAGTCCCGCAGTACCGATCCGGCCCGGCACTATGCGGTCCGGTGGGCCGCGAAGGAGGCGGTGATCAAGGCGTGGGCTGCGTCGCGATTCGCCCGCCCGCCCGCGGTCGGGGACAACGCCTATGTGCTGGTCGAGGTCGTCAACGATGCCTGGGGCCGGCCCAGCATCAAGCTGCACGGTGAGGCCGCCGAGTTCCTCCCCGGGGCGAAGATCCACCTGTCCCTGACCCACGACGGGGATGTGGCGGGCGCGATGGTCGTCGTCGAAGAACCTGGCCCGATCGAGCCCATCGGCTGATCGGGTACCCAAGGACGCGAGGCCGGTCGATGGACACAATCCTTCGACCGGCCTCGCCGCATGTCCGAATCGTGTGACGGCGACGGGCTCCGTGCTAGCTGGAGCGAGATTCCTTCTCCGCGACCAGCAGATACGCGGCCATGAGTCGTTTGAGTTCGGCAACCGCGTCGGCGTGGCTCTGGCCGTCCTGTACCGAGAAGTTGAGCATCGAGTACACAACGTGGACGAGCACTTCGGCCATCATCGTGCGGCGCTCACGCGCCGTGTGCGGGGTAAGGGGCGCGAGCATGCGGGCGACCTGCTCGGCGAACTCCTTCTCGTGGATCACGCCGGTGGCGCGTGTCGACGGAGTCGACTGCATCGCCAGCCACACCTCGCGGCGGGACGGGTCCGACGTCCACAGGCCGGCCATGTGGTCGACGAACTTGTTGAGGAAACGTAGCCAGTCGATCGAGGGCACCTCGCCCTTGAACGCTTCGAGTTCCTGCTGTACGCCGACCAGATCCTGTCGGTTCAGCTCGCAGACGATGACGTACTTGTTGGCGAAGAACTGGTACAGGGTGCCGATCGGGACATCGGCGCGTGCGGCCACCTCTTCGCACGTGAACGACTCGAAGCCGACGTCGACCAGCAGGTCACGGGATGCAGTCAGAAGGGCGTCGAACTTGCGGCGGCTCCGTTCCTGCGTCGGACGTCGCCGGGGCATCAGCTCCTGGGGGTCGCTCTCGACCTCCAGCGCGGGGTCCACCCTGCGGCGTGGACGGCGGCTGGCTGTGGGCTCCACGAGAACAGGTTATCGGTCTCGTGGGCCGGATTCGACGAGGCCCGCGTTCGTGTGTCCCGCGGTATCGCTCACATCTGCACCGCCGCCGACTCGTAGGCTCGGACGAGACCAGTCGTGGCGATTGTGGAGGTGGCCGTGGTGGAACAGTCGGATCGGATTCGCTCCCGGATCGAGCAGCTCATGCCGACCGCGCGGGACGAGCTTGCGACGCTGGTCGCCTTCCGGTCCATCGCCGATCCCCGACAGTCCCCACCCGAGCAGTGCACGGGAGCCGCGAACTGGGTTGCCGACGCGTTCCGGGCCGTCGGCATCGCCGATGTCGATCTGGTCGAGACATCCGACGGATCGACGGCCGTTGTCGGGCATCAGCCCGGCCCCGACGGTGCGCCGACCGTGCTGCTCTACAGCCACTACGACGTGCAACCCGCGGGCGACGAGGCATTGTGGGATTCGCCGCCGTTCGAGTTGACCGAGCGGGACGGACGCTGGTACGGGCGTGGCGCCGCCGACTGCAAGGGCAATCTCGTGATGCACCTGCTGGCATTGCGTGCTCTCACGGCGGCAGACGAGCCGTTGCCGGTCGGTGTGCGGATCGTGTCGGAGGGTTCCGAGGAGATGGGGACCGGCGGACTCGAGCAGTTGGTCCGCGAACGCCCCGAACTGTTCGCGGCCGACGTGGTGGTGATCGCGGACACCGGCAACGTCGCGGTGGGCGCACCGACGCTCACGACCAGTTTGCGGGGCATCGTGAACGTCGTGGTCAACGTGGAAACCTTAGCGGGCGAGCTACATTCGGGCATGTATGGGGGTTCGGCGCCGGATGCACTCGCGGCGCTCGTGCAGATGCTCTCGACGCTACGGGATCACGGCGGCAATACCGTCGTCGGCGGCCTCGACACCGCCCAGGTCTGGGACGGGGCCGAGTACCCGGAGGAGCAATTCCGTAGGGATGCCGGGGTGCTCGACGGTGTCCGGCTCACTGGATCGGGTTCTGTCGCCGACGCGGTGTGGGCTCGCCCGGCATTGACGATCCTCGGCATCGATGCGCCGCCGGTCGTGGGTTCCGCTGCCGCGATCCAGCCGCGGGCGTCGGCCCGACTCAACCTGCGGGTCCCGCCGGGGATGGATCCGGTGCGGGCGCAGGACGCGCTGGTGACACACCTCGAGAAGGCGGCGCCGTGGGGCGCTCACGTGACGGTCGAGCGGGAGGCCTTCGGTGAGCCGTTCCAGGCCCGGACGTCGGGAATCGGGTACGCCGCGCTGACGGTGGCGTTGACGGCTGCGTTCGGTACCGATGTCGTGGTTGCGGGCCAGGGCGGAACCATCCCGTTGTGCAACGTGCTGGCCGAGCAGTTTCCCGACGCCGAGATCGTGCTCATGGGGGTCGAGGAGCCACGGGCGCTGATCCACGCCCCGAACGAGAGCGTCGACCCGTCGGAGATCGAGAATCTGGCCGTGGCCGAGGCCCTGTTTCTACAGGAGCTCGGTGATCGAGTCGGGTGATCGAACAGGGTCAGACCGACAGATCGCGGCGCAACTTCGCGACGTGCCCGGTGGCACGCACGTTGTACTGCGCTACCTCGATCTTGCCGTCCTCGCCGACGAGGAAGGTCGACCGGATCACGCCCTGGACGACTTTGCCGTACATCTTCTTCTCGCCGAATGCGCCCCACGCGGTGAGCGTTGCCTTCTCCGGATCCGACAGCAGAGGAAAGTTCAGGCCCTCGCTGTCGCGGAACTTTTCAAGCTTGGCGGGCTTGTCAGGGGAGATGCCGACGACGTCGAGACCGGCCTCGTTCAGTTCGGAGAGGCTGTCGCGGAAGTCGCACGCCTGCTTGGTACACCCGGGCGTGCTCGCGGCGGGGTAGAAGTACACGATCACTTTGCGGCCCCGGTAGTCGGCGAGCGACACGTCGTTGCCGTCGGCGTCGGGCAACGTGAAGGCGGGGGCGAGGTCTCCGGGTGCAAGCCTGTTGTCGGTCACAGCGAATGAGGCTACCCAAGACGTCCGACGGCTCGTACACCATCTTGATGGACACAATCCGCCGCGCTCGCCCCACTGTTTTACGGTTGTGACGGCCGGTGCCGGTAGCGTGACCGGCACAGCAGCATCACAGCGCACCGATTTCGACAGTTGGAGGACACGTGCCCAGGGACACCGAGGCCATCGAGCGGGACATCGAGAACGCCCGCAATCAGCTCGCGGAAACACTCGACGTGCTCGCTGTCCGGACCAACCCCAAGCGGCTGGTCGAGACGACCAAGCACAACCTGCTCGCGAAGCTGAACGAGCCTGCAGTCAAAGCGGCTCTCATCGGTGCCGGTACCGTCGTCGGACTCCTGGTGCTACGCAAGATCTTCCGCTGAACGGCCGTTCGGAGCGTGGCGGGATGCCGACGTACGTTGCCATCCCGCCGCACCGGCCGGCATCCGTCGTTCGAGGAGCGTGAAGAGACCGCGCTCAAAGCGCACCGCGGTAGGTGCGCGAGACACCAGTGAGCCTCTGCGGCAACAATTCCCGAAGGGGAAGATCCCGTCTTCCCGAAGAGGTCGCCGTCGTCGCCAACACCCTCAATAGGGGACCCCGCAAGACACTCGGATGTAGGACATTCGCCGAAGATCTCGGTAAGCAGCCTCGGTCGATGCAACACCCCGGTGTTGCATCGACCGGTTGAATCCGCCCAGTTCAGAGGTCGTGGGATCGTGTCTTCGTCAACAAACGGTTGACTGCTCGGGCGTCGTTCCGGGTGTTTCGGCGCGTCGCATACGCCACTGATGCGTGATTCGTCCGCCTCTGGGGACCTGCAGCAAACCCCGGTAGCAGAAGATCGCCATGAGGCCGGAACCGTCAACCGCACACCGCCCGGTCCGGGCCATGTGTCATTTGTCCAGCTAACCGTCCTCGACGCGCTTCCTCCAACTGGTTGCTGACGATACGGGCGGGTAACCAAATCGCCGACTGGCAAATCATTAGCAACAACGCGACCGTTTGTTTCGCAAAACCGATACATCGCCGTGATGAAGTCGTTATGGTGTTCGCGATCCGCGCGGATCATCTCTCCATCCATCAGCAAAATCTGAAGAGGAGTGACGCATGAGAAGTTCCTTGTTCAGGCACTGTGCCGCCCCCATCACAGGCGCAGCGCTCATGGCTGGGACATTCCTGATCGCCGCACCGGCGTCCGCAGCAGACGACCCGGTCACCACGGTGACGAACTACAAAGCGGCGTGCCAGGCGAACAGCATCCTGGACGTGACGAAGATCCAGGACACGTCGGTGAGTGTCACCGCCCCGACCCAGGTCGAACCCGGCGAGACCTTCACCTTCCGTATCCAGCCGGGTCCGTCCTCGTACCCGAACACCAATTCCGGTGCGACGACGCGAAACGTCTCCCGACTCAAGTTCGACTTCATGATCCCGGAGAACTCGACCTTCGTCGAGGCCGCCGTGGTCGGTTCGGGCATCAACCTCGATAACGTGCCTCCGAGCGTCATCCGCGTCGACGAGACCGGAAACCCGTCCGACACCGGCCAGATCCTGCGTCTGTCCGGCAACAACGAGGTGATCGGGAACGGGCCGGCGGACAGCGTCGGCACCAGGTCCGAGGGCGGCATCCGCGCGCCGAAACTGCAGCTGAACCTCGACGGTACGCCGAACGACAACGGTGACAGCTGGTTCCAGTTGCCTGCCGTCGACGTCACGGTCACCGCCGGGGACGCCGGAACATCGATCGAGCCCAAGCTCCGCACGGAAGGCAACGCAGGCAACTTCAATGCCTACGAGAACTTCAACACCTTCCTCCCGAAGGCGTCGTTCTTCGGAACCCAATGGGCCAACACTCGCTGCGTTCCCCGCGATTCGGAGACCGACCCGCTCAACGCCGGCGCCGGTCCGCTGGCGACGGTGAATGTCGTTGCTCCGCCCGCGTAGAGGGTAGGGAGGTCATGCAGACGCTCGGCTGGGGTATCCCAGCCGAGCGTCTTGCGTGGACGGCGCCCAGTTGCTGTGTGATGTGTTCGAGGTCTTTTCCGTTCGAAGCGCTTGCTGAACTTCACGTTTGAGACGTCGCGGTCCGGAAGGAACAGCACCTGGTGGTCGCTTCTTGGCTCGGCCTCCGAAGACGACACGCTCGCGAAGGCGACACGCTCCGAAGGCGACACGCTCCGAAGGCGACACGGTCCGAAGACGACACGGTCGCCGCAACCTCTCACATCGAGAGTGTTGCGACGACCGTTTGAATCCGCCTCGCGTGCGAGGCCTTCTCGGTGCGCCCACAGGGACTCGAACCCCGAACCCAGTGATTAAGAGTCACTTGCTCTACCAATTGAGCTATAGGCGCTCGTTGCGCCGGCGAGCCAGCCAGCGTGCGCCGCCAGGGACTCGAACCCCGAACCCAGTGATTAAGAGTCACTTGCTCTGCCAGTTGAGCTAGCGGCGCATTACCTCGCGAGGTGACCCCGCTCAGTGCGAGGAGAACACTAACGGACCGCCTCGAGCTAACGCAAATCAGTCACGCGACCACCCTCGAGCCGCAGGTGACGATTGGTATTCGACCGTTCCTTCTGTTTTCGGCACGTGGAACGTGGGTGCTCGTCGACACTGGCATCATGCGGTCGTCGGGATGGTCAGCGATCAGCGGGTGGGGCTTGCCCTAGAGGTATGGCTCTTTGGTTTGCGCATTGCGGGGTGGGGGGCAGATGGGGATCAGGGGCACTGGGCGTTGGCGTGGGGGCGGCGCAACGGGAAAGCGACTGGACGTCCTCGTCGCGGTCGGCGCGGCGGCACTGGGCATGGTGATGCTCGTCACCGCATGCACGATCCCGACGGGCGCGGTAGGTGCCTCCACCGCCGACTCCGAGTCCGTTAATGCCAATCCGCTCGTCGCGCTGATCAAGCCCAAGTTCACGACATCGGTCACCGATGGTGCGGTGGGTGTGTCACCGGTGGATCCGGTCCTCGTCCACGTCGCGGACGGCAGGCTGGCGAACGTGACCCTTCGCAACCTCGAGGGGCGAATTGTGGCGGGCAAGGTCGCCCCGGATGCAGTGACGTGGAAGAACACGGAGCCACTCGGATACAACCACACGTACACGCTGCATGCCGACGCCTACGGTCTCGGTGGCGCGACATCGACGACCATGTCGTTCACGACCAGTGCGCCGGGGAACCTCACCATGCCGTATGTGATGCCCGGCGACGGCAGCGTCGTCGGTATCGGACAGCCTGTCGCGGTCCGGTTCGATGAGAACATCCCCGACCGCAACGCTGCCGAGTCCGCTATCGACATCACCACCACCCCGCCCGTCGAAGGAGCCTTCTATTGGCTGAACAACCGTGAGGTGCGTTGGCGTCCGCAGAACTACTGGGCACCGGGAACCGCGGTGACCGTCGACGTCCGGGTGTCCGGAAGCGATCTCGGTAACGGTCTGTTCGGCCAGGAGGACGTGCACTCGTCGTTCACGATCGGCGCCCCTGTCGTCATCACCGTCGACGACCACACCAAACAGGTCACAGTCAACGAGTCGGGGCGCGACGTGAAGACGATGGCGACGTCGATGGGCAAGGACAGCACGCCGACCGACAACGGTATCTACATCATCGGCGACCGCTTCAGCCACCTCGTCATGGATTCGTCCACATACGGCGTGCCGGTGAACTCGCCCGACGGTTACCGCACACCGGTCGACTGGGCCACGCGAATGTCCTACAGCGGCATCTTCTTCCACTCCGCGCCGTGGTCGGTGGCGGAGCAGGGGTACACCAACGTCAGCCATGGGTGCCTAAACCTGAGCCCGTCGAACGCGAAGTGGATCTACGACAACACCAAGCGCGGCGACATCGTAATCGTCGAGAACACGGTCGGTGCGACGTTGTCCGGCACCGACGGGCTCGGCGACTGGGACATCCCGTGGGAGACCTGGAGCGCAGGGAATGCGTAGATGCCGACTATTCTGGGTATGACCGAATCATCCGAAGAAACGGGAGCTGAGCGTGGAAACGGTGGGAGTCGGAGATCTGGTTCAGGCAGCGGGGCACGCGGGCCCGTGGACCGTCCTCGAGGTCAGACACGGTATGGCGTTGCTCGAGCACGCGGACGGACGTCGGCTCTCGCGCCGAACGACGACGTTGACCGTGGTCCGGAAGGCTGAACCCGGGGCTCGCCCTGCCCCCGTCGCGGGCGACACCAGTACCGGGGACGTGCCCACGTTGTTCGACTAGACGTCCCGCGGGTCTGTCTCGTCCGTTGGTGTGGGGTTACGCGGCCCCAGGAGCCTAGTGCCGGGAACGAGGGCAACGAGAACGCCCCCCAGCATCGCCGGAGGGCGTTCTTTCGGGGTGAGTGACGGGACTCGAACCCGCGACATCCAGGATCACAACCTGGTGCTCTACCAACTGAACTACACTCACCATCGCATCGCTGCCGGTCGGGACCGGCGGCTTCAGCGAGACAAATATTAGCCTGACGATCGCCGAAAGGGCCAATCGCCAGGTCAGGCGTGTCCCAATTCCTTCGCGACGGCCGCGATCTCGACGCTGGAAGGTCCCGGATCGGGAACGAATGCGGTCCGTCGGTAGTACCGCAGTTCGCGGATCGACTCCCTGATGTCGACGAGAGCGCGGTGCGCGAGGCCTTTCTCCGGCTGACCGAAGTAGATGCGCGGGTACCAGCGTCGGCAGAGTTCCTTGATCGAGCTGACGTCGATCATGCGGTAGTGCAGGTGCGCATCCAGTTCGGGCATGTCCCGGGCGATGAACCCACGGTCGGTTGCGATCGAGTTGCCTGCGAGCGGCACGGTGCCGGCGACGGGTACGTGGTCGCGGATGTAGTCCAGCACCATGCGCTCTGCCTCGGCCACGGTCACGGTCGACGCGCGTACCTCATCGGTGAGCCCTGAGCGCATGTGCATCTCGGCCACGACGTCGGGCATTGCCGCCAGTGCGTCGTCGTCGGCGTGGATCACGATATCCACTCCGTCGCCGAGGATGTTCAGGTCGCTGTCGGTCACCAGTGCGGCAATCTCGATGAGCTTGTCCGAACCGAGCCGAAGGCCCGTCATTTCACAATCGATCCATACCAGTTTGTCCTGCACGACAGACACAGTAGTCAGGACTGATCGGGGAAATGTCAGCAGTGCACAACTTCGCAACGAACGCGACAAATCCGGCTGTGCGCGTGCGAATTCCGCCCGCGGTCGTGGACCGGCACCGTCTGCTCGCGAAGCGACCGGGACGAGCACCGAACGACCGCTGAGATCAGCGGGTTTCGGCGCCCGGTCCCGGTCCTCGCTGTACATCTGGACCCGGGGTGGTCCGGGTCAGCCGCCCAGCTTCTTGTAGAACGTCCCGACGATGGGTGCGAGGACGGCACGAGGGCTGTACTGCCCGGCAACCGACATGCCCTTGCTGAGGATGCCGGGGACGATCCGCATCTTGTTCTCGGCCAGGGCGTCGAGCGAGACCTTCGCCACGTGCTCGCTCGAGATCCACAGGAAGTCGGGAACGAGCTTGTCGACGATGGACGCGTCGGCCGGGTCCGGGGTCTCGGTGCGGACTGGCCCCGGGGCGAGCAACGTGACATTGACGCCGCTGTCCTTCAGTTCGCCGCGCAGCGACTCGGAGAAGGTGTTCACGAACGCCTTGGTTGCTGCGTAGGTCGCATTGTTCGGGATGGGCATGTTGCCCGCGGCGGAGCCGACCATGAGGATCGCGCCGGACTTGCGGGCCACCATCCTGGGCAGGACAGCCAACGTCAGATCGTGCACGGCGACAGCATTGAGCTCGACCTGGTCGCGCTCGTAGCTCGGATCCAGCTCGGTGAGCGGACCGAACGTCGCGATGCCCGCGTTGTTGCACAGGATCGAGATCTCCCGCTCCGCCAGTTCGGCGACGAGCGGGCCGCGGGCATCGCGGTCGGATAGGTCCGCGGCGCGGACCTCGACCTCCACGCCGTGCTTCTCACGTAGCTCTGCAGCGAGTTTTTCCATCACCTCACCGCGGCGAGCTACGAGGATCAGCGAGTGTCCGCGCGCGGCCAGTTCGGCGGCAAGCGCCTCGCCTATACCGGAGGAAGCGCCGGTCACGACCGCGCGGGCGTCAGGGTTGGGATTCGGCAGACTCACGACTGTGAAGCGTAGCGGGTCATGGGAAACGTGGTGGTCATGCGTCAGATCCCCGCTGCCAGCCGGGTGCCCTGCTCGATGGCGCGCTTGGCGTCGAGCTCGGCCGCAACGTCGGCGCCACCGATGATGTGCGTCGTCACGCCCGCCGTGGTGAGGTCGTCCACGAGGTCGCGCACCGATTCCTGACCGGCGCAGATCACAACGTTGTCCACGGCGATGGTGCGGGGACGCTCGCGCTTCTCGCCGAACGTGATGTGCAGGCCGGCGTCGTCGATGCGTTCGTAGTTGACTCCGGAAAGTTCTTGGACGCCTTTGGCCTTCAGCGCGGCACGATGCACCCAGCCCGTGGTCTTCGCGAGTCCCGCTCCGATCCGACCGGGCTTGCGCTGCAGCAGGTAGACCTCGCGCGGTGACGGTGACGGCTGCGGAGTGGTGAGGGCACCAGCGGCCGCTTCCGGGTCCGTCACACCCCATTCGCGCTTCCATTCGGCGAGGTCGAGCGTGGGGGAGTGCTCGTGGGTGAGGAACTCGCTGACGTCGACGCCGATGCCGCCCGCGCCGATCACCGCGACCGTATCTCCGACCGTCGCACCGTCCCGGACGACGTCGGCGTAGGAGAGCACCTTCGGGTGGTCGATGCCGGGGATGTCCGGCACACGCGGGGTGACACCGGTGGCGATCACCACCTCGTCGTAGTCGGCTGCGATCAGCTCGGCGGCCTCGACCCGGGTCCCGAGTCGCACGTCGACCCCGGTGAGTTCGAGCTGGCGCCGGAAGTACCGGATCGTCTCGGCGAACTCTTCCTTGCCCGGGATCTTCTGCGCGATCCCGAATTGGCCGCCGATCTCGTCCCGAGCCTCGAACAACGTGATGGCGTGACCCCGCTGTGCCAGGCCCAGCGCCGCCGAGAGTCCGGCGGGACCGGCACCGACCACGGCCACCTTCTTCTTCCGGCGTGTGGGCAGCAACTTCAGTTCGGTCTCACGGCCCGCACGCGGGTTGAGCAGGCACGAGACGTGCTTGTTGCCGAAGGCGTGGTCGAGGCAGGCCTGATTGCAGGCGATGCACGTGTTGATCTCGTCGGGCGCGCCCGCCTCAGCCTTCTTGACCCACATCGGGTCGGCCAACATCGGCCGGGCCATCGAGATCAGCTGCACCTGATCGCGGGTGAGAATCTCCTCGGCCCCCTCGGGCATGTTGATCCGGTTCGACGCCGCGACCGGAATCGACACATGCTTCGCGAGCTTCTCGGTGACGTCGACGAACGCTGCCCGCGGCACCGACGTCACGATCGTCGGTACCCGAGACTCGTGCCAACCGATGTCGGTGTTGATGATCGTCGCCCCGGCCTCCTCGACTTCCTGTGCGAGCGCGACGATCTCGTCCCAGGTCTGCCCGCCCTCGACGAGATCGGCCATCGACAGGCGGAACATGATGACGAACTCCGGCCCGACCGCGGCGCGGGTGCGGCGGACGATCTCGACGGCCATCCGCCGACGCTTCTCCGCCGTGCCGCCCCACTCGTCGGTGCGCTTGTTGGTCCGCTCGCACAGGAACTGGTTGATGAAATAGCCTTCGCCGCCCATGATCTCGACGCCGTCGTATCCGGCCGACTGGGCGAGGCGCGCACACCGTACGTAATTGCGGATCTGCCACTTCACGCCGCGACTGGTGAGTCGCCGGGGGCGGAACGGGTTGATCGGCGCCTTGATCGACGATGCGCTCACACTCAACGGTTGGTAGCTGTAGCGGCCGGCGTGCAAGATCTGCAGCGCGATCTTGCCGCCCTCGTCGTGGACGGCCTTGGTGATGGCGCGGTGCCGCCGAGCCTCGAGCCGGTTGGTCAGCTTGGCGCCGAACGGCAACAGCCACCCGGTGCGGTTGGGGGCGTATCCGCCGGTCACGATCAGCCCGACGCCGCCGCGCGCCCGTTCGGCGAAGTACTCGGCCAGGCGCCCGGTGTCCTTCGCGCGGTCCTCGAGGCCGGTGTGCATCGAACCCATGATCACGCGGTTCTTCAGCGTCGTGAAGCCGAGATCGAGCGGCGCGAGTATGTGTGGGAAGGAGGAGGTCATGCCTGGCCTTTCGGTCGGGTAGGAGGTTTACCGTGGGAACGTCGTCAGTGCTGTTTGCCGAGGGTGGCCAGCACTTCGTTGCACCAGTCGACGAATCCTCCCTCGACGAGGATGCCGCCACGAAGGACGAGGTACTGGTGCAGGGTCCGGCCGGTACGGTGCCGGGGCTCGGGGAAGTCATGCCGTTCGATGCGGCGGTACAGGTCGAGGCGCGCGGCATGTTCGTCGCGGTGCCGACGCACCTCGGCGAGCAGTGAGGCCACGTCCCCGTTCGCGACGCCGCGGATCTTCACGGCGAGTTCGTTGCGCAGCGGCCCGGGTTGGGTGGGCTCAGCGATCCAGCGGGCCAGTTCGGCCCGTCCCGCGCTCGAGACGCGGTACACCTTCTTGTCCGGGCGACCGTCCTGTGCGATCGATTCGCCCGTGACCCAGCCCGCATCGTCCATCCGCTTGAGTACGCGGTAGATCTGCTGGTGGGTGGCGCTCCAGAAGAAGCCGATCGACCTGTCGAACCGGCGCGCGAGTTCGTACCCTGAGCCCGACTGTTCGCTGAGGGACACGAGGATCGCGTGTTCGAGTGCCACGACTCATATCTTGTATGCAACAGGGTGAGTATGCAACCCGGTGCTTAATGAAGTCGGTGTGTTGTGGCCGCAGGTCGACGGCGCGCGCGATTAGGCTCGGGAGCCATGAGCGCCGGCGTGGCGGGGGAGGCGGGCATCGGTCAGGCGGCGACACGACGCCAGATCGTGGCATGGGGCCTGTGGGACTGGGGTGGGGCGGCGTTCAACGCCGTCATCCTCACGTTCGTGTTCTCCGTTTACCTCACCGACGCGGTCGGGGACGACCTGCCCGGTTCGGTGTCGGCGAGCACGTGGCTGGGATGGTCTCTCGGCATCGCCGGGTTCTTCATCGCGGTACTCGCGCCGGTGAGCGGACAGCGTTTCGATGCGACGGGTCGGCGCAAACGCTCGCTCGCCGTCCTGACGTTCCTGACGGTCGCCGCGATGGCGGGCATGTTCTTCGTCGTCGACGACTACCACTACCTCTGGCTCGGCCTGGTCCTGTTGGGCTTCGCGTCGGTGATCTTCGAACTTGCCCAAGTGCCGTACAACGCCATGCTGCGCCAGGTCTCGACGCCGGAGACGGTCGGCCGGGTGTCGGGGTTCGGCTGGGCGATGGGCTATTTCGGTGGCATCGTGCTGCTGCTCGTGTGCTACTTCGGGTTCATCTCCGGAGACGGCGACACCCGTGGCTTCCTCGGGTTGACCACCGAGGGCGGTCTCAACGTCCGGATGGTCGCCCTACTCGCGGCCGTGTGGCTCGCGGTGTTCGCAATTCCTGTGCTGCTGATGGTGCCCGAAGTGCCACGCACCTCGGCCGATCCGGGTGCGGACACAGGGGGCTTCCTCGAGTCCTACCGGGTGTTGTGGCGGGACCTGCGTGAGTTGTGGGCCGTCGATCGCCGCATTGTGCGGTTCCTCATCGCGAGTGCCTTGTTCCGCGACGGGTTGGCCGGTGTCTTCACCTTCGGAGCGGTGCTCGCCGTCAACGTGTACGGGCTCGCGTCCGACAGCGTCCTGCTCTTCGGTGTCGCGGCGAACGTCGTCGCCGCGCTGGGGGCAATGGTCGGCGGACGCGTCGACGACCGGACTGGTCCGAAGCCCGTGATTGTCGGGTCGCTGGTCGCGATGATCGTCGTCGGCATCGTGCTGCTGGCGATCTCCGGTCCAGCGTTGTTCTGGATCTTCGGGCTGCTGCTGTCGCTGTTCGTCGGGCCGGTGCAGTCCTCGGCCCGCAGTTTCCTCACCCGAATCACCCCGCCCGGGCGTGAAGGCCAAATGTTCGGTCTCTACGCCACCACGGGCCGTGCGGTGTCCTTTCTTGCTCCGACGCTGTTCGGCTTCTTCGCGTGGTGGCTCGGCGCCGACCGGGCGGGGATCGTGGGGCTGCTCGTGGTCCTGGGTGTCGGGCTCGCGGCACTGCTGTCGGTACAGGCGCCGACGCGCAGTGCGGCCGGCTCCCTCCCGAGCTGACCGATGCGTCAGGCGACCGTTGCGTGCGCGAGGATCGCGTCGGTCAGTGCGTCCGGGTTCTCCTCTGGAATCCAGTGGCTAGCACCGTCGAGGACGACGAAACGGTATGGTGCATCGACGAACTCGCCGCACCGCTTGGCAGCGGCCGGGCCGAGTGCCGGATCCGAAGTGCTCCACACGTACGTCGTCGGCACCCGTACGGGCGGCAGGTTCTCGGACTCCTGGACCATGGCGCGGTACCAATGCAACGCAGCTGTCAGCGCCCCGGGCTCGGACAGGAGTCGCACGTGCTCGTCGACAAGCTCGGGGTCGACCCCTTTGCCGAACATCGCTCGCAGTCGCCGCGAGTCGTCCTCCAGCAAGACAGCTTCTGCCTTGCCCTCCTGTCGGAGCAGGCCGATGTAGCTGGAGCGGCGCTGTTGGTCTTCGTCCTCGCGTAGGGCCCATCCGAACGCCGCCGGATGCGGGACCGACACAGCGGTCAGGCTGCGGAGTCGGTCCGGATGACGTCCGGCGACCTCCCAGGCGACGGCTGCGCCCCAGTCGTGGCCCACCAGGTGCGCCGTGTCCAGGTCGTAGGCGTCGAGTAGTCCGATGACATCTTCGACGAGGCGATCAGCTCGGTAGTCCTCGATGGCCGGCGGCCGCGCGCCGGGCGAATAGCCGCGCTGATTCGGGGCGATGACCCGCATCCGGGCGTCGACCAGCCGCGGCGTGACCAGCCGCCACGCCGCCGAACTCTCGGGAAACCCGTGCAGGAGTACGACCGGGGTTCCGTCGGCCGGTCCTGAAGTCGCGACGTCGAAGGTCAGTTCGCCCAGGTGAACTCGGTCGATCCGTGCATCCGTAGTCATGCGGTCACCGTAGCGGAATCAACCCGGTGAGAACAGGAAGAGATCTTTGGCGCGACTAGCGGAGACATCTTTGACGTTCCATGGTTTGCTCATTGGTCGGCGTACACCTCGGGGAGGAACACGTGCACTCGCCTCCTCCACGAGTGATGGGAAGGGCACAGTTTGTGAGGGCAGTGGATTGTAGTTGGACCGCCGTGCTGTCGGCCGCCGTAGTCACCGTGGGCCTGTCGGTGGCGACGGTGACTCCGGTGGGAGCGGAAGAGAGGCTGGTCGGCGGACCGTGCGGGCAGAGCGACGAGGGCAACGACGAGGGGAACGGCGCGGGTGACACAGCCAGCCCCGGTCGCTCAGGTGGTTTCGGTAGCTTGGCCGGTGTCGGTAGCTTGGCCGGTTTCGGTAGCGCGGGTAGTTCGGGTGGTTCCGGTAGCGGGGGTAGTTCGGGTGGTTCCGGTAGCGGGGGTAGCTCGGGTGGTTCCGGTAGCGGGGGTAGCTCGGGTGGTTCCGGCAGCGCCGGCGGTTCCGGCAGCACGGGAAGCTTGATCGGCGGCATCGGCAGTGCGGCGGGTTTGCTCGCGAATTCGCTTCCCTGGATTCGGGATTCGCCCGACGGCGTGTTGCCGGAGCTGAGAGGTAGCACCGAGGCGATCGAGATGGTCACCGGTCCGGGTAGTCCGAACGGGAGCATCGAGAAGTACGGTGTCGCGGGCACCGACCTCGGAATCATGTGGGACAACGGCCAAGGGCAGGTGCTGATGGCCTTCGGGGACACCGTTGGCGATTGCGACGTACCTGGCACCCAGTGGCGCAGCAACGTCCTGTTCCGCAGCAACGACACCACGTTGAGCGATGGCATGCGAATCGACAGCTCGCCGCTCGCAGAGGCGCCCCCGAACTATTCCAAGCAGGTAATAGACGGCTTGCTCGAGGCTCAGCCGGGCAGCTACCCCGAGTACACCGTCATCCCGACGTCTGGCGTGGCGGTGGACGGAGTCCAGTACGTTCGTTTCATGTCTGTGCGTTCGTGGGACGAACCCGGCGAATGGACGACCAACTACTCCGCGATCGCTCGTTCATACGACAACGGCGAGACGTGGGACGTAGTGCGGTCGACGGTCCGGCTCACCCTCGACTCAGCGATTTCGACGGGCAATGTGGATTGGCAGATGAGTGCGTTCGTGCCAGACCGCGGAGACGGGTTCGTCTACGAATTCGGTACCGCCTCAGGGCGTTCCGGGCCTGCGCGGCTGGCCCGTGTGCCGGCAACCTCAGCGGACTTGGAAGACCCGAACAAGTACGAGTACTGGACGGAAACTGGCTGGTCACCAGACATGGAGGACGCGGAACCGGTGATCAAGGCCCCGGTCAGCGAGCTGTCGGTGCAGTGGAACGACTACCTCGGCAAGTACATAGCGATGTACACGGACGGGAGCGACCTCGAGATCCGTCAGGCCACGAATCCGTGGGGCCCGTGGAGCAGTAGTCAGACGCTCATCAGTGCGGCCACGCTGCCGTCGCTGTATGGCGGGTTCATGCACCCATGGGCGACGGGTTCGGACCTGTACTTCGTACTGACGACGTGGGATCGGTACAACGTGATCTATGCGCGGACCGATCTGAGCGTGCTCGACAAGACGTGGCCGACTGGCTAGTTCGACCGTCCCGACCCAGCGTAGACCGGTGAGCGGGAGCTCCTGCGTTTCGACAAGCCCAAAGAGTAATGGTTCGCACCTGCCCGTTGACCCGTGGCCCGCCCCCGACCGGGGGCCACAGGTCGGGGAGAGTCCTCTGTTCCGTGCCCCTGTAGGAGTCGAACCCGCGACGTTGTCGGCATTGCGGGCGCAGGCGGTGAGCTCGACCGCATATAGCGAGGATCCTGATTACGACCGAGCTGGAGCGTCCTCCCGACAAGCAGGAAGAGAACGCGGCTCGACGGGAATCGCACTCTTAGCTTCACCGACATCGTCGGTCTTCCATGGTTTGCTCATTGATCGGCGCACACCTCGGGGAAGTTCCGTGCGAGTCGCCTCCCCCTCGAGCGATGGGAAGGACGCAGTCCGTGAGAGCAGTGAATCGTAGCTGGACCGCGGCACTGTCGGCTGCTGCGGTCACCGTGGGCTTGTCGGTGGCGATGGCGACTTCGGTCGAAGCGGATGGGCACGGGGGACCGTGTGGGCAGAGCGCTGGCGGTGGCTCGGGCAGCCCTGGCAGCTTGGGCAGCTTGGGCAGCACTGCCAACTCCGGCAGCACGGGAAGCCTGATCGGGAGCCTGGGCTCGGGCAGCTTGGGCAGCGCGACGGGTTCGCTCGCGAATTCGCTTCCGTGGATCATTGGTTCGCCCGACGGCGCGCTGCCGGTGCTGACCGGCCGCACCAAGGCGATCGAGATGGTGACCGGTCCGGGTAGTCCGAACAAGAGCATCGAGAAATACGGTGTCTCGGGTACCGACCTCGGCATCATGTGGGACAACGGCCAAGGGCAGGTGCTGATGGCCTTCGGGGACACCTTCGGCGACTGCGACGACCCCCCCACCCAGTGGCGCAGCAACGTCTTGTTCCGGAGCAGCGATGAGACACTGCGCGATGGCATGCGGATCGACAGTTCTCCGCTCGCACCTCCTCCACCCGAGAACTACTCCAAGCAGATCATCGACGGGCTGCTTGATCTTCCGCTAGGCAGCTTCGAGTTCACCGTCCTCCCGACGGCCGGCGTGGCGGTTTACGAAGAAGACCGGGACCGCTGGGTTCAGTACGTTCGTTTCATGTCGGTGCGCGAGTGGGGTGCCCCTGGCGAGTGGACGACTAACTACTCCGCGGTCGCCCGCTCGGACGACAACGGCGAAACGTGGGATGTGGTGGTGCCAACTGTCCGGGTCAATCTCGACCCGATGGATCCGGCGTTCCCAGACGGGATCGTCCCGCCGGCGTTTTCGTCGAACAACGGGAATTGGCAGATGAGTGCGTTCGTGCCAGGCGGCGACGGGTACGTCTACGAATTCGGAACTACCTCAGGGCGGAACGGGGCCGCGCGGTTGGCCCGCGTGCCGGCGAACCCGGCAGACCTGGAAGACCTGAACGAATACCAGTATTGGACCGGAACCGTCTGGTCGCCGAACATCGCGGACGCGGAACCGGTGATCGAGGAACCGGTCAGCGAGCTGTCTGTGCAGTGGAACGACTACCTCGGCAAGTACATAGCGATGTACACGGACGTGGGTGGTCTGAAGATCCGTTTGGCCGACCATCCAGAGGGCCCGTGGAGCGGTACCCAGACGCTCATCAGTCCGGACACGTTGCCGTCGCTGTACGGCGGATTCATGCACCCGTGGGCTACTGGGCAGTACCTGTATTTCGTACTGACGACATGGGATCGCTACAACGTGATCTACATGCGGACCGACCTGAGCAAGCTCGACAAGATGTCGCCCGCCGACCAGGTCGACCGTCCCGACCCCGCAAAGACCGGCGAGCAGAAGCTCCTCCGTTTCGACATTCCCGAGGACTTGCCGGAAGAGAAATGATCCGCACGACCGGGTGAGCTGTGGCCCGTCCCTGTACGGGGACGGGCCACAGTCGTCGAAGAGCCTCCTTGCTCGGTGTCCCCGACAGGACTGGAACCTGCGACCTTGTCGGCATTGCCGGCGCGTCAACGCTTCCTCCCGCGCTGGATCGCATCAACCGCCGCGAGATCTCCTGGGCTCGATCAGCAACTTCGCCTTACCGGTTCGTCGTTGGCCGAGCCCGAGCAGCCTCCCGGTGAGAACGGGGGGAGAGCTCGGCCGGACGGAAATCACACCCGCGCAGCGGCAGCTGCTTTGACTTTCTGTGGTTTCCTCATTGGTCGGCGCATACCTCGAGCGATGGGAAGGACGCAGTCTGTGAGGGCAGTGAAGCGTAGTTGGACCGCCGTACTGTCGGCTTCCGCGGTCACCGTGGGCCTGTCGGTGGCGATGGCGACTCCGGCCGGTGCGGTCGGGGGACCGTGCGGGCAGAGCGGTGGCGGTAGCCTGGGCAGCTCTGGCAGTAGCGGTAGCTCCGGCAGCACGGGAACCCTGATCGGGAGCCTGGGCTCGGGCAGCCTGGGCAGTGCGACGGGTTCGCTCGCGAATTCGCTTCCGTGGATCATCGGTTCTCCCGACGGCGCGCTGCCGGTGCTGACCGGCCGCACCAAGGCGATCGAGATGGTCACCGGTCCGGGTAGTCCGAACGAGAGCATCGAGAAGTACAGTGTCTCGGGCACCGATCTCGGCATCATGTGGGACAACGGCCAAGGACAGGTGCTGATGGCCTTCGGGGACACCGTCGGCGACTGCGATGAACCCGGCACCCAGTGGCGCAGCAACGCCCTGTTCCGGAGCAGCGACACTACGCTGAGCGATGGCATGCGGATCGACAGCTCGCCGCTCGCCCCGCCGCCCGCTGTGAACTTCTCCAAGCAGGTCATCGACGGCCTGCTCAACCTTCCGCTGGGCAGCCTCGAATTCACCGTCATCCCGACGGCCGGAGTCGAGGTGGACGGGGTCCAGTACGTTCGCTTCATGTCGGTACGCTCGTGGGGCGCCCCCGGCGAGTGGATGACGAACTACTCCGCGATCGCCCGCTCGGACGACAATGGCGATACGTGGGATGTGGTGGTGCCGACCGTCCGGGTCAATCTGGATCCGATGGATCCGGAGTTCCCGGACGGAATTGTCCCGCCAGCGTTCTCGTCACACAACGAGAATTGGCAGATGAGTGCGTTCGTGCCGGACCGCGGCGACGGGTTCGTCTACGAATTCGGCACCCCCTCAGGGCGTTCCGGCTCCGCGCGGTTGGCCCGGGTGCCGGCGACCTTGGACGCCATGGAAGACCCGACCAAATACGAGTACTGGACTGGAACCGACTGGTCCTCGACCATCGCGGACGCTGAACCTGTGATCAAGGCGCCAGTCAGCGAGCTGTCGGTGCAATGGAACGACTACCTCGGCAAGTACATTGCGATGTACACGGACGTGGGTGGTCTGAAGATCCGTCAGGCCGACCATCCGTGGGGCCCGTGGAGCGGTACCGAGACGCTCATCAGTGCGATCACACTACCGTCGCTGTACGGCGGATTCATGCACCCGTGGGCTACTGGACAGTACCTGTATTTCGTACTGACGACATGGGATCGGTACAACGTGATCTACATGCGGACTGATCTGAGCCGGGTCGACAGGATGAAGTCAGCGGAGCAGGTCGACCGCCCCGACCCCGCGCAGACCGGCGAGCAGAAGCTCCTCCGTTTCGACATGCCCGAGGACTTGCCGGAAACCGAGGACTCGCCGGAAACCGAGGACCTGCCGGAAACAGAGGACTTGCCGGAAACCGAGGACTTGCCGGAAGAGGAATGATTCGCGCGACCGGGTGACCTGTGGCCCGTCCCTGCACAGGGACGGGCCACAGTCGTCGAAGTGTCTCCCTACTCGGTGTCCTCCACAGGACTCGAACCTGCGATCTTGCCGGCGCAGGCGGTGGGCTCGGCGGCGCACACAGGATCCCGACTGTGTCAGTGCTGCGCCTTCCAGCACCTGCGTGGTGATCCCGGCGGAAGCGTCCTCGAAACCGCCGGGTCAGAGTCCACTCTTGGGTGGAGTGCCGCGTTCTTCCGGTGGAGCGCGTTGGTCAGGACGACGGTGCCAAAGAGCCTAGGCTACCGAGTGATCCGGCCGACGGTGCCAAAGAGCCTAGGCTGCCGAGCGATCCGGTCGACGGCGTTGGCTCGATCTCGATCACCGACACCGAGTCGCCGAAGCGGTTGGTGACGTAGGCGCGGCTGCCGTCGGGTGTGATTGCTATCCCGGTTGGCCCTGCGCCGACGTTGATGGGGGCTCCGGTGGCGAGGTTGGTGGCGGTGTCGATCGCCCATACCGCGTCGAAATCGTTGTTGGTGACGTAGGCGCGGCTGCCGTCGGGCGTGAATGCCACTCCGACCGGATACCCGCCGACGTTGATCGGAAATGCGGTGACGAGTTTGGTGGCGGTGTCGATCACGGAAACCGTGTCGTATTCGATGTTGGTGACGTAGGCGCGGCTGCCGTCAGGAGTGATCGCTACCGCTGCCGGCCCGTCGCCAATGTTGACTGTGTCGGTGACGGTGTTGGTGGCGGTGTCGATCACCACCACTCTTTCATCGTTGGCGACATAGGCGTCACCGTCGGGGGTGATCGCAATCCCGTAAGGCCCGTCGCCGACGTCGATCGGGTCTCCGGTGGCGAGGTTGGTCTTGGTGTCGATCACCGACACCGTGCCGCCGTCGTCGTTGGTGACGTAGACGTGTTCACCGTCAGGAGTGATCGCCACACCCCACGGTCCGCCGTCGGCGTCGATCGGGAGTCCGGAGACTTGGTTGGTGCGGGTGTCGATCACCGACACCGTGTTGTCCCATTTGTTGGCGACGTAGGCGTAGTTGCCGTTGGGGGTGATCGCCACACCGTACGGCCCGTCACCGACGTCGACGGTGCTGACGATGGTGTTGTCTGCGGTATCGATTACCGACACAGTGTCGTCGTCCATGTTGGTGACGTACGCGTGGGTGCCGTCGGGGGTGATCGCCACCCCGCGCGGTCCCTCGCCGACGGGGACGGAGCTGGTGACAGTGTCGGCGTGCGCGGCCGGTCCGGTAGTGAGCATCAGGCCAGCCGTCAGGGCTACCGCCAGCCCGGCCGTACGTCGTCGGGCACGTGATCCGGCAAAGGGGGTATTGCCACGATCAGGAGGGGCAACATCGGTGTGTGGCATCGTGGCCGGACTCCTCGGGCTAACGGGCCTACGGGGCAGTGAGTGGTGTTGCCGGGGGTAGTGCACACGGGACCAAGGAGATTGGGCCGCGTGGTCTCGTCATGCAGTCGGACTATACGGGACACATTCCGGCAATGCGGATATTTGTCCGGAATCGAAGTTGCGATGGAGAACGCTTCGGTGGGTCGTCCCGTTGATCTGCAGAAAGGCGTCGCAGCCAAGGCTCACCTGGAGCCGCGTTGCGCCGCATGCCAACACGAACGAACCGCGGCCCGAACATGCTTCTGGCCCGACACCCTGATGGTGCCGGGCCAGAAAGGGGTGGTCAGGAAATGCCGAAGCTGCCGTATTCGAGGCTGCCGAGGCTGCCGTACTCGAGGCTCGCGATGCCGCCGTACATGAGGCTGCCGACACTTCCAGAGGCGGTGCTGCCGAGGCTACCTAGGCTGCCGGAGGTGCTGTCAGCGGTGAACGCCAATGGTTCGTCCGTTTCCCCTGTCCCCCAAGTCTCGTCAGTCGATTGGCCGACACATGACCAGCTGAGGTGATAGTCGCCATCGATGAATACCGTCGTGATGACCCAGTTGCGGTTGGGATTGATGGACCAATGCGGGGACGCGTTCGTGATGTCGGGGTCTGCGTCGTTCGTTGCCACCCAGTTGCAGGTGATCATCTCCGGGCTGTTATTGGCGATGGAGACTTCAACGAAGTTTCCTCTGGCGTCGACAGACAGGGTGACGTCTTCGGGCTCGGCGTTGGCCGGCGCGGCGAACGCGACGGCCAGGAGCGGGGCGGCCAAGGCTGCGGCGGCAGCGGCACGTACTGACTTGATCAACGGGTTCTCTTTCTCTTGTTCTCCGTATGCGGACCCGCTTACGGGGTGTGGTGCACCGGTGGTACCTCGAAGGAACGCGAGTGAATCCCCCCCGGCGTGAAGGAATCTAACAGTGCCCCACCAGACGAGGTCGAGGAATCCTCATGCGTAGTGTCTTGATCGAAGCCCGTGGGTCTGGATGTCGCCGCTCGGCCTGCTGGGCGCCCTGCGGAGCCACGCGGCAGCTCGAGAAGGGTCCATCTCCTTCGGTCTCAGCAATCCGTACGACTACGAAAAATGTTGTTCCAGTGACTGATTCGCTATCCATTCCCATGTGCTAGCCCGTGCTGCCGACGCGAGAGTGGACACCGGTTCCTCCTTCATGGTGATGTCCGGACTCAGTTCCTCCGGGGATACTCGAGCCGCTGCAGCCTCTGAGTGTGCGTGGCACGCCGCGTTGGCCGTACGTCGCTACGCCCGTGCGAGTAGCACGCCGGCGCCTGGCCTGAACATGCTTCATGGCCCGACACGCTGATGGTGCCGGGCCATGAAGGGACGATCAGGAACTGCCGAAGCTGCCGGACGTGCTGCCGAGGCTGCCGAAACCCGTGCTGTCGTCGTCGGTGCTGCCCGGGGCGGTGAACACGAGGGGCTCGGCTGTCTTTCGCCCGGTCTCCCACGTCGTCCCCCACGTCTCGCCGGCGAGTGGGGTAGTGCAGTTCCAGTTGACGGTATAGGTGCCGTCGGCGACGGTCACCGGGTAGCGATACTCCTCGTCGGATTCGACGTACTGAAAGAAGGCCGCGTAGGTCTCGCCGAAGATCCGGTCACTCTCTGCCATCCATTTGCAGGTGATCGTCCTCTGGCTGTCGTTGATGATGATGACTTCTACGTCGTTGCCGTGGACCTCGACGGATAGGGTGACGTCTTTGACTCCGGCGTTGGCCGGCGCGGCGAACATGGTGGCCAGGAGTGGGGTGGCCAAGGCTGCGGTGGCAACGGCACGTACTGACTTGATCAAGGAGTTCTCTTTCTCTCGTTCTCCGTATGAAGGCCCGCGTGCGGGAAGTGGTGTACCGGCGGCACCCCGAAAGAACGCGAGTGAGTCCCTCCCGGCGGGAAGGAATCTAACAGTGCCCACTGAAAAAGTTCGGGGAATCGTCGTCCGAAACGTCTTGATCGAACCCCACATCGCATTCAACGGCTGAGGGCGGCACACGCCGGGGCGCCGAACTGCATGGCGAACGACTGCACGAGTGTGCCATGTGCTGGGCGGACCGAAACCGAGACGAACGAACGGGGGCCTGAAGATGCTTCTGGCCCGACACCATGATGGTGCCGGGCCAGGGAAGCGGTGGTTAGGAGAAGCCTAGGCCGCCTTCGAGGCTGCCGGGGTGGAAGATCCCAAGGAAGCCGTCGCCTTCAAGGTCGATGCTCCCGAATGGGCCAACCGGGGTGGTGAACCGGATTGGCTCTGCAGTCTTGTCGTCGTGAAGGAAGTCCTCCGTCCCCCAAACCTCGGGACGGTCCCAGGACATGCACCCCCAACTGGTTTCGTAGCTGCCGCCGCCGAGGTACCGCTGGGTGCGATACTCGTCGCCCGGGAGTATGTAACCAGTGATGATTGAACCGGGCGTGCGGCCGTCGTCAGTCACGACCTGCCACTCGCAGCTGATCAGGTCCCGAGAGTTGTTGGTGACGGCAACTTCAACGAAGTTACCCCTGACGTAGACCGAGAGGGTGACGTCTTCGGGTGCGGCGTTGGCCGGCGCAGCGAATGCGACGGCGACGAGCGGGGCGGCCAAGGCTGCTGCTGCTGCGGCGCGTACACACTTGATCAACTAGTTCCCTTCCCTCGTTCTCCGTATGCGGTCGTGCACCGGCGGCATCTCGAAAGAACGCGAGCAATCCCCCCGGCGTGAAGGAAGTTACACCAAGGAGGTGCCGTGAACCCGATCGACGCGATCACGGCGGGCGTCCTGCCGCATATCGCCGACAGCATCGACGCCCCACTGCTCGCTGTATCAAGGTGCCGCCGTATCTGGATTCTTGCTGCTCGGACGGCTCTTTGGCATATGGGCCGATAGGGGATAAGTGCCCCCGGCAGGACTCGAACCTGCGACCTAGAGATTAGAAGGCTCTTGCTCTATCCAGCTGAGCTACGGAGGCGCGGCCAGAAGCATACCCGCCCGTCCGGGGTGCCCCGCGCACATAGATCGATGAGTACCAAATTCACACGCCACCACCAGAACCGATCCTAGCCGCATCATCGCGGAATAGGCTCGCAGTTGAGCGACCCAACGAGAGGCGACGGCCGGAACTGGGGGCTGACGCGATGCGCGACGTCTTGTCCGATCTCTTCACAATCTGGCGTGCCGGCGATACAGCTGGACTGGGCACGGTTGTCGCGACATTCCGGTCTGCGCCTCGGGATCCGGGCGCCGCGATGCTGGTGGCGCCGGACGGGACAGTCACCGGATCCGTCTCGGGCGGCTGTGTGGAGGGCGCGGTGTACGAACTCGCGTCGGAGGTAGTCGGCACCGGTCTGCCGGTTCTCGAGCGATACGGCGTGAGCGACGAGGACGCCTTCGCGGTGGGGCTCACCTGCGGCGGCGTTCTCGACGTATTCGTCGAGCCGATCTCGCGCGACACCTTTCCGGACCTCGAGGCTGTCGTCGTTGACATCGGTGAGAACCGGCCGGTCGCAGTCGCCACCGTCATCGAGGACACTGACAATGAGGACACTGACAATCCCGGGGGTGCGCGGGTGGGCCGCCACCTCGTCATCCGGCCGGATAGCGCGAGCGGATCCCTCGGCTCCGCTCGTCTGGACCAGGCCGTCACCGACGACGGGCGCGGACTGCTCGCCGCGGGCCGGTCCGCGGTCCTCGAGTACGGACCCGACGGACAGCGCCGGGGGGAGGGCCTGCGGGTCTTCGTCTCGAGCTTTGCGCCGCCACCACGGATGCTGGTGTTCGGTGCAATCGACTTCGCGGCCGCGGTCGCTCGGCAGGGCGCGTTCCTCGGCTATCGGGTCACTGTGTGTGATGCGCGCGAGGTGTTCGCGACCGCGAGCCGGTTCCCGACCGCCGACGAGGTAGTGGTGGACTGGCCGCACCGATACCTCGCCGCGCAGGCCCAGGCAGGCGCGATCGACGGGCGCACCGTGATCTGCGTACTGACCCACGACCCCAAGTTCGACGTTCCGCTCCTCGAGGTTGCGCTGCGCCTCCCCGACGTGGGTTTCGTCGGCGCGATGGGCTCCGAGCGCACCCATCTGGACCGTCTCACTCGGCTGCGCGAGGCCGGTCTGACGGACGAGGAACTGTCGAGGCTGTCGAGTCCGATCGGGCTCGACCTCGGAGCGCGCACACCCGAGGAGACAGCGGTATCGATCGCCGCCGAGATCATCGCTCGGCGGTGGGGCGGTGGGGGTCGACCGCTCCGTGACCTGCATGGACGTATCCACCACGACCAACCCGAATGATTACGGCACCGAGATCAAGTGATCGCTGAATAGGCCTTGACGGTGGCCTTGAACCTGGAACAGGCTGGAAACAATCCGGCTCTGTGAGGAGTGACACATGCAGGTTCCGGGACTATTCGAATACGAGCGTGCCGCCGATGTAGCGGATGCGATTGCACTGCTGGATCGCCTGGGCGACGAGGCAAGGGTGGTTGCGGGCGGTCACAGTCTGTTACCGATGATGAAGCTGCGGCTGGCCAACCCCGAATACCTCGTCGACATCAACGACCTCGTCGACGAACTCGGCTATATCTTGGTCGCGTCGGACGCTGTGCGGATCGGTGCGATGGTCCGACACCGCCAGATGCTCGAGTCCGACGACCTGGCCAAGGTGTTCCCGATCTTCCGGGACGCCGAGCGCGTGATCGCCGACCCGGTGGTCCGCAATCGCGGCACGATCGGCGGTTCGCTCTGCCAGGCCGACCCGGCCGAGGATCTGACGACGGTGTGCTCTGTGGTCGGCGCAGTCTGTGTGATTCGTGGCCCCACCGGCGTGCGCGAGGTATCGATGAGCGAGTTTCTCGTCGGCCCATACGAAACCGCCGTGCGTAGCAACGAGATCCTCATCGAAGTCCGCGTCCCTCGAACTCCCCCGGATTATCCCGGATCCAGTGCCTACTCGAAAGTGGAACGGCGCGTGGGGGACTGGGCGATCGCGGCCGCCGGGGCCGCCCTGTGGATCGACGGCGACCACATCGGTGGGGCATCGGTCGGACTCACCGCGGTGGAACCGGACGCCGATCGGGTCGCGGCGATCGGTGATTTCCTACGGGGGCAACCGATTAGCGAGGAGACGTTCCGCAGTGCCGGCGAACTCGCCGGGCAGGCATGTGAACCGGTGACGGATCCTCGTGGCACCGCCGCTTACAAGCGGCACCTGGCCGACGAACTGACCGTCCGCTCGCTGCGCACCGCTGCCGAACGGGCCGTCGTCCCACGAACGGAGGCATGAGATGCGAGTGACGATGACGGTCAACGGTACCGAGGTCAACGACGACATCGAACCGCGCACGCTGCTGGTGCACTTTCTGCGGGATCGATTGGGACTCACCGGAACACACTGGGGCTGCGACACGAGCAACTGCGGTACCTGCGTGGTGTCGGTGGACGGCGAACCGGTGAAGTCGTGCACGATGCTCGCGGTCATGGCGGGCGGGCGCGACGTGCGCACAGTCGAGGGACTCTCGCAGAACGGGGTGCTGGACCCCGTGCAGGAAGGGTTCATGCAATGCCACGGACTGCAGTGCGGATTCTGTACGCCCGGCATGATGATTACCGCCCGCGCACTGCTCGATCGCGATCCGGACCCTGACGAACAGACCATCCGCGAGGCGATTTCGGGCCAGATATGCCGTTGCACCGGGTATACCACGATCGTCCGCTCCATCCGGTGGGCAGCGGAGCACGGCGGTGCGACCACCGACGCAGTGACCTCGGGAGACTCAGTGACGACGGGAGGTGCGTCGTGACCACGCTCGACAAGGCGCCCGAAACGGTCGATCCCGACAGCGTTTCGAACGATGGAAAGCCGTGTGGGCACGGTCGGATGCTCCGCAAGGAGGACCCGCGGTTCGTTCGCGGAAAGGGCCACTACGTCGACGATGTCCAACTGCCCGGAATGCTGCACCTGGCGATCCTTCGTTCGCCGGTCGCACATGCGCGGGTCGTGCGTGTGGACACGACAGCGGCGCAGGAGCATCCCAAGGTTGTGGCGGTCGTCACCGGCGCCGATCTGGCGGAGAAGGGCCTGGCATGGATGCCGACCCTGTCGAACGACGTGCAGGCCGTACTGGCGACCGACAAGGTGCGGTTCCAGGGACAGGAGGTGGCGTTCGTCGTCGCCGAGGACCGCTATTCCGCGCGCGACGCGCTGGAGCTGATCGATGTCGAGTACGAACCACTCGAGCCTGTCGTCGATGCGCGCACCGCACTCTCGCCGGATGCACCGGTCATCCGCACCGATCTGGACGGCAAGACCGACAACCACTGCTTCGAGTGGGAGACAGGAGATTCAGCGGCCACCGATGCGGCCTTCGCGAAGGCCGATGTGGTGGTGCGGCAGGAGGTCGTGTACCCGCGCGTGCATCCGGCGCCCATGGAGACGTGTGGCGCCGTCGCCGACTATGACGCGGTGAACGGCAAGCTCACACTGTGGTCCACGAGTCAGGCCCCGCACGCCCACCGCACCCTGTATGCGCTGGTCGCGGGGTTGCCGGAGCACAAGATCCGGGTGATCTCGCCGGACATCGGCGGTGGGTTCGGCAACAAGGTGCCGATCTACCCGGGCTACGTGTGTGCGATCGTCGGATCACTGGTCACTGGCAAGCCCGTCAAGTGGATGGAGGACCGCAGCGAGAACCTCACCAGCACCGGCTTCGCGCGTGACTACATCATGGTCGGCGAGATCGCTGCGACGAGCGAGGGCAAGATCCTCGCGATCCGCACCGACGTCCTCGCCGACCACGGCGCGTTCAACGGCACAGCGGCCCCGATCAAGTACCCGGCGGGCTTCTTCGGTGTATTCACCGGCAGCTACGACCTCGAGGCCGCGTACTGCCATATGACGGCCGTGTACACGAACAAGGCCCCCGGCGGTGTGGCGTACGCGTGTTCGTTCCGCATCACCGAGGCGGTGTACCTCGTCGAGCGAATGGTCGACTGCCTCGCGTTCGACCTCGACATGGACCCGGCGCAACTGAGGTTGAAGAACCTGCTGCGTCCCGACCAGTTCCCGTACACGACCAAGACCGGGTGGAAGTACGACTCGGGCGACTACGCCACCACGATGCGCAAAGCGATGGACATGGTCGGCTACGACGAGCTGCGCCGCGAGCAGGCCGAGCGCCGCGCGCGCGGCGAGCTGATGGGTATCGGGATGTCGTTCTTCACCGAGGCCGTCGGCGCCGGACCGCGCAAGGACATGGACATCCTCGGGCTCGGCATGGCCGACGGATGTGAGCTCACCGTCCACCCGACCGGCAAGGCGGTCGTCCGGATCTCGGTGCAGACGCAGGGGCAGGGACACGAGACGACGTTCGCGCAGATCGTCGGCGAAGAACTCGGCATCCCGCCCGAGGACATCGACGTGGTCCACGGCGACACCGACAACACCCCCTTCGGTCTCGGGACCTACGGAAGCCGTTCGACACCAGTGTCGGGGGCCGCGGCTGCCCTAGTCGCACGCAAGGTGCGCGACAAGGCGCGGATCATCGCGTCGGGCATGCTCGAGGTGTCCGTCGCCGACCTCGAATGGGTCAAGGACGACGAGCGTGGCGGTGCGTTCCAGGTCAAGGGCGACCCCTCGGCGGCGGTGACCATCCAGGACATCGCGATGCGCTCGTACGGGGCCGGAGACCTACCCGACGGCATCGAGGGCGGTCTCGAGGCCCAGATCTGTTACAACCCCGAGAATCTCACCTACCCGTACGGCGCGTACTTCTGCGTCGTCGATGTCGATCCCGGCACCTGTGAGGTGAAGGTGCGCCGGTTCCTCGCGGTCGACGACTGCGGCACCCGCATCAACCCGATGATCATCGAAGGGCAGGTACACGGCGGCATCACCGACGGAATCGGTATGGCGCTCATGGAGATCGTCGCGTTCGACGAAGACGGCAACTGCCTCGGCGGCTCGTTCATGGACTACCTGATCCCTACGGCAGTCGAGGTGCCCCACTTCGAGACCGGGTTCACGGTCACCCCGTCGCCACATCATCCCATCGGGGCCAAGGGCGTTGGCGAAAGCGCGACCGTGGGGTCGCCGCCGGCCGTGGTGAATGCCGTCGTGGATGCGTTGAAGCCGTACGGGGTGCGTCACGCGGACATGCCGCTGACGCCGTCACGCGTGTGGGAGGCGATGCAGGGTCGGGCGACCCCGCCGATCTGACGGGAGATGCGAATGGATCTCGGTGCACGCGCCGCACAGTTGGCTAGCGAGCGGCGAGCCTTCGTCCGCGCGACGGTGGTCCGCGCCCAACAACCGACCTCGTCGGCACCAGGCGATGACGCGATCGTGTTGGCGGACGGAACGATTGAGGGCTTCGTCGGTGGCCACTGCGTGCAGAACTCGGTGCGGCAGGCCGCGGTGGACGTGCTCGAGACGGGCGAGAGCCTGCTGCTGCGGGTCCTGCCCGACGAAGGGCCCGATTACCCGGACGTGGCCGGGGCTCGTGTCGTCCTGAACCCGTGCCTGTCCGGCGGCGCGATCGAGATCTTCCTGCAGCCCTGCCTGCCCCCGCTCATGGTGAGGGTTGTCGGCGAGACTCCGGTCGCGGACGCGGTCGCCGCATTCGCCGAGTCACTCGACCTCGACGTCCGACGGGGCCCCACACCGGACGCGGGAGAATCGGCGGTGGTCGTCGCAAGCCTCGGCGGCGACGAGCCGAGCGCGATCCGGGAGGCGCTCGACGCAGGAGCCGGCTACGTCGGACTCGTCGCGAGCCGGTCCCGCGGCGCCGCGATCCTCGACGAGCTCGACCTCGACCCGGGGGCGCGCGCCGCCGTCCACACCCCGGCGGGACTGCCTATAGGAGCGCGAACGCCGAGCGAGATCGCGGTGTCGATCCTTGCCGAGTTGGTCCGTGAGATTCGCGGCGGGCAGCTACCGGATCGAGCATCCACCAGAGCAACTGGATCGGCCGCCGACCGGCTGACCGTGGTCGACCCAGTGTGCGGCATGACTGTCATCGTCGACGACGAGACTCCGCACCTGGAGATCGACGGTGAGGACTACTGGTTCTGCGCGCCTGGGTGCCAGCGAGCTTACGAGAAGGAGCGTGCCCGATGTTCGTGACCGGACTGGTGCTGGCCGCCGGTAGGTCCCGGCGACTGGGGCGGCCCAAGCAACTGCTGCCGTACCGCGGCGCGACCCTGCTCGACGCGACGCTGCGAACGGCGAGGGCCTGCCGCTTCCACCAGCTGCTGGTGACCGTGCCCGGCGCCGCGGAAGCGATCGAGGACATCGTCGACCTTCGCGGCTGCACCGTCGTCCACACTCCCGACTCGGGTAGCGGCTGCTCGGCGTCGGTGAAAGCGGCCCTGCCCGAGGTCGATCCGCTCGCGGCCGGGATCGTGCTGCTGCTGGGAGACCAGCCTGGTGTGCGACCGTGGACGGTGCGGGACCTCGTCGCTCGCGGAGCCATGGAGAACATCGGGGTGTGTCGTTACGCGGATGGGCTCGGTCATCCACTGTGGCTGGGACGCAGCGTGTTCGACGATCTCGCTGTGCTACGCGGTGACAAGGCCGTGTGGGGTTTGCTCGACCGTCACCCCGATTCCGTGTTCGAGGTCCCGGTTGACGATCGGATCCCGCTCGACGTCGACACGTGGGATGAATACCGGGCGCTGCTCGACCAGGATCGGGACGCGTCGTGAGCGCGGCGGCCCCCGATGTCGACTTCATTGACGTCGAAGACCTGATTCGACGTTTCGACGCACAGGACTACCTGCTCGACGAGGGCACGGCGACCGCTCTGTTCCTGGCGCTGCGCTTGGGGCGCCCGTTGCTGCTCGAGGGTGAGCCCGGCGTAGGGAAGACGACGGCGGTGAAGGCGCTCGCCGCGGCGCTGGGCGCGCCGTTGGAGCGGTTGCAGTGCTACGAGGGGTTGGCCGCAGACGAGGCCCTCTACGACTGGAACTACCAGCGGCAACTGTTGGCCGTGCGGTTGTCCGAGGCGCGTGGTGAGCGACTCGAGGAGGCAGATCTGTTCACCGAGCGCTTCCTGTTGGAACGTCCGATCCTGCGATGCGTGCGCCACAAGGGCGGCCTGTCACCGGTGCTGCTGATCGACGAGATCGACAGGGCCGACGACGAATTCGAGGCCCTGCTACTCGAGTTCCTCGGTGAGGCCTCTGTGACGGTGCCCGAACTCGGCACGTTCCACGCGGAGCGGGCCCCGATCGTCGTACTCACGTCCAATCGCAGCCGCGACTTGCACGACGCACTCCGGCGACGGTGCCTCTACCACTGGATCGACTATCCGACGCCCGAACGGGCCGCAGCGATCCTGCGCCGGACGGTGCCTGGCGCCACCGCTGCGCTGATCGCGAGCGTCACCGAGTTCGTGGCGTCGGCGCGCGCGCTGGACTTGGACAAGCCACCGGGTGTCGCGGAGAGCATCGACTGGTTGGCGGCGCTCGCCGCACTAGGGGCTGCCGACCTGGTGCCGGCCGACGCGCTAGCGAGCCTCGGCGCCCTCGCGAAGACCCCTGACGATCGAACCGTGCTGGCAGAGGCGGTCGGCAACTACCCGGCGAGCGGGGCAACCGGATGAGAGGACCATCATGAAGATCGCAGACGAGTTCACGGTCGAGGCACCCATCGACCGCGCGTGGGAGGTGCTGACCGACCTCGAGGGCATCGCGCCGCTGCTACCGGGCGCGCAGATGACCGGGCGCGAGGGCGACGACTATCTGGGCACAGTGAAGATCAAGGTGGGGCCCGTCACGAGCGAGTTCGCGGGTCGGGCGTCGTTCGTCGAGAAGGACGAGAAGTCTCATACTGCCGTGATCGACGCTCGCGGGCGGGAGAAGCGGGGCAGCGGCAACGCGTCGGCGACCATCACCGCTCACCTGGACGAGTCCGGTAGCGCGACCCGGGTCACCGTCGACACCGACATGAAGATCGTCGGCAAGCTGGCGCAGTTCGGCAGCGGGATGATCCAGCAGGTCTCCACGAAACTGATGGGACAGTTCGCGGCGTCGCTCGAGGACAAGCTCGCGGCCGACGCCGGGGTCGGGGGAACTGGCCGAGCCGAGGCCGCGGCCGAACCGTCCGCCGAGGCCGTCCCCGAACCGGAGGCGGTTCGTGCGGTGGGGCCGGAACCGGAGCCGCTCGACCTGCTCGAATTGGCAGGCGGTTCAATCGCACGGCGCGCGGCACCGTGGATCGCGGCTGTCGTCGCGGCCATCGTCGTCTTCGTCGTCGTGAGGTCCAGGCGCCGGTGACCGGTTCGTCCCCGGTCTTGCTGCGCGGCGTCGATCGGGCTGCGTTCGCGGTCGCACTGGTTGCGCGGGCGCGCGAGTCCGGGGTACGGGTGTCGGCAAGCGGGGCCGCCCGCTTCGCGGAGGCGCTGCGCGTGCTACCGCCGACAGGTCGTAGCCGACTGTATTGGACGGCGCGGGTCACCCTGGTCGGGCGACGCAGCGATCTCGCCCGGTTCGACGCAGTGTTCGCTTCCGTGTTCGACCAGGCGTTGCTGGGGCTCGATCCGGCCGCGAGGGCCGCGGGTCGCGGCCGAGGACGCGTCGACCGGCACGAACCCGGTGACGCTGCGTCGGCGCCGACGTCCCGCGGGCCGCGATCGGCGCCACCGTGGGTGACTCGGGACTGGGTGAGCCCTGACGAGGCGACGATCGAGCCCGCGGACGACGTCGACGCCGAGACGATCGGCCTCACGTTGCGGCTGCCGAGCCCGCTCGAGGCGATCGCGGACCAGCCGTTCGGTCAATTCCGGGACGAGGACCTGAGACTACTCGGGCGCTGGCTCGAACAGGCGCGGGTGCACTGGCCCACCCGCCGTAGTCGGCGTCGCGAACCACACCGTCACGGTCGGGTCGATCTGCGGGCGACGATGCGGCGTGCGCGCGAAACGGGGTTCGAACCGATCCGGCCGGTCGGGTGCCGCCCACGTGTGCGGCGCCGCCGGATCGTCCTGCTGTGCGACGTGAGCCGGTCGATGCACGGTTACGCCGACGTCTATCTGCACCTGATGCGTGCCGCCGTGGTGCGCGGTACCGGCCGCGACGCGGAGGTGTTTGCGTTCGCGACCCGGCTCACCCGGCTGACCGCCGTCCTTGCGCACCGCGACGCCGATGTCGCGGTGGCGCTGGCCAACGAGCGGGTCGTGGACCGGTTCGGCGGCACCCACATCGCGGGAAGCCTCGCCACGCTGTTGTCCTCGCCACACGGCAACGTGCTCCGAGGGGCCGTCGTGATCATCGCGTCCGACGGTTGGGACAGCGACCCACCCGCCGATCTCGCGCGCGCGGTCGCCCGCGTCCGGCGGCGCGCCCACCGCCTCGTGTGGCTCAATCCCCGTGCCGGCGCACCGGATTTCGAGCCCGTCGCCGGATCCATGTCGGCTGCCTTGCCGTACTGCGATCACTTTCTATCGGCGCACACCGTCACCGCGCTCGGTGAGATGTTGGACGTCGTCGCGCGTGCCGCCGCAGGCGTGCCCACACCGGACGGGCGGAGGGCTGTGCCCGGCAGGATGTCCGACGCTATGTCGTAGGTCCTACGCTGGTGGCTATGGCAACACCCCTGCGAGAGCAGTCCGACCTCGCTCCCGGCTCTGCACCCAGTACCGGATCCGGCGTCATCTATACGGTCAGTGCCGTCCTTGCGGGGGTCGTGGCCGTGCTGGTCGTGGCGATGTCAGCTGCTCAGGCCCTGGTACTCCTCGGCATCCCCGACCCGGGGCCCTTCACGACATACGGACTGCCGGCGATCAGTGCGGTCAGCGAGGTGGCCGCGGTCATCGCGATCGGTTCGCTGCTGTTCGCGGCATTCATGGTGCCGCCGCAGAAGACCGGTGTCCTCGACGTCGATGGCTACCGCGCCGTCCGTGCGGCATCGCACGCCGCTTTCGCCTGGGCGCTGTGCGCGGTGCTCCTCGTGCCGCTGACGCTGTCGGACACCTCCGGTCAGCCGTTCACGGAGGCGATCAAGCCTGAGAACCTGTGGTCGGCGATCGGTCAAGTCGAGAACGCGGTTGCGTGGGCATGGACGGCGGGCCTCGCGCTCGTGCTCGCGGTAGCGGCTCGGCTGGCACTGCGCTGGTCATGGACGCCATTCCTGCTGCTACTGAGCGTGATTACGATGATGCCGCTCGCGTTCACCGGGCACTCGTCGGCCGGCGGGTCACACGACGTCGCCACGAACAGCCTCATCTGGCACCTGGTCGGGGCCGCGTTCTGGGCCGGCGGCCTGTTCGCGCTCCTCGCGCACGCCCGCAGGCGCGGGGCACACTCCGACGTCGCGGCCCGCCGCTTCTCGTTCGTCGCGACGATCTGCTTCGTCGCAATGGCGGTGAGCGGTGTTGTGAACGCCTTCGTCCGGGTGCCGCTGGACGAGGTTCTCACCACGACTTACGGCAGGCTCGTCCTGGCAAAGGTCGCTGCCCTCGTCGTACTCGGTGTATTCGGCTGGTTCCACCGGCGCAGGTCGCTGCCGGCGCTGGAGGCGGATCCCGAGTCTCGTGGCGCTCTGCTTCGCTTCGCCGGGGCCGAGGCGCTGGTCTTCGCCGCGACCATCGGTCTGGCGGTTGGACTGGGGCGTACACCGCCTCCGCCACCGGAATCGATCCCGACCCTCACCGAGGTCGAGCTCGGCTACAACCTCCACGGGCCGCCGAGTTTCGCCCGACTGGCCCTCGATTGGCGCTTCGACCTGATCTTCGGCACCGCTGCGATCGTGCTGGCCGTGCTCTACGCCGTCGGGCTGCGCCGGTTGCGCAGCCGCGGTGATTCGTGGCCGCTCGGACGCTCGATCGCCTGGTTCGCCGGTTGTCTGGTGCTGCTCGTCGCGACGTCTTCCGGCGTGGGCAGATACGCGCCGGCGGTCTTCAGCGTGCACATGGGGGCCCACATGGCACTGTCCATGCTGGCGCCGGTGCTGCTGGCGCTCGGCGGGCCGTTCACCTTGGCGCTGCGGGCGTTGCGCCCCGCCGGGAAGGACGGGGTGCCAGGTCCCCGCGAGTGGCTGCTGAGTTTCCTGCACAGCCCGATCTCGCGGTTCCTCACCCATCCGCTGGTGGCCGCCGTGCTGTTCGTCGGTGGCTTCTACGCGCTTTACCTCGGCGGCATCTTCAGTGCCGCGGTCGACAGTCACGCCGCTCACCTGCTGATGAATCTGCACTTCATCCTCAGCGGCTACCTGTTCTACTGGGTCGTCATCGGTGTCGATCCGTCACCGCGGACCCTGCAGCCCATCACGAAACTGGCGGTTGTGTTCGGGTCGTTGCCGTTCCACGCATTCTTCGGCATCGCGCTGATGAGCATGGGTGAGGTCATGGGCGCGACGTTCTACCGGTCACTGGGACTGGGGTGGAACGAGGACCTGTTGCGGGATCAGCAACTCGGTGGGTCGATCGCGTGGGCCACGGGCGAGATGCCGCTAGTGATAATCATGCTCGCCCTGCTGGTCCAGTGGTCGCGTAGCGATGACAGGACCGCGCGCCGGGTCGATCGTGCCGCCGAGCGAGACGACGACGCGGAACTGGCCGCGCACAACGCGATGTTCGCCGAGCTCGCGCGCCGCGATCGGGAGGCCGGCCTCTAGCACGTGGCACCGACAGCCCCGCTGCCGATCAGCCGATCCGCGGGCTGTTGGGGATGCGGCCTCGATCCGTCCACATCCGTGTCCGGACCCCATGATCGGTGCCGGATCCGCGGCATCGTCGAACGCACCGCTCCATCGGGCGGTGCGTTCGTCGTTGCGGTGCGTTCGTCGTTGCGGTGGACGGAAGTGGTCGAGATGAGGGGGAAGTCGATGTATGAGACACACGCCGCAGTGGTCGGCACGGTCATCACCGATCCGGTCAAGCGGGAGACGACATCCGGCGAGGAAGTGATCAGTTTCCGCATGGCGAGCAACGTCCGCCGACGCGACCGAGAGTCTGGAGAATGGGTCGACGGCGGCACCCTCTACCTGACGGTGAGCTGCTGGCGGCGGCTGGTGCAGGGCGTGGGCGCCTCGCTGATGAAGGGCGATCCGATCATTGCCTACGGTGAACTGCGCACCAACGAGTACCGCACGCGAGACGGTGAACCGCGCACGGACCTGGAGATGCGGGCCGGCGCGGTGGGTCCCGACCTCGCGCGGTGCAGTGTTCGACTTGACAGGTCGGGGCGGCTGCGAGGCGGGCCGGTGTCGGATGGGACCGAGGTGGAAGAGGCGGCCGGCTGCGATCCGACCGACCGTGGAAGCGGCGTGGTGGCGGACAAGGATGTCGACGAGGACGTCGCTGCTCTCACCGGATAGCCGGACTCCGCGAGTGTCGGCTCACGGTCGGGTCGAACAGGTGGTCACGGTACGCTGACAGGCGAGTCGTACGTTCTCGCAGCCGATGAGCTGCACGTTTCCAGTCCAGATTGGAGCCTTTGGGTGGCTGAGTTCATTTACACGATGAAGAAGGTGCGCAAAGCACATGGTGACAAGGTCATCCTCGATGACGTCACCATGAGCTTCTACCCGGGCGCCAAGATCGGTGTGGTGGGCCCGAACGGCGCCGGCAAGTCGAGCATCCTGAAGATCATGGCCGGACTGGACCAGCCGTCGAACGGTGAGGCTTTCCTCGACCCCGAGGCCACGGTCGGCATCCTGCTGCAGGAACCGCCGCTCAACGAGGAGAAGACGGTCAAGCAGAACGTCGAGGAGGGCCTCGGCGAGATCAAGGTCAAGCTCGACCGCTTCAACGAGATCGCCGAGCTGATGGCGACCGACTACTCCGACGAGCTCATGGAGGAGATGGGCAAGCTCCAGGAGGAGCTCGACCACGCCGACGCGTGGGACCTGGACTCCCAGCTCGAGCAGGCCATGGACGCGCTGCGTTGTCCGCCCGGTGACGAGCCTGTCACCTACCTGTCCGGTGGCGAGCGCCGCCGCGTCGCGTTGTGCAAGCTGCTGCTGAGCAAGCCGGACCTGCTGCTTCTCGACGAGCCCACCAACCACCTCGACGCCGAGTCGGTTCTGTGGCTCGAGCAGCACCTCGCCAACTACCCAGGCGCCGTCCTCGCCGTCACCCACGACCGATACTTCCTAGACCATGTCGCGCAATGGATCTGCGAGGTGGATCGCGGCAAGCTGCATCCCTACGAAGGCAACTACTCCACCTACTTGGAGAAGAAGGCCGAGCGCCTGGAGGTCCAGGGCAAGAAGGACCAGAAGCTGCAGAAGCGCCTCAAGGAGGAGCTCGCCTGGGTCCGCTCGGGTGCAAAGGCCCGTCAGACCAAGAACAAGGCCCGTCTCGACCGCTACGAGGAGATGGCTGCCGAGGCCGAGAAGCACCGCAAGCTCGACTTCGAGGAGATCCAGATCCCGACGCCGCCGCGCCTGGGCAACGTCGTGGTCGAGGCCGACCACCTGGACAAGGGCTTCGACGGCCGCGTTCTGATCAAGGACCTCTCGTTCACGCTCCCTCGCAACGGGATCGTCGGCGTCATCGGCCCCAACGGCGTCGGAAAGACCACGCTGTTCAAGACGATCGTGGGCCTCGAGGAGACGGACTCGGGCACGGTGAAGGTGGGCGATACGGTCAAGCTCAGCTACGTCGACCAGACCCGCGCCAACATCGACCCGAAGAAGACGGTGTGGGAAGTCGTCTCGGGCGGTAACGATTTCATTGAGGTCGGTCAGAACGAGATGCCGTCCCGCGCGTACGTGAGCGCGTTCGGCTTCAAGGGACCGGACCAGCAGAAGCCGTCCGAGGTCCTCTCCGGTGGTGAGCGCAACCGCCTGAACCTTGCGCTCACCCTCAAGGAGGGCGGCAACCTGATCCTTCTCGACGAGCCGACCAACGACCTCGACGTGGAGACCCTGAGCTCGCTCGAGAACGCCCTGCAGCAGTTCCCGGGCTGTGCCGTGGTGATTTCCCACGACCGCTGGTTCCTCGACCGCACCTGCACCCACATCCTGGCGTGGGAGGGCAACGTCGAAGAAGGCGCATGGTTCTGGTTCGAGGGCAACTTCGAGGCGTACGAGGCCAACAAGGTCGAGCGCCTCGGCGTCGAGGCGGCACGTCCGCACCGGGTCACGCACCGCAAGCTCACCCGGGATTGATCTGGTGATCGCGGGTGCGGTGCCGGTCGGCGCCGCACCCGACGTCGCCGTTACCTGCCCGATGCCATCCGAGTAGGTATGACCCGTCTGCTGTGGTTCGCGTCTCACCCGCGGCGCGGTTGCCGCGTTAGGCTCGCCATTGAGCCACCCGGTGACCTCGAACCAGGGACGGAGCGTCGCGATGACGGAATCTGTAGATGCCGACTGGACCCTCGAATTGCCCGCCGCCTTGCGGCAGTGCCTGCCGGAGCTGAGGACCGCCTATTTTCGGCACACCTCCGCCGGTGAGCCCGATAGCGTCCTGAACGGCCGTTTGGATTCCATTCTTCGCGAGCATCTGCGCCTCGCTCGACGCCGCAGGCCTGGCCGGGCGGCAGTGCGCGTCCACCATCCCAGCGACCAGACCGGACTCGGGGCGGCGCTGCAGATCGTTACCGACGACATGCCGCTGCTCGTCGAGTCGGTCACCTCCCTTCTGGGAAGACTCAGCACGACGATCAGCGAAGTGGTTCACCCGATCTTCGGGGTCCGGAGGGACCCGGAGGGCGTGCTGGAAGAGATCCTGCCGGATATATCCACCCACGAGGTGCCCAGCGACGTCCTCGCGGAATCGTGGATTCACGTGCAGCTGCACCCCGCAACCGAGGGTTCGGTTCTCTATTCGCTCGAGTCGTCCATCTCTGACGTGCTGTCGGACGTGGGGCAGGTGGTCGCCGACACGGGGGCGATCCGGGCGCTCGAGCGCGCGCTCGCGGCCGAACTCGACGCGCGCGCGGTCAACCCGCCACCGGGTCGGTCCGCTGACGAGTTGCGCGATTGCGCGAACTTGATGCGCTGGTTCGCGGACGGCCACTACACGGTGCTCGGCTACCGACGCTACGAAATCGGCAATGGGGGAAATGGGCACCGCGCCGAGATCGTACCGGGCAGCGGGCTGGGCGTGCTGCGTGCGGACCGGCTCACCGGGGAGCACGTCAAAATCCCCTTGGCGGCAGACATCCCGGATTGTCCGCTGCTGGTACTGACCCAGGGGTCTGTGCCCGCCACGGTGCATCGGTCGGTCTACCCCTACTTCGTCGGTGTCAGCATCGTCGACGACGACGGTGCGATCGTCGGCGAACACCGATTCCTCGGGGTATTCACCGTGACTGCGATGCACGAGAACGTGCTCGACATCCCCGTGATCGAGCGGCGGGTGCGAACCGCGATCGAACGCGCCGGGTTCGACATCGAATCGTTCTCGGGTCAGGCGATGCTCGAGGTGGTGCAGTCGTTCCCGCGCACAGAACTCTTCTCCATCGACACCGACACGTTGGTGGAAACGATGACCGCAGTGCTCAACATCGGGCTACGGCGTCAGGTTCGATTGTTCATGCGTGAGGACGGTTTCAAGCGCTTCGTCTCGTGCCTGGTGTATCTGCCCCGGGACCGCTACAACACCCGGGTGCGGCGGGCGATGCAGCAGATTCTCCTCGACGAACTCGGCGGTGGCGAGCTCGAGTACACCGTCCGCGTCACCGAGGGCGATCTCGCGATGCTGCACGTAACCATCCGTAAGCCACCGGGCGCGCGAAACGCATTCATCGACACGGGGGAGTCGAATCGCCTCCGCATCCAGGGTCTGCTGGCGGCTGCGAGTCGCAGCTGGGACGACCATTTCTCGGATGCCGTTGCCGACGATCCGACGGTGGATCCCGCCCTCGCGAAGCGATATGCGGCCGCACTGCCGGAGAGCTACAAGGAGGACTTCGACGCCGAGCGAGCGTTGGCAGACATCGTTCGCGTCCAGGCCCTCGACGCCGACTCGATCGACTTGCGGCTCTACCAGGACACGGCGGCACCTGCAGGGCAGTGGCGATTCGCGCTGTACTTCGCCGGCGAGGGCATCTCGCTGTCGCATGTGCTGCCGGTGCTGCACAGTTTGGGCGTGGAGGTTCTCGATGAGCGTCCGTACCTGATCGTGCGTCCGGACGCAATGCATTGCTGGATATACGAATTCGGTCTGCAGGTTCCGGCGGAGCTCCTGGGCGGTGCAGTCGTGGACTTGAGTGCCGGCGGGCCGGACGAGGGGTTGCGGAATCGTTTCACGGAGGCGTTCACCGCTATCTGGCACGGCCGGTGCGAGGCCGACCGGTTCAACGAACTGGTGCTACGCGGCGGTCTGGCCTGGCGACAGGTCACGGTGCTGCGCGGGTACGTGAAGTACCTGCGGCAGGCCGGTTTCGCCTACAGTCAGATTCACATCGAGAGGGTAGTGCTCGCGCATCCGGAGATCGCCCGGCAGCTGATCGAGTTGTTCGAGGCGCTGTTCGACCCCGACCACGGCTCCGATGAACGGTCCCACAACCTGGAAACAGCATTGCGGGCGGACATCGGCGAGGTCGTCAGTCTCGACGTCGACCGCATTCTGCGCGCGCTGTTCGGTCTCGTACGAGCGACGTTGCGGACCAACTACTTCGTCGTCGACGGCGACGACAACTCCCGGGGATACCTGTCGCTCAAGTTCGATCCGGGCCGGATCCCGGAACTGCCCAAGCCCCGCCCACGGTTCGAGGTGTTCGTGTACTCGCCCGATGTCGAGGGCGTACACCTCCGCTTCGGCCCCGTCGCGCGCGGCGGGCTGCGATGGTCGGACCGCCGTGACGACTTCCGCACCGAGATCCTCGGGCTCGCGAAGGCTCAGGCGGTCAAGAACGCCGTGATCGTACCGGTCGGGGCGAAGGGCGGGTTCGTGGTGAAGAAGTCCGTGCCGGCGGCGGGCGACGCGGCCGCCGACCGGCAGGCGGCGCGGGACCAGGGCATCGCGTGCTACCGCACGTTCATCTCGGGTCTGCTCGACGTCACCGACAACGTCGAGCGGGCCACCGGTGGGGTGGTGCCACCTGCTCGGGTCGTGCGTCGCGACGACGACGACGCCTACCTCGTCGTGGCGGCGGACAAGGGCACGGCGACGTTCTCCGACATCGCCAACGAGGTCGCGACTGGGTACGGATTCTGGCTCGGTGACGCGTTCGCGTCCGGAGGCTCCTCGGGATACGACCACAAGGAGATGGGTATCACCGCGCGCGGCGCGTGGGAGAGCGTCAAGCGGCACTTCCGGGAACTCGGAATTGATATCGCCACAGACGATTTCACGGTCGTCGGAATTGGTGACATGAGTGGCGACGTGTTCGGTAACGGGATGCTCCTCAGCGAGCACATCCGTTTGGTCGCGGCCTTCGACCATCGGCACGTGTTCTTGGATCCCAACCCGGACGCGTCCAGGTCGTTCGCGGAACGGCGTCGGATGTTCGCGTTGCCGCGCTCGTCGTGGGAGGACTACGACCCCACACTGATCAGTGACGGCGGCGGTGTGTACCCACGGACGACGAAGTCGGTGCCCATCAGCCCACAGGTGCGGGCCGCGCTGGACCTCGACGAGGGTGTGACCGAGCTGGCGCCGCCGGACCTGGTGAGGGCAATCCTGAAAGCGCCCGTGGATCTGCTGTGGAACGGTGGCATCGGCACGTACATCAAGGCGGCGTCCGAGTCCGACGCTTCGGTGGGCGACAAGAGCAACGACGCCGTGCGGGTCCACGGCGCCGACCTGCGGGCCCGGGTTGTCGGGGAGGGCGGCAATCTCGGTGCCACCCAGCTGGGGCGAATCGAATACGCACTGCACGGCGGCAAGATCAACACCGATGCGATCGACAACTCGGCCGGTGTCGACTGCTCGGACCACGAGGTGAATATCAAGATCCTGCTCGACGCGCAGGTGAGCAGCGGCGAGTTGGCACCGGACGAGCGCGACCCGTTGCTCGCGGCCATGACCGACGAGGTGGCGAGGCTGGTGCTGGCGGACAACATCTCCCAGAACGATCAGCTGGGTATGTCTCGGGCGAGTGCGCCGCAGATGCTCGGCGTCCACCGTCGCCTGATTGCCACCCTCGTCTCCAAGTATGGTCTCGACCGGAAGCTCGAGGCGTTGCCTACCTCACCCGAGCTGACCAAGCGCGCACAAGCCGGTCGCGGCCTGACCTCGCCGGAGCTGGCCACGGTGATGGCGCACGTCAAGCTCGCATTCGAGCAGGAGTTGCTGGCTACGGAACTGCCCGACAGCGATTACTTCGCTGCCTGGCTCCCGGACTACTTTCCGCTCCAGCTGCGTTCGCGGTTCAGGTCGTCGATCCGCTCGCACCCACTGCGTCGTGAGATCATCGCGACGATGCTCGTGAACGACGCGATCGACAACGGCGGCATCACCTACGGATTCCGACTCGCCGAGGACGCGGGGGCCTCGAGTACCGACGCGATCCGGGCCTACGCCGCGGTGACCGAGGTCTTCGAACTCCACGACGTGTGGGAGCGGGTGCGTGCCGCCGACATGCCGACCCAGGTGTCGGATCTGCTGATGCTGCAGTCCCGACGGGTGCTCGACCGCGCCTCGCGGTGGTTCCTGTCGAGTCGCCCGCAGCCGATCGCGGTGGGAGCCGAGATCAGTAGGTACTCCTCCGAGTTCCGCAAGCTGGCCCCCAGAGTCCCCGGTTGGGTGCAGGGCCACCGCCTGACGGACCTCGAGCGGCATGTGGGGGAGGTCGTGGCGGACGGTGCACCCCGCGACCTCGCGCTCGAGGTGTTCGGGTTGCTGGACCTGTTCAGCCTGCTCGACATCATCGATGTCGCCGACATCTGCGAGCGTGACGGCGACGAGGTCGCCGAGCTGTACTTCGCACTCGACGCTCACCTCGGTATCGACTGGCTGCTCACCGCTGTCTCCGACCTGGAGCGTGGAGACCGTTGGCACTCGCTCGCGCGGCTGGCACTGCGTGACGACCTGTACGGGTCGCTGCGGTCGCTGACGCTCGAGGTTCTGGTCGGCGGCGAGCCGAGCGAGACGCCGGAGGAGAAGATCGACTACTGGGAGTCGACGAACGCGTCGCGACTCAGCCGCGCGAGGTCCGCGCTCGCGGAGATCTTCGAGTCTGGAACGCTGGACCTCGCGACGCTGTCGGTGGCGGCGCGTCAGGTACGAAGCATGGTGCGGGGCATGGGCACCAGATCGGAGGTCGGAAGGTGAGTGGGGCGGAGGAAGCCTTGCGGAACGGCAGTGTCGTCCGGGCCGTCGTCGAAGGACGGCGAGCGGGCTTCCACACGAGGGTGGTGGTCCGTTGGTCCGACATGGACGCGTTCCAGCACATCAATCACGCACGGATGGTGACGCTGCTCGAGGAGGCGCGGGTTCCGTTGCTCTTCGAGGAGGGCTTACCGACGGCGACGTTGCGCGACGGCGCCGTCATCGCCGATCTGCACGTGCGCTATCGCGGCCAGCTCCGCCACGACGACAGCCCCCTCGACGTCCTGATGTGGGTCGAGCAGATCCGGGCCGTCGACTTCACGCTCGCGTACGAGGTGCGACCCGGGGGAGCGGCGGCGTCGACGCCGCCGTCGATCGTCGCCTCGACGCAGATCGCCGCGTTCGACATCTCCACCCAGCGTCTGCGCCGGCTGGCCGAGTCCGAGCGCGGATACCTGGAGCAGTTGAAGCGTGGATGAGCGTGTTCTGAGGGTTCCCGACGCCGCGGATCGCGCGAACCTGGCGATGTTCGTGGGATGCGCGGTGCGACTCGACGAGTCGGCGGTGGTCCGCCTCAGGCGTCGGGACGACGGGCGGGTGTCGGTGTGGGCGCCGACCGGATTCGATGCCCTTGCCACCCGTTCCGTCGTCGGAGACGTCCGCCCGCAGGACACGACCGCGGCGGGCGATGTGCTGCTTCGGGCGCTCGGTGAAGCAGCGACCGACATCGATCCCGGGTTCGCGATGGACTCGGCGTGGCGTGGGGCGCTTCCGCCGGAGGCCGGTTTCCTCCACGTGGACGACGTGCCGGCCCGGGTTCTGCTCGGGCTGGCCCAGCGTGGTGCCGCTCTGGCGAGGGAGCACGGCAGCACGCAGGGACCGCCTACGTCGTTGCTCGAGCAGAAGGTCCTCGGCGTCGAGGGGGGTGGCATGACCGTGGACGTCTCGATGCGGACCGTCTTCGCGCTCACCGGCATGGGCTTCGTGCCGCGTGCGGACGGTCGGCCGACGACCGCGGAGACCGATCTCGAGGCTGTCGCCGAGAACGAGGTCATCCGGGTGCGCGCTACGCCGTCCTGGTTGCGACTCGATGCCCGGTTCGGCTCGGTCTACGCGCGACGCGCGGGGACGATCCCGCTGTTCACCGTGTAGCCACGACTGTGGTGGGCAGGACTGTTCACCGTCCAGGCAGGACGACCGGGACCACGAACTGCTCGATCATGGCGCGCTCGTCGTCCGCGTCGGCGGCAGGGACGACGAGAAGCGAGACGATTGCACGTACCAACCACCGTGCGCGCCGGGCGATCTCGGCCCCGTCCCCGTGTCGACCGTCCCCCAGTCGACCGTCCCTGTTTCGACCACGGCGGTCCCGGTCGTCGGAGAGGAACGAGATGCCCAGCACCTCGATCACCTCGGACGTACTCGCGAGTTCGGATGCGACTCCCGCGTCGCCGAGGCCGAACCAGGCGGCGAGGGTCGGCGTCGCCCGGACCTCGCGTACTGCCATGATCACGGCCTCGGTCACACGCTCCCGAGGATCGGTGACGGGGGCGAGTGTCGCGGCAATACGTTCCCCGAGTCGGCGGGCCTCGCGGTGCACGAAGGCGCGGTGCAGGGCCCGCCGGTTCTCGAAGTAGCGATACAGGGTCGCCCGCGAGCATCCCGCCGCCTTCGCGACTTCGGCCATACCCGTTGTGGCGACGCCACGCTCGACGAAGAGCGCGGCGGCCGCGTCGAGGATCCTCTCTGCCGCAGCCTCGACGCGTTCGCCCTGCAGCCACGAACTGGATGTCTGGGCCACCATGATCATCCTGCGCGGAACGGCACCCTGGTGGGGCGGCGGACGTAGTGCCCGGCGGCATACTCGACTCCGTCGAAGTCGACGTCGAAGTCGGGGCAGCGCGCGAGCAGTTCCTCGAGCGCGACTCGCGCCTGCATGCGTGCGGCGGCTGCACCGAGACAGTGGTGGTTGCCGTTACTGAATGTGAGGATCTGTCGAGGGTTGCGCAGTACGTCCAGTTCCTCTGAGTCGGAGCCGAACACGCGGGGATCGCGGTTCGCGGAGCCGTAGACGAGCATTACCTTGCGGCCAGCGGGGATCGTCACGTCCTCGATCGTCACGTCGCGGGTGGTGGTGCGGGCGAGGCCCTGGACGGGGGAGGTGAGCCGCAGCAGCTCCTCGACCGCGGTGGAGATCCGACTGGGGTCGTCGAGAAGCAGCTGCCGCTGGTCCCGACGCTGGGTCAGCAGTTGCACTGCACCACCGAGCATTCCGGTGGTGGTGTCGTTGCCGCCGGTGACCATCGTGAACGCGAAACCGAGAATCGACAGGATGCCGGCGACATCGCCGTCTGCGCCCATCCCAGCGGCGACGAGGTGTGAGATGGTGTCGTCACCGGTGTCCCCAGAGGCGCTCTCGCCCTTGCGCTGTTCGATCAGATTGCTGAAGTAGGCCATCAGATCTCCGGCCGCTGACGCAGCCTCGAGTGGGTCGCCGTTCGCGTTTGCCGCGACGATTGCATCGGTCCAACCGTCGAACTGGCCGCGGTCCTCCGGCGGCACACCCAGGTAGTGCGCGACGACCATGCTCGGCAGAGGCTTGAACAACTCGGTGACGATGTCACCCTCACCGGCGGCACGCAGCCGTTCCAGACGCTCGACGACGAAGCGGCGTACCTCCGGTTCGACTGTCTCGACCTGGCGCGGCGTGAAGCCACGGGCCACGAGACGGCGGAACTGTGTGTGTACCGGCGGGTCGAGCATGACCAGCGGGGGATTGTCACGCAAGCCGATCTTGTCGAGTTCGCCGTAGGTCATCGTCAGACCCTCGGCGGATGAGAACGTCTCGGCATCACGTGCCGCGTTGTACACGTCGGCGTGCCGGGTCAGCACCCAGTAGTCGTGGTCCGGTGCTCCCTCCGGCACGACGTTGTGGACGGGGTCGTTCTCGCGCAACGCCGCATACATCGGCCATGGGTCCCGCCAGGACGGGCCGGAGCGAGGGACGTAGGCCGCTTTGTCAGACATAGTCGTCGTCATGTCTCAACCGTGAGACAGATCACTGCATTTGTCAATGGTAGCTGTCGGTACCGGCGTGCGATCGAATCAGACCAACCAGGCCGCGGAATCGGCGGGTAGCAGGCCCTCGACGAGCGGCAGGCTCGTCAGTACGACCGTGCCGGCCGGCCGCGGGATCGGCGTGTCGGTGGCATTGAGGACACAGACAAGTCCGCCCCGACGGCGGAACGCGAGGCAACCGGGAGAGCTTCCGTACCAATCGATTTCCGCGCCGGAGAACTCCGTGAGCGACGATCGCAGCCCGAGGGCCGTCCGGTACAGCGACAACGTCGAATCGGCGTCGGCGAGTTGGGACTCGACCGCCATGGGCGCCCATTCCGGTGGCATCGGCAGCCACGTGTTCGTGGCGGTCGAGAAGCCGAACGGCGGGCGCGCGCCCTCCCACGGCAGCGGGACACGGCACCCGTCCCGGCCGCGTTCGGTGTGCCCGGACCGCTCCCAGACCGGGTCCTGCAGTGCCGAGTCCGGCAGGTCCACGTTCGGCAGCCCCAACTCGGCGCCGTTGTAGATGAACGATGCGCCCGGAAGTGCGAGTTCGACGAGGGCCATCGCCCGGGCGCGGGCGAGGCCGCGGGCGCCGCCGCCGTACCGGGTGACCTCACGCTCGACGTCGTGATTGGACAATGTCCATGTGGGTGTGCCGCCGACTCGCGCTACGGCATCGAGGGAATTCTCGATGGCGGCACGCACCGAGTTGGCGTCGAAGGGGGTCTCGGCGAGGCGGAAGTTGAAGCCGAGGTGCAGCTCGTCCGGGCGAATGTACTCGCCGAACCGCTCGTTGTCGCGCACCCAGATCTCGCCGACCGACATCGCGGACGGGTACTCGTCCATGACCCGGCGGATGCCGCGGTGGATCTCGTGGACGCCCGGGTTGTTGAAGCGGGGATCGTCGTCGTCGTTGCGGAGCAGTGCGTTGGTGTCCCACTCGTGGTCGGGAAGGCCATCCGGTTTGGCCATCCCGTGCGCGACGTCGATCCGGAAGCCGTCGACTCCGCGATTCAGCCAGAACCTCAGCGTCTTCTCCATATCGGCGAAGACCTCCGGGTTGTCCCAGTTCAGGTCGGGCTGCTCGGCGGCGAAGATGTGCAGATACCACTGGCCTGGGGTGCCGTCCGGTTCGGTGATGCGGGTCCAGGCGGGGCCACCGAAGACGCTCGGCCAGTTGTTCGGTGGCTGCGAACCGTCCGGTCCGCGGCCGTCGCGGAAAATGTAGCGTTCGCGGGCGCCACTGTCGGGTCCGGACGCGAGAGCCTCCCGGAACCACGGGTGCTGATCGCTGGTGTGGTTCGGGACCAGGTCCATCGTGACCCGGATGTCGCGCGCGTGCGCCTCGGCGATGAGGGTGTCCATCGTCTCGAGGTCCCCGAAGAGCGGATCGATGTCCCGGGGGTCGGACACGTCGTAGCCGTGGTCCGCCATCGGAGAACGCACGATTGGACTGAGCCAGATCGCGTCGATCCCAAGCAGTTCGAGATAGCCGAGGCGGTCTATCACGCCGCGAAGATCGCCGACGCCGTCACCGTTCGAGTCCGAGAACGATCGCGGATACACCTGGTAGAAGACCGCGTCCGTCCACCACCGACGCGAGTCCGACGGTTCCTGGGTGATGGACAAATCCTCTTGGTTTGGCACAGCCCCCCAATAGTGCCGGATCGAAGTCGATGAAACGACCTGGGCGGCACGGCAGGGGCTAGACCGGCGAGTTCACCATTGAAGCCGCCGCCATCTCCATGTAGTCGATGAGGGCACGCCGGTGCGGTTCGTCGAGGGTCCGGTCGTCGATGGAGGCGATCGCCGTGTGCATACAGCGCAGCCAGGCATCCCGCTCGATCGGGCCGATGCGGAACGGGGCGTGCCGCATCCGCAGTCGGGGATGACCTCGCTCGTCGGAGTAGGTGCGTGGCCCACCCCAGTACTGCTCGAGGAACATGCGCATGCGGCGCTCGGCCGGTCCGAGATCGGCTTCGGGGTAGAGCGGGCGGACGATCTCGTCCTTGGCCACTTCTTCGTAGAATCGGGCGGTGAGCTTGCGGAACGTCTCGGCGCCGCCGACGGCCTCGTAGAAGGTCTGCTGCGGCTGGGCTCCACGGCTGGTTTCTGGGTTCGTCTCAGTCATGTCACGCTCCATTGTGCCTGCAATCGACGACCACGTCGGTCGACGGTCGTTCACCCTGATGTGGGGCAGTTTTTTGCCGAAATGGGTGTGCGTGAACCGACCATCCGTGGTCAACTTGTGGCAGTCTTCGCGGAGGTGGCATGACACACAGAAAGAGCGGTCGATCGCACCGACAACTTATGCCCACCGACGTGCGCGAACATCGCACGTCGGGGGCTTTTCCGTTGCACGTCATTCCCGAGCCGGGGCCGTCAGGTCTGGGACTGTCCGGCGGCAACACACCGACCGCGTGGAGCAAACGTCGAGTGCTGCTCCTCAATGCCACCTTCGAGCCGCTCACTGCCCTGCCTGCGCGCCGCGCCGTGGTGCTGATGGTGTGCGCGAAGGCCGACACCGTCCACGAGGACCCGCTCGGGCCCGTCATCCATTCCGAGGGCTGTGCTCTCCAGGTGCCGTCCGTGATCCGGCTCCGAAACTACGTGCGGGTGCCGTACCGGAACCGTGTGCCGTTGACCCGCGCGGCTCTTATGTACCGCGACCGATTCCGCTGCGGGTACTGCGGTGACAAGGCCGAGACCATCGATCACGTCATTCCCCGAAGCCGCGGTGGTGGACACACGTGGGAGAACTGTGTCGCCTGTTGCGCTCCCTGCAACCATCGAAAGGCCGACAGACTGCTCGCGGAACTGGGGTGGACCCTCCGCACCGCGTTGGTGCCTCCGTCCGGTCCGCACTGGCGACTGCTCTCGACGATCACCGAGGTGCACCCCACCTGGCTTCCGTATCTCGGCGAGGGTGCCGCCTAGGACCCGGGACTTCCATTTCGGCAGCACTGGGCTAGGTTGGCCTCGTGAGCATTCTCGAGACAGCCCTGATATTCGGAGGGATTCCCCTCGTGGCGGTCGCGATCATCGGTCTCCTGTCCCTCCGAGGTCGGCGGTTGGCAAACCCCCAACCGGCGGTGTACCGCCTCGGTGAGCAGTGGACGCGCGGGCCGATTCTGTGGAGCGCGACCGACGAGGTGACCACGCACGGTCACCACGCGGCGCACACCGCGCTGGACGCAGATCTGATCGGAGGTTCCGCAAGTGGCAAGTGGTGACGTTCTCCAGACCCCGGCAGTCGCACCCGAGGACCTGCCGGTGGGTACGGTCCTGACCGCCAGTGGGCGCCTCTCCGCAGTCCACCGGGTCGGTGAGCTGCTCGATCGGCCGCCGTTTACGACGGACGACCTGGTGCGCATCGATGACGCACTCACCGACGCGACTCGTCTGACCAAGGTGCGGTTCAACATCTACGTCGGCGACCTAGGCGAAGACCCGGCTATGGGTGCAGACGCCGTGTTCCCGACCACCCCGGAAGCCGAGCGTTCGGTCCTGATAGCGGTGTCGCCGAACCAGCGGGCGATCGAGGTCCGCGGTGGCCGCGCTGTCGCGAACCGGGTCACCGATCGGGTCGCGCAACTCGGCGTAACAGCGGCTGCCGCTTCGTTCACCGAGGGTGACCTCATCGACGGCCTCGTGTCCGCTCTGCGTGTCATGAGCACCGCGATCGCGCCCAGGTAGGTCCTACACTCATCGCTCCAGTGCCGGTGCACCGACGTTTCAGTGCCTCAGCTCAGCTGAACGCACCCACGTCGGGGCACCGGCGCTGTTTGTTCAGGTGGCGAGCCTCGGGTCGCGGGCCTCAGGTAGCCGGGCTCAGGTCGCGTCGAATGCGCGGGCCTTCAGCGACCGAACCACCGCAGCCTTGCCCTCGACCACGAGACGACGCAACGCAGGCGGGTGATCACCTGTCAGGAATTGGTCGGCGGCGTCCACGGACTGGTCGCTGATCGACCATGACGGGTAAAGCCCGACGACGACGGTCTGCGCAACCTCGCTCGACCGTCGCTCCCACACCGCGGGAACCTCCGCGAAGTACCGTGCGACGTACGGCTCGAGCAGCTGGGACTGTCCCGGCGCGACGATGCCGCCGATGATGGCGCGGGCCGTGATGTTCGGGACGCTGTCGTCCTCGAACACCGTCGTCCATGCCTTCTCCTTGACCGCGGCCTGCGGGCGAGCGGCTGCGGCGGCTGCGGCCTGCCGGGCGCCGGCGGCGGTGGGGTCACGCTTCGCCTCCGCGTCGATGAACGGAGTGTCGAGCCCGTCCGCGTCCACCTCACCGGCGGCCGCGAGCGCATGCACCAGCCGCCAGCGCAGGTCGGTGTCGACGACCAGTCCCTTCAGCCCGAGTGTCCTGGGGTCCTCTACGTCCAGCAGTTCCTGGAGGACCTCGGTGTGCCACGCCGACAGCTGCGAACCGGTCAACGCGTTGACGAACGCCAACTGGTGGTCCGAGCCCGCCTCGGCCTCGCGCGCCAGCTCGAGCAGGCGGTTCGCGAACGCCGGCCAGCCGAACGCGTCGGCCCAGCCGGGATCGGCGTACGCCGACAGTGCGGTCTGTGCCTGGAGCAGGAGCCGCTGCACGACGCCGACCTCCGTCTCGGCGCCGATGCCGCGCTGGACGAGGCCGACGAAATCGCGCGCCCGCATCTCGGCCTGCCGGGTCATCTCCCACGCCGCCGACCACGCGAGCGTCCGGGGGAGCGGCTCGGCGATGTCATCGATGCGGCCGACGAGGGTGTCGAGCGAGTCCTGGTCAAGGCGCAGCGAGCAGTACGTCAGGTCGTCGTCGTTGACGAGGACCAGCTTGCCGCGCGGAACGCCGACCAGTTCGGGGACGTCGGTGCTGGTGCCCTCCACGTCGAGTTCGACGCGGTGGGTGCGAACCAGCTTGCCGGTCGCCGGGTCGTCGTCGTAGATACCGACCGCGAGGCGGTGCACACGAGTCTCGCCGGCGCCTGGGTCAGCGCCCTCCTGGAGCACGGCGAAACGAGAGAAGGTGCCGTCCGGCTCGATCTGGAAGTCCGGTCGCAGAATGTTCAGGCCCGTGGTCTTGAGCCACTGCGCGCCCCAGTTCGACAGGTCACGCCCGGACGCCTTCTCGAGCGCGCGCAACAGATCGTCGAATGTCGCGTTGGCGAAGGCATGGGCGGCGAAATAGTCGCGCAGACCGGTCAAGAACGGCTCGAGACCCACGTACGCGACGAGCTGTTTGAGCACGCTGGCGCCCTTGGCGTACGTGATGCCGTCGAAGTTCACCTCGACGGCCGCCAGGTCGGGGATGTCGGCAGCGATGGGATGCGTCGACGGCAGCTGGTCCTGCCGGTACGCCCAAGACTTCTCGACATTCGCGAACGTGGTCCACGCGTTGGCGTACTCGGTGGCCTCGCTCTGGCACAGCACCGAGGCGAACGTCGCGAAGGACTCGTTGAGCCACAGGTCGTCCCACCACTGCATGGTGACGAGATCGCCGAACCACATGTGCGCCATCTCGTGCAGCACGGTCTCGGCGCGTCGCTCGTAGGCGGCGCGGGTCACCTTGGACCGGAATACGTAGTCCTCGAGGAAGGTGACCGCGCCCGCGTTCTCCATCGCGCCGGCGTTGAACTCCGGTACGAACAGCTGGTCGTACTTGCCGAACGCGTAGGGGATTCCGAAGTTGCGATGGTAGAAGCCGAAGCCCTGCTTGGTCTCGGCGAAGAGCCGTTCGGCATCCATGTGCCCGGCGAGCGAGGCTCGGCAATAGATGCCGAGAGGGATGCTGCCGTGCTCGTCGGAGTAGACATCCGACCATTGCGCGTACGGGCCGGCGATCAGCGCTACCAGGTACGTGCTCATGCGGGCCGTGGTGCGGAAGACGTGTCGGCCGGGTGTCGCCGCGGAAGCCTCGGCAGGCGCAGCGTTCGAGACGATCTTCCAGTTCTCCGGCGCGGTGACCGCCACGTCGAACGTGGCCTTCAGGTCGGGCTGGTCGAAGCACGCGAACATGCGCTTGGCGTCGGCGGTCTCGAACTGCGAGTACAGGTACACCGCACTGTCGGTGGGGTCGACGAACCGGTGCAGCCCCTCACCGGTGTTCGTGTAGAGGCAGTCGGCATCGACGACCAGTTCGTTGGTCTCGGCCAAGTTCTCGAGCGCGATGCCGGCTGCTTCGTCGTACGACGACACGTCCACCGGTGAACCGTTGAGCACTGCGGAATGCACTGTGGCGGCAATGATGTCGATGAACGTCGAAGCCCCGGCCCGGGCGCCGAATGTGACCGTGGTCCGTGAACGGAAGGTTTTCTCGCCCGGACCGCCGGAACCGTCGGTCAGGTCGAGCTCGACGCGGTAGTTGTCGACCGAGACCAGCGCCGACCGCTCGGCGGCCTGTTCACGGGTCAGATTCGGTGGGGCCACGAAGATCTCCTTCAGGGATGAACAGTCAGCGCGTCCATCTTCGGTGATGGACAGTCAGCACAGCCATCTTCAGGGATGGACAGTCAGCACTGCCATCCCATCACGTATGCCTGTCGTTCAGCGGACGAGGTCGGCCAGCGGCACGTCGGGGGCCGCGAGTCGGGCCGGATCCACCGAGGCGGATGACGACACGATCGCCTTGATGTCGTCGTTGACATCCCAGATATTGACGTTCATCCCGGCCAGCACGTGGTTCTCCTCGTCCAGCCAGAAGGCCAAGAACTCACGTTCAGCGACGTCGCCCCGGGTGACCACCCTCGAGTACTCAGGTGCCCAGCCGACGTACTCCATGCCGAGGTCGTACTGGTCGGTGAAGAAGTACGGCAGATTCGTGTACTCCGCCGGACGCCCGAGCATCGTGGCGGCCGCGATCGCCGGTTGATTCAAGGCATTGGCCCAGTGCTCCACACGAATCCGGGTGCCCAACCGTGGATGCTGCTGCATGGCGATGTCGCCGACCGCCACGATGTCGGGGTCGGACGTGGCGAGGTGCTCGTCCACGAGTACACCGCCGTCCACCGCGAGCCCGGCGGCCTCGGCGATCTCGACGTTCGGCTCCGCGCCGACTGCCACCAGGACCTCGTCGGCGGGCAGGACCGTGCCGTCGCTGAGCCGGACACCGTCTGCACGTCCGGCAGAGACGGTGATCTCCTCGACCCTCGCGCCGAAGTGGAAGTCGACGTCGTGCTCACGGTGCAGGTCCGCGAACACCGCGCCCATCTCCTTGCCGAGGGCGTGGAGCAGCGGCAGTTCGGAGGGCTGGACGATGGATACGGCGACGTCGCGAGCCCGCGCGCCGGCCGCGATCTCGAGACCGATCCAGCCGGCGCCGACGATCACCAACCGTGATCCGGCGGTCAGTTCGGAGATCAGCGAATCCGATTCGTCGATAGTACGCAGATAGTGCACGCCGGCCGCGTCGGCACCGGGGATCGGTGGGCGTCGCGGCCGTGACCCCGTGGCCAGGGCGAGCTTGTCGTAGTCGATCGCCGAATCGTCTGGGAGGACGACCTTCTTGTGCTCACGATCGATCGACGTGGCGGTCGTTCCCAGGCGGACGTCGATCTTGTGGTCGCGATACCAGTCTCCGCGCTGGACGGTGAAATCGGGCAAATCCTTCTTGCCGGCCACGTGTTCCTTCGAAAGGGGCGGCCGATCGTACGGCAGGTGCTCCTCGCCGCACAGAAGCACGATGGATCCGTCGAAGTCCCTGTCTCTGAGCGCTTCTGCGATCTTGGCGCCGGCGAGACCGCCGCCAACGATGACGAATGTGCGATTGGATGACTCGTGAAGTGTCACGGATTGCTCCGTCTCCGAGTCGCGACGACTGTCGCTGTCGACCGCCGTGGCGACTCTCGCTGGTGGCTGTCCTCCATCGACACTATCGGTGCCGACGGTGTCCGGGAAGGATCCGTACGGGGTCGTGGTTGTCTTTGACGGGAAGGTGTATTTCGACGTCGCACGGACGTCACACCACTGGACCGTCACACCACTTCGAGAGGGAGACACACGTGAGCGACGCAACCACCGCAAGCGGGGCCGCAGGGGCTGGGGCTGCCAAAGACGCCGCCGGCGCTGCCAAGGACGGTGCCGCCAGGGACACTGTCGATTTTTGGTTCGATCCACTGTGCCCGTGGTGCTGGATCACTTCGCGTTGGATCCTCGAGGTAACGAAGGTCCGCGACATCGAGGCGAACTTCCACGTCATGAGCCTCGCCGTCCTCAACGAGGGCCGCGACCTGCCGGACGAGTACCGCGAGCTGATGACCAAGGCATGGGGTCCCGTGCGAGTGCTCATGGCAGCCGCACAGCAACGGGGTGACGAGATTCTGTCTCCGCTCTACACGGCGATGGGCACCCTCATCCACAACCAGGACAACAAGGACTTGAGCGACGTGATCGTCAAGTCGCTCGCCTCACTCGGGCTGCCCGCCGAGTTGGCCGCCGCCGCGGAGACAGAGGAGTTCGACGCCGAGTTGCGCCGTAGCCACCACGCGGGCATGGACAAGGTCGGCGACGATGTCGGCACCCCGACCATCCACGTCAACGGCACGGCGTTCTTCGGCCCGGTCTTGTCGCGCATCCCGCGTGGCGAGGACGCCGGCAAGGTGTGGGACGGGGCAGTGACCCTCGCGTCGTACCCCTACTTCTACGAGCTCAAGCGGACCCGCACCGAAGGGCCCATATTCGACTGAGTCCACTCACCGTGTCGTGAACGAGTAGTTCGGGTCGCGGTAGAAGTAGTCCGGTCGCTGGAACAGCCGGCCGTGGCGTGTCCGGTCCCGCAGGGCCGCGGCACGCCACGTCAGGACCGGATGACTCGACAGCAGGTTCACCAGCCAAGGGAAGAAGCCGCGCTCGGTTGTCGCACGATCCGCCAGCTCGTCGAAGCCCACGTGGCTGACGAGGTATTTGCCGGCCCCGAGCACACCCATCGCTCCGGCGGCCCCGGCCGGGTTGTTGCAGTAGCCGTGATTGTCCGCGGTGTACTCCATCGACCGGGAGAGCGCCGAGCCGATTCCCGGGACGTATCTGGCGGCGAACATGCCAAGTTGTCGCCAGTATCCGACGTGGCCGGCCGCGATGTGCCCCACCTCATGCCCGATGATGAAGGCCAGGGCTTCCGGGTTCCGGGCCTGCCCGCCGATCTCGAAGAGGTCGCTGTAGACGACGACGTAGCGGCGCAACCCGTGGCCCGACGCGAATGCGTTGATCTGTCCGTTTCCCAGGACGACGTACGCGTCCGGGACCTCGGTCATCCCGAACCGGGCCGCTGCCTCGCCCACCATGCGGTAGCCGTCGGCGAACTGCGTCGGCGACATCTTGATGCCGTTCACCCTTTGCGCCGCGTACATCTGGCCGCGGGCCACGAAGATCAGGATCGGCGCGGCCAGTACCAGCATCGCCCAGTACGGCAGGTCGCCGCGCAGGAAGACCACCAGTGCGGAGACGTAGGCAACCGCCGTGATCGCGACGACAAGCACCAGCAGCGGGATCTCCCACGGGTGCCGAGCCGGCGGCTCGTACGGCGAAAGTCCGGGGGGAGTAGCGACCGGCGCGTGACCCCACGCGGAGGCGTGTGGCGGCACGGCCTGCCCGACACTGTGCGAAGGGTTCGGATACATGACAGGAATCTACCGGCGTAATCCCGGTTCTACCGGGCCGGGATGGGTTCGGGCGCATGCCTATGTCCTCCGTCACGTCCGCATTCCGGCACGTCCTGGCATCGACGACTCCGGAGTCCTCATGGGGTGTCGACTCCGGAGTCCTCATGGGGTGTCGACTCCGGAGTCCTCATGGGGTGTCGACTCCAGCGTCCCCATGGGGTGCCACGGCGACATGGCCTGTCAGAATTGGGGCATGCGCGTATACCTGGGTGCCGACCACGCCGGCTTCGAACGCAAGAACCAGATCATCGAACACCTCACCGCGAACGGCCACGAGGCCATCGACTGCGGTGCGCACGCCTACGACGCCCTCGACGACTACCCGGCCTTCTGCATCGAGGCGGCCCGCCGCGTCGTGGCCGACCCGGGCAGCCTGGGCCTGGTCCTCGGCGGCAGCGGCAACGGCGAGCAGATCGCCGCGAACAAGGTGCCCGGCGCACGGTGCGCACTGGCCTGGAGCGTCGAGACCGCGCAACTCGCGCGCCAGCACAACAACGCCCAGCTGATCGGTATCGGCGGTCGCATGCACACCCTCGAGGAGACCCTCGCGATCGTCGACGCCTTCCTGTCGACGCCGTGGTCGCAGGAGGAGCGCCACCAACGCCGCATCGACATCCTCGCCGAGTACGAGAAGACGGGCGTGGCTCCCGCGGTCCCCGGCGCTCCCGAAGCCTAGGCAGGCCGCTTTGCCCGAGGGCCACACGCTGCACCGACTTGCGCGCCTGCACCACCGTCGGTTCGCGGGATCCCCGGTGCGCGTGTCCAGCCCGCAGGGGCGATTCGCCGAGGATGCGGCCCTGATCGACCGCCGCGTCCTCGTCCGATCCGATGCCTGGGGCAAGCACCTGTGGCATCACTACGAGGGCGGCCTCGTAGTCCACGTCCATCTGGGTCTGTACGGAACCTTCACCGAGTCCGCGGTGCCGCTCGAACCTCCTGTGGGGCAGGTCCGCATGCGCATGGTCGGCGCCGCGTACGGTGCGGATCTACGCGGTCCCACCGCGTGTGAGGTGCTCCATCCACCACAGGTCGCGGCGATCGAGGCGCGGCTGGGGCCCGATCCACTGCGCAAGGACGCCGATCCCGAGCGCGTGTGGGCGCGCATCTCCACGTCGCCGACACCGATCGGCGCCCTGCTGATGGATCAGGCGGTCATCGCCGGTGTCGGGAACGTCTACCGGGCCGAGATCCTGTTTCGGCACGGGATCAACCCCCAGCGCCCCGGTCGCCGCGTGAGCCGCGCCGAGTTCGATGCGTTGTGGGCCGACCTCGTCGATCTCATGAGGATCGGGGTGCGCCGCGGCAAGATGCACGTGGTGCGTCCCGAGGACGATCACGGCGAGCCGGCGTACGCGAAGGATCGTCCGCGCACCTACACCTACCGGAGAGCAGGATCGGCGTGCCGCATCTGCGGCACGCCGATCGCTCACATCGTGATGAAAGGGCGCAACCTGTTCTGGTGCCCCACTTGTCAGGCTGACTAAAAGCCGAAGTCGCCGAAGTCGCCCCCGCCGAAGTCGCCGCCGCCGAAGTCGCCGCCGCCGAAGTCGCCGCCGCCGAAGTCGCCGCCGCCGAAGTCGCCGCCGTCCATCGCGGTGTAGTCCTCGCCGCCACCGAAGTCCCCACCTTCGGCGCCGTCACCGGCCATACCGTCCTCGAGGCCGGCCTCGTAGCCGTCGGCGAACTCGTCGGCGTCATAAGGAACCCCGGCCATGCCGGAGAACATGGCCGAGAACAGGAACATCGACCCGACGCCCCAAGCGCCCGCGACGAGCGCCGGCTTCCACCACGGCTCGGAGTACCAGCCCGCCGGGACCGGACGTCCGGCAACCCGGCCGCCGGGGTAGTAGTTGGGCGTGCGCGCCGACGGGTTCGGCGACGCCGCCACCTGACGACCCTCGAACTCGATCTCCCGGTCCTCGGTGACAGCACCGGCCGACTTCTGCCCGTCGATGCTCGGGACCTCCGGGCCGGGATCCATGCCCATCGCGGTGCGCGCGGCACGGATGTAGTAGAGGCCTTCGAGGGCGGTCTGCTTGGCCAAACGCGCCTGCACGGGCGTCGTGGCCTGCTCGATCTGTGAACCGGCGGCGGTGTACCGCTCGGATGCGTCTGCGAGCGCCTGCTTGGAGGCGTCGTCGGTGCCGGTGAGATTGAAGACCTGGCCACCGAGTCGCTCGATCGCCTGGCGAGCATCCGCCTTGGCGTCGTCGAGTTGGTTCGCCGTACCGGCCTTGTCCTTGTTCTGGCTCTTCATGACCAGAAAGACGACGGCGGCGAGAACGGCGGCGATGAGAAGGAGTTCCACGAGGTGCCTTCCGAGAGCGGCAAAGCGGACATGGCCCAGGGTACCGGGCGCTGATGTCCTGCGGACCTCTAGGTCTCGGCTCCATATCGATGGCATCGGCCGGACCAGGAACGAACAAACCCCGGCCTCCGCGCTTGCGCAGATGGTCCGGGGTTTCCTGAGAGGGGATGACGGGAATCGAACCCGCGTAGCCAGTTTGGAAGACTGGGGCTCTACCATTGAGCTACATCCCCGTGCAAACGGCATTCGTGGGATCGCCAGTGGTGCCGTGTGCGAGATGAGACTGTACCGACCTCGCTTTGGAATTCCTAATCCGGGGGCCGTAGGATTCTGCCCCGGGTCCTCGCGAGGTTCGCGAAGTCCTGTTCCGGACGGGGTGTGGCGCAGCTTGGTAGCGCATCCGCTTTGGGAGCGGAGGGTCGCAGGTTCAAATCCTGTCACCCCGACCAATCGCGCGACGGAGCCGCGGACGCGGCCCAGTCGCGTACGAACGACATATCGAACTGAGCATCACCCGCAAAAAAGGAGTCAGATCCGTGAAGAGCACCGTCGAGCAGCTCAGCCCGACGCGAGTCCGTATCAACGTTGAGGTGCCCTTCGAGGAGCTCAAGTCGGATTTCGACAAGGTCTACAAGACGCTCGCGCAGCAGGTCCGTCTCCCCGGCTTCCGGCCGGGCAAGGCTCCGGCGAAACTGCTCGAGGCCCGCGTCGGTCGTGGCGCCGTGCTCGAGCAGGTCGTCAACGACGCTCTGCCGTCCCGCTACTCCGAGGCCGTCTCGGCGTCCGAGGTGAAAGCCATCGGTCAGCCGGACATCGAAGTCACGAAGCTCGAGGACGGCGAGGAGCTCGCGTTCACCGCCGAGGTCGACGTCCGCCCGGAGATCACCCTCCCCGAGTTCAGCACGATCTCGGTCACGGTCGATCCGATCGAGATCACCGACGAGGCCGTCGACGAGCAACTGCTGTCGCTGCGTCAGCGTTTCGGCACGCTCACGGGCGTCGAGCGCCCTGTGCAGGACGGCGACTTCGTTTCGATCGATCTGTCCGCCACCGTCGACGGTGAGGACGTACCGGAGGCCTCCACCGCCGGTCTGTCCCACGAGGTCGGCTCCGGTCAGCTGATCGAGGGCCTCGACGAGGCGATCGTCGGCGTCGGCGTCGGTGAGTCGAAGGAATTCACGTCCAACCTGGTTGCGGGCGAGCACGCCGGCCAGGAAGCCGTCATCACCGTCACCGTCAACTCGGTCAAGGAGCGCGAGTTGCCCGTGGCCGATGACGAGTTCGCTCAGATGGCAAGCGAGTTCGATACCCTCGCGGAACTCGAGGCTGACTTGCGCGAGCGCGTCGGGCGAGTCCGCAAGGTCGAGCAGGCAGGCCAGATCCGCGACAAGGTCCTGGAGTCGCTGCTCGAGACCGTCGAGGTTCCGCTGCCCGAGGCCGTCGTCCAGGCGGAGGTCGATGCCGCCCTCCACGATGCCATTCATGGTCTCGACCACGACGAGGCGAAGCTCAACGAGCTGCTCGAGGAGCAGGGCACCACGCGCGAGCAGTTCGACGCAGACGCAAAGGAGTCCGCTGAGCGCTCGGTGAAGACCCAGCTGCTGCTCGACGCCATCGCCGATGCCGCAGGCACCACCGTCGGCCAGGATGAGCTCACCGAGCGGATCCTTTTCCAGGCGCAGCGCTACGGCATGGCTCCGGAGGAGTTCATTCAGCAGATCCAGCAGGCCAACCAGCTCGGCGCCGTCTTCGCGGACGTCCGCCGCGGCAAGGCGCTCGCGGGCGTAGTCGAAGCCGCCACGGTAACCGACACTGCGGGCGAGACGGTCGATACCGCCGAGATGTTCGGCGCGGCCGAGTCGACCGAGGGTGACGACGCCGAGGGTGACAAGTAGAGGCAGACCCTCGCGACGTCTGTGATGTCGTCAGAGGACGTCTTGCAGGGAACGACTTTTCCGCTTTCAGCGAAGTAGGGCGGCACCGGGACTCCGGTGCCGCCCTACTTCGTTAGTGTCTGTGTCAGGCCCCAACGACTTATCCAGAAGGCAGGTACCGTGACTTACCAGAATCCCGCCATGACTTCGGCCACCTCAGGTCTGAATCTCAGCGACTCGGTGTACGAACGCCTGCTTCGCGAGCGCATCATCTTCCTCGGTACCCAGGTGGACGACGACATCGCGAACAAGCTGTGCGCTCAGATCTTGCTGTTGTCGGCGGAGGATCCGACGAGAGACATCAACCTCTACATCAACTCGCCCGGCGGTTCGGTCACGGCCGGCATGGCGATCTACGACACCATGCAGTTCGCCGAGTGCGACGTCGCGACCTTCGGCATGGGTCTGGCCGCCTCGATGGGGCAGTTCTTGCTGTCGGCTGGCACGAAGGGCAAGCGGTATGCACTGCCGCACGCACGGATCATGATGCATCAGCCGTCCGCCGGTATCGGTGGCACCGCGTCCGACATCGCGATCATGGCGGAGCAGTTCGCGCACACCAAGCGCGAGATGGCCGAGCTCATCGCCGAGCACACCGGCCAGACGGTCGAGCAGATCACCGCCGATTCGGACCGGGATCGTTGGTTCACCGCCAAGGAGGCGCTCGAGTACGGCTTCGTCGATCACGTCGTCGCCCGCGCGCGGCAAGCGGGTGGCACCGGCAACTAGGCCCGCGCCCGTCCAACGCCCTTCTGCACAGACCACCCTTGGAGAACCGATGACCAACCTGTTCGATCCTCGTGCTCACGACGGCAGTACCGCGCATGGTCCCGGCAGCGGTGCCGCCCATGATCTCGGTGGCCGTGCCGCCCATGATCTCGGTGGCCGTGCCGCCCATGATCTCGGCGGCCGAGCTCCGGCCGGCGCGCAGTCCCGCTACATCCTGCCGTCGTTCATCGAGCACTCCAGCTACGGCGTCAAGGAGTCCAACCCGTACAACAAGCTGTTCGAGGAGCGGATCATCTTCCTCGGCACGCAGGTGGACGACGCGTCGGCGAACGACATCATGGCCCAGTTGCTGGTGCTCGAGTCGCTCGATCCGGACCGTGACATCACGATGTACATCAACTCGCCCGGTGGCTCGTTCACGTCGCTCATGGCGATCTACGACACTATGCAGTACGTGCGAGCCGACATCACGACCGTGTGCCTCGGCCAGGCGGCCTCCGCGGCCGCGGTGCTGCTCGCGGCCGGCTCCCGCGGCAAGCGCCTCGCGCTGCCGAACGCCCGCGTCCTGATCCATCAGCCGGCGACCGGCGGTATCCAGGGTCAGGTCTCGGACCTCGAGATCCAGGCGGCAGAAATCGAGCGGATGCGTCGCCTCATGGAGACGACCCTGTCGAAGCACACTGGCAAGGATCCCGACGTAATCCGCAAGGACACCGATCGCGACAAGATCCTCACCGCCGAGGAGGCCAAGGAGTACGGCATCATCGACGACGTGCTCGAGTACCGGAAGCTCTCCATCCAGAAGTGACTGCGACATCCCGGTCCGCCGACACGCCGAGTTCTCTGGTTGCGGCGGGCCGGGGTGTATACGGGTCAAGCTTGGGTATTCCACGCTGATTTCGCGGGCAAGATTCGTCCGATGTAACAAAGTTTGCACTGGGGGAATAGCGGGCTTTTGGTCGACCTCGTTCGCGATCTGCGGGTACGGTCACACCATGACCCCTCGAACCTGACCCGGGATGCGGAGTCGCTGGATGGCTTTGCGGGAGTGGGTGTCGGGGTTTGCACGTAGACAAGGAAGTAGGGACCTTACGAGATGGCACGCATCGGTGACGGCGGGGATCTGCTCAAGTGCTCGTTCTGCGGTAAGAGCCAGAAGCAGGTCAAGAAGCTCATTGCGGGACCCGGGGTCTACATCTGCGATGAGTGCATCGATCTGTGCAACGAGATCATCGAGGAAGAACTCGCCGAGTCGAGCGAGGTCAAGCTCGACGAGCTCCCGAAACCCGCGGAGATTCGCAGCTTCCTGGAGAACTACGTCATCGGCCAGGACTCCGCGAAGCGGACGTTGGCCGTTGCGGTCTACAACCACTACAAGCGGATCCAGGCCGGCGACCGTAGCCGGGACGCGCGCGGCGAGACTGTCGAGTTGGCGAAGTCGAACATTCTGATGCTTGGCCCCACCGGCTGCGGCAAGACCTATCTGGCGCAAACGCTCGCGAAGATGCTCAACGTGCCGTTCGCGATCGCCGACGCAACAGCGCTGACCGAGGCCGGCTATGTCGGCGAGGACGTCGAGAACATCCTGCTGAAGCTGATCCAGGCGGCCGACTACGACGTCAAGCGCGCCGAGACGGGCATCATCTACATCGACGAGGTCGACAAGATCGCCCGCAAGAGCGAGAACCCGTCGATAACCCGGGATGTCTCCGGCGAAGGTGTGCAGCAGGCGCTACTGAAGATCCTCGAAGGTACCCAGGCGAGTGTTCCCCCTCAGGGAGGGCGCAAGCATCCGCACCAGGAGTTCATCCAGATCGACACGACGAACGTGCTGTTCATCGTCGCTGGCGCTTTTGCCGGTCTCGAGAAGATCGTCTCGGAGCGGGTCGGTAAGCGGGGCATCGGTTTCGGTGCAGAGGTGCGCTCCAAGGCCGAGATCGACACGCAGGATCATTTCGCCGAGGTCATGCCCGAGGATTTGATCAAGTTCGGCTTGATCCCGGAGTTCATCGGCCGTCTCCCGGTCGTGGCCTCGGTGACGAACCTCGACAAGGACTCACTGGTCAAGATCCTCTCCACGCCAAAGAACGCGCTCGTCAAGCAGTACACCCGGCTCTTCGAGATGGACGGCGTCGAGTTGGAGTTCACCGTCGACGCGCTCGAGGCGGTCGCCGACCAGGCCATCCATCGTGGTACCGGCGCTCGTGGTCTGCGCGCCATCATGGAGGAAGTCCTGCTGCCGGTGATGTATGACATCCCCAGCCGTGACGATGTCGCGAAGGTGGTCGTCTCCGCCGAGACGGTCAACGACAACGTGCTGCCGACGATCGTGCCCCGCAAACCGGAACGTGAGCGCCGCGACAAGTCGGCGTGACGGGCGAGGGATCTCACCAAGCTTCCTGACGGGGCGACTTCCTGACTGGGCGCGTATGCGCCGGAGGCCGCTGGCTGCCCGGTCGGCCCTCCAAACCTGATCAATCGTCGCTGGCCCTGGTCACCGGCAGTCCGGATGATCTGCGGGGGATCAGCGTGGGAAGAGCATGCCGGATCGGGTCGTTGACAGGCGTAGGCGCGAGCATCAGATCGAGAGCGGTTGCTGCGATCTGGTCGAAGGGCGTGCGTACCGAGGTCAGGGGGACCGACAGTAGGTGCGCAAGCGGGATGTCGTTGTATCCGACGAGCGCGAAATCGTCACCGACGGACAGGGATCGTTCGTGTGCTGCAGCCATGGCGCCCAGGGCTAGGTTGTCGTTCGCTGCGAAGACTGCGGTGGGGCGCGCGGACGAACCGAACAGACGACGACCGGCTTCCGCACCGTTTTCGATTCCGAAGCCCGATTCGATGATCCAATCCGGGTCCGTCTCGATACCTGCTTCGTTCAGAGCCCGCATACTCCCGGCGAGGCGGCCGGTGGCCGTCGAGGTGAACAGTGGCCCGGGTAGTACGGCGATATCGGTGTGCCCGAGGTCTATGAGGTGTCGGGTGGCGAGGTAGCCGCCGGCCTCATCGTCACCGAGCGAGGATGGGCTGATGCCGTCGGTGCGAAGGACGAGGGCGTGCGGGATGCCTTCCTGACGCAGCTGCTGCGGCAAGGCGTCCTTCCGCTGGCTCGAGGCGATGATCAAGCCGTCGACATTGCGGCTCAGAAGCGTCTGCGCCGCCTCTTGCGTGTCCGTCGGGTCGTCGCCGGTGGTGGCTACCACGGTGAAGTAGCCGATCCGGTTCGCTGCCCGTTCGATCGCTTCGAACATGAGGGCCATGACGGTGTCGGACAGCCGCGGTACGAGAACTCCGATCGTGGCGGTTTTGCCGCGGCGCAGGTTGGAGGCGAACGTGTTGCGGCGGTAGCCGAGGGAGGCAGCGACGGCTCGCACGCGCTCTGCTGTAGCCGTTCGTGAGGCCGGGACCCGGTCGTCGAGGATCCGGCTCACCGTCGATGGGCTTACGCCGGCTGCCGTGGCGACGTCACGCAGGGTGACGGGTGCATGCCTGTCCGGCGTCGGTCGCGACGCGCTCAGTCCTGATTCCATGCTCTGCCTCGATTCCACTCCACGCCTACCTATCTGTCTGCTCATGCTGCTCGAACATCGCCCGCCAGAAAGCCTAAGGAGGCCGCTCCGACTCGTGACCTTTGACGGTTCATCTCGCGACCCTTGACCTTGTGACCCTTGACACAGGGACCAGGCTACAAGCACGATGCAAACGTTCCCGGAAACGTTACCGGAAACGTTTGCGCATCATGGTTTTGCACCACGACGAAGAAGGAAGATTGCATGTCACTCGACCTCCGAGGACTTGTCCCGGCCCCAGTCACCCCGTTCAAAAGGGACGAATCCCTCGACTTCGAGGCGATCAACCGCCTCGGGTCCTGGCTCGCCGGTGTGGACGGAGTCAAGGGTCTGGTCGTTCTAGGTCACGCCGGGGAGGGCACCTTCCTCACCGCCGGTGAGCAGGCGGCCGTGATCTCGGCGTTCCGGGAAGCAGTTGACGACCGTGTCCCGATCATCGCGGGCATCACGGGCGAGGGAACCGCCGTCGCAGCCGAAGAAGCCAAGCGGGCGGTGAGCGTCGGCGCTGCCGCAGGGCTCGTCTACCCGTCCCACGGATGGCTACGATTCGGCTTTCAGAAGGGCGCGCCACAGGATCGCTACCGGCAGATCCACGAGGAATCCGGTCTGCCGCTAATCCTGTTCCAATACCCCGACGTCACCAAGGCCACCTACGATCTCGAAACCCAACTCGAGATCGCCGCTCAACCGGGTGTGTTCGCCACCAAGAACGGCGTGCGCAACATGCGACGCTGGGACACCGAAATCCCGGTACTCCGGGCAGAGAACCCCGACCTGCAGATCCTCACCTGCCACGACGAGTACCTGCTCCACACGATGTTCGACGTCGACGGTGCCCTCGTCGGATACGGGGGACTCGCGCCCGAGCCACTGGTCGAACTGATCGCCGCGGGAAAGGCCAAGGACTACGCCGCTGCCCGGGCCATCCACGACCGCTTGCTGCCGGTAACCCGCACCGTCTACCACCGCGGCTCACACATGGAGGGCACCGTCGCCCTCAAGGAAGGCTTGGTTGCCCGGGGCGTCCTCGAACACGCCACCGTTCGCCCGCCGCTTCTGCCTCTGGCTGCGGGAGCAGGCTCCGAGATTGCCAAGGCCCTCGAATCCGCGGGCCTGAACTCGGTCGTCGCCTACGTGTAGCGGAGGACAAGTCCGGTCCTGTCGGAGCGCTTGTCGCTGCACACCCATTCGGTGTCGATACGGGTGTCGTCGTCGGCCCGCGGAGTGTGGGTCGACGACCACGCCTTCGCAGACTCCAGCCCACACTCGCCCCGATGCCCCGGCCGTCATGAGTCTCAGTTCGCGCCGTCAGCGGAAGATGGCCCCCGATCTGCACCCCCTGGTCTGGCCTATCACCGCCTGAGGTTCGAATAATGGAAGGAATGCTCACAGATGGGGAAAACAAGCTCGTACCTCAGGCGGTTCACCCGGCGGCAGAGCAGTGATCGCTCGAGATCCTGAACTGCGCGTTCGTCGGCCCGGCGCGCAGCGCAGCTGGGTCCGGCTGCTGGCGATGGCCGGGCCCGCCTTCATCGTCGGGGCCTGGCAGTTCGGACCCGGCGCCCTCGCGAGCTCGATTCAGGCCGGCAGCGAATACGGTTACGCGTTGGTGTGGGTCCTCGCGGCCTCGGCGATCTTCTCGCTCACCTACGCGGATATGAGTGTCCGCCTCGGCATTCGCACACCCGTCTCGCTCATCAGCTCGGTCAAAGAGGTACTCGGCCGTGGCGCCGGCGTTGCCGCCGGTGTCGGTGTCTTCTGTATCACCCTGTGTTTCTCGGTCGGCAACGCGGTCGGGTCCGGGCTGGGACTGTCGTTGGTATTCGGTGGCTCCCCGCTGGTCTGGAGCGCGGTGTGCACGGCCGCCGTCGGCATGATTCTGCTGTTCCGCAACGTCTACCGCATGGTCGAGCGAATCGTGGTGACGGCCATCGCGATCATGGCGGCCACCTTCGCCATCAGTGCGGTCATCGCCAAGCCGGATTGGTACGAGGCGGTGAACAGCATCGTTCCCAGCATTCCGCCTGGTGCTCAGCTACTCGTTGTCGCCATCGTCGGCACCAATTTCTCGCTCAACGCCGCATTCTTCGCCTCCTACACCACCCACGAACGCAACCGAACCGAGGCCCAGTACCGCGAAGCGACCATCGTCGGCACCATCCCGGGTATCGTCGCGCCGACGGTGATGTCGTCTCTGGTGATGATCGTCTCCGCCGCGGTCCTCGGCCGCGAGGGTGTCGAGGCGACCTCGTTCGCTGCTCTCGCCAAGATCTTCGAGCCCCTCGCCGGACCCGTCGGATCGACGATTTTCGCCATCGGACTCTCCGGGGCCGCGTTCTCCTCGATGGTCGCCAACGCGACCGGCGGCGGCATCATCTTCTCCGACGCGCTCGGCAAGGGTCCGACCTCGTCGAGCACCATTGCCAAGTTGGCGAGTGGCGCGATCCTCACCGTCGGGCTCACCGTCACCCTCGTCGTGCAGGCCAACCCGATCCAGCTCATCATCGGCGCCCAGGCGCTTACTGTGCTCGTCGCTCCATTCCTCGGGTTCCTGTTGTTCGTGATGAGCAACAACCGGGCCCTCATGGGGCATCTCCGCAACAAGCCGTGGCAGAACGTTCTCGGCGTCCTCGGGTTCTGCGCGATTCTCAGCGTTTCCGCTCTGTTCGTCTACCAGATCCTCACCTGAGTGCGCACGGAGTCGGCCCAAGCCCGAACCACGGAGGCGGATGGGTCGACTCGGATGGGCTGACTCGGATGCACCGACTCAGATAACCTGGAGGGCGGGCCCGTTCGTGAACGGGCCCGCCCCTGGTCAGCGGCTCAGGCCGAGGCGGCAGCCGTCTCGGGTGACTTGTTGAGCAGGTCGAGCGCGATGTCGACGATCATGTCCTCCTGGCCACCGACGAGGGCTCGCTTGCCGACCTCGAGCAGAATCGCGCGGGCGTCGAGACCGTAGTCGCGCGCCGCCTTCTCGGCATGGCGGAGGAAGCTCGAGTACACACCGGCGTAGCCGAGGGTGAGGGTCTCGCGGTCCACCCGCACCGGGCGATCCTGCAACGGCCGAACGATATCGTCGGCCGCGTCCTGCAGCGCGAACACGTCGCAGCCATGCTCCCAGCCGTACAGGTTCGCGACCGCGATGAACGCCTCGATAGGACAGTTTCCGGCACCTGCGCCCTGACCGGCCAGCGACGCATCGACGCGGTAGACGCCGTTCTCGACCGCCACGACGCTGTTTGCGACCGACAGTGACAGATTCTCGTGGGCGTGGATGCCGATCTGGGTGTCGGCGTCGAGGACGTCGCGGTACGCACGGATGCGTTCGCGGACGCCATCCATCGTCAGCCGTCCGCCCGAGTCGGTGACGTAGACACAGTGTGCGCCATAGGATTCCATGAGCTTGGCCTGCTGAGCGAGAGCTTCGGCGGGGGCCATGTGGCTCATCATGAGGAAGCCGGAGACGTCCATGCCGAGTTCGCGGGCCTTGGCGATGTGCTGGGCGGATACGTCGGCCTCGGTGCAGTGGGTGGCGATGCGGATCGACCGCACGCCCAGCTTGTAGGCGTGCTCGAGTTCCTCGATCGTGCCGATACCCGGCAGCAACAGGGTTGTGAGCTTGGCGTTCTTTATGGCATCGGCAGCCGCCTCTATCCACTCCCAGTCGGTGTTGCTGCCGGGGCCGTAGTTGAGCGAGCCGCCTGCCAGACCGTCACCGTGCGAGACCTCGATCGCATCGACGCCGGCAGCGTCGACAGCGCCGGAGATGCGGGCGACGTCCTCCGGGGTCATCCGGTGCCGGACGGCGTGCATGCCGTCGCGCAGGGTGACGTCCTGAATGTAGAGCTTGGTGGGCACGCTCAGACCTCCGCGGGAGTGTTGTCGTTGCTGCGCGCGGCGATGAGACGACGCGCAATGGACTCGGCGGTGCGCTGGGCAGCCGCGGTCATGATGTCGAGGTTGCCGGCGTATGCGGGCAGGTAGTCGGCGGCACCCTCGACCTCGAGGAACACGGTGACCTTGGTCGTGACCGGGTCTGCGCCCTCGGTTAGCAGGGTGTGGACCGGCTCGTCGGGTGCGATCGGCGTGAACTGCACCTCCTGCTTGAGGCGGTAGCCGGGCACGTACTCGGCGACGCGGTCGGTCATCTCCTTGACGGACGTCCGGATCGCCTCCTGGTCGGCGTCACCGACCAGGGCCAGGACGGTGTCACGCATGAGCATGGGTGGCTCGGCCGGGTTCAGGATGATGATCGCTTTGCCGCGTCCGGCGCCGCCGACGCGTTCGATGGCGTTCGACGTGGTCTCGGTGAACTCGTCGATGTTGGCGCGGGTACCGGGGCCGGCCGACTTCGAGGAGATCGAGGCGACGATCTCGGCATAGGGGACCGGGGTGACGGCAGCGATGGCCGCGACCATCGGAATGGTGGCCTGACCGCCACAGGTCACCATGTTGAGGTTGTCGAGGTCGTCGTCGAGATGCTCCTCGAGGTTGACCGGCGGCACCACGAACGGGCCGATCGCGGCTGGAGTGAGGTCGACGAGCTTCTTGCCGAACGGCGCGAGCTTCTCGGCGTTGGCGACGTGGGCTTTGGCTGATGTCGCATCCATGACGATGTCGATGTCTCCGAAGCCGTCCATGGCGATGAGGCCGTCGACACCCTCGGCGGTGGTGGGCACGCCCAGGCGTTGTGCCCGGGCGAGGCCGTCGGAGCTGGGGTCGATGCCGACCATGGCACCCATCTCGAGTACGTCGGACTTGTTGAGCACCTTGATCATCAGGTCGGTGCCGATGTTGCCCGATCCGATGATGGCGACCCGAATCTTCTTCGGCTCAGCGTTGTTCGTCACGTTCGTCACGATTCCTTCCGGGAGAAAGCGGCAGTCACGGTGCCGAGGGTGGACAGCTCGGCGCGGATGGCCATACCGGGCGCAGCAGAGACCATCGGGCCCAGGGCGCCGGAGAGCACGATCTGGCCGGCGCGCAGCGGCTGGCCGTACTCGAGGGCCGTGCGCGCGAGCCACTGCAGAGCGATGAGCGGGTCACCGAGGCACGCCTCTCCGTTGCCCTCGGAGACCAGATCGCCGTCGGCGTACATGCGCATGACGACATCCTTCGGTTCGACCTCGTCGAGGGTGAGCCAGTTGTCGCCGAGCACGTACAGGCCCGAGGAGGCGTTGTCGGCCACGGTGTCGGTGATGCCGATCTCCCAGTTGGCCACCCGGCTGTCGACGAGCTCGAGCGCGGCCACCGCACCGGACACCGAGGCGCGGATCTGATCCATCTCCAAGTCACCCTCGGTCAGATCGGTGCCCAGGCGGAACGCGACCTCGGCCTCGGCCTTGGGCTGGAGCATGCGCTCGCTGGGTACCTCGGGCAGATCGGTGACGTCCATGTCGGCGAACAGCACGCCGAAGTCGGGCTGGTTGACGCCGAGTTGGTTCTGGACCGCCTCGGAGGTCAGGCCGGTCTTCCGTCCGACGATGGTGGCACCGTCGGCGAGGCGCCAGTCGGTCAGTTTCTGCTGCACCTGGTAGGCCACGCCGATGTCGGACGGGCCGATCAGGTCCCTCACCGGGGGGCACGGGATACCGGTCTTCGCGGCCTCTGCGAGGCGTTCGGCGGCCCGGGTGATCGCCTCGGCGGAGATTGTCGGTTCGAGTGGAGGCATGGATGTCCTTGTCGGTTTCCCTGGCTGGATTGTTCCTGGAAGGACTGTGCGGGATGCCACCCGTTCGTCGCGAGCGATCGGTTTCGCTGAGTGAAACTCTCCTGGTGAGGTCAGTCGTGGCGCAGGTTTTCGCGGCGCACGAGGGTCGCCGCGATTCCCGCGGCGGCCGCACGGACCTCGTTGGTGTGAGCGTCGGGTCGCAGGCGGGTGACCGGGCCGGTCACGCTGACCCCGGCAACGGGACGATCGTCGGCGTCGAGAATCGCTGCCGCGACGCACACGATCCCCACGGCCGACTCCTCGTACTCGAAGGCCACACCCGTCTCCGCGATGGTGTCGAGTTGCCGGGCCAGGCGGCCCGGAGCCGTGATGGTCCGAGGCGTGCGGCGCGGGAGCGGCCCGGCGAGTGTGCGCGCCTTCAGTTCGCTCGGGGAGTGGGCGAGCATGGCCTTGCCGATCGCTGTGCAGTACAACGGCATTCGCCCACCGACGCGCGAGGGTGATTCGGCCTGCAGATGGCCACCGATCTTGGCGACGTACACGACCTCCTCGCCCTCGAGTACGCCGAGGTGCACGGTCTCACGGGTGCGTTCGCGGAGGTCTTCCAGAAACGGGGTCGCCACCTCGATCAGGCCTCGTTCCACCGAAGCCCGCATTCCCAACTCAAACAGGTGCCGACCCAGGCGGTACCCGGATCCGGACCGGTCGATCAGTCGGGTCCCGACCAATTCAGCGAGCAGTCGGTGCAGAGTGGTCTTGTTCAGTCCCGTGCGACGCACGAGTTCGCTGAAGCTCACCCAGTGGTCCTCCGCGGTGAAGGCGTCGAGGACGGTGACCACCTTGCCCAGCACCGTGTTCGGGGAGTCCACGACGGACAAGGGTACTGGACGTGCGCCGGGTCAGATCTTGATGCGGTGCTCGCCCGCATAGACGTTCATGGTCTCGCCGCGCAGAAAACCCACGAGCGTCATGTCGCGATCGCGTGCGAGGTCGACGGCGAGCGACGACGGTGCGGACACCGCACCGAGGAGAGGAACCCCGGCTACGGTCGCCTTCTGGGCCAGTTCGAACGAGGCGCGGCCGCTCACGATAAGGATCGCGTCGGTGAGCGGGATCCGGTTCTCGGTGAGTGCCCAGCCCAGGACCTTGTCGACCGCGTTGTGCCGACCGACGTCCTCGCGAACTGCCAGCAAGGCGCCGTCGGCAGTGAACAGTCCGGCCGCGTGCAGTCCGCCCGTCGCGGCGAACACCCGCTGGCTGCGCCGCAAGGTGGACGGCATCGAAGAAAGTGCCGTCGCGGTGGCCTCGAGCGAACTGTCGGACAATGAGAACCTGCTGCGGACCGCGACCTCGTCGAGTGACGCCTTGCCGCACACGCCGCACGCGGAGGTGGTCAGAAACTCGCGTCGCCCCCGGTTCCCCGGATCCGGTACTCCGGCAGCGAGTTCGACGTCGAGCACGTTGTAGGTGTTGGCGCCGTCCTCACCGACACCGTCGCAGTAGCGGACGGTGCTGACGTCTCGTGCGGACTCGATGATCCCCTCTGCCAACAGGAATCCGTGGGCCAGGTCCACGTCGTTGCCGGGGGTGCGCATCGTGACCGTGAGGGGGTGCCCGCCGAGACGGATCTCGAGGGGCTCCTCAACGGCCAGGGTGTCCGGTCGCCGTCGAGTACCGTCTGCGGTGATCCGCAGAACGGGGCGGCGGGCGGTGACTCGTCCCATCTACTTTCCCCCTGTTCTACTTTCCCTCTGTCGGCTCGAGGCGCACGACGATCGCCTTCGACACCGGTGTGTTCGACTTGGCGGCAACGTGATCGAGCGGCACGAGGGGATTGGTCTCGGGATAGTACGCGGCCGCGTTGCCACGTGGTGTGTTGTACTCGACGATCCGGAAGTCGCGGGTCCGGCGCTCCTCCACAGTCTCGCCGGTGTTGTCGCCTGGCGCCCATTCGGACACGATGTCGACGATCTGGCCATCGCGCAGGCCGAGTTCGGCGATGTCGTCGGCGTTGACGAATACCACCTTGCGGCCGTTCTTGACGCCACGGTAGCGATCGTCGAGCCCGTAGATTGTGGTGTTGTACTGGTCGTGGCTGCGCAGTGTCTGCAGGATCAGGCGGCCGGGTGGGGTCGGCACCCATTCGAGCGGGTTCACCTCGAAGTTGGCCTTGCCCGTGTGGGTGCGGAACTCCCGGGAGTCACGTGGCGGATGCGGCAGCAGGAAGCCGTCGCGCTGCCTGACCCGGGTGTTGTAGTCCTCGAACTCTGGGACGACGCGCGAGATCGAATCCCGGATCAGGTCGTAGTCGCCCTCGAACTTCGTCCACGGCACGGGATGGTCGGGGCCGAGCAGTTCCCGCGCGAGCTGGCAGATGATCGCGACCTCGCTACGCAGGTGCTCGCTCACGGGCTTCAGCCGGCCCCGCGACAGGTGCACCATCGACATCGAATCCTCCACCGACACCGCCTGCTGGCCGGTCGACTGGATGTCGAGATCGGTGCGTCCGAGCGTCGGCAGGATCAGCGCGGTGCGCCCGTGGACCACGTGGCTGCGATTGAGTTTCGTCGAGACCTGAACCGTCAGTTCACAATTGCGTAGTGCCTGCTCGGTGGCGGTGGTATCGGGAGTGGCGGACACGAAGTTCCCGCCCATCGCCATGAACACCCGGGCGCGCCCGTCACGCATGGCGCGGATCGCGTCGACGGTGTCCCATCCGTGCCGACGCGGACTCTCGATGGAGAACTCGGTGTCGAGTGCGGCGAGAAACTCCTCGGGCATCTTCTCCCAGATGCCCATGGTGCGGTCGCCCTGGACGTTCGAGTGGCCGCGGACCGGGCAGACGCCCGCCCCAGGCTTGCCGATCATGCCGCGCATCAGCAGCAGGTGGACGGCCTCCTGGATGGTTGCGACGGCGTGCGTGTGCTGAGTCAGGCCCATCGCCCAGCAGGTGACGGTTCGCTCGGATTCGATGAGGGCACGAGCGGTGTCCTCGAGTTGCCTCATCGTCAGCCCGGTGGCCTGCACGACGGTATCGAGATCGACCGCGCGTACGTGCGCTGCGTACTCGTCGAAGCCGGCGCAGTACGTGTCGACGAACGCACGGTCGACGACGGTGCCGGGCGCGCGGTCCTCGGCCTCGAGCAGCAGTCGGCCCAGACCCTGGAACAGCGCCATGTCGCCGCCGAGGCGGATCTGCAGGAACTCGTCGGCGATCTCGACGCCGCGGCCGAGCACCCCACCCACCTTTTGCGGGTCCTTGAAGCGGCGCAGTCCGGCCTCGGGCAGCGGGTTGATCGCGATGATCCGTGCCCCGTTGGCTTTGGCCTTCTCGAGTGTCGAGAGCATTCGGGGGTGGTTGGTTCCCGGGTTCTGGCCGGCGATCAGGATCAGGTCGGCTTGCTCGAGATCGGGCACGGAGACCGATCCCTTGTCGATACCGATCGCGTCGGTCAACGCACTGCCGGACGACTCGTGGCACATGTTGGAGCAGTCCGGCATGTTGTTGGTCCCGAAGCTGCGAATCATCAACTGGTACAGGAACGCTGCCTCGTTGCTCGTCCGCCCGGACGTATAGAACACCGCCTCGTCGGGGGTGTCGAGTTCGCGGAGGTGGGTTGCGATCAGCCGGTATGCGTCGTCCCACCCGATCGGCTCGTAGCGGTCGCTGCCGGGTCGAAGCACCATCGGGTGCGCGAGCCGGCCCTGCTGACCCAGCCAGTAGTCGGTGTGCCCGGCCAGTTCCGAGACCGGGTGGGCGGCGAAAAACACCGGGGTCACCGTCCGTAGCGTGGCTTCCTCGGCGACGGCCTTGGCGCCGTTCTCGCAGAACTCTGCCGGTTTGCGGTGGCCGGGCGTCTCGGGCCACGCGCAGCCCGGGCAGTCGAAACCGTGTCGCTGGTTGAGTCGGATGAGTGTGCGCGCGGTGCGTGCGATTCCCATCTGCTCGATCGCGCGGTCGAGCGACACCAGTACAGCCGGAACTCCGGCCGCAGAGTCCTTGGGGTGGCTGACGACGAGCTCGTTCTCGTTGATGTCGTCCCTGGGGCCCCTACGCGTCATAAGCCCATACTGGCCCTGATCGGACGCCGGCGCACGATTCGACGCACTGAGGGTGGCGCTAAGATCGGCTAGCCTTACCTTCTCTGGTGGGGTGCCGCCACGATACGAAGGGTCCTCATGGGTGATCTCCAGACGCGAGCCGGCGAATATTCGCGCCGCGGGTTCCTGATCGGCAGCGCAGGCGCGGTGCTCGCATTCGCTGTAGCGTGTGGCGGCGGCTCCGGTGGCGGCGGTGCGGTCGCAGGCGGCGCCACGATCGCCCACAAGTACGGCGAGACAACGGTTCCCGTGAATCCTCAGCGGATCGTCAGCGTTGGCTACAACGACCAGGACGCTTTGCTCGCGCTGGGTGCGGTCCCGGTCGGCGTGTTCGACTGGTACGGCGACTATCCGAACGCGGTGTGGCCGTGGGCTCAGGACTTGCTCGGCGATGCCAAGCCGGCGATCGTCGGGAGCGCGAGCACCGGAATCGACATCGAGAAGGTGGCCGGAGCGGCGCCCGACCTGATCGTCGGAACCTACTCGGGGCTGACTCAGGGGCAGTACACCATGCTCTCGGCCCTTGCGCCGACGGTCGCGCAACCGGCCGGTGTCGCAGACTATGGCGTGTCCTGGCAGGACCAGACAAGGATCCTCGGGGAGGCGCTCGGCGAGCAGGAACGGGCCGCGGGGTTGGTGGCGGGCGTGCAGAAGCAGTTCGCCGACACCGCCGCCGCGCACCCGATGTTCGCGGGCAAGACGGTCCTCGTCGGCGCGCTCAAGGGCCCCGGCCAGTTCGGCGTGTACGGACCGGACGATCCGAAGGTGCGGTTCTTCACGGAGCTCGGGTTCGTGAATCCCCCTGTTGCCGAACAACTCCGGTCCACGAACTTCGCGGAGATCAGCGCTGAACAACTCTCGCTCGCCGACGTCGACCTGCTGGTGTGGTACGCAAGTGGCAGCTTCGGCGACCAGCTACGGGCCGAGCTCGACAGGACGCCGTTGTATCAGACTCTCGACGTTGTCAAGGATGGTCGGGCGATTATTCTCGAGGACGAGGCCGCCCAGGCCATGGCCTGGAGCACCGTGCTGAGCCTGCCGCATGCGCTCGACAACATCCCTGGGCGCATTGCACCCCTGCTGGACTGAGTGGCCGGTTATTCTGGCGACATGGGAGTCGTCGTGCGACCTGTGACCCGATCGGACATTCCCGCGGTCTCTCGCGCACTCGCGGAAGCCTTCGATGACGATCCGGTGACGTCCTGGATGCTGCCCGACGCCGCCAGGCGTCCGGTGGGCCTTGCCAGGTTGTTCAGCGCCGAGATCCGCTACCACCACCTCGCCGGTGGCGGAGTCGAACTGGCCGAGTCGCCGCAGGGGGGCGTCGTCGGGGGAGCGCTGTGGGATCCACCGGGGCGGTGGAAGCAGTCGACGCTTAACTCCCTTCTCGGGTTTCCGGCGGTCGCGCGGGCACTGGGCCGACACCTTCGGGTCGGCGCCGGGGCTGTGCAGGCGCTCGATTCGGCGCATCCGACCGAGCCGCACTGGTATCTGGCGGCGATCGGTACGACGGCTGCCGGTCGTGGCCGGGGTCACGGGAAGGCCTTGCTGAACTCGCGGTTGTCGCGCTGCGACGCCGAAGGAGCACCGGCCTACCTCGAATCCAGCAAGAAGGAGAACATTCCTTACTACGAGCGGTTCGGTTTCGAGGTCACCGGCGAGATCGTGCTGCCAGACGGGGGCCCGACGCTGTGGAAGATGTGGCGGAATCCGCGTTGACGGTTCGCGGGCCGTCGTCACGCAGTTGGTCCTCGCCGAGGATGTCCTCGGCTCCCGTCTCGGGTCCGTCAGCGGCCCCGAGCCGGATCCGGGCGATTCGCCACTACTGATTACGATTGGGGGGTGACCAGTGCGCCAGAGACTCCCCAGTACCCCGCCGATGCCCTTCCCAAGAGCTGGGATCCCAGCGCGGTAGAGGCCGAGTTGTACCAGGGTTGGGTGGACGCCGGTTACTTCACCGCCGATCCGTCGAGCGAGAAGCCGGGCTACTCGATCGTGCTGCCGCCGCCGAACGTCACGGGCTCGTTGCACATGGGGCACGCGCTCGACCACACCCTGATGGATGCCCTGACGCGACGCAGGCGCATGCAGGGGTACGAGGTGCTGTGGCTGCCGGGCATGGACCACGCCGGCATCGCGACGCAGACGATCGTCGAGAAGCAACTCGCCGCCGATGGCGTGACCAAGGAGGACTTCGGCCGCGAGGCGTTCGTCGAGAAGGTCTGGGACTGGAAACGTCAGTCCGGCGGCACGATCCAGGGGCAGATGCGCCGCATCGGTGACGGGGTCGACTGGAGCCGTGACCGCTTCACGATGGACGAGGGCCTCTCGCGTGCCGTCCAGACGATTTTCAAGAGTCTCTACGACGAGGGCCTGATCTACCGAGCCGAGCGTCTGGTCAACTGGTCGCCGGTGCTGCAGACCGCGATCTCCGACATCGAGGTCAAGTTCGAGGAGGTGGAGGGCGAACTCGTCTCACTGCGCTACGGCTCGCTGGACGACGGTGAGGCGCACGTGATCGTCGCCACCACCCGTGTCGAGACGATGCTCGGTGACACAGCGGTCGCGGTCCACCCGGACGACGAGCGCTACAAGCACCTCGTCGGCACAACTCTCGAGCACCCGTTCACCGGGCGCCAGATCCCGATCATCGCCGACGACTACGTAGACCCCGAGTTCGGCACGGGTGCTGTGAAGATCACGCCCGCACATGATCCCAACGACTTCGAGATGGGCCTGCGGCACAACCTGCCGATGCCGACGATCATGGACAAGGCCGGCCGGATCGCCGAGACCGGAACCCAGTTCGACGGCATGGATCGCTTCGAGGCGCGGGTGAAGGTGCGCGAGGCACTCGCCGAGCAGGGCCGCATCGTGGCCGAGAAGCGTCCCTACCTGCACAGCGTCGGCCACTCCGAGCGCTCGGGTGAGACGATCGAGCCGCGTCTGTCCATGCAGTGGTGGGTCAAGGTCGATGCGCTCGCCAAGGCCGCGGGTGACGCGGTCCGCAACGGCGACACCGTCATCCACCCCGCAAGCCAGGAACCGCGCTGGTTCGGCTGGGTCGACAACATGCACGACTGGTGCATCTCGCGGCAACTCTGGTGGGGCCACCGCATCCCGATCTGGTACGGCCCGAACGGCGAGGTCAAGTGCGTCGGCCCGGACGAGACCGCCCCCGAGGGCTGGGAGCAGGACCCCGACGTGCTCGACACGTGGTTCTCCTCGGCACTGTGGCCGTTCTCCACGATGGGCTGGCCCGACAAGACCCCCGAACTCGAGAAGTTCTACCCGACCAGCGTCCTCGTCACCGGCTACGACATCCTGTTCTTCTGGGTGGCCCGGATGATGATGTTCGGCACCTACGCCGCCGGCCAGGGAAGTGACGAGCGCAATCTGCAGGGCAGCGTTCCGTTCAAGGATCTGTTCCTACACGGCCTCGTCCGTGACCAGTTCGGCAAGAAGATGTCGAAGTCCCGCGGCAACGGCATCGACCCTCTCGACTGGGTGGATCGGTACGGCGCCGATGCCCTGCGTTTCACGCTCGCCCGCGGCGCCAACCCGGGCAGCGACCTCGCGGTCGGCGAGGACCACGCGCAGTCGTCCCGCAACTTTGCGAACAAGTTGTTCAACGCCACCAAGTTCGCGCTGATGAATGGTGCCGTGGTCGCCGAGCTGCCTGACCGGGACCGGCTCAGCGACGCCGACCGGTGGATCCTGGACCGGCTCGAGCAGGTCCGCGCCGAGGTGGACGAGGCGTTCGAGAGGTTCGAGTTCTCCAAGGCGTGCGAGGCGCTCTACCACTTCGCGTGGGACGAGGTGTGCGACTGGTACCTCGAGCTCGCAAAGGTCCAGCTCGCGACCGGCGACGAGCAGGCGACAGCGACCCGCGCCGTGCTCGGCAACGTCCTCGACACTCTCCTGCGGATGCTGCACCCCGTCATCCCGTTCGTCACGGAGACGCTGTGGAAGGCGCTCACCAGCGGCGAGTCCGTGGTTGTCGCACGGTGGCCGGATGCGAGTGACGTTGCCGCCGATCCCGTTGCGGCCCAGCGCATCGAGGACATGCAGAAGCTGGTGACCGAGGTCCGTCGCTTCCGCAGTGACCAGGGCCTCAAGCCGTCGCAGAAGGTGGCCGCCCGCCTCTCAGGTGCCGACGAGGCCGACATCGAGGCCCAACTGACGTCCATTGCGTCGCTCGCCAAACTCACCGACTCCGCGGACGGCTTCGCGGCGACCGCGTCCGTCGAGGTGCGGCTGAGCAGGGCCACGGTGACCGTCGAACTCGATACCTCGGGTGCCGTCGACCTGAGTGCCGAGAAGAAGCGTCTCGAGAAGGACCTCGCGGTCGCCGAGAAGGAGCTTGCGGGCACCACCGCCAAGCTGTCCAACGAGGCGTTCCTCGCCAAGGCGCCGGAAGCGGTCGTCGAGAAGATTCGTACCCGCCGGCAGGTGGCCCAGGAGGAGATCGCCCGCATGACCGCTCGCCTGAAGGAGTTGGGCGGCGCGTGACCACCGAACGCCCGGGTGAACCCACCCCGGTCGATCTGGCCGAACTCGCGCTCGTCGAGGCGGAACTGGATAGGCGCTGGCCCGAGAGCAAGATCGAGCCGTCGCTGACGAGGATTTCCGCGTTGATGGATCTGCTCGGTTCACCGCAGCGGAACTATCCGGCTATCCACGTCGCCGGTACCAACGGCAAGACGTCGGTGACCCGGATGATCGACGCGTTGCTCACCCACCTGCATCGTCGGACCGGACGGACCACGAGTCCGCACCTGCAGTTGGCGACCGAGCGGATCAGCATCGATGGTGCGCCGATTCCCGTGCGCACGTACATCGACACCTATCGAGAGATCGAACCGTACGTCAGGATGATCGACCAGCAGTCCGAGGCTGCCGGCGGTCCAGCGATGAGCAAGTTCGAGGTCACCACCGCGATGGCGTACGCGGCGTTCGCCGAGGCGCCCATCGATGTCGCGGTCGTCGAGACCGGTCTCGGCGGAAAGTGGGACGCCACCAACGTCATCGACGCGCAGGTCGCGGTGATCACCCCGATCGGCCTCGACCACGTCGACTATCTCGGTCCCGACCTCGCGTCGATCGCGGGGGAGAAGGCCGGGATCATCAAGACCGGCCGCGACGACGGAATCGTCGCGACCGACACCGTCGCGATCCTTGCGGAGCAGGCCCCCGAGGCGATGGACGTGTTGCTTCGGCGCGCGGTCGAGGTCGACGCGGCCGTCGCCCGCGAGGGATCCGAATTCAAGGTGCTGCGTCGGCAGATCGCGATCGGTGGCCAACAGCTCGAACTACAGGGTCTCGGCGGTGTGTACGACGACATCTTCCTGCCGCTGCACGGTGAGCATCAGGCACGCAATGCCTCCCTCGCGCTGGCTGCAGTGGAGGCGTTCTTCGGGGCCGGTCAGGATCGTCAGCTCGACGTCGACACCATTCGCGCCGGCTTTGCCTCGGTAATCAACCCGGGTCGACTCGAACGCGTCCGGAGCGCGCCGACGGTGTTCCTCGACGCGGCGCACAACCCCCACTCGGCCAAGGCGCTTGCCGCCGCGCTCTCCACGGAGTTCGACTTTCGCAAACTCGTCGGTGTCGTCAGCATCATGGCCGACAAGGACATCGATGGGATCCTCGACGCCCTCGAACCGGTCTTCGACGAGCTCGTCGTAACCCACAACGGCTCACCACGGGCGATGGACGTCGAGGATCTGGCCAGTCGTGCCGTGGCCAGGTACGGCGACGAGCGGGTCGTCGTGGCGCCCACGCTGGCCGACGCTCTCGAGACCGCGATCGGGCTGGCGGAGGAAGTCGCTGAGCCCGGTGAGGCAGTGTCGGGTGCCGGCGTGGTGGTGACCGGTTCGGTCGTGACCGCGGGCGCTGCCCGATCCCTGTTCGGAAAGGACCCCGTGTGAGCGAGATCCCTGGCAACCCCCAGCCCGAATTCCGTCCGCCGGCGAACGATCCGTGGAAGGGCTTCCGCGGCGTGCTGTCGGGCACACTCGTCCTCGAGGCGATCGTTGTGCTGCTGGCGCTTCCAGTGGTGGCCGTCGTCAACTCGAGGGGCCTGACGTGGTTCTCCGGCACCTACATCTGTGTGCTCGCACTGCTGATGATTCTCGGTGCCGGCGTTCAGGGCCGTCCGTGGGCGATGAAGTTCAACCTGACGCTGCAGGTCTTCACGATCCTCGGGTTCTTCGTGGACACGGCACTAGGTGTGATCGGGCTGCTGTTCGGTGCCGTCTGGCTGTACATCTTGTACCTCCGGAAGGACATCACCCGCCGGATCGAGCGGGGTCTGCTTCCCGGGCAACGAGACTGACCGTCTACGCTACTTCCCGTGACTGAGCGCACCCTGGTATTGATCAAGCCCGACGGCGTAGCACGTGGCTACGTCGGCGAGATCCTCGCCCGCATCGAACGCAAGGGTCTGACCATCGCGGCTATGGAGTTGCGGACCGCATCGACCGATGTCGCCGCGACACACTACGCCGAGCACGAAGGCAAGCCGTTCTACCCGGGCCTGCTCGAGTTCATCACGTCGGGTCCGCTCGTGGCTGCGGTCCTCGAAGGGCCGCGTGCGATCGCCGCATTCCGTCAGATCGCCGGCGGAACCGATCCCGTCGAGAGGGCCGTTCCAGGGACCATTCGCGCTGACCTCGCGCTCGATGGCGGCCAGAATCTCGTCCACGGTTCCGATTCGATCGAGTCCGCTGAGCGTGAGATCGCACTCTGGTTCCCGGTTCTCGCACAGCGCTGATTTCCACCATCCAGGACGCTCCATGGACGTCGAGTCCGTGGGGCGTCCTTTCGTTCCGCCACCCACCTGAGCGTCAATAGGCAGATACACCGCTGGGGTGTGGGATACTTGAATCGATCGGCCCGCAATTTTGCTCCACGCGGATCCGATCGGATGACACCACGGCGCGAAGCCCGTCATCGCTGCCCCACAGGTACGGAAGAAATCCTTCCACGTGCGGCACGCTGGATGATCAGGCGCTCGCTTCGTGAACGGTCAGGCGCTCGCGCCGTGGATCGCCGCCATCCTGACAGGCACCGCGCGATTTTGTAGTGATAACGGCACTGCGAAGTACGTGGAGCGAGACCATACAATCTCGTACCTCGGTGCGAGTACACAACGATCGCCCCCGCGTGGCCGCGTCGTATCCGAATACCAGACGGACGGACGCGCCCGGGGGCTCGAGGAGAATACGTGGCCGAACAAGCGCCGCCCGACAACGTGCAGGAACCGATCGCGGAAGCGACGGTCGACCCGAGTACCGCCCCGGTACTCCCCGAGAAGATACGCGTCCATGCGCTGGCGAAGTTATTGGGCGTGACCAGCAAGCAGGTCCTTGCCGAGGCTGCCGCGCTGGGAACTGAGCTGCGCAGCGCACACTCCAGTCTGCAGCGCGAGCTCGCCGAGCGAATCCACCTGGTGGTGTCCGGTGCCGTCGAGCCCTCCCCGGAACCGGAGAGCCCGGTAGCAGAGGCCCCGGTCGACGAGGCCCCAACCGACACCGCCGCGGACACGGCGGTCAAGGCCGCGCCCCGCAAGCGCACACGCAGGAAGACGGTCCCTGAGGCGGAGACCGCGCCCGAACCGGACATCCCAGCCGAGATCGGCGTCAACCCCACGGACGCTGTCGTCGAGACGAGACAGGAAGCCGACGCGCTCGGACCATCCAGCGCCGGCCTGTTCACCGACACTGAGTCCGATGCCGGCCAAGCGCCGGAGTCCCCGCCTGCCACGGCCACGGCCGCCATGGCGGCGCCCCTGTTTCTGCAGCCCGAGCCGGTGGTGGCCGAGCCTGCGCCGCGTCGTCGCGGCCGCCGCGGCGCCCCAGCTGCAGAACCGACCGACGAGCGGCACGCCGAGGCGACCGAGGAAACAACCTCCGCCCCCGCAGAGGAAGCTACGGGCTCGGCTGGATCGGCCGAAGCCGTGCCAACCGAAGCCGCGCCAGCCGAAGCTGCGTCAACCGAAAGCGAGGGAGGCGACCAGCAGCGTCGTCGTCGTCGGGGGCGGCGTGGTCGCGGCCGCGGCCGAGGTGAACAGCCCGCCGAGGGCACCGAGTCGGGCGCGAGTCAGGAGAGCCCTGCCGATGGCGCGGTCGCTGCCGAGGGCACCACAGAGACCCGGGACTCGCAGCCCGCAGGTGAGCACACGGAGAGCAGCACCGAATCCAGCTCGGAGACCGAGTCCGGAGAGGCCGAGCAGGACGAGTCGGAGCAGGGCGCCGACAGCACCAGTCGGCGCCGGCGCCGGCGTCGGCGCCGCAAGGGCGGCGCCGAGGGCGGCGACATCGCGGCGGACGACGATCCGCCGAACACCGTCGTACACGAGCGGGAGCCGCGCAACAAGGCCCGCGCCAAGGACGAGGTCCAGGGGATCAGCGGATCCACACGCCTCGAGGCGAAGCGCCAGCGCCGCCGGGATGGTCGTGACGCCGGCCGCCGCCGCCCACCGATCCTGAGCGAATCGGAATTCCTGGCGCGCCGAGAATCGGTCGACCGCGTGATGGTCGTGCGCGAGAGGGTGGGCGGTGCCAATCCGGCGGCGTCGACCCAGGTCGCAGTTCTCGAGGACGGCGTCCTGGTCGAGCACTTCGTGACGGGTTCGTCGTCCGCGTCGATGGTCGGCAACGTCTATCTCGGCCGCGTACAGAATGTGCTCCCCAGCATGGAGGCGGCGTTCATCGACATCGGCCGTGGTCGCAACGGCGTCCTGTACGCCGGTGAGGTCAACTGGGAAGCTGCCGGTCTCGGCGGCAAGGAACGCAAGATCGAGCAGGCGCTCAAGCCTGGCGATCAGGTGCTGGTCCAGGTCAGTAAGGACCCACTGGGCCACAAGGGTGCTCGGCTGACCACGCAGATCAGCCTCGCCGGCCGCTTCCTGGTGTATGTGCCCAAGGGCAATTCCACGGGCATCAGCCGCAAGTTGCCCGACACCGAGCGCAAGCGACTCAAGGAGATTTTGCGCGAGATCGTCCCGGCCGACGCCGGCGTGATCATTCGGACGGCGTCCGAGGGCGTCAGCGAGGAAGAACTGTCACGCGATGTGAATCGCCTGCAGACGGAGTGGACGAGGATCCAGGAGCAGGCCGACAAGGCGCAGGCGAAGGGGAATGGAAACCCCCAGGTGCTCTACGAGGAGCCCGACCTACTCGTCAAGGTCGTGCGGGATCTGTTCAACGAGGACTTCTCGAAACTCGTCATCGAGGGGGAGAAGGCGTGGAGCACCGTCGAGGCATACATCGAGAACGTGGCTCCGGACCTGCTGCCGCGGGCCACACGCCACGACCCTGCGCCCGGCACACCCGACGTCTTCGAGACGCACCGTATCGACGAGCAACTCGCGAAGGCACTCGATCGCAAGGTGTGGTTGCCGTCGGGAGGCACACTCGTGATCGATCGCACCGAGGCTATGACCGTCATCGACGTGAACACCGGTAAGTTCACCGGTTCCGGTGGCAACCTCGAGGAGACCGTCACACGGAACAACCTCGAGGCCGCCGAGGAGATCGTGCGACAGATGCGCCTGCGCGACATCGGCGGCATGATCGTCGTCGACTTCATCGACATGGTCCTCGAATCCAATCGCGACTTGGTCCTGCGCCGCCTCACCGAGGCACTGAGCCGGGACCGCACGCGCCACCAGGTCTCCGAGGTCACCTCCCTGGGTCTGGTCCAGATGACCCGCAAGAAACTCGGCACCGGCCTGGTGGAGGCGTTCTCCACCACATGTGAGCACTGCCACGGACGGGGCATCGTCGTGCACAGCGACCCCATCGAGACGAAATCGGGGGACGAGGGCCGAGGCCAGGCCAAGGAGTCGGGCTCTCGAAAGAAGCGCGGTCGGGACCGGGCGACTGCGGCTGCCCAGGAACCGGCGACCAACGGTCAGCACGCTCACCCGACTCCGGAGGAAGCAGCCGCGGACGCGTCCGTCAAGCGGGCACACCCGGTGGCGCTGGCGATGGCCTCACACCACGCGGACGACAACGTGGAGGAGACCGAGTCGGACGCCGCGAAGGTCGACTCGGATGCTGTGAAGGCCGAGGTTGCGCAAGTCGCGGTCGAGCAGGCTGAGGGCGAGCAGGCTGAGGCAGACCAGGCTGAGGTCGGGAAGTCCGAGGCAGAGCCGGCTGAGGTCGGGAAGGCTGAGGTCGGGAAGGCTGGGGGCAGGAAGGCTGGGGGCAGGAAGGCTGGAGGCAGGAAGGCTGGGGCAGAGGAGCGCGAATCCGCTACGCGCGAATCCGCTACGCGGGAACCCGAGCCCGAGGCAGCGCCGGTACCGCGGTCGCGACGGCGGAGTCGGCGGGTGTCGCGGGCGGCGGCAGCGCCGACGAGTGAGGTGCCCGAGTCGGGCACGGTGTTCGTGATCCCCGTATCGGAGCCGACTTCGCAGCCGATGGGCGATCGTGACGTCGAATCCCAGGCTCCGCCCGCACCGTCGGAGGCACGCAACGATGGCGATCTGCAGGTTGCCCGCCGGCCCCGTCGTCGCCGTGCCGCGGCACGTCCCGCGGGCCCGCCGACGGACACCGAGGCCTGATGGAATCGTGGCAGTTCGCCGCCCGCGGAGGGCGTGGCGGTGAGCTGTCACTACCGCGGGGCAACGCGATGGCCCAGTTTGACCCTGACGGTCGCCGTCCCGTAATCTTGACCGGTCGCTACCCGGCGATATCGCTCTGCTGCGCCCGATTCGGGCCTACATCGGGCGCGCAAGGGGTAGCCGCCTTACCAGACCAGTCGCGCAGCATCGAAGGCCTCACGGCAGCGGCGCGAGCACGTTCGAATTAGCAAGGGGTAGCCGTCCGATGGCAACGTACGCGATCGTCAAGACCGGCGGAAAGCAGTACAAGGTCGCTGTTGGTGACCTCGTCAAGGTCGAGAAGATCGAGGGTGAGCCCGGCACCGCTGTCTCGCTTGCCCCGGTTCTCGTGGTCGATGGCTCCAAGCTGACCACCGACGCCGACAAGCTGGCGAAGATTTCCGTGACCGGTGAAGTCGTCGAGCAGACCAAGGGACCGAAGATTCGGATCCACAAGTTCAAGAACAAGACCGGCTACCACAAGCGCCAAGGTCACCGGCAGAAGCTGACGGTCCTCAAGGTCACCGGCATCAAGTAGCTCGAGTTTCTACTGAGACAGCTTCTACCGATACAGCTTTTCCGATTCCTGGGAGGGATTCGACATGGCACATAAGAAGGGTGCATCCAGCTCCCGTAATGGTCGCGACTCGAACGCGCAACGACTCGGCGTGAAGCGTTTCGGCGGCCAGTCCGTCAACGCCGGCGAGATCCTCGTCCGTCAGCGCGGCACCCACTTCCACCCCGGCGTCAACGTCGGTCGTGGCGGTGACGACACCCTGTTCGCTCTTGCGGCGGGTGCCGTCGAGTTCGGCACCAAGCGCGGGCGCAAGACCGTGAACGTCGTTCCGGTCGCGGCAGAGGCCTAAGTCTGCTGCCACCGACGGTCCGGACTCGATGACGAGTTCGATTCCGTTCCGATCTCCCAGTAGGGGCGGGCGAGGGTCTCGAAACCCTCGCCCGCCCCTACTGTTGTTTCATCCATCGTGCGTCTTGTCCGGCACACTGTGTATCACCCAGGGCACTTGCTGGAAGCGCCCGGAAGACGCCCGGAAGTACTGACTGAGGAAGGATCCGGCAGTCATGTCCCGATTCATTGACCGCGTGGTGCTGCACGTCAGCGCCGGAAAAGGCGGCAATGGTTGCGCGTCCGTGCACCGCGAGAAGTTCAAGCCGCTCGGGGGTCCGGACGGCGGCAACGGGGGGCGCGGCGGGAATGTCGTGCTCGAGGTGGACCGCAACGTCCACACCCTCCTCGACTTCCACTTCCATCCGCGAGCGAAGGCGACCAACGGTGCACAGGGCATGGGTGGCAACCGGGAGGGCGCCAACGGCTCAGATCTGATCCTCAAGGTTCCCGACGGCACCGTCGTCCTCGACGGACGGGGTCGGGTTCTCGCCGACCTCATCGGCATCGGGACTCGATACGTCGCGGCTCGCGGTGGCCGGGGTGGCCTCGGCAATGCGGCACTCGCATCCAAGGCGCGCAAGGCTCCTGGCTTCGCTCTGCTCGGTGAGGCGGGGGAGGACCGCGACCTCGTCCTCGAACTCAAGTCGGTGGCCGACGTCGGACTGGTCGGTTTTCCATCCGCCGGCAAATCGTCGCTCGTATCGGTTCTGTCGGCCGCCAAGCCGAAGATCGCCGACTACCCGTTCACGACCCTCCAGCCCAACCTCGGAGTGGTCTCGATCGGCGACACGACGTTCACCGTCGCGGACGTTCCCGGGCTCATTCCCGGCGCCAGCCAGGGCCGCGGCCTGGGCCTGGACTTCCTGCGGCACCTCGAGCGCTGCGCGGTACTCGCGCACGTCGTCGACTGCGCAACGCTCGAGCCCGGCCGGGATCCGATCTCCGACGTCGACGCCCTCGAGGCCGAGTTGGCGGCCTACCAGCCCGCACTCGAGGGTGACACCGGTCTCGGCGATCTGGCGGATCGTCCGCGCATCGTGATCCTCAACAAAGCCGATGTGCCGGAGGCCGCGGAACTGGCCGAGATGGTCACGCCCGATTTCGCCGAACGTGGGTGGCCGGTGTTCACGATCTCGGCGGTGAGCCGAGACGGTTTGCGCCCCTTGACCTTCGCGCTCGCGAAGCTGGTGGCGGACTATCGTGAATCGCATCCGCCGGCGGCCCCCAAACGTCAGGTGATCCGCCCCATCGCGGCCGACGAGGACAGCTTCAGCGTCGTCGCCGATCCGGAGAATCCGGGCGGGTTCATCGTGCGGGGCGCACGACCCGAGCGATGGGTGCAACAGACTGCGTTCGACAACGACGAGGCCGTCGGTTACCTCGCCGACAGACTGGCGCGCCTCGGCGTCGAGGACGAGCTCGTCAGGCAGGGTGCCGAGCCCGGCGCGTTCGTCACGATCGGTGACGTCGGATTCGAATGGGAGCCACAGACTCCCGCGGGTGTCGATGTCGTCCGGACGGGTCGCGGCACGGACGCCCGACTCGACCAGGTCGAGCGGATCGGCGCGTCCGAACGCAAGCATGCCCGCCGCGTCCGTCGTGGGCTCGACAACACGGATACCGAAGACCAGTGAGCGAGATCAGGGCTGCGATCGCCTCCGCGCGCAGCGTCGTCGTCAAGATCGGATCCTCGGCAGTCACGAGCATGGTCGGTGGGCTCGATCTCGGACGGTTGAACCTCTTGGCCGATGCCCTCGAGGCGCGTATGCGGGCCGGTTCGGACGTCGTCGTGGTGTCCTCAGGGGCCGTGGGCGCCGGGCTGGCACCGCTCGGGTTGACCCATCGGCCAAGGGATCTGGCAACGAAGCAGGCAGCGGCGAGTGTCGGCCAGCTGGCCCTGGCGCACGCGTGGGGTACGTCCTTCGCGCGATACGGGCGCACCGTCGGTCAGGTGCTTCTCACCGCCGACGACATCGCCCGTCGCACGCAGCATCGCAATGCGCAACGCACCCTCGACCGGCTGCGCGCGCTGCACGCGGTGGCGGTCGTGAACGAGAACGACACCGTCGCAACCACCGAACTGCGCTTCGGCGACAACGATCGACTCGCCGCACTCGTCTCGCACCTCGTGGGCGCGGACGCCCTCGTGCTGCTGTCCGATGTCGACGGGCTGTACGACGGTGATCCCCGAAAGGGCGGGGCCACACTAATTCCCGAGGTCAACAGTCCCGAGGATCTCGATGGTGTGGTTGCCGGGTCCGGGGGAGCGCTCGGTACCGGTGGCATGGCATCCAAGCTGTCGGCGGCGCGGTTGGCGGCAGATTCGGGGGTGCCGGTGCTGCTCGCGGCCGCATCGGACGCCGCGACGGCGCTGGCGACGGCCGATGTCGGCACGGTGTTCGCCGCTCGGCCGCACCGGATGTCGGCGCGCAAGTTCTGGGTGCGGCACGCCGCGGACACGCAGGGCGCGATCCACTTGGATGCGGGAGCTGTGAGCGCGGTCGTGGAGCGACGGCGGTCGCTCCTGCCGGCCGGCATCACCCAGGTCGTGGGCCGCTTCTACGGCGGCGACGTGGTTGCACTCGTTGCTCCGGACGAGCGTCCCGTGGCGCGAGGCGTCGTCGCGTACGACTCGACCGAGATCGAGGACATGCTCGGTCGTTCGACGAGCGAGTTGCCAGCGGACATGCAACGTCCGGTCGTCCACGCGGACGATCTGGTCACGCTGTAGTTCTGGTCACGCCGTCGTTCCGGTCACGCTCTAGGCGAGGTCAGGCGGGCAGGGCGGCCTCGAGTTCCACGAGAACCTCGGAACTGCCGAGCTCAGCCTTGATCGTCGCGTACTTGTCGCCGCGGGTTGCGCCCCGGTTGACGATGACGATCGGCTTGCCATCGCGAGCGGCGCGGCGGACGAACCGCAGCCCCGACGTCACGGCGAGTGAGGAACCGACGACCATCAGGGCGTCGGTCTCGGCCAGCATCTGGAAGCCGGCCTCGACACGCGACTTCGGGACGCTCTCGCCGAAGTAGACGATGTCAGGTTTGAGTATGCCCCCGCACCGGTCGCAATCGACCGTGCGGAAGTCGTTGGTGCGCTCGACGATTGCGTCGGCGTCGGGCGCAATCTCGACCCCGGTGGTCACGGCCATCGACTCGGCGAGGCCGGGGTTCGCGGCGTCGAGGCGTTCGGCGAGGGTCATCCGCGATATCCGGTGTTCGCAAGCGAGACAACGTACCTGAGCGTATGTCCCGTGCAGGTCGATGACGTGGCGGCTGCCGGCCTTGGTGTGCAACAGGTCGACATTCTGGGTAATCACCCCGTGCACCACGCCGGTGCGTTCGAGCCCTGTCAGGGCGCGGTGGCCGGGGTTGGGGCGGGCGGCGTCAATGTAACGCCAGCCGAGGTGATTTCGGGCCCAGTAGTGGCGGCGGAACGCCGCGTCGCCGACGAATTGCTGGTAGGTCATCGGGCTTCGTGGTGGTGAGTCGGGTCCCCGGTAGTCGGGGATACCGGAGTCGGTGGAGATTCCAGCCCCGGTGAGCACGCTCAGGCGCCTGCCGTCGAGCACTTCGAGTATCCGGTCGATCACCCACCCCAGGGTAGGCCCGTTTCCGTCGTCCGGGCCGTCGCTGCTGCACCCCGATCGGGTGTACCGATTCGGAGTGTCGAAGTTGCATCACGGGCATTTTGCCGGAAACGCCCACCTCGATGGATTTTGTTCTCTATCGTGACTAACTCGATACATGTCAATCGCCGGGTGGTGCTTTCGTGCGCCATCCGCGCTCCCGTTCCTTCGACGAGAGAGCAGTCAATGGATTTCTCTACCGGCTTCCCCGGTAGGCCCGGCGCGTCCGCGCGTCGGCCTCACACCGTTCGGTCGATTCTGGCCATCCTCGTGATCGCCCCTCTCGCGATCGCCGCCTTCTACATGTGGGCTCTGTGGAATCCGGGTGACACCGTCAACCGGCTCCCAGTGGCGATCGTGAATTCGGACGTGGGCGCCGAGGTCGACGGCACTCCGCTCGAGGTGGGCGACGAAGTAGTCGCGGCGCTGGTCGAGAGCGGTGACGTCGACTGGAAGGTGGTTACTGCCGAGCAGGCGCGGGAGGGCGTCGACGACGGTACCTACTACTACTCGGTCGTGATCCCGGAGACGTTCAGCGCGGACGTCGCCAGCGCTGCGACCGGGGACGGACGCAAGGCCAAGCTCGAAGTCGTCTACAACGACTTCAACAGCCTGGTCGCGACGCCGGTCGGGGAAAGTGTCATTGCGCAGGTGCGGTCCGCTGTGTCGGAGTCCGTCGGCGAGCAGTCTGTGGACGAGGTCCTTATCGGTCTCGGCGAGCTCGGCGAGGGCTTCGGTGAGGCGGCAGCCGGTGCCCAGGAACTCTCGGACGGTGCGAGCGAGGCCCTGGCGGGTGCCAACGAGGCGTACGCAGGAAGCCAGGAACTCGCTGCCGGCGCCGTTGAACTGTCGGCGGGAGCGGACCAGGCTGCGGCGGGCTCGGGTGAGCTGAGTGCAGGTATGAATGAGCTCGTCGAAGGCACCGATCTGCTCGGCGACGGAGCTCGCCAGATCAGTGAGGTCGTCGACATGGTTACCGGCCCGATCTTGAGCGTTATGGGGGAGCAGGGCGACATCGCCGCTCAGCTCGTCGAACTGCGTGATGGCGCTCGTGAGTTGGCGTACCAGCTCACCGATCCCTCGAGCGACTACCGCGGCGGAGTGCTCGCCGCTACTGCCGGTGCAGCGGAGCTCGACGCGGGTCTGGGCGAGTTGGCGGCCGGCGCGCAAGAGCTGAGGGCCGGTGCCGGTGAACTCTCGTCCGGACTGGGACAGCTCGCGACCGGAATGGGGCAGCTCGACTCCGGCAGCGTCGAACTTGCGGTTGGGCTCACCGAGGGCGTCGCGCAGGTGCCGCAGTTCACCGAGGAGCAGCGCCTCACCACCGCGGGACTGTTGGCTTCGCCGGTCGCTGTTGATGAGGTATACGCCTATCCCGCGGCCGGGTTCGGTCCGGGCGCGGTACCGGCTGTGATGTCGGTGTTGCTGTTCCTGGTCGGCATCCTGATCTGGTTCGTCGTCCGCCCGCGTCGTGGGCCGGTCCGGCAGCTGCACGACGGCGTGATCCAGGAGGGTCTGCGTCGGTACCGGATCCCCGCCGCCGTCGCCCTGGTCGCCGCGCTGGTGGCGTCGGTGGTGTCCCTCGTCGTCGCCGACGTCGACCCGCCGAGTGTCCTGGCGATGATCGCCGTCATGATCCTCGTCGGTGCCGCCGCTGTCGCGGCCGGGCGTGTCTTCACCGTTGTGCTCGGCGCGGTGAACGGAACCTTCGTGGCGCTGGGTGCCTTGATGATCCAGATCTTCACGTTCGGTGCGGTCTACCCGATCGAGCAGCTGCCGGCGCCGGTGCAGTGGATCCATTCACTGATGCCGCTGACGTGGGCACACAACTCGATGCGCATGGTGCTCGTCGGGTACTACGGGCCGCGCTTCTGGATCGTGGTCTTCGCTCTCGCTGCACTCGTCGTTGGTGCGGCGGCCTTCACCATCTGGTGGCGGCGCAGGCAGGAACCCGAGGTCGAAGATGTGGAGCCGTTGCCGGAACCGTCTCCGGAACTGGAGACCGTGGGCTGAGGTGAACCTGGTCTGAGATCGGACCGGGGCCCGGGTCGATCCGGGTTCACGCGGCCGCCGCAACATTCTCGATACGAGAGGTTGCGGCGGCCGTCTCGTATCCGGACTGTCGTGTCCGGACTGTCGTGTCCGGACTGTCGTATTCGGTCTAGCGGGCACCGGTCTTCCAGACACGCGGCTACTCGGCCGGGTATCCCGGTCGAGTAGCCGCATGGTCTACCGTGATCTGCCCAGCATGTGGACCGATCCGGACTGGATGATGCTCTCGCGGAAGGAGAATCCGACGCCGCCGCCAGGAAGGCTGTCGAGATGGATGCCGAGCGGCTCAGGCCAGAGTCTTGGCGGTGGCCTCGGCGAGAATGCTCAGCCCGTGGTCCAGTTCCGCATCGGTGATGGTGAGCGGCGGAAGCAGTTTCACCACCTCGTCCGAGGGACCGGAGGTCTCGGCGAGCAGGCCTTGCTCGAATGCCATTCTGCAGACGGTGACCGCCCTGTGGGGTTCGTCGAATGCCAGTCCCCGGACCATGCCGCGGCCGCGGGTGCTGACGCCGTCGAACGCGTCGGCAAGGTTGGACAGGACCTCGTTGATGCGTTCACCCTTGGCGAGGGTCTCGATCTGCAGTCGGTTGTCGGACCAGTAGTGGTTCAGTGCCGTGGTTGCGGTGACGAACGCGGGGTTGTTGCCGCGGAAGGTGCCGTTGTGCTCGCCCGGACCCCACAGATCGAGTTCGGGCTTGAACAGCGTCAGCGCCAATGGCAGACCGTAGCCGCCGATGGACTTGGACAGCGTCACGATGTCGGGGGTGATACCTGCGACCTCGAACGAAAAGAACGGACCGGTCCGGCCGCAGCCCATCTGGACGTCATCGACGATCAGTAGCATGTCGTGACGCTTGCACAGGTCAGCCAGTGCCCGAAGCCATTCGGGCCGAGCCACATTGACGCCACCCTCGCCCTGCACGGTCTCGACGATGACGGCGGCGGGCTGGTTCAGGCCGCTGCCACCGTCATCGAGGACCCGCTCGAACCACTGGAAGTCCTCGCTCACTCCACCGAAGTAGTTGTCGAACGGCATCGGGGTGGTGTGCACCAGCGGTATGCCGGCACCGGCACGTTTCATCGAGTTGCCGGTCACCGACAGCGCACCCAGCGTCATACCGTGAAAAGCGTTGGTGAAGCTGATGATCGATTCTCGGCCGGTCACCTTGCGGGCGAGCTTGAGGGCTGACTCGACGGCATTGGTTCCGGTGGGGCCGGGGAACTGCACCTTGTAGTCCAGCGCGCGGGGGTCGAGGATGTTGCGCTTGAAGCTCTCGAGGAATTCGCGCTTGGCGACGGTGGACATGTCCAAGCCGTGGGTGATTCCGTCGTTGGTGATGTACTCGATGAGCGCCCTTTTCATCACGGGGTTGTTGTGCCCGTAGTTGAGGACGCCCGCGCCCGCGAAGAAGTCGAGATATTCACGTCCGGACTCGTCCCGGATCCATGCGCCCGATGCCGTTTCGAAGACAGTCGGCCAGCTGCGGCAGTAGCTCCGCACCTCGGATTCGAGGGATTCGAAGATGCTGGTCTCTATGGTCTCGACGGTGGTCATGAGGGTCCTTCCTCAGGAAGTGGCGAGATGATGTAGAGATCCTCGGCTTCGTGGCTGTCGGGAAAGTCTTTCGGGGAGAAGAGTTCTTGCCTGGTGATGGTGCATCCACGTCGATGTGCGACGGATGTGAACAGTGCAATCGATGCAGTGTTGTCGGGGCTGATCGTGGTCTCCAACGCCCAGACGCCCTGAAGTGCGACGTGGTCCATCAGACTTGTCAGCATTCTTCCCGCCAGCCCGTGCCCGCGCTGGTCCTCGTCCACGGCGACCTGCCAGATGAACAGGGTCGCGGGTACCTCGGGGCGCACATAGCCAGTAACGAATCCGACTGCCCGGTCGTTCACGGTGGCGACGATCGAGGTGTCCCGAAAATCTCTGCACCACAGCAGGTACGAATAGCTCGAGTTGAGGTCGAGCACCTGCGTGTCTTTGGCAATCTCCCAGAGCCGGACTCCGTCTGAGATATCTGGTTTACGGAACTTCACCGCGTCCGGCGCGGTGGTCGGGGTAATTCTAGGTTGTGTTGGCGTCATAACGATTGGCGTCCTCGACAATCGAACGTAACAAGCGGGCCTTCGGATTTCACGGTCGTGACGAAATCGACCGTGGGAGACCGTGTGCTGGCGCAGGTGGGAGCCAGAATGTGATGCTTGTCACATTCCGTATCATCTGGGGGTGGCGAGGGCGAAAGGAAGGACTGCGGGAGCCCCTGCCTTGCGAATCGACCGTGCCGCCATCGTCAGAGTCCAACCCGAGTCGGTGACCGCGTCCAGAAGTAGGACCGGCCGGTCGAGTCCGGACAGGTCGGGGGTCTCCCACGCATCGACCAAGCCCGCGACGCGGTATGCGGAGTTCGCCGTGGACGGCGGTGGATGGCCGGGTCGTTCGCGGAGGTCCCCCAGGTCGGAAAGACGCCCCACACGCGCGAGGCGTGAGGTGAGCGAGCGCATCAATGCTGGGTGGGTTGGCGACTCGACGCACATCACCGAACCAGGGCGCTCGGCCCAGTCCCACGCCGCGAGCACCTTGACGCAGGCATCGACGATCGCATCCGGCGCCGGGGCGTCGGCCCCGCCGACCAGCGTGCGCAGCCGCTGCCCCCAGCCGAGATCCGACAGCCGGCCCAGAACTCGGCCGAGCTCTGGGCCGTCGGTGATCTTGCCGGACAAGCCGACACCCAACTTTGCCATTCCGGTGGGCCACTGTTTACGTGCTGGAAGATCGATGCCTGGCCGGTCGAGCCGTCGTTGCGTGTCCGCGACCGTCTCCGCAGTGACATCACTGTTGTACTTCGGGCCCGTGCAGTTGTCGCACCGTCCACAGCGGCTGTCGCCGTCGAGGCCAGGGTCGTCGAGCTGTCGCCGCAGAAACGTCATTCGGCACTCATCGGTACGCGCGTATTCGAGCATCGCCTGCTGCTCGGCCGAGCGCGCCGCCTCGAGCCGGCCGTAACGATCCGTGTCGTACGTCCACGGCTGTCCCGTCGAAACCCAGCCGCCGCGGACGCGCCGGACGGCGCCGTCGACGTCGAGGACCTTCAGAACGAGTTCGAGGCGGGTACGGCCCAGTTCGACAAGTGGTTCGAGTGCCATCGTGGATTGGGGGCGTTCGGTATCGAGGACGTCGATCACCTTGCGGACGATGTGCTCGCGGGGGAACGACACCGAAGCGAAGTAGCTCCAGATCTGCTGATCCTCGGACCCCGGGAGTAGCACCACCTCGGCTCGGTCGGTGGCGCGTCCGGCGCGGCCCACCTGCTGGTAGTACGAGATGGGCGACGACGGCGCGCCCACGTGGACGACGAATCCGAGGTCGGGCTTGTCGAAACCCATGCCCAGTGCGGACGTTGCGACCAGTGCCTTGACCCGGTTGTTCAGTAGGTCGTTCTCGAGGACCTCCCGCTCTGCAGAGTCGGTTTGGCCCGTGTACGCGGCCACCTGGTGTCCGCGATCGGCGAGCAGACTCACCAGGTCTCGCGCGGCGGACACCGTGAGCGTGTAGATGATGCCGGAACCGGGGAGTTGGTCGAGGTGTTCGGCGAGCCACGCCGCGCGCTGGGTCGCGTCCGCGATGCGCACGACGGCCAGATTCAGCGAGTCGCGCTCGAGCGTGCCGCGCAGGACGAGGGTCTCGGTTCCCCCGACTCCGAGCTGGGTGGCGACGTCGGAGACGACGCGGTCGTTGGCGGTCGCGGTGGTCGCGAGCACGGGAATACCCTCTCCGAGATCCTCGACAAGGGTGCGAATACGCCGATAGTCGGGCCGGAAGTCGTGTCCCCAGTCGGAGACGCAGTGCGCCTCGTCGACGACGACCAGTCCCGCGTCGGCGGCGAGGGACGGGAGCACTTGATCGCGGAAGTCGGGGTTGTTGAGTCGCTCGGGACTGACCAGCAGAACGTCCAGCTCACGCGCCGCGACGCGCTGGTGGATCTCGTCCCACTCGGTGACGTTGCCGGAGTTGATCGTCGCGGCGTGTACACCTGCCCGCTCGGCGGAGGCCACCTGGTTCCGCATCAGTGCGAGCAGAGGCGAGACGATCACCGTCGGGCCGTGTCCGCGGGACCGGAGCAGCTTCGCGGCGATGAAGTAGACCGCCGATTTGCCCCAGCCCGTGCGCTGGACGACCAGGGCCCGTCGGCGTCCGACGACGAGTGCTTCGATCGCCGTCCACTGGTCCTCACGCAGTCGAGCGTCCGAGCCGGCGAGCACCCGGAGCAACCGTTCGGCCTCATCGCGGAGATCTGCTGTGGTCGCCGTCGTCATGGGTCCATCGTGCCCGAGACCGCCGACACCCCTGGGATATCGACTGCAATCTCGACGGCCCGGAATCTCGACGGCCCGGAATCTCGACGGCCCGGAATCTTGATGGCCCGGAATCTTGATGGCCCGGATCAGCCGGTCGGACGTCCCATGTGCAGGGTCGGGAACGGTCGCCCGCCCGAGTCGGTAGCGGAGCGGCTCAGCGTGACGAACCCGTGGTACTCATAGAACGCGACGGCCTGAGGGTTCTGCTCGTTGACGTCGAGAACAAGGTCGGAATGGTCGGCGATTGCGCGTCCGAGCAGTGCGGCCCCGACACCTCGCCCCCGATACCTGTCGTCGACGAACAGCATTTCCAGGGAACCGTCGGCGAGTCCGGAAAAACCTGCCGGTATCCCGTCGAGCTCGGCCACGGTTACGTCGACGGCGGGCAAGTAGTCGCTCACCATCCGTGACTCGTGGAAGTCGACGTCCTCGCGAGTGAGGAAGTCGTGTGTCGCCTCGACCGCGCTGCGCCAGATGCGGACGAGTACGGGCCACTCATGCTCGCCGAGGCACGGACGCAGCACCGGATCGCGCGATGTGCTCATGGCGTGGACCGTACGGGCGTCGGCTGTGGGTGCCAACTCGTTTTCTGCCAACTCGTTTCTGCCAACTTGTTTTCTCGGGGGGCCAACCCTTTTTGGGGTGTCACGCCTGCTTGCGCAGCAAAGCCTCGATCTCGGGGCGCGTCGGAGATGCGGAACTTGCTCCGGGACGCGTGGTAGCTAGCGCACCGGCCGCGCATGCGAAGGCCAAGGCGTCGCGAGGGCCCCGATTCCAAACGGACGGATTCCACACGGACGCGAGCGCTCCGGCGAAGGCATCGCCCGCGCCGGTTGTGTCGACCGAGTCGACGATGGGGGAGCCGACGTGCAGGCGCTCGCCGTCGGGTCCGCGATAGCGTGCACCGGTGGCACCCAGTGTCGTCACGACATGCGGTACTGCGTCGAGCGTGCCCTCGCCGAGCTGCTCTTCCTCGGTTTCGTTGACGATCAGGACCTCGACCACTTCGAGGAGCGCCGGTGGAAGAGTTTGTGCTGGTGACGGATTGAGCATGACAGTTGTGTTGGACCGGGCCGCGTGCTGGGCCGCAGTCGTCACTGTGTCGAGCGGAATCTCCAACTGGCACAACAGGACATCGGCACCGGTAAGAGCTTCGAGATCGTCGTCGGTGAGTCCGATGACACGGGAATTTGCGCCCGAGACCACGACGATCGAGTTCTGTCCGTCGCCGTCGACGGTGATCGTGGCAATACCGCTGGGACCGGCTACTTCCCGCAGATGTTCGCTGTCGACCTCCGCGTCCACGAGAACTTCTCGCAACTCGAGCGCGAACGTATCGTCTCCGACCGCGCCCACGAACACGACGTCCGCCCCGGCCTTCGCGGCCGCGATCGCCTGGTTGGCCCCCTTACCGCCGGGCGTCGTTGTGAACGACGTCCCGAGGACCGTCTCGCCGGGCGTGGGCAGTTGCGGGGCCGTGGCAACCAGATCCATGTTGATGCTGCCGACAACCAGGATGCTGAGTGCGGACATGCCCTGACACTAGGCGGATCGGGGCATGCACGCACACAGATTCGTGCAGCCTATCGGGGCCGGTAGCGGCGTCAGCTTTCCGAGCGCGGGGGATGACCCGATCTTCCGTTGTGGTGCAGCACCTCGACTGCCTCTTCCCGGGTGGCCACCGAGGGCGGGCTCCCGCGCAGGGGCCTGCGTGCGGTCTCGGGGATGAGGAGGACCGCGACGCCACCCAAGACCGCCGCGATCATCATGTACATAGGGGCGACCAAGTGGCTTCCGATCGCCTCTTGCAGTGCGGTCATCACGAGCGGCGTCGTCCCGCCGAACAGTGCGGCCGAGACGTTGTAGCCGATCGCGACGCCGCTGTAGCGCACCCCGGTGGGGAAGAGCGCGGGAAGCGTCGAGGGAAACACGCCGACGAACAGCAGCAGCAGGCACCCGAGGATGAGCAGACCCAGGAAGATCGTCACGTATGAGCCCAGTCCGATCAGCAGGTATGCGGGCACCGAGAGCACGAAGAATCCGATGCAACCCGCGAGCAGCAGGGGTTTTCGTCCCACGATGTCCGAGAAGCGTCCGACGAAGGTGATGGCGGCCATCATCAGGACCATCACGACGACCATCAGGACCAGGCCGTGGCTCTCGTCGTAGCCGAGAGTGGCCGACAGGTAGGTCGGCATGTAGGTGAGCAGTCCGTAGTCCGTGATGTCGTACGCCGCGACCAGGACGATGCACAGCACCAGCGGGCGCCAATTGGTCACGAAAGTCTCGCGCAGGCGCCCCGGCGCCGACAGGGAGGATTCGGCGACGCTCTCCGCTGCCTCGAACTTCTGGAAGGCTGGAGTTTCTTCGATGCGGATTCGCAGGTAGACGCCGATTGCGCCGATCGGTCCGGCGACGAGGAACGGAATGCGCCACGCCCAGTCGACGAGTGCTTCGTCGCTCACCGACGCAGCGATGAGCGTGACGAGCCCTGCGGCGGCCGCGAAGCCCGCAAGCGTGCCGAACTCCAGGAAGCTCGCCAGGAACCCGCGACGCTTGTCGGGCGCGTACTCGGCGATGAACGTACTGGCGCCACCGTACTCGCCGCCGGTCGAGAATCCTTGCAGCAGACGAAATACGACCAGGAGGATCGGCGCCATGATGCCGATCGATTCGTAGCTCGGGATCAATCCGATCGCAAAGGTGCTGCACGCCATCATGATCATCGTGGTGGCGAGGACCTTCTTGCGGCCGATCCGATCGCCGAGCGGGCCGAAGTACAATCCGCCGAGTGGTCGGACGATGAACGCCGCGGCGAAGATCCCGAATGTGGACATGAGCTGCGCGGGGCCACTCGCGTCTGGGAAGAAGACTCGGCCGATCGTGGTGGCCAGGTACGCATATACGCCGAAGTCGAACCACTCCATGGCGTTTCCGAGCATGGTGGCCATGACCGCCCGCTTGACGGCGGCGCCGTCGGTCACCGTGACCTCGGTGGACGCGAGCACCGGATCGTTCTCGGCGGTCGGCGGGGGGTCTGGTGTTGTCATGGCTGCGCTCCCCAGCGCTCTGCGGCGCGGTGCCCAGGACTCTCCACCGAGAGTAGTCCCCCGGCAGCCTGCCGAACTTCGAGTTCCGGAACGAAACGTCAGTACCGAGACGACGCGCGCCCCAGCAGCGCGTAGTAGCCGGCGCTCACCATGACACCGAACACTGCGCCGACGACCAGCGCGATCCGTCCCGCGTCGCTGTAGAACAACAACACGACGACGGACGCGAGGAATGCCAGTGTGGTCCAGGTGGTGTACGGCGCGCCCGGCAGTCGGTAGTCGGACGCCGGCAGCGCGCCGCGGTTGACGAGCCGCCGGTAGCGGAGGTGGCAGACCAGGATCACGCCCCACACGAAGATGATTCCGACCGTGGAAACCGAGGTGATGTAGATGAAGGCACGGTTCGGCGAGAGCACATTCACGATCACTCCGATGACCATCACACCGGTGGACATGGTGATTCCCGCGTACGGCACATGTCGGCTGCTGAGCCTGGCCAGCGGTGCGGGCGCCTCGCGGCGCAGCGACAGACTGCGGAGCATCCGGCCCGTCGCGTAGATGCCCGAGTTGCACGACGACAGTGCGGCGGTCAGCAGGACGAAATTCATGATTCCCGCCGCGGCGGGAATGCCGATCTGCTCAAGTACCTCGACGAAGGGGCTCTTGCCCGCATGGAAGTCCCGCCAGCTTGCGACCGACAAGATCACGATCAGCGACCCGATGTAGAACAGGCCGATCCGGAACGGCAGGGTGTTGATCGCCTTCCTGAGTGTCCGCCGGGGATCCTTCGCCTCGCCGGCAGTGACCCCGACGAGTTCGACTCCCACGTACGCGAACAGCACCACCTGCAGAGTCATCAGTGCGCTTCCGAATCCGTTCGGGAACACACCGCCGTCGGCCCACAGGTTCGTCACGGTCGGGTTCGTCGCGTGTCCGAAGCCGAGGGTCAGGACGCCGATGCCGATCAGGATCATGCCGACGATCGCGGTGATCTTGATCGAGGAGAACCAGAACTCCGTCTCGCCGAACAGTCGCACCGAGACGAGGTTTGCGCTGAACAGCACGAACAGGACCACGAGTGCGGTCAGCCAGGTCGGGATGCTCGGCCACCAGTACTCGACGTACTTGCCCGCCACCGTGATCTCGGCCATACAGGTGGCCGCCCCCATCGCCCAGTACGCCCAGCCGGTGGCGAATCCGAAGAACCGTCCCAGGAACTCCTCGGCGTATTCGCCGAAACTGCCCGAGATCGGCCGATAAGTGAGCAATTCGCCGAGGGCGCGCATGATGACGAACATCGCCAGGCCTGCCACCAGGTAGACCAGGATGAGGGAGGGGCCAGCCTCCGCGATGGCCCCGCCGGCGCCGTAGAACAGGCCGGTCCCGATCGCGCCGCCGATTGCGATCATCTGCACCGTGCGGGCGTTGAGTCCGCGGCTGTATCCCTCTTCGGAGGGGGCCGTGCGGATCGTCTCGTGTTGCGACACCGGCTGTCTCCTTACCGGCGGTGAGTGACCAGTGCGATTATGCGCCTCAATCGGTTGTCGAGCCGGTCGCTAACCTGTAGGCATGACCGCCGCGACGCCTACCACACCGGCCGTGAGTGACTCCGGGGACGTCCGCCAGGAGGTGCACGACGCCGCCCTTCGAGCGCGCGTCGCGTCCCGTGCTCTGGCGCTGCTCACCACCGCGCGCAAGGATGCAGCACTGCACGCTGCCGCGGATGCAGTGCTCGCCGCCGCCGACGCAGTCCTATCGGCGAACGCTGAGGACATCGAGGCGGCCCGCGCGTCGGGTACCGAGGAGTCCCTGCTCGACCGCCTGCGTTTGACCCATGCGCGCATCGAGGGCATCGCATCGGGTCTGCGTCAGGTCGCCGGCCTGGCCGATCCGGTCGGAGAGATCGTCCGGGGTTCGACGCTGCCGAACGGCCTCGAGATCCGTCAGGTGCGGGTCCCGCTCGGCGTGGTCGGCATGGTGTACGAAGCGCGCCCGAACGTCACGGTCGATGCTTTCGGCCTCGCCCTCAAGTCCGGCAACGCGGCACTGTTGCGCGGGTCGTCGTCTGCGGCGCGCTCCAATGCCGCGCTCGTGAAGGCGCTCCGGGCGTCCCTCGTAGCACAGGGCCTGCCCGAGGACGCCGTCCAACTGCTGCCCAGCGCCGATCGCTCCAGCGTCACCCACCTGATCCAGGCCCGGGGACTCGTCGACGTGGTCATCCCGCGCGGTGGTGCCGGACTGATCAATGCGGTGGTTCGGGACGCGACCGTGCCCACGATCGAGACCGGTGTCGGCAACTGCCACGTCTACGTCCATGCCGCCGCTGATCTCGAGATGGCCGAGAAGATCGTCATCAACGCCAAGACCCGCCGCCCCAGCGTCTGCAACACAGCCGAGACGGTGCTGGTCGACGCCGCGATCGCCGAGACCGCGGTCCCGCAGTTGCTCCAAGCTCTGCAGATGCACAGCGTCACGGTGCACGGCGATCTGCCCGGCCTGGTGCCGGCCACCGAGGAGGATTGGTCCGAGGAATACCTGACCCTCGACATTGCGCTTAAGGTCGTGGACGGCATCGACGAGGCGGTCGCCCACATCGATCGGTACGGTACCGGGCACACCGAGGCCATCGTCACCGCCGACTTGTCGGCCGCCAAGGAGTTCACTGCTCGGGTCGATGCCGCCGCGGTCATGGTCAACGCCTCGACCGCGTTCACCGACGGAGAGCAGTTCGGATTCGGTGCGGAGATCGGGATCTCCACACAGAAGCTGCACGCCCGCGGCCCCATGGGGCTGGGCGAACTCACCTCGACCAAGTGGACCGTCTGGGGAGACGGCCATACCCGACCTGCCTGACGGCCCGAAAGGAGTGAGTGTGGACCGGGCATTACCGACCGCACCCCCGCTGTTCGCGAGCGTCGACGACGTCGTCGATCGTCTCGCCGAGACTGGATACCTGTCCGACAAGGCGACCGCGACCGCGGTCTTCCTCGCGGACCGGCTCGGCAAGCCGCTGCTCATCGAAGGTCCCGCTGGTGTCGGCAAGACAGAACTGGCCCGTGCCGTCGCGCAGACGTCCGGCGCCGAGATGGTGCGCCTCCAGTGCTATGAGGGCGTCGACGAGTCCCGCGCGCTGTACGAGTGGAACCACGCGAAGCAGATCTTGCGCATCCAGGCCGGAGCGGCAGGTAATGGACACGGCGGCGGGGACGGTTGGGACGCAACCAGGCAGGACGTGTTCTCGGAGGAGTTCCTCCTGCCGCGGCCGCTGTTGACCGCGATCCGTCGTGACGACCCGACGGTATTGCTCGTCGACGAGGTCGACAAAGCCGACGTGGAGATCGAGGGTCTGCTACTCGAGGTCCTCAGCGACTTCGCGGTGACCATCCCCGAACTCGGCACGATCACCGCATCCCGCAAGCCGTTCGCAGTCCTGACGTCGAACGCGACCCGGGAACTGTCGGAGGCGCTCAAACGGCGCTGTTTGTTCCTGCACCTCGACTTCCCGGACGCCGAACTCGAGCGTCGCATCCTCGCGAGCCGGGTGCCCGAGCTTCCCGAGGCGGTCGCCGAGCAACTCGTCCGCACGGTGGGCGTGCTACGTGGCATGCAACTCAAGAAGGTTCCGTCCGTGTCCGAGACGATCGACTGGGGTCGCACGCTGCTCGCGCTCGGTCTGGACACACTCGACAACGATGCGGTGCACGCAACGCTGGGCGTCGTGCTCAAGCATCGTGCCGACCAGCAGCGTGTCGCTGCCGAGCTGCGTCTGAACTGAGAGGGTCGAACCGATGGTCTCCTCGCCCGTGCGTCGCAACGGTCCGCCCGCCCCGTATGGGCTCCCCGGGCACCTCGTCGATTTCGTCGAGGCTTTGCGGCGTCGCGGCATCCCGGTCGGGCCATCCGAGACAGTCGACGCCGGGCAGGTGATGGTGGTCCTGGACCTGCTCGACCGAGAGGCACTCCGGGAAGGGTTGGCCTGCGCGCTGCTCCGCCGCCCGACCCACCGCGCCACGTTCGACGCCCTGTTCAACTTGTGGTTCCCCGTCGGCATCGGCGTCCGCGACGACGGAGACGCCGACCAGCCGCTGCCGCGCACGCCGGACGGTGACATCGATTACGAGGCGTTGCAGGCGATGCTCGCCGAGTTGCTCTCCGACGACTCGCCCGAGGCGCTCGCGCAGCTCGAGGATCTCGCCGCTCGGATGGTCGAGGAGATCGGACAGTACGAGTCCAGGAACGGACCGGCGTTTTCCGCTTATCAGGCGCTGCGCAACGTGCCACCGGACAATCTGCTCGAGAAGATCCTCTCCGGTCTGCTCGGCAACCAGCCGAGCGAGGACAAGCCCGGCGGTGACTACGCCTCCGAGGTGGCCAGGCGCGGCGCGATCCAGCGGATCATGGATTTTCGCAAGATGATCGAATCCGAGACGCAGCGAAGGTCCGCCGAGCTCGTCGGCAAGGAACGGGTCGCGAACTACGGGGTGCCGAAACTGGCCGAGGAGGTCGACTTCCTGCGGGCGTCCGACTCCGAACTCGTGGCACTGCGACGCAGCGTCACCCCGCTGGCGCGGCTGCTCGCGAGCCGCCTGGCGGTGCGGCGAAGCCGTGCTCGTGCGGGTGCGGTCGACCTGCGCCGCACGCTCCGCAAGTCCATGTCGACTGGCGGCGTTCCCATCGACCTGGTGCAGCGCAAGCCGCGTCCGGCTCGACCCGAGCTGGTTCTGCTGTGCGACGTCTCCGGGTCGGTCGCTGGATTCTCGCACTTCACGCTGCTGCTCGTGCATGCGCTTCGGGAACAGTTCTCGCGCGTGCGGGTCTTCGCGTTCATCGACAGTACGGACGAGGTGACCCGGTTCTTCGAGTCCGGTTCCGATCTGGGTGTGGCGATGTCCCGAATGATCCGGGAGGCGGAACTGATCACCTACGACGGTCACTCGGACTATGGGAACGCGCTGGGCGTGTTCGCCGAACGGTACGCGCACAGCCTCACGAACCGCAGCTCGCTGCTCGTACTCGGCGACGGGCGCAACAACTACCGCGATCCCGCGTTGCCGACCCTCGAGCATCTCGTGTCCGTCGCCAAGCACGCCCACTGGCTCAACCCCGAGCCCCGCGGACAATGGGGAACCGGGGACTCGGCAGCGCTCGTCTACAACGAGGTGATCGACATGCACGAGTGCAGATCCGCCCAGCAACTCGCCGCGGTAGTCGCCGGATTGCTGCCTGTGTGAGTCACTGCCACGAGAGACCGTAAGCTGGATCCCCGTGCAGCAGCCGACGCAGAACACCCCCCGGCGCCGCCTCGGCGTGATGGGTGGAACCTTCGATCCCATCCACCACGGTCACCTCGTGGCGGCTAGCGAGGTCGCGGATCGGTTCGCTCTCGACGAGGTGATCTTCGTCCCGACCGGACAGCCTTGGCAAAAGGGCGAGCGGCATGTCAGCTCCCCTGAGGACCGCTACCTGATGACGGTCATCGCCACTGCTTCGAATCCGAGGTTCTCCGTCAGCCGGGTCGACATCGACCGGCACAAGGTCACGTACACCGTCGACACACTGCGCGACCTCCGGGCTCAGCACCCGGACGCCGACCTGTACTTCATCACCGGCGCCGACGCGCTCGAGAGCATCCTGTCGTGGCAGGACTGGGAGGAGCTGTTCGGACTCGCGAAGTTCGTCGGTGTCTCCCGCCCCGGCTACAAGTTGCACACCGAGCATCTCGTGTCGCATCTCGAGCAGCTGCCTGCCGACGCGGTTCACCTGATCGAGATCCCGGCCCTGGCCATCTCTTCGACCGACTGCCGTCGGAGGGCCGCCGAGAACCGGCCCGTCTGGTATCTCGTCCCGGACGGCGTCGTGCAGTACATCAGCAAGCGCAATCTGTACCGGGCAAGCGGCGTAGCCCGGCCCGATGGCGCGGTCTCGATGTCCGAGCCGGCTCCGGCGAGACAGGACGGCGCCCAACCACCACAATCGACAACACCAGCAGAACCGGGAGAACACTGAGTGAGCGCTTCGAACGAGGCCATTGCCTTGGCACGCAACGCCGCACTGGCGGCCGACGAGAAGTTGGCCTCCGACGTGGTGGTGCTGGACGTTTCGGAACAGCTCGTGATCACGGACTGCTTCGTCCTCGCCTCTGCGCCCAACGAACGCCAGGTCAACTCGATTGTCGAGAACATCGAGGACAAGCTGCGCGAGGCCGGGCACAAGCCGGTGCGTCGAGAGGGCACCCGAGAGGGGCGGTGGGCGCTGCTCGACTACGTCGACGTCGTCGTCCACGTCCAGCACACCGATGAGCGCAACTTCTACGCCCTGGATCGGCTGTGGAAGGACTGCCCGGAGATCCCCGTCGAGGGCATCGAGCAGCGGAAGCTGCAGACCGGCACCGAGTCGGTGAGCGAGGCGGAGGAGCCGGGACTGTGAGAGCGGCCGAGTCCGGGTCGGCAGCCAGGCGGCTGATCCTGTTGCGCCACGGGCAGACCGAGTACAACGCCACGAACCGGATGCAAGGACAGCTCGACACCGCGCTGTCCGATATGGGGCGCGCGCAGGCGAAGACAGCCGCGCAGGCCCTCGCCGAAAAGCGTCCGTTCGCGATCGTTGCATCCGATCTGCGGCGCGCACACGACACCGCGCTCGCACTCGGCGACCACGCCGGGCTTGCCGTCGAGACCGACAGGCGGCTCCGGGAGACGCATCTCGGAGACTGGCAGGGGCTCACCCACACTGACGTCGACGCGATCTCACCCGGCGCGCGAGCCCAGTGGCGCGCTGATGCCGAATGGGCGCCACCGGCAGGGGAGAGCCGCGTCGACGTCGCTGCCCGCAGCCTTCCGGTCGTGCAGGAATTGCTCGACCGGCACGAAGGGTGGGGATCGGAGCCGCTAGTGCTCGTGGCGCACGGCGGCCTCATCGCCGCGTTGACCGCGCGGTTGCTCGACCTGCCGGTGGATCGGTGGCCGGTACTCGGGGGACTCGGGAACACCAGCTGGGTGCAGCTCAGCGGACATCGGGAAGGTACGGAACAAGCATGGCGGTTGGATGTATGGAACGCGTCGGCGAGCGTGGCCAGTGAAGTCCTCTGACGGCTCGGCCGCCGCGAAGTCCTCTGACGGCTCGGCCGCCGCGAAGTCCTCTGACGGCTCGGCCGCAGGCGACGTCCGGCCCCCCGTTCTCCTGGTGATCGCGGATTCGCTTGCCTACTACGGGCCCAAGGGCGGACTACCCGCCGACCACCCACGGATCTGGCCGACCCTGGTCGCGAAGGAACTCGGCTGGCAGGTCGAACTCGTGGCGCGGATCGGTTGGACCAGCCGGGACGCGTGGTGGGCGATCACCCAGGATCCGCGGGTGTGGGCCGCGGTATCGCGGGCCGAGGCCGTCGTATTCGCGGTCGGCGGCATGGATTCGCTGCCGTCACCGCTGCCGACGGCCCTGCGCGAACAACTGCGTTACATCCGCCCGCCTGCGCTTCGGCGCGTCGTCCGCTCCGGCTACCAGTGGCTGCAGCCGCGGCTGTCGAAGCTCGGCCGGCCGGTCGCGTTGCCGCCGGCCCTGTCGGTCCGATACCTCGAGAGGTGCCGCGACGCGCTGGCCGCGATCAGACCGGACGTGCCCGTGATCGGCACGTACCCGTCGGTGCACCGGTGCGACGCGTACGGGCGAGTGCACACCGGTCGCACGCCGGCGGTGCTGGCGCTCGAGGCGTGGTCGGCCCAGAAGTCCGTACCGATGGTCGATCTCGCGGCTGCTGTCCGCGAGAACATCTTCTCCGATCGGGCCAATCCGGACGGCATCCACTGGGGTTGGGAGGCCCACGAGGAGGTCGCGGCGGCAATGATCGACGCGATCAAGAACGTCCGCCGCCAGGCCACCTCCGTCGAGATCGAAAAGGAGTAGCGACGTGGCGGTCGTCGTCGTCACCGACTCCTCGTCGTGCCTGTCGCCGGAACTGGTCGACCGGTACGGCATTCGGGTCGTGCCCCTGCATGTGCTCCACGAGGGCCGCGACTTACGGGATGGCGTCGACGAGGCTCCGGACGACCTGTCCGGGGCGACCACGTCGGGGGCTTCGCCCGGGGAACTCGGGGAGGCCTACGCGGCGGCACTGGAGGCCAGTGGCGGTGACGGCGTCGTTGCCGTGCACATCTCGACCCAGCTGTCGGGAACGTGGGAGGCGGGACGTCGGGCGGCGGAGGATCTGGGCGAGAAGGTCCGGATCGTCGATTCGAAGTCGACCGGGATGGGGCTCGGCTACCCCGCCCTCGCAGCGGCCCGGGTCGCCTCCGCAGGAGGCAGCCTCGAGGCCGTCTACCAGAAGGCTGTCGAGGTCGCGGCGGGTGGGCGCACACTGGTCGTCGTCGACCGGCTGGATCACTTGCGGCGCGGCGGGCGGATCGGTGCGGCGGCGGCCCTGCTCGGCACCGCACTGGCGATGAAGCCCGTCCTGCATCTGGTTGACGGCAACCTCGTGCTGCGGGAGAAGACACGAACGTCGACCAAGGCTCGAGCCAAGCTGGTCGACGCGGCCGTCGAGCAGGCCGGCGGGGACGCCGTCGCAGTCGCGGTGCATCATTGTCACGCGCGTGAACGTGCGGATGAGGTTGCGGCTCAGCTGAAGGAACGCATCCCGTCGATGAGCGAACTGGTCGTCACCGATATCGGCAACGTGCTTGGGGCACACGTCGGTCCAGGGGCCATCGGTGTCGTGGTCTGCCCGAGTGGTGTGGAAGTCGGGGATTCATCCACAGCCGCGCGTTGATCCACAGGTTTTCTCCACGACACGCTTTCAGCCGATCGTGCGTCGTCGCCGGAACCTACGGTCGCCGGTATGGGTTCCGATCAGGTTCGAGCGAGGGTACGCAGTCGGCTCGCGGCGGCGTCCGCGAAATCGGCGCCAACACCCAAGAAACACCATTACGAGGACGACGACCTCGGTGACGACGACCTCGGTGACGACGACCTCGATGATGACGACACCTCGCCCTGGACGCCGGATTGGTTGTCCGGTACGGACGCGGCATTCGGCGAGGGCCACCGGTCGCCGGAGACTTCCAGGTGGAGCGGGCCGCGTCTGAGCCCGGGGCGTAGAGGAGCGGCGGCGCTCGTCGCGGTCGGGCTGGTCGCGGCGGGCATCGCGGCGGTGTCGGTGTGGCGGGATCGCCCCACGGCGCAAGCGGTTCCGCCGCTGCCGACCGTCGCGGTCCGGGACGCGGAGGCCGAGCCTGGCGGTGGTGCGGTACCGACGGGGATCTCGGCAAGTCCGTCGACGCCAGCAAGCCCGTCGACGCCGCCTCTACCCGACGAGCATCTGGTGGTGAGTGTCGTCGGGCTTGTCAATCATGCCGGGCTGGTATTGCTTCCGCCCGGCTCGCGTGTTGCCGACGCTCTCGAAGCGGCGGGAGGTCCGCGGCCGGGCGCGGATCTGCTCGGGCTGAACATGGCCGAGCGCGTGGACGACGGGGACCAGATCCTCGTCGGGGTGGTGCCGCCGGACGGTGGGCCGAGCCCGGTCGGCAGCGCACGCGTGGGCGCCGGCACGGTCTCCGGCGCCGCGGTGGGCACGCAGTCGAAACGCGTCGGGAAGGTCAACCTGAACACGGCCGTGGAGACGGAACTCGACGCGTTGCCTGGCGTAGGTCCGGTCACCGCGGCTGCGATCGTGTCCTGGCGGAAGGCCAACGGCAGGTTCACCGATGTCGAGCAGTTGACTGAGGTGGACGGCATCGGGCCGGCTCGGCTCGCGAAACTGCGGGACCTGGTAATGCTGTGACGGGGCAGGACCGCCCGCTCGATCTGCGTCTCGTTCCGTCCGCAGCGGTGTGCTGGGCCGTGACGATCGTGGGTCTGCTCGCGGGATGGCGGCCCGTGGCGGTACTCGCTGTCGGTCTCGCCGGGTTGGGTGCCGTCCTGACGGGTCTCGCAACGTGCCGCAGTCACGGTGGGTGGCCGGACGCGGCTCGGGTCGCTGTGAGTGTGGGGGTCGTCGCGGCTGCGCTGCTTGGTACCGGGTTCGCCGTCGCGATCGCGGTGCGCTCGCACGCTATTGAGGTTCACCCGCTTGCGCAAAGGGCGGACTCGGGAGGCTTTGTGACGATGGCAGTCGTACTCCAAGAGGATCCGAAAGGGCTTCGCGGCAATGGATTCGGAGGTGAGGAACGGCTGTTGGTTCGGGCATCGTTGCGGGAGATTCGGGACGGCGACTCGCGTGTGAGCGTCGGCGGATCGGTGCTTGTCTTTGCTGAAGGGCCGCAGTGGGGGAGCTTGCTGCCCGGCCAGCAGGTGACCTTGCGTGGACGGCTCACGGTGCCGGAGCGCAGTGATCTCACCGTCGCCGTCGTCAGGGCCACGGGACCTCCGGTGCATGTCGAACCACCGCCTTGGATCCAGCGTTGGGCCGCCAGCATTCGCGACCGGTTGGCTGAGGCGGCCGCGGCGGCGCTGCCGCCCGATCAAGCGGGTCTGCTGCCAGGACTGGTCGTCGGAGACACCTCCAGGCTGTCACAGGATGTCGAGGGCGAGTTCACCGCGGCTGGGCTCACGCACCTCACCGCCGTGTCCGGGGCGAACGTCTCGATCATTGTGGGTGCGGTGCTGCTCGTGGTGCGCGGAGTCGGGATGGGCCCGCGCTCTGGTGCGTTGCTGGCTGCCGCGGCACTGGCCGCATTCGTCGTCATCGCACGACCGTCGCCGAGTGTGCTTCGTGCCGCCGCGATGGGGTGTATCGCCCTGCTCGCACTGGTGACGGGGAGGCGGAAGCAGGCGTTGCCTGCGCTGGCTTCATCCGTCATCGTGCTGCTCGCCCTGTTCCCCTCGCTCGCAGTGGATTTCGGTTTCGCACTGTCGGTGGTTGCGACGGCGGGCCTGATTCTCGTGGCCCCGGTCTTGGTGGACCGAATGCGGCGCCGGGGATGGCCGCGGTGGCTTGCTGAGATGTGCGCTGTAGCGGTGGCCGCGTTCGTGGTCACGGCGCCACTGGTGGCGGCCATGTCGGGCACCGTCAGCGTGGTGTCGATCGTCGCGAACATCCTCGTCGCGCCGGTCGTCGCACCGATCACGGTCGTCGGCGCGGTGGCCGCAGTCGTTGCCGCGGTGTGGCTGCCGGTGGCCACCCTCGTCGTGCGGATTGCGGGTCCTCCGCTGTGGTGGCTGCTCGAGGTCGCCGATCGAGCAGCGGCGGTCCCAGGAGCAACGGTCGCCGTCCCGGGCGGGCTGGAGGGGGCGGTAGTGGTGGCGGTCGGCGTCGCGGTGGTGGTGCCCGCCATGCGGTACCGATGGTTGCGGCGGATCTTATTGGCGCTCGGAGTCGGTGTGGCAGCGGTATGGATCCCTACGCGGGTGTACTACCCGGGATGGCCAGCGGCGGGATGGTCTTTCGTTGCCTGCGACGTTGGGCAGGGGGATGGGCTGGTGCTGTCCACGGGCGATGGTCGCGCCGTGGTCGTCGACGCAGGTCCGGACCCTGCGCCGATCGATCGATGTTTGCGGGCCCTCGGGGTCGCCGAGGTGGCGCTGGTGATCGTGACGCATCTGCACGCTGACCACTACGGCGGCCTCGATGGAGTACTGGACGGCCGCGCCGCCGGGGCGATCGCGATCGGTTCGACGAATCTGCCGGAGGGTGGATTTCGATTCGTCTCGGCGACGGCTGCCCGCGCCGGCGTCGCTCTGGTTCGGTTGGTTCCGGGACAGGAGCTGACTGCGGGGGAGCTGCGGTTGCAGGTCCTGGGGCCATTGGTCCCGCCGCCACGCGACCCCGACGCGGCGGACGAGGCGGCCAACGACAATTCGCTGGTGATCATGGCGCACACACCGGCCGGGACGATCCTGCTCACCGGCGACGTGGAGGAGCCGGGACAGCGTGCGTTGCTGCAGTCGGGGGTGTCTTTGCGCGCTGACGTTCTCAAGCTGCCGCATCACGGCTCCCGCACGACGGCAAGGGAATTCATCGAAGCCGTGCGGCCGCGACTCGTGGTGATCAGCGTAGGTGCCGGCAATCCATTCGGGCACCCGAACGGGACCGTCGTCGAATGGATCGCAGCACTCGGCGCGGTAACGGCCCGCACCGATGTCGATGGCGACGTCGCCGTGGTTCGCTCCGGGGCCGGTGCACTTGCGGTGGTGGGGAGTTCCCGTGGCACGATCGTCCGGTGAGCCTCTCAACAAGATCTGATTCGCTCCACCTCGTTCTCGGCGACGAGGAATTGTTGGTCGAGCGCGCGGTCGCTTCTGTGGTCGGTGCGGTCCGTGCCTCTGCGGGTCCGACCGGCGAGGACATCCCTGTCTCGCGCCTGCGTGCCGGGGACGCGAGCGCCCCCGAGTTGGCGGAACTGCTCAGCCCCTCGCTGTTCGCGGAGGATCGGGTGATCGTGCTCGAAGCGGCCGCCGAGGCCGGCAAGGACGCGGTCACGCTCGTCCAGGACGCCGCCGCCGACTTGCCGGAAGGTGTGGTGCTGATCGTGCTGCACTCCGGCGCTGGTCGGGCGAAGGCGATGGCGGGGGTGCTGCAGAAGTCCGGCGCCATCGTGCACCAGTGCGCGAAACTCAAGCCCAGCGAGCGGGTGGACTTCGTGCGCGGTGAGTTCCGTGCCGCGGGGGTGCGGGTCGGTGCGGAGGTGCTGGAAGCGGTCGTCGAGGCCGTGGGATCGGACCTGCGCGAACTCGCAGCGGCCTGCTCGCAGTTGGTCGCCGACACCGGTGGGAAGATCGACGCGGCCGCGGTTCAGCGGTACTACTCGGGTAGGGCCGAGGTGTCGGGATTCGACGTCGCGGACAAGGCCGTTGTCGGCGACAGTCGCGGCGCGCTCGAGGCCCTGCGGTGGGCGATGCATCGTGGGGTGGCGCACGTCTTGCTCGCCGACGCGCTCGCCGATGCAGTCCACACGATCGCGAGAGTCGGCTCGGCCGGTCGCGGCGACCCGTTCCGGATGGCATCCGAGTTGGGCATGCCGCCGTGGAAGATCAAGAAGGCACAGGCGCAGGTCCGTGGGTGGGATCCCGCCTCGATCGGTGAGGCACTGCAGGTCGTCGCGAAGCTCAATGCGGACGTCAAGGGTCAGGCCGCCGACGCAGATTACGCCCTCGAGGTGGCCGTGCAGAAGGTTGCGAACCTGTACGGCGGTCGCTGAGCGTTCGGCGCCGTCACGTTCGGCGCCGTTATTCGGTGACCCAAAGAGACCGTTATTCGTTGGCCCAATGAGACCCCGAACATGAAGTAGCCCCCGGTCCGCGACCGAGGGCTACTTCCGCAGAGCTTGCGACGGCGGAACCGTCAGAAACTTGTCAGAGAGAGTTGGCGAGCTTCGCGAGCGCCGACTTCTTGTTGGCGGCCTGGTTGGCGTGAATGACGCCCTTGCTGGCTGCCTTGTCGAGCTTGCGGCTGGTGGAGATCAGGAGCTCGTTGGCCTTGTCCTTGTCACCGGCTGCCGCGGCCTCGCGGAAGGAACGGATCGCCGTACGCAGCGAGGACTTGACCGACTGGTTGCGGAGTCGGTTGCGCTCGTTGGTGCGGATCCGCTTCACCTGGGACTTGATGTTGGCCACGCGTAAAATCCTGTTCTTTGGTTTCTGTCAAAAGCTCTGGGCACACGTGTGCGCCGACCGACGACATTACCAGTAGCCGTTTGGTGTTCTCAAATGGGCGGTTCAGTGCCAGCTGTAGTCGCTCTTGAGGCGCGCGGCGACGGAGTCGAAGCGTTCGCGGTCGAGGATCGCGCCCTCGCGGCGGATGCCTTCCTCGGGTACGTCGAGGACCCGGTCCAGCCGGACCCAACTCGGCCGGCTCTGTGGGTCCCACCTGCCCGAGCCCAGGGCCAACCAATCGGGATCGGTGCCGCGTTCACTGTTCGACGAGAGCATCAGCCCGAGCAGCGTGTGCCCGTCACGGCCGATGACGAGGACCGGGCGATCCTTGCCCCGGCCCGGGTCCTCCTCGTACGCGACCCACGTCCAAACGATTTCGCCCGGGTCGGCCTGCCCGTCGAGGCTGGGGGCGTACTCGATCTTCCGTGCCCGGTGCGCGGTGGGTGCGGATGTGCGTGACACGGGTCGACCGGGCGTGGCCGCAGGATGCGGCGGCCCGGCGATCGCCTCCGTAGCGCGCTTGACGGGCCGGCTGTTCTGCAGCTGCCGAAGCAGTTTCGGGCCCTGCTTGGCGGCGTAGCCGCCGAGCATTCTGCCGATGTTGCCCCAGGTGCTCGCCATGAGTTCGAGAGTAGTGGTGACGCCGACGCGAACCGGCTGCTGACCCTGGATGTGTACGCGCAGCGGTGTTCAAGGGATGATGGTGGGCGCGGGACGCGGCGGATGTCGGACCGGGGCGGTGTAGGTGCGTGAGTGAGACGAGGGAATAGGGCTTGAGCAGCAACTTTGCGGAGAAGACGTTCACCGATCCGGCGAGGATTCGGAACTTCTGCATCATCGCGCACATCGATCACGGCAAATCCACCCTGGCCGACCGGATGCTCCAGCTCACCGGCGTCGTCGAGGAGCGGGCCATGCGCGCGCAGTACCTCGACCGCATGGATATCGAACGCGAGCGCGGCATCACCATCAAGGCGCAGAACGTGCGCCTGCCGTGGAAGGTCAAGGACGATGACGGTGTCGAGCAGGACTACGTCATGCACCTCATCGACACGCCCGGTCACGTCGACTTCACCTACGAGGTGTCCCGTGCCCTCGAGGCGTGCGAGGGCGCGGTGCTGCTCGTCGACGCCGCGCAGGGCATCGAGGCGCAGACGCTGGCGAATCTGTACCTTGCCCTCGAGAAGGACCTCACGATCATCCCGGTCCTCAACAAAATCGACCTGCCGGCCGCCGACCCGGACAAGTACGCCGCCGAGATCGCGCACATCGTCGGCTGCGAGCCCGAGGACGTGCTGCGGGTCTCCGGTAAGACCGGTGTCGGTGTGGCGGAACTTCTCGACGAGGTGGTGCGTCAGGTGCCGTCGCCCGTCGGAGACTCGGAGGCCCCGGCACGCGCGATGATCTTCGACTCGGTCTACGACACCTACCGCGGCGTCGTCACGTACGTCCGTGTGGTGGACGGCAAGATCGTCCCACGCGAGAAGATCAAGATGATGTCGACGGGTGCCACCCACGAGCTGCTCGAGGTCGGCATCGTCTCACCCGAACCCAAGCCGACCGCCGGCCTCGGTGTCGGTGAGGTGGGATACCTCATCACCGGGGTGAAGGACGTTCGCCAGTCTAAGGTCGGCGATACCGTCACCACTGCGCGCGGCGGCGCCACCGATCCGTTGACCGGCTACCGCGAGCCGCAGCCCATGGTGTACTCCGGTCTGTATCCGGTGGACGGTTCCGACTACCCCGACCTGCGCGACGCGCTCGACAAGCTGCAGCTCAACGATGCAGCGCTGACGTACGAGCCCGAGACGTCGGTGGCCCTGGGCTTCGGGTTCCGGTGCGGCTTCCTCGGGCTGCTGCACATGGAGATCACCCGGGAGCGCCTCCAGCGCGAGTTCGGTCTCGACCTGATCTCCACCTCGCCAAACGTGGTCTATCGCGTCGTGCTCGAGGGTGGCCAGGAACAGATCGTCACCAATCCGTCGTACTGGCCCGAGGGCAAGTCGCGGGAGATCTACGAACCGATCGTCAAGTGCACGATCATCGCGCCGAGCGAGTTCATCGGCTCGATCATGGAGTTGTGTCAGTCCCGCCGCGGCGAGCTCGGCGGCATGGACTACCTGTCCGAGACGCGCGTCGAGCTTCGCTACACGCTGCCGATGGCGGAGATCATCTTCGATTTCTTCGACTCGCTCAAGTCGCGTACTCGTGGCTACGCGAGCCTCGACTACGAGGAGGCCGGTGAGCAGCTGTCCGACCTGGTCAAGGTCGACATCCTGCTGCAGGGCGAGGCGGTCGACGCGTTCAGCGCGATCGTCCACAAGGATTCCGCGTACACCTATGGCAACAAGATGGCCACCAAGCTCAAGGAACTGATCCCGCGGCAGCAGTTCGAGGTGCCGATCCAGGCGGCGATCGGATCGAAGATCATTGCCCGCGAGAACATCCGCGCGATCCGCAAGGACGTGCTCGCCAAGTGCTACGGCGGTGACATCTCCCGCAAGCGCAAGCTGCTCGAGAAGCAGAAGGAAGGTAAGAAGCGCATGAAGACGATTGGTCGCGTCGAGGTCCCTCAGGAGGCCTTCGTCGCGGCGCTGTCTTCGGAGGCGAGTGCCGACAAGCCCAAGAAGTAAGACTCGACAAGTGTGAGGGACTCGATGATCGACACCTGGTTGACCCGCGAGCTAGGGCTGGAGGTGCCGATCCTCGGTGCCCCCATGGGCGGTCGCGCCGGTGGCCTCCTGGCCGGCGAGGTCACCCGCGCCGGCGGTCTCGGTCTTCTCGGGGCCGCCCGGTACGCCACCCCCGACTGGATCGCCGAGGAGTCCGCGATCGCCCGTGAGATCGGCGGAGAACTGCTCGGTATCGGGCTGATGACCTGGTCGCTCGACGCCGACGACTCCCTGCTCGATGCGGCGCTCGCCGAGGATCCGCGGGTGGTGACGTTGTCGTTCGGCGATCCCGCACCGTACGTCGAGCGGGTCCACGAGGCCGGGGCGCTGGCGGTCTCGCAGGTCAATACGCTCGATGACCTGCGGGTTGTGGAGCGGGCCGGGGTCGACTTCGTCATCGCGCAGGGGGGCGAGGCAGGTGGCCACACCGGACGGATTGGCACGTTGCCGCTACTGCAGGAGGTGCTCGACGCGACGACCCTGCCGGTGCTCGCAGCCGGCGGTATCGGTACGGGGCGCGGGCTGGCCGCTGTCATCGCGGCCGGTGCCGAAGGCGCCATGATCGGCACGGCGCTACTCGCCAGCCCCGAGACGATTGGCCCGGAGTATGCACGCGCCAAGCTGATCGAGGCGAGCAGCGCCGATACCGTCTACACGTCGATCTTCGACCAGGCGCGTGACCAGCCGTGGCCGGCTCGCTGGGGTGGCCGCGCCCTCGCCAACGAGTACACCACCAAATGGCATGGGCAGGGCGCCGACAACGAAACCCTTTCCGCAGCTTACGATCCCGAGGATCCGGATCTGGGTGTCGTGTACGCCGGTGAGGTGGCCGGTCTCGTGACGTCGGAGCGCCCCGCGGGTGAGGTGGTGCGCACCATCGCGACCGACGCGGAACGGCTGTTGCGCCGAAACTTCTGACCCGCAGGTCATGACCGTCGAACCGTACGCCTCGGCGACACGGGTGTAATGGACCGTCGACGGGTCCTCACACCAGGTCGAGATCTACTTCTCCATCGTGCCGCGGAAACCGATCACGCCCAACGACTTCCCCGTCCTCTACGGTCAAGCAGCGACTTGCCGCGTTTCGAAGCGCGGTATCACGCCACCGCGACGGCGTTCGCGTGGCGCCATATCGCCGCCGACCTGAGCCGACACCTCAGAACGCCTCGACAACCCACGAGACCACGTCACCCGCTCGGCTGACACCATGAACCCCGAACAGTCACTACTAGAAGATTCAAGGTTCGGATACCTGCTACCTAGGAAAAATTAAGGTTCGTTTACTACATTTTGGATCTCAGCAGCCTTTGGAGGCTGGTACACGTCAGTCGACCCAGGAGGGGGCGTACGTATGGGGTCAACACGTCACGATCCAGGAATCCGTAGACAAATCTGGCTGGTCGGCATCCTGGCCCTAATGGCCGTCATACTCGGCGGCCTCCTCTTGATGGGCAGGAGCAGCGAAGCAACAGCTGGGGGCGAGGCAGAGCCGGCCGCGACCGGGACGATGGGACCGGTTGGCGATCAGTCACGCCGCATCAGCGGTGACCCCCTCTCGATGGGGCCCGCGGACGCCCCCGTGGTGATGGTGGAGTATTCGGACTACCGCTGCCAGTTCTGCGGCATCTACAGCCGCACCATCGAACCTGAGTTGGTCGAGAAGTACGTGAACGAGGGCGTGCTGCGAATAGAGTGGCGCGACCTGGCGATCTTCGGTCCCCAATCGGAAGCGGCAGCGCGCGCGGGTCGCGCCGCCGCCGAACAGGGCAAGTTCTGGGAGTTCAACAAGGCGGTGTATGCGAAGGCACCGACCGGTGCCGGTATACGCGCCAATCTGACTCCGGAGGTACTTCGCGATTTTGCCGCGGAAGCTGGCGTGCCCGACCTCGAGAGATTCGATCGCGATGCCGCGAGTACCAAATTCGACGAGGCGATCGATCGAGACATGATGAATGCGCGGGCCATCGGCCTCACGAGCACTCCGGCATTCATCATCAACGGTTACCCAATTCTCGGAGCCCAGCCCGTTGAGAACTTCGAAAAGATAATTGAATACGCTGCGGAACCTTCGAAATGACGAACATCGGATTACTTGGCGCCTTCTTCGGTGGCCTGCTGGCGCTTATAGGCCCGTGCTCGGCGCTGATGTTGCCGTCCTTCTTTGCGTACGCGTTCGACGGAGTCGGCCGCCTCCTGACGCGGACCGCAGTATTCTATGCCGGGCTGGCCTCCGTCCTCATGCCACTCGGAGCTGGACTGGGATTGTTTGGCTCAGCTCTCACAGAGTACCGCTCCGTCACAACCACGATCAGCGGAGCTATTCTCATCGTCCTCGGACTTCTTGCCATCATGGGAAAGGGCTTCGCTTTCGCTCCCGCTCAGCGAGCGTCGAGTTCGATAAAGATCAAGGGTTCGGCATCGGTGTACGCGCTCGGTGCAGTGTACGGGTTCGCGGGATTCTGTTCCGGTCCGCTGCTCGGTAGTGTTCTCACTGTCGCCATCGCCGGCGGCTCCGCCGGGTATGGCGCGGCTCTCATGGGTATGTACGCCTTGGGTATGGCGATTCCCTTGTTCCTGCTTGCCCTGCTCTGGGACCGCTACGACCTCGGCCAACGGGGTTGGCTACGGGGACGGCCGATAAAGCTCGGCCGGCTGACAGTCCACTCGACCTCTTTGATCTCAGGTGTTCTATTCATCGCCATCGGAGTCCTGTTCCTGGTCACTGAGGGAACAGCGAACCTCGGGTCAGTGATGAGTGCCGACGATCAGTACTCCTTGCAGATCACTGTGGCCGAAATCGCGCAGAAATTCTCCGATATCAGCGTGCTGTTGATAGTGGTGCTGGTGGCGCTGGCCCTGCTGGTGGTTCGACTCGTGCGGCGGATGCGGGCAGATTCTCGTCAAAATCGGGTTGATGCCGTAGCCGAAGCGCGTAAGGCAGGGAAGGAGTAGTCAAATTCTGTGGACCGTGGTGGGTCAAGCGACCTCGGATGCGGCTGAATCCGGTGGAGGCTGTGGAGATTTGACGGCGCGCCACCCGGCTTGGGCGGCCTCGATCAGCTGTGTAGGCCATCGCCGACCTTGCCGCCGCGACCAGCGACCTCGGGACAGTTCCTCGGCGTGGTCACCTTCTGGGTGTGCAGGGCATCAGCGGTGACTACCGTGCCGACGATGTCGATGACCCGCAACAGACTCTCAGGCTCGCCCGTGTGCGGGCTGGAAGGTTCCAGTGTCGCCGGACTCCTCGGCGCGGATGACGTGGACCACGGCATTGATCAGCGCGAGGTGGGTGAACGCCTGCGGGAAATTGCCCAGGTGTCGACCAGTCTTGGGTTCGATCTCCTCGGCGTAGAGCTTCAGGGGGCTGGCGTACCCGAGAAGACGCTCGCACAACTGCTTGGCACGATGGAACTCGCCGATCTCGACGAGCGCCGAGACCAGCCAGAACGAGCAGATCGTGAACGTTCCCTCCTTGCCCGACAAGCCGTCGTCGGTGGTCTCGACTTTGTAGCGCAGCACCAGCCCGTCCTCGGTGAGTTCATCGGCAATCGCCAGCACCGTCGCCCGGATGCGGGGGTCGTCGGCGGGCAGGAACCGCAGCAGCGGTGCCAGCAGCAGGGACGCGTCGAGGGACGGATGCCCATAGCGCTGCGTGAACACCCCGCGCTCGTCGACGCCGTGCTCGAGGACATCGGCCCGGACCTCCTCCGCGAGCTCGGCCCACTGCGCCGCGTAGGCGTTCTCGCCATGCATTGCGGCGAGCTTGGCGCCACGGTCGAACGCGACCCAGCACATGATCTTCGACGACGTGAAGTGCTGCGGCTCCCCGCGCACCTCCCAGATGCCGCGGTCCGGTTGGTGCCAGTGCTCGACGACCTCCTCGATCTGCCGCTGGAGTAGCGGCCAGAGCGTTTCGGGTACCTGGTCGCGGGATCGGACGTGCACGTACACCGAGTCGAGCAGGGTGCCCCAAATATCGTGCTGATTCTGGTGGTAGGCGCCGTTGCCGATCCGCACGGGCCGTGCACCGTCGTAGCCCTTCAGGTGGCCGAGTTCCTCTTCGACGAGGGTGCGCTCGCCACCGACGCCGTACATCACCTGCAGGGGCGTCGGCTCGCCATCGTCGGATTGTGCCGCATCGAAGATGAAGGAGAAGAAGTCGTTGGCTTCGCGGTCGAGTCCCAGGGTGTACAGACCCCACAGCGCGAAGGTGGAGTCCCGCACCCACGCGTACCGGTAGTCCCAGTTTCGGCTGCCCCCAGGGGTTTCCGGCAGCGACGTGGTCGCTGCCGCGAGGAGGGCGCCGGTCGGCGCGTACGTCAGACCCTTGAGCGTCAGAGCGCTGCGCTGCAGGTGACCGCGCCAAGGATGGTCAGGGAAGTGTCCGATCGTCACCCACTGCCGCCAGCACTCGGTGGTCTGCCACATCTTCTCGGCAGCCTCCGCGAATGTCTGCGGGGCCGACACTTCGGCCCACGACAACGCCACGAACGCGTTGTCCCCCTCCACCATGCGGGTGCGAGCCCGAGCCTCGCGCCCCTCGAGTCCCAGCCGCAGGTTCGAGGTCAAACGAAGCGTCGGGTGCTCGCCGGGCGCTGTGGCGCGGCAGGTCGCGGTGGCCTCCTCGTACACCTTGCCCGTGTACTCCCAGTGCGCGAGGGCGCGGTGATAGTCGAAGGCCGGTTCGCAGCTCATCTCGACCTCGACCGTTCCGCTCACACACTTCACGGTGCGCAGCAGGATGTGCTCGGCGTCCCAGTCCGAAGGTGTGCGACGCCGGGTAGGGGAGCGTTGCTCGGTCGCATGCCATGGCCCCATGACGAGCGCGTCACGCACGATCAACCAGCCCGTCTGCGTCTGCCAGGTGGTTTCGAGAATCAACCCTCCCGGTAGGTACCGACGCGATGCCGGCACATTCTGGCCGTACGGTCCTATCCGGAAGTGCCCCGCGCTGCGGTCGAGCATCGCGCCGAACACGCTGGGGGAGTCCGGGCGCGGAATACACATCCACTCCACTGCGCCATTCCGGGCGATCAGGCAGTTCGTCTCACAGTCGGACAGGAACGCATAGTCGTCGATTGGCGGGAAGGCACTGCGATGCTTGGGCGCCACTGCGTGGGAATCTCGCTCCGAAGTGGCAATAGACTGCTCGGATTCGGACGTCATCACCTCATCATCGACCCATACCGCCGTCACCGTCCACGGTTCGGAGGGCCTGTGATGGTCGGCCTGTTCGGTGACGGCGAGGCCAGCGGCTAGGGTGATCGTGTGAACCAACTCGCGAGTTGGTGGGACGGCGCCGAGTTGTGGATCGCCGGGCTGCCGTTCATACCCCAGGTCATCCTGGTGCTGGCCGTGATGATCCCGCTGTGTTTCGGCATCGCCTGGGTGCTCGATCGTTTCTTGTCCGCAGTGTTCGTCCTGGTGGGGCGCGCCGAGGCTGATCCCGCTGTTCGCGCGGACGGGCAGACGAGAGTGGGGGGTTCCTGATGCCACGCTCACGCGTGACCATCGCGTTGATCGCGCTGCTCGTGCTGATTGTCGTCGCCTGGTTCCTGACCCGCTGAGCCGCCCGTTTTCTCCGGATTCGGACCCCCTTCGCGCCTCTGCTAAAGTCTGCCCCATGTCTGCCGCCGTCGCTCCCCGGGTCCGCCATGAATTGGCGTTGATCGCTGTCGGTGGTCTGACGGTTGCCGACATTCACTGTTGCTGATTCGACTCTCGGCGTTGTCTCCCGCATGAGGCCCGGCCGCTGACTACCGCGGCCCTGCTCATGCGATGTCGACCGCGGACGTGGTGTGGTCCGTCCTCAGAGCGTCATCGCGCCGAGCGCCGCCTCCAGGAACTCTGTGAGAGTTCCGAACGCCGAGACCCGGTGTTTGCCGGGTTGATTCCGTATGTGGTCTTCTGCACTTGCCGGCTCGCTTGGAAGGTTATCCGCCATGAGGCACCGTTCCCGCCTGTTACTGACCGCGCTCGCCACGATCGGCGCAGTCGCGCTGACCGCGTGCAGCGGCGGCTCGAGTGACGTCGTGGGCGGCGGCGATATCGGTGGGGACGGCAGTAGAGGCACCGTCAGCCTGTTCGCATACGGGGTTCCCAAGCCCGGTTTCGACAAGGTCATGGAGGGGTTTGCCGAGACCGAGGAAGGCGAGGGCATCGCCTTCAAGCCCGCCTACGGTGCATCGGGAGATCAGTCCCGCAAGGTCGAGGATGGTGCCCCGGCCGACTTCGTGAGCTTCTCGGTCGAACCCGACATCACTCGACTGGTCGACGCAGGTCGCGTCGACGAGCACTGGAACAGTGACGCGTACCACGGGATTCCCTTCGGCTCGGTCGTCGCGTTTGTCGTCCGCGAGGGCAACCCGAAGAACATTCAGGACTGGGACGATCTCATTCGGCCAGGTATCGAGGTCGTCACCCCGAATCCGTTCAGTTCGGGCTCGGCCAAGTGGAACCTCCTGGCGCCGTATGCCGCCGAGAGCGGAGGCGGCAGTGATCCGCAGGCCGGGATCGACTACCTCGAGAAGTTGGTCGGCGAGCACGTCAAGGTGCAGCCCAAGTCCGGCCGGGAGGCGACGGAGGCCTTCCTGCAGGGTCGCGGCGATGTCCTGTTGAGCTACGAGAACGAGGCGCTGTTCATCGAACGGAGCGGCGACCCGGTCGAGCACGTGATTCCGCCGACAACGTTCAAGATCGAAAACCCGGCTGCGGTCATCAAGAACAGTCCGAACATTGTTCAGGCGACCGCTTTCCGGGACTACCTGTACACGCCCGAGGCGCAGCGACTGTGGGCCGAGGCCGGGTTCCGTCCGGTCGATCCGGGGGTTGCGAAGGAGTTCGTCGACGACTTCCCGCAGCCGGAGCAGCTGTGGACTGTAGCCGACCTCGGTGGCTGGGAGACCGTCGACGCGGAACTGTTCGATTCGCGGACCGGCACCATCGCCGCCGTCTACGACAGCGCGACGAAGTAGTGGCGCGCCGCAAGAACTGGCTCGCGGTCACCGGGACCGTCGGCCCGCTGGGTATCGGAGTCGCGTCGCTGTGGCTCAGCGTCATCGTGCTGCTGCCGCTGGCCGCGCTCACGGTGGCCTCGCTCGAGGACGGCATCGGTGGGTTCTGGGAGGCGATCACCGCACCCAGCGCGCTCGCCGCTCTCCAGGTGACGGTAGCGGTGTCGGCGATCGTCGCACTGATCAACGTCGTGATGGGAACGATGATCGCGTGGGTGCTCGTGCGCGACGAGTTCCCCGGCAAGCGGATCATCAACGCGCTCATCGATCTGCCGTTCGCGCTGCCCACCATCGTCGCGAGCATCGTGCTGTTGTCGCTGTACGGGCCGGAGAGCCCGATCGGCGTGCACCTGAGTGCGACGCGGCCCGCCCTGATCATTGCGCTGGCGTTCGTGACGCTGCCGTTCGTCGTGCGGTCCGTGCAGCCCGTACTGATCGAAGCTGACCGCGAAGTCGAGGAAGCGGCCGCCTCACTCGGAGCGAGCAACTGGACCATCTTCCGTCGCGTGGTCCTGCCGACCCTGACCCCGGCGATCATCAGCGGAGCCGGGTTGGCATTCGCCCGCGCGATCGGTGAGTACGGCTCGGTGGTACTGATCGGCGGCAACATCCCACGTGAGACCCAGGTGGCATCGCAGTACATTCAGCAGCAGATCGAGATCGACAGGCCGGTCAGTGCGGCCGCGGTGTCGATGGCCCTGCTCGCGATCGCGTTCGCGACGTTGTTCGTGCTCCGTGTCTTCGCGGCCCGCAACCAGCGCAGAGAGGAGCACGCACAGTGAAGATCTCCCCGCTGGCGCGCGTCAGTCTGCGCACGGTTGTGCTGGTGTATCTGTTCGCGCTCCTGTTCACCCCGGTCGCGGTCATCCTCTACCGCACCTTCGAGAACGGGTTCGTCGCGTTCTACGAGTCCATCAGCACGCCCGCCGCGATCTCGGCGCTCAATCTGTCGCTGCTGATCGTCGCGATCGTCGTCCCCATCAACGTGGTCTTCGGCATCGTCACGGCGCTCGCCCTCGTCCGCGGTCGTTTCCCTGGACGCGGTCTGCTGCAGTCGGTCGTGGACCTTCCGTTCGCGGTCTCTCCCGTCGTCGTCGGTGTCTCACTGATCCTGCTCTGGGGCGCCGGTGGCTGGTTCGGCGGCGTCGAATCGTTGGGCTTCCGGGTAATCTTCGGGCTGCCGGGAATGGTGATCGCCACGATCTTCGTGACACTGCCGTTCGTGGTTCGCGAAGTCGAACCGGTTCTGCATGAGATCGGCGACGAGCAGGAACAGGCCGCCGCGACCCTCGGCGCGTCGAAGTGGCAGACGTTTTCTCGGATCACGCTGCCGGCCATCCGCTGGGGTCTCACATACGGTGTCGTGCTCACGGTGGCGCGCGCGCTCGGCGAGTTCGGTGCGGTGATCATGGTCTCGTCCGGCATTCCAGGTGAGTCTCAGACCTTGACGCTGTTGGTGCATGCGCGGTACATCGACGACCACAACACTTTCGGGGCGTACTCGGCGGCCACGCTACTGATGGCGATCGCGCTGCTCACCCTGCTGCTGATGACTTTGCTCGACCGCAAGAGGAGCACGACATGATTACCGTGACCGGAGCGCGCAAGAACTACGGCGACTTCGCTGCGCTCGACGACGTCACCCTCGAGATTCCCTCGGGTTCGCTGACGGCCCTGCTCGGCCCGAGCGGCTCGGGCAAGTCGACGCTGCTGCGGTCGATCGCCGGACTCGAGCATCCGGATTCGGGCACGATCACGATCGCCGGCAAGGACGTCACCGGTGTGCCGCCGCAGAAACGCGACATCGGGTTCGTCTTCCAGCACTACGCCGCGTTCAAACACATGACGGTGCGCGACAACGTTGCCTTCGGCCTGAAGATCCGCAAGCGTCCGAAGGCGGAAATCGCCAGGAAGGTCGACGACCTGCTCGGCATCGTCGGGCTCGACGGCTTCCAACACCGCTACCCCGCGCAGCTGTCGGGTGGCCAGCGTCAGCGCATGGCCCTTGCGCGTGCCCTCGCGGTGGATCCGCAGGTGTTGCTGCTCGACGAGCCGTTCGGTGCGCTCGACGCCAAGGTGCGTGACGACCTGCGCGCATGGCTGCGGCGACTGCACGACGAGGTCCACGTCACGACCGTGCTCGTCACCCACGATCAGGAGGAGGCGCTCGATGTCGCCGACCGGATCGCGGTGCTCAACCGGGGGAGGATCGAACAGGTCGGAACCCCGCAGGAGCTCTACGACACCCCCGCCAACGACTTCGTGATGTCGTTCCTGGGACCGGTTGCCCGGCTCAACGGGCAGCTGGTGCGCCCACACGACCTGCGACTGGACCGCAATCAGCTCCCGCAGTCGTTCGCGGCCACTGTCTCCCGCGTCGTGCGCCTCGGCTTCGAGGTGCGGGTGGAACTGCAGCCGAAGACCGGTGCGCAGGAACTATCCGCGCAGATCACGCGTGGCGACGCGGAGGCACTGGACCTCCGCGAGGGGGAGACGATCTACATTCGGCCGACCGACATCTCCGGTTAGCCGAGCCGGCCCTCCAGGCAGTCCCCTCGCAGCGATCGGCCCTCAGGCCGATCGCTTGGCCTGTGGCAGGAAGGCCTGGGCCATACCGGACGCGTAGCGGTCGAGGGCGACCTCGGCGACGCTGGGGTGCGCGCCGATGGTGTCAGCGAATACGGCATCGGGGGCGACTTCCAGCGCGGCTCGGCCGAGGCGGTCGGTCAGGCGGCCGGGCGCCAGGAACCACGGGGCGATCACGATCCGCCTGGCGCCCCGCGAACGCAGCCGGGTGATCGCCTGCGCGACTGTGGGCTCCGAGGACGTCACGAAGCAGGTCTCGACACCCGCCCACCCCGTCCCCTCGCCGAGGACGTCGGCGAGCGCGCGGGTGCGGTCGTTCGCCGCCGGATCGGACGAGCCGACCGCAGCGAGTACTACCCCGATCTCGGAGTCATCCGTCGCGACACCCGCCGCGACGATTCGCTCCCGCACCGCAGCGACCAGGCGGGGGTCGTGACCCAGTACGTCCGACCGGATCACGGTCAACTGCGGATGGCGGGCGCGGGCTGTCGCCAGGAGGCCCGGCAGGTCGACCCGTGCGTGGTAGGCACTGCCGAGCAGGAGCGGAACAACGATGGCCGTCGAATGGCCCTCTGCGGCGACGGCGTCGAGCACCTGGTCGACCGACGGCGCGGTGAGGTCCAGAAAACACGCTCGGACGTCGAGCTCCGGGTGCCGGCTGCGGATCGCTGCCACGGCGGCCGTGACCACCCGCGCGGAGCGGGGGTCACGGCTGCCGTGAGCGACGGCGACGAGTGGAACCGTCGCGGCAGCGACCTGGGGGTGCCCCGTCGCGGCAGCGACCTGCGGGTGCCCCCTCGCGGCAGCGACCTGCGGGTGCACAGTCTCAGACCCGTTCGCCGAGTTCGACCTCGGCGATCGCGTCGCCGACGAGTCCGGCCGCGAGCGTGTTGCCGCCGGCAGGGTCGATCAGCAGGAAACTGCCGGTGTGCCGGTTGACGGTGTAGTCGTCGGCCACGATCGGCTCGGCGACACGCACCGAGATCTTGCCGATCTCGTTGAGCTCGAGCGTCTCCGGGGACGCCTCGGATACCAGTTCTTGCTCGTCCAGGCGTTCGACGAGTGCACCGACGATCGCCTGGGTGGTACGCGTGCCGTGCTTGAGCAGCAGGCGCGCGCCCGGGCGCAGCGGCTTCTCGGCGAGCCAGCACACGGTCGCCTCGAACTGGTCGATCGGCTCGGGAGAGTTCGACGGAGAGGCGATCGTGTCACCGCGGGAGACGTCGACGTCGTCGGCGAGCACCAGCGTGACACTGCGCCCTGCGTGGGCGACGTCGAGTTCGCCGTCGGCCGTGTCGATCCGGGACACCGTGGTCCGGGTGCCCGACGGCAGGATGACGACCTCGTCGCCGGGCACGACCGAACCGGCTGCCACCTGACCGGCGTAGCCACGGTAGTCGGGGAACTCGGCGGTGCGCGGTCGGATCACGTACTGGACCGGGAACCGCAGGCCCACATCGTGTTTGCCCTCGTTGTCGCCGTCCACCGGCACCGATTCCAGGTGCTCGATCAGCGTCGGGCCGTCGTAGTACGGCGTGTTCTCCGAGTGCACGGCGACGTTGTCGCCGTGCAGCGCCGAGACCGGGATCTCCACGACGTCCTCGGGCGCCCAGCCCAGGGATGTGGTCAGCTCGTTGAACTCGCTGGAGATCTCGGCGAACACCGTCGCCGGATCGTCGACGAGATCGATCTTGTTGACCGCCAGCACCAGTCGCGGCACGCCTAGCAGTGACAGGACCGCGGCGTGCTTGCGGGTCTGCGCGACGACACCCTTGCGGGCGTCGACGAGCAGGATCACCAACTGGGCGGTCGAGGCACCCGAGACGGTGTTGCGGGTGTACTGCACGTGGCCGGGGGTGTCGGCGAGGACGAACGACCGGCGCGGGGTTGCGAAGTAGCGGTACGCGACGTCGATCGTGATGCCCTGCTCGCGTTCGGCGCGCAGGCCGTCGACCAGTAGCGACAGGTCCGGGGTGGACAGGCCCTTGTCGACCGAAGCGCGGGTGACCGCGTCGATCTGGTCGGCCAGGACGGACTTCGTGTCGTACAGCAGCCGGCCCACCAGGGTGGACTTGCCGTCGTCGACACTGCCGGCCGTGGCCAGGCGCAGTAGTTTCGTTTCGCTTCGCGGGCTACGCTCGTGAAGGTCGCTCATGATCAGAAGTAGCCCTCTCGCTTGCGGTCTTCCATGGCGGCCTCGGACACTCGGTCGTCGCCGCGGGTGGCGCCGCGTTCGGTCAGTCGGGACGCCGCGACCTCGGCCAGAATGGCGTCGTTGTCGGCGGCGTCGGACAGGATGGCGCCGGTGGTGGAGCCGTCGCCGACGGTGCGGTAGCGCACCGACCGGACCTCGAGTTCTTCGCCCTCGGCGGGACCACCCCACACGCCCGGCGTCATCCACATGCCGTCGCGCCGGTAGACCTGACGCTGGTGGGCGTAGTAGATGCTCGCGAGTTCGACGTCGTCGCGAGCGATGTACCGCCAGATGTCGAGCTCGGTGAAGTTGCTCAGCGGGAACACCCGCACGTGCTCGCCCGGCGCGTGCCGCCCGTTGTACAGGTTCCACAGCTCGGGGCGCTGCCGTTTGGGATCCCACTGCCCGAAGGCGTTGCGCAGCGAGAAGATCCGCTCCTTGGCTCGCGAACGCTCCTCGTCCCGGCGGCCGCCGCCGAAGACCGCGTCGAAGCGGTTCTCGGTGATGGCATCGAGAAGCGGAACCGTCTGCAGCGGGTTCCGGATCCCGTCGGGGCGCTCGGTGAGCCGGCCGTCGGCGAGGTAGTCCTCGACCTTGGCGACGTGCAGACGCAGGTCGTACTTCGCGACGACGTGATCGCGGAACTCGAGAACCTCGGGCAGGTTGTGGCCGGTATCGACGTGCAGCAGCGCGAACGGCAGCGGCGCAGGCCAGAACGCCTTGATCGCCAGGTGCAGCAGCACCGTCGAGTCCTTGCCACCCGAGAACAGGATCACGGGCCGCTCGAACTCGCCGGCCACCTCGCGGAATACGTGGATGGCCTCGGACTCGAGAGCGTCGAGGGTGTCGAACTTGTTGCCGTCGAGTTGAACTCGCTCGGTGTGGTCGAGCTCAGGTCGCGGCACCGCGGCGTCGAGAGTCGGGACGGTCTCAGTGATGTCGATTGTCATGACGCGTGCAACCCGCATTCTGTCTTGGCCGAACCGGCCCACCGACCGCTACGCGGATCGGCGCCGGGGAGTGGTTTGGCGGTGCAGGGAGCGCACCCGATGGACGGATATCCCTCGTCGACGAGCGGATTGACCAGAATCGAGTGCTCGTCGATGTATGCCTGCATGTCCTCGTCGGACCATGCGGCGATGGGATTGATCTTCACCAGCCCGAACGCCTCGTCGAACGAGACGAGGGGGGCGTTCGCCCGGGTGGGGGACTCCACCCGGCGGATGCCGGTGACCCACGCTTGGTAGCCACTGAGCGTCGCCTTCAGCGGCGCGACCTTGCGCAGCGCGCAGCAGCGGTTGGGATCACGCGCGAACAGGTCCTTGCCCTCGATCGCGTCCTGCTCGGCGACCGTGGTGGCCGGCCTCGCATTGACGATGTTGACGCCGTACACCTGCTCGACCGCGTCCCGGGTACCGATGGTCTCGGCGAAGTGGTATCCGGTGTCGAGGAACAGCACGTCGACGCCGGGACGCACCTGTGTCGCGAGGTGGACCAGCACACCGTCCTGCATGTTCGAGGCCACGATGTAGCTCGAGCCGAACGTGTCCTCGGTCCACCGCAGCAACTCGAGTGCGGACGCGCCGTCCAGGTCCGCCGCCCCGCGGGCGGCGAGCGCGCGGAGCTCGTCCGCGGTTGCCGTCGTCAGATCCACCGTCATCGCAAATCTCCCTCGTCTGCTCGAATCGCCCACTGTGCGAACCGTTCGCCCTCGTGACGGTTCTTGACAAAGTTGCGTACTACACGGTCGATGTAGTCGCCGAGTTCGGCGCTGGTCACCTTGTGCTGTCGCAGCTTCCGCCCGAAGGCGCTGTCGAGGCCGAGGCTGCCGCCCAGGTGCACCTGGAAGCCTTCGACCTGATTGCCCTCACCGTCGTCGACCAGCTGACCCTTGAACCCGATGTCTGCGATCTGTGATCGACCGCACGAGTTGGGGCAACCGTTGATGTTGACGGTGATCGGGACGTCGAGCTGCGCGTTCACGTCCGCGAGTCGCTCCTCGAGTTCCGGGGCGAGCACCTGCGACCGCTTGCGGGTCTCCACGAACGACAGCTTGCAGAACTCGATGCCGCTGCACGCCAGCAGGTTTCGCCGCCAATGCGACGGCCGGCCGTGCAGGCCCAGTGGCCGGAGTTCGTCGATGAGCCACTCGACCTTGTCGTCCGGAACGTCGAGCACTACGAGCTTCTGGTACGGGGTGAAGCGCACGCGGTCGGAGCCGACGGCCTCGACCGCGGCGGCCACCTTGGTCAGGATCGTGCCCGAGACCCGACCGGCGATGGGCGAGAACCCGATGGCGTTCAGGCCGTTGCGCAGTCGCTGGACGCCGACGTGGTCGATCGGGCGGGCCGGCTTCTCCGGGGCGGGGCCGTCGATGAGCTTGCGCTTCAGGTATTCGGTTTCGAGAACCTCGCGGAACTTCTCGATGCCCCAGTCCTTGATCAGGAACTTCAGCCGTGCCTTGGCGCGCAGGCGGCGATATCCGTAGTCCCGGAAGATGGAGACGACGGCCTCCCACACGTCCGGCACCTCGTCCAGCGGAACCCAGACGCCGACGCGCTGCGCCAGCATGGGGTTCGTCGAGAGGCCACCGCCGACCCACAGATCCAGTCCCGGTCCGTGCTCGGGGTGGACGACCCCGACGAACGCGACGTCGTTGATCTCGTGGACCACGTCCTGCTGCCCGGAAATCGCGGTCTTGAACTTGCGGGGAAGGTTCGAGTAGCGCGGATCGCCGATGTACCGGCGGACGATCTCGTCGATCGCCGGCGTCGGGTCGATGATCTCGTCCAGGGACTCGCCCGCCAGCGGGGAGCCGAGGACGACGCGCGGGCAATCGCCGCACGCCTCGGTGGTCTGGAGGCCGACCGACTCGAGGCGGTTCCAGATCTCCGGGACGTCCTCGATGCGGATCCAGTGGTACTGGACGTTCTCGCGATCGGACAGGTCAGCTGTGTCCCGACCGAACTCGGTGGAGATGCCCCCGAGGGTGCGCAACTGCTCGACGTTCAGAGCGCCGGCGTCGCACCGCACCCGCATCATGAAGTACTCGGCCTCGAGCAGGTCGATGTTCTCGTCACCGGTGTAGGTGCCGTCGTAGCCCTCTTCACGCTGTGTGTACAGGCCCCACCAGCGGAACCGGCCCCGTAGGTCGGCCTTGTCGATGCTGTCGAAACCCTGCTTCGAGTAGATGTTCTCGATGCGAGCGCGGACGTTGAGCGGGTTGTCGTCCTTCTTCGTCTGCTCGTTCGCGTTGAGCGGTTCGCGGTAGCCGAGCACCCATTGGCCTTCGGATCGGCGCTTTTTCGGACGGGCGGCACGAGCCTTGCCGGGAGGGCTCGTCGTCGAGTTGGCGTCGGTGGTCGACGTCATGAATGCTCCTGAATTGTGTGCAATCTCGCAGTGCACCGGTCGAAGACACGGGAGGAGGGCTGCTTCCTCACGGAGTCAGGCTCGGCCGGCCGGGATTGGCGGGCGAAACGGGGGGAGAGGCAGGCCAGCGTCGACTGCTCTGGGGCAGGGAATCGCTGGGCTGCTTACGCGCCGCAGGACAGACAACAACAGCTACAGACACGCTTGAGGTCGACGTGGCGCCTGACCACCAATCGCACCCCTGCATCTGTCATGCGGGCCATTGTGCCATGGGAATCTCGCTGTGCCGACCGCCGGGAGCATATTTCCCTCGAAACAGCGGGAAATGCCTGATCGCCGAGGCGGCCCTGGCGCGAACGTGGGCGACTGGGACACTGGAGCCGTGAGTGGATCCGCCCTCTCGACCCCCGCGGTCGCCTCGACACCTTTCGAACTCCCCGATTCGGCGCTGGCCGAGGTGGGCACTCGTCCGTTCGGTATCTACGTCCACGTCCCGTTCTGCGCGACACGGTGCGGCTACTGCGACTTCAACACCTATACGGCCGGTGAGTTGGGTACCTCCGCCTCGCCGCGGTCGTGGCTCGAGGCAGTCGAGCGCGAGCTGACGCGGGCCGCCGAGATCACCGGCGCCCCCCTGGTCGACACCGTCTTCGTCGGTGGCGGGACACCGTCGCTGCTGGGCGGCGAGGTACTCGCGCGCGTCCTCGGGGCGGTCAAGGCGACCTTCGGGCTCGCGGGCGGTGCCGAGGTGACGACCGAATCGAATCCCGAGTCGACGTCACCGGAGTTCTTCGCGGCCCTTCGCGAGGCGGGGTTCACCCGGATCTCGCTCGGTATGCAGTCCGCGGCCGAGCATGTGCTGAAGGTCCTCGACCGCACCCACACCCCGGGCCGGGCGGTCGCGGCGGCGCGGGAGGCACGGGCCGCTGGATTCGATCACGTCAACCTCGATCTCATCTACGGCACGCCCGGTGAGACGGAGGCCGATCTCGACGCGTCCCTCGACGCCGTGCTCGGTGCCGGCGTCGACCACGTTTCCGCGTACGCGCTGATCGTCGAGGACGGGACGGCGCTGGCTCGGAAGGTACGGCGCGGTGAACTGCCTGCCCCCGACGACGACGTCCTCGCGTCTCGCTACGAGCGGATCGACTCGCGTCTGGCCGATGCCGGGCTGCACTGGTACGAGGTGTCGAACTGGGCCTCGAACGACGACGCGCGCTGCCGGCACAACCTCGGCTACTGGGACGGCGGTCACTGGTGGGGGGTCGGGCCCGGCGCACACAGCCACGTCGGCGGCGTGCGGTGGTGGAACGTGAAGCATCCGGCCCGGTACGCGGATCGGCTGTCCGCTGGGCAGCTGCCCGTCGACGGCAGCGAAGCGCTCACCGAGGAGGACATCCACGTCGAGCGAGTCCTGCTGACCGTCCGCCTGCGCAGTGGGCTGCCGCTTTCGGATCTGCGGGATGGCGAGCGCGCCGCCGCCGAGCGCGTCGTGGACGACGGTCTCGGGGTGGTCGAGGCGGATCACCTGGTGCTCACCGATCGGGGGCGCCTGCTCGCTGACGCGGTGGTGCGGGACATCCTCGCGTAGGCGGTCCTCACATCATCCGTGCCAGTAGATGTTCACTGCTCGGTGGCCTGCTCCGCATCGAGGCCCTGCTCGGCATCGAGGTCGTAGACCCGCGCATGGAGGACAGTCCGGTTACGTAGTGCCGACCGCACCGCGTGGTGTACGCCGTCCTCGAGGTAGAGCACGCCGTGCCACAGCACCGCGTGCGGAAACAGATCGCCGTAGAAGGTGGAGTCCTCGGAGAGCAGTCGGTCGAGTTCGAGGACCTTCGTGGTGGTCACGATCTCGTTCAGGCGTATCTGGCGAGGCGGTATCCGGGACCAGTCCCTCAGCGTCAGTCCGTGATCTGGGTATGGCCTGCCGTCCCGGACACCCTTGAAGATCATTGCGTTCCGCCTGTGTTCTGTCTACGGCGTTCTTTAGCTCTGTGGCGTTCTGCGCCTCCGGCCGGACCTACATACCGACCCGACGACAACCCTACGGCTTGGCGGGATGCCGGGCAGGTGACGAATGTCCCGTGCGGCCTGCGCCGTTAGCATTCCAACCGGCCATTAGACTTGAGTACCGAGGTGGGTGCCACGAACCGCGGTATCCGATGCCGGGGGGTGCCTACGGCAGGCTCAGATCTTGTGGCGAAGTGGAGGTGGTCGACGGTGCCAAGCACGGAGGAAAGGCGATTCGAGGTACTCCGGGCGATCGTCGCCGACTACGTCTCCACCAAGGAGCCGATCGGGTCGAAGACGCTGGTCGAGCGCCACAACCTGGGTGTGTCGAGCGCCACGATCCGCAACGACATGGCCGCTCTCGAGGCCGAGGGCTACATCGCCCAGCCGCACACGAGCTCGGGTCGGGTACCGACGGACAAGGGATACCGTCAGTTCGTCGACCGCATCGCAGAGGTCAAGCCGCTGTCACCAGCGGAACGCCGCGCCATTCTCGAGTTCCTCGAATCCGGAGTCGACCTGGACGACGTCTTGCGGCGAGGGGTTCGTCTGCTGGCGCAGCTCACCCGGCAGGTCGCGATCGTGCAGTATCCGACCCTGTCGGCGTCGTCGGTACGCCACATCGAGGTGGTTGCTCTCACGCCGGCTCGTCTGTTGTTGGTTCTGATCACCGACTCCGGCCGGGTCGATCAGCGGATCGTCGAACTCGGAGACGTGATCGACGACGCGGATCTTTCGCGGCTGCGGTCCCTGCTCGGGGGTGCGCTCGAGGGCAAGCGGCTCGCCGCGGCCTCGATCGCGGTGTCCGAACTCGCGGAGGACGCGCCGGAGAGCATCCGTGACGCCGTCGTCCGGTCGGCGACAGTCCTGGTCGAGACGCTCGTCGAGCATCCCGAGGATCGACTGCTGCTCGGTGGTACCGCGAACCTGACCCGCAACGCGGCCGACTTTGCGCCCCAGGCCGGCCTGCCCGGTTCGCTGCGATCCGTGCTCGAGGCGCTCGAGGAACAGGTCGTGGTCCTCAAGTTGATCGCCGCGACGCAGGGCGCGGGCCGGGTGACGGTGCGGATCGGCGAGGAGACGCAGGTCGAGGAGATGCGGGGCACGTCGGTGATCTCGACCGGTTACGGCGCCGCCGGCACCATCCTCGGCGGTATGGGGGTCCTCGGTCCCACCCGAATGGACTATCCGGGAACAATTGCGTCGGTCGCTGCCGTTGCGAGATACATCGGTGAGGTACTCGCCGAGCGGTAGTGTGCGTCCGGGGCGGCGGTGTCGGACCGGACGTCGTCCAGGTTGCTCCGGGGTCGGAGCTGTTCACCGCGTGGTGCGAACGAAGTAGAGAAGGACGAGATACCCAAAGTGGCACGGGATTACTACGGCATCCTCGGCGTCGGGCCGAAGGCGACCGATCAGGAGATCAAGCGGGCATACCGAAAACTGGCCCGTGAGCTGCATCCGGACGTCAACCCGGACGAGTCGGCGCAGACCCGCTTTCGTGAGGTCTCCACGGCGTACGAGGTGCTGTCGGACCCGGAGAAACGTCGCATCGTCGACCTGGGCGGCGACCCCATGGAATCAGCTGCCGGGGGTGGTGCCGGGTTCGCTGGTGCCGGCTTCGGTGGTCTCGGGGACGTGTTCGAGGCGTTCTTCGGTGGCGGTGGCGGGGCCTCCCGCGGGCCCAGGGGGCGTGTCCAGCCTGGCGCCGATTCGCTTCTGCGCACCAAGTTGACGCTCGCCGAGTGCGCCACCGGTGTGACCAAGACCATCACGGTCGAAACGGCGATCCTGTGCGACGGCTGTGCCGGTGCGGGAACCCACGACAACTCCAAGCCGATCCGCTGCGAGACGTGCGGCGGTGCCGGCGAGGTCCAGTCGGTGCAGCGCTCGTTCCTGGGCCAGGTCATGACCTCGCGACCGTGCCCCACCTGTCGTGGTGCCGGCGAGACGATCCCCGACCCGTGTCACAAGTGTGGCGGCGACGGTCGGGTGCGTGCACGTCGGGACATCAACGTCAAGGTGCCCGCGGGCGTGAGCAACGGCATGCGGATCCGGCTCGCCGCACAGGGTGAGGTGGGACCGGGCGGCGGTCCGGCCGGCGACCTGTATGTCGAGGTGGTCGAGCAGCCGCACGAGACCTTCGTGCGCGACGGCGACGACCTGCACTGCACGATCCGGGTGCCGATGGTCGACGCGGCTCTCGGCACCACCGTCACGCTCGACACGATCATGGACGGTCCCACCGAGATCACCGTCGATCCCGGCACGCAGCCCGGCTCGGTGTCGGTGTTGCGCGGGCACGGCATGCCGAAGCTGCGGTCGACCGTCCGTGGTGACCTGCACGCGCACCTCGAGGTGGTCATCCCGGCCCGCCTCGACGGTAAGCAGATCAAGTTGCTGGAGGAGCTCAAGGCCCACCGCGACCGCGATCACGCCGAGGTGGTGTCCACGGGGTCGCAACACAGCGGGGGTCTGTTCTCTCGGCTGCGTGACGCCTTCAGCGGTCGCTGACCGGAGCGGGCCGCTTATGGTTGCGTCGGTTTTCTACCTGGAGCCGCTGCCCGCCGTCGGGCAGCCCGCCGTGCTCGACGGTCCCGAGGGGCGTCATGCTGCGACGGTGCGCAGGATCAAGCCGGGTGAGCGACTGCTGCTCGCCGACGGTCGCGGCGGGATCGCCGACGCGACCGTCACCGCAGCTGCGAAGGACCGCCTGGACCTCGAGGTCACTGCCCGCCGGGAGCAGCATCGGCCGACGCCGACGGTGACGCTGGTGCAGGCGCTTCCCAAGGCCGAGCGCTCCGAGCTTGCCGTCGAACTCGCGACGGAAGCGGGCGTCGATGCGGTGGTGCCGTGGCAGTCGGCGCGATGTATTGCGCGCTGGGAGGGCGCCAAGACCTACAAAGGGGTCACTCGCTGGCGCAACGCGGCGATCGCGGCGGCCAAACAGTCCCGACGCTCGTTCGTACCCGATGTCGCGGAGTTGCACCACACCCCCCAGGTGCTCGAGCTGGTCCGCGGCGTCGTCGGTCGCGGCGGCGCTGTCGCGGTGCTGCACGAGTCGGCACGGGCGCCGCTGGCATCACTGCGGCTGCGGGAGGTCCCCGAATTGGTGCTCGTCGTCGGTCCCGAGGGTGGATTGTCCGACGAGGAGGTCACCGACCTCACCGACGCCGGCGCCACGGCGGTGCTGCTGGGCCCGACCGTGCTGCGGACTTCGACGGCGGCGGCGGTCGCGCTCGGCGCGATCGGAGTGCTCACCGAGCGCTGGGCCTCAGCGCCGATCGACTGATACCCCTCGACTGACCGTCAATCGACTCGTGCCCAGGAGCGGAGCGACCAATTTGACCAGAACACGCATCGAGTACGGCCCCGAGCCGCAACAGTTCGGACATTTCTATCCGCCGGAGGGGACAAGTGAGGGGCCCGTTCCGGTCGTCATGGTGCTCCATGGCGGCTTCTGGAGCGGCGAGTACCACCTGAACCTCGGGACGCCGTTGTCGGTCGACTTGGCCCGCAGCGGCGTCGCGGTGTGGAACGTCGAGTACCGACGGATCGGTGAAGGAGGACTGTGGCCGGAGATGTCGGCGGACGTCGTCGCCGCGCTCGAGGCCATCGCCGGTCCTGTCGCCGACGCGTCACCGGTGCCGCTCGACCTGGATCGAGTGCGCGTCGTCGGCCACTCGGCGGGTGGGCAGCTCGCAATCTGGCTTGCGGGCCAAAGCGATACAGCGGTTCGTCCCGAACTGTTCGTGTCGCAGGCCGGCGCATTGGATCTGGCGTCGGCGGGGGAACGGGGCCGTCGGATCAGCTACATAGAGGACCTGTTCGGGGTTACGTACGGGGAGGATCCCGACCTGTACCGTTCGGCGTCGCCACTGCATCGGGTGCCGATCGGTGTGCCCGTGGTGTGCATCCACGGCACCGAGGACGCGCAGGTTCCCGCGAAGATCGCGTCCCGCTATCACGACGCTGCCCGCGCGGCCGGCGATCCCGTGGCCCTGCACCTGATCGATGGGGAGGATCACTTCGCCTTCCTGGATCCGGCTACGCGGAGTTGGAAGCTCTCGCGCGAACTGCTCCTCGATAGTCAGATCTGACAGATCAGACCTGACAGATCAGACCCGATAATCAGGCCTGACCTCCCTTGACGTGGGCAGCGGCAGGATGCGCAGGTGGGGGTCCTGCTCAGCTAGGAAGCCGGCACGAGTTCGGCCAGATAACTCGCTGTGCGCTGTCGTCGTCGGCGCTAGACTTTGGGCACGCACGACACCATGTCGTGTGAGCGTAAGAACCCGTCGGACCTGAAAGAAGGCCATAGCCCTCACGTGAGTGAACAAATCGAGAACGGCTCACCGCGCTACAGCGGCGCCCAGCAGGATCCTGCACAGCCGGCCGAGCGCACCGTGCGTTCGAGTATGGAACTGCCGCCCGAGGTGGTGCCGCCGTTACTCGGAGCCTCCGATGAGAATCTGATCGCTCTCGAACGGGTCCTCGACGCAGACATTCATGTCCGTGGGAACTCCGTCACCCTGACCGGGACGCCGGCCGAGGTTGCGTTGGCCGAACGGGTCCTCGAGCAGCTCGCGGCGCTGGTCCGTCGCGATGAGCCGGTCACCGCCGATGTGGTCCGCCGCACCTTCGGCATGCTCACCCAGGGGCTCTCCGAGTCGCCGGCCGACGTGCTTAGCCTCGACATTCTGTCCCGGCGTGGTAAGACGATCCGGCCCAAGACGCTCAACCAGAAGCGATATGTCGATGCGATCGACGAGAACACGATCGTGTTCGGCATCGGCCCGGCCGGCACCGGCAAGACCTACCTCGCGATGGCCAAGGCCGTGCAGGCCCTGCAGAGCAAGCAGGTGACGCGGATCATCCTCACCCGACCCGCCGTCGAGGCAGGTGAGCGGCTGGGTTTCCTTCCGGGCACGCTTCACGAGAAGATCGACCCGTACCTGCGTCCCCTGCACGATGCCCTGCACGACATGATGGATCCGGAGGCGATCCCGAAGCTGATGCAGGCCGGGGTCATCGAGGTCGCCCCGCTCGCGTACATGCGCGGCCGCACCCTCAACGACGCGTTCATCATCCTCGACGAGGCGCAGAACACGACGGCCGAGCAGATGAAGATGTTCCTGACCCGGCTGGGCTTCGGCTCCAAGATCGTCGTCACCGGCGACATCACTCAGGTCGACCTTCCGGGCGGGGCACGTTCGGGTCTGCGCGCCGCAACCGAGATCCTCGACGGCATCGGCGGGATACAGTTCGCCGTCCTCGACAGCAGCGACGTGGTGCGGCACCGCCTTGTCTCCGACATAGTCGAGGCGTACGACCGCTTCGAGGCGTCTCGTGCCGACGAGTTGCCGCTCGGGAACCGCGCGCAGCGGCGAGCCGTCCAGTCGCGTTCGCACCGGCGGTAGGGTTGTCCCCGCCCCGCAGTTTCCGTGCGACAGTTTCCGCGCGAGAGGGCCACGGATGGCCCGCGACCGACCAGAGAGCGACGTAGATGAGCATCGAGATCTCCAACGAATCGGGGATGGAAGTCTCCGGCGAGGAACTGATCAGTGTCGCTCGATTCGTGATCGCTCGCATGGACGTTCACCCCGCGGCGGAACTGTCTATGGTGCTTGTCGATTCGGCGACCATGGCGGATCTGCACATGCGCTGGATGGACCTGCCCGGGCCGACCGACGTCATGTCCTTTCCGATGGACGAACTCGAGCCCGGCGGACGTCCCGACGCGCCGGGGCCCGGACCGGCGATGCTCGGCGACATCGTGCTGTGCCCGTCCTTCGCGGCCGAACAAGCCGAGAAGGCGGGTCATTCCGTCGATCACGAGCTGGCGCTGCTGACCGTCCACGGCGTCCTTCATCTCCTTGGTTACGATCACGCCGAGCCCGAGGAGGAGAAGGAGATGTTCGGTCTGCAGAAGGAGCTGCTCGCCGGGTGGTACGAGGACCTGCGTCGCGCGGAGCAAGAGGCCGAGCTGGCGGCGCGGGACCAGCGGCTGCTGGGCAACACGGGATTTGTCGATGGGGCCGGGCAGTGACCCGCGACGGATGGTGATCGACCGGTGAGTGACGTCGTCATCCTGATAGCGATCGCGGCCGTCCTCGTTCCGCTCGGCGGTCTATTCGCCGCCCTGGATTCGGCACTGAACACGCTCTCACCCGCTCGGGTCGAGGAACTGGCGAAGGATGGACACGCCGGCGCGGCGCGGCTGGTGCGGATAGTCTCGGACCGGCCCCGGTACATCAATCTCATGGTCCTGCTGCGAATCTTGTGCGAGATCGCAGCCGCGGTCCTACTCGCCGGGGCGTTGATCGAGCTGATCGGCCCAGTCTGGGGCGTGGTCGTCACGATCGTGGTGATGGTTCTCGTCGACTACGTCGCGATGGGGGTCGGTCCCCGCACCCTGGGCCGTCAGCACGCCTACCCGCTCACACTCGCAGGCTCGATGCCCCTGGTCGCGCTCGGGGTGCTGCTCAGCCCGGTCACCCGGCTACTGATCGTGGTCGGCAACGCGCTCACCCCGGGCCGAGGATTCCGCGCCGGGCCCTTCGCGTCCGAGATCGAGTTGCGTGAGTTGGTCGACCTGGCGCAGGAGCGCGGCGTGGTGGCGGCCGAGGAACGCCGAATGATTCAGTCTGTGTTCGAACTCGGTGACACCTCGGCTCGTGAGGTCATGGTGCCCCGGCCCGAAATGGTGTGGATCGAGGTGGACAAGACAGCCGGTCAGGCCACGTCATTGGCGGTCCGCAGCGGGCACTCCCGTATTCCGGTGATCGGTGAGAACGTCGACGACGTGCTGGGTGTGGTCTATCTCAAAGACCTTGTGCAGCAGACCTATTATTCGTCGGACGGTGGCCGCAGCGTCACCGTGTCGCAGGTGATGCGCCCGGCGGTGTTCGTGCCCGACTCGAAGCCGCTCGACAGCCTCCTCGCCGAGATGCAGCGCGACCGCAACCACATGGCCATCCTCGTCGACGAGTACGGCGGTATCGCTGGACTCGTCACGATCGAGGATGTGCTCGAGGAGATCGTCGGGGAGATCGCCGACGAGTACGACACCGATGAAACGCCGCCGGTCGAGGACCTGGGTAATGGCACGTACCGAGTTTCGGCGCGCCTGCCGGTCGAGGACCTCGGGGAACTGTTCGACCTCGAGATCGAGACCGACGAGGTCGAGACGGTCGGTGGACTGCTCGGCTACGAACTCGGACGCGTGCCGCTGCCCGGGGCGGAGGTTGTCACAACGGGGCTGCGGCTTCGTGGCGAGGGCGGCGCCGACGCGCGCGGGCGGGTGCGGATCAGCACTGTGCACGTCGAGCGTGTGCCCAGCGACGAGTCGGCTGCGGTCGATGATGTGAACGAAGACGGGAACGTGGACCAGGAGCGACCATGACCGACAACGAATTCCGTTCCGGCTTCGTCTGTTTCGTAGGGCGGCCCAACACTGGTAAGTCGACGCTGACAAACGCCTTGGTGGGCGAGAAGATCGCGATCACGTCGTCCCGGCCACAGACGACCCGACATGCGATCCGCGGCATCGTGCACCGCGACTTCGCGCAGTTGATCCTGGTGGACACGCCGGGTCTGCATCGACCACGGACCCTGCTGGGTCAGCGCCTCAACGATCTCGTGCGCGATACGTATTCCGAGGTCGACGTGATCTGTCTTTGCATCCCCGGCGACGAGAAGATCGGCCCGGGCGACCGGTGGATTCTCGACCAGGTCCGGCGAATGGCACCGAAGACCAAGCTCGTCGGCATCGTCACCAAGATCGACAAGGTGAGCAAGGACGCTCTCGCCGCGCAACTCGTAGCGGTCTCCAAGCTCCTGGGCTCGGAGGCCGAGGTGATCCCGGTATCCGCTGTGTCAGGTGAGCAGGTTGAGCTGCTGGTCAAGGTGCTCGCCGAGCTGATGGAGCCCGGTCCGGCGTTCTACCCGGATGGTGAGCTCACCGACGAGCCCGAGGAAACCCTCATGGCCGAGCTGATCAGGGAGGCCGCCCTCGAAGGCCTGGGGGACGAGCTGCCGCACTCGCTGGCCGTCGTCATCGAGGAGGTGCGCGAGCGTGAGGGTCGCGAAGACATGCTCGATGTTCATGCGCTGCTGTATGTCGAGCGGCCCAGTCAGAAGGGCATTGTGATCGGCAAGGGCGGCGCGCGGCTGCGTGAGGTCGGCACGGTGGCGCGCAAGCAGATCGAGAAGTTGCTCGGCACCAAGATCTATCTGGACCTGCACGTCAAGGTTGCGAAGGACTGGCAGCGCGACCCGAAGCAGTTGGGCCGACTGGGTTTCTAGTTCCGCGGGCGCGCCGGTGCCAGGTCCGGACTGGTGTCCTATGCGATCATCGGACCCTGGACGTTTTCCCGATGCCGGACGAAACGAGGGATCCGATGTCCGAGAACGGAAGGTATCGAGCCGCGAATCCGCTGCAGAGGTTCGTCATCAGGAACGGCGCGTCGGTGGCCGCGGGTCGGATCCTTGCCCCCACGCAGCGTCACATCGATGCACTGATCTTCCGGATCAGTAAGGGCCGGCGAACGCTGACGAGCATGGCGCTGGGTTGGCCGATCGTCATGCTGACCTCTGTTGGTGCGAGAAGTAGCCTGTCCCGAACGGTTCCGCTCCTCGGCCTCCCGGACGGGAACCGAATTGTGGTGATCGCGTCGAACTACGGACAGGCCGGCAATCCGTCTTGGTACCACAACCTGCGCGCCCATCCGCATGCTTCGATGACGGTTGCTGGCGGACCCTCACAGCAGGTCCTCGCGCGCGAGGCAGAAGGCAGTGAGCGCGAGCGATTGTGGCGGCTGGCGCTGGAGTACTACCCGGGATGGGCGGATTACGAGCAGCGGGTCACGGGTCGCCGGATCCCCGTAATGGTCCTCGAGCCCGAAACGGATTGAGCTCACCGATCCAGCATGAACGCGCCCCCGATCAGCTGCAGCAATGCACTCGAAATCTCCTGTCCACCAGCGCCGGTGGCGAGTCGACGCAACTGTAGTCCAGCGATCGTGGCCACGACCGTCGACGCCAGGGTCTCCGGTTGCGGGACGCCGAGCGCGGTCAGGATCGTGAGAGTCAACTCGTCGTAGGCTGCGAAGCACGCGGCCGCCGCGCTGCGCAGTTCCGGATCGCGTCCGGCCTGAATATAGAGCTCGAACGGCGCAATCCGCTCCGCCGAGAACGCCAGGTCGAGCGCGACTTGCTCGGTGAGCGTGGCGGCGTCCTCGAGGCTGAGCCCGTTGCCTCGATAGGTCTCAGCGAGGTCGCGCAGCCGTGCCGTCTCGCCGGCGACGAACTCCGTGAGCGCCGCTCGCAGCAGGTCCGATTGCGATGTGAAGTGGTAGGTAATCGATCCCAGCGAAACAGCCGCCTCGGTGGCTATACGCCGATTCGTCACCGCCGGAACACCTTCGGTGCCGACGATGTGCAGCGCCGCGGTGAGGATTCGCTCACGGACGTCTGTATTCCCCACCGTCACCACCACTGCTCAGGTCTGCGTTCGTGCCACCGTTCGACCGACTCGAGCTGCGCTGCAAGAGAAACCAGGAGCGGCTCCGCATTGTCGTGGCCCATGAGCTGGACGCCGATCGGTAGCCCGTCGACGGTGAACCCTGCGGGAACGTTCACACCGGGCCAGCCCAGAATGTTCCACGGCCACGTGTAGGGGCACGCGGTGGTGATCACCTTGTTGGTCTTCATGCCCCCGATCCCGTCCATGGCGTCCACCCGCGGCGGGGGAGTTGCTGTTGTGGGGGCGAGGATCACGTCGTAGTCGTCGAAGATCGCGCCGATTCGGCGTCGAAGCCGAGGTTCGACTGCCCGGGCGGCTCGCAAGGGCCAGCCCGACAGCAGCCGCCCGGTGCGGGCGTTGGATCGGGTACGCGGGTCGACGAGTGCGGGGTCGGGAAGCTGGTCGAGCCAGTCGTGTACCCCGGCGAGTGAGCGGGGAAGGAAGTTGAGTCCCAGCAGTAGTCCGTACGCGGGATCGTCGACGACAACGTCGTGACCGAGTCGTCGGAGGGTGTGCGCCATGCGACCGACGGCGGCCCGGATCTCCGGATGCAGTTCCATCGGCGTCGCTTTGAACGGGATCTGCAACGACAGCGCGATCCGCAGGCGCCCGGGGTCGCGGCCGACCGCGTCGCGCACTGTGACCGGTGGTGGCTTGTGCAGGTCGCCGTCGTGGTTGCCGGCGGCGACGTCGAACAGCAGTGCAGCGTCGGCGACCGTACGGGCCAAGGGGCCGTTGACTGTCAAACCGTTGAACGCCTCGGGCTCGGGCCACGTCGAGAGGCGACCGCGCTGAGGCTTGATGCCGACAAGATTCGTCCAGGCTGCGGGGATGCGGACCGACCCGGCGCCGTCCGATCCGATCGCGGCGGGAACGAGGCCGGCCGCGACCGCAGCGGCTCCGCCGCCGGAGGACCCGCCCGGGGTGTGCCTGCTGGCCCACGGATTGCGGGTGTGGCCGAACGTGCCCCCCGTGAACGGCCACTGCCCGAGTTCTGGACTGTTCGTCTTTCCGACGATCACCGCGCCGGCGGCCCGCAGCCGTCGAACCACCTCGGAGTCGGCGCGCTTCGCTGGGAAATCGCCAGGGCACCCGAAAGCCGTCGGCTCGCCCGCCACGTCGACGTCGTCCTTGACTGCGATGGGTACCCCCAGCAGGGGCAGTCGCTCCCCGGCGGCCAGGCGGCGGTCCGCGTCGGCGGCCTCGGCGAGCGCGGTGTCACGGCGCACGATCCGGAATGCGTTGAGAGTCGACTGGCTCGCTTCGATCCTGTCCAGGGCGGCGGTGACAGCGGCAACCGACGACGTGTGGCCCGCGGCGAGGGCGGCGGCCTGATCCTCGAGCCCTGGCGCGTGCTCTTCGGCGGACTGTTCCCGCAGTTCAGTTGTCATTCCTGTCCCGTTCGATCGCGCTGCTCGTTCGAACGAACAGTAACAAGTTCTAGTTCTCGGGGAAATGGTACGGCGGACGTGCCTGTCCAACGACGTCACCGTGGCGTGGGAGACTGGGGCACGTGAGGTTGTACCGGGACAATGCGGTGGTGCTGCGCCTGCACAAGCTGGGCGAAGCCGACCGCATCGTGACCCTGTTGACCCGGCAGCACGGCCTGGTGCGCGCGGTTGCCAAGGGAGTGCGGAGGACCAAGTCGAAGTTCGGGGCCCGCCTCGAACCGTTCGCGCACATCGACGTGCAGTTGCATCCCGGCCGCAGTCTCGACGTCGTCACCCAGGTACACACCATCGACGCGTTCGGTGCCGACATCGTCGACGACTACGGCCGCTACACCACCGCCTGCGCGATTCTCGAGACGGCCGAGCGTCTCGCAGGCGAGGAGCGGGCCCCCGCACCGCGGTTGCACACGCTCACCGTCGGAGCCCTGCGAGCGGTGGGGGAGCAAACCCGACCGGCCGAACTGATCCTGGACGCCTACCTGCTGCGGGCGATGGGATATGCGGGGTGGGCACCCGCCCTCGGCGAGTGCGCACGGTGCGCGGCCCCCGGGCCGCATCGTGCGTTCCACGTTGCTGCCGGTGGCGCAGTATGCGTGCACTGTCGGCCGCCGGGCGCAGTCACTCCGGCGCCCGGCGTGCTCGACTTCATGGACGCGCTCGCGCGCGGGCAGTGGCAGGACGCCGAGTCCGCGACACCAACGACGCGTAGCCAGGCGAGTGGGCTCATTGCCGCGCACCTGCAGTGGCATCTCGAACGACAGTTGCGCACACTGCCCCTGATCGAACGTGACCGTTCACATGCGGCGGTAGGGGACGGCGAAGGGGTCAGGCAGGATGGGGAGCGTGATTCGACGACGCGATCCGCAAGCTCGGCCTGAAAGGGAGATCCGCCCGCCGTTCCCGCATCCCTCGGGCGCCCGCCCGCCCATTTTGCAGCCCGAACTGATCCCCAACCATGTGGCGCTCGTGATGGACGGTAACGGCCGATGGGCGCAGGAGCGTGGGTTGCCGCGGACCGCCGGGCACGAGCGCGGCGAGGACGTCCTCATGGACACCGTCGCGGGGTGCATCGAGATCGGTGTCAAGTGGTTGTCTGCGTATGCCTTCTCCACGGAGAACTGGAAGCGCAGCCCCGACGAAGTCAAGTTCCTGATGGGCTTCAATCGAGACGTGATTCGGCGCCGTCGTGACGAGATGCACGAGATGGGTGTGCGGGTCCGCTGGGCGGGTCGCCGGCCGCGTCTGTGGCGCAGCGTCATCAAGGAACTCGAGATCGCCGAGGAGCTCACTAAGAAGAACACCACCATGACGCTCACGATGTGCGTCAACTACGGCGGCCGGGCCGAGATCGCCGACGCGGCAAGGGAGATCGCTCGTCGGGCTGCCGCAGGGGAGATCGACCCCGAGAAGATCTCCGAAGCGGCATTCGCGAAGTACCTCGACGAACCGGGCATGCCCGACGTAGACCTGTTCCTACGTCCGTCCGGAGAGCAGCGGACATCGAACTTCCTGATCTGGCAGTCGGCGTACGCGGAGATGGTGTTCCAGGAGAAGTTGTTTCCCGACTTCGATCGCCGCGACCTGTGGGCGGCGTGCGTCGAGTACGCGTCGCGCGATCGCCGCTTTGGTGGTGTCAAGTAGTGAGCACCGGGATGGATGCGGCCGAGGAGTTGCAGGCGCGGGCGGGCGCAACGCTCGGGAACTTCGTTGCCGTCGAAGCCGACGACGACGGTTCGTTGCGCTTCGAGTACGGGGGCGCTCTGTGCTCGCTGCGTGCGGTCACCCTCGCCGAAGGCCTGGACGTGCTGTCGCTGACGGGCGTGCTGGCGTGGGACTGCACGGTCAAGCCCACCCTGCACAAGCGGGTGGCCGAGCGGAATTCGCAGGTTCAGTTCGGCACCATCAGTGTGATCATGCGAGGCAAGTACGCCGACGTGGTGCTGCGCTACACGTTTCCGGCGACGGGATTGGCCGACGCGCCACTCACGACCATGCTGCTGCTCGTACTCTCCGGTATCGAAGAAGCACGAAAGGGCCTGCTGGCGTAAGGGGCGTCAGTGCTGCTGCTATCCCGTCACGGAGCACTCGCGGCACGTGCCGAAGATTTCGACGGTGTGGCTGACGTCCGTGAAGCCGTTCTTCTCGGCGATGGTGTCGGCCCACTGCTCAACGGCGGGACCGTCGACCTCGACCGTGAATCCACACCCGCGGCACACCAGGTGATGGTGGTGTCCGGACGAGCAACGGCGGTAGACCGATTCGCCGGTGTCGGTACGCAGCACATCGACCGTGCCGGCCTCGGCGAGGGCCTGGAGGGTCCGGTACACGGTGGTCAGTCCGATTCCCTCGCCGCGTTTGCGGAGCTCGTCATGCAGTTCCTGGGCCGACCGGAACTCGGAGATCTCGTCGAGCAGCGCAGAGATGGCACTGCGTTGTTTGGTGGCGCGTACGCCGACGACAGCGCGTCCACGTGGGCCGATCCCGTCCGTTGCATTCTCGGTCATTCTTCCTCCGCGTGGGCGACGGCATCGACCACGATGTGGGCGAGGTGGTCGTCGACGAGCCGGTACATCACTTCGCGACCGGTGCGCTCGCCGTGCACGACACCCACAGCTTTGAGTACCCGCAGGTGCTGGCTGATCAGGGGTTGGGTGACGCCCAACGCCCCGACGAGTTCGTGAACGCACCGCTGCGACTGGCGGAGTTGCAGCACGATTGCTATCCGTACGGGTGCGGCGAGGGCGCGCAGGATCTCGCCTGCGGCGGCGAGTGTCTCCTTCGACGGCATCGGGGCCGGTGGGGTCTCGGCGCACGCCCCGTGGTCGGCTGCTTCCGGGTGCCGGTGGCCCGCATCGGCGACACTCACGGCGGAACTCCTCACATGGATCGACGGTGGTCGGACACGTCCCTTATTGCAAATCAATTCCATTTTTATATGCACGAATGTGCATGTCAACCGGGCCCGTGGGGCTCCGGTGCGGCTACCGATAGTCTGGACGGGCGAAATCCGCATGTGAACCACGCATCTATTACCCAGATGGAGAGCATCCCAGTGGCACCCAAGTCCAAGATCGATACCGTCGCCAACCTCGCCAAGCGCCGGGGCCTCGTCTACCCATGCGGGGAGATCTACGGCGGTACCAAGTCGGCCTGGGACTACGGTCCGCTCGGCGTGGAACTCAAGGAGAACATCAAGAAGCAGTGGTGGCGCAACATGGTCACCAGCCGTGACGACGTCGTCGGCCTTGACTCGTCGGTGATCCTGCCCCGCCAGGTGTGGGAGGCGTCGGGCCATGTCGAGGTGTTCACCGACCCGCTCGTCGAGTGCCTCAACTGCCATAGGCGTCACCGCCAGGACCACCTGCAGGAGGCGTACGCCGCGAAGAACAACCTCGACGACCCGGACGCCGTTCCGATGACCGAGGTCGTGTGCCCCGACTGTGGCACCAAGGGCCAGTGGACCGAGCCCAAGGCGTTCTCCGGGCTGCTCAAGACGTTCCTCGGCCCCGTCGACAGTGAGACCGGACTGCACTACCTGCGCCCCGAGACCGCGCAGGGCATCTTCGTGAACTTCGCCAACGTGCTCACCACGTCGCGGAAGAAGCCCCCATTCGGCATCGGCCAGATCGGCAAGAGCTTCCGCAACGAGATCACACCGGGCAACTTCATCTTCCGCACCCGCGAGTTCGAACAGATGGAGATGGAGTTCTTCGTCAAGCCGGGCGAGGACGAGGAATGGCACCAGTACTGGATCGACTACCGCATGGACTGGTACACCGGCCTCGGCATCAACAAGGACAACCTGCGCCTGTACGAGCACGCCCAGGACAAGCTGTCGCACTACTCCAAGCGCACCGTCGACATCGAGTACCGCTTCCAGTTCCCGGGTAGCGAGTGGGGTGAACTAGAGGGCGTCGCGAACCGCACCGACTTCGACCTCGCCACTCACGCCAAGGCCTCGGGCGTGGACCTCGGTTACTTCGACCAGACGACCGGTGAGCGCTACACGCCGTACGTCATCGAGCCCGCAGCCGGTCTCACCCGCTCGCTGATGGCTTTCCTTGTCGACGCGTACACCGAGGACGAGGCCCCCAATGCCAAGGGAGGCGTCGACAAGCGCACGGTGCTGCGCCTGGACCGTCGTCTCGCACCGGTCAAGGCCGCGGTCCTTCCGCTCAGCCGCAACGCCGACCTGTCTCCAAAGGCGAAGGAACTGGCGACCACCCTGCGTCAGTACTGGAACGTCGAGTTCGACGACGCCGGCGCCATCGGTCGCCGTTACCGCCGCCAGGACGAGATCGGTACACCGTTCTGCATCACGGTCGACTTCGACACCCCCGAAGACCAAGCGGTCACGATCCGAGAACGTGACACGATGACGCAGGATCGGGTTGCCCTCGACCAGGTGGAGGGCTACCTGGCCCAGCGCCTGGTCGGCGCCTGAGCTTCGCGAACGCGCGGTGTCCGGGAGCTGATCCGGACACCGCGCCGTTTCGTCTTCGAGTAGATGCTCGCTTTGTAATGGATGGACCTCCAGTAGATAAGGCCCTCTTAGAAGCAGCCCTCCTGGAAGCAGCCCCCTAGAAGCGGCCTCCGCCTCCGTGACCGATGCGGCCCGAACTGCTCGGCCCGCCGAACGACCCGGGACCTGGACCGCCCCAACCGCCGCTGCCCCGGCCGCCCCAGTGACCGCCGCCTCCGAGGCCGCCGCGCAGCACGGCGTCGATGAGGATGCCGCCGAGAATGGCACCGCCCAGGTTGCCGCCACCGCCGCGGGTGCCGCCGCTGGGTGGCCGATGGCTGTCCTGGTACCGGTTCACATCCGCCTGGGCCGCCCACAGGGCTCGCGAAGCCAGTTGGGTTGCCGCCTGCGCATGCTGCAGCGCCTGCGACGGATCCGAGTCGGCCAGTTGCTGCGCCGCCTGCAGGTGCCGCTGCGCTTCCGACAGTCTCGTACGCGCCTCCGCTCCGACGGCGCCGCGCCGGGTGGAGATGAAGTCCGACGCCGCCGCCACCTGCGACCGGGCGGCGGTCAGATCCTGCTCGAGTCGCGCGCGGGCCCGATCGGCCTGCTGCTTGGACTCCTGCGCCTCGGCCAGGGCGGCGTCGAGTTTCGCGTCGGCCTCGACGACCTTGCTGAAACTGCCGAGCGGGTCGGTGTCCTTGGTGGCCTGAGCGTTTCGCAGTGCCTCCTCAGCGGCCGCCTTCGCGTCGGCGAGCTTCTGGCCGCCTTGGGCGGCGAGTCCCTCTGCGTCGGTGATGCCGCGCTGTACGTCGGCCATCGCTTCCGGCAGGGTCGCGATCGCATGCCGGATGTCGGTGTCGGCGCGGTCCACGGCGTCGAGGAGTGCGCGGGCCTGTTCCAGCGCGCCCTCTGCCGTGCGGATCGCGACAACCGCCGGGCCCTGCTTGCCGGCGGGGAGTGCCACCGCGTCGCGTCCGGAGGCGATGCTCTGCTCGGCGAGCTCGATCCGTTCCCGAGCCATCGCTGGGTTGTGCTCGATCGTGGCCAGCACGGAAGCCGGGAACTCGGTGCGGAGGGTGGTCAGTTTGGAGTCGGCCTGGGGAACCCGGACGGTCTGTGCGACGACCGACTGCGTGAGCGTGTCGAGGCGGGCTGGGGCGTCGAGCAGCAGATCACGCATCGAGTCGAACTCGTCCACACGGTCATTGAGCTCTTTGTCGGCGCGGGCGCACGTCGTCACGAGTTCGACGAGCATCTGTCGCTGCTGCTCAGGAGTCTCGGGGATGTCGTCGTCGAGACGCTGGCGGATGGTGAACGCGGACGCCAGAGTTCTGCGGGCCCGCTCGAATGCCGCGGTGAATGGTGCGGTGGTGTCGGGGCCGAACTCGCCGACGGCCAGGTTCAGTTCTTCTTCACTGGTGCGGATCGCGTTGTCCATTTCGACGAGCGCATCCTTGGCGAGCGCATCCAACGCCGGAATGGGAAGCGCGGCAAGCGCGGCGGCGTCGGTGGGATCCACATTGCGCGCAGCGGAAACGGACTGCTCGAGGCGCTCGGCGCGTTTTCTGCGCGAGAACAGGAACACTCCGGCCCCCACGGCGACGAGCAGAACGACCCCGATGCCGATCACCGCCAGCGACGTGCGGGTAGCTGTCATCGCGTTCCCGATCCCGTCCGCCGCGGCGATCGCGGCGCCAGACCAGTCCTCCTGCCGCAAAGCGGGTTCCACCGAATCCTGTCGTATCGACTGGGCGTCGGAGGCGGTGACCTCCGACAGCGCCACCGGAATGTTGAGGAAGTACGCGCGATCGGTCGTAGCGACCGCGAGCAGGGCGTCCCGGTCGCCGAACCCACTCAGGCCGATGGTGCGCTCGGCCCAAGCTTGTGGGGAGAGCCCGTCGAAGCTGGGGACGTACACCACCCAGAGCGACACCCGGTGCTGGTCGTAGAGAGTGTCCAGGGTGGTTCGGACGTCCAACTGCTGGGCGGAGTCGAGGACCCCAGACAAATCGGTGAGGGGCTCTGGCACCCGCAGTGGGGCCTCCGCTGCCGCGGTCGCGGGGGAGAACGCGAGGACTATCGCCGACAGCAGTGCGCCGATGACCGTCATGGCGAGCGGTCGGCGCGAAACGTGGTGGCGTGGGAGCGGACGCGACGGAGCGTGAACCATCCTCCGAATCTAGCGGGTCTGGCGCGTCGTCCGCCGCGGCCGGGTCGACCGACTGGCAGAATCGTGGGGTGAGTACCGCGCCCAGTTTCGATCCGCCGGGGTTGTCGTCACCTCCCGTGCCGGGCCGTTCGTCGCGTCGCTCGGTCGGTACCACAATCCGGCGTTGGGTCGGCCGACTGCTGCTGGGCGGGGTGGTGATCCTGGTCGTCCTCGTGGCTGGAACCGCGGTCCGCGTATGGCAGGTTGCCCGGATCAGTGACACCACGCCGGCCGATGCGATCGTGGTGCTCGGGGCGGCGCAGTACGCCGGTACTCCGTCGTCGGTGTTCGAGGCCCGGCTGGACCAGGCCCGTAAGTTGTACGAGCAGGGTGTGGCACCCACTATCGTGACCGTCGGTGGCAAGCAGGATGGTGACCAGTACACAGAGGCCGCGTCGGGCAAGAGTTTCCTGATCGACGAGGGGGTGCCGGCCGACGCGATCATCGCCGTCGAAGAAGGATCGGACACCCTGCTCAGCATCGAGGCGGTCAGTCGGGAGATGGGACGCCAGGGGATGCACTCGGCCGTCCTCGTGAGTGACCCATGGCATTCGTTGCGCACCCGAACGATGGCGCGCGACGCGGGTCTCGAGGCATGGACGGCGCCGACCCGACAGGGTCCGGCGGTGTTCACACGGGAGTCGCAGTTGAACGGAATTGCCAGGGAGACAGCTGCTTTGCTCTGGTATCAGCTCACCCACTTCTCCGTGGACTTCGCCTACGCGGCGGGCCGATGAGCAGTGCCGCGGCCCACGCGGGCTACACCACGCACGATCTGGAACGGCGAGTGTCCGAGGCGCCGAAGACCGCCGGGTTGGCGCCGGCGGCGGAAGCGTCGCAGCATCGCTCGGCGTTTTCCCGCGACCGGTCGCGCGTACAGCACTCCGCGGCGCTACGTCGCCTGGCAGACAAGACCCAGGTCGTCGGCCCTCGTGACGGTGATACCCCCCGCACTCGGCTCACCCACTCGATCGAAGTGGCGCAAATCGGGCGCGGGATCGCGGACGGTCTCGGACTCGACCCGGATCTCGTCGATCTCGCCGGCCTCGCTCACGACATCGGTCATCCGCCGTACGGCCACAACGGGGAGACGGCCCTCGACGAGGTGGCCGCCGACTGTGGTGGTTTCGAAGGCAACGCCCAGAACCTGCGTATCCTCACCAGTCTCGAACCCAAGGTCCTCGACCCGCACGGCCGCAGCGTCGGTCTCAACCTGACCCGGGCCTCGCTCGACGCGGTGATCAAGTACCCGTGGACACGGCCCGCGCGCGGCGCCAAGTTCGGTGCGTACGCCGACGACGCGGAGGTCCTGGCCTGGGTGCGCGAGGGTGCGCCCGAGGAGAGCCAGTGCTTGGAGGCGCAGGTGATGGACTGGGCGGACGACGTAGCGTACTCGGTGCACGACGTCGAGGACGGCGTGATCGCGGGCCGTATCGATCTACGTGTCCTCGGTGATCCATCCGAAGTCCGAGCCCTGGCCGAGTTGGGAGCTACGCAGTTCACGGCCCTGATCGCCGACGAACTGGTCGAGGCGGCCGAGCGGTTGTCGCAGCTTCCCGTCGTTGCTTCCGTCGGCGTCTACGACGGCACGCTGACCAGTTCGGTGGCTCTGAAGAACCTCACGAGCGAGCTCGTGGGCCGGTTCGCTTCTGCGGCCGTCGGTGGTACCCGCGCCGTCACCGGCCCGGGTCGGCTTGCGCGGTATCAGGCGGCCCTCGAGGTGCCGCCGATCGTGGCGGCCGAGGTGGCCCTGCTCAAGACAGTCGCGTTGCATTACGTGATGTCCGACGCCGGTCACAAGAACCGGCAGGATCGGCAGCGGGAACGGATACATCGGGTAGCGGAATGGCTACTGCGGACCGCGCCGGCCAGTCTGGACCCGCTGTTCCTCCCCGCCTGGACCGCCGCCCCGGACGATGGCGCGCGGATGCGGGTGATCGTGGACCAGATCGCGTCGTGCACCGAAAGTCGGCTCGAACGCATCGACAAGCAGAGCCTCGGCGCGCAGGCCAGCTGGGGGTAGGTGGGTTCGAGGAATACGGCCTAGACTGCCCTCGTGGCGGGCCGAATTCCTGACAGAGACATCGCGGCCGTTCGCGAGCGCACGCGGATCGAGGACATCGTCGGCGAGTACGTCTCGCTCAAGCGCGCAGGCGGCGATTCCATGAAGGGGCTCTGTCCCTTCCACGACGAGAAGTCGCCATCGTTCCACGTCCGCCCCAACCACGGTCACTTCCACTGCTTCGGGTGTGGCGAGGGCGGCGACGTCTACTCGTTCCTGCAGAAGATCGAGCACGTCAGCTTCGTCGAGGCGGTCGAACAACTCGCCGACCGCATCGGGTACCAGATTTCCTATGAGGGTGGTGGCACGTCGGTCCAGCGTGACCGGGGTACCCGCGCGCGTCTGATTGCCGCCAACGCCGCCGCGCAGGAGTTCTACGCAGCGCGGCTGGGGCAGCCCGACGCCCAGGCCGCGCGGGACTACCTGACCGAGCGGAACTTCGACTCAGCCGCCGCCGCCCAGTTCGGCTGCGGCTACGCCCCAGACGGGTGGGACACCCTTACCAAGCACCTGATGGGGAAGGGATTCGAGGCGAAGGAACTGGAGGCCGCCGGACTGTCCAAGGAGGGACGTCGCGGACCGATCGACCGGTTCCGACGGCGGCTGTTGTGGCCGATCCGCAACCTTGCAGGCGACGTCATCGGCTTCGGTGCCCGAAAGCTGTTCGACGACGACACCATGCCCGGTAAGTACGTCAACACGCCCGAGACGATCCTCTACAAGAAGTCGCAGGTGCTGTTCGGGCTGGATCTGGCCAAGCGGGAGATCGCCAAGGGGCACCAGGCGGTCGTCGTCGAGGGATACACCGACGTGATGGCGATGCACCTCGCTGGCGTGAAGACGGCGGTCGCGTCGTGCGGCACCGCGTTCGGTGACGAGCATCTTGCGATGCTGCGCCGACTCCTCATGGACGACAGCTACTTCCGTGGTGAGGTGATCTACACGTTCGACGGCGACGCCGCGGGGCAGGCGGCGGCAATGAAGGCCTTCGAGGGTGACCAGAAGATGGCCGGACAGACGTTCGTCGCAATCGCTCCCGACGGAATGGACCCGTGCGAACTGCGGCAGGAATCCGGCGATGTCGCCGTGCGTGACCTCGTCGCGCGCCGCACCCCGATGTTCGAGTTCGTCGTCAAATCACTTCTCGCCGAACATGATCTGGATACCGCGGAAGGGCGGGTCGAAGCCCTGCGGCGCACCGTCCCGGTGGTGGCGCGGATCAAGGAGCCGACGCTGCGCGACGGGTACGCCGTGCAGTTGTCCGGCTGGGTAGGGTGGGACGACATCCCGGCAGTCCGGCGCCGCGTGCGCGACGAGGCACGCAAGATCACGCGCGGAGGGGGTGGGACCGGAAAGCGCCGTCCGGCCGCTGCGTCTCAGGCCGACGTCGGTTCGCCGACCCCGGGTCTGTCGCGGCCGCGGCCGAACGATCCGGCATTGTGGCCGCAGCGGGACGCACTCAAGGCCGCACTGCAATACCCGGCGATCGCGGGCACGGTCTTCGACTCACTGCCACGTGAGTCGTTCACGCACCCGGCGTACGCCGCCGTGCGTGAAGCGGTCGCCGCAGCGGGTGGCACATCCGCCGGCCTTGGTGGCGGCGAGTGGGTCGACGCAGTCGGGCGCAACGCCGGCGATCTCGTTGTTCAGTCCATCGTCATGGAACTCGCAGTCGAGCCGCTGCCGGCCGACGACGACACCGCCCCCCGGTACATCCGGGGCGTGCTCGCGCGACTGCAGGAGGCATGGGTCGGTGAACAGGTGGCCGAACTCAAGTCCAGGCTGCAGCGGGTTTCGCCGACCACCGACTCCGACGAGTTCCATTCCCTGCTGGGCGATCTCGTCGCGCTCGAGCAATACCGCCGTAGCCTGCTCGATCAGGCGATCGGCGACACCAGCGGTGAAGGGATCGCCTGACCGGCCGCCTCTCGCGTCAGTTCCGCCGTAATCGGTCGTGGGGGACCAGGACGGTGGTCGTTTCGTCGATCGGCTTCATCGGCTCGAGTCGTGGCTGCGTGTTGAGCGAGTCCGACAGCTTCTGCCGGCCTACTTCGACCACCTTCTTGGTGGCCGGACTGGTCGCCACCGCCTTGGCCGCCTTGCTGATCTGTTCGTACCGGGCCCGCCCGGCTCGGGTGCCGAGGACGTAGCCCGCCGCAACACCAACCAACAACTGCAACATTCCGGATTCCTCCCGTTGAAGTGCCTGCCTACATCCTGCCCGATCGGCCTCTGGTCAGGCGATTTGGTGCATGGGTGGGGGTATGGGCTACAGTTTTCCAGGCGCCGCCGAGAGGCGGTGCACGCAGGACAATCCCCTGTAGCTCAATTGGCAGAGCATTCGACTGTTAATCGAACGGTTGCTGGTTCGAGTCCAGCCGGGGGAGCTCTCAGGGAAGGCCCCCACCCGACTGGGTGGGGGCCTTCCCTTTTCCACATCTTCCCCTTCCCCCTATTCACTCCTTGTCCACTGCCACCTCGGTCGTGGCACGTGGCCCGTTGGCGTGGATCGGGCGTGCCGCTTCCTCGGGTCAGGCCACGGTTCGGATCGGCCATCGGCCGTCGACGTCCGACGCGTCCCTGCCCTCGCGTTGCAGATACTCGACGCGGTCGAGCTGGCGCTTGGCATGCCAATTCGCCTGACTGGTCATCATGTCCTCGAGGTCGGCGAGGTGTGGAAAGCGCTGCGGGAGTAGACGAGCGAGTTCGGCCGCGGCGAGAGCGTCAGCCTCGGCTTGGTGGGCGAAACCGAGATTGATCCCATAGTGTTCGCACAGCGCGCCGAGCGTGCGTTTGCCGCGGCGGTCCCGGTCGACCTCGCGATCTATCACGTACGGATCCAGCACGAGCCCGTAGCCATCCAATGGGGGCAGGCCGAGGCGACGGCCCTCGGCATCCATCACGGTGAGATCGTAGGCCGCGTTGAACGCGACGACGGCATACCCAGCGGCCCACGCGTCAGTGAGTGCTTCGCGGATCTCGAGATATCCCGAGGCATAGTCCTGGCCGTGGTGGCGCACGTAGGAGGTGGAGATGCCATGTATGGCGACTGCGTCCGCAGGTATCTCGATCCCCGGGTCGACGATCCAGTTTCGCGCCCGCGGCGGGGCCCCGTCGGCCGGGACGCCGTAGAGGACGACGCAGGCGGTAACGATTCGGGCCGAGAGCGGGTCTCGGCCAGTAGTTTCCAGATCGAACGCACAGATCGGTCGAGTGGTCCAGTCGCTCCTGGTCGAGTTGCTCATTGGCGGTCCTCCGAATATCGCTGGAGCCTGCTGCTCGCACGTGTTGCCGCTGAGTCTGCGCGCAGGCACCGACAGTCCTTCGTCCGTGCGCGACACTCGCCACCCCGCGGGCGGAGTCTGACGCGTGCAGGCGGTAACATTTGGCTGTCGACGAGACGTCGTCGCGAGTCGGGGCGGTAGCTCAGTCGGTTAGAGCCGTGGACTCATAATCCATTGGTCGCGGGTTCGAGCCCCGCCCGCCCCACTGCGGTTGATGCAGTTGGGGCATGCTTTCCGGATACAGAAGGGCGGGCCCCACGTTGTTTCTGCCCACATCTTGCCCACAGATCAAGTGGCGGTGCGGCGAGTAGCGAGGTCGACGACCTCGCCTTGATCTCGGAACGGGTCGATCCGGGCCGCCACCTCGTTGAGATCGTCGTCGAATAGGTGCCTGTAGTGGTCGAGCGTCATCGTGGCGGTCGCGTGGCCGAGCATCCTCTGCACGGCCTTCACGTTCGCGCCGCGACTGATCGCGATCGAGGCAGCGGTGTGCCGTAGATCGTGCGGGGTGAAGTTCACCGACGGGATCGGAGTCTTTCCCTCCTCTTCCTCGACGGGCGGGAACAGCTTCAGCACGGCCGGGTCGAACCAGTCGCGGCGCGCATTCTTGTTTCGCATCACACCACCACCGCGGGCAGGGAACAGAAGATCCTCCGGTCGCAGACCCTTGGTGAGCTCGTCGATCTCGTCAACCAGGAATGGCGGAACGGCGAGTGACCGCGCCTCATGTGTCTTGGGGGTACCCCATGTGAGCATCTGAGTGTTGGGTCCCTCCGCCGACGGCAGCGCCCCCACCATCACGGAAGATGGTGGGGGCGGGGGCGGGGGCGCTTTCGGCGTGCCAGCGTTTACGACCCCGAAGACCCCAACGAACCCCAAGACCCAAGCGATCCCAAGTGCCCGGTCGAGGGTGTCACGCCGATCGCGATCACCGACACCGTGACCAATAAAGTCACGGCCACGATCCCGGTGGGCCGGGAGACATTTATGATGGCGATCACGCCCGACGGAACCCATGCCTACGTCACCATGCCCGACGACCGACGGGTGTCGGTGATCGCAATCGACCAGGCACCGACACTGATCGACACACCACCGGCTGGTATCGAGGGCCAGTTCTACTACCACGAGCTCACGATCACCGGCGAGCCGAGGCCCACCATTGAGGTCACCGCCGGCGCCCTGCCCGATGGGCTAGTTCTCACGGCCGACGGCTTCCTTACCGGCGTCCCCAACACCGCCGGACGGTTCGAGTTCACCATCACCGCCAGCAACGGCATCGGTGACGACGCCACCCTGCCCGTCGTCCTCGAGATCACCGACACATCGTCAACCGGATCTTTGGGGTCGCTCGGATCCTTGGGGTCGACCGAGTTCGCTGGGTCGCTTGGCTCCTCGGGATCGTAGATCCTGAGACGATGAACGCGCCCTCGCCTCAACTTGAGGTGGGGGCGTTGTCTTTGTGTCGCTCTACCTTCGCCGCCAGCGCTCCCCGAAGTCGAGCGGCCCAGTGTGTGGCGGCCGGAACGCGATCACCCCGCAGGTGCGGCATTCGTAGGTGCGGTGTCCGCCGTAGTCGGTGCATCCGCAGGCCATCCATCCGACGATGACGCGACCCGGTCCGAGCTGGTGGCCGGCCGGGCAGGTCTTGGGTGCGCGTTCACACCTCGGCACCCACCCACATTCGCACACACGTTCGAGTGTGGTGTTATGGTTGCGTCGAGGCCTGAGGGAAGCGGGCCCCACGATTCGCCCCGCCGTGTTGCCTGCGGCGCGGCGTCTTCATGCGTGGGGTCTCGCCAACACAGAACCGGCCGCGTGGTTTGATACCGGCATGAAGGGGAGACTCGCGATAGGGGCTGGAACGTGACTGAGCAGCCCGGAAAAGGCGAAGAGACCGACGGTGGCCTGCCAACCATCCGCCAAGACGGGATCGTCGCGTACCTCAAGTCCTGGAAGGTCCCGCTGCTCGGACTACTGGCTTTCGGTGGGGTTGTGGCCGCGATCATTGGGGTCACGTCGTACTGGACCAGCGGCTCGGAGGAGCGAGATGCGATTTCGCACTGCGAATCAGCAGTGAAGAACAGGCTCAGGTCACCATCGACGGCAGTCTTCCCGGACACCTCTGCACATGAGGGTGGCGAGTACGTCTACAACGACATCCCCGCTCGCTACCGAGAGATGGAGAACGTGACGACCTGGGTTGTCACAGGTCCCGTGGATGCACAGAACGGGTTCGGAGCCACCATCAGGAACAAGTTCAACTGCCGCGCAATCTTCTCGGACGGCATGTTCGCCGGAACTGAGATCGGCTACATCGAGTAGCCCACACTTCGTCCGTCGGCCAAGCGCGCACCGCGCGTCATAGCCGCTGGAAGCGGGCCATGCGATCGCCCCGCCGTATTACCTCTACGGCGGGGCGTCGTCGTAGTAGCGGTGCATCGCCAACTCCCAGCGCACAAGGTCGATCGCCTCGCGTAGCTGCGGGTCGTCGGGGTCGAAGCCTTCGTCGCGGATCGCTGCGGCTTCGATCGGGTCCATGTGGGTTGGACGCGCTGGCTGAGCGATTCGTTCCAACGTCGCACCCAGGGCGACGTTACGTGCCCGGCTGGGGTCCGAACTCGCGCAGCACGTCGACGGAGGCGAGCACCCGCACCCTCTTCTGGCGGTGCACGGTCATGTTCGTCTCCTCGATCCGGGTCTCGACCTCCCGGAGAGAGAATCCGTAGATCCGCCCGACGGCAGGCACGGTTACCCACTCGACCTCTGCCAGCACCGGGTCTTCGCGGCCCCAATTGCCGCGCCCGGGGCGGGCCGCCATCCAGGCGTCGATAGTCTCAGGCAGCCAGCCGCGCCGGTCGCCGATCATGGCATCCGGCGGGGGCAGGTGGTAGCTCTCCTTCAGCGAGTCCCGGTGGACCCCGGCCCGCTCGGCGACCTCGGTGCGGGACAGATAGACGGTTGTACTCATTCCCTCATCTCCTCTCGTGCGACGGCGTCGTCTGGTACCTGGACGTCCAGGGCGACAAACCCGACCTGGCGGGCGGCGCGGGCGACGATGGCTCGCTCCCACTTGGTCGCGCGCTCGGGCATCGTGAGTTCGTTCATCCCGTCTTGCTCGGTGGCGGTGATAAGCCGTCGGACGGCGGCGTCGAACTCGTCGTGCAGCTCGTAGATGTTGTCCCACAACGAGACCGGCACCGCGGCGGCACCGGTCTCCATCCGCTGATAGGAGTTGCGGCTCATGCCGATTTGCTCGGCCATCTCGCGCGTGGACAGCCCGAGGTAGTCCCGGGCCGCGCGCAGGCGCCCGGCCCGCCCCCACTCGTATGTCTTCTCGCTCATCAGGCTGATGTCCTTTCGATCACCTTCCCCGCGCACCACTCTTAGTGCCGACCCGTAGGTCTAGGCGGGGCTATCGGCAGCGTGCTCCAGCGTCCTGCCGACCCGCGTGGATGTCCCGTATTTCCCACGGTGTGTCCCCTATAGCCCGCTCCCGCACAGGGGGGCTATTCGGTTTCAGTCTTACGCCCTCCGGGTGCAGCCCGCAGAGGTACCGTCCCATCCGCTTCGCCTCATTGGCCGAATATGCCAGATCACGATGCCTCACAACACCATTGACTCGTCCCGTCCCGGAGTCGCGCCCCACTCCTGGCAACGCCGTACAACAAGACCCTTCGCCGCCATCGCGGCGGGGCTGATGCTCACAGGAGCCCCAGCCGCGCACGTCGCCCGCCTAGCGTTCGCGGAGATGTGTTTTCGCCGTTCGGGGGAATATCGGCTGCAAAGCCCCGGGGACTACCGCCCCTCCGTGAAGGGGGTCTCCCCCCACCCTTGCCGCGCCTCACCATCGCCGTCCGCGCGGTATCCGGCGTCTGGGAGCCGGTCTCGGTTGCCGCGGCGCAGGTTGCACCGTAGGTGCGTCGCTTGCAGTGGCCCGGTGTTCGACCCTCCCTTGGAGACCGGGGTGACGTGGTCGGCGCTGGCGCTCATCGGGTCTGGGTAGGACAGGTCGGGGTCGATCCATTGACCGCATAGCGCGCACACGTCGGAGGTGCGCAGGATCCGGTCGCGGTTGCGGCGGTAGGTGCGGTGCCCGGTGAGGCTCATCGTTTCAGCCGTGCCCAACCGCGCGGCTTGGTCTCGCCGTCCGGTTGGTCGTCGGTGATGTGGAGGTGGATGTGGATGCCGCCGCTCGACTGCTGACTAGGCGTCTGTGCGTCGATGCTGTCGGCGATACGGCGCAGAACTCCCGCGGTGATGGATGTGATTGCGTCGATCGGGTTCACAGCGCCTCCTCAACGCGAATACTCGGGTTCACGCGGCGGCAATGGCGTGGTTGCTCCGAAATGTCGGCGTCTGGTGATAGCTTCCGTCACGCCCGGGGGGGATCTACTCGCGTTCTTTCGAGATGCCACCGGTGCACCACGTCATACGGAGAACGAGAGAAAGAGATTCCTTGATCAAGTCAGTACGTGCCGCTGCCGCAGCAGCCTTGGCCGCCCCGCTCTTGGCCGCCGCGTTCGCCGCGCCAGCAAACGCCGCACCCAAAGACGTCGCTCTCTCTGTCGATGTCGTGGGCAACGACATTGAAGTCATCATCACCAACAACACCCAGGGGTGGATCGCCTGCAACTGGACGGCAACGAGCGGCTTTTTAGGTGACGTCTACTTCCGCTTCATGGAGCCCGTCCAGCCAGGCGGGGAGTATCGCGAGCCGCTGGTCGTCGCCGATGGCCGCTACGACGTCAGTTGGAACTGCATATCGACACTCAGCATCGAGAAGTGGGGGAACACGCCGGACACCGGCACGGCCGGTCCGTACTCGTTCACCGCACCGCCTTGCAACATTGCCGGCAGCCTCGGCAGCCTCGGCAGCACCGACTCGGGCAGCCTCGGCAGCACCGACTTGGGCAGCGGCGGCAGCACCGACTCGGGCAGCCTCGGCAGTGCCAACTCCGGCAGCGGCGGCAGTCTCGGCAGCTTCTGCGGCAGCCTCGGCGGCTCCTAGCCGCCCCTTCCTGGCCCGGCACCATCACCGGTGTCGGGCCAGAAACATGTTCGGGGCCGGTGTTCGGTCGTTCGCCAGGTAACCCGGCTTTCCGCGTGTGCTGCCGCCAGCTGTCCCAGTTGCGCGGTGGACGTCGATTCCGTGGAAGCCCTCTAGATATGCGACCTCTGTTGTGCCGGAACCAGATCAGCACTGACGGGGTCTCTCGAATATGGTATGCGCATGGTGAAACGTGTTGTAGTTCTTGTGGCAGCAGGCGTGCTGGCTACCGCGTGCGGAAGCCCGTCGACCGAAGACTCAGCGACCGTCGCGGCATCGTCGTTGACCAGCCCCACCTCAACAACCGCAGCGCCGACAACGACGGTCAGCCCCGAGGAAGCGTTGTACTCGGAGTACTACAGCGCACTTAGGGCGGCCGGAATCGACTTCCGGCCTGGCTCCGGTTACTCCGGGACGATGGCCACCGACCAGTCGATTTGCGATTGGTTGCGCTCTGGGGAACTGGAGGCGTATGAACTTGCAACCAGGGAAGGGGTCTACTTTCAGGACAATAACGGCCGCCGGATCGCCACTATGGTCCCAATCCTGTGTCCAGATCAGCAGCCGATCGTGGACCAAGCCATAGCCGGTGACGTTCGAGAAACGACGTTCCGTGGCGGCAAGCGGCTCATCGGAAACGGGTTAGAGAGGACTCCGTGGGGGAATTTCTACCTATCGCCTGGCACCTACCAGACGGAGAAGCCTGTCTCGGATTGCTATTGGGAGCGCTCCGACGCCAACGGCAACATCATCGACAACAACTTCGTCACCCTCGCGCCGTCGGTGACAGTCACGATCGCGCCAACCGACAGCGGTTTCACTGCTGACGGCTGTGGTATTTGGAAGTTGGTGGAGTAAGAACGCACACCTACCGGTCCGAACGCAGCTGTTCGTTCGTGTGGCTTGGCTCCGCCCCACGACATGCTCGCCAGGCCAATGGGTTGTGTTGCCGTGGGGCGGAAGTCGGGCGCCCGCCGATCGGGGGAGTGTCGGCGGGCGCTTTCCCCTGGGCGCTGGCGTGCTGCTCGCAGGCTTGATGCATCGCTAGGGCCTAGCTCCGGACTGGAGAGCTCGGGGGCTGTGAAGTACTCAACGGGCCTCGATTCGGATTCACGTCGTGATGCAACCGGGAGTGAGCGAGTGGAATATACCGAGCAGCTGCCCGGACGTGAGCTATTCCGAATCCGATGTCCTTAGCCCCACACCCAGTCAGCAATCCCCTCTCGCGGAAGCGCCAGGGGAGGGGGCTTCCCAATCACCACAACCCCACCCACCGGACCACTCCATTGGTCGCGGGTTCGAGCCCCGCCCGCCCCACTTCAACGCCCTCCCTTTGTTAGCCCCTCCACGTGCTGCGTCCCAAGTCGGCCTCGATGTGGCGCGAAGCCGTGAACTGCGCAAATCTTCCGCTGAGCGGCCGTTTGATGGCTGAACCGATAGAACATGTTTCAATTTGCATGATTTGTGGCTATCGTCACAGCCACCGGTACTTAGCTACGGAAGGACGGTTGCAATGAAGACCAAGGGCGCGTTGCTGTGGGGCGTCAACGAGAAGTGGTCGGTCGAGGAGATCGAGCTCGGTGATCCGGTTGCCGGCGAAGTGCAGATCCGCATGGAAGCGGCCGGCATGTGCCACTCCGATCACCACATCGTGACGGGCGCGACCCCGATGCCGTCCTACCCGACGATGGGCGGTCACGAAGGTGCCGGCGTGATCACCAAGGTCGGAGAAGGCGTCACCGATCTCGAGGTCGGCGATCACGTCGTGCTGTCCTTCATTCCGGCCTGTGGCCGCTGTCCCTCGTGTTCGGCCGGTCAATCCAACCTGTGCGACCTCGGCATGGGCCTGCTTCAAGGCCAGGCAATCTCCGATGGCACGTACCGTATCCAGGCCCGCGGCCAGAACGTGATTCCGATGTGTCTGCTCGGCACGTTTTCGCCATACATGACGGTTCACGAGACGTCGGTCATCAAGATCGACAAGGACATTCCGTTCGAACTGGCGTCTCTCGTGGGCTGTGGTGTACCGACCGGCTGGGGTTCGGCCACCCACGTTGCCGATGTGAAGCCGGGCGAGTCCGTCGCGGTCATCGGTGTCGGTGGCGTCGGTATGAGCGCTGTTCAGGGTGCCGTGGCGTCGGGTGCGCGGCACGTCTTCGCGATCGACCCGGTGCCGTTCAAACGTGAGCAGGCGCTCAAGTTCGGTGCCACGCACGCCTTCCCGTCGATGGAAGAAGCAATCGGCCCGATCATGGAGATCACCTGGGGTCGGATGTGCCAGAAGACGATCATCACGGTCGGCGAGATGAAGGGCGAGTACATCGACCCTGCCCTCACGCTCACCTCGAAGGCCGGTCGCTGCGTCGTCACCGCCATGGGTCACATGGCGGACATGGACGTCAAGCTCAACACCTTCCTGTTCGCGATGCTGCAGAAGGATCTGCAGGGCAACATCTTCGGTGGCTGCAATGCTCGCGTGGACATCCCGAACCTGATGAACCTGTACAAGGCGGGCCTGCTCAACCTCGATGACATGGTCACCAAGACCTACTCGCTCGAGCAGGTGAACGAGGGCTACCAGGACATGCTCGACGGCAAGATCATTCGCGGCGTGATCCGCTACACCGAAGCGGACTGGTAGATCGTCGATCACATGGCCCTCGTAGTCTGATCGGGTGCAGACCCTCGATCGAATCGGGCAATGGCCGGTGAACAACGCCTCGGCCGCCGTCATCTACGACGGCGGGCGGGGCGTTTCGCAATTCGGGGGCCAGGAACAGGTCTATCCACTGGCGTCTGTGACGAAGCTACTGTGCGCCTACGCCGCCCTCGTCGCGGTCGAGGAGGGCGCGATCGACCTCGACCAGCCCGCCGGTCCGCCCGGGGCGACGGTGCGGCATCTGCTGGCGCACGCGTCCGGGCTCGCGTTCGACGAGCGAACGGTTCAGGCGGAGCCGGGGGTCAAGCGCATCTACTCGAGTGCAGGTTTCGAGGTACTCGCCGACGTCGTCGAGGCCGAGACCGGTATCGCATTTCCGGATTACCTCGCCGAGGGGGTTCTCGAGCCGCTCGGCATGAGCAGTTCGGCGCTTGTCGGCTCGGCCGGGCATGGCGCCCAGTCCTGTGTCCGCGACCTCGCGGCATTCGCGGCGGAGTTGCTGCAGCCGACACTGGTCTCGCGCCAGACCCATGCCGAGGCGACCACCGTCCAGTTCCCGGGTCTTGCCGGGCTCCTGCCGGGCTACGGACCCCAGCGGCCGAACGACTGGGGGCTCGGCTTCGAGATTCGCGACGGCAAGCACCCGCACTGGACCGGTGCCGACAACTCGCCCGCAACCTACGGACATTTCGGCCAGTCCGGCACGTTCCTCTGGGTGGATCCACGGGCCGACGCGGCCTGCGTAGTGCTCACCGACCGGGTCTTCGGTGATTGGGCCAAACCGCTGTGGTCCGAGGTCAGCGACGGGGTGATTGCCGAACTATCGGCACGAGATTGAACCAATTCACTGTTATCACTGGCGTAACACTGGTATCACAGTGCACACTAGGGCACTGTGTGTTGTACCGCTGGCACACGGCTCTGGCTCTCTGGCGAGGTCGTTGGGGAAGACGTCCCTCGTCGATGCTGGAGGTGTTGTAGTGCGTTCGTTGAACCAGTTCGTGGATGCGACGACTGGAGTGATCTACGTCCACTCGTCTCCCGCTGCTCTGTGCCCGCATGTCGAATGGGCGCTCACGTCGATCCTTGATGCCTGCGCAAACCTGCGCTGGACCGCGCAACCCGCGGCCGTCGGCACGCTCAGAGCAACGTGTGACTGGATGGGCCCGGTTGGCACAGGAGCCCGGTTGGCGGCAGCAATGCGGGCCTGGCCGCTCCTGCACTTCGAGGTCACCGAGGACCCGAGCGACGGCGTGGACGGCGAACGCTTCAGCCACGTTCCTGAGTTGGGGCTGTGGCGGGGGAACACCAGCGCGAGCGGCGATGTGGTCATCGGTGAGATGCAATTGCGGGCCCTCATGGAGAAGGGCCGGGACGGCTTCGCTGCTGCCGTGGAGCATGCGCTGGGAACCGCCTGGGACGATGCACTCGAGCCATATCGGAGTGGGGGAGAGGGAGCCGAGGTGACCTGGCTGCGCCGGGATGTCGGATAGCGCCGCGATGTCGGATAACAGAGAAGGGCCCCGCGCTGGCGGGGCCCCGTGTCGGGATTTGTCGGATTCTGTGCGTCCGAGCGGGATGCGTCAGAGCGGGATGTTCTTGTGCCGGGCACGCGTTGCGGGGACCGCGGCGAGTGCGCCGGCGAGGACGCTGCGAGTCTTGGCCGGATCGATTGTCTCGTCGACGACACCGATCGAGATCGCCCGCCCGACGCCGCCCGCGATGGCCTCGTGCTCCTCGGCCAGGCGATCGTGCAGGGCTTCGCGCTCCTCTTCCGGTGCGGCGGCAAGGGCGCGCTTGTGGAGGATGCCGACGGCCGCCTTGGCGCCCATCACCGCGACCTCGGCCTCGGGCCACGCATAAACCGCGGTTGCGCCGAGCGCCCGCGAGTTCATCGCGATGTATGCGCCGCCGTAGATCTTCCGCGTCACCAGCGTCACGCGGGGAACGGACGCCTCCGCGAACGCGTGCAGCAGCTTCGCGCCGCGACGCACGACACCCTCCCACTCCTGGCTGACGCCGGGGAGATAGCCGGGGACATCGACGATGACCACCAGCGGGATACCGAAGGCGTTGCACAGGCGTACGAAACGCGCGGACTTCTCCGCGCTCTCGCTGTTGAGGCAACCACCGAGGTGGAGCGGGTTGTTCGCGATCACACCGACCGTGCGGCCGCCGAGACGGCCCACACCGGTGACGATGCTGCGCGCCCAGTTGGTCTGCAACTCTTCGAAACTCGACTCGCCCTCGACGTTGTCGAGCAGTTCCCGGACGATCGGGCGCACGTCGTACGCGCGCTTCGCGGATTCCGGCATCAGCTCACGGAGGTCGCGATCGCCGCGTTCGGCGGCGGCGAGGTCGAATTCGCCCTGCTCACTCATCATCGACACCAGGCGCCGGGCGCGATGGTAGGCGTCGCCCTCGTCGCGGGCCGCGATGTGCGCTACTCCGGACTTCTTGCTGTGCGTATCAGGCCCGCCGAGCGACTCCATGTCGACCTGCTCGCCGGTCACGCTCTTGACGACGTCCGGGCCGGTGACGAAGACCCGGCCCTCGGGGGCCATGATCACGACATCGGTGAGAGCAGGGCCGTACGCGGCGCCACCGGCGGCGAAGCCGAGCACGACGGAGATCTGCGGAATCAGACCCGACGCGCGCACCATGGCCTCGAAGACGAGACCGACGGCATGGAGGGCCTCGACCCCTTCGGCCAACCGGGCACCACCCGAATGCCACAAGCCGACGACCGGGGCGTTCTCGGCGATCGCGGTATCGATCGCGTCGACGATGTGTCTACAACCCTCGACGCCCATCGCGCCGCCCATGACGGTGGCGTCGGAGCAATAGGCGATGGTGCGAACGCCGTCGATCTCACCCGATGCGGTGAGCACCCCGGATTTGTCCCGGGGATGAAGGGGTACGACGGTTCCGGCATCGAACAGCTTGGCGAGGCGCGCGAGTGGGTCGCGCGGATCGACGGATGCTTCGGAGTGCGTCGCGGGGGCCAAGACGGTCATCGTGTCCTCCTGAGCTAAGCCAATGTTAGGCGGAAGTTAGGGGTGGGGACCCCGGGTGCGGCGTCCCCACCCTGCGATCCAGCGAGCTTCGAATGGGTTACGCCCGGCCGAAGGCGACAGCAACGTTGTGCCCACCGAAACCGAACGAGTTGTTGATCGCGAAGTCGATGTCGCCGTACCGGGGTTCACCCTTGACGACGTCGAGATCGATCTCCGGATCCTGGTTGTCCAGATTGAGCGTGGGGGGGATGGCGCCCTCACGGACACTCAGGACGGTGAGTACTGCCTCGAGAGCGCCTACGGCGCCGATCGAGTGACCCAGAGCCGACTTGGGCCCGTACACCGCAGGATGCGTGCCGACCGCTTCCTTGATGGCGATGCTCTCGGCGATGTCGCCGATCGGCGTTGCGGTCGCATGCGCGTTGACGTGCTTGATGTCGGCCTTGGTGAGACCAGCGGTCTCGATGGCCCGGGTCATGGCGCGAGCCGCCCCGGTGCCCTCCGGATCGGGCGCCACGATGTGGTAGCCGTCCGAGGTGATGCCTGCGCCCAATACGCGAGCGTGGATCGTCGCCCCGCGCGCCTTCGCGTGCTCCTCCGTCTCGAGGACCATCATGGCGCCGGCCTCACCGAAGACGAACCCGTCCCGGTCCTTGTCGAAGGGGCGCGAGGCCGCCTTCGGGTCGTCGTTTCGGGTGCTGAGCGCTCGCATCATGGCGAAGCTCGCGATCGGCACCGAGTCGATGTTGCCCTCGACTCCGCCCGTGACGACGATGTCCGCGTCACCCATCGCGATCATGCGAAACGCATGAACGATGGCCTCCGACCCGGATGAACACGCCGATACCGGTGTGATGACGCCGGCTCGTGCGCCCAGTTCGAGCCCGACGGTGGCCGAAGGACCATTCGGCATCACCATCTGAACCGCGAACGGTGACACCTTGCGGTATCCGCCCTTACGCAGTTTGTCCACGGCGTCGATGAGCGCCTCGCCGCCGCCGAGCCCGGTGCCTATGACAACCCCGAGACGATCCTTGTCGACCTCGGGGCTGCCGGCGTTTCGCCAGACCTGCCGCCCCAACACCAACGCGAGACGCTCGACGTAGCTCATCCGACGGATCTCGACCCGGCTCAGTGCGTCGTCGAACGGGACCTTCAGTTGGCCACCGAAACGCACCGGTAGATCGAACTCCTCAACGAATGAGCCGTCGAGCACGTCGATGCCGCTCTCACCGGCAAGCAGGCCCTTCCACGTGCCATCCACATCTCCGGCGACCGACGTCGTAGCCGCGAGGCTCGTGACGACGATGTTGGGAAATCTCCCTTTGGTAGAAGCGGAAGTCACGATGGGCTCACTCGTCGTCGTTCTTGGCGGCCTCGAGCTTCGCCTTGACCGCGTCGGCAGCCTCGCCGCCCTCGGCTTCGAGCTTCTGGATGTACGCGACCGCGTCACCGACGGTGCGCAGGCTGGCCAGATCCTCATCCGGGATCTTCACGCCGTACTTGTCCTCGGTCTGGACGGCGATCTCGACCATGGACAGCGAGTCGATGTCCAGATCGTCGACGAAGGACTTGTCGATCGTGACCTCGGAGGGCTCGATGCCGGTGACCTCTTCGATGATCTCGGCGAGGCCGGCGATGATGTCTTCCTGGTTGGTGGCCACTATGTGGCTCCTTTCTTGGTTGGGTTTCGGTGGGATGGTCGTTGGGCCATCGGTCACGCGCTGGGTGAGCGTGTGGTGTCCTAGCCGCCTCCGGTGAACTCGGTCAGTGCCGAGAGATCTCCGGGTTCTTTGAGCGCCACGGTCGGTGTGCCGCGCATCTCACGCTTGGCGATCCCGATCAGGGTTCCTGCCGGGGGGAGTTCCGCGATTGCGGTGACCTGCGCAGCCCGGAGGCTTTCGGTGCACAGGTCCCAGCGCACAGGTCGGGTCACCTGAGCGGCCAGTTTGGTCAGGGCGTCGGCACCGGAGGTGACCGGCGCGCCATCCGAGTTGGAGAGCACGGTGCGTGCGGGATCGCTGGGTGTGATCCGCGACGCGGCCTCGGCGACGGCGTCCTGGGCGGGAGCCATGTACCGAGTATGGAACGCACCCGCTACCGGCAGTGCCCGAACGCGGGCTTTCTCGGGCGGGTTCGCGGCCAGTTGCTCGAGCGCGTCGAGGGATCCCGCTGCGACGATCTGACCCGCCGCGTTGCGGTTGGCGGGCGTGAGATCGAGTTCTTCGAGCCGGGACAAGACGGCGGCCTCGTGACCGCCGAGGACCGCGGACATTCCGGTGGGTTCGAGCGCACACGCCCTCGCCATCTCCCTGCCTCGGATTGCGGCGAGCAGCACGGCATCGTCGGCGGACAGGACTCCGGCGATCGCCGCGGCGGCGAGTTCACCCACGGAGTGACCGGCGACGATGGTGTCCTCTGGGACCAGGTCCCGGCGTTCGAGTTCCTCGTATGCGAGGAGGGCGGCAGCCACTACGAGCGGCTGGGTCACGGCGGTGTCCGTGATCTCCTCGGCCGACGCCGTGGTGCCCAGGCGAACGAGGTCGAGGCCGGATGTCTTCGACCACAGTGCCATGCGATCGTGTGTGCCCGGCAGCTCCAGCCATGGGCCGAGCATGCCGGGAGTTTGAGAGCCCTGACCCGGGGCAAGCAACGAAATCACGCATTCATGGGAACACTGTGAGCGTCGCCCGCGAGATGTTATCGAGGATGAACTCTGCACACATGATTTGTAGGTTTCCTACAAAATTGCACGTCGGAGCCCAAGATCGGAATCGGGGGTCCGAGTGTTACGCCCCGACATTCCGGAATGTGAATTTCGGGATAGATGTGTCAGAAGTTGAAGTATGTGTGTTTGTTTGGGCAAGTCGGCCGACTGTAGCTGCGACGCGGAGCACATACGCGTCGCGCGGGTTTGTCGGATCGCGTCCCGTGATCTCCGAGATTCGCTTCAGGCGGTACCGAACGGTGTTTGGATGAACAAACAGCTGACGGGCACAGGCCTCGATGGCGCCGCCGGAGTCCAGATAGGCGTCGAGGGTCTCCGAGAGTGCAGTTCCGGCGACCGAGAGCGGATGGATCAGGCGCTCGTTGAGCGCGACGACCGCCGCGGTGTCTCCGAGTAGGGCACGTTCGGGAAGCAGATCCGCGGCGAACACCGGCCGGGGTGCGCCGCGCCAGCCGACGACTGCTTCCATTCCGGCCAGCGCCTCGACCGCGCTGAAGTGAGCAGCCCCGAGGGTCGGGGTGGTGGGGCCGATCACGACCGCACCGCCGGAGAAGCTCTCCATCAACTCGTCCATGAACTTGCGCGCGCCCCTACTGCCGTGCAACTCGCCGCTGACCACCATCACGAGCAGTTCACCCTGGACCACGGCCAGCGCGGCCCGGCCGTGTTTCTGTGCGGTGCTGTGCACCGTGCCGATCACTGACACGCTCTCCTCGGGTGGGGGCGTGCCGACGATCACCGTGGCCTGCGCGGTCGCGTCCCAGTTCAGTGTCGCGGCCCGTGACTGCAGGTCGGATCCGGTGTCACCACGGACCACTGCGTCGACGACCAGCGCTTCGAGTCGGGTGTCCCATGCCCCGCGGGACTCAGCGGCACCCGCGTATACGGCCGCGGCCGCAAAGCCCAGCTCACGGCCGTAGCGCAGGATCGACTCGGTGAGCGCGACGAGCTGTTGGTCGTTGCGCGCGAGCGCGGGCAGCCGCTGCTCGAAGAACTCCATTGCCACTCGCACCATGTCGACCGTCTGACGCAACGTCAGGCGTCGGGCGAGATCCTGCGGAATCACCTGGAATGCGTCGATGCTGAAACCGATATCGGTATCGGCGTCGGAGAGCCACTCTAGAAAATTGACCACGGATGTCTGCACGAGCATTTGCACGCTTGCGCGCTGCTCGGCGTCGAGGTCGGCGAAGAACGGCAGCTGATCCTGCATCGAGGCGATCGCCTCGGTGGAGAGCCGACCCGAGAACTGCTTGACCCGACGCAGCAGCGCATCGGGCAGGGAGTCACGGCTCGGCCTGCTCGAGGTGTTCTGGGCGGATGGCTGGTAGCGCGTGCGACGTGGACGCAGCGGAGATGAAGCCTCCGTGCCGGCCGGTTGAGGCGGGGAGGTGGGGGAACTCTCCGGCTGATCCACTGTCATGAGAAGGAACTTACGCCCGTAGCCGGCACGAGGCCTCGCGGACACTCGTGCCGGCTCCGGGTGCGTGCTTTGTCGGTCCCACGTGTCGGTCCCACGTGTCGGTCCTGCTGGTTGGTGCAGCCCTACGCCACGCCGGGGTCCGATGTCTGCTCCGGTGCGGCGAGAACGTCGTCTATCCGGTAGCGCGCGGCCGCCTCGACAGCCTTGGAACGGTCGAGTTCGCCCGTCTCTGCAAGGGCAGAGAGCACCGCGACTGCGATGGACTCCGCGTCCACGTTGAAGTACCGGCGGGCAGCCGGTCGGGTGTCGGAGAAACCGAATCCGTCGGTTCCCAACGTCGTGTACGGGCCCGGTACCCACTGGCGGATCTGGTCCGGCACCGCCCGCATCCAGTCCGATGCGGCGACGAACGGACCCGGAGCCTGCGCCAGGACCTTGGCGATGTACGGCTGCGGGGCGTCGATGCCAGGCTTGTGCAGCGCCTCCCGATCACACTCGAGGCCCTCACGCCGCAACTCGCCCCACGACGTCACCGACCACACATCTGCGGCGACGCCCCACTCCTCGCCGAGCAGTTCCTGGGCGCGCAGCCCCTCGGGCATCGTGACGCCCGAGACGAGGATCTGGGCACGCGGTACAGGGCGTCCCGCCGCGTCGCCAGGGATCGCTGCCGCCTTGTAGAGGTAGATGCCCCGAAGCAGGCCGTCGACGTCGAGGTCCTCGGGCTCGGCAGGCTGGATGTAGGGCTCGTTGTAGACAGTGAGGTAGTAGAAGATGTTCTCGCCGCCGAATCCCGGCACCGTCGTTCCGTCCGGGTTCCGGGTTCCGCCGTACATGCGACGTAGGCCGTCCCGGATGATGTGCGCGATCTCGTACGAGAACGCCGGATCGTAGGAGACCGCGGCCGGGTTGGTCGAGGCGAGCAGCAGCGAGTGACCGTCGGCGTGTTGCAAGCCCTCGCCGGTGAGCGTCGTTCGGCCTGCGGTCGCGCCGAGCACGAAGCCGCGAGCCATTTGGTCCGCTGCCGCCCACAGGCCGTCGCCGGTCCGCTGGAAGCCGAACATGGAGTAGAAGATGTACACCGGGATCATCGGCTCGCCGTGCGTGGCGTACGACGTCCCCGCCGCTGTGAACGACGCCGTCGAACCAGCCTCGTTGATGCCCTCGTGCAGGATCTGGCCCACCACGCTCTCCTTGTAGGCGAGCATCAGTTCGGCGTCGACGGACGTGTACAGCTGACCGTTGGGGTTGTAGATCTTCAGAGAGGGGAACCACGAGTCCATCCCGAACGTGCGCGCCTCGTCCGGGATGATCGGCACGATACGGTGACCGATCTCCTTGTCCCGCAACAATTCCTTGAGCACGCGAACGGTCGCCATCGTGGTGGCGACGTCCTGCTTGCCCGAACCCTTGAGGACAGGAGCGTACGCCTTGTCGTCCGGAAGCGTCAGCGGTGCGGCGTCGGTGCGCCGAGAGGGGAGGAATCCGCCGAGGGCCTTGCGACGCTCCAGCATGTACTGGATCTCCGGCGAATTCGGCCCCGGGTGGTAGTACGGCGGCAGATAGGGGTCCTTCTCGAGTTCCTCGTCGGAGATCGGGATGCGCTGGATGTCGCGGAAGCGCTTGAGATCGTCCAGCGTGAGCTTCTTCATCTGGTGGGTCGCGTTGCGGCCCTCGAAGTGCTTGCCCAGCGTGTAGCCCTTGATGGTGTGGGCGAGGATCACGGTCGGCTGGCCTTTGTGCGCCATCGCGGCGGCGTACGCCGCGTAGATCTTGCGGTAGTCGTGGCCGCCGCGCTTGAGGTTCCAGATCTCCTGGTCGGTGAGACCGGCGACCAAGGCCTTGGTCCGCGGGTCGCGTCCGAAGAAGTGCTCGCGGACGAAGGCACCGTCATTGGCCTTGTACGTCTGGTAATCACCGTCGGGTGTCTCGTTCATCAGGTTGACGAGAGCGCCGTCCTTGTCGGCGTGGAGAAGCGCATCCCACTCGCGACCCCACACGACCTTGATGACGTTCCAGCCGGTGCCGCGGAAGAACGACTCGAGTTCCTGGATGATCTTGCCGTTGCCGCGCACCGGGCCGTCGAGACGCTGCAGGTTGCAGTTGACCACGAACGTCAGGTTGTCGAGGCCTTCGGTGGCCGCGACGTGTGCGAGACCGCGCGATTCCGGCTCGTCCATCTCCCCGTCGCCGAGGAACGCCCACACGTGCTGGTCGGACGTGTCCTTGATGCCCCGGTCGTGCAGGTAGTGGTTGAAACGCGCCTGGTAGATGGCGTTCATGGGGCCCAGGCCCATCGACACCGTCGGGAATTCCCAGAAGTCGGGGAGCAGCCGCGGGTGCGGATACGACGGAAGGCCGCCGCCGGACTTCGCGTGGCTGGCCTCCTGGCGGAACCCGTCGAGTTGCTCGGCGTCGATGCGGCCCTCGAGGAAGGCGCGAGCGTAGATGCCGGGCGAGGCGTGGCCCTGGACGAAAATGTGGTCGCCACCGCCCGGGTGGTCCTTGCCGCGGAAGAAGTGATTGAAGCCGACCTCGTACAACGCTGCCGAGGAGGCGTAGGTCGAGATGTGGCCGCCGACGCCTACGCCGGGACGCTGTGCGCGATGAACCATGATTGCGGCGTTCCAGCGGATCCAGGCGCGGTACCGACGCTCGACTTCCTCGTCGCCGGGGAACCACGGCTCGTTCTCGGTGGGGATCGTGTTGACATAGTCGGTGGACGTCAGTGCGGGGATGGCGACGTGTTTCTCACCGGCGCGCTCGAGCAGGCGCAGCATCAGATAGCGAGCGCGGGAGTGACCAGCCCGAGCGAGCAAGCCATCGAACGATTCGAGCCACTCGTTCGTCTCGTCCGGATCGATGTCCGGCAGATAGGAGGCCACCCCTTCACGGATGACGCGTACCCGACCGTCGGATCCGGGTGCGTGTGCAGCGGATGACGAGGACTCCCCGGAGATGCGTGGCGTGTCGGCATTCGGTGAAGTCGCGGGCCCCTGGATCAGGTCTGACAAGGTGTGCTCCTCGTTGTGGTGAGACGCGTGGTGTCGCGTCCGCTCCGTACGGACCGTCCTTGTTGGGACGTCCGAGTTTCCCTATGAATATGGCGCAACTCTCATCTTTCACCATCCGAGCGGGAGGATCACCCCCACCGCCGTACTTCGGTACTCGGCGCGTCGCGACCAGATGTGATCTCGTCGGTTTGCCCTGATCGAGGCGATCTGCCGGGCCTTCCGCACACTTTCTCGAGATTTTCGGGTTCGTCGGCTTGCGCGAATGGCTTCGACCATGTTCGCTTTCATCTACTGATCGAGGCACGCTCGATCCCGACCCGATGTGCGTGATACCCGCACCCCACCGAACAAAGGAGGACACCACCGTGGTCGCCGCGGCGGACGCTCAGAACTTCGTTCAGAAGCTTGGCATTACCCACGACATGGTGGTTCAGGAACTGGGCTGGGACGAGGACACCGATGACGAACTGCGCGTAGCGGTGGAGGACGCCATCGGTGGAGAGATGGTCGACGAGGACTCCGACGAGGTCGTGGACGTCGTGCTGCTGTGGTGGCGGGACGGTGACGGCGATCTGGTCGATGCGTTGATGGATGCAATCGGTCCGCTCTCCGACGACGGCTTCGTGTGGGTCCTCACCCCCAAGACAGGGCAGCCGGGGCACGTCGAGCCCAGCGAGATCGCCGAATCGGCGCCCACCGCGGGGCTGACGCAGACCTCCGCGTCGAACCTCGGGTCGTGGAGCGGTAGTCGACTGGTTCAGCCGAAGGCTCGCGCCCCGAAACGCTGATCGAGAGCGCTCATCACGCTCGATGTCCCTTTCCGGTTCATCCGCCTCATCCACGCGGCGTAGGTTTGTCGTGGCGGATGCGCTGACATATCCGACGTTAGGACCACGTATGCCTCTCGAGGTGGGCGCCATCGCGCCCGATTTCACACTCAAGGATCAAGACAACCAGGAAGTCACCCTGTCGGATTTCCGCGGCAAGAAGAACGTTCTGCTCGTCTTCTACCCACTGGCCTTCACCGGTGTGTGCCAGGGCGAGCTGTGCCGCGTGCGCGACGAGCTGCCCAAGTTCCAGAACGACGCCGCCGAGATCCTCGCGATCTCGGTCGGGCCGTCGCCGACTCACAAGATCTGGGCGGCCGAACAGGGCTACACGTTCCCGCTGCTGTCGGACTTCTGGCCGCACGGCGCTGTCGCCCAGGCATATGAGGTATTCAACGACGCGCTCGGTTTCGCTAATCGCGGCACGTTCGCGATCGACAAGGACGGCATCATCCGATTCGCCGAGATGAACGGTCCCGGCGAGCCCCGTGACCAGGCGGCTTGGGAGAAAGCGCTCACCGCGCTAAAGTCCTGATGCGGTTCCGGCGGTTAGACCGCCGGGTCTGGGGCGTGTAGCTCAGTGGTAGAGCTCTGGTTTTACACACCAGCGGTCGGGGGTTCGAAACCCTCCGCGCCCACTCAACAGATTGGCTCCGGTCTGCGTGTAAGTGCAGGTCGGAGCCATTCTTTTACGAACCTCGGGCGCGGTCTGCCCACATTTTGCCCACACTTGCCCGAGATCGAGCGTCACTGAGTGCGGTCGCCACTGCCTCGAGGTCGTCGTCGAACAGGTCGGCGTAGACGTCCAACGTCATTGCGGCGGAAGCGTGTCCGAGCATCCTCTGTACTGCCTTCACGTTCGCGCCAGCTGAGACTGCCAGTGACGCCGCAGTGTGCCGTAGATCGTGGGGAGTGACTCGAGCGATACCCGCGGCCGTGACGGCCTTGTCGAACCAACCGGACTTGGTATGCGGCCGACTGAGATGGTTGCCGGCCTCGTCGGGGAATACGAGTGCGTCGCGGGCTCGTCCCTCGCATTGGCGGGCAAGATATGGAATCAGGAAGTCGGGGAGCGGGACTGTGCGCCGCTTGTGTCCCTTGGTTGTCCCGACGACGATCTGATTGCCGATCTCGACGGCGTTCTCGTCGACTGTTGCGCGGCGCCGTAGCAGGTCGAGGTCGCGCACGCGCATTCCTGTTGCCTCGCCCCAGCGCACGCCGGTATAGGCGAGCATGTAGATCAGGGTCTCGTGCTCGCCTGCTGCGCGCGCGAGTAGAGCCACCTGCTCGTGATCGAGGTAGACGTGTCGTTTCTTCCGCTTGCGTGGCAACTTAACACCGCGTGCCGGATTCGATGCGATGAGGCGATCGCGTACGGCGTCGTCGAGGATCGACCCGAGAACTTGGTACGTCCGAATGACCACGGTTGCACCGACGGGCTTCTCGCCGTCGGCGCCACGTCGGAGATCCGAAACCCATTGCTGGACTGCGCTTGTCTTGATGTCCGAGAGGCGGACGCCGCCCCATCGGGGCTGTACGCGGAGCCGCCAGGCGACCTCGATGGGCCGATAGGCGCTTGGTTTCAGGTGCGTTTGACGACCGAGCCAGTCGGGTCCGAGTTCGTCGATCGTCGTACGGGCGTCAGCTGGCGAGATGTATTCGCCGCGGAGCTTCGAAACCTCGGTAGTCGCGGCGAATGCCTCTGCGTCACGCTTGGTTCGAAACCCGCGCTTGTCGGTCTGCTTTCGGTCGGGCGTGCGGTATCGGACGCGGTAGCGCTTGCCGGCCTTTGTCTCGTAGCTCTCAATCGTCGCCATGTCGCCGGTCATTCCTGCGCTCGAAGAACTCCAAAAGAGTATTGATCATCTTGCGTTCGTTCTCCGGCGTGTCCGCGGTCTCTTCCTCAAACTTCCACTCCGGGCGGGCCCGCATCATCCAATCAAGGTCGATCACGGGCCAGCCTGGGCGGCCTGCACTCTCGGCAACAATCCACAGCCAGAGCTGGCGGGCGGTGGCGGTACCGACGCCGGTCGCTTCCACCTCAGCCTCACCACCCTCGGCGACTGGCATGAGGAGGGTCGCGGGGCTGACGTCCAGAGCGATGGCCAGCGCCAGCAGGTCGTCAACGTCGATTCGGCGAGATCCGTTCTCGATATCGCTTAGCGAGGTGTGCGCGATCCTGCGACCGGCTGCGTCCATGCGCTCGGCCAGGTCGCGGAGCGTGAGGCGCTGAGTCCTGCGGAGCCGCTTCACGTTCTCGCGGACGGTATGGCCGGTGGTGTCGAGTTCGACGCGTCGAATTGGCATGTTCCGGATTCTATGTCCCTTGGTGTGGCCAACAGTGCATCGCTGTGCTTCTATAGGAATTGGCATCACAGGGCCACATTGGCCGGATATCCGGACGGAAGGAATGAAGAGATGGGCGACGTTGCGAAGCGGCCACCGTTGGCCACGGCGGCAGAGGTCGCGGAGTACCGGCGCACGACGGAAGCGACCCTTGCGCAGGAGCGGTACAGGGGCATTGGCCCGCGCTACAAGAAGCTCGGTAAACGCGTGTTCTACGACTGGGCGGATGTCTACGCCTGGGTTGACGCGCACAGCTGTCAGCGGACCGACGACGCGGCGACGGCGAAGTGATGGGAAGGGCGACGCCCGGCCCACGTGCGGATGGGGCCGGGCGTCAAACAACGCCTTGGAAGGCTGATTCGGTTGATTGATCGGTGGATCGAAACCGGCCACGAGCGTAGAGCACGGGCCGGACAGCGTCTAACTCCGCTCGAATGCGGGTGTGCTGACCCTGCCCAGCACCAGTGCCGTGCCTCGCGGGTGTCGGGGCTCGCGACATTGTCCGCGGCGGTACACCTCGCACGGGCGGACCTGCGCGGATTGTTCGACGTCGACGAACTTCGCGGAGCGCGACGGTACGCGACCTGCGCGGAAGAACGGGCCGTGCTCGAGCGACTGGCAACAACTGCGGAGGTTTCATAGTGGTGAACGCTCTACCAGTTGGGCGTGACTACCCTGACGCGGTTTGGGTCGACCAGGACGGACCGATCCCGTTCGTGGGCGCGGCAGAACAAGAAACGGACAGGGCAGAACATGAAACGGCCGGCTGGCGGCGTCCTCGCGTGTGGAACGCGCTAGAGCTGGCGGAAGCTCGCCAAGTTGATTGGCTGGCGGCGCATCGGCTCCCCTCTGCGTCAGTCTCGTACATGGTCGGGCCTGAAGGCATCGGAAAATCGCTGTTCCTGGTTTGGCTTACAGCGGTGATCACCACGGGTAAACCGTTCCCCGCGTTCGGGATTCCCGCACGCAATCCTCAGACCGTCGTCCTGGTGCTCACTGAGGATGACTGGGCTACCGTCGCGCGGCCGCGGCTCGAGGTCGCTGGCGCGGATCTGGCACACGTGCGGGTGATCTGCGAGGACAGAGACGGATCCGGCACGCCGACGTTCCCTCTGCACATGGATGTCGTCGCGGACGCCTCCACGGACGCGGCGCTGGTGATCGTTGACGCGTGGGCCGACACACTCCCCGGTGGGCAACCGGTCAAGGATCCTCAGAACGCGCGGAAAGTGCTGCATCCGTGGAAAGAGCTTGCAACGCGTACCGGAGTTGCTGTGCTGCTCACGGGCCATACGAACCGCGAGAAGGGGAGCAACGTCCGCAACGCCTACGGGCTCACCGGGGAGATTCGGAAGAAGGCGCGCATGACCGTGCTCGCACAACCGGACCCCGACGAGGACGGGGTACTAGTGATCGGGCCGGAAAAGTCGAACCTCACGGCCGGTGTCCCGGCGTCCAAGTTCCAGATCCGATCCGTCCAGGTATTCGATCCAACCGACGCGAGCGACGGCACGGTCCCGTGCCTCGAATGGATCGGCGACGCCAACGCGAACGCCCGCGACTTCTACGCCGACGCGGCAGAGGACGCCGAAGGAGGTGGCGACGCGCCCCGGTCGACCGGCCAGGCATGGCTCGAAGACTTCCTGACCGAAGCGGGGAAGGCGACGGCGAAGGAGGTGAAGGCTGCCGCGGCGAAGGCAGACATATCGCTACGGACCTTGCAACGCGCGGCGAAGAAGGTCGGCGTGGTGTACACGAACGAGGGCTTCCCGCGGGTCTCGCACTGGTCGCTACCTCAGTCGCGCCATGAGTAGCCGGTGCTTCTACGTGTGGCGCCACTGGCGCAACTGGGCTTTACCAGGGGAAATGCAGTCGCGCCACGTGGCGCGACTGGACAGTCGCGCCACAGCGGAGATACGGCGCGACTACTGGCGCGACAGCGCGGGAAGGCTGCCGCGGCACCGCTCCGCGCTGCCTTGCCATCGAACAGAAGGGAACCGTATGAGTAGGGGCTTTCCCATCACAGAGAACCGAGCCCGCGGCCCCGACCGGGGTGGGGCTGGTCCTCTCCCTCCGATCGGGGGGTACCCATCGCGCGCGGGGATGAGTTCAGCAATCGAGAGAAAGGCGAGGTAGTGGGCGAGAACGTGAGTGCTTTCGAGGATGACGGCGCGGTGGCGGTTGTCGATGTTCCGGCTGGCGAGGTGTGGGCGGATAGCGGCTGGTACGGGTCGGTCGGTGATCTGCGGTCCTATGCAGGCGTCGTGCATATCGGACGGTTTGGGGGTCGTCGATGAGGGGCGCGGACGGTATGCCGGGGTCTGACGAGATTCGGTTAATGCTGCTCAGGATAATTCCGGAGTCGAATCGGGAACGGACGGGGCGACGAGGGGCTACTCGGTCGGCCCGCCGACAACTGGAGATTTTAGAGCGGGCATTTGGTCGAAATACCCCTTCATTTCGGCCTCGTACTCCGGGTAGTAGTCCCCGGACAGGAACTCCTCGCGTAGTAGGTCGTGGAGGGCGACCGGGATCGGGAGATGCAGGCGTGCCGCGTGTCGGAGCATGTCGTAGACCGCGGTCTCAGGGAATCCGTCGCGTACCAAGGTCCGTACCATACTTACGACACCGGGCGGGAGAATGTCCTGCAGGGCGTCGTACAGTGGCTCAGCACAAGGGGATTCCTCCCGCAGTCGCCGTCGAAACTCCGTTTCGTCGAACACCCCACACCCCTTAGAAGCCGTCGACACCGAACCCAGTCCGACTCTCCGCCTCATCGGTGCGCTTCTGAGATGCTTGAGCTGGAACCGGTGTCAGGCTTGTCTGACTACCCCGCTATCTAACCCGGACCTCGCCATCTTCGGCAAGGGGTTTGTGTCCGTCTCCTCGATCCCGCGGCAGAGCGTCGCCCGGTACTACACGCTCGACGTTCGGCGCTCCACTACGCGGTCGGCCGGCGCCCGGGTTTTGTTTGGTGTTGAACGGGATCCTGTGGTCGGCGAATCTGTCACGGACGGCAAAGGACCAGGACAGAAGGCGGAAACCACTGTGGGACTCCTCGAGGTGCTCAAGGCGAAGCAACAGCGGGCGGCGGAACTGGCGGCGCAGTCGGGCGAATACAGCGCCGACGAACTCGCGGAAGCGCAGGAACTCGCTGTCGGGATTCCGGAACTCAAGTCGCGCATAGAGGCGGACGAGAAGGTCCGGCAGGCGCTGGCCGATATGAAGGCGGGCGGTGACCCTGACGACCCGGAACCCTGGGGCGGCGCTGGAAAGCGGGGATATCTGCGGCTCAAGGGTGATGCGCTCGCCTCGCGGCTAGCTCACGGGATGCTCAGCGGCCCTGAGTTCGGGCGTAAGGCTCTCGCCCCTGCCGGTGAGTCGGTGGCTCCGGTGCAGGTCGAGACCACGCCTGTGCCAGAAGGTCGGCCTGTGGCGGGCCTGCTTGATCTCGTTCCCGCCGTGCTCAATTCCTCGGCGCGGTTCGAGTACCTGCGACAGACAACGCGGGAGTACCTAGCGGCTCCGGTCACGGTCGGCGCGGTCAAACCCACCTCGCGGGTTGGGTTGTCCCGTGAGGCCGGCGACCTTCAGGTCATCGCTCACCTGTCCGAGCCGATAGACAACTACCTGCTCACGGACTTCCCCAGCCTTGAGATGTTCGTGCGGGACGAGCTGGTGCATGGTCTCGCCCAGGCGCTCGAGAAGCAGATTCTCAGCGGTGACGGTATGGCGCCGAACCTGCGCGGCATCCTCGGCACTGAGGGCATCCGGGAACAGGCGTTCGCGGTTGATGCGATCACTTCGGCGCGTAAGGCGATTACCCAGCTCGAGGCGCAGGGGCTCGAACCGTCCGGGTTCTGCTTCAGTCCTGCCGACTGGGAAGCGATCGAGCTGGCGCGTACTAGCGGCTCCGGTGCGCTCGAGCTGGTGGACTCTCCGGTGGATCGTGCGGCGCGGCGCCTTCACGGTGTCCCTGTGGCGGTCTCGGCTGGTCTCGAGGATGGGCGCGGCGTGCTGGTGTCGTCCGGATCGGTGGCGCTGCGCGTCGACGCGGGTATCGCTGTCCGGTGGTCCGAGAACGTCGGCAACAGCTTCGAGAAGAACGAGATTCGCGCGCGTGCCGAGCTGCGGGCAGCTACCCAGATTCAGCGTCCGTCCGGGGTGGTCGTGGTCGAGACTGCCGCGGCGTAGCTACTCGCGAAATTCGGGCAGCGTGCCCTCGCCGCTCTCAGCCTGCTTCTTCCACGGCGAGTACTTCCTCAATAATGCGTGAAGACCGCCGAGGATCCAGAAGCCCGTCCCGGCCAAGAAGGACACGCCCATCCATTGAATGCGCCTCTCCCATGCATCCGCGCACAACTGGGTGTTGGCGAAAGGCGTGTCAAAGCCGTTGGACACACTGCCACAGGCGAACGGTCCGGCCGTGAGGTCGGGGAGGAACAGCAGTATAGGGATGAGGAACATCCCAGCGAGTGCTAGAGAGCCAAGAGCCTTCTCAATGTTCGAAGACGGGCTCTCGTCGTGTACCTTGAAGAACTTCTCGTTTCGCCGCTGTGGGCGGGAGCGCGTGCGGTTGCTCCACCGGGTGCCGTCCCAGTACCGCTTGGGGTGCTTGCCGGAGGGATCGGGATACCAGCCAGCGGGCGGCAAAAAAGTCATGAGTGCATCAAATCAGGAGGGCCAACCTCGGGTTCGTGCCAGGGGTGCTGATGCCGAGCCACTGACTCGTTGCGTGGCCGTTCTCCTGCCAGGAGTCGGTCGATCACCGGACTCAGGTTCAGGCGCTGCCAGCGAGAGTCTTGAGATTCGTGCGGGTGCCGAGCTGCGGGCAGCTACCCAGATTCAGCGTCCGTCCGGCGTGGTCGTGGTCGAGACGACGGCCGCGTAGCTACTCGCGGCCGTCCCGACACCTGGTCCTGGTTGGGACGGCCGCGTCCTCGCCGGATCGGGGTGTGAGGCTGTGGACTGCCATCGGGTCACTGAAGACGGGTCGTTCAGGCTAGTTTGCCGCGGTTGGATGCCGTGCCCACACTTTGCCCACACTTGCCCACGTATTCGCATGATCTAGCGTGATCTGTTGTGATGCGTTTATGCAGGTAGATGGTATTTTGACGGTCTGACCTGGCGGTGGCTGAGAGTTCGAAACCCTCCGCGCCCACCCACGAAACCCAGCTGGATTGGGCTTCCGGGTTCTCTCGACAACGGCCTGGTGCACCTGCGGGCTGCGTTGGCGGACTCACTCGACTCGCTTGGTGGGGGGACCGCCGACTCGATCAGGCGTGTTCGTGAAGAGCACCCCACTCAGGGAACGGGTCGGCATAGCTGGTCCAGGCTTTCGCGCCTTCGGCACGCTCGGCATCGGTCAGCAGCGCGCTCTCCAGCTGTGCCCGCAGCTGATCCCGGTCCAGCTTCACCCCGATGAACACCACTTCCTGGCCGGGCGGCATGTCGAGCGAGGACCACCACCCGGCCGGCTCGAAGGTCAGGTTCGGGCCGGCCTGCGACCAGATCGCCGCAAGTTCGGGTCGGCTGGCGATCCAGCAGAATCCCTTGCTGCGCAACACCCTCCGCAATCCGCTCAGCACATCTGCTAGACGCTGCGGGTGGAACGGCCGATCAGCGGTGAAGGTGAGACTACTGATGCCGTACTCTTCGGTTTCCGGAGTATGAGTCCCGGTCAGCTCGTCCTGCCAGCCCTCGGCGGTCGCGGCATCCACCGGATCGTATCGACCGGTATCCAGCACCATGTCCAGTTCGACGACTCCGTTCCGGGTGCGGATGACCTCGGCCCGGGGGTTCATCCGGCGCACCATGGCCTCCACCGCGCCGGCTAGCGACTCGCTCACCAGATCGGTTTTGTTGATCAGCAAGACATCGGCGAATTCCACCTGATCGGACAGTAGGTCGGCGATTCCACGCTCGTCACCTTCGCCGGCCTGCAGATCCCGAGCAGCCAGCGACTCGCCCTCGGCGATCTCCGTCAGGAAGGTGGAGGCATCCACGACGGTCACCATGGTGTCCAGCCGGGCCAGCTCGCCGAGCGAAAACCCGTCCTCGAACTCCCATTCAAAGGATGCCGCGACGGGCATCGGCTCGGAGATGCCGGTGGATTCGATCACCAACTGATCGAAACGCCCCTCCCGGGCCAAGCGCCCGACAGCTTCGATCAGGTCCTCGCGCAACGTGCAGCAGATACAGCCATTGGTCAGTTCGACGAGCTTCTCCTGCGTGCGATCCAAGTGCCCCTGCCCGGCCACGAGCGCAGCATCGATATTCACCTCGCTCATATCGTTCACGATCACCGCGACCCGCCGCCCCTCCCGGTTGGCGAGGATGTGGTTGAGCAGCGTCGTCTTCCCGGCTCCGAGAAATCCGGAGAGCACGGTCACGGGCAATCGATTTGGCACGGAGGCAGTCATCCATTAATGATAACCATTATCGATAACTGGGCAACCGCGGTGCCCTGCCAATCCGCAGGCGCCGTCGTCAACACGAACACCACGGCTGTGAACACTGCCCGCTCGTCGACTGGCGCGGTCCCGCCGCCTTGTTGTCTGGGCGCGAACGAGGGGGCACCTGTTTCACGCTGTCCCTCAACGTATCCGGGACCAGCCTCTGCGCAAGCCTGTCGACCCCCGGGGTATGGCGGGGCACCAAGGTGCTGCGCTTGTTGCGCAGCGCTTCCGATGCGCGGGACAAGAAGCCGGTACGCCTGACGAGGGCAGCGCACGTACGTTAGACGAACCCGCAAAGCAGTTGGTACACAGGCACATCGAAAGTCAGTTCCGGTTAGCAGTGGTTCCCTGCCCAGCCGTGGGAGGATTTTCGGCCCGCGACGACCTGCTGCGGCATATCCTGGGCTCCAGGATTCTTGCAGACTCCAGACCCTCTTCGTGGGAGAAGCCGATGGCCGATTCATCGCCGAGAGACGACGCACCGCGCTTCAGCGGCCTGCGTGCCCTGTACGTCAACTGCACGTTGAAGCGATCTCCGGAAGTGAGTAATACCCAGGGACTCATCGATCGCAGCGTTCGTGTGATGGAAAACGAAGGCGTCACGGTCGATCAGATCCGTGCTGTCGATCACGACATAGCGACTGGCGTCTACCCGGACATGACCGAGCACGGATGGTCGAGCGACGAGTGGCCGCAACTTTTCCGACGCGTATTGGACGCCGACATCCTGGTACTGGCTGGGCCGATCTGGCTGGGCGACAACGCCTCCGTCACCAAGCTGGTGATCGAACGGCTCTACGGTTGCTCGTCAATTCTCAACGATCGGGGTCAGTACGCCTACTACGGCCGAGCGGGCGGGTGTCTGATCACCGGCAACGAGGACGGCGTCAAGCACTGCGCTATGAACATTCTCTACAGCCTCCAGCATCTCGGATACGTAATCCCGCCGCAGGCGGACGCCGGGTGGATCGGTGAGGCCGGGCCTGGCCCGTCGTACCTCGACGAGGGGTCCGGTGGTCCCGAAAACGACTTCACCAATCGCAACATGACCTTCATGACCTACAACCTGATGCACACCGCCGCGATGTTGAAGAAGGCGGGAGGCTTCCCAGCATTCGGAAATCAGCGATCGGAATGGGATGCCGGTTGCCGGCCCGACTTCGCGAACCCGGATTATCGCTGAGACAACACGGCCAACCGCCGTTCCACTGGTGAGTCTTCCGGGCCCCGCACCCATCGGGAGTGGGTAGGTGAATCGAAACCTGTTGTCCCTACCGAACGTTCATGCCGGTCTACGGTCGTGAGTCCGCGAGTCCCTTTTCCGCCCTCGTCTCCCGTGTCGCAGACGTTCGTTCGCGGCTAGGGTCGTGGGGGTGGACACAGTGAGAACACCTGACGAATGCTTCACGGACCTACCGGGGTTTCCGTGGAGCCCCCACTATGCAGAGACATCGGACGGCCTGCGAATGGGCTATATCGACGAGGGACCGAAGGACGGTCCGGTGGTGCTCCTGCTGCACGGAGAACCGAGCTGGTCGTATCTGTACCGGCGCATGATCCCCGTCCTCGTCGACGCCGGCATGCGCGTGATCGCCCCGGACCTGATCGGGTTCGGACGCAGCGACAAGCCCACCGAGGTATCCGACTACACCTACGCGCGGCACGTCGAATGGATGCGATCGTTCCTGTTCGATGCCCTGGACCTGCACGACATCACAATGTTCTGCCAGGACTGGGGAGGGCTGATCGGTCTGCGACTGGTCGGTGAGCATCCTGAGCGTTTCGCCCGCGTCTGCGCATCCAACACCGGGCTTCCGGACGGGACCCGGAAACTTCCGGAGGCGTGGCAGATTTTCCGCAACTTCGTCGCGAGCACCCCCGACCTGCCGATCGGCAATCTGATCTCCGGTGGGTGCACGGAACCGCTGACCCCGGAGGTGACCGCAGCTTACGAGGCCCCGTTTCCCGACGCCTCCTACAAGGCCGGTGCCCGGGCGTTCCCCGACCTCATTCCGCAGGACGAGGACAACGTCGCCACCCCGGACAATCGGGCGGCATGGGCCACGTTGGCGAAATTCGACAAGCCGTTTCTGTGCCTGTTCTCCGACAAGGATCCCATCACCGCAGGAGGCGAACGGGCCCTGATCGGCAAGATTGCCGGTGCCGCCGGGCAACCGCACCGGACCATCGAGGGCGGTGGCCATTTCGTGCAGGAGGATCGCGGGGGCGTCCTCGCCGAAGCGCTTATCGCTTGGATGCGGTAGCCCACGAAGCGGTTCCGGCATCGTCAGCGGCCGAAATGGCAGGAGAACCCGCCTGAACGTCAGGTCGCAACGAGGCAATGTTCGAATAGCCGGTGCAGACGCTGCGTGTCCAAAGCGGACGTTCCTATCGCCACGATCTCGCTATGGGTCGCGGTTGCTTTCGTGGCTGAGGGGACGAGTTCCGACCGTCGCCCGACGGACTGCAGCAGCATGGGTTGCGGGGTATCGCCGGCAACGCGCACAAAGCCCTTGCAACGGTAGACCTCGCCGGGCAAGTCGCGGCGGATCATCTCTTGAAGTGATCGTGGGTCGAACAAGCGATCGGTCCGAAAGGTCCACGTTTGAAACTGTTCCCTATGGCTGAGTTGCGGCTGCGGTTGTTCGAGGCTGTGGGGTTGTTCGAAGCTTGGCTCCCGTCCCTCGCATCGGATCCCGAGCAGGATCTCCAGCGGGACATCGGCTCGGACGGCCTCCACTGTCCGAACGCGATCCATCATCGTGTTGATCCACTGCCGCACCCATGCCGCGGTTGCGGGTCCGGCCAGGTCGACCTTGTTGAGTACAACCAGGTCCGCGAAACCGATCTGGCGCGCTTTGAGCATCAACAAGTCGGGGGCCTCGTCGAGGTGTTCGAAGATCTGCTCTGTGTCCACCACACAAGTGACTCCGTCCAGCCGAACCCAGTCGGGTCGCTGCGAGCCGGCGAACGTCGCCCAGATGCTGGCCGGGTCGGCCACGCCACTGGCTTCCAGAATGATGTGCTCCGGGGGTGTCGCACAATTGACGAGACGCTCGACCGCCCCGAGCAGGTCGTCGCGGATCTCACAACAGACGCAGCCGTTGGCCAGGCTGATCATGTCGTCTGCGACGCCGACCACAAGGTCGGCGTCGATGTTGATCGATCCGAAGTCGTTGACCAAGACCGCGGCGCGCAGACCATGATCGCCGCCCAGGAGCCGGTTCAACAGCGTGGTTTTCCCCGCACCCAAGAACCCGGTGATTATCGTCAGCGGAGTCGCGCCGGAGACGACGCTGCCGGAATCGACCCTGGCGGCCGTATCCGGTCCCGGGGCCGACGACGTGTCAGGACTCATCGGGATCGATTCCACGAGCCCGTAGCATTTCGCGTGGATCGATCTTGAAGCCGTCGGCCGGCCAGCTCTGGACGGGTTCGCGGTCGGCGTCAGGCGGGTAGTACTTGTGCGGATCGATTTCCATCTCCCGCAGGAATGCTTGCTGTTGCTCCTCGCGAGGCAGTTCCGGACGCGGCAGTTCCAGTTCGGACGGCAGCGGCGAGGGCAGCAGCCACCGGGGGTCGAGCGGTGCGATCGCGGCGCCGTCCGGTATCGCAGCCTCCCTGGACCAGATCCGGTCCTTGGTCACGTTGACAACCTGGATGTCGGGCCCGCCGAACTGGAACAGTCCCTCGTAGTTCGCTCGGACCTCGGCAACCGACTCAGCGTCCAGTGCCGCTCCGCCGGCCTCATAGTGGACGATCATTCCCATCCGCGGTTGGACCTTGTTCATCAGATAACCCGCGGCGTAGTACATGGTGTGCCACGAATCGATCGTGTACTTGGCCAACTCCTCCGGGACGCCGAACTTCAACGACATCAGCGACGGTGTGTCGATCTGTCCCTCGGTGATGAATACGTCGCAACCGGCGGCATATTTCTCGGTTTTCTCGTCGGGACGACCGTCGCCGGTCCACACCACCGAGAGCCCGGCATCTTCCCAGTCGAGGCGGTAGGCGGAGGCTCCGTCCTTGACGTGGGAACGCGGCCAGTGCCGTACTACGATGCCGTCCTGGTCGTAGCAGACACCGTTCTCTTCCCTCCAGTCGAACTCGGTGACGTCCATTTCGTAGCCGGCCGAGATCGTCGCGTGCAGGAAGTTCTCCTCGTGCCAGCGCATCATCTCCCGCATGTGCTTGGCCATGTGCTTGATCCCCAACTCGGGCGTCGCCCCCGACGGGCCGTACAGGCGCAACGGCTGCCACCGTCCTGCCCATGCCGTGAACGGGTACATGTACGGCAGATCGGCGTAGTGATCGCCATGCAGGTGACTGATGAAGATGTCATTGATGAAGATCGGTGGCACCTGCATGGCCAATGCGTTCTTCACGCTTCCGTTGCCCATATCGAAGAAGAACCGTCGTGGCTGGGGCTGGCCGTTGCCGCACTCGACCAGGATGCACGTGCCGGCCTGGCTGCGAGTCGGCGGCCACGGGGTGCTGCCCAAGATGCTGATGCGCATCTCGCCCTCGGGCAGGATCTCGGTCCCCGGGGAGTAGAAGTTCCGGTTGTTGATCGAGGTCATCGGCCGGTAATAGTCGGGAAGACTGACTCCGCCGCCGGGGCGGGCACCGTAGGGATTGTCTGGCTGGGTCATCGCTCCTCCAAGTGAGCGTCGCTAGCCGTGGTTGAGGTCATTATCGCCAACGCCTCAGGCGTGCGGGGCCGCTCCGGGAGACCTGACGTTGTTCGTCACGGTTGTCGACCTGGGTCAAGGCAAAAACGTCAAGGCAAAACCCTGTGGTTATGGGCCGAATAGCAGAGATACTGGAATCGCAGGCCGCAATCCGAACGGACATCGAGTGTGAACGACGAACTCGACCCGACAGCAATCGACATCGAGATCGACCCGATGCGTCAGCACCTGGTCGGCATCACCGCGCATGGTCACATCCCCTTCGACGTCCCGGTCATCAGCGAGATCGCCCCTAACCTGTGGCAGGGAGGCTGCCGCAACGGTTTGGTGTTGCCGGAGTTCGTCACCCACCTGGTATCGCTGTATCCCTGGGAGCAGTACGAGGTGTCTCACGCCATCGGTTCCGAGATGTACGTCCGGATGTACGACAGCTGCGAGCAGGGGTTCGATCAGGTCGATGCGCTCGCGGCCTGGGTGAACTCCTGCCGGCGGACAGGCACGGTCCTCGTCCACTGCCAAGTGGGGCTCAACCGCTCGAGCCTCGTAGCCGCCCGGGCGCTGGTGTTGTCGGGTGAGGCGGACCCGCCCGGCGCGATCGCCCTGCTGCGGGCGCGGCGATCTGCAGCCTGCCTGTGCAACGAGGCGTTCGAGACGTGGCTCCTGACCGGGAAGGTGCCGACCGAGGGCTCAGCGCTTCCCGCGTCAGACCCTGCGTCGGATCCCGACGACGCCCAGTAGTCGCCCGATCCCGGAGGTGCCGGCGATCGCAGGCCACCCCCGAGTCGACAGAAATCCGGATTGATAGAAATGGTGTCGTGTCTCGGTCAGGCCCTAGAGTTCCCGCCCGGCGTTCCCGCCCCTGGTCGCGGGCGGCTGGTCTTCTGCTCGGCTACGCTGCCGACCGCGCGTTCGGTGATCCGAGACGCTGGCATCCGGTGGCCGGATTCGGGTTCACCGCAATGGCTTTGGAGAACCGTACCTTCGCCGACAGCCGGCTGTGGGGGACTGCACACGCTGCTGTTCTCGTCGGCTCCACCGCGGCGGCCGGTGTCTTGGCAGAGCGTGTCGGCGCTCGAGCCGGTTGGGTCGGGGAGGCAATGATGACCACGGTGGCCACCTGGACGGTCCTCGGTGGTGCCTCACTCGCGAGTACCGGCCGCACGATGGCGCGGCATCTCGAAGCCGATGATCTCGCTGCGGCGCGGGCTCTGTTGCCGTCGCTGTGCGGTCGTGATCCGAGCGTCCTCGACGCCGACGGACTCGCCCGCGCGAGCCTGGAATCGGTGGCCGAAAACACCTCCGACGCCACGGTCGGCGCCTTGTTCTGGGGAGCTGTGGCGGGCGTTCCCGGCCTGGTCGCATACCGCGCCTCGAATACCCTCGACGCGATGATCGGGTACCGGTCGCCCAAGTACCGACGATTCGGCTGGGCTGCGGCTCGTTGGGACGATGTCGTCAACCTTGTCCCGGCCCGAATCGCCGGCGCGCTGACCGTCGCTGCCGCGCCCCTCGTCGCAGGCTCGCCCCGCGCGGCCCTTCGGGCGTGGTGGACAGACGCGTCCAACCATCCCAGCCCCAACGCCGGGGTGGCCGAGGCCGCGGCGGCCGGTGCGCTCGGAGTGCAGTTGGGGGGTCGGACGGAGTATGCGCACGGTGTGGAGCTACGCCCGGCGCTGGGATCAGGGCGCGAACCGGCGCTCGCCGATCTGGAACGGGCGGTGCGATTGTCCACGGCCGTCCAGACGGCCGCGGCCATCGGTGCGGCTGTTCTCGCCTGGGGCTTCGGACGCAGCGGGAATCGCTGCCGGTCGGATTGAAGAAACAGGCCTGTCGGACAGCGATTTTCGCGTTCGAGGAGCCGCGGTTTCGAGGATCCACGGCCTTGGTGCCTCGTAGCCGGGAAGCCTCGTAGCCTGGACGCGGAGCGTCCGGCCGGGCCGGCGCTCACGTGTGTCGAGAGGATCGATGGTGAGCACGGTCGACGAGCTCGCGTCCATGCCGTTGGAGACGGCGTTGTCGGAACTTGGCAGCGCTCGCTACGGGCTGGACGGCGTCGAGGCTCGACGGCGTCTGGCCGAGGTCGGACCCAACGCGCTTCCGGAGGCCCGCCGCAACCCGGTTCTCGAGTTCCTCGGGTACTTCTGGGCCCCGATTCCCTGGATGATCGAGGCAGCTCTGGTGCTGTCCCTGCTGGTCGGTCACTGGGCCGACGCCGCGATCATTGCGGTGCTCTTGCTGATGAATGGGGTGGTGGCCTTCTTCGAGGAGCATCAGGCCGCCGGGGCGATCGCCGCCCTGAAGGACCGACTCGCCCGCAACGCATTGGTACGGCGGGACGGGGAATGGTCCAACATCGCTGTAAGTGACCTGGTTCCCGGAGACGTCATCCGGATCCAACTCGGCGACGTCGTACCCGCCGATGCGCGAATCCTGGACGACACCTCGGTCGAGGTCGATCAGTCGACCCTCACCGGAGAGTCGCTTCCGGTACTCCGTGGCCGCGGCGACGTCGTGCCGTCGGGGTCGGTTGTCGTGCGTGGGGTGTCCGATGCCCTCGTCTACGCCACTGGGCGGAGTTCCCTCTTCGGCAGGACCGCGGAGCTCGTCGCGACCGCGGGAACAGTCAGCCACTTTCAGCGAGCAGTTCTGCGAATCGGAAACTACCTGATCGTTCTGGCACTGGCGTTGGTGATACTGACGACGGTGGTTTCACTGCTTCGTGGCAACCCGGCACTCGAGACGCTCGCGTTCGCGCTCGTTGTCACGATCGCCGCGGTTCCCGTCGCCCTGCCGGCGGTGCTGACGGTGACCATGGCCATCGGCGCGCGGCGGCTCGCCCGGGAGAAGGCAGTGGTCACCCACCTGCCCGCGGTCGAAGAACTCGGTGGGATGGATGTGCTGTGCTCCGACAAGACCGGGACGCTCACCGAGAACGCGCTCGCTGTGGCCGAGTGCTGGCTCCCACCCTCGGGGACGCGGGACCAGTTGTTCGAAACGGCGGCGCTCGCTTCGCTATCCGAGGGCAGCGACGCGATCGACCGCGCGGTGCTTGCGGCGAGCCCGCCACCGGTCGGCTATCACGTTGACGAGTTCGTTCCGTTCGATCCCGTCGTCAAGCGCTCGGAGGCGACCGTAACCCTCGCAGAGGGAACATCGGTGAGCGCCACCAAGGGGGCGCCGCAGGTGATCGGGTCCCTGTGCGCACACGACCCGGCAGCCGCGCGGCTGGCCGGCGTCGTCGACGACTTCGCCGATCAAGGCTATCGCTCACTCGCGGTAGCCCGGCGGGTACCGGCAGACGGTCAATGGTGCGTCGTGGGTGTCCTTGCCCTCGCCGATCCGCCACGCAGCGACTCGGCGTCGACGATCACCGAAGCCCGTGCGCTGGGCATCGACGTGAAGATGGTCACCGGTGACCAGGTCGCGATCGGGCGGGAGGTCGCCCGCCGGATCGGACTGGGGGAGGACATCCGTCCGGCAGAGGTCCTCACCGCGCTAGGGCCCGACGATGCAGCGCTTGCCGACACCGTCGAGTCGGTGGACGGTTTCGCGCAGGTCGTCCCCGAACACAAGCACCTGATCGTGCGGTCCCTGCAGTTTCGGGGACACATCGTCGGGATGACGGGCGACGGCGTCAACGACGCCCCCGCCCTCCAACAGGCAGATGCCGGCATTGCGGTGTCCGGAGCCACAGACGCGTCCCGGGCCGCAGCCGATATCGTGCTGCTCGCGCCGGGGCTGTCGGTGATCGTTCGGGCGGTTCGACAGGCTCGCGAGATCTTCAGCCGAATGACGAGCTACGCCACCTATCGGATCGCCGAGACGATCAGGGTCCTGCTGCTCATCTGTCTCGCGATCGTGGTGATGAACTTCTACCCGGTCACCGCGGTGATGATCGTGTTCCTTGCCCTGCTCAACGACGGCGCGATCCTCGCCATCGCGTACGACCGCGTGCGCGCCGCGGCCAGACCGGCAGCCTGGGACATGCGCAGTGTCCTGATCCTTGCCACCACGATCGGGGTGCTAGGGGTGGCGGAGACGTTTCTTCTCTTCGCCTTCGCGCACGGGGTAATCGGAGTCGACGAGGAGGTCATTCGCTCCCTCATCTACCTGAAGCTGTCGGTGTCGGGGCACCTGACAATCTTCGTCACACGTACCCGCGGTCCGTTCTGGTCGCGGCCCCGCCCCGCCCCGGTCCTAGCCTTCGCGGTAATCGGAACCCAGGTGATCGCCACGCTCATCGCGGTCCACGGCCTGCTGATGACTCCGCTCGGATGGGGATGGGCCGTGGCGGTGTGGGTGTACGCGCTCGCGTGGTTCCTGGTGGAGGATCGGGTCAAACTCCTCGCCGTGCGCCGACTGCACCTCTTCGGCGGGGAGGTATGCGGCCGCGCCGACGCCGCTCAGCGTCGTTTGCCGTAGCGGTCAGCCAATCTCGCCTCGGACTCGGTGAGCTGAGCGACCGGCGCAGCGGACTTCCCACGCCACTTCCGACGGGTCGGCAGCTGGAAGTCGTCGCCACCGTCTGTTTTCGCGGAATTCTCCATGGCCACTGTGCCATTCTCCGTGGCCTCTGTATCGGCATGGTCCGGGGCCATCGCAGACGAGTCCGCTGCTGAGTCAGTTGCTGGGGGCGGTGCGGCCGCCGCCGCGGTGGTTGCCCGCGCCTTTCGGCGCTCCCGCAGCTCGGCGCGGATGAAGTAGGCCAGGCCCAGCGGTGCCATGATCCCGAACGCGAGCCACTGCAGGCCGTACGACAGGTACGGTCCCGCGTCGAGTTGCGGCAGAGGGATCGTGCCCAGCCCGCCCGGCTGGCCGTCGTCCAGTTGCAGGTATCCGCTGACGAGGTCGGTACCGATGAACTGGCCGATCTGATCGGAGTCGATGTAGTACACCTGCCTGGTCCCGGACTCGGTGATCGGATCCTTGCCGGGAACCGTGCCCTCGGACATACGGATCCGGCCCTCGAGGGTCACCTGGCCGTCCGGGGGCGCGGGGATAGGCGGGGGCTGGGAGCCCTCGGCCGGGCGCACATAGCCGCGGTTGACGAGCATGGTCTGCCCGTCGGTCAAGCGCAGCGGCGTCAGCACCTCGAATGCCGGCTTCTCCTCGATCGAACGTAGCCGCACGAGCAGGTCGCTGTCGGGGATGTACGTACCCGTTGCGGTGACCTTGCGCCACTCGTCACCCGGCGTCGGGCCCGTCCCGCTGACCAGCGAGTCGATCGGGACAGCGTCGGCGTCGATGGACTGTTCGAGCAGGCTGTTGCGCTCGGACGTCTGGGTGTTCTTGCCTAGCTGCCACGGCGCCAGCACCGTGAAGCACATGAAGGCGAAACCGGCCACGACGGCTGCCAACGCGAGCCAGCCCGGCCGCAATAGAAACTTCAGCCTTCCCACGGCTCCTACCGTACTGGCTGGCGGCAGATCAGTTCTGCCGCACCCAGGCAAGCAGGCCGGGCACCGCGGCCTCGATCTGATCGCGGACGAGTTCGAAATCGGCCATGTCGCCGTAGTAGGGATCCGGGACCGAGTCTCCGTCCGCCCCTGGGTCGAAGCTACGCAGCAGCCGACATCGGTCGCTGGGTACGCCTAGCTGGGCCAGGATCCGGTCGTGGCCGCGATCGAGAGGAACGACCAGGTCAGCAGACAGATGATCGTCGCCGACTTGCGCGGCGCGGTGTCCGATCGAGTAGCCGGCGGCCTCGAGCACTCGGTCGGTCCGCGGGTCTGCGCCGGCACCGACGTGATAGCCGTGGGTGCCGGCACTGGTGACCCGAACCTGATCGCCCAGGCCCTCGCGAGACACATGGTCGGCGAAGATCCGCTCCGCCATCGGCGAGCGGCAGATGTTTCCGGTGCACACGAATGTGATGTGAATCGCCGTCATGTCAGCCCGCCTGCATGAGAATTCTTCCCAGGTCCGCCACGGTCGGCGCGGACCAACGGGCTTCGCGTGCCTCCTCCGCGGAGCCGTAGCCCCACTCGACGAACACAGTCGGGATGCCCCAGCGCGCCGCGCCGAGGACGTCGTGCTCCCGGTCGCCGATCATCACGACATCAGCAGCTGTGCCACCGGTCGCCGGTACCCCGAGCCCGCGGAGCACGTGCGCAATGACATCGGCCTTGGCGCGTCGCGAACCGTCGGCGGTGGCCCCGCCGATCACCTCGAAGTAGGGGGCGAGACCGAAGTGTTCGAGGATGCGGATCGCGAACTTCTCAGTCTTCGACGTCGCGACGGCGAGCGTGACGCCGGCAGCTTGTACCGTCGCCAACATCGGCTCGATGCCGTTGTAGACCTCGTTCTCGGACCAGCCGACCGCGTCGTACCGCTCTAAGTACGCGGCCAGCGCCGCCGCCGTGCCCTTCTCGTCCAACCCCATCGCACGCATCGAGTCCAAGAGTGGCGGACCAATGACCGTCGCCAGCATCTCGGCGGTGGGTTCCGGGCCGCCGACGGCAGCGAGGGCGTGTCGGAAGCCGTTGTGGATGCCGAGCGCGGAGTCTGTGAGGGTGCCGTCCAGGTCGAACAGCATCACCGGGGCCAGGGGGTCCGACGAGGAGGATGAGAAGGATGCCGCGGGGGATGTCACCGCTCTATTGTGCTGTCACCATTCGGACCACCGGCGCCGGGGACGCGTCCCGGCATTCACCTGCGCGCACCGTAGGCTCGACGGCTATGGAATCCGGATCGGGATCGACGGCGGACGCCCTTGCGCGCTTGCGGCACCACGGTGACGCCGAGGTCGCTCCCGGTCTGCTCGATTTCGCGGTCAATGTGCAGGGTGACGGACCGCCGGAGTGGTTGCGGCGCAGGCTCGCCGACGCCGTCGCGGGCCTGGGCCCCTATCCCAGCGCCGACGCCGGCAGGCGAGCGCGGGAGCAGGTCGCTGTCCGTCACGGCAGGACACCTGCGGAGGTGTTACCGCTCGCCGGAGGCGCCGAGGGGTTCGCGATGCTGCCCCGACTCGGTGTGCGTGAGGCCGCGTTGATTCATCCGTCGTTCACCGAGCCGGAATTGGCACTACGGGAAGCTGGGGTCGCGGTGACGCGCGTGACGCTCGACGCGCCGTTCCGTCTCGACCCGTCCGCGGTACCCGACTCCGCCGACCTCGTCGTGCTCGGCAACCCAACCAACCCGACCTCGGTGCTGCACCCGGTCGCCGACGTGCTCGCGCTGCGGCGGCCGGGCCGCATCCTGGTGGTCGACGAGGCGTTCATGGATGCGGTGCCCGGGGAGACCGAATCGGTCGCGGGTCGCTCGCTGCCCGACGTGCTGGTGCTGCGGAGTCTGACGAAGACGTGGGCGCTCGCTGGCCTCCGGTGCGGGTACGCCCTCGGGCATCCCGACCTCCTGGAACGGCTGGTGCGGGGCCGGGCGCACTGGCCGGTCGGGAGCCTGCAACTCGAGGCGATCACCGCCTGTAGCGAGCCCGCGGCGGTGGCTGAGGCGCAGGAGAAGGCGCGGCGGGTCGGCACGGATCGCGCCGTCGCAGTCGCGTTGCTGCGTGAAGCTGGGATCGAGGTCCGCACACCCGCCGCGGCGCCGTTCCTGCTGTTGCGGCTGCCGGACGGGGAACGCATGCGGGCTCACCTGCGTTGGCGGGGCATCGCGGTGCGCCGCTGCGATACCTTTCCGGGCTTGGGCCCCGACTTCCTGCGAATCGCGGTCCGGCCGCGAACACTGACCGAGCAGTTGATCGAAGCTATGCGCGAGCTGACGAGGGAGATGCTGTGACCCCGACCCCGGCGACCCCGACCCCGACCCCGACCCCGCCGACCCCGACACTGGCAGACGTGATCGGGGTCCTCGATGCGGCGTACCCACCGGCGTTGGCCGAGCCGTGGGATTCGGTCGGCCTGGTGGCCGGCGACCCCGCGGACGAGGTCCGCGAGGTCGTGGTTGCGGTCGACGCGACCGCCGCTGTCGTCGACGAGGCGCTCGATTCGGGTGCGCAACTGCTGGTGGTGCATCACCCGCTGCTGCTGCGTGGCGTCGACACTGTGGGCGCCCACACCCCCAAGGGGGCACTGCTGCACCGCCTGATCCGCGGCGGCTGCGCGCTGTTCACCGCCCACACCAACGCCGACCGTGCCGACCCAGGTGTGTCCGATGCGCTCGCCGGGGCACTCGGCTTGGTCGACACCCGCCCGCTCGTCCCGATTCCGGGCGTGGTGACCGACAAGTGGGTGGTGATGGTGCCGTCCCCAGAAACCACCCGGGTGCGTGCGGCGCTGTTCGACGCCGGCGCCGGTCAACTCGGCCACTATTGCGAGTGCAGTTGGAAGGTGACCAGTGAGGGGCAGTTCCGTCCGCTGGCCGGTGCGAGTCCGGCGAGGGGCACCGTGGGTGATCTCGAGGTGGTCGTCGAGGACCGGGTCGAGGTGATCGCGCCGCGCTCGGCGCGGTCGTCGATTCTGCGGGCGCTGCTCGCCGCACACCCGTACGAGGAGCCGGCGTTCGACGTGTTCGAGACCGCCGATCTTCCCGGTCGCCGCGGGCTCGGGCGCATCGGCGAGCTGCCGCACCCCCAGACTCTGCAGGAGTTCACCGCGCGGGTCGCGGCGGCGCTGCCTCGAACGGAATGGGGTGTGCGGGCGGCCGGGGATCCCGAACGGAACATCCGCACGGTCGCGGTGTGTGGCGGGTCCGGGGACTCGCTCCTCGACACCGTCACCAAGCTCCGCGCCGACGTCTACGTCACAGCCGACCTGCGGCACCACCCGGCGGACGAGCACCTGCGCAAGGGAGGTCCCGCGCTCGTCGACGTCGCGCACTGGGCCAGCGAGCAGCCGTGGTGCGCGCAGGCGAAGGACGTGCTCGACGCCCGGTTCGCGGACGTTGACGGTTGGGATGTGCATGTCACGGGTTTACGGACCGATCCGTGGACCGTTGCCTGTTACTGACGGGGCGGCCGATGTGGTCGGTAGAGGGTGTTTTCGGGGGTACGGTTGACTTCTGATCTCGGGTCGCTCGAGCACCATGAAGGCCCGAACACCCTGAAATACCAGAACACCGCAGAACCAGAACACCGCAGAACACAGCAGGAGCTTCCACGCGTGAACGTCGACCCCACAGTGCAGTCCAAGCTTCTTCAGCTCGCCGGTGCGGACACCGAGCTGGCACAGCTCGCGCACCGTCGCTCGACCCTGCCCGAGCAGGCGGAGGTGGAACGGCTCGAGGCCGAGCGACTCTCTCGGAAGGACGCGGCGGTGGCCGTGGAGATCGTGCTCGATGACCTGGATCGCGACATCAAGAAGCTCGAGGGTGAGGTGGACGCCGTCCGTCAGCGTGAGGCGCGTGACCGCAAACTGCTCGAGGGCGGCACGCTGGCCCCGAAGCAGCTGTCGGAGTTGCAGCACGAACTCGGCAGCCTCGAGCGACGCCAGAGTGTGCTCGAGGACGAGTTGCTAGAGGTAATGGAACGGCGGGAGGCGTCGCAGGCCGACCACGATCACGCCGGCGCCCGACTGACAAAGGCTGAGGACGAGTTGATCGACGCCGAGCGCCGTCGAGACGACGCGGTCGCCGACCTCGAGAGCGCATGCCAGCGGTCCGAGGCCGACCGTACGGCCCTGGTCGGGCAGATCCCCGCGGACCTTTTGGCGATCTACGAGAAGCAGCTCGAGCGGCGAGGTGTCGGGGCGGCACTGTTGCAGGCACGGCGTTGTGGCGCGTGCCGGATCGAGATCGACCGCGGCGAGATCGCGCGCATCGCCGCGACACCCGCGGACGTCGTGGTCCGCTGCCCCGAGTGCGGCGCAATCATGGTGCGAACCAAGGAGTCTGGTCTGTGACCCATGAACGAGTCGTGGTCGAGGCCGACGGCGGTTCGCGGGGCAATCCGGGCCCGGCGGGCTACGGTGCGGTGGTCTTCGACGCCGACCATCGCCGTGTCCTCGCCGAACGCCGCGAGTTCCTCGGTGTGGCCACCAACAACGTCGCCGAGTACCGGGGGCTGATCGCGGGTCTGACCGCCGCTCGCGACCTTGGAGCGCACGAGGTGGACGTGCGGATGGACTCGAAGCTCGTCGTCGAGCAGATGTCGGGGCGGTGGAAGGTCAAGCACTCCGACATGATTCCGCTGGCACAGCGGGCAGGGGAGTTGGCCGGATCGTTTGCGCGGGTGACCTACACGTGGATCCCGCGCAGCGAGAACCCCCACGCCGACCGTCTCGCAAACGAGGCGATGGACGGTGCGGACTCGATCACGTCGGGTTTCGCGGCTGAGGACGGAACCGAAGAAACCCCGGCCCCACAGCCCGCCTCCACTTCGGCTGCGGGCTGGACGGGTACGGTGGGCGCCCCGACCCGCATGCTTCTGCTGCGTCACGGCCAAACCGAACTCTCGGTCGAGCGCCGCTACTCAGGTCGAGGCAACCCGCCGCTCACAGCCCAGGGTCGTTCCCAGGCGCTGGCGGTCGCCGAGCGGGTTACGGCAACGGGCGCGATCGCGGCCGTCGTGTCGTCGCCGCTGGGACGGGCGCGAGAAACCGCCGAGGCGGCGGCCCGCGCGCTCGCGTTGCCGGTCACGGTCCACGACGGGCTGGCGGAGACGGACTTCGGTAAGTGGGAGGGCCTGACGTTCGGCGAGGCGGCCCAGCGCGACCCCGAGCTGCATCGACGGTGGCTGTCGGATACTGCAGTGCGGCCTCCCGGGGGAGAGAGCTTCGACGAGGTCCGGGCACGGATCGAATCCGTCCGCGATGACCTGACCGCCGCGTACACGGGGTCCAACATCCTGGTCGTGACTCACGTGACACCGATCAAGACGCTGCTCCAGCTGGCACTCGGTGTGGGGCCGTCGCTGCTGTATCGCCTGCACCTGGATCCCGCGTCGCTCAGCATCGCCGAGTTCTATCCAGACGGCGGCTCGTCGGTGCGGCTGGTCAACGATACGTCGCACTTGTAGGGCCGTCGTCCCGCCGAGGTAGCCCGACACCGAGGAATACCAGCGCGACCCCACCGACGATATGGAGCCAGCTCGACGCACGGTCGATCGGCATGAAGTTCGATGCGCTGTCGGCGTCGATGACCAGCCCGAAGACGCCCAGAAGAACGGCCAGCAGACCGGCGCCGATGAGGAATATCTCGGCTGAGGCCAGCGTGCGCGACATGGCGAGTCCCACGATCCCGGCCGTGATGCGCGCGACGTTGGTCAGGACCGACACATCCATCCATCCGAACAGTTCGGCCTCGGTTCCGGGTCCTGCCCAGGCGATGCCGTCCAGTTCGGAGGTGAGGCCGGGGACGAAACCGAGAAACCCGATCAACAGAATTGCGGCCGCGACGGCGGTCGTTACAAGTTGCGTTGTGGTCCGGGCGAGGCCCTCGGGCCGGTCCATCGTCCCACCTCCGGTGCCGCACGCTGAGTGCCCACGCTGTCTGGTGGCTGGGTACCCATTCTTCGCCGATTCAGCACGTGAGGTTTCAGATTGGCCGCCCGGTCGACGTCAGGCGTAGCCTGGTTGGTTGTGAACGCCCTGTTGACCTGTCGCCGCTACGTCGACAACTGTCTACAGGCCAGCGCGGTCTGTCACGTTTGACGCCCCGACCTCTGGTGTCCGGGGCGCGGCCCTGAATGTTCGAGCCCTGAATGTTTGGCCCGGAATCTTCGAGTTCGTAATTCTCGAGTATTCCTCGCGCCCATCTCACGCCCGTGCGCGTAGTTCGTCGTGTACCGACTTCTCCACACCTCTACCCGAAAGGCCCCCATGTCGGCCGCCACCTTCGATGCGCCCCGGCGTGTCCTGCCCAAGTGGGCAAAGTCCTTCGGTCCGCAGATCGTCGCCGGTCTGATCCTCGGTGTCATCCTCGGTCTGGTGGCCCGGTCGATGCCCGACGCTGCGGACGGCAATGAGAATTGGCTCATCGGAACCGTCGCGACGATCGGCTCCAGCTACGTCTCGCTGCTTACCGTCGCGGTGATCCCGCTGATCTTCACCGCTGTCGTCAGTTCCATCGCGAACCTACGCAACGTCGCCAATGCGGCGCGTCTGGCGGTCCAGACACTCTTGTGGTTCGCGATCACCGCCTTCATCGCCGTGCTTGTCGGCATCACGATCGGCCTGATCACCCAGCCCGGTGCCCACACCACGGTCGACGCAACGAACGCGACAGAGCCCAGCAGTTCCGGATCGTGGTGGGCATTCCTCACCGGGCTCGTGCCGCAGAACTTCCTCGGCCTCGGGGCGCAGACGGAGGTCTCCGGTGACAGTGTCTCGTCGTTGACGGCGACCACGTCGCTGAGCTTCAACGTGCTGCAGTTGCTCGTGGTGGCGATCGCGATCGGTATCGCTGCGCTCAAGGTAGGGGAGAAGGCAGAGCCCTTCCTGAACTTCAACGCAGCGCTTCTCGCGATCGTCCAGAAGGTGCTGTGGTGGATCATCCGCCTGGCTCCGATCGGCACTGCGGCTTTGATCGCCAGGGCCGTCGCCACCTATGGCTGGGATGCCATCGGCCAGCTCGGTGTATTCACCGTCGCCGTGTACCTCGGTCTCGCCGTAATCTTCCTCTTGGTGTACCCGATTCTGGTTCGTGCGCACGGACTTTCGGTGAAGAGCTTCTACTCCGGGGTGTGGCCGGCAACGCAACTCGGCTTCGTCTCCCGCTCCTCGATCGGCACCTTGCCGCTGACCGAACGGGTCACCGAACGGAACCTCGGTGTGCCACGCGAGTACGCGTCGTTCGCGGTGCCACTAGGAGCGACGACCAAGATGGACGGCTGCGCCGCGGTGTATCCCGCGATCGCGGCGATCTTCGTCGCCGAGTTCTACGGTGTGCCCCTGGGTCTGACCGACTACCTGCTGATCATCGTGGTATCAGTCATCGGATCGGCCGCGACGGCCGGCACCACCGGCGCGACGGTGATGCTCACCTTGACCCTGTCCACCCTCGGCCTGCCGCTCGCCGGTGTCGGTCTGCTGCTCGCCGTGGAGCCGATCGTCGACATGGGCCGCACCGCCGTCAACGTCACCGGGCAGGCGCTCGTGCCGACCATCGTGGCCAAGCGGGAGAAGATCCTCGACGAGTCGCTCTACAACGCTCCCCGGAAGGGCGACCCGTTCGCCGACGAGGCGCTCGAGCCGGTCCCGGTCCCGGCCCCAGCCACCGTGTGACAGCCACAGCGTGACAGCCACAGCCTGACCGTCACAGGACGAGCCACAGCGTCGTCGTCGCCGCGATGATGGCCAGCGGGGTGGTTGCCAGCCCGAGCCTGGTGAACGTGCCGAGCTCCGGGCGGCATCCACCGTCAGTAGCGACACGCCGCCACAGCATCATCGCGAGCGACCCGATGTAGGTGAGGTTCGGTCCGAGATTGACCCCGATAAGTAGGGCCAGCACCAGGCCGGTCGGCGCGCCGGACCCGAGCGCTGCCAGCAGCAGCAGGGTCGCGGGGAGGTTATTGAGCAGGTTCGCCGCGACCGCCGCAATCCCGGCTGTCAAGAGCATGCCGAGCAGGCTCGCCTCGGTGGGAAGCCGGTCACCGAGCCAATCACCCACCGGACCGGCCGAAATACCGGCCACCACGACGCCCAGGGCGAGCACGAACGCGCAGAACCACAGGTCTGCGGCGAAGACGATGCGACGCGGCGTCGTGAGGCCATCACGCAGCGCCGGCACCGCCAGCACCGCGGCACCTGCGGCCGCGATCCAGACCGGAGCGATCCCGACGAGGCCGCCGAGTGCGAACCCGACCAGCGTGGCCGCCAGAACCGAGAGCGCCAGGACCGGCGCCGGCTGAACCGGTGTCTCGGAAAGCGGTGTTTCGGAATGTGGTACTTCGGGCGGCGGTGTGTCGGAAGGAACGGGTTCGGTGACTGGATCGGCCAGATCACGGCGGAAGAACACCAGGAAGACCGCGAGTTCGATCGCCACGGTGACCAGCCACGGCAGCGCCATTACCGCCGTGAAGTGGATGAACGTGAGCCCAGTCGCGGAGAAGGCGATGAGATTCGTCAAATTCGACACCGGCAGGAGCGTCGATGCCGAATTCGACAGGTGCGCGGTTGCGTATGCGTGCGGCCGCACCTGCATCCGCAGCGCCCGAGCCGCGCGGATGACGACTGGCGTCAGCAGCACCACCGTCGCATCGAGGCTCAGAACCGCGGTGGTGACAGCGGCGACGGCGAACACGAGCGTGAGCAGTCGGCGCGGATCGCCGCCTCCACTCCGGGTGAGCACGGACGCGACCCAGCTGAACACACCCAACGCGTCGATGAAATGAGCCAGCACCAGGATCGCAGCCAGGAATCCGACGGTGGGCGCCAATTCGGTGATCTCGTCCCATGCCTGCCCGGGTGTCACCACGCCGAGCGCGAGCGCGATCGCGGCGGCGGGACCGGCGACCACGATCTCCGGCAGGCCGTGCGGTCGCACGATTGCGAAGACCAACACGGCGGCCACCAGCGTCACCGCGACAACCGTCACCGCCGAATGATGCCACGCCGCGTCTAGCCGAGCAGTTTGACCAGCGTTCGGAGGTTACGGGTGGTGGTCACGGCCTTGAGTTTCGGCTTGCCGATGTTCTTGCCGAAGATGCTGTCGAGAGTCCGACCACGCTCGACCTCCCAGTACACGACGCCGTCGCCGCCCTCGATCCGCTCGATCGCCGGATCGAGGGTGCCCTGCAGCGCAAGTAACTCGGTAAGCACATCCGATTGCGGCGCGAACATCACGTACGGCTGCCAGCCGAAGCGGTCGGGATCGAACGGGTACGCCTCGACGATCTGGGCCACGGTGTCGATGTCCAGCACGAATACCCAGGCCTCGTAGGCGAATGCCGCCCGCAGGGCGGCCTCGATGGTGGACTTCAGTGCCGTGACGTTCGCCGCGTCCGAGGTGAACAGCACGTTGCCCGAAGCGAGTACCGTCTTGACGTCGTCGAACCCGAGCTCGGCGAAGACCCTTCGAAGGTCGGCCATCTTGATGTTGATGTCACCGACATTGATGCCGCGCAGGAGCGCCACGTACCGGGTCATGCGACGAAACTACTATTTTCGAGCGGCTGTCTCTCCGCGACTCTCTCCCGGCGAAACCGAGACGCGGAAGGCCGCCGGTTGATTCGGTCCGATGCGCTTCACCCAGTAGGCTTGTCATGCGGACGAGTTGGCCGGGCGGCCGCGGCGACGGGAACCGACATCCACGAGTTGTCAGGCCCGGAGCCGAGGAAAGTCCGGACTCCACAGAGCAGGGCGGTTGCTAACGGCAACCCGGGGTGACCCGCGGGACAGTGCCACAGAAAACAGACCGCCGACGCCGTGCGTCGGTGAGGGTGAAAAGGTGCGGTAAGAGCGCACCAGCGTTCCAGGTGACTGGGGCGGCTCGGTAAACCCCGCCCGGAGCAAGGTTGAAGGCCGCACTGGTGACCTCCGGGACACCGGTGCGGCTGCGCAGGTGTTCGAGGGCTGCTCGTCCGAGCCTGCGGGTGAACCGCTCGAGGTACCCGGTGACGGTGTGCCCAGATGGATGGTCGCCACCCGGCGCTTGCGCCGGGGACAGGATCCGGCTTACAAGCCGACTCGTCCGCCCGAACCGAATACGACGAAGGCCCCGGAAACCCGGGGCCTTCGTGGTCTGCGTCTTAGAAGTGGCCGCCGATCGGGTTCACGACGAGAAGCTTGGCCCAGTACTCGGCTGCCGTGGGTCCGAGGTGCGGGAGCAGGGTCTCGAAGAGGAGGTTGGACATGCGGTACTCCGATCTTTGACGCGACGCGTCGAGATGTTGGTAACGGGGTGCTCCGGTAACGCGGAGGCGTCGACGAGATTGCGCCGTACATGCATAGGTTATCAGCAGCAGTCGCTTTATCACAGATCTATATATTTTTGTTAGCGCAACAGTCACTTCGCGTTCACTATGCAGTGGTGGCTGTGCCGGTCACCGGGCAGACTGAGGACATGCGCGACGACAAACAGTGGTACTTCGACCTCTCCGACGGCTCGGTCCACCAGGGCAAAGACAGCGATGTCTTCAACCGGATGGGTCCATACCCGGACAGGGCGAGCGCGGAACGTGCGCTGCAGATCGCGGCCGAACGGAACAAGGCCGCGGACGACGCCGACGACGAGTGGAACAACTGAGCCTGTTGCCCGTCGGTGTCAGCTCCGGAAATCGAGCTCTCGGTGCGCCCGGCGAATCGCTTGGACATGACCCGGCAGTTCCGCGGTGGCTCGGCCGGCCCGTTGTTCCTCGATCGCATACAGGAGTCCGTAGGTGAAGGTGTCCTCGCCGTCGTCTCGGGCCCGTGCGGCGGTGTCGATGATCCAATTTCTGGCGAGTACGCCGTCCTGATGGTCGCCGAGCACCGTCTGGAGCGATTTGGCCGCGGTGGCCAGGTCTGTCGCGGACGGTTCGGTCCCCGCTACGGCCTCGGCTGCGTAGCGCAGTTTCTTGGCACGCTTGCGGACCCGGTGCAACGCCGGTCCGATGTCCGGGGATTCGTCCCGGGGGTGCGCGAGCACCTTCCGTGCGGCCTTGCGTAGCTGGCGGTATGCCTTGTCGAGCCCGCCACGAAGCGTCATCTCCGCCGGGACCGGGTGGGCGCCGGACGTGACCTCGTCGAGCAGCGCGCACAGGGCGGCGTACCTCGCCCCGCCGAGCGCTTCGACGGCGTGCGCGTGAGAGGCCCTGTACAGGTCTTCTTGAGTCCCGACCAACCTCTGGTTCACCGAGCCGAGCACGAGATCGGCCGGCTGGGTGTCGATCAATTCCGAGAAGTGCTCGGCGAGCACTTCCGCGTCCCGGGCCTCGCCGAGAACTGATCCGAGCCAACGCAGTTCGTCACGGGCCGTGGCAGTCGCCTTGGGTGGGAAGGCGCGCCGGAAGGAGCCGAGCAGGCTGCGAAGCCGCCGCGCGGACACGCGCATTTGGTGCACCGAGTCCGGAGCGGACACACGGACGTCGGCAACGAGCGACGTGAGCCGCTCGTAGTGCTGCCGCGTCGCCGGGACAATGACGTCGGCGACAGCGGTGCCGTGCGTCGATGCTCCCACAGTTCTGGTCTACCAGTACGGATCGCGCGCGTCGATGGAAGACGTCAGACGTCGATGTAGGCCGTCAGACGTCGATGTAAGCCGTCAAACACCGAAACGATCCGTGGCCGCTACGAGATGGTGGGTGATGCCGGGTTCGGCAGCGGCGTGGCCGGCATCATCGACGATGTGCAGTTCGGACCCTGGCCACGCTCGGTGCAGTTCCCATGCACTCGTCACGGGACAGACCACGTCGTAGCGACCTTGCACGATAACGCCCGGAAGGGACTCCAGCGCGCCTGCTTCGCGTAGCAGTTCTCCCTCGTCGATGAAGCCGCCGTTGCGAAAGTAGTGGTTCTCGATCCGTGCGAACGCCAACGCAAATCGCGGATCGGAGGTCTCTTGGACGCGTTCGGGATTCGGAAGCAGCGTACTCGTCGTGCCCTCCCAGCCGGACCATGCGATCGCTGCGCGTAGCGCGACATCGGGGTCGTCGGCGTGCAGCAGACGGTGGTACGCCTCGACGAGATCGCCCGAACGTTCCTCGTATGGAACCGGAGCCAGGAATTGCTCCCAACGCTCGGGGAACATGTGAGCTGCCCCGCCGTTGTAGTACCAGTCGATCTCGCTGCGGCGCAGCAGAAAGATCCCGCGTAGCACAAGTTCGGTGACCCGCTCGGGGAATCGCTGTGCGTACGTGAGTGCGAGCGTCGACCCCCAGGACCCGCCGAAGACCTGCCAGCGATCGACACCGAGATGCCTTCGGAGTGCTTCGATGTCGGCTATGAGGTGATCGGTGGTGTTCACCGACAAGTCCGCACCGTCGGCGACGTGAGGTGTCGAGCGACCACAGCCGCGTTGGTCGAAAAGCGTGATGCGATAGGCGTCCGGGTCGAAGAACTGGCGATGCACGGGGTCGGTGCCGCCGCCCGGGCCACCGTGTAGGAAGACGACGGGTTTGCCACCGGGATTGCCGCTGACCTCCCAGTACACCCGTTGGTTGTCGCCGACCGCGAGGAAGCCCCTCTCGTGTGGCGAGATCGGCGGATAGAGCGTCCGCACGGCTCAGAATCCGATCAGAGCGGACGCCAGCGTCGGGATCTCGAGCGCGTCGAGCGCGCCCTGGCGTACCTGCGGGCACTGCGCGGAGGTGATCGTGTCGACTCGCTCGCGGTCGCCGGCGAGCGCGAGCAGGTCGACGCCGTTCGCGGTGGCCCAGGAGATGACGACGGTGTTGAGCCCACTCTTGCCGAGCGTCGGCGGGTAGGTACGCCAGTTCTGCAACTGTGACTCCATGTCCGAGCACAGCTGTACAGCTTGGGCGTCGGTGACCCCGGAGGCCGAGTTGCTCCCGCCGCCGTCCGGCGTCGGGGCTGCCGCAGACGTCGATTCTGTGGTCTGGGCCGCGTTACCGGGTGTCGGGGACGGATCGTTGCTGCACCCGCCGACGAGTGCGGCGAGCGCAGCTGTGGCGGCTATGGCGGCCGCGAGGCGTCCTCGGCGTGCGGTCATCGTGCACCTCGGTTCTCTCGGGGACCGACTTCGCGGTCCGGAATGTCGAGTGTGCCAAAGTTTCGGGACGCCGGCCTGTTTCTTCGGCCGGCGTCCCGCCGGGTGTCTTCGGCCGGTGTCCCTCGCCCGGGACGCAGCAGCCGGTGCGTCAGAAGCTGTGCTCGGCCGCCGGGAACGTACCGGCGGCGACCTCTGCGGCATAGGCTGCGGCCGCGGCGCGCAGGGCCGAGCCGACCTCGCCGAACTGCTTCACGAACTTCGGCGGTTTGCCACTGGTGAAGCCGGTCATGTCCTGCCACACCAGCACCTGGGCGTCACACTCGCTGCCGGCGCCGATGCCGACCGTCGGAATGGTGAGCTTGCGCGTCACCTGACCGGCGAGTTCGGCGGGAACCATCTCCATCACCACCGAGAACGCGCCGGCCTCCTGGACCGCGATTGCGTCGGCGATGAGCTGCTCGGCGCCGTCACCGCGGCCCTGGACCCGGAAGCCGCCGAGGGTGTTCACGGACTGCGGGGTGAACCCGATGTGGGCCTGGACCGGAATCCCGGCGGCCGTGAGGGCAGCGATCTGCGGGGCCACCCGTTCACCGCCCTCGAGCTTCACGGCGTGGGCCTGCCCCTCCTTCATGAAGCGGAATGCAGTCTCGAGTGCCTGCTGCGGCGACGCCTCATAGCTGCCGAACGGCAGGTCGGCGATCACGAGGGCGTGCGGTGCGCCGCGCACGACGCCGCGGACCAGGGGAATCATCTCGTCGATCGTGACCGGCACTGTGGTGTCGTAGCCGTACACCACGTTCGCGGCCGAGTCGCCGACGAGTAGCACCGGGATCCCAGCCTCCTCGAAGAGGCGGGCGGTGGAGTAGTCGTAGGCCGTCAACTCCGCCCAGCGGGTGCCCTCGGCCTTCATCGCCTGCAAGTGATGTATCCGGGTCCTGCGCCTTGGCGCATCGGTAGGGGTGGTGCCGGTCGAACCGTATGGAGCGGTCTCGGACATCGTTGTCCCTTTCTGCCTCGAGGCCCGCCTGGCGGGTCCCCGGGTTGGGTGATGATGGGGTTCAGTCTGCCACCGTGTCGTAGGGCGACGAAGAGCGGCCTCGGTGCCGTTGATCACACTGGTTGGTCGTGTTCCGAGCGTTTGTCGCGGTGTTCGTCGAGATTCGGCGTGGCACGATCGAAGACATGCAGCCGAGACCTCGATTGCTTTTGGCCACCGCGATGGGCGCGGTGGCCGTGCTCGTCGTCGGATGCACCCTAGGGACGGCTCGGCAGGGACCGGAATCGTCGCGCGGGGCGGGTGTGATCCCAGCCGGACTCGAGTCGTTCTACGCCCAGCAGGTCGAGTGGGGGTCGTGTGACGGCTTCGCGACGGACGGGGACGATCTGAAGCCGACTCTCGAGTGCGCCAGGGTCACCGTGCCCCTCGACTACGGCAACCCGGCCGGGGCCACCGCGCAGATCGCGATCTCGCGTTCGCCCGCGACCGGTGACCGGCTCGGGTCGCTGCTCGTCAATCCAGGTGGCCCCGGCGGTTCGGGTCTGAGTCTGGCGTCAATTGCCGACGGAACCGAGGTCGCGCAGCGGTTCGACGTCATCGGATTCGACCCGCGCGGTGTCGGAGCGTCCACGCCACAGGTTCGATGCCTGACGCCCCAGGAAATCGACGCTGAGCGCAGCGATCCCGACGTCGACATGAGCCCGGAGGGGATCGCCCGCACCGAGGAGAAGAACCGAACCTACGCGGAGCGCTGCGCGCAGCGGTCCGGGCTGTCGCTGCTGGCGCACGTCGGGACGCGAGACGTCGTGCGCGACATGGACGTCATCCGCTCCGTGCTCGGCGACGCCGAGCTCAACTATCTCGGGTTCTCCTACGGCACCCGGATCGGCACCGAATACGCCGAGACCTTTCCGGAGAACGTGCGTGCGATGGTCCTCGACGGGGCGGTCGATCGTGAGCAGAGCCCCGTCGATGAGACGGTCTTGCAGGGGGCAGGCTTCCAGCAGGCGTTCGATGCGTTCGCGACCGAGTGCACGCAATCTCCGGACTGCCCCCTGGGAACTGATCCTGCGGCGGCGAACACACGGTTCCGGGCTCTGGTCGACCCGCTCGTCACGCAGCCGGCGGCGACGACGGATCCTCGGGGTCTGAGCTACGAGGACGCGGTCACCGGCGTGCTGCAGGCGCTGTACACGCCGAGCTTGTGGACGTCCCTGCGGGGCGGCCTGACCGAGCTGACCGAAGGGCGCGGGAATTCGCTCCTGCTGCTCGCAGACCGGTATGCGGGTCGACTGGATGACGGCAGCTACTCGAATCTCGAGGACGCCTTCAACGCAGTCCGCTGTGTCGACGACCCCCCACTGGTCGATCGCGGCGTCGTCGGGGAGATGGACACCCGGTACCGCCAGGCGGCGCCGTTCCTCGACGACGGCCGCGGCACCGGAAACGCCCCACTGGATGCGTGCGCGTTCTGGGCGGTACCGCCGACGGGTGGACCAAGCGACATCGAAGTGTGGGGATTGCCTCCCGTCGTCGTGGTGTCGACCACCGAGGATCCGGCGACTCCGTACCAGGCGGGAGTCGACCTGGCCAAGCGACTCGGGGCAGCGCTCATCTCTTACCGGGGCGCCCAGCACACCGCGACTTTCGACGGGGTCGCGTGCGTGGACGATCCGATCACCGCATATCTCGTGGAACTGGCCGCACCCGAGCCCGACTTGACCTGTTGAGACGCGACACGTGGCGAAATTCCGCGATGTAACACAGATTTAACGGAGTTTGCCTAGTCTCGCGGGCATGGATCGCCAAAAGGAGTTCGTGCTTCGCACCCTCGAAGAGCGCGATATTCGGTTCGTTCGGTTGTGGTTCACCGACGTGCTCGGCTACCTCAAGTCGGTGGCGATCGCGCCCGCGGAACTGGAAGGCGCCTTCGAAGAGGGCATCGGCTTCGACGGGTCCGCGATCGAGGGCTTCTCGCGTGTTTCGGAGGCCGATACCGTCGCGATGCCGGACGCCTCGACGTTCCAGATCCTGCCGTGGGCACACAAGGACGGTGCCCAGCACTCGGCGCGCATGTTCTGCGACATTGCGATGCCCGACGGCACGCCGTCGTGGGCGGACCCCCGCAACGTCCTGCGTCGCCAGCTGAACAAGGCCAGCGATCTGGGTTTCTCGTGTTATGTGCATCCGGAGATCGAGTTCTTCCTGCTCGAGAACGGTCCGATCGACGGTCACCCGCCCGTGCCCGCCGACAGCGGCGGTTACTTCGATCAAGCGGTCCATGACCGGGCCCCGAGCTTCCGTCGACACGCGATCGACGCGCTCGAATCGATGGGCATCTCGGTGGAGTTCAGCCACCACGAGGCCGCGCCCGGCCAGCAGGAGATCGATCTCCGCTACGCCGACGCCCTGTCGATGGCCGACAACGTGATGACGTTCCGCTACGTCGTCAAGGAGGTCGCGATCGAGGAGGGCGTGCGCGCCTCGTTCATGCCGAAGCCGTTCAGCGATCAGGCCGGCTCGGCGATGCACACGCACATGAGCCTGTTCGAGGGTGACACCAACGCGTTCCACAACCCCGACGATCCGATGCAACTGTCGGAGACCGGTAAGGCCTTCATCGCCGGAGTCCTCGAGCACGCAAGCGAGATCAGCGCCGTCACCAACCAATGGGTGAACTCCTACAAGCGTCTGGTCCAAGGCGGCGAGGCTCCGACCGCAGCTACCTGGGGACCGTCCAACCGGTCGGCGTTGATCCGCGTGCCGATGTACACGCCGAACAAGGCGTCGTCTCGTCGCGTCGAGATCCGCAGCCCCGATTCGGCCTGTAACCCCTACCTGACATTCGCGGTCCTGCTCGCCGCCGGTCTGCGTGGCATCGAAAAGGGCTACGACCTGCCTCCCCAGGCGGAGGATGACGTGTGGTCGCTCACCGAGGCCGAGCGCCGGGCGATGGGATACCGACCACTGCCCGGAAGCCTCGCCGAAGCGCTACGGGAGATGGAGACGTCCGAGTTGGTCGCCGAGGCGCTCGGCGAGCACGTGTTCGACTTCTTCCTCCGCAACAAGCGGCGCGAGTGGGCGGATTACCGCAGCCAGGTCACTCCCTTCGAACTGAAGGCCTACCTCGGCCTGTAAGGGGCCGACTGATCAACTCGATCCCGAAGAGGTGAACGCCGTGTCCCATCCGGCTGGTCCACACATTCGTGACGACGTCCAGGTTGAGAAGAGATGGTGAGGCCGCCGTACGCCAGGTCGGCCGTGCCGGGCGTCGGCCGACTTGGGTTGATCGAGCCGACCGCGCCCGGGGAACTCGACGCGCTCGGGTGGTCCAACCTCGACGGGGTCGAGCTTCTGTGGGCGCTGTCGCGAGCCCCGAATGCCGATCTCGCTCTGCGTACGCTTGTGCGGCTGCAGGAGGGATTGGGCGACGAGTGGACGGAGCTCGACACCGCACTGCGTTCGGACCGTCGATTGCGTGGCAGGCTGTTCGGATTGATCGGCGCCTCCAGCGCTTTCGGTGACCACTTGGTGGCGGACCCGTCGTCGTGGAAACTGCTGGCCGGAGACATGATGTTGCCCTCCAAGGAGGAGCTGACGAGACGTCTTCTCGCGTGCGTCGGGGCAGTTCCCGAGACGGGCCCGAACGCCTCACCGATGCTCTACCGATCCACCCTGACGGGGCCCGAAGCTATTTCTGCACTTCGCAAATGCTATCGCGACCAGTTGATGGTCCTGGCCGCCGCCGACCTCGCCGCCATCGTCGAGAACGAGCCTGTGATCCCTTACCAGACTGTGGGACATCAGCTGTCCGACATGGCCGATGCCGCCCTCACGGCCGCGCTGGCGGTGGCTGTCACGGCGGTGTGCCCGGACGAGCCGTGTCCGGTGCGGATCGCGGTGATCGCGATGGGAAAGTGCGGTGCCCGCGAGCTCAACTACGTCAGCGACGTCGACGTCGTGTTCGTCGCGGAACCGTCCAACGCGGTGGCAAGCCGCATCGCCGGCGAGATGATGCGCGTCGGATCGTCCGCCTTCTTCGAGGTCGACGCTGCCCTGCGTCCGGAGGGCAAGCGCGGCGAACTGGTGCGCACCCTCGAATCGCACGTCGCCTACTACGAGCGGTGGGCCAAGACCTGGGAGTTCCAGGCACTGCTGAAGGCCCGTCCGATGACCGGAGACGTCGAGCTGGGGCAACAGTACACAGACGCATTGGGCCCGATGGTGTGGGCGGCGGCCGAGCGTGAGGACTTCGTTCCCGAGGTGCAGGCCATGCGGCGACGCGTCGAGGCCTCGGTGCCGCCGGAACTGCGCGAGCGCGAACTCAAGCTGGGGCGCGGCAGCCTGCGTGATGTCGAGTTCGCCGTTCAGCTGCTCCAACTGGTTCACGGCCGTGCCGACACGTCACTGCGGGTGATGAGCACGATCGACGCCCTGACCGCACTCGCGGCCGGCGGCTACGTCGGACGCGAAGACGCGGCCAACCTCACCGCGTCGTACGAGTTCCTGCGGTTGCTCGAACACCGCCTCCAGCTCCAGAGGCTCAAGCGCACGCACACGTTGCCGCCACCGGAGGACGAGGAGGCGCTGCGGTGGCTCGCCCGCGCGGCCCACATGCGTCCGAACGGACGTCACGACGCCCTGGGCGTGCTGGACGCGGAGATCAAGCGGAACTCGCACCGGGTGCGGCGCCTGCACGCCAAGCTGTTCTACCGGCCGCTGCTCGAGTCGGTGGCCCGAATCGACAAGGAGGCGCTGCGGCTCAGTCCGGACGCGGCCGTCCGGCAGTTGGCGGCACTCGGCTACTCGGCACCCCAGAACGCCCTCGGACATCTCACCGCGCTCACCCGCGGTGCGTCCCGGAAGGGGCGCATCCAGGCGCTGCTGCTGCCTACCCTGCTCGAATGGCTCGGGGACACGCCGGATCCCGACGCCGGCCTGCTCGCGTACCGTCGGCTGTCGGATGCACTCGTCGACGCCACCTGGTTCCTGCGGCTGCTGCGCGACGAGGCGTCGGTGGCGCAGCGGCTCATGACCGTTCTCGGTTCGTCTGCGTACGTTCCGGATCTGTTGATCAAGGCACCCGACGTCATACGGCTTCTCGCGGACGGCCCGTCCGGTCCGCGACTGCTCGAGCCGCACCCCGAAGACGTGGCGCGCGGCATCCTGTCGTCGTCCGCGCGCTACGTCGAGCCGGTCCGGGCGGTCGGCGCGGCGCGTTCCCTGCGCCGGTACGAATTGGCGCGCGTCGCGAGCGCGGACATCCTCGGCATGCTCGATGTCCCGCAGGTGTGCCGGGCGCTGTCCTCGGTCTGGGCCGCCGTGCTCAACGCCGCGCTCGCCGCGGTGATCCGGGCGAGCGAAGCGGAAATGGGTGGACCCGCGCCCGCCACGTTCGCGGTGATCGGCATGGGCCGGCTCGGCGGCGGCGAACTGGGCTACGGCTCCGATGCGGACGTGCTGTTCGTATGCGAACCACGCCCCGGCGTCGATGAAACACAGGCAGTCAAGTGGGCCAACCTGATCGGCGACCGAGTGCGAACGTTGCTCGGGGCTCCCAGCACCGATCCACCGCTGGTGGTGGATACCGGACTGCGGCCCGAGGGACGTAGTGGCCCGCTGGTTCGGACGCTGGCCTCGTACCAGGCGTACTACGCGCAGTGGGCGCAGTCCTGGGAGGTCCAGGCGCTGTTGCGGGCACACACCGTCGCGGGCGACGCCGACCTCGGACTGCGGTTCCTGAAGATGATCGACAAGACTCGGTACCCCGAGGGTGGGGTGTCAGAGCAAGCCGTCCACGAAATAAGGCGGATCAAGGCCCGCGTCGACTCCGAGCGGCTGCCGCGCGGTGCGGATCCTGCCACGCACACCAAGCTCGGCCGTGGCGGCCTCGCCGACATCGAGTGGACCGTGCAGCTGATCCAACTACGGCACGCCCACGAGATCCCGTCCCTTCACAACACGTCGACTCTCCAGACGCTCGATGCGATCGGCGCGGCGGAGCTGCTGAGCGAGACCGACATCAAACTGCTGCGCGACGCGTGGCTCACCGCAACCAAGGCCCGCAACGCCCTCGTCCTCGTCCGCGGCAAACCGACCGACCAACTGCCGGGTCCGGGGAAGGTGCTCTCGGCGGTCGCGCAGGTGGCGGGCTCGCTGGACGGGGACCCGAACGAGTTCCTCGACAACTACCTGCGGGTCACCCGGCGGGCGAAGGCCGTCGTACAGCGGGTGTTCGGGGGAGAGTGACTGACGGTCACCCGCTCGCGAAGAGGCGGATCCGCTGCTCCCGGCTGTGCTCGAGGTGGGCTCGCATGTGTTCGCGTGCGGCCTTCGCGTCCCGGGCGCGCAACGCGTCGAGGATGTGCTCGTGCTCGGAATTGAGCAGTTCCGGTTCGCCGTAGTTCGACGGTGGGCCGCTGTCGTAGATCCGCAACTGGGTGGTCAAGCGTACGAGCAGGGTCGTGATCGTCGCGTTGTGGGCGGCCTGCCAGAGTGCCTCGTGGAACCGGAAGTTATCCACGCGGGCAGCGGTGTCGTCGTTGGTATGGCAGCACGTGTCGTGCAGTCGTTCGAGGCGGGCCATGTCGAGGTCGGTGTGTCGAAGTGCAGCCGCACCAGCGGCCTCCGATTCCAGTGCTACCCGTGCCGCATAGATTTCGATGACGTCTTCGGGGGTTCCGGAGCGCACCCGGAAACCGCGCGCCGCACGTTCGAGCAAGCCGTCGTGGGCGAGCCAGTTGAGGGCCTCTCGAATCGGCGTGCGAGATGCACCGTAGGTCTCGCTCAGCTGCGTCTCGTGCAACGCCGCACCTTGTGGGAACTTGCCTTCGAGGATGTCGGCGCGCAGTCGCAGGTATTGCTTGGACGTCTGGTCGGAGCGGCCTGAGGTGCCCGAAGGCAGCAGCACGCCCAGATCTGCCAGGTCGTCCTCGCGCGTCATCGTTGTCCCATCTCTATCGGCCCCGTGTTCGGACGTGCCGATTATGCCACCGCCTACGGTCGAATACTCACGTATACGCGAGCGGTTTGTGCTTCCCGGTAGCTGTGTTCTTGCATCGAGGGGCACTCGTCATGGCGCTCCACGGGTCCGAGGCGACGCACGTTGACTCGGTCGATGCCACCGAGAACAGTAAGAGAGGTATCGGTCTCTTTGGGAGGTGCTCGATGGTCAGCGCAGCGCTGCTGGTGCGAGTGGAAGCCAAACGTGGCAAGGAGGCCGAGGTCGCGGAGTTCCTCGAGAGCGCCTTGGCGCTCGTGCAGGAGGAACCGGACACCACAGCCTGGTTCGCGCTTCGCTTCGGCCCCGCGACCTTCGGCATATTCGATGTATTCCCCGACGACAAGGGGCGGCAGGCGCACCTCGCCGGACGGGTCGCGGAGGCGCTGATGGCACGGGCCGACGAATTGTTCGTCGGTCACCCCACCATCACGAACGTCGACGTACTGGCGAGCAAGCTGCCCGAGTGACGGGCCAATCCTTCGGCTGCCCCGCCGCTCCAGGGGCGTAGACGCCCGTCCCAGTGTCATGGTTCCGCAGTGCGGACGCCCGAAATGTCCGTTGCCGAGCCGTTATCTTTCGAGCCCGATCATCGTGATTTTCGAGCCCTGACGTTATTCAATGCCCTGATTACCTGGCGAGTGTCTGTCGGCTGTATCACGAACCTGGCAGTTCGTCGGGATTCGAAATTCTTGGGCAGTGCTGCACGAATTACCGGCTCAGACGGCTTTTTCGGTTGACTTTTCGACGGATCGTCGAGCTCCAGTAGGTATACCCCCCATACCTGACTAGGTACCCACCCCGGTAGATATGCGGATGTCTCGATTAGATAACGACGGAACTCTGGGTTGTGCCCGATCACCGATGCCACGGAGGTGTCGGACCGCATGTAAGACCCGGAGGACCTCGAATGGCCAAGCACCGCGCACAGAAGAAGACCCGACTGACCCGCACCACCCGTGGACTGGTGCTAGGTGCCGTCACCGCCGGCGCTCTGGTGATCCCGGTCGCCCCCGCGATGGCACAGCCCTTCGACTTTCTGAACTGGGGCGCCAACGTGATCCAGCCGAACTCGGGCGGCTCCGTGGGCCAGCCGAACTCGAAGGGGCAGGCTGTCGCTAATGCCGCGAAGTCCAAGCTCGGCTCCCCATACGTGTGGGGCGCGACGGGTCCGAGTTCGTTCGACTGCTCGGGACTGGTCCAGTGGGCCCACAAGCAGGCCGGCGTCTCCGTCCCCCGGGTCAGCTACGACCAGATCGCCGGCGGCACCCCGGTGTCCAAGGCCAACCTGCAGCCGGGTGACGTCGTCTCGTTCTACGGGGCCAACCACATCGGCATCTACGCCGGCGACGGCCAGGTTGTCCACGCCCCGACCTCGGGCGACGTCGTGAAGATCTCGCCGGTGGACTCGATGCCCTTCGACGGGGCGACCCGCTACTGATCCAAGCGTCCCTCGACGCGAAACGAGCCCGTCACCCTGCAGGGGTGACGGGCTCGTTTCGTCGAATCCGTAGTCCGAACCTATCCGTAGTTCGTATCTACTGAACGGCTCAGCAGTCGTAGTACAGGTTGAACTCGTAGGGGTGCGGACGCAGGTTCACCGGCGCGATCTCCTGCTCACGCTTGAGCGAGATCCAGGTCTCGATGAGGTCGGTGGTGAACACGCCACCCTCGGTGAGGTAGTCGTGATCCTGCTCGAGCCGGTCGATGACCGCAGCCAGGCTGGTGGGGGCCTGCGGGATGTTGCGGGCCTCCTCCGGGGGGAGCTCGTAGAGGTCCTTGTCGACCGGAGCCATCGGCTCGATCTTGTTCTTGATGCCATCCAGGCCCGCCATCATCTGCGCCGCGAAGTTCAGGTACGGGTTGCCGGACGAGTCCGGGGCGCGGAACTCGAGGCGCTTGGCCTTCGGGTTGTTGCCCGTGATCGGGATGCGCACGGCCGCCGAGCGGTTGCGCTGGCTGTAGACCAGGTTGATCGGGGCTTCGAAGCCCGGCACCAGGCGGTGGTAGGAGTTGATCGTCGGGTTCGTGAATGCCAGCAGCGACGGCGCGTGGTGCAGGATGCCGCCGATGTACCACCGAGCAGTATCGGACAGGCCCGCGTAGCCGGCCTCGTCGTGGAACAGCGGCTTGCCGTCCTTCCACAGCGACTGGTGGACATGCATGCCCGACCCATTGTCACCGAACAGCGGCTTCGGCATGAAGGTGACGGACTTGCCGTGCTGCCACGCGGTGTTCTTCACGATGTACTTGAACAGCTGCAGGTCGTCGGCCGCGGAGAGCAGCGTGTTGAACTTGTAGTTGATCTCCGCCTGGCCGCCGGTGCCGACCTCGTGATGGCCGCGCTCGAGCTCGAAGCCCGCCCGCTGGAGCTTGGTGGAGATGTCGTCGCGCAGGTCGACGTAGTGGTCGTACGGCGCGACCGGGAAGTAGCCACCCTTCGGGCGGACCTTGTACCCGAGGTTGGCGCTGCCGTCGGCGTTGCGCTCGTTTCCGGTGTTCCAGGTGCCCGCGATCGCGTCCACCTTGTAGAACGCACCGTTCATGCCCGAGTCGTACGAGACGTTGTCGAAGATGTAGAACTCGGCCTCGGCACCGAAGTAGGCGGTGTCGGCGATGCCGGTCGACCTCAGGTACTCCTCCGCCTTGCGTGCGACGTTGCGCGGGTCGCGGCTGTAAGCCTCACGAGTGAACGGATCGTGGACAAAGAAGTTGATGTTCAGCGTCTTCGCCGAACGGAATGGGTCGAGCTGCGCGGTGGAGACGTCGGGAAGCAGCATCATGTCCGACTCGTGGATCGACTGGAAGCCGCGAACCGAGGATCCGTCGAACGCCAGGCCGTCGTCGAAGATTTCCTTGCCGAATGCGGTGGCCGGGATGGAGAAGTGCTGCAGAACGCCGGGCAGGTCGCTGAAGCGGATGTCGACGTACTCGACATTCTCGTCGGCGATGTACTTGATGACCTCTTCGGCCGTGGAGAAAGCCACGTTGGTGCTCCTTCAGTCGGTTACCTGCCGGTTGAGTTGCGGCGGTTTCGTCGAGGCACGACGCTAGATAGCTGGTGTTGCCCGTTAGTCAACCTTATGTTTCGCGGGTGTTACACGTCGGAGTTGACTTGGTTATTCGCACGAACGGGCGATGTGACCCTTTCCGTACCGAACAGGTGTGACGCGCAGCACCGATGCCGATTGGGGCGCGGTGCTCGTCGCGGCGCCGCCTATCCTGGACGGCATGGCACGTATGACCGGTTCCTGGCTCTCTGGCCCCTCCGCTGCACTGCCGAAGGGGCAGACCGAAGCGCAAGCCTATCGGGGTGAACTACTGGGTTTGCCGGCGGACGGACCCGGTTCGCTGGCCGCGCTCGGACGGCGCGTCCTGGCTCTGGCGGTCGACTGGTTCACCGCGGCGGGTGTCGTGATGCTCCTGATCGGTGAGGCGCCGCTCGAGAACCCGCGGATCGGCACCTACACCCTCATGTTGTGGTTCCTGGTCGGCGTCGCCTGCGTATCGCTGTTCTCGTTCACGCCCGGTCAGTACATGTTGGGACTGCAGGTCGCTCGCGTCGACGCCCCGGCCAAGGTCGGTTTCCTGAGGGCGCTCGGCCGTCAGGCGCTGATGGTGTTCATCGTTCCTGCGGTCATCACCGACGTCGACGGGCGCGGCATGCACGATCGTGCAACTGGCACGGCACTCGTCCGCATGCGCTGAGCACACACATCAACGACGAATGTCACATCGGTTGGCCGGACCGAATTGCCGGACCGAACCGATGTGACATTCGATTACCCGTGAGTGGAGGTGTCAGCGGCGGCGAATCGTGCGCTGCATGCCCTTCATCTTGGCGCCCGGAGGCAGAGGGCCCTTCGGCGTTGCGGCGCCGGCGCGTCCGCCGAGTGCCGCCAGCCGGGACTCGATCGAGTCCATGCGCTTGGTGTTGATGTTGCGCGGCAGCTTGTTCAGCCGCTTTGTGAGCTGTGAGAGCGGCACCTGGCCCTCGTCGTTACCGACGACGAAATCGTAAATGGGGGTGTCGCCGACCAGTCGCGCAGTCTTCTTCTTCTCCTGTGCGAGCAGACCCTTGACACGCTGCGGCGAGCCCTCGGCGATAAGGATCACGCCGGGGCGACCGATCACGCGGTGCACCGCATCGAGTTGCGTGGTGCCCGCGACGGCATTGGTGACGCGCCACGCGCCTTGCATGTTGTCGAGCGCCCACGCCGCGGCACCGGCCTGCCCCTCGGCCTTGCCGTACACCGTCTTCTGGACCCGCCTCCCGAAGATGATGAAGCCGAATAGGACGCCGACGAGGATGCCGATCGGCAGCAGGAACCACTGGATACCGAAGATCAGGCCGACCACGAAGAACAAGAGCGCACTCAGCACAACGGCGCCGATGATCAGCGGGAGCAGCAGCTTGTCTTCCTTGCGCTGCATCTGGAACGCCTGCCAGAGCTGAGTCCGGCGTTCCTTCGACGCCTGCTTGCGGGCTGCCTTCGCCGCCGCCTTGGCTTCCTTACTCGCTTTGCCCGCTTTTCCGGATTTACTGCCGTTCGCCATACCTCACAGGATACGTCCCGCACCGCGCACCACACGCGCGCGGTGAGCGGACGTACACGTCAGACGCGTGCGAGACGCTCGAGTACCGAACTGGCTTCCTGGGAAGCGGTGCCGTCCGTGGCGAGGTGTGCCTGTCCCGCCGGCAGCGGCCGTCCGTGGTGGGCCATCGCCTGGGCGTAGAGACGTCCGGCGCGGTACGAGGAGCGCACCAGCGGTCCCGCCATGACGCCCGCGAAGCCGATCTCCTCGGCCGCCTTCGAATGCTCGACGAACTCCTCCGGCTTCACCCAACGTTCGACCGGATGGTGCCGCGGTGACGGACGCAGGTACTGCGTGATGGTGATGATGTCGCAGCCGGCCTCGTGCAGGTCCACCATTGCCTGGTGCACCTCCTCGGGGGTCTCGCCCAAACCGAGGATGAGGTTGGACTTGGTGACCAGGCCGGACTCGCGGGCGGCGCTGATCACGCCTAGCGAACGCTCGTAGCGGAACGCGGGACGGATCCGCCTGAAGATGCGCGGCACCGTCTCGAGGTTGTGTGCGAGCACCTCCGGACGCGACTCGAACACCTCGGTCAGTAGATCGGGCTTGCCGTTGAAGTCGGGGATCAGGTTCTCGACGCCTGTACCCGGATTCATCGCGTGGATCTGCCGGACCGTCTCCGCGTACAGCCACGCACCGCCGTCGGGCAGGTCGTCGCGGGCGACGCCGGTGATCGTCGAGTACCGCAGGCCCATAGCCTTGACGCTTTCCGCGACACGGCGGGGTTCGTCCCGATCCAGCTCGGCGGGCTTTCCGGTATCGATCTGACAGAAATCGCAACGGCGTGTGCACTGTTCGCCACCGATGAGGAACGTGGCCTCGCGGTCCTCCCAACACTCGTAGATGTTGGGGCAGCCCGCTTCCTCGCAGACGGTGTGCAAGCCTTCGCTTTTCACCAAGCCCTTGAGCTCGGTGTACTCCGGGCCCATCTTCGCGCGGGTCCGGATCCACTCGGGCTTGCGCTCGATCGGGGTTTCCGCGTTTCGGATCTCGATGCGGAGCAGCTTCCGTCCGTCTGGGGCGACACTCACGAAGTTGATCGTACGCCTGACCGGATCTCGCACTCGGGGCTGGGCAGGGCGGTTCAGCCGAACCGGGTGGTGGTGAACTCGGGCGCCTGAGGTGCGCTGTCGTGTGTCACCCGCTCTATGTCGTCGCGCGTCGTGCGCTCTATGTCGTCGCGCGTCGTGCGCTCTATGTCGTCGCGCGTCGTGCGCTCTATGTCCTTGAAGGTGACCGGGAGGCTTCCGTCCAGGGCTGCCATGACCGCCTCGGTGACCGCGGGGGTGACCTCGCCGACTGTGACATCGCGGCCGAGTTCGCGCGAGAGGGTCGTCACGCCGGCGTCGTGGATACCGCACGGAACGATGTTGTCGAAACCGTTCAGTGCCGCGTTGCAGTTCAGGGCGAAGCCGTGGAGCGTGACTCCGCGCTGGACTCGCACACCGATCGCGGCGACCTTGCGTTCGGGCACCCGCCGGCCGTCGACCGATGCGGCGGGCAGCCACACACCTGAGCGGCCCTCGACCCGCCCGCACGTCAGACCGAGGTCGGTGCAGACAGTGATCAGCGCCTCTTCGATCCGCCGCACGTAGCTGACGACGTCGACGGGTTCGGCGAGCTTCACGATGGGGTAGCCGACCAGCTGGCCCGGGCCGTGCCAGGTGATCTTGCCACCACGGTCGACGTCGATGACCGGGGTGCCGTCGACTGGCCGATCCTCCGGAGCGGTTCGGCGTCCGGCCGTGTAGACGGCGGGATGCTCGAGGAGGAGCAACGTATCCGGTCCCACGCCGTCCGCGCGAGCCGTGGCGAGCGTTCGCTGGTGCTGCCAGGCCTGCATGTAGTCGATGCGGCCGAGGACTTCAACGGACATCGGCTGGGAACTGGATCGGGCCGACGCGGTGGTACTGCGCATGGGATAGACGTTACGCCCGCCGACCCGATGGTCCGTCACGGCTCGAGTGCGTATGCGAGTGCGGCATCGATGGTCGGGTGCAGGAACGAGAATCCAGCCTGTTCGAGCGCGGTCGGGACGGCGCGTTGGCCGGTCAGTACTGCCTCCCGACCGAACTCACCGATCAGTGCGGTAACCGCGAATCCCGGCACCATCCACGGTGCTGGGCGGTGGAGTGCGCGCCCCATGGCCGCACTGAACCGTGCATTCGTTACGGGTTCCGGTGCGCACAGGTTCACCGGCCCTTGGACGTCGCCGTGGGTCAGGACGAACTCGATCGCCGCCACCTCGTCGGCGAGGGTGATCCACGACATGTATTGGCGGCCGCTCCCGAGTCGGCCACCGAGCCCGAGCGAGTACAGCGGCCGCAACCGGCCGAGCATCCCGCCGCGTGGCGACAGTACGGTCGCGGTGCGGATCGACACGGTACGGACCCCGCCGTCGTACGCCGGGGTAGTCGCGTCCTCCCAGTCCTGGCACACCTGCGCCAGGAATCCGCTGCCCGACGGCGAGCGCTCGTCGACGATCCGGTCCTTGGTGTCGCCGTAGTACCCGACGGCGCTGCCGTTGACGAGGACCGGCACCTCTGCCTCGACCACCGCGTGCGCCAGCACGTCCGTCGTGGTGAGTCGACTGTCGCGGATGGCCTGCTTGTAGGCCCCCGACCAACGCTTGTCGCCGATGCCCGCGCCGCACAGGTTGACTACCGCGTCGGCGCCGCGCAGTGCGCCCGGGTCGAGCATGCCCGACTCCGGATTCCACTCGAACTCGTCGCGGCCAACAGGTGTGCGTCGCACCAGACGTGCGACGTCGTGGCCATCGTCGCGCAGGGTCTCGACGAGCGTCTTCCCGATCAGGCCGGACGATCCGGCGACGATCACACGCATGGCGTCCTCCTAGCTCTCGAACACACCGCTCTCGAACACACCGCTGTCGAACACACCGAGGGGCACCATCCCTGGCGAGATGGTGCCCCTCGGTGGCGTATCACGTCGAGTTCTTGGCCCGGCGCCCTACAGGCCGAGGTCGGCCTCGAACGCCGCCTCCTCGAGGCGCTGCTTGATCGTCGTCAGGAAGCGACCGGCGTCCGCGCCGTCGACCAGGCGGTGGTCATAGGTCAGCGGCAGGTAGCACATCGAGCGGACGCCGATGGACTCGTTGCCGTTCTCGTCCTGCAAGACGACCGGGCGCTTGACGATCGCGCCGGTACCCAGCATCGCCGCCTGCGGTGGAACCAGGATCGGGGTGTCGAACAGGGCGCCCTGGCTGCCGATGTTTGTGATGGTGAAGGTGCCACCGGCCAACTCGTCCGGCTTGAGGCCCCCGGAGCGGGCGCGCTTCGCGATGTCGGCGATCGCGCGGGCGAGGCCGGCCAGCGACAGGTCTCCAGCGTTGTGGATCACCGGGGAGAGCAGACCCTGCTCGGTGTCGACGGCGATGCCCAGGTGCTCGGCCGGGTGGTAGGTGATCTCCTTGGTGTCCTCGTCGTAGCTCGCGTTCACGTTCGGATGAACCTTGAGCGCCTCGACGACAGCCTTTGCGAAGAACGGCAGGAACGTGAGGTTCACGCCCTCGCGCTCGGCGAACTCGGCCTTGGCCTGGGCGCGCAGCGCAGCGATCTTGGTGACGTCGACCTCGAAGGTCTGGGTCAGCTGTGCCGTGGTCTGCAGCGACTCGCGGGTCTTGGCCGCGGTGATTTGGCGGATCCGATTGGCCTTCTGCGTGGTGCCGCGCAGAAGCGCCAACTCCGGACGGACACCAGCGGTGACGGCCGGGGCCGGAGCGGCCGGAGCAGCAGCCGGCGTGGGTGCAGGGGCTTTCGCGGCCTCGGCCGCGGCGAGCACGTCCTGCTTGCGGATGCGGCCGCCGACACCGGTGCCCTCGACCGTCGAGAGGTCGACGTTGTTGTCCGCAGCGAGCTTACGAACCAGTGGGGTGACGTAGGGGGTGGCCTTGCCCGACGGCGCCGGGGCCGGTGGGGCGGGGGCGGCAGCCGCAGGAGCGGCGGGGGCGGCCGGTGCGGGGGCGGCTGGTGCCGGTGCGGGGGCGGCCGGGGCCGGAGCAGCGGGCGCGGCGGCCGCAGGAGCCGGGGCCGGCGCGGGCGTCGGGGCAGCTGGAGCAGCCGGGGCGCCGGAACCGACGACGGCGAGCTGGCCACCCACACCGACGACGTCGTCCTCCTGCGCGGTGATCTCGACCAGCACGCCGGCGACGGGTGAGGGGATCTCGGTGTCGACCTTGTCGGTGGAGACTTCGAGGAGCGGCTCGTCCACGGCGACCTCGTCGCCGACGGCCTTGAGCCAGCGGGTGACGGTGCCCTCCGTGACCGACTCACCGAGCTCCGGCATGGTGACCGAGGTGTTCGACCCGGAACCGGCGGGCGCAGGAGTGGGTGCGGGAGCGGGAGTCGGTGCCGGAGCTGCAGCGGCGGGCGCGGGGGAGGGCTCGGCAGCGGCGGGAGCCTGTGCTGCAGGAGCAGGAGCAGGAGCAGGAGCAGCAGCAGCGGCGGGAGCGGGAGCCTCACCGGCGTCACCGATCACGGCCAGCTCTCCACCAATTGGGACGACGTCGTCCTCCTGCGCGACGATCTTCGTCAGGACGCCTGCGGAGGGGGACGGGATCTCGGTGTCGACCTTGTCGGTCGAGACCTCGAGGAGCGGCTCGTCTACGTCGACCGTGTCCCCTTCCTGCTTGAGCCACCGCGTGACAGTTCCCTCGGTGACAGACTCACCAAGGGCTGGCATCTGGACGGAGAAGGCCATTTCGTTTGACTCCTCGACTGTTGTGTTCAGGTTGTTGAGTTTTTGTCGACTTGTGGTCGAAGACCATTGTGCTCGAGATGCCCCGAGATGCACGGTTGCGGTGACAATACGACGATTCCGAGGTGCCTCACACCGGTGGTGTGCTGCGCCCCGGAGCCCTCGCGCGTAGCGCTCCGCCCATCCTTTCATTGATGCGCAAACGGCGTGTTGCGCGGGGCGTGTCATCTGCACTTCTCGCCGCCGACGGTGCAGACTGGCAAAATCGGACAGATCGCCCCGCAGTTGGCCTGCGTGGCAGGGAGGAGAAGGTCACGTGGGGCTGTTCGATCGGTTCACTCGCGCCAAAGCGCGAACTGTTTCGTCCGAGATGTCCGATGCGCGTCACCTCGCGGACTGGGCTCGCTCGCGCTACGGGGTAGAGGCGTATGTCGAGCCAGAGACCACGGTGACCGAGCTGACGGTGGTCCTCGTTGCGGCAAACGGGGAGTGGACGCGTCGCAAGGTCGGCGGGGAACGCGGTGCCAGACGGCTAGGCCAGGAACTGCATATCCCGGTCTACGACGTCCGCAAGACCGGCTACCCGCAGCGGATGCGCGACTACGACGCTCGGCAGCGGATCGAGCGCAGGCGCGCCCGCGCCCGCGAGTTCGAGTGACGACGGTGCGGGCAGCGGACCCGAGTCGTCGCGCCGCCCGCCGTTCCCGCCTCTAGCCGTGGCCGACAGTGCCTCTAGCCGTGGCCGGCGATGTCCTCGAGAACCGAGATCATGGTCCGAACCGGGACACCTGTGCCGCCCTTGCCGGTGTAGCCGAACGGCCCGCCGGTATTGAACGCGGGCCCAGCCACGTCGATGTGTGCCCACTGCACGCCGTCTGCGACGAACTCCTTCAGGAAGATCGCTGCCGCGAGCATCCCGCCCGAGCGGTGCGACGTGACGTTGGCCAGGTCCGCGACTCGAGACTTCAGGTCAGCGCGCAACTCGGCAGGCAGGGGCATGGGCCACGCGTTCTCGCCGACGTCCTGTGAGATCGCGGCAACCCTGTCCCGGAACTCGTCGGTGCCCATGACACCAGGCGTGCGATTACCGAGCGCTACCACCTGCGCCCCCGTGAGCGTGGCCGTGTCGATCAGATAATCGGGCGCGTCCTCGCAGGCCCGCACCATCGCGTCGGCGAGGATCAGGCGGCCCTCGGCATCGGTGTTGATGACCTCGACGGTGGTGCCGCCGTACTGGGTGAGGACGTCACCGGGGCGTTGCGCCGTCGCCGAGGGCATGTTCTCCGCCATCGGTACCCACGCGGTGACGTCGACCGGGAGGCCCAGCTTGGCGGCCAGCACGACCGTCGCGACGGCGGCGGCGGCACCACCCATGTCGGAGGTCATGTTCTCCATGCCCGCGGCCGGCTTGATCGAGATGCCGCCGGTGTCGAACGTGATGCCCTTGCCGACCAGGGCGACCTTCTTGACACCGCGACGCTTACCGGCCGAGTACGTCATCTGGACCAGGCGCGGCGGTCGCGACGATCCCTGGCCGACGCCGATGATGCCGCCGTACCCGGCCTTGGTTAGTTCCTTCTCGTCGAGCACCTTGACTGTCAACCCGGCTGCGTTGCCGAGGGCCTTCGCGCGGGCAGCGAACTCGGCGGGGAACAGGTGGCTGGGCGGGGTGTTGACGAGTTCACGGGCGGTGGCGACCGCCTCGGCGATCGCCGCCGACCTTGCCAGCGCGTCCTTGGATGCCTTTGCACGGGGCGATTCGACGAGCAGTTCGACACGAGCGAGCGGTTGTCCGTCGGCGTCCGGCGCGGACTTCGACTTGAACTCGCCGAAATCGTAGGCGCCGAGGTAGAAGCCCTCGGCCGTGGCACCGAGATCCGCATCGGACAGCGTGGTCGCGGCTGTGGCGACACCGGAAAGGGCACGCGCTGCGACACCGGCGGACTTGCGGATCTGCTCTGCGTCGATCTGGTCGGCGGCGCCGAGTCCGACAGCGAGCACGCTCGATACGGGCAACTCGGTGGGGGCCGGGATACGGGTGAGTTCCTCGGCCTTGCCGGTGGCGCCGACCGACTGCAGGTCGTCGAGTAGATCCGCAAGAACCTGTTCGTCCACCCCGGCGCCGACCAGCGCCTCGGGGCCGTCGGAACCGGTAGTCAGACCGATCACGAGAACGTCGACCCGCTTGCCGAGCGAACCGGTGAGTGCCAGTTCGGGGCCCAAGAGGCGGGAGGGGAAAGCGGTTGCGGGCACGAGCATCTCCTGCATGTGGCGGTGGGAGTAGGGAAACGTGATGACCGAAATCCGATGTTAGTGCCCAGAATGCGGTGCGGGGGCGCCGGCGGCGTCGGCTAGCGTTGTCGCCCATGAGCGACGCGCAGCTGCTTCGGGGCCCCATTCATTCCGTCCACGTCGACCTCGGCGCCACATTTGCACCGTTCGGCGGGTGGGAGATGCCGGTTTCGTACGCCGGCACCGTCGCCGAGCACACCGCGGTGCGTGAGTCGGTGGGCGTGTTCGACGTCAGCCACCTCGGCAAGGCACTCGTCAAGGGTGCGGGCGCAGCAGACTTCGTCAACGCGACCCTCACCGCCGATCTCGCCAAGATCGGCCCGGGCCGGGCCCAGTACACGCTGTGCTGTACCGAAGCGGGCGGCGTCGTCGACGATCTGATCGCCTACTACGTGGCCGAGGACGAGGTGTTCCTCGTGCCGAATGCGGCCAACACCGCCGACGTCGTCGCACGTCTGCAGGCCGCCGCGCCGTCGGGGCTCGAGATCACCGATCAGCACCGCGACTTCGGCGTGTTCGCCGTCCAGGGTCCGCGGTCCGTCGAGGTCCTCACAGCGCTGGGTCTGCCCACCGACATCGCCTACATGGCCTTCGTGGACGCCGACTGGAACGGAGTGCCGGTCCGGGTGTGCCGCAGCGGCTACACCGGTGAGCGTGGTTACGAGCTGCTGCCGCGCTGGGCCGACAGTGAGGCGCTCTTCCGGGCGTTGGTCGACGCCGTCCGCGCCCACGGCGGTGAGGTCGCGGGCCTGGGCGCCCGCGACACCCTGCGAACCGAGGCGGGTTACCCGCTGCACGGGCACGAACTGTCGCTCGAAATCTCTCCGCTGCAGGCGCGGTGTGGCTGGGCGATCGGATGGTCCAAACCCCAGTTCTTCGGCCGCGATGCGCTCGTCGCCGAGAAGGAGGCCGGCCCGGCCCGACGTCTGTGGGGGATCAAGGCCCTCGACCGGGGGGTGCTGCGTGAGGGGCAGGCCGTCTCGCGTGACGGTGCCGCGATCGGGGAGACGACGTCGGGCACGTTCTCGCCGACTTTGAAGGTCGGCATAGCGCTTGCCTTGCTCGACACCTCCGCAGACCTGTCGGCCGGCGACGAGATCACCGTCGACGTGCGTGGACGTACCCTTCGGTGCGAGGTCGTCACCCCTCCGTTCGTGCCGGTTCACACCAAGTAACGCTCCATACCTGGCAAGCGGCGAATCTCCGTTCGATAGGATTCCGGCTCATGACAGACGGCCTCGAATTCGTGCTCACCCAGCATCCTTCCCCCGCGACCGACGAGGCGCGGCGCGGGATTCTGGAGTCGCCCGGGTTCGGCCGGTACTTCACCGATCACATGGTCTCGATCATGTACACCGAGGGTCGGGGTTGGCACGACGCCGAGGTTGTGCCGTACGGCCCCCTCGAGCTGGACCCTGCCGCGATGGTGCTGCACTACGGGCAAGCGATCTTCGAGGGCCTCAAGGCGTACCGTCAGCCGGACGGCAGTATCGGGTCGTTCCGTGTCACCGCCAACGCCGAGCGCATGCGCGACTCGGCTCGCCGGCTGGCGATGCCGGAACTGCCCGACGAGCTGTTCGTGGGTTCTATCGAAGCGCTGCTCGAGGTGGACGAGGCGTGGGTTCCCGCTGCCGGCAGCGAAGACGCGTTGTACTTGCGTCCTTTCATGTACGCCAGCGAGGTCGGTCTGGGCATTCGTCCGGCCAAGCAGTACCGCTACCTGCTGATCGCGTCTCCGGCTGGCGCCTACTTCCCGCGCGGGGTCAAGCCCGTGAGTGTGTGGCTGTCGCGCGAGTACGTGCGGGCCGCCCCGGGCGGCACCGGAGCCGCTAAGTTCGCCGGCAACTATGCGGGGTCCCTGCTCGCGCAGGCGGAGGCCGCGAACCATGGCTGCGACCAGGTGGTGTGGCTCGACGCGATCGAGCGCAAGTATGTCGAAGAGATGGGTGCGATGAACCTGTTCTTCATCTTCGGCTCGGGTCCCGAGGCTCGCCTGGTGACGCCTTCGCTGTCCGGATCGCTGCTGCCGGGCATCACCCGGGACTCTCTGGTGACTCTCGCGACCGATGCCGGTTTCGCTGTCGAGGAGCGCAGGATCAGTACCGACGAGTGGACCGAGAAGGCTCTGTCGGGGGAGCTCACCGAGGTGTTCGCGTGCGGCACCGCAGCCGTCATCACCCCAGTCGCCTGGGTCAAATCAGCTGAGGGCGAGTTCACGATCGGCGACGGCGAGCCCGGCAAGATCTCGATGGCACTACGCGACACTCTCACCGGCATCCAGCGCGGCACCTTCGCCGACACCCACGGCTGGATGACCACGCTGCGCCGCTCGCCGGCGCACGACGGACAAGGGGTTGGCTGACGGGCCAGTCGGCCGATGGTCGGGGAACCGGCGGTTCGTCCGTCAGCCTCCGAGCAGGAACCCGACAGCGGTCGCCGCGACCGTGAACTCGACAGCGGCGCCGAGCACGTCGCCGTTGATGCCTTCGAAGCGCCGGACGCAGTGCCGCACCAGTAGCACGGCGCCGGCCAGGGCCACGACCACCACGAGGGGGCCCTGCCACCACCGGTCCGGGACCGCCCACGCGGCGGCGACGACCAATGCCGTGCCCCACATCGCCGCAGCCCACGACGACTGAGAACCTGCCACAAGCGCACCGAACCCGTGTTCACTGGACGCGGGAATCCCACGGCGGCAAGCGAATACGACCGCGACCCGCCCCGCGATGAGGGCGACGGCCACCGCGAACCAGGAGCTGTCGGCCGCCAGTGTTCCGAAGGCCAGAGCTTGGACGCCGATCGTCACGACCAGCGCGATCACCCCGAATGGGCCGGCACTGCCGCTGTGCATGATCTGGCGTGCCCGCTCCGGCGGCCCGTAGCAACCGAGGCCATCGGCGGTGTCGGCGAGACCGTCGATGTGCATGCCGCGGGTGACGAGCGCCAGCGCCCCGACGGTCAGCAGACCCGCGAGTGCCGGTTCGAGACGGCCCCACTGCAGCAGCCAGAGCAAGCCGACCGCGATCGCCCCGAGTACCGCGCCCACCACAGGGGCCGCCGCGATTGCGCGCCGGCCCTCGGGGCGACCGATGTCGCGCGGGCCACGAACCGGCAGCACCGTCAACCAGGACAGGGCCAGTGCCAACCCGGTGACTGTGCTCCGCACGATCAGTCCGATCCCGTCCCGGCGTCCACGCCGGTGTTGTCTCCGGCGTCCACGCCGGTGTTCTCACTCACGCCGGCCTGGGCGAACGTAGCCATGTGCGCCAGTGTTGCCACGGCGCCCTGGAGCACCGGCAGGGCCGTGACCGCGCCTGTGCCCTCGCCGAGTCGCATGTTCAATTCGAGGATCGGATCGAGACCGAGGTGCCGCAGGGCGATCGTATGAGCCGGTTCGGTGGAGCGGTGCCCGGCGACCCACCATTCGCGGGCACCGGGGGCGACTTCCTCGGCGATGAGCGCAGCGGCGGTGACGACGAGACCGTCGAGGATCACCGGAGTGCGGCGGACGGCAGCCTGCGCGAGGAACCCGGCCATCGCGGCCAGGTCGGCTCCCGAGACGGTCCGGAGCAACCCGACAGCGTCGCGGGTGTAAGAGCGCGCACGCCGCAGCCCGTCGCGGATAGCGGCCGTTTTCAGCATCCATCCGGCGTCGTCGATGCCTGTGCCGCGTCCGACGGCCGCGACCGGTTCGGTGTCGGTGATCGCGGCGATCAGGATCGCGGCAGGCGTCGTGTTGCCGATGCCCATGTCCCCGGCGATGAGCAGGTCGGCACCGGAGTCGACCTCCTCGTCGGCAATCGCGCGGCCGGCCGCGATCGCGCGCAGGGTTTCCTCGTCGGTCATCGCGTCCTCGCGGTCGATCGACCCCGACGACCTGCGCACCTTGTACGCCGAGACCGACGGATCGGTGTCCGCATCGACCGCCATGTCGAGCACGCGCACACCGGCACCGGCGTTGTCGGCGAGCACGTTGATCGCCGCCCCGCCGGCGCGAATGTTCGCGACCATCTGGGCGGTCACCTCGGGTGGGTACGCCGATACCCCGCCCTGCGCGATGCCGTGGTCGCCGGCGAACACGATCACTCGGGGTCGCTGGAACACCCGGGGTGGGCACACGCCCTGGCAGGAGGCCACCCACACGGACAACTCCTCGAGGCGGCCCAGTGAACCGGACGGCTTGGTCAGCTGTAGCTGTCGGGTCTGTGCCTGGGCTCGGATCTCGGGGTCCGGCGGAGCGGGCGGTTCGAAGTCGGGAGCCGGCGGAATCACGGATTCGCTTGTCACGCTTGGGCCTTTCATTCTCGGCGGCCTTTCATTATCAACTTCGACCACTGTCGGCTTCGATCCTGTCAGCTTCGATAACTGTCGGCTTCGATAACTGTCGGCTTCGATAACTGTCGGCTTCGATCACTTGAGCGTCAAGGCGATACCGGCGACGACGAGGAGCACGTCGTCGCACACGGAGGCAAGGCGGGAATTGAGCGCGCCGATCTCGTCGCGGAACAGTCGACCCGATCGGGTTTGGGGGATCACGCCCATGCCGACCTCGGGGCTGACCAGCAGCAACCGACCGTCGAAGCCGGACACCGCGGCGACGAGTGCATCGATGCGTGCAGCGATCGCGCCGCGCGGGGCCTCCCAGGCCGAGGCGTCGTCGAGTTCGCAGGTCAGCCACGTGCCGAGGTCGTCGACGAGCGTCGGCGGGTGGGGACCGGGTGCGGCGAGCATGTCGACGAGGCTCCCGTCGGCGCCGAGCTCGACCGTCGCCCACGACGCCGGTCGCCTGCGGCGGTGCAGATCGATCCGAGCGGACCAGTCGTCGTCACCCGGATCGTGGCGAGCCGTCGCCACGTACCGGACCGCGGCGTCTTCGTCGAGATCGGCGAGCATTCCCTCGGCCCGAGCCGACTTCCCGGATCGGGCGCCGCCGAGCACGAGTGTGCGGCGCGAGGAAAGCGAATCGGGGGAGGGCACGAGGGTAGACGCTACCAACCGTGTCGGGCCGGTCCCGGCAGTGCGCGAACCCGTCCTGCGAGAATCCGGGGTGCGAGGACCGGTCCGAAGCGCAGATGCTTCAGACGGCGTCGCCGGGGCCGACGCGCGGCTTGGGTGCGCGCATCTTTCGGATCTGCGACGCCCGGACGAACGCGTACCAGCCGAGGCGGAAACCACCGTCGGTGCTGTCCGGGAAGCGTTCGCGGACTCGGTTGTTGATCATTCGGCCGAGGAAGTAGCCCTCGCCCGCCATGAACAGCATCATGACGAGCATGCCGAGGGTGACGTAGTTCTGGATCACGGGATTCAGGAACAGTGCCATGATCAGGATCAGGGCGAGCGGCATGAACAGCCCGACCAGGTTGCGGCGGCTGTCGACGAGATCGCGTGCGAACGCGCGGACCGGGCCCTTGTCCCGAGGGAGCAGGTACTTGTCCTCGCCGGCGAGCATCCGGGCGCGACGGTCGGCCGACTCCGCGCGACGCCGGGCGGCGGCGGCTTTGCGCTCCTCCTTGTTGCCGCGAGTGGCCTTGCGGCGGGCGCGGGCCTCCTTGGCCGTGAGCGGTGCCGGCGCAACCGGGCCGCGGCGCTTGGCCGTGGCCTCGCGGCGCTTGGGGGTGGGACGGCCCTTGCCCGGCGTCGACGCTCCAGCGGTCTCGTCCGCCCCGGATGTCTCGGACGGCTCCGACGTCTCGGACGTCTCGGACGTCACAGCGGTCGACTCGACGACCTCCGCGTCACGCTTATCGGAATTGTCGGAGTCGCCTCGGCGTAGCAGCTTCACGTCACCAGGTTATTGGATGACCGTCCTCCTGGCGAAAGTGACTGTGGCCGACGCCTCAGGACGACCGATGAAACGCCGAGGTCGGGCGGTCGCCATACACTGCGCTGATGCGCGTGCTGATCGCCCCCGACTCGTTTGGCGAGACCCTCACTGCGGTACAGGCCGCCGCCGCGATGGCCGCCGGCTGGTCGGCGTCGCGCCCGGGTGATGACGTCGTCCTCGCGCCGCAGTCCGACGGGGGTCCGGGCTTCGTCGATGTGATCGCCGGCACCGTCAGTGGTCTCGATTCGGTTGGTCTCGATTCGGTTGGCCTCGATTCGGCTGGTGCCCGGACGACCGGAGTCCGCACGGCGCACGTCGATGGACCGCTGGATCGTTCCACCGACGCCCGATGGGTTCTCACCGACGGCGTCGCGTACATCGAGTCGGCACAGGCCGTCGGGCTTGCGCTGCTCGACGGGCCGCCGACCCCGGAGACCGCACTGCACGCCCATAGCAGAGGCGTGGGGCAACTGGTGGCCGCCGCAATCGATGCGGGGGCTCGGCGGATCGTCGTCGGACTCGGCGGCAGCTGCTGCACCGACGGCGGACGCGGCATGGTGACGGCGCTCGGCGGTCTCGATCACGCCCGGCAGCGGCTCGACGGGATCGACGTCGTCGCAGCCACCGACGTCGAGCACCCACTGCTCGGCGAGCACGGCGCCGCGCGGGTCTTCGGACCGCAGAAGGGCGCCGACGATGCCACGATCGGGATCCTCGAACAACGCAACGCCGAATGGGCGGACGAACTCCGCGAAGCGTGCGGCCGTGACGTCGACGATCTGCCCGGTGCGGGCGCGGCCGGCGGGATCGGTGCCGCACTGTTCGCACTCGGCGCTGTCAGGGAGTCGGGAGCAGCGGTCGTCGCCCGGTGCACCGACCAGGCCCACCAGGTGGCGGCCGCGGACGTCGTGCTCACCGGCGAGGGGAAGTTCGACCATCAGTCCTTGCGCGGCAAGCTCGTCACCTCACTCGCCCGGACGGCGGCGTCGGCCGGAGTGCCGGCCGTCGTGATAGCCGGTCAGATCGCCGTCGACGACGCGGCGGTCCGGGCGGTCGGTCTCGCGGCGGCGTTCTCGGTCACGGATTTCGCTGGATCCGTCGAGAGGGCGATGACCGAGGCGGCCGACCGCCTCGAAGCGCTGACCTCGAGGGTCGCGGAGGATTGGGAGAGGGTGGCGGGGTCGGCCGAGGTCGGGCGGGTACAAGAGGAGCCGGGACAAGAGGAATAAGGGGGCACGGAGTACCGTTGAAGCGGTCACGGGTTTGATACGAGCGACAGGGAGAGCCGATGACTGTGCAGAACGAGACCGCCACGCACGGCGTCACGATGACCGAGGCCGCGTCTGCCAAGGCGAAGGCGCTGCTCGATCAGGAGGGGCGCGACGATCTCGCGCTGCGTATTGCCGTGCAGCCCGGTGGTTGCGCGGGTCTGCGCTATCAGCTGTTCTTCGACGATCGCACGCTCGACGGTGACCTCGTCGTCGAGTTCGGGGGTGTCAGCCTCACCGTCGATCGGATGAGTGCTCCGTATGTCGACGGCGCCTCCATCGACTTCGTCGACTCCATCGAGAAGCAGGGCTTCACGATCGACAACCCGAATGCGACCGGATCCTGCGCCTGCGGCGATTCCTTCAACTGAGTCCCATACGGCCCCATCGATGCTCCTGACGCGGAGTCCGCTACACCGGCGGGCTCCGCGTCGGGCTGTATTCCGCCGGGACGCAGCTTCCGGCGCCATCCGAGACCAGTACTGCCACCAGAGACCAGAGCTGAAAGGCACACTCGCGTGACCATAGCGGTAACCGGTTCCATCGCCACCGACCATCTGATGCGGTTTCCGGGCCGCTTTGCCGAGCAGTTGCTCGCCGACCAGCTCGCGCACATCTCGCTGAGCTTTCTCGTCGACGACCTTGTGATCCGCCGCGGTGGCGTCGGCGGCAACATCTCCTACGCGATGGGCGTGCTGGGCGGTTCGCCGCTGTTGGTCGGCGCGGTCGGTGCCGACTTCGCCGACTACCGGACATGGCTGGAATCGAACGGCGTGGACTGCAGCGCGGTGCTCATTTCCGATGACGCGCACACCGCCCGGTTCGTGTGCACCACCGATGAGGACATGGCGCAGATCGCCTCGTTCTATCCGGGCGCCATGAGCGAAGCTCGCGACATCGAACTCGCGGCAGTTGCGAAGACCGTCGGTGGCCTGGACCTGGTGCTGATCGGTGCCAACGATCCCGAGGCCATGCTCCGCCACACCGACGAGTGCCGTCTGCTCGGCATCCCGTTCGCGGCCGACCCGTCCCAGCAGCTCGCGCGACTGTCCGGCGACGATGCCAAGCGGCTGATCGAGGGTGCGACGTACCTGTTCACCAACGAGTACGAGTGGGGTCTGCTTCAGCAGAAGACCAGGCTCTCGGAGGAAGAGATCCGGGCGCAGGTCGGGATGCGGGTCACCACCCTCGGTTCGAAGGGGGTCGAGATCGTCGACGCCGACGGCAACTGGGTCCGTGTCGGCGTGGTGCCCGAGCGCGGCAAGGTCGATCCCACAGGCGTCGGCGACGCCTTCCGCGCCGGGTTCCTGCTCGCGCATTCCGCTGGACTGAGCGCGGAACGCTCCGCTCAGCTCGGATCGCTCGTTGCCGTCTACGTCCTGGAGACGGTCGGTACCCAGGAGTGGACCTTCGATCGGGACGACGCGGTCAAGCGACTGACCGAGGCCTACGGCAGGGATTCAGCCGACGAGATAGCAGCGCTGCTGCTGTCGTAGACGGCGGACGGATCCTCTGGATCTCTGGGTCGAGCCCAGATCCTTGGTCGAGCCCCCATTCCTCGTCGGGGAGGTATGGGGCGAAATCGTAGGCGGGACGGTCGCCCGTCAGAGACTGACGGGGTAGAGCGGCTCCTCGATCTGCGGAACGATGCGCTGTTCGACGAAGATGCCGTGCCAGACCATGAATGTCAGGATCGTCCACAGTCGGCGGCTGTGATCCGACGAACCGGCGCGGTGCTCGGTGAGCATCCGGGCGACTGCTGCCTTGTCGAAGATGTGGTCGGTGCCGGACTCCGCGATCTGCTGGTGTGCCCAGTCGAACAACTCGGTTCCGCTGAGCCAGTGCCGCAGCGGCACCGGAAAGCCCAGCTTCGCGCGGTGCAGCACATGCGGTGGCACGATGTCTTCGAGCGCTCGCCGTAGTGCGTACTTGGTGGTCGACGGCGCGGACGCTGCCCCCCTCGTTCGGCCGGTCGTGATCTTCTGGTCCAGTGGCACCCGGGATGCGACCGCGAACACTTCCGGGTCGAGAAACGGGACGCGCAGTTCGAGCGAGTTCGCCATCGTCATCTTGTCGGCCTTGACGAGGATGTCACCGCGCAGCCACGTGAAAAGGTCCAGGTGCTGCATGCGTGCCACGGGATCCCAGTCGCGGGACCGCGCGTAGATCGGAGCCGTCACGTCCTGGTGTGTCCACTCGGGCCGGAAGTCCCGTAAGACTGCCCGCAACTGGGCGTCGCTGAAGCTGCGTGCATTGCCGTAGTACCGCTCCTCGAGGGTCATCGAGCCGCGATGGAGCAGGCTCTTGCCGCGCGTTCCCTCGGGGATCCGGTCGGACAGCTTGCCGGCCGCGCGACGCAACATCGCCGGCAGGTAGTCGAACGGGCGGAGCGAGAGCGGCTCGCGATAGATCGTGTAGCCGCCGAACAGTTCGTCGGCGCCCTCACCGGAGAGCACCACTTTGACGTGCTTACGGGCCTCTTTCGCGACGAACCACAGCGGGACCAGTGCCGGGTCGGCAACAGGGTCGTCGAGATACCAGACGATCTCGGGAATGGCGGCCGCGAACTCGGCCGGGCTGACGACCTTGACGACATGCCGGGCCCCGATCGCTGCCGCGGACTCGGCCGCGACGTCGACCTCGGAGTAGCCCTTGCGTTCGAAGCCGGTCGTGAACGTGATCAGGTTCGGGTTGTGCCGCATGGCGAGCGCCGCTATTGCCGTCGAGTCGATGCCGCCCGACAGGAACGAGCCCACGGTGACGTCTGCCCGCATGTGCTTGGCGACCGAGTCCTCGAGCGCTTCCGTGATCTCGCGGTAGCGGGACTGTTCGGAACCGGGAGCGAAGGGCGCGGCCGGGAAGGTCGGTGTGAAGTATCGGGTGACCTCGGGCGCCTTCCCCGGCTCCAGACGTGCATAGCACCCCGATTCGAGGCGTCGGATCCGCGCGTGCAGCGTCTCGGGCTCCGGCACGTACTGCAGGACCGTGTAGTGCTCGATCGCCCGCGGATCGAGTTCGGTGTCAAGACCGATGACATCGGCTAGTTCGAGCAGGCTCTTCTTCTCGCTGCCGAATGCGGTGCCGTTCGTTCCCGTCGCCATGAACAGCGGCTTGATGCCGAACGGGTCGCGTGCCAGGAACAGCTCACTGGTCTCGGTGTCCCACACCGCGAACGCGAACATGCCGCGCAGCCGGCGGACCGCGTCGGCGCCCCAGTAGTGGTACGCAGCGACGATCGCTTCGCTGTCGCCCTCGGTATGGAACTCGGCGCCGTGATCCTTCGCCAGCTCGGCGCGAACCTCCAGGTAGTTGTAGATCTCGCCGTTGAAGGTCAGCGCGTAGCGCCCGGGGTTCTCCGGCGGGCCCCAGCGCAACGGCTGGTGCGAGTGCTCGAGGTCGATGATCGACAACCTGTTGAAACCGAGGATCAGATCGTCGTCGTGCCAGGTCCCGTGCTCGTCAGGGCCACGATGGCGCAGGCAGTGCATGGCCGAGTCGACGCGCGTGACTGCTTCGTCGCCGGTACCGTCCGTGGTGAGTAGTCCGAGCAGTCCGCACACAGCGTCGAGTCCCTCGATTCAGAGTCGTTTGTCGGTCGTAAGTCGGGTGGTTTGTCGATCCCGGTCCGGCGGCTCCGGAGAGCGCCGAAATGCCCGAGGGAAGTATGCCGCAGTTTTCGTTAGGGACGGGTCGGAGGTGTTGGCGCCTCAGCTGAATCCCAGGTCGTGCCCGTACGGTCGATGGGCTTTGGTCCCGACTGCAGCGCCGTCTCCGACCCGAGAGTGGAGGTTGGGCACTGTTGGTCTACGCTGCGTAGTAATTGGGCCTTCCCGTCGGGTGTGCCCTAGTGGAATTGCGGCGATCAGGAAGGCGTGAACGTGGCGCAAGGTCGGATCCTTCGGCGAGCCGGGCTGGCAGCATCTCTGGGTACAGCTGCCGTGCTGCTGTCGGGTTGCTCAATCGACAATTCGGTGCTTCGCTTCGGGTGGCCATCAGGGGTTACTCCACAGGCCGAGCGTATGCGCGAACTGTGGACGTGGTCGGTCATCGCGGCCCTCGTCATGGGTGTCATCGTGTGGGGCCTCACCTTCTGGGTGGTCGTTTTCCACCGCAAGAAGAAGGACTCGCCGGAGTTCCCGCGTCAGACGGCATACAACGTGCCGCTGGAACTGTTCTATACGGCCGTTCCATTCGTGATCATCGCCGTTCTCTTCTACTTCACCGTGGTTGTCCAGAACTACGTTTCGGAGAAGGAGGACAACCCGAACGTCGTTGTCGACGTCACTGCCTACCAGTGGAACTGGAAGTTCGGCTACCGCACCATCGACATGGGTGACGGCACCACGAGGTACGAGGGCATCGACGAGGCCGCCACCGCCGCCGCGCTCGCTGCATCGACGCCCGAGGGCGTGGACGAGGAGGGGCGGGAGATCGTCGGCCCGATCCACGGCAAGATCCCGCAGGATCTGTCCTACCTGCGCTACGACAAGATCGAGACCGTCGGTTCGAGCAACGAGATTCCGATCCTCGTCCTGCCGACCAACCGGAGCATCCAGTTCGAGCTTGCTTCCGCCGATGTCATCCACTCGTTCTGGGTCCCGGAGTTCCTGTTCAAGCGTGACGTGCTCCCGAACCCCAAGGAGAACCACTCGGACAACGTCTTCCAGATCAGCGAGATCGAGAGGGAGGGTGCGTTCGTGGGCCGCTGCGCGGAGATGTGCGGCACCTTCCACTCGATGATGAACTTCGAGGTCCGTGCCGTGACGCCGGACAAGTTCATGCAGTACATCGAGGCTCGCAAGTCCGTCGAGGAAGGCGGGCAGGGTCTGAGCACCGCTGAGGCGCTGGCGTCGATCGGTGAATCTCCCACCGCCACCTCGACCTCGCCGTTCAACACCGACCGCACTGCGCGCGAGGCATCGGCCACCGGCAACTGACCGCCCGAGCGCCCTGACCAAGGACAAGAACTGATATGAAGATCGAAGCCAAGCTCTTCGAGATCCTGACGGTGTTCTTCATTCTCGTCGCGATCGTTTACGGTGTCTTCACCGCTTACTCGCGCACCGGAATCGAATGGGCCGGCCTCACCGCGATCGTCCTGTCGGCTGGTCTGAGCCTGATCGTCGGAACATACTTCCGGTTCGTAGCGCGTCGCCTCGACGTTCGTCCGGAGGACTACGAGGAGGCAGAGGTTTCCGATGGCTCGGGCGATCTGGGCTTCTTCAGCCCGGGTAGCTTCTGGCCCATCCTGCTGGCCGGTGCCGCCGCTATCGCTGCGCTCTCGCTGGCCTTCTTCCAGGCATGGATGATCGTCGCTGCGGTGGTCCTGGTGCTCGCCGCTGCGGCCGGCCTGGTTTTCGAGTACCACATCGGACCCGAGAAGCACTAGCACTCACCCAGTTCGAGGCCGATGGCGCCGGACCCTCACCGGGTTCGGCGCCATCGGCCTTTCTGGACATCACCGGGACTCGCGTCGATCTGCCTCCGCTGCCCGGCGCGGTCTCGGCTGCCCGGCGGTCTCGGCTACCCCGTGTGGTCCGGTAACCAGTTGCCGTGGAAGCCTGCCGGAACGCGCTGCGGCAACGCGATGGACGCCTGATCCTCCAGGGTCTGGGCGTCCAAGATGCGTAGCTCCGTCGAGTTCGCCGCAAGATCCGACACCAGGCCCATCACTACGCCGTGGCCCTCCGGGCTGTCCGGTGACTCCGGGTGGAAGACGAACTCGCCCACCGCCGATTGTGGCCCGAAATCGCGCATCGCGACGGTTCCCCGGGTCCGGTCGGAGCGGATCAGCTGATGTTCGCCGGAGAGGTCGTCGGAGCCCGCGACCAGCCAGCAGTCGTGGTGGAGTGCGGTGGTGTGGCGCTCGTCGAAGCGGGGAAACTCGACGTGCTCGTCTCCCAGTCGGGTTCGTCTGACGCGGTTGCTGACCTGGGGTTCGAGCTCCCATCGCTCCAAGCGAGGCCGACCCTCGGAAGGACCTGTCACGTCCTCGTCGAACACCCGCTCGTGCACGACGAGGTCCACGGTCACTCTGCCGTCGGCGCTGGTCGCGTTGACGGGGTGAAACACGTAGCACGGTTCGACATCCAGCCACAGCGGGGTCGGGTCCCCGTGACGTGGGATCAGCCCGACCCGGGCGGGATAGTTCTCGTCCCACCGGTACGGAAAGCTGCCGGCCCGGGTCCGGGGGAGGCGGTTCAGGAGCGGTCGGGGCATCCTCACCCGCCCGATCGTGGCGCTGAGTGCCAGCGCGGCGAGGGGACGCAGCGGCCGCGCCACGTTGGCGGTGACGGCGCTGCGGACGTCGAACGTCACTGGCAGGTCGTAGACCACCACGTAGTCACGGGTGAGGGAGAACGCGTGCATCATCGGACTGCCACCGACCCGAATCGGTACCCGCCGGCGCAGACGGCCGTCCGGGCCAACGACCGTGTAGAGGACGGTGTCACCCCTGCCGAAGTGGTACGAGATGGCATGGAGCTCACCGGTGTCCGGGTCCTCGATGGGATGTGCGGTGTAGCCACCACGAACAGTGCCGTCGAAGTCGCCGACGTCGACCGTGTCGAGTTCGTACGAGAGTTCGGCGCACGCCACCCCAGCTTCGACCAACGCGAGCGTCCTGCCGGCGAAGCCGATGACGTTCGTGTTCGCAGAGGGGCCGTGGAGCGGTGACCGTCCCCGTTCCGGGGGCGCGGAGCGGTGCAGGGCAGCCGACGTCACCTCCGAGTCGACCCAGGGGTTGCGGTACCACAAGGCGCGTCCGCCGCTGAGGCGGACGCCGTGCACCATGCCGTCGCCGGTGAACCAGTTGTACTCGTCCGGGCGCACGTCAGCGACCGGGTTGGGGCCGTTGCGGAGATAGCGGCCGTGCAGCCATTCGGGAATCGTGCCGCGCGTCGGCAGATTTAGCTCGGTGACCTCGGCGCGGACCGGCGCGTAGCGTTCATCGACGTAACTCGTCGCCATCAGAGCCCCCTGGGATCGCGTCGTCGACCGCGAGAGTAGGGGTTTCCGGTGCCGGTTTGGGCGGTTTTGGTCGGATCGTCGCAGAGGAGAGTCAGTCGCAGAGGAGAGTCAAAGGTGATCGCGGATCGGCCGGAGGCATTGCTGTTCGACGTGCAGGGCACAGCAACGGAGTTTCACGCGTCGGTGTCCGACGCACTGCGCACGATCGACGAGGGGCGCCATCCGGGAGTGTCCTGGGAGGGGGTCGTCGACCGATGGCGGGCCGCGTACTTCGTAGCGCTGGAAGAGAGTCGGCCGACTCCGGGGCAGGACTGGGGGACTGTCCACTCGGTGTACCGATCGGCGCTCGATCCTTTGCTCGCGGCTGAGGGCGTGATCGGCTGGACCGATAGCGAACGGGAGGAGGCAACCGATGCTTGGCGCAGGCTCCCGCCCTGGCCGGACACGGTCCCCGGGCTGACCCGGCTGCGGACGCGATTCACGGTCGCGACGCTGTCCAATGCCGACGTCGGCGCAGTGGTGGAGATGTCCAAGCGGGGCGGGCTGCCGTGGGATGCGGTCTTCACCGCCGAGATGGCCGGTGTCTTCAAGCCTGACCCGAGAATCTATCGCATGGCGGCCCGCTATCTCGGATTCCCACCGGCGCGAATCATGATGGTGGCCTCCCACAAGTACGATCTGCGGGCGGCGGCGCGTCTGGGTTTCCGGACGGCTTTCGTGGCCCGCCCGCTGGAGTTCGGCCCGCACGGTGTGGTCGACACGACCTACGAATCGGACTTCGACGTCAACGCCGCGGACTTCCTCGACCTTGCCGATCAACTCGGTTGTTGAAGTGCTGAAGCCCGGATGTTCATCAGGCACCGTGTTCATCAGGCACCGTGTTCTTCAGACACACCTGGTTCTCCAGGTACACCGAGAACGGGAGAGGCCCCGAACCACAATCGGTTCGGGGCCTCTCCCGTTCGAACTCTGGCGAACTAGTGCGCCTCGCCGTCGCCGGAGCCGTTTCCGCGGGCGCGGTCCTGGTACTCAGTGAGAACACGCATCTGCTCGTGCTCTGCGGCGTGCTCGGCGGCCTCGAGCGCCTGGCTCTGTTCGGCCGGGTCGGGGGTGACCCAGCTGCCCGAGCCGGGCTTGCCGGCCGAGCCGAGCCGGTTCATCTTCTTCGGGATCGGTGCACCCTGGTACTCCAGCGGGATCGGGTGGCCGTGATCGTCGACCGGTCCGAGCGGCTGGTGGATCTCGACGTACTCACCGTGCGGCAGTCGCTTGATGATGCCCGTCTCGATGCCGTGCTCGAGCACCTCACGGTCGCTGCGCTGCAGACCCAGGCAGAACCGGTAGGTGACGTAGTAGGCGATCGGAGGCAGGAGCACCATGCCGATGCGACCGATCCAGGTCATCGCGTTCAGCGAGATGTCCAGATGGTAGGCGATGATGTCGTTGATGCAGGAGAGGGTCAGTACCACGTAGAACGCGATGACCATCGCGCCGATGCCGGTGCGGACCGGGACGTCACGCGGACGCTGCAGCAGGTTGTGGTGCGCATCGTCCTTCGTGAACTTCTTCTCGATCCACGGGTACGCGATCAGCAGCGTGAACACGAGGCCCATGATCACCGCGACGGCGAACACCGCGGGGATGGTGTAGCGGTCGAACAGGTAGAACTCCCACGCCGGCCACAGGCGAGCCATGCCGTCGGTCCACATCAGGTAGAAGTCGGGCTGCACACCGGCCGACACCTGCGCCGGGTTGTACGGGCCGAGGTTCCAGATCGGGTTGATCTGCAGCAGGCCGCCCATGACGGCGACGATGCCGAAGGTGAAGGCGAAGAACGCACCACCCTTGAGGGCGAACACGGGGAGGATCCGAACCCCGACGACGTTCTGTTCCGTGCGGCCCGGTCCGGGGAACTGCGTGTGCTTCTGGTACCACACCAGCGCGAGGTGCGCGGCGATGAGGGCGAGCATAATGCCCGGGAAGAGCAGCACGTGTGCGACGTACAGGCGCGGAATGATCAGCGTGCCGGGGAAGTCTCCACCGAAGATCAGCCAGTGCATCCAGGTGCCGGCGATCGGAATACTGAGCGTGATCCCGGACAGCGCGGCTCGGAGGCCCGTACCGGAGAGCAGGTCGTCCGGCAGCGAGTAGCCGAAGAAGCCCTCGAACATCGCCAGGATCAGCAGCAGCGCGCCGATGACCCAGTTCGCCTCACGCGGACGACGGAACGCGCCGGTGAAGAAGATGCGCAGCAGGTGCACGATGATCGACGCGGCGAACAGCAGCGCGGCCCAGTGATGGACCTGTCGCACGAACAGGCCGCCGCGAACCTCGAAGGAAATGTTCAGCGTCGTCTCGTAGGCGCGGGACATCTCGATGCCGCGGAGCGGCTCGTATGCACCGTTGTAGGTGACCTCTGCCAATGAGGGGTCGAAGAACAGCGTCAGGTAGACACCCGAGATCAGCAGAATGATGAAGGTGTAGAGCGCGATCTCGCCGAGCATGAAGGACCAGTGGCTCGGAAAGACCTTGTTGATCTGGCGCTTGAGGCCGGCTGAGAGGTGATAGCGCGAGTCGACGGCTTCAGCTCGCTCCGCCATCCGGGCCTGGGTAGTAGTACTCACGGTCGACGCTCCCAAAATGCCGGGCCGAGGGCTTCGATGAAGTCACCGTTGGCGACGAGGTAGCCCTCTTCATTCACAGTAATAGGCAGCTGCGGAAGGGGACGAGCTGCTGGTCCGAAGATCGGCTTGCCGTACTGCAGCGCGTCGAACTGCGACTGATGGCACGGGCACAGGATTCTGTTGGTCTGCTGCTCGTACAGCGAGGTGGGGCAGCCGAGGTGCGTGCAGATCTTCGAGTAGGCGAAGTAGTCGCCGTAGTTGAAGCTCTCCTGGCCCTTGCGCCTGACAGCCCTGTCGGTGTCCTCGGTGCGCAGTCGGATCAGCATCACGGAGTTGCGGATACCGCGCAGTGCCTTGAACAATTCCTCGTCGTTGCCGCGCTCGGATTCACGGAACGGGAACACCGTCTCCATGGCGCCTGCGTCGAGGTCCTCGGGACGTACGAGCACGATGTCGTGCGGGCGGCCGGTGTCGCGACGCAGGTAGATCGTCTCGCCCGGGTAGTGGGGTGTCCAGCCGGACACCCACAGCGGGGAGTTGTCGCCCTGCGCCCACGGGTTCTTGATCATGCCGCCGAGGGGCAACACCGACATGATGCCGACGGCTCCACCGCCGAAGATCAGGCTGCGCTTGATCATCTTGCGGCGACCGATCGTGGACTTGTCGAGGGTGTCGCCCAGCTGGGCCCCGAGGGTCTGCTTGTCGACCTCGGCGGAACCGCCGTCGTGGCGATCCTGGATCGAGACCTCTTCGGGAATGAACTTCTTGGTGAACTTCACCGCGCCGACGCCGACACTGAGGATCGCCACACCCATCGTCAGGCCGATGAGCGGGGTGTACAGGTTGTACGCCCAGTACGTGTCCTCACCCGGTCCCGCCCACTCCCACGGCCAGAACAGGAAGATTCCGATGAAGGCGAGCGCCGAGAGCCCAGCGAGGATGAACCAGAAGGCCACCGAGCGCTCGGCGCGCTTCTCGGCCTTGGTGCCCTCGACCGGCCAGCGGTCGCGCTGGAACGCGACATCGACCCCATCGAGGTTTGTGCCGAGTTCGACGAGCTCGTCCCGGCTCATCTGAGCGAGTTCGTCGTCGGTGTACTTCTTCGGCGCATCGCCGCTGCCGGCGTCGCTCATGACCTTGCTCCGATCCACAATGCTGCACCGACGACAGCGACGATGCCGACGACCCAAGCCACGACTCCCTCGGACGACGGTCCGAGACCGCCCAGGCCATAGCCACCCGGGTCCGCGACCTCGCTCGAGTGCTTGACGTAGGCGATGATGTCCTCCTTCTCCTCGAGCGTCAGCTGACGATCGGAGAATTTGGGCATGTTCTGGGGGCCGGTGACCATGGCGGTGTAGATCTGCTGTTCGTTGGCCGGATCCAGAACGGGGGCGTACTTACCGGAGGACAGCGCGCCGCCGCGCCCGGTGAAGTTGTGGCACGAGGCGCAGTTCATGCGGAACAGCTCGCTGCCGCGCGCGATGTCGTTGCCGCGGAGCGACGACTGCGCGATCTCACCGTTCTCGTCGCGGATGACGGTCGGGCCGCCACCCTGAGACTGAACGTAGGCGCCGATGGCGTCGGTCTGCCGGGCGTCGAACTTGGCGGGCTTGCGGGAAGCCTGGGCCTCGTTGCGGACGGCCGGCATGCGGCCGGACGACACCTGGAAGTACACGGCCGCCTCGCCCACACCGATCAGGCTGGGGCCGCGATCCTGGACACCCTGCAGGTTTGCGCCGTGGCAGGTGATGCAGGAGGTGTCGTAGAGCTGCTTGCCTTCACGGATCAGTGCCGCGGAGTCTTCGTCCGCCGTGGCGACCTGCGGCGTAGGCGTGAGCGCCGACGCGAGGAATCCGGCGCTCACCAGACCCATCATGAGGATCAGCGCGCCGGTGACGCGACGGCGCAGCTTGCGCTGGCGGCGCGCCTTGGCGGCTGTGGCACGGCTGGGCATGTCACCCTCGATTGCGGGAGGGGGGGATGAACTCATCTGTATCCCTTTGGTATGTCGGGACGACTGAAGCGTCAGGGGCTGCCTGGTCGTTCAGCTGGCTAACGGATGAAATAAATCGTGGCGAACAGGCCGATCCACACGATGTCGACGAAGTGCCAGTAGTAGGAAACAACGATCGCCGCAGTGGCCTGTGCAGGCGTGAACTTGCTGACCTTGGTGCGGATGATCAAGAAGACGAACGCAATCAGACCGCCGATGACGTGCAGGCCGTGGAAGCCGGTCGTCATGTAGAAGACCGAGCCGTAGACGCTGCTCGAGATCGTGGTGCCGTCCTGCACCAGGGCGATGTACTCGTAGCCCTGGCCGAGCACGAAGAAGGTGCCCATCACGAGGGTTAGGAGGTACCACCGCCGCAGGCCGAAGACGTCACCTCGCTCCGCCGCGAAGACGCCCATCTGACAGGTGAAGGACGACGCGATCAGCACCAGCGTCACCGGCACGGCCAACGCGAGGTTGAGATGGGTCGGCTCCGGCGGCCAGTTCCCATTCGCCTGCGCCCGTGCAACGAAATACATGGCGAAGAGCCCTGCGAAGAACATGAGCTCGCTTGACAACCACACAATGGTGCCGACGCTGACCATGTTTGGCCGGTTCAGCGAGTGCACGCGCTGGGTGATTGCCGATCCTGAAGTCCCTACTGCGCTCGTCACGCACTGAAGTATGACGCCTTGTCGTAAAAGGCGGTAATCCGGGTCCTAACTCACGGCGTCGACGCACGTCAGAAGTCATTGGCCCGGGCGGGTGCGGTTCTCGGTCGACGTGACAAGGTAGACAAATGGAACTCGGGCGCCGCATGGCTCGTTGGATAGGCGGAATTCTGTCTCGGCGCGCCCCGGTGCGACTGGACCGCACCCGCCACGACCTGGTCGTGGTGGTCTCCGGCTTCGACGATGCGGAGGCGTGTTCGACGGCGCTCGAGCGTGGTACCGAGGACGACCCGGCGTGGGTCGCGGACGCTGAGGCCGTGCTCCGTCACCACCTGCGTCTGCCGGCCGAGGCGGTCCGGGGTGTAGTAGATATTGCGTCCCAGGACGGGTACGCGCCGACCGATGATCCGGAGCCTCTGGCAGACGGTGCGGTCGTCCTCCGGCTGGAGCGGGTCCAGGTGCTCGATGCCTTGCACTGTTCGCAGGAGCGCTCCCGGATGGTGGGCCTGGCGCAGCGGCACGGCGGCACGGCGCTTGGCTGGGAGGGACTGCAGCCGAACGCGGCACCCTGACTCCGGCTGGGCAGCGCGCACTAGGCTGCGGTGCAAACTAGGCTCCACCGAGCGGTCGGTGGGCGAATGGCAGAAGGGGTCGTAATGGTGCGGCGGTCGGCAGCGCAAGGCATGGAGCGAACAGGGGGCGCGACCGACCGGAGCTGGCCTGCGGTCCTCGGCGCCCTCACCGACGGCCGCGACCTCACCTCCGCCGACACAGCATGGGCCATGGACGAGATCATGTCCGACAACGCGACCTCGGCACAGATCGCGGCCTTCGGCGTCGCCCTGAAAATGAAGGGCCCGACGTCGGCCGAGTTGAGGGGCCTTGCCGACTCGATGCTCGATCACGCCCGAACGGTGCCGGTCTCGTCGGACGTGGTCGACATCGTGGGCACGGGCGGCGACCGCTCGCACACCGTCAACATTTCGACGATGGCATCCATCGTCGTGGCTGCGTCCGGGCTCCGTGTGGTCAAGCACGGCAACCGGGCGGCGTCGTCGAAGAGCGGCGGCGCCGATGTCCTCGAGGCGCTCGGTGTGCACATCAACCTCGGCGCCGAGGAGGTTGCGCGTTGCGTCGAGGAAGTCGGCATCGGCTTCTGCTTCGCCCCGGTCTTTCATCCAGCGCTTCGGTTCGCGGGAGCGCCGCGTAAGGAGATCGGTATCCCGACGGTGTTCAACGTTCTCGGGCCGCTCACCAACCCTGCGCGGCCGCGGGCGGGCCTGATCGGGTGTGCCTTCGATGACCTCATCGAGGTGATCGCGGGTGTCATGGCCGACCGTGGCAACTCCGCGCTGGTGGTCCGCGGCGATGATGGTCTCGACGAGCTGACGACGTCGACCACCTCGGTGGTGCACGTCGTTTCCGGTGGCACGGTACGCCCGCAGAAGCTGGATCCGGCCGACCTCGGCATTGCTCGGGCGCCGCTCGAGGCCCTACGCGGTGGGGACGCGGCTGACAATGCTGTCGTCGCACGCGGGATCTTCGCCGGCGACGAGGGGGCGGCGCGGGACGCGGTGTTGTTGAATGCGGCCGGTGCGATCGCAGCCTTCGACGGCCTCGAGGGCGATCTCGTGGAGTCATTGGGTGCCGGAATGGAGAAGGCCGCCCGCGCGATCGACTCGGGGGCGGCAAGCGCGCTACTCGAGCGGTGGGCGGCCCTGACCACGGAGCTGGCGGACTGACGGAGCGGACAGTCCAGGGGGAACTGGCGGCCGCCGCTCGCTGAGCTCGGCGGGTATGAGCGGTGCCTACTCGCCGATCGAGAAGGCCGCTTCGACGTCTGCGCTCGAGTAGGACTGGAACGCGATGTGAGTCGCCGTCTTGACTACACCCTGCACCCGGTTGATCCGTTCGGTGACGACCTCCGCGATCTGTGCGTGGTCACGCACCCTGACGATCGCGATCAGGTCGATGTCGCCGGCGCACGAATAAACTTCGGATACCCCGCCGAGGTCTGCCACCGCCTGTGCGGTCTCCGGGATCCGGTCGGCCTCGGCGTGGATCAGGACGATGGCGTTGATCATGTCGCTCCTTCAACGTTCTGACGTTCGTCGAACACACTAGGCGGTCGGTCGACCGGCTGGGCGGCACGGGCGAGTGTGCACCAGTTCTCCCACGCCCCCGCCCCGTGGGCGGGTTCGCGGTAACCGTGGCTGGTCTGGACGATCCGCACGCCGTCGTTGTCGAGCCACGAGGCGATGAGCCCGAGTTCCTCGGGTGAGGCGCCTCTGAGGGGGGTCGCGTCTGGGAGGGCCGTCTCGGCGGACGAGATCAGTGCCTGGACCACCGGCATAGGTGCGACTCCGCGCGGTGCGGCACCTGCGGAAGCCAGGCGTCCGGCGCGGATGACGACGAGTTCCCAGCCACCGGCACCGTCTCTGCGGGCGGCGACGAGCTCGTCGACTGCAGCGAGCGACGCGAGCCGTTGCATGCGCCGGAGCGCCAGACCGAGGACGGTGAGCCGGTCTCGTAGGCGAGCTGCACCCTCGAACAGTTCCTGCTCCGCGAGTTTGTCGATCCGGGCGCGTACGCGGCGCAGTGGCGTGTCGTCCGTGCCGCGCAGGAGCGCTCGTGCGAGCTCCGGCGCGGCCTGGTAGGCGTTCTCGTCGTCCGCGATGGCGGGACAGCCACCGATCTCCCGCGGTGGGCACTTGGGTCCGTGACGTTGCCCCTTCCCGATTCTCGAGGTGCAGGTGCGCAGCCCGCAGTACTCGGCGATCGCCAGGGCGGCCTCGACGGCGTCGGCCCGGGAGCGGAAGGGACCGAGTGAATCGGCCGTCGGAGCACGGACGACGGACAGGCGGGGGAACGCCTCAGTAGTGAGACTGATCCACCATCCACGCAGAGGGAACTTGGATCGTCGGTTGTAGGGCGGTGCGTGAGCGCTGAGCAGCCGGAGCTCCCGGACCCCTGCCTCGAGCGCGTGCGAGCACTCGACGTGGTCGATGCGGCTTGCGAGAGCAACCATCTCCTTCATCCGTGCGCGCGTCTCCGAACCGGTGAAGTAGGTGCGGACCCGGCGGCGAAGGTCGACGGCGGTGCCGACGTAGAGAACCTCGTCCGACGGGCCGCGGAAGAGATAGACGCCGGGCGTTCGGGGTAGATGGCTCGCGAGGGTGCGTTTCGCGCGCTGCTCTCTCGACACCCGCGGCAGGTAGTCGAGGAGTTCGGGCAAGCTCTGCACGCCCTGGTTACCGACCCGCCCGATGAGGGCATGGAGGACGTCGACGGTGGCTCGGGCGTCGTCGAGTGCGCGGTGGGTCGGGGTGGTGCCGGCGCCGAGTAGTGGCGCCAACACCGACAGCTTGACGGACGGGGCTTCGTCGCGGCTGAGTATCCTGCGTGCAAGTTTGACCGTGCACAGCACCTGGAAGCGGGGCCACGGGATGCCGGCGTGGGTCGCGGCCGCCTTCAGGAATCCGACGTCGAAACCGGCGTTGTGTGCGACGAGCACGCTGCCGCGCGCGAACTCGAGAAAGGTCGGTAGCACGGCGTCGATCCGGGGCGCGCCGCGCACCATTGCCGTCGTGATCCCTGTGATCTCGACGATGTGCGGCGGAATTCCCCGCCCTGGGTCGACCAGGGTGCCCAGTTCGCCGAGGATCTCCCCGCCACGGACCTTGACGGCACCGATCTCGGTGATCGCGTCGGTCACGGCGCTGCCCCCCGTGGTTTCGAGGTCGACGACCACGAAGGTGACTTCGCTCAGTGGCGCATCCAGTTCGTCGAGGGTCAGCTGACCGTCGCGGGCGCCGTCGATGGTGCGCTGTGCTCTCACGCCGTGGACAGTAGACAGGCCCACCGACAGGGTCCGCGGGGCAGTTTTCAGGGAAAAGAGACGAGCATCACACTTGTTCGATTGAGGCTCTTGGTGCGGGAGATCGATTTCGGCGTGCCGCACACACTCTGAGTTGTGGGGTCCAGAGCTGGCATCGCGGGGGCGCCTGTCGGTATCCGTTCGTGACCTGTGTCGACGTTTTCGTCCGCGGCCCCGAGTCGGGCACGTACACCAAGCGTGCGGCACGGCATCCGCGTGGTAGCGGACCGGTTGTTATCCCGTCGTGATCTCGAGTCGGGTCCCCGCACGAGTGATCCAAAACACGGGCGATCACACGAAACGCACCGGATTAGGTCGACATGACGGAGATGCTTTCGTAATCTTTTCGAGACCTAGCGAAGTCTTGTCGCTCGACCTTGGAGCGGCGTCGCTGGGTCCGCCTAATCGGACCCTCCTCGGAGGGGCGAGCCGGGAACCCACCGTTCCAGATTGGGGTGAATCCGGCCGGAGCCGCGCCCGCGGTACCGGTCGGTAGGGCTGATCTTCCCAGCCCGAACCCGTCAGCTAACCCGGCCGGCGTACGAACGGAAGAAACGGAGTTCTTTACCGTGGCGTCAAAAGCTTTCAAACGTTCAGCCCAGCGCGCAGCTGTCGCCGGCGCACTTGCCGTCGGAGCTGTCTCGGCTTCCGCGGCACCCGCACTAGCCGATACGATCAGCGTCCCCGGCGTCGGCCCGGTGGAAATCCCGGGTGTCACTCAGGAGCAGGTCGACGACGCGATCGCGACCCTCGCCCCCGCGCTCGGCCAGGGCATGGACACCGGAATTCCCGCACCAGCCCAAGCTGCCCCAGTGCCTCCGGCCCCGGCTCCGGAGGCGCCAGTCACGAGCACCGCGGTGAAGGCTGTCAAGGCAGCCGAAACCAAGCTCGGTTCCCCGTACGTTTACGGGGCAGCCGGCCCGAACGCCTTCGACTGCTCGGGCCTGGTGCAGTGGGCCTACAAGCAGGCCGGGCTGGATCTCCCGCGTACCAGCTACGACCAGGCCGCCGTGGGCGTTCCGGTCTCGCAGGCCGACCTTCAGGCCGGTGACGTGGTCTCGTTCTACGGCGGGAGCCACTCCGGCATCTACGCCGGGAACGGAAACGTCATCCACGCTTCCACGTCGGGACAGCCGGTCAAGTTGTCGCCGGTGTCGGCGATGCCGTTCGACGGTGCACGTCGCTACGTGTAATGCATAGGGTCCTTTTCGCATCAGGTGGATTCGACCTAGGCGAAGTGGCCACCAAATTCTCAGGGTAGACACGGACAAACGGGATTCCGTAACCTATTCGAGACCTTCCGGAATCCATCGCCGGCGCGATGGAGACGAATGCAGAAACGGAGAGTCACGCAGCTGTGTTCGACCGCAAGCCGTCGCTCAATACGAAGCGCTCGATGTGTACCGCCCTGGCGGCCGGAGTGCTCTCCCTGACCATCGTCGGACTGCCCGCCTCCTCTGCTGGCGCGGATCCTGTCCTGAACAATCCGACCGCCGCTTTGGAGCAGCTCGCCGAACTGTCGCGTGAGTCCGAGCAGACCACCGAGGCCCTGCACGACGCGCAGATAGAACTCGACGGCAAGCAGGCGGCGCAACGCGACGCCGAGGCTCGACTGGCCGGTGACAAAGAGGTGCTCGCGGCGGCGCAGGCGGGTATGGACCAGTTTCGCCCCGTCGTGAACAAGCTCGTAGCGGCGAACTATCAGGGTGCTCGCACCAACCGGCTGTTCGCCCTCATGGTCAGTGATTCGCCACAGCAGCTGCTCGACCAGATGACGGCGCTCGATGCGATCTCGAAAGAGACGTCGAAGGCGGTTACACACTTCAAGCAGGCCACGTCCGACGCCGAGGCGGCCGCTGAAGCGTCACGGAAATCCGCGGATGCGGCACGCGCGGCCACCGAAGAAGCCAAGCGCGTCAGCGACGAACTGCAGTACAAGCAGAGCGAACTACAGACCCAGATCGACTCGGTCATGCAGGCGTTCGACCGGCTCACCGATGCCGAGCGCGCGCAGCTGGCGGGCACGACCTTCCCACCAGGGGTCGACGCCGAACGCATCCTTGCGAACCTCCCCCCGGGATCGGGGTCCGAGGCCCTGCAGGCTGGATTGACGCAGGTAGGCAAGCCCTACAGCTGGGGGGCGACGGGGCCGGACGCCTACGACTGTTCGGGCCTGGTGGTGTGGTCCTACCAGCAGATCGGCAAGACCCTGCCGCGGTCCAGTCAGGCACAGGTGCAAAGCGGCGTCCCCGTGGACAAGAGCGACCTTCAGCCCGGCGACGTCGTAGCCTTCTACGAGGACGCGTCCCATGTCGGCATCTACGCCGGCGACGGCTACGTCTTGCACGCGTCGACGTACGGCACGCCGGTCAAGGTGGCTCCCATGGCAGCGATGCCGTTCTACGGCGCGCGTCGCTACTGACCCCGGCACAAGACCCAGGCGTTCGTCCGATGCGCCGTCGGTGAATGGGTCGGATACACCCGATCCCTGGGTCTCGGGCCGATTGGGCGTGATCGGCTCCTACACTGTCGGACGTGTCGGCCGAGCATCACTCTCCGAGTCCCGCGCCGAAGCGGCGCGTGCGACGGTGGGAATGGGCGGGCCTCGCGGGTCTCGCTGTCGCGGTGGCGCTCGTGCTCTCGCTGACCGCGTTCGACCACCGGGGCGACGAGTCGCCGGGTCGCGGCGCCACGGCGGTTGGCAACCCGTACGAGGACGGTCGGCGCGACTCCGCTCAGAAACTCCTCGACCAGTGGGCCCGTGCGGTGCGCTCCGGTGACACCGCGGCCCTGACGGACCTCTTCGATCCCGCGGCCGCACCGGGCTTTCTGGACGCGGAGATCCGGCGCGCGAACCACGCCGCCCAGGTTCCGTTCTCCGACTTCGGGTACGACATCGGATTCGAACCCGAACAACCCGTCCCTCCCGAGGTGGCCGACGAACTCGGGGCATCCGATGTATGGGCGCCGGCGGTGTACCTCCGGTATGCGATCGCCGGCGCGGACACTGAGCCGACGCGCAAGCCGGTGGCGCTCGTCCTGGCGCGGCGCGGGGAAACGTGGAAGTTGGTCAGCGATTCCGGTCTTCCCGGTTCCGAGCGCGAAACCTGGCGAGGACCTTGGGATTTCGGGCCGATCATCGCACGTGAGGTGCCGGGTGCGGACGGGCGGTCGTCGATCGTCCTCGGTCATCCAACGCAATCGGCGATGGTGGACCTGCTTGCCGGTGAACTCGCTGACGCGGTCGACCAGGTCAGCCAGGTATGGGGTGAGGACTGGCCGCGCCGCGCCGTGGTGTTCGTCGCAGCATCCGAGGCGGAGTTCGAGTCGCTCGTCGGAACGTCCTACAGCGGCTCGGACGTCGCGGCGGTGTCGGTGTCGGACGCCGTCGATCATCGGTCAGGGACGGTGTCCGGGCAGCGGATCGTGTTCAGCCCGGAGGCGGCCGATCGCCTCACCGACCTCACCCGAGTCGCCGTCCTGCGGCATGAACTGACCCACGTCGCTGCACGCGTGGTCACCGAAGACGGATCACCGATGTGGATTCTCGAGGGCTACGCCGACTACGTCGGCTACCGCGGTATCGAGTCCACCTTCGGGGCTGTCGCGCCGACCCTTGCCGCGGCGGTGGCCGCAGGAGCGCCACCGACGTCATTTCCCACGGACAAGGACTTCCATGCTGGTGGTGACATCGCCCGCCGAGCCTACGAATCTGCCTGGTCTCTGGCGATTTTCGTCGCGAGCGAGTACGGGGAGGCCCGACTGGGCGAGCTGTACCGTGACCTCGCACGGGGCGAGATGACCGCGACCCAGTTCGACGACCGGATCTACCACGTGCTCGGTATCAGCGCCGAGGAACTGGTTCATTCGTGGAGCACGTGGGTCAGCAAGCAGGTTGCGTGACCCTGGCTCGAGGTTCGGGGGCCTCGGCGAATACGGTGGATGCATGCGTCGAACCCTGTTGGTGACGAACGATTTTCCCCCACGACCTGGTGGGATCCAGTCATACCTGCACACCTTCGCCGCCCAGCTCCCGGCAGAGGAGCTAGTGGTCTACGCCCCCCGCTGGCGCGGTGACAGCCACGTCCGGTTCGATGCCGATCAGCCCTACGACGTCGTGCGGCATCCCACGACGCTGATGGTGCCCACTCCGTTCGTTGCGCGACGCGCGGCGAAGCTGGTCGAGAAGTACGAATGCACCGCGGTGTGGTTCGGGGCCGCGGCCCCGCTCGCCCTGCTCGCCCCGACACTTCGCAGGGCTGGGGCGCAAAGGGTGATCGCGTCGACCCACGGTCACGAGGTCGGGTGGTCGATGATCCCCGGTGCGCGACAGGCGCTGCGCCGGATCGGCGACTACACCGACACGATCACATATGTCAGCAAGTACACCCGGGGGCGCTTCGCGTCGGCATTCGGTGCCGATGCGGCACTCGAACACCTGCCGCCGGGCGTCGACACGGACGTGTTCCGTCCAGATCTGTCCGCACGGGCGGAACTGCGGGCCCGCTATGGGCTCGGGAATCGCCCGACGATCCTGTGCCTGTCGCGCCTGGTGCCCCGGAAGGGGCAGGATCAGCTGATCCGCGCGTTGCCGATAATCCGTCGGAGCATCGACGGAGCAGTCCTGGTGATCGTGGGTGGCGGCCCCTTCGCTGAACGCTTGCGCGCACTCGCCGGCGAGTGCGGGGTGGCCGAGCACGTCGTCTTCACCGGTGGTGTTCCCGCCGCCGAACTGGCCGCGCACCATACGATCGCGGACGTCTTCGCGATGCCGTCCCGCACGCGAGGTGCGGGACTGGACGTCGAAGGGCTCGGCATCGTCTACCTCGAGGCGTCCGCGACAGGTGTTCCGGTCGTCGCAGGCCGATCTGGGGGAGCCCCCGAGACGGTCATCGAGCATGAGACCGGGCTCGTGGTGGACGGCACCTCGGTGGGGGATGTGGCGCGCTCGGTGATCACCGTGCTCTCGGATCCCGACCGCGCCGTCGCGATGGGTGCGGCGGGCCGCGAGTGGGTCAAGGCCGAGTGGCAATGGGATGTTCTCGCCGGAAAGCTGCAGTCGCTACTCGCCTAGGTTCCCGTTTCCTGAATCTTCTCCGTAACCCCTGCGCGCGTCGCCGGCAGCACCCTGGACAGCCACACCCCGCTACGCCGACCTCGGAATCCGACCAACTTGCGAAATGATTCGCGACGCCGCAGGGCAACCTGCATAGAAATTTTCGCCCGTAAGTGGCATTGGTTCGTCCTCCGTTCACGGCAATGCTGCCCGTGTCGTAGCAGCGGGAGGGGGATCCGACCGTAGAACGAGTTGGACACGTGACCAAGTTCGCGTTTAACAACCCTTTAGAAAGGTATGACTCACGTGATAGACATCATGCGCATCGCATGAAGTGAGCCAACCCGCTCTTCGGTTCTGGGGGGTCGGGTTGGCCACCGCGGTGGCGACAACCTGTATTCGGATCGGCACACGAAACACCGTTCCGGGACCGCCAAATCCCTGATTGGGATTCGACGAAAGCTGGGGATATCAGATGAACAAGCAGACCAAGGGCGCGATCGCTGCGGGTGCGGCGGCACTTCTGCTCGCCGGTGGGGCGGGCACCATGGCGGCGT
>NZ_RKLN01000020.1 GCF_004011835.1 Rhodococcus spongiicola
CAGCCGGCCGACCGTAACGGCTACATCCTCGATACCGCCGACCCGGCACTGGTGCTCACCACCACCCGGGACGGGTTCACCGTCACGGGGGACAGGTCTGTCGGTGTCGTGGGGGACAGGTCTGTCGGTGTCGTGGGGGACAGGTCTGTCGGTGTGGTGAACGTGGACGAGGCCGATCTGTCGGGCTTCGATGACGCACCGGTCACCGATTTCGAGCGGGTGGCGCCGTTGCGGTCGTCGAACACGGCGTATGTGATCTTCACGTCGGGGTCGACGGGGCGGCCGAAGGGTGTGGCGGTTGCGCACGGGTCGGTGGTGAGTCTGCTGGGGTGGATGCAGGCGGATTATCCGCTGGCGGGTGTGGATCGGGTGTTGCTCAAGACGCCGTTCACGTTCGATGCGTCGGTGTGGGAGTTGTTCTGGCCGTTGCAGGTCGGTGCGTCGGTGGTGGTCGCGGGGCGTGATGCGCATCGGGATCCGGTGGAGTTGGCGCGGGTGATCGGTGCGGAGTCGGTGTCGGTGGCGCAGTTCGTGCCGTCGGTGCTCGAGGCGACGGTCGAGTATCTCGATGC
>NZ_RKLN01000021.1 GCF_004011835.1 Rhodococcus spongiicola
ACGCGGGTCGCGGCCAGCGAGTTCCCGCCGAGGGCGAAGAAGTCGTCATCGAGCCCGACCCGGTCGATGCCGAGGACGTCGGCGAACACGGCGGCCACGACCTGCTGGATCGGGGTCGTCGGCGCCCGGAACTCGCGGGTGTTCCACCGCGGCGGCGGCAACGCCGTCCGGTCCACCTTCTCGCTGGCGGTCACCGGGAACGCGTCGAGGACCATCACCGCATCGGGCACCATATAGGCCGGCAGCGCCCGCCCGACCGCCTCACGCACCGCCTCCGCGTCGACCGACCGGCCGCCGGCGGGCACCACATACCCAACCAGGTGCCGGCCGACGTCACCGTCATGCACGGCCACCACCGCCTGCGCGACCTCCTCCAGCGCCACCAACGCCGACTCGATCTCCCCCAACTCGATCCGCAGACCCCGCACCTTCACCTGAAAATCCGTGCGCCCCAGGAACTCGAGATTCCCGTCCCGGTTCCATCGCACCAGATCCCCGGTGCGATAC
>NZ_RKLN01000022.1 GCF_004011835.1 Rhodococcus spongiicola
GCTCCGCCTGATCGAGGACCTCGACATCCCCCACCGGCCGCGCCGGATCGGAGGTGACCGCCTCGAGCACCCGCACCAGCCGCTCACCCAACGAGACGATCGTGGCCTCGTCGAACAGATCGGTGGCATACGTCAGATCCACCGCCCACCGGTCGGCGCCCGGAACCACGGTCACCTGCAGATCGAACTTCGCGACCTGCGCATCGAAATCGACCGCGGCAACGGTCAACCCGTCCACCTCGACCGGCCCCTGCTGTCCGGGCTGGCCCAGGTTCTGGAAGGTGAGCATCACCTGGAACAACGGATGCCGGCCCTGCGACCGCGCCGGATCGAGCACCTCCACCAGGCGCTCGAACGGCACATCCGCATGCTCGAACGCCGCCAGATCCGTCGCCCGCACCCGCGCCAACAGATCCGTGAACGACTCCCCCGACTCCACCTGCGCCCGCAA
>NZ_RKLN01000023.1 GCF_004011835.1 Rhodococcus spongiicola
TGGTTCCGGGGTGGGCGCCGCTTGCGGTGCAGTATGCGGATTATGCGTTGTGGCAGCGGGAGGTGCTGGGTTCGGAGGACGATCCGGAGTCGGTGATCGCGCGGCAGGTCGAGTACTGGAAGCAGGCGTTGGCGGGGTTGCCGGAGCAGTTGGATCTGCCGGCTGATCGGCCGCGTCCGGTGGTGGCCTCGCATGCGGGTGCCTCGTTCGGGTTCACGCTCGAGGAGGGGTTGACCGGCCGGGTCGAGGCGTTGGCGAAGGCGCAGGGCGCGACGGCGTTCATGGTGGTGCATGCGGC
>NZ_RKLN01000024.1 GCF_004011835.1 Rhodococcus spongiicola
TTGGCGGGGTTGCCGGATGTGTTGGCGTTGCCGACGGACCGGCCGCGGCCTGCGGTGCGGTCGGGTGTGGGTGGTTGTGTGGAGTTCGCGGTGTCTTCGGTGACGGTGGGGCGGGTGCGGTCGTGGGCGCGGGAGCGGGGGGCGACTGCGTTCATGGTGGTGCATGCGGCGCTTGCGGTGGTGTTGGCGAAGCTCAGTGGCAGCACCGATGTTGCGGTGGGGTCGGCGGTCGCGGGTCGGGGTGAGGCG
>NZ_RKLN01000025.1 GCF_004011835.1 Rhodococcus spongiicola
GAGTGTGCCGATCGGTGGTCCGGTGGCGAACACGCGGGCGTTGGTGCTCGATGACCGGTTGCGTCCGGTGCCGGTGGGGGTGCCGGGTGAGTTGTATCTGGCCGGGGTCCAGCTCGCGCGCGGGTATACGGGTCGGGCGGATCTGTCGGCGGAGCGGTTCGTCGCCGACCCGTATGCCGGCGCCGACGGTATCGGTGCCGCGGGTGGGCGCATGTATCGGACCGGGGATTTGGTGCGGTGGA
>NZ_RKLN01000026.1 GCF_004011835.1 Rhodococcus spongiicola
TGCTGATCGCCGCGGGTGTGGGCCCGGAGTCGCTGGTCGCGGTGGCGATGGGCCGGTCGGTGGAGATGTTGGTGGCGGTGTATGCGGTCACGGTCGCCGGTGGCGGCTACGTGCCGGTCGATCCGGATCAGCCGGCCGACCGTAACGGCTACATCCTCGATACCGCCGACCCGGCACTGGTGCTCACCACCACCCGGGACGGGTTCACCGTCACGGGGGACAGGTCTGTCGGTG
>NZ_RKLN01000027.1 GCF_004011835.1 Rhodococcus spongiicola
GCCTGCTTCCAGTACTCGACCTGCCGCGCGATCACCGACTCCGGATCGTCCTCCGAACCCAGCACCTCCCGCTGCCACAACGCATAATCCGCATACTGCACCGCAAGCGGCGCCCACCCCGGAACCATCCCGGAAGTCCGCGCCGCATACGCGCTCACCACATCCCGCATCAGCGGGCCCATCGAGAACCCATCCGCCGCAATGTGATGCAACACCAGCA
>NZ_RKLN01000028.1 GCF_004011835.1 Rhodococcus spongiicola
GCCTGCTTCCAGTACTCGACCTGCCGCGCGATCACCGACTCCGGATCGTCCTCCGAACCCAGCACCTCCCGCTGCCACAACGCATAATCCGCATACTGCACCGCAAGCGGCGCCCACCCCGGAACCACACCCGCGGTCCGCGCCGCATACGCGGTCACCACATCCCGCATCAGCGGGCCCATCGAGAACCCATCCGCCGCAATGTGATGCAACACCAGCA
>NZ_RKLN01000029.1 GCF_004011835.1 Rhodococcus spongiicola
ATGGGCCGGTCGGTGGAGATGTTGGTGGCGGTGTATGCGGTCACGGTCGCCGGTGGCGGGTACGTGCCGGTCGATCCGGATCAGCCGGCCGACCGTAACGGCTACATCCTCGATACCGCCGACCCGGCACTGGTGCTCACCACCACCCGGGACGGGTTCACCGTCACGGGGGACAGGTCTGTCGGTGTCGTGGGGGACAGGTCTGTCG